>NZ_JAILYH010000022.1 GCF_019793435.1 Rhizobium redzepovicii | reverse complement strand
CACAATAAGCATCCAAACAAAAAGCCTCCGATGAAACCGGAGGCTGTTGTAACCCCATCGCAGATGGGGGTCCCGTTTGGACGCCGATCACCCCAAATGCGGGGTCCTTATTCCATGCCTAATCACAACCAGCAAAGGGAAACCGCGCCCCATTTCGTCGGAGGCTTTGCTCAAGGCGTTTCAAGACGACGTTGATCGCAAGCGGATACTGATACGCCGCGCAGAAACGGCCAAAGCTCGCCTGACCTTCATTACAGAGGCCGTTCGCAAACTCCTGGCGGATGCTCAATTCACCGGCATATTGGGCGAAGAAGGACTTGCTTCACTCCCCGAGGCGTTGGCTACGAGGCTCCAGAGTGAACGAGGACATTCACGATGAAATCCTCTTTTGCCACTTCCTCTGTTCCGCTCTCGTTCGAAGACATGAGCTTACGGATACCGATTGCGGAAATTCTGCCCCTGAAGCAATTGTCATCCGCTGCTTTGAAATCTGTAAAATACGCACAGATAGCCGCCTCGATTGACGAGGTGGGCATCATCGAGCCGCCAGTTGTTATCCGGGACAGCCAACAACACGATAAGTTTCATCTTTTGGATGGCCACATCCGTATCGACGTCCTTGCCAAACGAGGCGACACCGAAGTGGTTTGCCTGGTTGCCACGGAAGACGAAGCTTACACCTACAATCGTCGCATAAGTCGTCTAGCCACGATCCAGGAACATAAGATGATCCTGAAGGCGATTGAAAAAGGCGTGCCTGAAGAGCGCCTGGCGCGGGCGCTCAATGTAAACATTTCCAGTATTCGCCATAAGAAGAACTTACTGGACGGGATGTGCGCTGAGGCCATTGATCTGCTTAAAGAGAAGCATGTCCCCATCAACACAATCGGCGAACTGCGAAAAATGAAACCCATGCGGCAGATCGAAGCCGCCGGGTTGATGATCGTGATGAACAAATTCACGGTCAGCTATGCCAAGTCCTTGGTCGCCGCCACGTCGGATTCTATGCTCGTGTCTCCCAAGAAGAAGACCGTTGGGCTCAGCGAAGACCAAATCTCGTTGATGGAGCAGGAAGCGGCGACACTTGATCGTGAGTTCAAAACCATTGAGCAAGATTACGGCGCTGATCATCTCGACCTGGTGCTGGCCATTGGATACGTGACGCGCATAACCGCCAATGCGAGAGTGGTGCGTCACCTAGCGCAGTTTTATCCGGATATATTGTCCGAATTCACGAAGATGATCACAGTCCGCAGAGCGGCATAAACCACATATTTCGTCGTTGGATATGCTATTTCGCTATAAATGCGGCTTCCTGGGGAATGGCGAAGGTACTCGTACTTCAGAGACAACGGAGATACGAAACTCCTCGGGTTAGGCCGAGAGATCGCTTGGTTCCGAACGCGGAATGCAGACTTGTAATTTAGTGCGGAAAGAAGGCTTCACGTTATAGGCGAATCATTTTGATTTGGTATGTATCGCTAATCAACAGATTGCGCCGGGTGTTGTCGTGAAAATAGCCAAGATTTCGATACAAAATTTCAGGTCACTCAAGCACCTGCAGATCGACTTGGAGGATTACCTCTCGATTGTGGTCGGCAAAAACAACTCCGGGAAGACTTCGTTGCTCCTCGCCCTAGAGAGGTTCCTGAACGGAAGTGCGACTGCCCGCTTTGAGTTCGACGATTTCAACACGGACTTTCAGCAGCAGTTGATTGACCTTCTCAATAACAATGCTCCGCCGGTTGACCCATTTCCGTTCTGCGGGATTTCGTTGCGCCTTTTCGTTGAGTATGGCGACCACGACGATCTCGCGAATGTCGGGAACGCAATCGTAATGGACCTCGATCCCGAAAACAGGTTCATCGTTCTAGACTTCCTGTATCAGCTGTCGTCTGAAAATCTCGCGTCGATGATGAGAGATTATCATTCGTTCAACGAGAAGAAGCTGAGCGAGAAAAAGAAGCCCAAACACGCCCGCAAGTTTCTTCAAGAATTCCACGGGAAATATTTCAAGATTGCCAAGCGCAGCGTCCGTTTTGACCATGTTACGGCCGCTGTCATCGAGGCCGAATATGTCGACCTATTAAAGGAAGCTATACGGGTAGAGGATATTGTCTCGTTCAAGCGGATAAATGCTCGCCGGTCCGTCTCGAACAAAGATTCTGATCGCGGTCTGTCAGCGATGTCGGCAAAGATTTATAGTGCGATGGCCTCAGATGCCGAGGACGAGGAGGTCTTTGAGACCTTCAAGGAAGCTCTCAGCGACACCGATAGCCAACTCGATGTGATCTACGATGACCTTTTCAGGTCGGTTATCTCCGATGTGCGCAGTTTTGGTGGCATCAAGGAGGGTGATACCGAGATCAAAATCAAATCGACCCTGCAGCATCGTGATCTTCTTGGCGAGAACACGACTGTCATGTATCGGCAGGGCGCGGACACCACGCTGCCAGAAAATCACAATGGCCTTGGCTATCTAAATCTGATCTCGATCATCTTCGAGATCAAGATTCTTCTCAACGAGTTCAAGCGCGGCAGGTCGCCACGTCCCTCGGACATAAATCTCCTTTTCATCGAGGAGCCGGAGGCACACACCCATCCGCAGATGCAGGCGATCTTTATCTCCAACATCAAACGACTGGTTGGCAATACGGTCAAAAATGCCGATGGAGTCACCAGACCGTTGCAGACGATCTTGTCGACCCACTCCGCCCACATCGTTGCGGAATCTGATTTCGATGACATCAAGTATTTCCGGCGCATCGAGGGTGAAACCCAGTCGCGAAGCCTTAAAGAGCTGGGTGGGTTGTACAAGGCTGCAGGGAAGAGCGGACATTACGCATTTCTGAAGCAGTACCTAACGCTCAACAGATCGCAGCTGTTTTTTGCCGACAAAGCTATCCTCGTTGAGGGTGACACTGAGCGAATTTTGCTACCGGCGATGATGCGCAAGGTTGACCAAAACGATGCCGTTAACGCCTGGCAGAGCGGGGAATATCCGCCAGTCGCGTTGCTATCCCAAAACATATCAATGATCGAGGTTGGCGCACATTCGCAGATTTACGAAATTTTCCTTCATTTTATCGGGGTCAAGACCCTCATAATCACGGATATCGATTCAGCGCTGGAAGAGGCGGTTCTCGAAGAGGACGGTAGTCCAGCCCTGACCAAAGACGGCAAGCCCAAAAGTGTGCTTCGTGCGCGTGAGGTTGATAAAGCAACCCACACAACCAATCACGCGCTCCAGTTTTTTCACAACGTCGGGCCGGAGGTCGCGTATTTTCTGGGCTTGAAGGTTGAGCAAAAGGCGGTCTGGAAGGACGTCGCAACCGGAAAATGGGGTCCAAAACCTGGCGGCCAACTCCTTTGTGCCTACCAGATTTCCGAGACCGACAGCGATGGCAATGGCTACCATGCCAGAAGTTTTGAGGATGCATTCTTTCATGTGAACCGCGCGTTCGTAAAGGACGCCACGACAGACGAGGCTGGCGTGGAGAAGGCAGGTTTCCCTAGTCTGGTTCAGATGTATCTCAAGGAATATCTTGAAGGTGGCTCATCATTCAAAATGGCGGAAAAAGGCATTTCAAGGAAGCCTTCCTTTGCAATCGAAATCCTATTGAACAGTGCCACCACCAACTCGGCCGTTGCTTCTCCGAAAGGGATCAACAAGGAATTTTCGTCTGAATTTAGCAACTGGAACACTCCAGGATATATCGAGGAGGGCCTGCGATGGATCAAGGCGGGCTGAAACTTGAAGCTGAAGTTGAGGAGGTTCTAGGCCACATTCATGCGGGAAGGAATTTTCTGCTGAGCGGCGGTGCCGGAAGCGGAAAAACCTATTCCCTAGTGCAGGTCATCGGCGAGCTGCTCCGGAAAGACCCGAGCGCATTCGTCGCATGTATCACGTTCACGAACGCTGCGGTTCGGGAAGTCGAAAGTCGTATCAGTAACGACAGGCTAGTCGTTCGCACCATCCACGATTTCCTTTGGGAGGCCATCAGCCCGTTTCAGAAGGAGCTTGCAAAGGTTCTTCGAGGCTTCCTGAGTGGTGCTGATCCAACGTTGGACCCCGGAACAGTTGTTGTCTCCGACGACATGTTTGCAGGGAAAGCCATCCAATACAAAGAATTCAAGAGGGTGAGCGAGGGTATTGTCTCGCATGACGAGGTCATCCTTCTCGCTCACGGAATGTTTGAGCAGTACCCGAAAATACGAGATATTCTTCGGGATCGCTTCAGATACATTCTGGTCGACGAGTACCAGGACACCTTTCCAGAGGTCGTGAAAATTCTACTCGAATGCCTATCCCAGAGCACGCGGGTTGGTGTTTGCGGCTTCTTCGGCGACGCCATGCAGTCAATCTACGAAGAAGGAGTCGGCTCAATCCAGCCCTACGTTCAGAGTGGCTCCGTCAGCGAGGTCAAAAAACAACAAAACCGCCGTAATCCGCGCCGTGTGTTTGAGTTAGCGAATGCCTTGCGAACTGACGGGATCGTTCAGGTTGCCTCTCAAGACCTCAACGCGCCTAATATGAGCGGCGGGAAGGTGCGGGATGGCATTGTGCGCTTTTACCACTCCACGGGTGATGACGACAAGCTACCTGAGGTTCGCGACGATCTCGGCTGGGATTTTTCGGATGTTTTGGAGACGAAGGAACTCAATCTTACTCATAACCTGATCGCTCCCCAGGCAGGTTTTGGCGAATTGATGGAAATCTACGACAAAGACGGCGTGCTCGCTTTCAAAAAAAGGATCGTCGATTACATCAAAAAGAATGGTGATCTGAAGGATTATGACGGGAAAACGTTCGGCGAAGTGGTCGCGTCACTGCAGCAGGGCAAGAGCGGAAGTGACCTCAACGCCGTAAAGCCCACGGCCGGAATGCAAACATTTATCAACGCCCACCCGGATTTGCTGGATCGCGCAAATCAAACGGATTTTCACCTCTTACGCAGTCTGTATGTCGATAAAGACCAATTGGTGGATGACAAGAAGCAAACGGAAGATGAGATCGCGCGTAAAGGTTCAAAACGATGTGATTTCGTGAAGCAT
Organism: Rhizobium redzepovicii; assembly: GCF_019793435.1. Taxonomy (GTDB): domain Bacteria; phylum Pseudomonadota; class Alphaproteobacteria; order Rhizobiales; family Rhizobiaceae; genus Rhizobium; species Rhizobium redzepovicii. The sequence continues at coordinate 99,199 of NZ_JAILYH010000022.1, read as the reverse complement.
GTCTTCAAAATCCAGAGTGTCGTCCATCTTTACGAGCAGAGGAAATACAACGAATTCCTGCGCAAAACTGAGTTCAGGCTGACAAATGCTCAGGATAAGGTGCGTATCAGGGACAACGTCGAGGCGATTGCAGCTATGAGCGATAAATCGATAATGGATGTTATCGACTACGCCCACGAGAAGGGCTTCTGCCTGAAAGACGACAAGTTCAATGATTTCCAAGTTCGGAAACCTTATCTTTTCGACCGGCTGACCAACGTCAGTTACGGAACGTTCCAAAAGCTCTACGACTACTTGGAAGGGCGAACGACTTTTTCAACGCAGCATAAAATCAAGGGACGGGAGTTCAAACGTGTGCTGGTCGTTCTCGATGCTGGCGGGTGGAACAACTACAATTTCAAATATCTTTTTGAAGGCGGCGGCACGGATACCGTCAGAGAGCGGACGAGCAAATTGTTCTATGTTTGCTGCACCAGAGCGAAGGAAGAGCTGGCAGTTTACTACCGGAACCCCACTCCCGCCGTATTGAGCAAGGCCGAAATTTGGTTTGGGAAGGAAAACGTCGTCGCGGTGTAGACGTAGTCAAGGGTCAGATTGAACGCATGACTTCGCTCCAACCACATTTTTTTACCGCCGAGGCTCTATTCGCCGCCGGATGAAAATTCAGTAGCACGTCACGGACTCTAATCAGTTCTGGAGGAAATTCGCAGTGGCAGGCCACTGCGGTCACACTTCGCGAGCCTGGGCGAGGACTATTCTGGTTTGAACGACGAAGACTTTCAGCAGATGGCGCTTCTACTCATCGATCTTAGGAACGCGGATCGCAGAGGGCAGGTGGCCATTCGACCCAGCTGATGATGCCTTCCAGGACCTGAGCTTCCGTCTTGACGTCTTCTACAGATCGATAACGAACCCAGACCGAAATCCATTCATGTCTCGCTCGCCTCCGTAACCACGAGGATTGCAGATCACCCTAGTTTTGTCAGCCATATAGTCACGGAATTTATGGATATGACCATGAATCCAAACCGACGGCCGCCGCCGCGCGACCAAGTCGGACAGATCACTTCCGAACGCCGCATTGGTTATCTCGCCATAGAAGCGAGGGTCGAAGCTCTGAATGAGCGGTGCATGATGCGTCACGACGAAGGTGCGGCCGCCGAACGGCTTTTCGAGTTCCTGATCAATATACGACCGGCTCTCGATGTGGCGCTTAAGGATTTCCTGAACTGTGATCAGCCCGTTTTCACCGGGGTGTCGTGGGTCGGATCGGAAAATACATGAGAAGTCCGCCATTCGGTACGGCACTAGACCGAACGCTTTGGTCCGCCGCTCCTCCGCCGGAATATGCTCGTCCCCACCGATAGACACCGCAAAGTCGGTCCACAAGGTTGCGCCGACAAAGCGGCATCCGGCCATCTCGATGCTTTGATTTTCGAGGAGATGGATACGGGTGCCTTCGATTTCGCGACGTGCTCTTTCCAGGGCAAAATCGATGCTGCCGCTGTAGTAGTCATGATTTCCCAAGACCAAGATGACGGGCATGTGCCGCCCGATGTCGCGTCGCAGGTAAGCGATGCTCCTTGAGACATTCTCCGAAATGTCGCCCGCGCAGATGCAGATGTCCGCATCCGGAATGCGAAAGGGAACGCCCCCGAGAGCGTCCATCGGGGAGTAGTGAAGGTCACTGATGATCCAAGCTCGCACTCAGCTGTTCCTTTCGTGAAGGCAAAGGGATGGGGATGACGCGCCGGAATGCCGCCGCTGTCGTTCTGGTTCAGGATGTCTGGGAGCTGGCTGAGTCAGCCAGATTTCATGGACGCATCGCCAGGCACCGGTTCACTCATGTCGAATGCCACGGCCCGCACCACCGCGAGAGCAAGCTTTTCACGGGCCAAGGAAACACAGCAAAAAGGCCGCTCAACATTTCCTTGCCTGCGGTTCGCCCAATTAGGACGGCCCTGGCCAGAGCTTTTCCAGCTGATCTCCCTGCAGTCGTTTGTGTTTGGCCAGCTGGACAGCGAATTTCACAAGCGTTTGCTGCAGGCCGTTGAGCATGTCTTTTGCCCGCGCGTACTCGGTTCGAAGAATGCCATCGACCTCCGCTCTCAGTGGGCGATCTCGCCACAGCTCCGATGGGCTGTTCGTGTTTACGGAGCTGGGGAGATAGTAGGGCGACGTTCCAAAGCCGTATTTCGTGACCATTTCGACAGCGAGTTCCGTTGCCATCGCGAAATCACTTCGGCTCGAACCTGTGGCCATAGTCGACCGGTCTTTGTAAAAGACCTCTTCGGCAGCCGCGCCAGCCAAGTGCATGGCGACCAGATTCATCATTTCCCCCTTGGTTCTGAAGGGTAGCCTTTGGTGCTGGATAACAGTGATCCCGTGCGCATCGATGTCTGTCGCGAAGTTCTGGGCGTTATCAAACACCTCAACTCGCTCGACTCTCCCAACCCGCAAAGCGTGAGCGATAAGGGCATGACCGGCTTCGTGTATTGCGATGTGCAGTTGGTAGCCTTCATTTAAAACAGGGAGTGGCTCGATCTTTTCTCGGAGGTCATCAATTGTTACGCCCCGGTGCTCCCGCCGCGCAACGCGTCGGGCATCCCGCGTCAGGCGTTCCAGATCAGCCCCGCTTTTGCCAGGCAATTTGGCGGCGATTTCCTTCAGTGAAGGATGCTCCGCGAGCGAAGGAAGATGAAACGCGAGGATTTGGGCGCGACCCTGTGCATCCGGCAGTGGGAAGTGGATGTGTTTCTCCAACCGCCCACTCCTGACAAGAGCTGGGTCGATCCGTTCGGGATTGTTGCAAGCGCCAACAACAACGACGCCCTCTCGTCCTTCGATGCCGTCGATGCATTCCAGAAGTCCGTTAACGACCTGGATGCTGTAGTCCGCGTAACTGGAAACGAACTTCGAACGGTCACCAATCGAGTCAAATTCATCGAGAAATAGCAGGCATGGCGCATTTTCCCTGGCGGCTGCAAACGCCTTATACATGGCCTTCAGCATATCGCCGAGGTGGCCATCTTTGCTGCTTTGCCACCTCGAAATGCTTGTGGCTTCCAGATGCATGCCGCATTCAGCTGCAAGAGCCGCCGCAAACTTGGTCTTCCCAGTCCCAGGTGGGCCATAGAGGAGGCATCCCTTGTCAACGTCAGACCACGGTAGCTTTCCATCTCGCCAATCTTGCAGGTCCTTTTTCAGCTCCTGCGCCCAATCACCAGCCGCACCGAAGCCCTTAGAGAGGTCCAGGTGCTTAGCTTTCTCGGAGACCGGCCGTTTTGGGCCAAGCTCGGTCAGCCTAAGCGCTGCCCTACGAGCCGGTTGGCCGATCCGGAAAATGGCCTCCATTCTCTCGGATGGTTGCTCGGCAATCAGTGCAGCCTGATCGTCGGAGATGTCGCCGCAGCCTCTAAGCTTGGCTAGCGCTCGGAGGTGGCGGACATTGCATGTTCGGAGACGGTCGCGCATCGTTGCAGCAAGTTCGAAATCTTCGTGAACCGGCGATCCCTCGGTCGCAAAGATGATCACCTTGCCAAATACCAGTTGTTCAGTAGCGTCGATATCCCAGCCGCGCCTGCTTTTGGCTGCAGGATGCAAATAGAAGCGAATTTTCTCATCTTTGAAGAGGATTTTCGCCGCCTCATTGACGTCAGTCAGTTGCCATTCAGCCGGTACGATAATCAGCGCTACGCAAAATGGCTCCGAGATCAGCTCAATGTTCCGCCGAACCAGGCTCACGAGCGCACAATAAGACAAAAAGAGGCGGGCAGACCGCATTGCGATTGCTGCACCTTCGCGCCCGATTCTCAGCGGATGAGCGCCTCGCAATCCGTTCAGCTGGATCGCGATCCGCTGGAGTTTGGTGATGTATTCTTCGAGGTTGTCCCTAAAGGCCGTATCCATCGATATTCTCCGCCCGGATCAGATGAGGCCTTCGTCGAACCGATACCAACGGCTCAACGTCCGCGCGAGCTTCCGCTTCCCGTCGAGATAAAACAGTTCGGAGGTGATACCGGGACCGTCCTTGATAGACGGATGTCCGCTCATCTCGCCCATCAAGCAGGGCACCGCGCGGCTCGCGACAAAGCAATTCCGGATGGTGACAAGCTCGTTCGGTACCGGGTGGCTGCCGGGCAGGGCAAGTTGTTCGAGATCAGCCAGAAGCGACCTCAGTCGCGGGAGGATCACGAAGGGCGGGGTTCCAAGCCATTTGTCGTTCATCGAGAGGACCTTTTGATTCGAGTTCCGTTTACTGGCGAGCAAGGAAATAGACCGATTCGTGAGACATACGCAAAGAAAAAGAGTTGAAATCTCCTTTGGTGGGACAAACGCTCAATATGTTGACATTTTGCAAATGAGGGCTGCTCTTCCGCCAAATGAGGATTTTGGCGAGCCAATTCCGGGCAGCACGAGCGCTTCTTGGTAAAGATCAAGAGGATGTCGCGGCGTGGGTGGGACTGGATCGCCGCGAAGTCAGTCGATGGGAAGCCGCTAAGTACAAGCTGTTCTCTTCAGATGCCGAAGACATGCAAAAGGCGTTTGAAAAAAACGGTATCGAATTTCTGCCAGGGACAGGAACACAGGGGGCAGGGGTGCGGTGGCTCAAGCCGGGCCAAAAGGATCGATTTCGGGGAGCGCAGTTCCGAGCGGCGCGGGCGATGGCTAACCTGTCGATGCGTGATCTCCAAGAGATGTCTGGCGTAAACCGGAACTTCGTCACCCGGTTGGAAACGGGGCAAATCGGCGCATTGAATCTGGAGACCTTAAAGAAGCTGGAGCAGGCCTTTGCCCGTCTGAATATCGAACTCACTGCTGAGAGCGAAAACTGGGGTGCGGGAGTTCGATGGACGGTAACGGAGCCGTTTAGTCGGCCTGCGGTGAAGGAGGATTAGTAAGTTCTTCAGGCGTGGACGCACCCAGTTGCGCCATATGACCGGTAAACTTTTGGACAGCGCTCAACGGCGAAGGTTGCGGTATGAGCAGCGGCTACACAAAATTCTTGAAGTGAAGCTCCCAGCGGATTTTGGCGGCCGCGTCCGCACTTCGTTGAAAGCCACCGGTGGAAACCGAAGAGCACCAGCTTATGTAAGGATTACGAGGAGCAGTCGTTTTCGGCGACTAACCGCCTCGGAAAGAAATTGACTGGACATGCACGGTGGATGGACATTCTCGTTTGAGCGAAAACGTTGAGGCTGCATTCGTTGCGGAATTAATCCGTGCGGCCAACCAAATCGACAAATTGAGCGACCACGAGGTCAAATCACTCCTGTTTCGTTCGATTGTAACGGCCCGAGACCTCCGAGAGACAGTCGGCATACCAGGTAGCGGGACAGCAGAGGATGCCGTCGTTAAGCTTTACGACGTTGCCATGAATATTGACCAGGTCGATCCAGCCGCTCGGACCGGCGCTCTGGTTGAGGCGGCCGGATTGATAAGAGATTTAAGGATCGTTGTGGAGAGTGGCACGAAGCTGGAGTATTGGCAGCCTGGCTCTGAGCAGGTCATCTGACTTAATTGCGGTTCAGGTGCCGTCGAAACTTAAGCCCTGTTTTCGAGAACGGTCGAGGTCCATCTGTTTCTGCATCGCAAGGCGGACTGACTTCGGATGAAAATCATTCTTGTCCCACCCACTGGGAAAGCCCAGACGCTGAGAGCTACTAAACCGGCTAGATAGATAAAGGTTGCTGTCACTTGCCAGCGATCCGTCGGCCATATTGCCGATCACCATTCGAGACGAAAACTCAGGTTCGAGGGCGCTCTCCAACGTGTCTTCAAGGTCTGGCGCTGACCAGGTGGTCAGGACAACGACTGGAGCGGTTGGGCTTATCTGGCCTGATGTGTGGACTAAAAAGGCCCGTATCGCATCGGGCCGAAGCGCCCCAGGCTGTAAAATAACTGAAACGTTCGCACCCGCGATATCGTCGATGAAAGCTTTTGCGACATCTACAATTACATCATCAAACGAGCTTTTACGGCGGTGCAGCCAAAAGCAGGCCGTCCCGACTGATATGCCTTCCTTCTCAAGCTGTGCGGTCAGAACTGTCGCCGCATCATCGGCGTCTTCGACTTCGAAGTATAGTGCCACCTTTTGCGGCAATGACAGGTTTCGATCAGGGAAGGCCTTAATGAAGAGTTTGGCCAAGCGTTCCGCTGCATCAGCAAAAGAAGGGCCGACGTCATCTTTCAGGGCGTTACGTTGCTGCAGTTTTGTCGCAAAAGCGCGGTCATCATCGGAGACAACTTTCGTGCCGAAAATGTGATTGATCATCTTACTTCTTCCAGAAGGTTCAAGAATCCGATGTAATCAAGGTTCTCCGCATGACACAAAGAATTGGCGAATCTTTTCCACTGTGGGGACTCAATCTCCCACCGAAGTGGCGTGAAATCTTGCGTCTTAAATGCGTAATAGAGGCGTCGGCCAATAACCCTCGACGTTAAAAACTCAACTGCCGCCAAGGCTTCTTCGACTTTTTTCGGCAATTCGACGTTCGCATCGAGAGTGCGCAAGGTCCCGTAAGACAGCCGGTGGGCTCGCCTCGCGACCTGACTGGCGGTGGCGCTAAACTCCAGAGTACGCCACGCGTCGTAGTAATGATGGCGAGCATTTTCCTTCCCAATTTGGTCGGTTTCCCGAGCAGTAAGCAGCTCAGCAAACCCGAGGAAGACTTCGTCGTTGGTCTCAAAATGAACAACGTTGATGGCAACCAAAGACGGTGGGACCTTTTCTTTCAGGTTTTTCGCAATGTTCTCCCTGGAAACGACAAGCTCGACGGTCGAGTGTGCTTCCAGGCCGTACGCTCGTAGTTCTCTCAGTTGTTCTTCCAGTCTTTCGGAAACGGCCGACCAGCTTAGTTCAAGACGATCCTTTGCCTGGACGAAAGTAAGCCAATCATCTTCGCTAACGTAAAGATCGTCAGCGTCTGCAATAAGATTGTTGGACACGTAAAAACGTGTCCCATCCTGATTGCGCGTCACGCTGTTGAATGCTCCTTGCATTAGGTGATAGACGCCATAGTGGCGCTCAAACTCGGTGCCCTTGTCCTTGTTGTCCGCGCCTATTCGCCTATTCTCCAGCGTCTTCCTCTTTTCGTCAGAATAGCCCAGGAGCATATCAGCAACTCGCTCGCGTAGAGCGTAAACCGTCGGCATCAGAGTCCTCATGTCCCACTTGATTTGAGCCTTCATGACGCATGCTGATTGACAGAACCTTTACGTTCTGTCGCAAGATTGGCCCGGGTAATTGTCGTGGAAAGAATTGTTGGACTTGGCTAGAAGTCCGATCCCTGTGAACGAGCCCAAAGGGTCCAAACCGGCTTGTCGCCGGAAACGGACGTCCTTCGGACGGCTTCTTCCAAAGAAAGCCTGAACTCTGGCTTTAGCGGAAATCAACGCCAGTTCAGGCTTTCTTCAAAAAGCGGAATCCGCCGATGGCGGATGCTTATTCGTTTGGCGGCTCTGAGGTAGGGGACGATCTCAAATGTTGAATTTGAATTGTCCGAATTGACTATCGTCAGCGGAAGCCGACAATGAGAACTGACTCGTTTTATGGTACCAAGTTATGAAAAAAACTGATGATGTCGGAAAACCGTTCAACATCGCCTCCTATGCGCTTTTGACGATGATGGTGGCGGAGGTCACCGGGCTGAAGCCTGGCGATTTCGTGCACACTCTGGGCGACGCCCATCTCTACCACAACCATTTCGACCAGGCGAAGCTGCAGCTGGCGCGCCAGCCGAAGCCGCTTCCCTTCATGCGCATCAATCCCGATGTGAAAGACATCTTCAGCTTTACCTTCGACGATTTCGAGCTGATCGGCTACGAGGCCGATGCCAGCATCAAGGCGCCGATCGCCGTCTGATCCGAGACATTCCATGGCCGATATCCGCAGGACCATTATTGCCGCCGTTGCCCGCAACGGCATCATCGGGCGCGACGGCGACATGCCCTGGCGGCTGTCGAGCGATCTCAAGCGCTTCAAGGCGCTGACATTGGGCAAGCCTGTCGTGATGGGCCGCAAGACATATGATTCAATCGGCAAGCCGCTGCCGGGGCGGCCGAACGTCGTCATCTCCAGGCAGGCGGCGATAGACCATCCCGATGTTTCCATGGCGCATTCGCTGACGGAGGCGATGACGGCGGCCGAAAGGCTGGCACGCGAAAAGAGCATCGACGAGATCTGCATCATCGGCGGCGGGCAGATCTATGCCCAGGCGATCGGCCTTGCCGACCGGATGTGCATCACCCATGTCGAAGCCGATCTCGACGGAGACGCCTCGTTCCCCGCGATCGATCCCGACATCTGGCGGGCAGGGGAGTCTATAGCGGTGCCGGCAGGCGACAAGGACAGTCACCCCACGCGCTTCGTCGTCTACGAGCGCCGACACGCCTGAAAATGAACTATTTTCCAATTAAATTGACCAAGTTTCTCACGTTGCGTTGAAAGCCGATGCGGCGATACTTATAACGGTCCCAACGCATCCGCCGGTCAGCCCCCACGGTTCCGGATGCGTGGAAGACTTAACGAACAACGAGGTTTTGATGCCCTGGAGCAATCAGAATGGCGGCGGCGGCCCTTGGGGCGGCGGCGGCGGTAATAATCAGGGACCATGGGGCCAAGGGCCGAACCGCCCGCGGGGCGGTGGCAGCGGCAAGGGCGGACCGCCCGATCTGGAAGATATCATCCGGCGCGGCCAGGACCAGCTGCGCAACATCGTTCCCGGCGGTTTCAACGGCGGCGTGGCGGTGATCGTCGCGGCGGTCGTCGCCATTTTCTGGCTGATCCAGTGCGTCTACGTGGTGCAGCCGGACGAACGCGGCGTCGAGCTGCGGTTCGGCAAGCCGAAGGACGAGATTTCGATGCCCGGCCTGCATTTCCATCTCTGGCCGCTGGAATCCGTCGAGACCGTCAAGGTGACCGTGCAACAGCTGAATATCGGAGCGACCTCTGCATCGTCTTCGAACGGGCTGATGCTGTCGAGCGACAAGAGCGTCATCAACGTGCAGTTCGCGGTCTTCTACACGGTCAGCGATCCGAAGGCCTATCTGTTCAACGTCGAAAATCCGGCAGAGACCCTGCAGCAGGTTTCCGACAGCGCCATGCGCGAAATCGTCGGGCGTCGTCCGGCGCAGGACGCCTTCCGCAGCAATCGCCAGCCGATCGAAGTGGATGTGCTCAATATCGTGCAGGATACGATGAACCGGTATGGCGCCGGCGTGACCGTGACCGGTGTGACGATCCAGAACGTGGCGCCGCCGCGCGAAGTCGCCGATGCCTTCGAAGAAGTGCAGCGTGCCGGCCGAGACCGCGACAGCACGATCGAAGATGCCAACCGCTACACGAACCAGAAGCTCGGTCAGGCGCGAGGCGATGCGGCACGAATCCGTGAAGATGCAGCCGCCTACAAGAACCGTGTCGTTAAGGAGGCCGAAGGCGAGGCGCAGCGCTTCACCGCGATCAACGACGAATATTCGAAGGCGCCCGAAGTAACCCGCAAACGGCTGTTCATCGAAACGATGGAGCAGGTGCTGAAGAACTCGAAGAAGGTCATCATCGACGAGAAGCAGGGCGTGCTGCCCTATCTGCCGCTCAATGAGCTCGGCAAGCCGGCGCAGCAGGGAGGTTGAACCATGACATCGAACAGACTTCCCATCATTCTCCTCATCCTCGCCATCGTGCTGGTCGGCCTCTATTCGTCGATTTTCGTGGTGAATGCCCGCGAGCAGGCGATCGTCGTCCGCTTCGGCCAGATCCAGTCGGTCAAGACCGAACCCGGCATCTATTTCAAGCTGCCCTTCGGCTTCATGGATGCCGACCGCGTCCAGCTTGTGGAAAAGCAGGCGCTGAGGCTCGATCTCGACAATATCCGCGTTCAGGTTCAGGACGGCCAGACTTTCGACGTCGATGCCTTCGTGATCTATAACATCTCGGATGTTCGCCGCTTCCGCGAAACGGTCTCGGGTGACCGCGAGGCCGCGGAAGCGCGGCTGAGGGCGCAGCTCGATTCATCGCTTCGCCGCGTCTACGGCCTGCGCGACTACAATGCCGCGCTCTCGGAAGAGCGTGTCGCGATGATGCTGGAAATCCGAGACGACCTGCGCACGGATGCCGAAAATCTCGGTCTGCATATCGACGACGTTCGCATTCGCCGCACCGACCTTTCTCCCGAGGTTGCGCCCAACACCTACAACGCCATGCGTTCGGAACGCCTGGCCGAAGCCGAGCGCATCCGCGCGGAGGGCAATGAAGAAGGTCAGCGCCGCCGGGCCGTCGCCGATCGCCAGGTCGTCGAGTTCACCGCGGGCGCCCAGCGCGATGCGGAAATCCTGCGCGGTCAGGGCGATGCGGAACGCAACCGTGTCTTCGCCGACGCTTTCAGCAAGGATCCGGCTTTCTTCGAGTTCTATCGCTCGATGGCCGCCTACTCTTCAGCGCTTTCATCGCAGGACACGACGCTGGTGTTGTCGCCGAATACGGAATTCTTCCGCTATTTCGACAACGCCGCCGGCACCCTGAAAGCGCCGACAAGCCCGGCTCCGGCAATTCCCGGCGCGGCTGCTCCGGCAGCACCCGCCCAGCCGGCGAACTGATACCGAGGGATGCCATTCGCATCCTGACAATCCTGAAAGGGCCGGCCCGGGTGCCGGCCCTTTTTTCGTGGAAAGGTCGAGATAATCAGGCTTTTGCGAGGGCCCGTCATATTGCACGGGGATTTCGCGAAAAGGTGATTTCGCCCTCCATCATTCCGCCTTATGCTGGTGCTCAATGTGCGCATTTACCCCTTATGAGGAAGCTTGATGGCCCCCACGAATCGCTCGCCCTTCAGACGAACGCTCGCGCTTATGGCCAGCGCTGCAATTCTTGCGCATGCTGGCATCAACGGGGTCGCCTATGCGCAAACCGCGCCGCAGACGACGGCGCCCGGAGTTGTTACACCCGCTCCGGCTACCCCGGAAACGGCTGCTCCTGCACCCACGCCGCCCGCAACGGTTGCACCGCAGCAGGCACCGCAAATTCAGGCCGCAGCCCCGAACAACGGTCCGGCTTCGGTCGCCGATCTGGCCGAGGGACTGCTTGACGCCGTGGTCAACATCTCGACCTCGCAGAACGTCAAGGACGATGAGGGCGTCGGCCCGGCGCCGCGTGCGCCCGACGGCTCGCCGTTCCAGGAGTTCTTCAACGACTTCTTCGACAAGAAGCAGGGCAACAATGGCCCGAACCACAATGTCAGCTCGCTCGGCTCCGGCTTCGTCATCGATCCGGCCGGCTATATCGTCACCAACAACCATGTAATCGAGGGCGCCGACGATATCGAGATCAATTTCGCCAATGGTTCGAAGCTCAAGGCAAAGCTGATCGGCACGGATACGAAGACCGATCTTTCGGTGCTGAAAGTCGAGCCGAAGGCGCCGCTGAAATCGGTGAAATTCGGCGATTCCAGCACGATGCGCATCGGCGACTGGGTGATGGCGATCGGCAATCCGTTCGGCTTCGGCGGTTCGGTGACGGTCGGCATCATTTCCGGGCGCGGCCGCAACATCAATGCCGGCCCTTACGACAATTTCATCCAGACGGATGCCGCGATCAACAAGGGCAATTCCGGCGGGCCGCTCTTCAACATGAAGGGTGAGGTGATCGGTATCAACACGGCGATCATTTCGCCGAGCGGCGGCTCGATCGGTATCGGCTTCTCGGTACCCTCCGAGCTTGCCTCCGGCGTCGTCGACCAATTGCGCGAATATGGTGAGACGCGGCGCGGCTGGCTCGGCGTGCGCATCCAGCCGGTGACCGACGATATCGCCGACAGCCTCGGGCTTGACACCGCCAAGGGCGCGCTGGTCGCCGGCGTCATCAAGGGTGGGCCTGTCGACGACGGTTCGATCAAGGCGGGCGACGTTATTTTGAAATTCGACGGCAAGACCGTCGGCGAAATGCGCGATCTGCCGCGCGTCGTGGCGGAAAGCTCGGTCGGCAAGGAAGTCGACGTGGTGGTGCTGCGCGACGGCAAGGAGCAGACCGTGAAGGTGAAGCTCGGCCGGCTCGAAGACAGCGATCAGGCGGCAGCATCCGGCGACGCGGCGCCGGACGGTTCGCAGGATGACGGCGTTATCACCCCGGATCCCGGCGAGAACAACGATATGGACGAGCCGGATTCCGGCGATCAGGCCCAGCCGACACCAGGCGCGCCCACGCCGGACCAACACCAGGGCCAGGTGTCACCGGATGCATCAACGCCGAAGAACGTGCTCGGCCTGTCGCTGTCGCTTTTGAGCGCCGAGACGCGCAAGGCTTTCGGCATTGCCGAGAGCGTCGACGGTGTCGTCGTGACCGAGGTGACGCCCGGCTCCGCCTCGGCCGAAAAAGGGCTGAAGCCCGGCGATGTGATCGTCGAAGTGGCGCAGGAGTTCATGAAGTCGCCGGACGCGGTCGCCGCCAAGGTGAAGTCGCTGAAGCAGGAAGGCCGCCGCAACGCCCAGCTGATGATCGCATCGGCGAATGGCGATCTGCGGTTTGTGGCGGTGCCGATGGAGTAGGCGAAAGGCGCGGTCAGCCGCCGCATTTTCTGTTCTCGCTCAACCTCTCCTCCGTCATTCCTGTGCTTGTCACAGGAATCCAGCCATCGCGCGTCTGCGCGGTGAATGAGGCTCTTGAAGGCAAGGGGTGTCCCGCGCCCAAGGACTTGGGCGCGCTGCATCCCTGTGACGAGCACAGGGATGAGGAGATTGGGGTAAGCGTCGCGCCAATTTTTATGCCGACGCGTCGGATTGTGACCGTGTTTGGTTTAGCAACCGTTCGGAGATGGTGAGTTAAACATTCAACCCGTTACAAAATCCGTCTTCCGATACCCCTGGATGTAGAGCAGCGCCGTCAGGTCGCCGTGGTTGATGCGCATCTGGGCCTCGGCGGCGACGGCGGGCTTGGCGTGGAGGGCGACGCCGGCACCGGCGACGTGCAGCATGCCGAGGTCGTTGGCGCCGTCGCCGACGGCGATCGCATCGTCAGGCGAAATGCCGAGCTGAGCCGAAATTTCGTTCAGCGCATCGACCTTCGCCTGCTTGCCGAGGATCGGTTCGGCGACGAAGCCGGAGAGGATGCCGCCGTCTTCGAGCAGCATGTTGGCGCGGTTCTCGTCGAAGCCGAGGGTGGCGGCGATGCGGCTGGTGAAGACGGTGAAGCCGCCGGAGACGAGGGCGGTGTAATGGCCTTTCGATTTCATGGTGGCGATCAGTTCCGGCCCGCCCGGCGTCAGCGTAATGCGCTTGGCGATCACTTCGTCGACCACCGATATCGGCAGGCCCTTCAAGAGGGCGACGCGCTCACGCAAAGCGGGCTCGAAGGCGATCTCGCCGTTCATGGCGCGGGCGGTGATCGCGGCGACCTTCTCCTTCAGGCCGACTTCGGCGGCAAGTTCGTCGATGCATTCCTGGCCGATCATCGTCGAATCCATGTCGGCGATCAGCAGTTTCTTGCGGCGGCTCTCCTGCTCCTGGATGACGAGGTCGATCGGCGCGCCTGATATGACGGCAAGAATATCGGCCTCCGCCGCGGGCGCATCCGTGCCGTCACGCAGTGCGATGTCGCAAGCGATGCCGTCTGCCAGCCAGTAGAGGCCGGAAGCGTTCACCGCTTCGGCCGCCCGTTCGGCGATCTTGGGTGTCAGCACGGGATTTGACGGATTGGCAACAAGCGTGGCAACGAGAGCCATGATGGAAAACCTTCTGAGCACAGTGAACGCGATCCTGATAACCGGGCCGACCGCCAGCGGCAAGTCCGCGCTCGCCGTCGAACTGGCAAAGCGCCATGACGGCGCGGTCGTCAACGCCGACAGCATGCAGGTGTACGACACGCTGCGGGTGCTGACCGCGCGCCCGTCGAAAGAGGAAATGCAGGGTGTGCCGCATCATCTCTACGGCCATGTTCCGGCAGGCGCCGGCTATTCCACCGGCACCTGGCTGCGCGATGTCTCGGCGCTGCTGCCGGCGCTCAGGGCCGCCGGCCGGCTGCCGGTCTTCGTCGGCGGTACCGGGCTTTATTTCAAGGCGCTGACCGGTGGGCTCTCCGATATGCCCGAGATACCGGAGGCGTTACGGGAGGAGTTGCGGGCGCGGCTGCTGGAGGAGGGGCCGGAAGGGCTTCATGCCGAGCTCGCTGAGGCTGATCCCGCCATGGCGGCCAGTTTCAACCGCCAGGACGGGCAGCGCATCGTCCGGGCGCTTGAAGTGTTCAAGGCGACGGGACGGTCGATCGCCGATTTCCAGGGCCGGTCGGGACCGGTGGTGATCGACGCTGCCCAGGCTCGCAAGATCGTCGTGCTGCCGGACCGAGCGGTGCTGCATCAGCGCATCAACGGGCGTTTCGAAAAGATGCTGGACCAAGGCGCGGAAGGCGAGGTGAGGGCGCTGCTTGCGCTCGACCTGCCGGCCGAGGCGCCTGTGATGAAGGCGATCGGAGTCTCGCAGATCGCGGCGATGCTGAAGGGCGGGATGACCCGTGACGAGGTGCTGGAGAAGGGTGCTGCGGCGACGCGGCAATATGCCAAGCGGCAAATGACATGGTTCCGCAACCAGATGGACGACAGCTGGGAACGGCTGACGGCTTAGGCTCAGCGTTGGACTTCCACTCCGAAGATCTGCAGCTCCAGCAATTTGACGAGTTTGCCAACCGCCGCCTGTAAGTGCTCCGGCAGAAATCCGCCGAAGCCCAGCATCAGGCCGGGGGGCGCCGCCTGCGCGGCATACATCGGGGAGATCGCGCGAACCGCGAGGCCGGCCGACAGGGCACGGGCTGCGAGCTTTACGTCGTCGGTCCCCTCGGGCAGCCATAGAAGAATGTGCATGCCCTGATCACTCGGCTGAATGCGGCAGCCGTCCGGCAAGGCCCGCTCGAGCGTTGCGAGCAGGACTGCGCGGCGTTCGGCATAGAGGCCGCGAATGCGGCGGATATGCGCTTCGAAATAACCCTCCCTCATGTAGGCGGCCAGAACGTGCTGTTCTGCGGTCGGCGCGTGCCGGTCGAGAATGGCGCGGGCGCCCGCAAAGGCTTCTGCGAGCGGAGGAGGTGCGATGACGTAGCCGAGGCGCAGTGATGGAAAGAGCACCTTGCTGAAGGTGCCGAGATAGACGACGCGGGAGGGACGCAAGCCCTGCATCGAGGGGAACGGATGTCCGGCATAACGCAGCTCGCTGTCATAATCGTCCTCGACGATCCAGGCGCGGTTCCGATCGGCCCAGGCAATCAAGGCATTGCGCCGCGCCATGCTGAGCGGCATGCCGACCGGATATTGATGTGAGGGGGTGACGAAGGCGGCGCGCGCTTGCGGGCAGAGTTCGAAGCCGCGTTCGACGTTCATTCCCTGTGCGTCGACCGGGATGCGGTGCGTCTTGACGCCGAGATCGTCGAGCACCGCCGTCAGCCCCGGATAGGCCGGGTCCTCGGCCCAGACCGGATCGTCGCGCGACAGCAGGACCCGGCCCGCCATATAGAGGCCTTGCTGGGTGCCCGACGTGATGATGACCTGTTCCGGCTCGCAGCGAACGGCCCGCGCGCGTCGGACGTGTTCGGCAATGGCGACCCGCAGCTCGAACAGGCCCATCGGATCTTGATAGCTCGCGGGAGCTGCCTGTTTCGACGTGCGTACGCGATTGCCGAGGCGGCGCCAGTTGTCGTCGGGCGCGATGCCGGCAGCAGGGACGGCGATGGCAAAGGGAATGGGCGGGTGAGGGGTGAGCGCGCGGGCTATGGCGATGAGCCGCACCGCCGGGGAAGGCAGGTCGATGGCATCCGCTCCCGACGGCATCGCCGGTGCGGGCAGGGGTGTTGTTGTCGTATCTGTCAGAGCGGCGGCGACCCGGGTTCCGGCGCCGATCTTCGCTTCGAGATAGCCCTCAGCGGTCAGCTGATCGAATACGTCGACGACGGTGCCGCGGGCGATCTTCAAGGAAACCGCGAGGGAACGCGTCGAAGGGAGGCGCTCACCGGGCCTCAGTTCGCCGCGCGAGATTGCGCTCCGCAGAGCTTGGGCCAGGTGGCGGCCGACATTGACCGTTCGGTCGATCGCGTTGAGCGACGGGATTTCGATGGTGCTGCGCCGTTTGGGCATTGTAAAGTGGTCCATGAATATTTTTGAAAATGGCGCTTCAAGATGGACCAATTTGCGCGGAGAAGGAAGCGAATTGGATGCTTCCGGAAAATGGAAATGCAGGATCTCCTCGTCGTCTATATCGCCTATGTCATCGCGGCCGGCAGTCCCGGCCCCAGCAATATGGCGATCATGAACGTGGCGATGAGCCAAGGGCGGCGACCGGCTTTGGCGCTTGCCGCCGGGGTCATTACGATGTCCACGTGCTGGGGACTGATCGCGGTCACGGGCATTTCGACGCTCCTTGTCCGCTATGCTCATGCTCTGCTCATCCTCAAGGTCATAGGTGGGCTTTACCTCCTTTGGCTCGCCTGGAGGGCGGCTCGCTCGGCGGCTGCCCCGGATAGATCGGCAAGCGTGGTCGTCCGGCCCGCCGCGCAACTCGGAGCACTGTATCGCCGCGGTATTCTGATGCATCTCGGAAACCCGAAGGCGGTTCTGGCCTGGGTGGCGATCATGTCGCTCGGCCTCAAGCCTGGCGCTTCGCCCGAGATGGCCGTCACCGCGTTCGGCGGCTGCGTGCTTCTCGGGATCGCGATATTTTCCGGTTATGCGCTGCTGTTCTCGACGGCGCCGATGGTGCGCGGCTATGCGCGGGCGCGCCGCTGGATCGAGGGAAGCCTCGCCGTGTTCTTTGCGGGTGCCGGATCGCGCCTGCTGTTCTCCCACTGACCGCTTTTCAGGATCGTATCATGTCTTCAGTGTCTCCGTTTCATGGCCTTTCGGCCTTTCCGCTAACGCCCGCCGACATCAATGGCCGGGTGGTCACGGAAGCCCTCTGCCGCCTTCTCGAGCCTCTGTGTGACGCCGGCGTCACCTCCATCGGCCTTCTCGGCAGCACCGGCATCTATGCCTACCTCACGCGCGAGGAGCGGCTGCGTGCCGTCAAGGCGGCGGTCGAATGCGTTAAAGGACGTGTTCCCATCGTCGTCGGGGTCGGGGCTCTCCGGACGGACCACGCCCAGGATCTGGCCAGGAATGCCGAGGCGGCCGGCGCGGATGCGCTTCTGCTGGCGCCCGTATCCTATACGCCGCTGACCCAGGAAGAAGCCTACCAGCACTTCCTCGCGGTCACCAAAGCGGCGCCGCTGCCGCTCTGCATCTACAATAATCCTGGCACCACCCACTTCACCTTCAGCCGTGAGCTTCTGCAGCGCCTTTCCGACATCGAGGCGATCCGGGCGGTGAAGATGCCTCTGCCGGCCGACGGCGATGTGCGGGGGGAACTTGCGGCATTGCGCGGGAAGACCGATCTTGCGATCGGCTATAGCGGCGATTGGGGCGGGGCCGAAGCGCTGCTCTCAGGCGCCGATGCCTGGTACAGCGTCGTCGGCGGCTTGCTGCCTCGCACGGCCCTTGCCCTGACCAAGGCTGCGATGGCAGGCGACCGCAATGAGGCGCGCAGGCTCGATGGGCTGCTTGAGCCGCTTTGGAAGATGTTCAAGGAATTCGGAAGCATCCGTGTGGTCTATACGCTGGTCGAGCATGTTTTGTCGGCCCAATCAGAGCTGCCGCGGCCGCTCTTGCCGCTCGCTCCGACGGAGCGGCAGCGTGTGCTCGACGTTACCGAGCCGCTCACGGCTTTGGAGCATCAATCCTTGTTGTAAAGGCTGCTCAGCGGCTTTTTCAGAATGCTTTCGCGCAGCGACGGGCCAGGCTCCCGGCGGGTGACCGCGGGCTGATCGGCCGGAGGCGCCGGCCGCGGAAAGACCGGTTCCTCGCGGCGCATCTCGCGGCGGAGCGCGTCCAGCCGGGGATCGGTCGCCGGCGGCGCGGCGGGGTCGAGCCGTGGGGTCTGCGGCAGCAGTTCGCGCCGGTAGGATTCGAGCGGCGCGGACGAGGGGGCAGGCGGAGTATTCGGCTTTGCGTCGATTTCCTCGTCGGCCGCATCAACCTCGTCGAGGGCTGCCGCTGAGGCCGCATAGCTCTGTTGGAAATTCGAAATGTCGGGTCCAACGGTGACTGCGCGCATGCGGGTGACGATCTTGCGCAGATCGACCGTATCCGGATCTTCCTCGCTGTGCTTGCTGTTGGCGCTGGCAGCCTTCGGTAACAGTTTTTCGTCGACGCGGGAAAAGCGCATGCGCATCGGCACGCTGATCGCCTCGCCGAAAGCAATCGCCTCGCCGTTGCCGATCGAAGAGATGAAGCTCGTCGTCGAGATCGACGAATTCGGGATCGCCGAGCGGATGATTTCCTGGTCGCGGTCGTTGGCGAGGCGCATGGCAAAGAGCGTCGAGCACTGCGACAGGATCGTCTGATCGAGTTCGCCCGGCCGCTGCGTGATGATCCCCAGCGAGACGCCATATTTGCGGCCTTCCTTGGCGATGCGGGCGATCGCCTGGCGCGTTGGCACGAAGCCGAGCGTCGGATCGGAAGGGATGTAACGGTGGGCTTCCTCGCAGACGACGAGCATGTGGATGGCGCCGTCGCTCCAGAGCGCCACCTCGAAGGCCATGCGGCAGAGCACTGAGGCGACGGAATTGACCACCTCGGAGGGAATGCCGGCCAGCTGGAAGGTACAGATCGGCCGGTTTTCGCCAGGAATGCGGAAGATCTGCGCAATGGTCTCGGTGATCGTGTCGCTGATCGTGTTGTTGGAGAACATGAAGTGATAACGCGGATCGTTGATCGCAGCGATCAGGCGCATCTTCAGCGAACGCAGGGAGGGCTTTTCGGTGCGACCTTCCAGGCGGCCGATGCGCTCGTCGATCAGCGCCAGCAGGTCGGCCATGCGGTAGGGAACCGGCGTATCGGCGGTGATCGAGCTCTTTTCCGTCGTGCGGCGTACCAACGAGTTGTCGCTGCCGCGGAAGGCGCGCTTGGCCTCGGGCAGGATATCGCGCAGCATGTCGAGCTCTTCCGGCACCGGCGGGCGGCCGCGAAAGACGACTTCGGCAAATTCTTCCAGCCGCATCAGCCAGAAGGGCAGGTCGAGCGTATCGGTATCGATTGTGACGGCGTGCTTGGGAAAGGCGGCGGCGAATTCGTTATGCGGATCGAGGATCAGAACACGCAGTTTCGGATCCGCCGCGATCGCCTTATGCAGCAGCAGCGACACGGCGGTCGACTTGCCGACGCCGGTGGAGCCGACAACGGCGAAATGCTTGGAGAGCATCGATGGGATGTGGATCGCCGCATCAATGCTTTCGTCCTGGGTCAGCTTGCCGATGACGGCGGTCGTGCCTTCTCCGGCATCATAGATGCGCATCAAATCGGCGGCGCGGATGCGGTGGGCGATAGCGCCGAGATAGGGATAACGCGAAATGCCGGTCGAGAATTCCTCGCGGCCGTCCTCATCGACACGGACTTCGCCGAGCAGTTCGGTTTCGATCTTGAAATTGTTGTCCTCGCCTTCGCCCCAGGCATGGCTGCCGGTGTTCATCTGATAGACGAGGGCAACGACGCGGTTGCGGCCGACGCTGATCGAAATCAGCCGCCCGACGGACCAGAGTTCGGTCAGATCGGTGCCGCCTTCTTCGGCGACGGCGGCAATCGTCGCCCGCGAGCCGCTGCAGGCAACGACGCGGCCGAGAAAGCGATTTCCCGGCGCATGGCCGTCGCGTCGATCGTGCTCGCCTGCCTTGCCAGACACGCGCAAGTCGTTGTTGAGCAAAGGGCTACTCCCTGCAATGGGGCTTGATAATAAAGTCCATCCTTTAACAAATCCTTCAAACCATGGTTTTTAGAGGGTAAAGGAGCGCGCATGGATTTTTATTGCGGCATGCGTTGACGCTGCGAAATTTTCTGTCTATCACTTCCGACCATGAAAATCGCAACGGCTCTTATCGTGGTGGGAAAGCGCATGGGCAGGATGGTGTAACCATCCGGCGGTAGCCACCCATGCGCTAGATGACAGGCTCCTCCGGGGCCTTTTTTTATGCCCGAAATTCGGGCTTCCGGCCACAAACGCAAATCCCAGCATAAACGGAACAGACAGATGAGCACGGACAATCAGGCGGCAGGCAATCGGATGACGGGAGCGGAGATCGTTCTCAAGGCGCTGAAGGACAACGGCGTCGAACATATCTTCGGCTATCCCGGCGGCGCGGTCCTGCCGATCTATGACGAGATCTTCCAGCAGGAAGAGGTCAAGCACATCCTCGTCCGCCACGAGCAGGGGGCAGGTCATGCGGCCGAGGGTTATGCCCGCTCCACCGGCAAGGTCGGCGTCATGCTGGTCACCTCGGGTCCAGGCGCCACCAATGCAGTCACGCCGCTGCAGGACGCGCTGATGGATTCGATCCCGCTCGTCTGCCTGACCGGTCAGGTTCCGACGCCGCTGATCGGCTCCGACGCCTTCCAAGAATGCGACACGGTCGGCATCACCAGGCCCTGCACCAAGCACAACTGGCTGGTCAAGGACGTCAACCAGCTCGCTGCTGTTATTCACGAGGCCTTCCGCATCGCCCAGTCCGGCCGTCCGGGTCCGGTCGTCGTCGATATTCCGAAAGACGTGCAGTTTGCCACCGGCACCTACACGCCGCCCGCCGATTACGCGATCCAGAAGAGCTATCAGCCGAAGATCCAGGGCGACCTCAACCAGATCCATGCGGCGATCGAGCTGATGGCGACAGCGCGTCGTCCGATCATCTATTCCGGCGGCGGCGTCATCAATTCCGGCCCCGAGGCTTCCAAGCTGCTGCGCGAACTGGTCGAGCTCACCGATTTCCCGATCACCTCGACGCTGATGGGCCTCGGCGCCTATCCGGCTTCGGGCAAAAACTGGCTGAAGATGCTCGGCATGCACGGCTCCTACGAGGCCAACATGGCGATGCACGACTGCGACGTCATGGTCTGCATCGGCGCTCGCTTCGACGACCGCATCACTGGCCGCCTCAACGCCTTTTCGCCGAACTCGAAGAAGATCCATATCGATGTCGATCCCTCTTCGATCAACAAGAATGTCCGGGTCGATATCGGCATCCGCGGTGATGTCGGTCATGTCCTCGAAGATATGGTCCGCTTGTGGCGGGCGCTGCCGAAGAAGCCGGAGAAGAACCGTCTCGAAGACTGGTGGACCGATATCGCCCGCTGGCGGGCGCGCAACTCCTTCGCCTACACAAGGAGCAACGATGTCATCATGCCGCAATATGCGCTGGAGCGGCTCTATGCGCATACCAAGGACCGCGATACCTACATCACCACGGAAGTCGGTCAGCATCAGATGTGGGCGGCGCAGTTCTTCGGCTTCGAGCAGCCTAACCGCTGGATGACTTCGGGCGGCCTCGGTACGATGGGCTACGGCCTGCCGGCCGCGCTCGGCGTGCAGATCGCCCATCCCGACAGCCTCGTCATCGACATTGCCGGCGATGCCTCGATCCAGATGTGCATCCAGGAAATGTCGGCGGCGATCCAGCACGATGCGCCGATCAAGATCTTCATCATGAACAACCAGTATATGGGCATGGTGCGCCAGTGGCAGCAGTTGTTGCACGGCAACCGGCTGTCGAACTCCTATACGGAGGCGATGCCCGATTTCGTCAAGCTGGCGGAAGCCTACGGCGCCGTCGGCCTGCGCTGCGAAAAGCCGGATGAGCTGGACGACGCCATTGTCGAGATGATCGAGGTCAGGAAACCGGTCATCTTCGATTGCCGAGTTGCCAATCTCGCCAACTGCTTCCCGATGATCCCCTCGGGCAAGGCGCATAATGAAATGCTGCTGCCTGATGAAGCCACCGACGAAGCGGTCGCCAATGCGATCGACGCCAAGGGCCGCGCGCTCGTCTGACATTTTTAATTGCGCATAATCCTTTCCGATTTCGGGGTTATGCGGCAGGGAAGAGGAAACTCAAGACCATGAACGCACACCTACAGCCCACGGGCTCCGCTTACTTCATCTCGCCGGAAACGGCGGCGATCGAAAGCCATACGCTTTCCATTCTCGTCGACAACGAACCGGGCGTTCTTGCCCGGGTCATCGGCCTGTTTTCCGGTCGCGGCTACAATATCGAGAGCCTGACGGTCTCCGAGACCGAGCATCAGGCGCATCTTTCCCGCATCACCATCGTCACACGCGGCACACCGCACGTGCTGGAACAGATCAAGGCGCAACTCGAGCGTATCGTACCGGTGCACCGCGTCGTCGATCTGACGGTGCGCGCCCGCGAACTCGGCCAGGACCGGCCGATCGAGCGCGAGGTGGCGCTGGTCAAAGTGATCGGCGAGGGCGAGATGCGCGCCGAGACGCTGCGCCTTGCCGATGCCTTCCACGCCAAGGTCGTGGATGCGACCGTCGGTCACTTCATCCTTGAGATCACCGGCAAGTCGTCCAAGATCGACCAGTTCGTGGCGATCATGAAGCCGCTCGGCCTGATCGAGGTCTGCCGCACCGGCATCGCCGCGATGAACCGCGGCGCGCAGGGCATGTGAGCCGGGCACGCACCACAACAGTGCTGAAAGCCGCTGGAGGTCAGAGCATCTCCAGCGGCTTTTTCTTTGCCGGCGGCGGGAAGGCGGCGTCGAGCGCCTGCCAATCCACGTCGGTGATCTCAAGCGAGACGCAGTCGCGATTCTCAGCCGCGCGGGCGGCATTCGACGTTTTCGGGATGACGATGACGCCGTCGCGTTCCAGCAGGAAGGCGAGCGCCAACTGGGCGGGTGTTGCCTGATAGGCCTTGGCGATGCGGATCAGCTCGGGATGATGCAGGATGTGCCCCTGCTCGATCGGCGAATAGGCCATGACCGGAATGCCGCGGTTCTGGCACCAGGGCAGGAGGTCGAATTCGATGCCGCGGCGGGAGAGGTTGTAGAGCACCTGATTGGCGGCGACATTGGCACCGTCGGGCACGGCTAGCAGTTCCTCCATGTCGCCGGTGTCGAAGTTGGAGACGCCCCAGGCGCCGATCTTTCCGGCGGCCTTCAGCATTTCGAAGGCCGCGACGGTCTCGGCCAGCGGATGGCTCCCGCGCCAGTGCAGGAGATAAAGATCGATGCGGTCGGTGCCGAGCCGCTCCAGGCTGTGCTCGCAGGCTTCGATTGTGCCTTTCAGGCTGGCATTCCAGGGATAGACCTTGCTGACGATGAAAACCTCGTCGCGCCGTCCCTTGATCGCCTGAGCGACGATCTCCTCGGCGCCGCCGTCGCCATACATTTCGGCGGTGTCGATCAGTGTCATCCCCAGATCGATGCCGGCCTTGAGGCTTTCGATCTCGGCCCTGGCATGGCCGGCATCCTCGCCCATCGCCCAGGTTCCCTGGCCGAGCGCCGGCACTTCCGCGCCGTTCGGAAATCTGACGAAGGGAATTGGGTCGTCCTGCATGGGTCTTTTCCTGGGAAAGAGATTGGGCCGCGCCGCCATCTTTCAAGTAATCCTGTCACCATGACAATGATGTAATGGCATCGCCGATTTAGGGCAGTTATGCTGACCTAAATAAACGGCCTGCGGGAAAGCCGGCCCCGGGAGGTCGCATGCCGCTGGATACGTTTCTCGCCCTTGTACTCTTTGCCTTCACGACGTCGATCACGCCGGGGCCGAACAATATGATGCTCTTCGCATCGGGCGTGAATTTCGGCTTCCGCAGAACGATACCGCATATGTTCGGCATCGGTGTCGGCTTCTTCTCGCTGCTGATCGGCGTCGGCCTCGGGCTCGGCGCCTTGCTGCATACCGTTCCTGTCGTCTATTCGGCGTTGAAATTTGCCGGCGGCGCCTATCTCGTCTGGATCGCCTGGAAGATCGCCTCATCGCGATCGATCAGTGAAGGCAAGAGCGCTGTCAGGCCGATGTCTTTCTTTTCGGCGGCGGCCTTTCAGTGGGTCAATCCGAAAGCCTGGGTGATGGCGGTCACCGCGATGGCGACCTATACCAATCCCGAGCTCTATCTCGGCAGCGTGCTTCTCGTCGGCCTCGCCTTTGCGGCGGTCAATGTGCCGAGCGTTTCGACCTGGGCAGGCTTCGGCTCGGCGCTCAGGGAATGGCTTTCCGATCCGGTGCGGCTGAAATGGTTCAATATCAGCATGGCTGTACTTCTGGTGGCGAGCCTCTGGCCGATGTTAAAATAGGGTGATCGACGGTTTCGTCAGCATCAGCCACAAAATGCCGATGACGGCAAAGAAGGCCGGAAAGCCGCAGGCGAACCAGATGCGGTAGAGGCTGAAATAGGCCGGCGGCAATGCGCTTCCGGACTTTGCTGCGACACGGGCGAGATCGCGCAGCCGGATCTGGATCCAGACGACCGGCAGCCAGAACAGGCCGGTGACGATATAAAGCAGCAGCGACAGCGCGATCCAGCCTTCCGACAACTCCCAGCCGATTGCCCGCGCCAGCAGATATCCGGTTACGGGCTGGAAAATGGCGGCAGTTGCGGTGAAAATCGTATCGGCAATGACGACGGTTCCGGCGACATGGGCGACTAGGACGGGATTACGCGTGCGATGCGCCATCACCATGAAGAAGGCGATGCCGGCGCCGGTGCCGAAGAGCACGGTCGCGCCGATGACGTGGGCAAGCAGCAGCCACTCCTCGAGCATCAGCGTTCATCCAGGGTGGCAAGGGCCGTCAGCGTCAGTAAGATCGACGGCAGCACCTTTACGAGGGGACCGAGCGGGTCGAGCCAGAGCGTCGGTTCGAGCAGGCTGGCGCCGGCGAGATAGGCGAAAGAGACGGCGAGCATGCCGAGAAGAGCGCGTTTGGCGAGCGGACGGACAAGCACGGCAGCGCCCAGCGCCACGTCGATGAGGCAGGTCGCAAGCGTCAGCGCCGTGGCCGTGGACTCCGGCATGAACGGCAGGAAATGGGCGGATGTCTTCTGCAACGCCAGCAGCGGGATCAGGCCGGAGAGCAGCCAGAAGGCGGAGAGCCCCGATATGACGAGTGGTTTCAGCAGGTAGAGCCGGGCAAACCAGAGATCCTGCACGCCGGATGGATTGGCTGATAGGGTTGCCGCAGCGGATGTCGCGACGAGGCCGCTTTCTCCCTTTACGCTTCGTATGCCCTCCGACATGACTGTCATCGCCGTCGAGCGCAGCGGCGAGCGCCAGCCGAGCAGCCCTGCGACATCGGCAAGCCACATGACGGGCTTTGCAAGCCACGGCGCAAGGGAAAAGACGCGGGCGGGCGGGAGGCCCAGCCATTGCCGGTGAAGGCTGACGAGATCGGCAAGCGTAAGGATCTCGTCGGCTGCGAGATTGATATCACCGCAGAGGCCGACTGCAACCGCCCGCGACACGGCTTCCGCCACATCGTCCACCGACAACGTTTCGACCGGGCTTTCGGCATGGACGAGCGGCAGCGCCAGGGGGAGGGCGGCAAGCGCCCTGAGCAGCGACGAACCGCCATGGGCATTGCGGCCGAGAACGAGGGCAGGGCGCAGGATGAGGCAAGGCAGGCCGCTTGCCGCCAGCGCCTCGTCGGCCCGGCGCTTGGTGGCGAGGAAGGGCAGGTCGCCCGCCGCGCCGGCCGTCCTCGCCGATATCTGCACGATTAGCGGCTGCGACCCGCGTTTGGCTGCGGCATAGAGCGCCAGCATAGCTTCGGCTTGCGTGGCCGCCAGATTGTCCGAGAGGCCGTCCTGCAGGGCGCCGGCGCAATTGACGACGGCATGCTGGCCGTTGAGGATCTCGTCCCAGTCGTCCGCTTTCGTCATATGTGAGAGATCGGCCCGGCGCCAGTCGATCGCCGGCTGCTTTGGGCGGGCACGCATGGGGTTGCGGCCGAGCCCGGTCACGGCATGCCCATCAGCGACGAGCCGGGCCGCGACGACGGAGCCTATGAAGCCGGTTGCACCGAGAATCAGAATGTTCATGGCGGGAGATTAGCGGAAAAGTTTGAGTGGGATAGGAGGGCTTGGCGGGCTTGTGGTGTGTGGTAGAAGGAGGAAGCGGAGGATACTGGATGGCGAGACGTTGCCCACGATTCCCCTTCTCCCCAGCGGGGAGAAGATGCCGGCAGGCAGATGAGGGGGTGAGCGGCACTGCCGCGAATGCACGGAGCGCAAGCAAAGGGCAACAATGACGGGCATGCCGTGCGGCCCCCCATCCGACCCTTCGGGACACCTTCTCCCCGCTGGGGAGAAGAGGAGGAGCGAGTCCGCGCGCATTGAGGAAACAGGACGGCCGATTGCCGTTTGGAGGACATTGCCTTGAACGACGATCACGACCACGACCACCACGATCATGCCCACGACAACCACTACTCCGACATGCAGGCCCGCGTCAAAGCCCTGGAAACGCTGCTGACGGAGAAGGGGCTGATCGATCCGGCGGCGATCGATGCGATCGTCGAGACTTATGAGACGAAGGTGGGGCCGAGGAATGGGGCGCATGTCGTCGCCAAGGCCTGGAGCGATGCCGATTTCGCCGAGTGGCTGAAGCGCGATGCGACGGCGGCGATTGTGAGCCTCGGTTACACCGGCCGGCAGGGCGAGCACATGCGCGCCGTCTTCAACACGGCAGAGACCCATAATCTCATCGTCTGCACGCTCTGCTCCTGTTATCCCTGGTCGGTGCTCGGGCTGCCGCCGGTGTGGTACAAGGCGCCGGCCTATCGCTCGCGCGCCGTCATCGATCCGCGCGGCGTGCTTGCCGAATTTGGGCTGACGCTGCCCGAGGAAAAGAAGATCCGCGTCTGGGATTCGACGGCGGAACTGCGTTATCTCGTTATTCCCGAGCGGCCGGACGGCACGGACGGAATGAACGAGGCAGCACTTGCCGGCCTCGTCAGCCGCGATGCGATGATCGGCACGGCAATCGCAGGCAGCGCGAAGATTTCAGCTGCCGGCAGCCCGGAGGCTCTTCCATGAACGGACCGCACGATCTCGGCGGGCAGATGGGCTTCGGGCCTGTCGCGCCTGAGAAAAACGAACCTTATTTCCATGCCGAATGGGAAAAGCGGGCACTCGGCATCACGCTTTCCTGCGGCGCTTTCGGCGCATGGACGATCGATGAAAGCCGGCATGCACGCGAAAACATTCCGCCGGCCGATTATCTCGCCGCCAGCTATTACGAGATCTGGATCCGCGGCGTCGAGACGTTGCTCGCGCGGCACGGTTTTGCGACGCGCGAGGAGCTGTTGTCCGGCCGCAAGCTGCAGGAGGGCGCCGCGCCGAAACGGGTGCTGAAGGCGGAGATGGTGCCGGGCGCGCTGGCGAAAGGCGGGCCTTGCGATCGTCCTGTCGAAACCGCACCGCTCTTTGCTGTGGGCGAGGCGGTGAGGACGAAGAATTTCAATCTGGCCACCCATACGCGGCTGCCGCGATATGCGCGCGCCAAGACGGGTGTCGTCGAGGCGGTGCAAGGGGCTTTCGTCTTTCCCGACGACAATGCGCATGGCCGAGGCGAAAATCCGCAATGGCTCTATACCGTCGTCTTCGGCGGCGGTGAGATCTGGGGCGAGGGAGCGGATCCGTCGCTAACGGTCTCCATCGATGCGTGGGAGAGCTATCTTGAGCGTTTGTGAGACGCCGTCTCAGCTGGCGCAATCGCTTGGGTTGCCGAAGTCGCCCGAAGGTGATCCGGTTTTTCCCGAGCCTTGGACGGCGGACGCGTTCGCCATGACGGTGCATCTGCATGAGAAGGGGCTGTTCGCGTGGAGCGAATGGGCCGAGGCCCTGTCCAAGGAGTTGCATAAGCCCGGCCGCGCTAGGGATGGCAGCGATTATTTCGACTGCTGGGTGGCGGCTCTTTCCGAACTGCTTGTCAGCCGCGGCGTAGCGGATGCATCCGTCATCCTCGACCTGCAGCAGAGCTGGCAGCGGGCCGCCGAAGCCACGCCACACGGGCAGCCGATCGAACTTGCCAACGATCCGCTGCGCTGATCTGTGGAGCGGTTCAACGGAAGCGCAGAACCGCTCTAGTCTTTTGTTTTACGCAATTCCGGACGGAAAACCGCTTCGCACTTTTCCTGGCGTTGCTCTAGGACGGAAACTGTCTGTAGCATTCCTCGGCCACACCCCGCAGGGTTTCACGCGAGATTTCGCCGGTGACGGCATAGCCGAGTTCGCCGTCGATCCAGTAGAAGGTTTCGAGATTGCCCGAGGAGGCGAAGCGAAAGCTCGTCGTGCGGTTTTCCGTGTTGCGGCCGACAATGACGGTCAGGCGTTCGCCCGCCTGGTTCTCATACATGAACATGGCGCCCGGCCTGTCATCGACCGGCAGCAGGCGGCCGCCAACCAGCTTAAAGCCGAGCGATTGCAGGTTCGGGATCTTCAGGTTCTGGATGGCGAGGCGCTTGCCGAGCCAGGTGGCGAGATGGGCCTCCTCGTCGGCGAAGACCTCGACCGGGTGGCGAACCTCGGCGGCGTAGACCATGAATGCGGTCTCGGCCTGTTTCGGCAAGGTTTCTGAACCGGTAAGCTGCAACGCCGGCCTTTCCAGCAGTGCCGGGCCATAATGGCCACTGACGGTGCCGAGCGCAAAGACGACGAGGGCCGCGGCGGCAATCGCCCAGCGTTTCGGCGTAGAGGAGACGGCACGTGTGGGGGCGACGAGCAGTGGGTCGGTGTCCTTTGCCTTCTCGTAACCGGCAAACAGCGATCGGATGCCCGTGTTCTGCGCCTGCCATTCGGCCACCAGCGCCGCTTCGTCGGGATTGTCGGCAAGATAAGCCTCGATGCGAGCGCGTGCCATTTCGGGCAGCTGACCGTCGGCAAAGGCGTGGAGATCGGCTTCGGTGACGATCGGATTGGTTTCGTTCATTTCGGTCTCCGAAGCGTAATGACGTTATCGGCCTTCAGCCTCTCGGCGACGCGCAGGCGGGCGCGCGACAGCCGGGACATGACGGTGCCGATGGGAATGTCGAGGGAAGCGGCGACCTCGCTGTACGTGTATCCTTCGATGACGACGAGCATCAGCACGGCTCGGTGCTCCTCCGAAAGGCTGTTCAGCGCGTTATCGAGCCGCGCACGCTCCAGCGGATCGGCCGGCGGTTCGGGAGCGGCCATGTCC
Organism: Rhizobium redzepovicii; assembly: GCF_019793435.1. GTDB lineage: Bacteria > Pseudomonadota > Alphaproteobacteria > Rhizobiales > Rhizobiaceae > Rhizobium > Rhizobium redzepovicii. The sequence goes on along the minus strand of NZ_JAILYH010000022.1, from coordinate 70,172 downwards.
CCGGCGGCGTCAAGCTCGACCAGGCCGTCGCGCGCCTTGCCGCGCCGGCCGTTGCGGTAGAGATTGGTCATAATGGTCAGGACCCAGCCGCGCAGGTTGAGGCCGCGCCATTGGCCACGGCGCGCCAGCACCTTTTCGACACAGTCCTGGAGCAGATCCTCGCCATCGGCATCCGAGCGCGTCAGGCTGCGCGAATAGCGCCTGAGCGAGGGAAGGAGGGCCAGGATCTGGCCCTCGAAACTTTCAGGTGCGGGTGTTTTCACGCCAGCCGCTTTCTGATGAGCAAGGCGATCAAGGCTTGGCAAGCTCCCAGTTGCCGCCGACTCCATCGCCAGTAATGTCGCCCGCCTTCTTGTCCTTGACCCAGTAATACAGCGGCATGCCGTCCTTGGCCCATTGCTTCTTGCCATCCTTGCGGTCGATGATCGAATATGCACCATCGGCCTTGGCATCGGAAGCGGCCATCAGCGGCGGCCAGTTTTTGGCGCAATCGTCATTGCAGTTGGAAACGCCCTTGGCGTCCTTCTTGAAGGTGTAGAGGGTCATGCCGTTGTCGCCGGCAAGAACCTTGCCCTTGGCGGATTCGACTTCCTTGACGGGAGCGGCTGCGAAAGCAGCGGTCGCTGCGAGGGCTGCTGCGGCCACGACGGACAGGAATTTCACGGATTTCATGATGTCTCTCCTCAGGTTGGGCACGCAATTTTGCGGTACCTGACATGAGACACGAGACGAGGCGGTATTATTCCGCATGCAGGCAAAGTTTTATCTTGGGCGGGTGATCATTCGCTGTGAGGGATTGTGCCGCCGGCACGAATGTAAAGAAATTTCAACTCACGCAACACGCTGCTTTTACGGGTCGTTTACATCATTTCAATTTGCGGATATGATGTATCCTTAATTCCTATTCGCAGAATCAGCCATCACGCGAGTTGCTGAATGATCCTGAAAAGCCAGGTCGAGTGGGCGCTCCACTGTTGCGCCATTCTCGCGGGCCTGCCCGAGGGCAGGTATCTCTCCACCAAGGCGCTCGCCGAGCTTCATGGCCTGCCGAAGGAATATCTCTCCAAGGCGCTGCAGAGCCTTTCGCAGGCATCGCTGGTCGATACCACGCTCGGCCCGAGCGGCGGTTACCGGCTTGCCAAACCGTCCTCCGAGATCAATTTTCTCGACATCGTCGAAGCGGTCGAGGGCAAGGCGCGCAGCTTCACCTGCACGAACATCCGCGACAACAATCCTTGCCGTCCGGCAGGCTATTGCGACAGCAAGCCCTGCGCAGTCGCCCGCGTCATGTGGGAAGCCGACGAGGCATGGCGCAATACGCTGCGGCGCGTCCGGCTTTCCGATCTGGTCGGCACCTTGTCCGAGGAAGTGCCGGCCGAGCTTTGGCAGAGTACCTTCGAATGGGTGCTCAAGCGCGCCGGCTGATTACAGGGCCGCGCGTCTTATTATCGTGCTAGCCCCTGAAGATTGTCCTGATGGTTTTCAGAATGGCGTGCGCGCTGTGGGCGGGTTCCGGGGGGAGTGCTGCGTCGCGAAAGCGCTCCGCGCGGCTGGCGAGCTCTTCGGCGATTTCTTCCGCCAGCGCCGGACGCTGGTTCAGCAACGGAGCGAATGCCTGTTGATCGATTTCATAGACCGTCACCGGGGTCAGAGCCTCGAGCGTGCAGACTTCCTGCATGCCCGCGAGCAGCCCGGTCTCACCGAAAAAATCACCTGGTGCGAGCCGCCCGCGTTCCCCATCGCCGTGCCGCGCTGCAATAATGCCGGCCCGCACCATCATCAGCGACGGCAGCATTTCCCCCTCCCGCACAATCACGTCGCCCTTGCGGAATTCACGCACGGCAGTGGTCTCGGCAAGCTTCTGCTTTTCATCTGCCGTCAGCGTCGCAAAGATCGGAATGGCCTCGATGAGTTCGAGCGGCGTCACCCGCGGCGGTCGAGCGCTCTCTTCGGTCGGCAGATCGCCCGTCAGCACCGAGGCCGCCGCCGGAACGGCGAGAAGCAGGCCGGCCGATTTGCAGTGGCGATAGACGAGATCGAGCACCTCGTTTCGCGCCTGGACACGCCGGCTCGGGCTCGTCACCCGGAACTGCAGCTCGACTTCGAGCGCGGTGGCGTCCAGCCCCTTTAGTGCGACGACCGGCGGCGGGTCGCGCACGATCGAATTGCAGCTCGTCAGCGCCGATAACATGACTTGGCGGACCGATGCCGGCATCCGTGTCGGGGCGATGCGGATGGTGAGGACAAGGAGATGGCTCTCGTCCGGCCGGCTGACATTCGTCAGGCCGAGCTTGGCGAGAAAACTGTTCGGCAGAACGACGATATTGTTGGCGCTGGTTAGGATATGCGTCGCGCGCCAGTTGCTCTCGACGACGCGCCCTTCCGTGCCATCGCTCAAAAGAATCCAGTCGCCGATGACATAAGGCCGGCCGAGTGTCAGCGCGATGCCGGAGAAAACGTCGGCGAGCGTGTTCTGGAGAGCAAGGCCAAGAATGATAGCGACTACGCCCGAGGTCGCAACGAGGGTCCCGATTGGCACGCCGAAGACGAAGGCCAGAACCGACAGGGCCATGCCGATATAGACGACGCCGATGACGAGATCCTGCAGCAGGCGAGCCTCTCGGGGGCTGCCTTCCAGCACCAGATACAGCCTGATGAAACCGATGAAAGCCCATGCCAGGTGAATCCACCAGAGCGTCTTCGCGACAATGACGAGCAAAGCCTGCGGATCCTCGGACCCATAACCTTGAAACCGGTGGGGTTCGATGCCGCTGCCGACGAGGATCAGCGTCATCACGCCAAAAAAGACGATCTGCACCACCAGACGCGTCGTCGGCCGCTGGCGGGACAGCAGGTGCCAGACGACGATTCCGGCGAAGCCGACTGTTATCAGTGATATCAGAGGCTTGCCGAAGAGCGCGTCATAGATCATCTGTCTCGGTTCTCCGGGGTGAGCGGGCGGCCCATGATCGAGCATGTCGGCCGTCCGCGCAAGCATCGGCCCCGCGCGGACGGGTTTGGCGGCCCTTACTTCTTGAGGGGATAAGTCAGCTCTTTCTGGTCGGTGTCGACGACGAAGACGGCGAGCAGGCGGGCGGGCTTCGTCTCGCTGCCGTTGGCGCTGACGCCGTGGCGGTCGCCCGGCATTTCGGAGAAACTCTCGCCGGCATGATAGACCTTGACCGGGCCGTCATTGACCTGGCTGCGGATCGCGCCTTCGAGCACGGTGGCGTAGATGAAGGCGGAGTCCGGATGAGTATGGCCGTCGGAGAAGCCGCCCGGGCCGTATTCGACCAGCACGCCCTTGATGCTCTTGCCCGGCACGTTCGGAAGTTCGTGCTCGTAGACGAGGGTGACCTTGGCAGATTTGCTGTTGTCGTTAGCGCCGGCGCCGGTGGCCGCCAGGCAGGTGAGGGCGGCGGCAAGGATCGATGCTCTGATCATTGGAATCTCCATCTTTGCTGGTGTGGGAGGACGCGCCCCAGTGGTCGCGCCCCGGGGCAAGATCACTTCGACTGGGCGGATTTTGCGAACCATTCTTCGAAGCTGATCGAACCGAGCCGCGGGTTGTTGTCGGAAACAAGCGACTGGTCGTTGAGCCGGACGCCGAAATATTTTGCTTCCGGATCGGCCTCGACGGTGCGCGGGTCTTTCATCGCCTTCAGATATCGGGCGACGAGTTCGCTCAAGCGGGCCCGTTCCGGACCTGATATTTCGATCGTGGCGTTGGCGGGGGCCGACAGCGCCACGTCAGCCATGGCATCGGCGACATCGTCGGAGGCGATCGGCTGCACATAGGCCTGCGACAGGCGAACCGTCTGGCCGACCGTGCCCGACTGGGCGATGCCGCCCAGGAATTCCATGAACTGCGTCGAATGCACGATGGTATAGGGAATGCCCGACGCCTTGATCAGCTTTTCCTGGGCGAGCTTGCCGCGGAAATAGCCGCTGTCCTGTAGCCGCTCGGTGCCGACGACGGAGAGCGCGATATGGTGCTTCACGCCGGCAGTCTTCTCGGCGGCGAGAAGATTGCGCCCCGAGGTCTCGAAGAATTCGAGGACGGCTTTGTCTTCGAAGGACGGCGAATTGGCAAGATCGAGGACGACTTCCGCGCCCTCAAGCGCCGCTGCCAATCCTTCTCCCGTGATCGTATTGACGCCGGAATTCGGCGAGGCGGCAATCACCTCATGCCCCTTTAGGCGCAGGCGTTCGACAGTCTTCGAACCGATGAGGCCGGTTCCGCCGATGACGACGATTTTCATAACAGATCTCCGTTCGCTGCCGGAGGTGCGGCAGCGTCAAAGGTGAATCTTCTCAATGAATTGTGAGGGTTAGTTCAAGCCGGCCTTGTCGAGGCCGTACGCCTTGTCGGCGGAACCGGGGACGGTCTTGAAGCCGACATTGACGCGGTTCCAGGCATTGATCGCCATGACGACGAAGGTCAGATCGGAGATTTCCTTTTCGGAAAGCTGGCCGCGAACCCGTTCGTAAATCTCGTCGGGAATGCCGCCTTCTGGAAGTTTCGTCAGCGCTTCGGTCCAGGCAAGGGCTGCCCGCTCGCGCGGGACGAAGAGGTTCGATTCCCGCCAGATGGCGACGTGATGGAGCCGCAGTTCCGTCTCGCCGTGGATCTTTGCCTGCTTCACATGCATGTCGAGGCAAAAGCCGCATCCATTGATCTGGGAAGCGCGGATCTCGATGAGGGCCTGAAGCTTCTCGTCGATCACGCTGCTGCGCAATGCCATGCTGAATTCCATGAACTTCTTGAAAAGCTCGGGGGACTGCTGGGCGTAGTTCAATCGCTGGGTCATGTCGTCTCTCCGTTAATTAAGGATATCTGATATCCTTATGGATGAAGGATATCCTTAATTGCTGGACTGTAAAGCCATTCCAGCCTAGTCTGTCTGCATAAAGCCTATGCACAAAAGTATGAGGGGGCAGAGATGGATATCGTTTCGGCATTGCGGACCTTCCAGCGCGTCGTGGAGACGGGCTCGTTTTCGGCGGCGGCACACGATCTCGACGTGACTCAGCCGGCGGTCTCGCGGCAGGTCGCGGCCCTTGAGGGGCATTTCAACACGCGCCTCCTGCACCGCACGACGAGCGGCCTGTCGCTGACGGCGGAGGGGGAGCGGATGCTGCCGATGGCGCTCAGAATTCTCGAAGCGGTGGAGGAACTCGGCGATGCCACCGGATCGGACGGCGTCATGGCTTCCGGGAAGGTCAGGCTCAGTGTTCCGGCACCGCTCGGCCTCTATCTGAGCGAGCGGCTGGGCTATCTTCTCGCCGCCCATCCGAAACTTTCAGTCGAACTGCTCTTCAGGGAGCAGAGCTCCGATATGATCGAGGAGCGCCTCGACCTCGAAGTGCGCCTCGGTTCGGTCGCCGACAGCAGCCTCGTCTGCCGCCGGATCGGCTGGACGACGGCCTTCCTCGTCGCCTCGCCCGCCTATCTCGCGCGCAAGGCGCCGCCGCGGACGCCGAAGGACATCAAGGACCATGAATGCCTGTGCTACAACAGGGCGGGCGATGCCGCGACATGGTCGTTCTCCAACGGCTCCGAAGACCTTTCGATTCGGATCTCGCCGCGGCTGACCGCCTGCAGTGCCGTCGCCATTCACAGAGCAGCCCTTGCCGGTGCGGGACTGGCGGTGCTCTCCCATATCATCGCCGGGCCCGATATCGCCGCCGGCCGGCTGATCCCCGTGATGGAGGATTTTCAGCCAAGCCGGCTGCCGATCACCGTCGTCTATCCCTCGAGACGGAACATGCCGCTGCGCGTCAAGACGGTTCTGGATTTTCTGACCGATGCCATCGGGCGGGACCCGTCGATGTGCGCGAGCGGCATGGACCGGCGCTGGGAGGGATGATCATCCCGCTGGGCGATTTGCGGTTTTCCGCCTTGCCTAACGTCCGCGAATCCTGCCAAGTCCTCCGATCATGCAATTTGCGCCGCAACAAGATGAAGCCCTCAAGGCTGTTTCGAAATGGCTGAATGAAGGGCGCTCGCCACTCTTCCGCCTGTTCGGCTATGCCGGGACGGGAAAGACGACGCTTGCCAAGCATTTCGCCGAGAATGTCGACGGCGACGTGCTGTTTGCCGCCTTCACCGGCAAGGCGGCACAAGTGCTGCGCTCGCGCGGCGCCTCCAACGCCAAGACGATCCATTCGCTGATCTACCGGCCACGCGGCGAGGAGGCAGTGGAGGACGAAGAGACCGGCAAGACCTCGATCGCGCCGATGTTTTCGATCAACCGGCAAAGCCCGGTCGCCAAGGCGGCGCTGATCATCGTCGACGAATGCTCGATGGTGGACGAGGCGCTCGGCAAGGATCTGATGAGCTTCGGCACGCCGATCCTGGTGCTCGGCGATCCCGGCCAGTTGCCGCCGGTCAGCGGCGGCGGATACTTCACCAATCAAGATCCGGATTACCTGCTGACCGATATCCACCGGCAGGCGCGCGACAATCCGATCATCAAGCTCGCCATGCAGGTGCGTGAGGGCAATGAGGTGATGTATGGCGATTACGGCACGGCCAAGGTGATCTCGAAGAACGAGGTTACGCAGGATCTCGTGATGAAAGCCGACCAGGTGCTCGTCGGCACCAACAGGACGCGGCGGCGCTATAATCAGCGCCTGCGCGAGTTGAAAGGCTTTAATGCCGAGTATCCGCAGACCGGCGACAAACTCGTCTGCCTCCGCAACGATCCGGCCAAAGGCCTGCTCAACGGCTCGCTCTGGCAGGTGATGACCTCGTCCAAGGAAACGACGAAGCCCGGCATCAATCTGCTGGTCCGGCCCGAAGACGACGACATGGATCGGGGCGCCGCCAAGATCAAGCTCCTGAAACAGGCCTTCGAGGATGTCGAAGGCGAAATCCCCTGGAACACCCGCAAGCGCTACGACGAGTTCGACTACGGCTATGCACTGACCGTTCACAAGGCGCAGGGTTCGCAATGGAACGACGTCGTGCTCTTCGACGAGAGCTGGGCGTTTCGCGATACGCGGGAACGCTGGCTTTATACGGCCATCACACGCGCGGCGGAGACGCTGACGATCGTGCGCTGATAGGATTGGCGGGAGGCGACGGTGGCGGCCGTCGAGAGCGTGGGCCAGGCTTGCCCGCGGTGCAGTCAGGCGTTCAAGGTTATGCCTGCACGATGCCGAGCAGAACGGCCTTGGCGATCGCCTGGAAGCGGTTGTTGGCGCGGAATTTCAGGATGATTGCGGCTTCGAGATCCCTCGTCTCATCATGCTTCAGATCGAGCGCCCGGGCGATTCGCTGGGTGGAATAGCCCTCCGCCATCAGTTCCAGGCAACGCCGCTCCTGCGGGGTCAGGCTTGCGCTGTCCTGGTTGTCGTTGAGCGGCGGCTCTTCGACACTGTTGTCGTAATCCAGAAGGTCGCCCACCTGCTGGAGCTGGCGGTGCAGCGTCGACATCTCTGCAGTCAGCTCGCGCTTGCGCACCTGCAGCGCCTCGCGGAACATCGCTTCGGCCCTTTCCTGCGAATCGGCCTTGCGAAGCTCGTCCATCAATTCCTGGATGACGGCGATCGGCATGCCGGTCTCGCGGCAGACGGTGATCACAGCCATGCGCATCACGTCGTCCTGGCCGTAGACCCGCATCAGCCCGATTCGATTGGCAGAAATCAACCCCTTTTCTTCGTAGAAATGCAGTGTCCTGTGCGTAACGCCGAATGCGTTGGCCATATCGGCGATTGGCACCGGACCGTCCGGTAGATCCGGCGGCAGCGCGGCCGAAGGCAGAAACCGGTATTTCGACCGGACCTCCGAAGCGATACCGGCGGCAGCAAACAGGCGTTTGGAACCGTCTGGCATGAACCCTCCTAGGGCATCGTGTTGCACCTCATGCGGATTTGCCAGTTGCTTCCCAGGCGCGGCGAGTGGGGTTTTCCTCTGGGCGTTCTTGTCATTGGGAAAGAAGCAGTACGCGGCCTACGTTTACGCGATACAATGTCCACGTTATGCGTGAACGATCTCTTTTATAAGTGCTAAAAATAATCTCTTTTAAATGGGATAGCAACGTAAGGGCATATTTTGCCGGCACGCCTTCTGTGCTGCAGCAAAACATGTGCTGCGCTGCCGCATGATCCGGCCATCTTCGGAAGGTAGCGGGAATTACTGTTTGCGCTACGCTTGCCGTCGATGTTCGATTGAAATGCTTGGGTTTCATCAACGTCCGGCATCGCATCCATCTGCGAATCTCGTTGGCCATTGCAGAGCACTTGGCTTAAAGCAGGGCATCCCGTTTCCGTGACCGATGGATGCCAGCCATGCCCGCCAAGCTCTCCGTGAACCTCAACGCCGTCGCCATGCTGCGCAACCGGCGCGACCTGCCCTGGCCGAGCGTCGAAGCGCTGGGGCGAATCGCCCTTGCGTCAGGAGCGAGCGGCCTGACGGTGCATCCGCGCCCCGACCAGCGCCACATTCGCTTTTCCGACCTGCCCGTGATCCGCAATCTGATCGATGACGAATTCCCGAACGCCGAGTTCAACATCGAAGGTTATCCCACGGAGGAATTTTTTGACCTCTGCGCCGGAGCCGCGCCCGAGCAGGTGACGCTGGTGCCTGACGATCCCGCGCAGGCGACCTCGGATCACGGCTGGGATTTCCGCAAGCACCGGGCATTTCTGACCGATGCCGTCGCACGGCTGAAGACGATGGGATGCCGGGTGTCGCTGTTTGCCGACGGAGACGGGGATGCTGAAGCCGTCGAGATCGCCAAGGCCGTCGCCGCCGACCGGATCGAACTTTATACCGGTCCCTATGGCGGCTGTTACGATGCGCCGGAACGGGCGGCCCCGATTCTCGAAGCGCTCGGACGGACGGCGGATGCGGCGCTGGCGATCGGCCTTGCCGTTAATGCCGGCCACGACCTGACGGTCGCAAACCTGCCCGATCTGGTGAAGCGCATTCCGGCGCTTGCCGAGGTGTCGATCGGCCATGGGCTGACCGCCGATGCGCTGGAATATGGCATGGCCGAGACGGTCAGGCGGTTCTGCAGGGCGTGTGGGCAGAAGGTTTGATCGCGACTCACTCAATTTGCCGCGAGGGAAGAGTGCCCTGCGCCCAAGGACTTGGGCGCGCTGGATTCCTGTGCTTGTCACAGGAATCCAGCCACGGCACGTCCCGCCGTGAATGACTCCTCTGCAATGAGGAGCTTCTTCCACTCAAGGATCAAGCATGCCGTGCCCCCGTCCTCAGGTGAAATCCGAGGAAGGGGGCAAGCCTCGGTCTCAAGCCGTCAAAGCAGCCTTATGCGCCACGAAGAAATCCTTCAGCGATTGCGGCCGTTTGCCCGTCAGCTTGGTGAAATCCTCGGTGACGATGTCGAACTTACCGGCGCGGATGTTGGCGTCGGCCGACACCAGCATGTCGGCGACGAAGCCGGGGAGGCCGGCACCGCGCATGCCCTGACCGAGCTGTTCGTCATTGACGTCGACCACTTCGAGTGGCTTGCCGGCGGCTTCGGCGGCGATGCCGGCGATCTGGCGGTTGTCGAGAGACACCGCACCGGTCAGCGTGTAGGTGGCGCTGTCCGATGTGCCGGAGGCAAGGACGGCGGCGATCGCCAGGGCGCAGTCGTCACGCGAGATCGTCGAGACCTTGCCGTCGCCCGTGGCGCTGTACCATTTGCCGCCCTGCAGGTTGTGCGGCATGCTGTGCAGGTAATTGTCGTGATACCAGGCGTCGCGGATGATCGTGTAGGCGAGGCCGCTCGCCTTGATGGCGTTTTCGCTGCCGAGATGATCAGGCGCGAAGGTGACGAGCGAATCGTCCGGCGCCGGCATCGAGGTATAGGCGATGTGCTTGACGCCAGCCTTGGCGGCAGCGGCAACGGCCGCCTTGTGCTGGGCGAGGCGTTTGCCGGGGGTATCCAGCGCATCGGTGCTGATGATCAGCAGGCGGTCGACGCCGGCGAACGCCTTCTCGAGGCCTGCCGCGTCATCGAAATCGGCCTTGCGGGTGATAACGCCCCTGTTTGCGAGTTCGGCGAGCTTTTCCGGGTTGCGCGTCGCCGCGATGATCTGGCCGGGGGCGACCTTATAGGTCTCGATGAGGTGATGGATGATGCGCTGGCCGAGCTGTCCGGCGGCGCCGGTGACCAGGATGGTTTCGCTCATAAGTCGGTTCCTTCTATGCTCGATAGGTAGTCTCAAAAAGAGAGCAGCACTAGAATAGGAATTGACTTGGCGGTGTAAAGGAGGCAGTTTTTCGGCTCTACGTTACCAAAAGGGAACCAGCTCATGAGCGGCGCGGTCGTCAGTCTGAAAAACAGGATGCCGGGGGCGCGGCGCAAGATCGATCTTGCCAGCCTTGATTTTTCCAACTGCCCGGTCAGGGACATGATGCAGCAGATCGGCGGAAAATGGTCGACGCTGCTGCTCGAAGTGCTGGCGGCGGAGCCCCGTCGGTTCGGTGAGTTGCGGCGGATGCTGCCCGATATTTCGCAGCGCATGCTGACACAGACGCTGCGTGATCTGCAAAGGGACGGTTATATCGCTCGTGAGGTCTTCCCGACCAAACCGCCGAGCGTCGAATATTCGATGACCGAACTGGGCCGCTCGCTCTACCAGCCGCTGTCGCAGCTGTTGAACTGGGCGGAAGCCAACCATGATGCGGTGCGAGCCGCCCGCTCACATTTCGATTCCGCCGATGGTTAAGGGGTGAGGGCCTCTTTTACGTCGATCGCGTAAACAGAGCGCGGAACAATTCCTCCGACCGCTGCAACCCTTCGTCGCTCAGAACAACTGATTTGGCCTTGCCCGCGGGATTGGCAATCAGACCCTTCTTGTACAAACGATCCATCGCGTCCCAGTCGAACCCTTTCCAGGCCCGATCGCCGTCATGCAGCGTCAGCCAGAGCAAAGCGAGAACGGCATCGTCGATCTTTTCTTCATCCATTTGCATGCCGGAAGCATCCCTGTAAGAACGAGAAAACCCTGTCGTCCTCGTACTTTAACTCACGTATCATCCTGAGATCGACTCCGATTTTCGGGATTATGCGTCAGGTCAGCTTACCTGTCGCGCCGTTCCGTGAGGAACAGCAGGAAAGCAAGCGCCGGGAAGGCGAAGCCGATCCAGGCGGTCATCGTCCAGCCGCCGGTCGCATAGGCCCAGCCGCCGAGCGCCGAGCCGAGCGCGCCGCCGGCGAAGAAGGTGGCCATGAACAGGCCGTTCAGCCGGCTGCGATGTTCCGGGTTCAAGCCATAGATGGCACGCTGGCCGCAGACGAGATTGGTCGTCACCCCGAAATCGAGCATGATCGCCGCCACAGTCAGTAGGATCAGGGCGGTCAGCGAGCCGTCCGCGGCGAAATGGCTGATCAGGAAGGAAGCCATGCCGAGCAGCATGGCAAGCGTCGAGGCAATTTTCGTCATGCCGCGATCGGCAAGCCGGCCGGCAATCGGCGAGGCAACGGCGCCGGCAGCGCCGGCAAGCGCAAAGAGGGCGATGCCGTTTTGCGTCAGGCCGAAGGCCGGGCTTGCGAGCAGCAGCGGTGTCGTCGTCCAGAACAGGCTGAAGGCGCCGAACATGCCGGCCTGATAAAGCGCCCGGCGCTGCAGCACGCGTGAGGTCAGCGCCAAGTGGCCCATGGAAGCCAGCAACTCGCCGTAGCGCAGCTTCGTCTTCGGCACGCGCACCGGCAGGTTGGCGCGCAGGATGACTGCGAGCACGATCATCAGCGCTGCGGTGACATAATAGACCACATGCCAGGACGAGGCCTCGGCGACGAAGCTTGCGAAGGGGCGGGCCAGCATGATGCCGCAGAGCAGGCCACTCATGACGTTGCCGACGACCTGTCCGCGTGTCGCGTCGGGCGCCATGTTGGCGGCAAAGGGAACCAGGACCTGAACGGCGACCGATGAAAGGCCGATGCAGAGCGAGGCGACGAGGAAGGCTGTGGGTGTCGAAGCCAGGGCCGCACCGATCAGCGCAACAGCGGAGACGGCAACCAGCAGCAGCACAAGCCGGCGGTTCTCCGTGAGGTCACCGAGTGGCACGATCAGCAGCAGGCCGAGGCCGTAGCCGATCTGCGTCAGCGTGACGATCAGGCCGGTTGCGGCAGGCGTGAAACCGAGCTCGGCGCTGATCGGACCGGCAAGCGGCTGGCCGTAGTAGAGATTGGCGGCCACCAGACCGCAGGCGGCGGCAAAAAGAAAGGTGAGCCAGGGGGATAGCGCCCGTGGAATGGCCTTATCCGGCGCGGTGGCTGAAATGCTCATCAGAAACTCCGGTATGATTGAATGGATTAATCGCAAATCGGTCTGCCGGCGGCCACCCGTTTCCGGGCGCGCAGGGGAATGCAGGCATTCCCCTGGGCGGAAGTCAGGTCACCAGCTTCATCGCGGCTTCGGCAGCCGCGGCCATTTCTTCGCCACTGCGTTCCGTCTTGCCGATGACGCGCATGCCCTTGGTGAGGCAGAGAAGCGCAAGTGCCACAGCCGATACATCGATATCCGCCGAAATCGAGCCGTCGGACTGGCCGAGGCGAATGAGGTCGGCGAGAAGCGTTTCGTCGGTGATGAAGGCGGTGGCGACGCGCTCAGCCGCCTCTTCGTCGAAGAGGGCGAGATCGCCGGCGCTGCCGACGACGAGGCAGCCCTGCCTGCCGATTTCACCGTGGGAAGAGCCGGCAAAGAAGGTGATGAGCGCATGGAGCTTGTCGCGGCCGGTCTCTGCACGTGCCAGCTTGGCATCGAGCAGGCCGCGACGCACGGCACGGTAGCGGTCGAAGGCGGCGAGGAAGATGCCGCGCTTATCGCCGAAGGCCTTGTAGACACTGCCGGCGGCAAGCCCCATGGCTTCGGTCAGTTCGCTGATCGAGGCGGCATGGTAGCCGCGCTCGGAAAAGACACGCAGCGCCGCGTCGAGTGCCGCCTCGGCGTCGAATTCCCGCGGACGGCCGCGACTGCGGGTTTTCAGTTGGAGTGTCGTTGCATTCATGTACGCCTAATTAGGAAATGAACGTTTCCAAATCAAGCGAAATTTTGCGACGCAGTGATTCAGAGGGTGAGAACCCAGTTTTGGCCATTCGCTTCGGGGCCGAACATGCGATGTCTCTCTTCGGAGACAAGGCGGAAGCCTGATTTGACGTAGATGGCGCGGGCGGTCTCCAGCATGTCATTGGTCCAGAGCTGAAGTTCGCGGTAGCCTTTCTGCCTGCAAAAGCGGATGCATTCGTCGACCAGCAGCTTGCCGAGCCCGAGGCCGCGGGCCGACTTGTCGACATAGAGCAGCCGCAGCTTGGCGATGCCATCGCCGCCATTGGTGACGAGGACCGAGCCGACATTGACGCCGCCGCGTTCGGCAATCCAGCAATATTCGTTGGCGGGATCGAAATTGGCGAGGAATTTGCCGGCGACCTCGGCGACCAGCGCCTCGAAGCGTAGGTCCCAGCCATATTCCTCGGCGTAGAAGCGGCTCTGGCTCTGAACGATCCAACCGATATCGCCGGCGCGGTGGGCGCGGATGACAGCGGGGGCGGGCTTGGCTGCCGGGTCGAGCAGGGCGCGGATCGTGTCCATGGCCGAGACGATGGCTTGCGGTTCGCCGATCGCCAGATTGTCGAATCGGGCGGCGATCTGGGCATTGGCGCGCCGGCCGAGTTCCTCGAACTGCGCGCGTCCCCGATCGGTGACATCGATGATCTGGCTGCGCAGGTCGGCCGGATCTGGACTGGTCTCGATTAGCCCTTCGGCGCGAAAGCGCTTGAGAATGCGGCTGAGATAGGCAGGGTCGAGATGCAGGTCGCGGACAAGGGCTGCGGCGCTGATGCCGTCATGCGATCCGATCTCGAAGAGAATGCGGGCATCCGTCAGCGTGAAGGGGGAGTCGAGATAGGCCTTGTTCAAGAGGCCGAGGAAGTTCGTGTAGAAGCGGTTGAAATCGCGGGCGGTTTCGATGAGAGCGGTATCGGACATGGCAAAGGCCTCCCAATGGAGACCTCGGACTTGCCGACAAGGCCGGCCACTCACCATTCGTCATGCTCGGGCTTGTTCCAAGCATCTGCTTCCGGTCGATGGGTAGCAGATCCTCTGCACAAGGTCGAGGATGACGGCGCGTAAGTAAGCTAGGCTCGTCGATGAGACCGAGGCCTTCAAACGAAGACATTCGTTATATATTTAGTGGACTGAGTCAACTAAACTGTAGCGTACTCACGCAGCTTCTTCCGTTTCCGCTTCGTCGTCGCCGAGAGCGAAATCCACCGCCGCATGGGCATGGATCGACGTGGTGTCGAAGCCCGGGAGCGGCAGGCGGGTGGGATCAAGGATCAGGCAGATCTCGGTGCAGCCGAGGATGATGCTGTCGGCGCCGTGCTCTGCGGCGCGGTCGATGATATCGATCAGTTTTTCGCGCGAACTGTCGTGCACCCTGCCGGCGCAAAGCTCGTTGAAAATGATGTCGTGCACAGTGGTGCGGTCGGCGGCGTCGGGCACCATGATATCGAGACCGAGGCTCTTCATCCGGTCGGTATAGAATCCGTGCTCCATCGTGTAGCGGGTGGCAAGCAGCAGCGGACGCTTACGGCCGGCCGCATGCAGCGATTTCGCCGTCTCGTCGATGATGTGGATCAGCGGCGCGGAGATCTTGCCGGCGACCTCATCGGCAATCAGGTGCATGGTGTTGGTGCAGATGAGGATACAGCCGGCGCCCGCGGCCTCAAGACGCGCTGCCACCTCGCCGAGGCGGCGAGCTGCGCCAGCCCAGTCGCCTGCCTTCTGGAGTGCGACGATCTCCTCGAAATTGACCGAATGCAGAATGAGCTCGGCCGAGGCAAGGCCGCCTTTGCGGGCGCGCACCATCTCGTTGACGAGCCGATAATAGACCGCCGAACTTTCGAAACTCATGCCGCCGATCAGGCCGATCGTTTTCATCTCTTCATGCTCCCATGCTGCGAGTTTTGAAAATGATGCCGCAATGCTCGCGCGGTGTGTTTGCGTTGTTTGTCTTCCATATCAAATATCTGCTATGGTTTTGCGCAGTTTTTAAAAACCGTGCAAAAATCGGGCGGAGGATTTCCTTAAGGCACATGCTTGATGATCGTGACAGACGCATTCTCGACACGCTGCAGAAAGATGCAGGCATATCCGTGACCGATCTGGCCGAATACGTGGCGCTATCGGTCTCGGCCTGCTCGCGCCGCATTCAGCGGCTGGAGGAAAGCGGCCATATCCTTCGGCGCATCATCGTGCTCGACCGGGAAAGGATGGGCGTGCCGACGACGGTCTTCGCGCTCGTCAAGACGGCACACCATTCCGACGAATGGACGGAAACCTTCCGCAGGATCATCAGCGACATCCCCGAGATCGTCGAAGCGCACCGGCTGACCGGCAACCACGATTACATCCTGAAGATCGTGCTGCCGCGCGTCGAGCATTACGATGTCATTTATAAGCAGATCGTGCGCAAGCTGGAACTCTTCGACGTCTCGGCGTCGATCTCGATGGAGGAGTTGAAACAGGGAATGGCGATACCCGTGGGCTATGCCCGATAAAACGGCATTTTGAGAGGCTGCGATAATATGAGCAACAGCGATATTCATAGCTATTTTCTGCCAGGCGAAAAACTTCTTTGGTCGGGGCGTCCAGCACAGGGATTTCGTCTGACAATGTGGGATTTCGCCCTCGTTCCCTTCTCTCTTTTTTGGGGCGGCTTCGCTCTCTTTTGGGAGACCAGCGTATTGACCACGCCGGGAACGCCGGTTTTCATGCGCCTATGGGGTATCCCGTTCGTTCTGATAGGCCTTTACCTGATCGCGGCACGCTTTGTCGTCGATGCGGCCGTGCGGGCGCGTACCGAATACGCCCTGACCGACCGGCGCGTCATCATTCGCAGAAGCGGTCTCCTTCCGAATTTCTCTGCCACCCAACTCGACCTGCTGCCGTCGATCAATCTCGAAGAGGGCAGTTTCGGTAGGGGGACGATCACATTCGGCACGTCTTCTTTTCAGCGATACAAAACGGCAGGCGTCTGGACGCCCAGCCTGTCAAGAGACCCTCAGCTTCTGGGAATCGACAGCGTGCGGCAAGTTTTTAATCTTCTGGAAAAAGCACGGCTCGATTGCATGAAAAGCCGATAGTTCTCCGCGCCATCGATGGCGATTAATCTGCCTCGATACGGAACGTTTTTCGACATATTGCGTTCACCTTTGGTTCAGGAGGAGGGGAAGCTATGCCTCCTCTTGGAGGAGTAGAGGAGAACAGTCATGAGAAAGCTAACCATTTCAGCGTTATGCTTGATCATAGGTATGCCCGGCGTACCGGCGCAGGCGTTTCCGGCTATCACCGCACCCAGGATCGAACCTCAGCAGCCGACAGAGTATGTGCAATGGCATGGCGGCCATGGCCACGGGGGTGGCGGCCATCACGGTGGTTACCATCACAGTCATGGATCGGGTTGGGGCTGGGCCTTGGGCGGTCTGGCCGTCGGTACGATCATAGGCGGCGCATTGTCCCAGCCCTATTACGGCTCGTATTATGGCTCACCCTACGGCGGCTATTACGGTCCGCCTTACCGCTATTATGGTTCGCCCTATCGCTACTATGGCTCGCCTTACCGCTATTATGGCCGGCCGTACCGCGCCTATGCATCTTCTGCCTATTATGGAGGAGGCGGAAGCCACGAGGCTTGGTGCTATTCGCGCTATCGTTCGTACAGGGCGTTCGACAATACGTTCCAGCCCTATCACGGACCCCGTCGCCAGTGCGTCGGTCCCTATTGATCGGCGCGTTACGCATCTGCGCCGTGAACTGCTTCGAGGCGACCCCCGTATTGCGACCCGGCGACACGGCATGCCTGTGTTGAACCGCGGCTGACGCTCGGGCTGGGTGGTTACGACTCGGCCCGAGTTCGGCTCCCATGAGCTTTCCCACAGGAAAAGCCGATAATCATCGAACCCTCTCCACTGCCGGCGGCGCAGGGCAGGCATGCCGAAACGGCAGTTGCAACATTCGCGGCAAAAGCCACATTGGTTTCGAGCGAAATGGCGCAAAAGGGGCAGGTCATGAGCGATCATCATGTCGTCGTTGTCGGCGGCGGTTTCGGCGGGCTGCAACTCGTCAACGGGTTGAAGGGGGCGGGTGTGAAGGTCACGCTCGTTGACCGGCGCAATCATCATCTTTTCCAGCCGCTGCTCTATCAGGTGGCGACCACCATCCTTTCCACCTCGGAGATCGCCTGGCCGATCCGCCGCCTCTATGCCGACCGGCCCGATGTGACTGTGCTCCTCGGCGAGGTCACCGGCGTCGACAGCGGCGCCAGGACGGTGTCGCTGCGCAACGGCATAACTCTGGGTTACGATACGCTGGTGCTGGCGACCGGGGCGACGCATGCCTATTTCGGTCGTGACGAATGGGAACCGGTGGCGCCCGGCCTGAAGACGCTGGAGGATGCGACGACGATCCGCCGGCGCGTGCTGCTTGCCTTTGAGAAGGCGGAGATGGAGCGCGATCCCGCCGCGCGCGACGCGCTTCTTACCTTCACCATCGTCGGTGCCGGGCCGACCGGCGTCGAGCTTGCCGGCATTATCGCCGAGCTCGCGCATTTCACGCTGCCGAAGGAATTCCGCAACATCGATACGCGCAAGACCCGCGTCGTGCTGGTCGAGGCGGGCCCGCGGGTGCTGCCGACCTTCGCCGAGGAGCTTTCGGCTTATGCTCAGACGGCGCTGGAAAAACTCGGCGTCGAGATTCATCTCGGTAGGCCGGTGACCGACTGCAACGCCGACGGCGTGAAGATCGGCGAGACCTTCGTCGCCAGCCGGACGATCGTCTGGGCGGCTGGCGTCACCGCCTCGCCGGCGGCCCGCTGGCTCGGTGTGCCGGCCGACCGGGCGGGGCGCGTCGTCGTCGAGAAGGATCTGAGCGCGCCTGGCCTGCCCGATGTCTTCGTCATCGGCGACACCGCTTCCGTCATGCGCGGGGACGGCAAACCGGTGCCGGGCATCGCGCCGGCGGCCAAGCAGCAGGGCGGCTATGTCGCCAAGGTCATCCGCGCCCGCCTGTCGGGAAAATCGGCGCCAGCGCCTTTTCGCTACCGGCATCAGGGCAGCCTTGCGACGATCGGCCAGAGTGCGGCGATTATCGATTTCGGCCGTATCAAGCTGAAGGGATGGATCGCCTGGTGGATCTGGGGCCTTGCCCACATCTACTTCCTGATCGGCACCCGCTCGCGCTTCTCCGTCGCCTGGAGTTGGCTGTGGATCTATCTCAGCGGCCAGCACAGCGCCCGGCTGATCACCCAGCGGGAGACGATGCGGGAGGAGGGGTAGCCTCTAGCTTCGAGTCGAGCCGGTGGACAGCAAGGGGGTGCCACACGGTAAACCCTCTCCTCCGTCATTCCTGTGCTCGTCACAGGAAAGGGTGGGTGGCGAAGGCCCGCACCGGATTTCTACCGAACGGTGGCTGAGGCAATACTCCCACGCTTGACTCATCTCCCCACACCGCCTTAGCATCCCGCCCGCGTCCCCCAACCACCACCTGGGGTGTCGCATCCAGCCGTATCAACGGATAGAGGTTCCAATGCGCCGAGTCACTTCTCACGAAAATCACGTCCGAATTTCTGAGAAGTTGGTGGTTCATGCGCACTTTGAATCTGGGCATCCTCGCCCATGTGGATGCAGGCAAGACTAGTCTTACCGAAAGACTGCTTTTTGACGCCGGCGTCATCGACAAGCTTGGCAGCGTCGATACCGGTAATACACAGACTGATACCCTCGAACTCGAGCGACAGCGCGGCATCACGATCAGGGCCGCGGTGGTGTCGTTTGCGATCGGCGACAGGGTCGTCAATCTGATCGACACGCCCGGCCACCCCGATTTCATCGCCGAGGTCGAGCGGGTGCTTGGATTGCTGGATGCGGCGGTCGTCGTCGTTTCGGCGGTCGAAGGCGTACAGGCGCAGACGCGTGTGCTGGTGCGGGCGCTGCGGCGGCTCGGCGTTCCCTTCGTCTTCTTCATCAACAAGGTCGATCGTCTCGGCGCGCGGTACGGGGATGTGACGGAGGCCCTTGCCGCGCAACTGGCGGTGCGTCCCATCGCCATGTCCTCCGTCATCGATGCCGGCAGCAAGCTTGCCCGGGTGGAGGCTCTGGCGCCGGGAGACGAGCCGCTTTTTTCAGCGCTCTGCGAGGCGCTCGGTGAGAACGACCAGGCGCTGCTCGACGACTATGTGCTCGTCCCAGAACGACTGACCACGGAAAGGCTCGGGCGCAGTCTGGCCGATCAGGTGGCAATGGGCTTGGTGCATCCCGTTTTCGCAGGAGCGGCCATGACCGGCGCCGGCGTGCCGGCGCTAAGCTCGGCCATCGCGACGCTGTTGCCCGAGCGGCGGCTTGATCCGGACGGGCCGGTCGCTGGCAAGATCTTCAAGATCGAGCGCGGCTGGGGCGGCGAAAAGCTCGCCTATCTCTACCTGACTTCGGGGACCC
The DNA here is from genome assembly GCF_019793435.1 of Rhizobium redzepovicii. Lineage (GTDB taxonomy): Bacteria > Pseudomonadota > Alphaproteobacteria > Rhizobiales > Rhizobiaceae > Rhizobium > Rhizobium redzepovicii. The sequence goes on along the minus strand of NZ_JAILYH010000022.1, from coordinate 50,718 downwards.
TGCGGCTGCGGCAATATCTGGATCTGCCGGGGGAGAGGAACGGGTGACTGCAATCCATGTGTTCGAGGCCGGCCGCAGCCATGGCGCCGCGAGCTTCTGCGCCGGCCAGATCGCCCGCGTCAGCGGCCTTGCCGGTGCCCAGATCGGTGATGCGGTGGGCCGCAATCCGGCCTCGGGCGGGCGGGCTTACTTTGCCCCGCCGACGCTCGAAACGCGCGTGCTTGCCCGGCGGCCCTCGGACAGCGCGGCGATTTGGCTGGCGCTGAACCAGATGGCCGAGCAGGATCCGCTGATCAATTTGCGCAGGGCCGAGGAGACGAATGAAGTCTTCGTGTCGCTTTATGGCGAGGTGCAGAAGGAAGTGATCCAATCGACGCTGCTGACGGATTTCGGCCTCGAGGCGGGTTTCGAGGAAAGCACGGTCATCCTGGTCGAAAGACCCGTCGGCAGCGGGGCCGGCCTGCAGATACTCTTCAAGGAGCCAAATCCGTTTCTCGCCACCATCGGCCTGCGCGTCGAGCCGCGTCCTGCCGGCGCAGGCAACAGCTTCGCGCTCGAGGTGGAGGTCGGCCAGATGCCCGTCGCCTTTTACCGGGCGGTCGAGGAAACCGTGTTCGAGACGCTGAAGCAGGGCATTTTCGGCTGGCAGGTCATCGATTGCCATGTGGCGATGACGGCGGCCCGGCACAGTTCGCCCGCAAGCACTGCCGCCGATTTCCGGCAATTGACGCCCTGGGTGCTGGCAACGGCGCTCTCGGCTGCGCAAACGGCCGTCTGCGAGCCTTTCGACCGCTTTCACCTGGAAGCGCCTGTCGAGAGCTTGAGCAGCGTGCTGACTCTGCTGGCGAAGTCCGCTGCGGCGACGTCGCATTCCGTGATCGCCGATGGCGTGGCGCGGCTCGAAGGCATTCTCGCGTCTCAGATGGTTCAAAGCGTCCAGCAGCAATTGCCGGGCCTGACGAGCGGGGCAGGGACGATGGAAACCGCTTTCGATCACTACGCCCCGATGGCCGGGCCACCGCGCCTGCGCCGGCGTTCGGGGCCCGATCCGTTCAACCCGGTCGAATATCTGCTGCAGCTGCAGTCCGCGAGAGCCTCCTGCTGAGATGCGCAGGCCGAAGGCCGGAGCCTGGAAGCACGGGGCGGTCACTCCGATATGGCGGCTAGGAGGATGCCGGCCCATCAATAAAAAGGCGGCCCCCGAAGGAGCCGCCTTTCATTCCTCAAGCCGACAGCGAGGCAATATCGATGACGAAGCGGTAGCGGACGTCGCTCTTGACGACCCGCTCATAGGCTTCGTTGATATTCTGGATGTCGATCTTCTCGATCTCGGAGACGATGTTGTGCTTGCCGCAGAAGTCGAGCATTTCCTGGGTTTCTTTGATCGAGCCGATCATCGAGCCCGCCAGGCTCTTGCGCCCGCCGATGACCGAGAAGGCGTGCACCGGTACCGGGTGTTCGGGAACGCCGACCAGAACCATCGTGCCGTCAGACTTCAGCAGGTTGAGATAGGCGTTCCAGTCGATTGTGGTGCCGACCGTGTTGATGATCAGGTCGAAGGTGCCGGCGAGCTTGGTGAAAGTCTCTGCGTCGCTCGTTGCATAATAGTCCTTGGCGCCGAGCTTGAGGCCGTCTTCCTTCTTCGACAGAGATTGGGAGAGCACGGTGATGTCGGCGCCCATGGCAGCACCGATCTTCACACCCATATGGCCGAGACCGCCCATGCCGACGATCGCGATCTTCTTGCCGGGACCGGCTTTCCAATGCGCGAGCGGCGAATAAAGCGTGATACCGGCGCAAAGCAGCGGGGCGCCGGTATCGAGCGGAATATTGTCGGGGAAGCGCAGCACATAACCTTCCTTGACGACGATCGTGTCGGAGTAGCCGCCGAAGGTCGGGGTCGCGCCGTCGGCTTCATAGCCGTTATAGGTCGGGACGAGGCCCGGCATGTAGTGCTCGTAATCCAGGTCACGCGTGGCGCAGCCCACGCAGGAATCGACGAAGCAGCCGACGCCGACGCGGTCGCCGACCTTGAATTTCGTGACCTTGGAGCCGACGGCGGAAACGACGCCGGCGACCTCGTGGCCCGGTACCATCGGGAAGATGGAATTGCCCCACTCGTTGCGGGCCTGGTGAATGTCGGAGTGGCAGACGCCGCAATATTGAACTGCGATAACGACGTCGCCATCATTGGGTTCGCGGCGCTCGAAGGTGAAGGGGGTCAGCGGTTGCGACGCGTCGGTTGCGGCATAGCCTTTTGCGATAGCCATCTGAAGCTTCCTTTTGGGGTTGGGAGGGGTTGAGCGGGATGGCAGACTATTGCCCGGATGTTAGCGAGGGCGTTAGAGCGATCCTCTCAGCTTCTTGCACGATCCTGCAAAAGTCGGGCACCCGCCTGTTTGCGAAATGGCAAAGACACTCTAGATAAGGGCGGTATCGCCCGCGCCAGACAGCTGACAGTCAGACAGCTGACAGAGAGAGTTGCAGCATGACTTTGCCCTTCAGCCCCTATCAGGAGATCGTCGATATCGCGATGCGCTTTGCGCCTCACGACGGTGAGTTCTCCACTTCAATCGGCAATCTTCATGTCAGCCGCCGGTCCAAGCCCAGCGATCCCTTGCACAGCAGCTACCGGCCCTGTTTTGCCTTCGTGCTACAGGGAGCCAAGAGCCTTCAGCTCGGCACGGAACAGATCAGCTACGGGACGGGGGATTATCTGCTGACCTCGCTCGACCTGCCCGTCGCCTGGCGGGTCACGGAGGCAAGCCCCGAGGTTCCGCATCTCTGCCTGGGGCTGGCAATCGATTCCGAAAAGCTTTTGGAGCTGCTCAGCCGCATCGATATTCCGCGTCCGGCCGCCCATACCGACGGGCAGCGCGGCATGGTGGTGAACGTGGCGCCGCCGGAACTGATGGATGCCGCCGTCCGCCTGCTGCGCTTGCTCGATCGTCCAGGCGACATTCCCGCCATGGCGCCACTGATCGAGCAGGAAATCCTCTACCGGGTGCTGACCGGGCCGCATGGCGCCCGGCTGATCAACATCGCCACGTCAGACAGCCACAGCAACAGGATCGCGCGCGCCGTCGCCTGGCTGAAGGAGAATTTCGCGCGGCCGCTGCGCATCGAAGACCTTGCCGACCGCGTCAACATGAGCGTCTCGTCCTTCCATCATCACTTCAAATCGGTCACGGCGATGACGCCGGTGCAGTATCAAAAGCAGCTTCGCCTGCATGAAGCACGCCGGCTGATGTTCGTCGAGCGGCTCGACGCCGGCACCGCCGGCCACCGCGTCGGCTATCAGAGCCCGTCGCAGTTCAGCCGCGAATACAGCCGCCTTTATGGAGCCTCGCCCGCCCGCGATGTCGATGGCGGGCGCGAGATCATGGCGGCGGAATAGTATTCAAGGACCTTCGGCGGCCGCCATCCGGTCATTAAAGGATGTTTGACGTTTCCGGGCTAGGCTGGCGCGATCAATCAAGCAGGCACCGCCGTCCGCATGACGCAAGCACCGTCTCTTTCCATCGTCGCGCCTTGTCACAACGAGGAGGAGGGGCTGCGCGAGTTCTGCCGCCGCGCTGCCGCCGCGGCGCAGAGCGTTGCCGGCGACAGCTTTGAGCTCATCCTCGTCGATGACGGCTCGTCCGACGGCACCTGGGAGATCATCTCGGATCTGGCGGCGAAGCTGCCGCAGGTGCTCGGCGTTCGTCTCCTGCGCAATCACGGCCACCAACTGGCCTCGACGGCCGGCCTTTCCGCGTCGCGGGGCGAGCGCGTACTTTTGATCGACGCCGACCTGCAGGACCCGCCCGAGCTGCTTTTGATGATGATGCCGATCATGGAGCGCGGCGCCGATGTCGTTTACGGCCAGCGCACGCGCCGCGAGGGCGAAAGCTGGTTCAAACTCGCCACCGCTTCGCTGTTCTATCGCACGCTCTCCAGGCTCGCTTCCGTGACCATCCCGCGCGATACCGGAGATTTCCGGCTGATGCGCCGGCGCGTCGTCGATATACTGCTGGCGATGCCGGAGCGCGACCGTTTCATCCGCGGCATGGTCAGCTGGATCGGCGGCAGGCAGGTGGCGCTGCCCTATGAGCGCGACGCCCGTTTTGCCGGCACGACGAAGTATCCGCTGCGCAAGATGATCAATTTCGCGCTCGATGCGATCACCAGCTTTTCGACGACGCCGCTGCGCATCGCCACATGGCTCGGCATGATCAGCGCCAGCGTCGCGATGGCGCTGCTCGTCTATACCTTTATTCGCTGGCTGCAGGGCGAGACGGTCACCGGCTGGTCGTCCATCATGGCCGCCGTCAGCGCCTTCAGCGCCATCCAGCTGATCTGCATCGGCATCATCGGTGAATATCTCGGCCGTCTCGTGCAGGAGAGCAAGCGGCGGCCGATGTTCATGATCGAGACGATCCTTCGCGGCAACGAACATGCCGAGCTGCCGACCGCTTTTTCCGAGATGGGCGCCGGCGACAAACGCGCAGCATTGGATGCGGCCTTTGCACCAGGCGAAGCGCGCTCGAAAAAGAACAGCCGGACCGGATGATGGACCGGATTGCTGCACCTGTTCATGCGGCTGCCGGGCCTGAGGATTTGACCGCCCGGCAGGATTCCACGGTCGCGATCATTGCTTTCGTGGTCCTCACCGCGGTCCTGGTGACACTGTTCCGCTTTCCGCCGGTTCTCGACTACGCAAATCACTACGCCCGTATCTGGCTTCTTTCGGGTGGGATCGGCGAACGGCCGTTTCCTGAGATCTATGCGATCGATTGGAACCGCACCTTCACCAATGTCGGGATCGATCTTCTGGCGATCTCGGTAGGACCGCTGGTCGGCGCCGATAGGTTGGCGCGGACTTTGCTTTTCCTGGCGATCGTGCTGCCGCCGCTTGGCGCGATCAGCCTGCACCGGGCGCTTTTCGGCGGCCGGCACTACTGGCAGATCGCCATGCTGTCGCTTGGCTGGTGCGCCACGATGATCGGCGGCTTCATCAACTTCCAGATCGGCCTCGGCATGGCCTTGTTCTTCGCCTGCGCCGACCTGCGGCTGCAGCGCCGAAATCCGGTTCTGCTTTTTGCCTGGCGACTTGCCGCCGCGCTGCTGCTGACTGTGATGCACATCTTCTCACTCGGCTTCTATATGGCGATCGTCTGCGGTCTCGAATTTTCCTGGCGTTTCGACATCGTGCGATCGAAGGCGGGGCTGATGAGGCTCGCCGGCCGTTTGGCGCTGGCGATCGGCGCCTGCGTCCTCCCGCCGCTCGCGCTCTATCTTCGCACGACCGCTTTGCCGAACGCCGGCGGCGATGGCCTTGGCCTTGTCTGGAACGATGGCGTCATCCTGATCGTCATGAACCTGTTTTCCGCCATCACCACCTATGTCCCGGCGGTGGATGTCCTGCTGATTCTGCCGCTGATCCTCATCTGCACGCGCGCCGTTCGCGCAGGCGACATCCGTATGCATGCGGGCCTTGCCGTCGCGGCCTGCGGGTTGCTGCTTCTTTCCTGTGTCGCACCGCTCCACATGCTCAACACCGGATGGATCAGCTGGCGCTTTCCGATCATGACGGCGCTTGTCGCCATGGCGATGGTGTGCCCCTTCGCCAATCTCACGCGCCGGCAGGCGCTGTTGCTGGCGCTTGTCGTCAATCTCGCGGTTTTCGGCCGGACCGGCTGGATCGGTTGGAACTGGTGGCTGGCGCAGAGGGACGTCAATGCCGTCGAGACCGTGTTGAAAAAGGTGCCGGCCGGCGCGGCTGTTCTGCCTCTAGGGCACGAACCCGAGATGGTCGGCGACATCGCCCATTCCAACCGGCATTTTGCCTGGGGACTGGACACCTTCCGGCATTTGCCGACGCTTGCCGTACCCTTCTCGCATGCCTTCGTGCCGACGTTGTTCACCGCCAAAGGCAAGCAGCCGCTCACTGTTCTGCCGCCTTGGTCGGAGATCGCGGTTCCCGAGGGCGATCTCGTGTCGATCGGCGTGCTTTCATGCCCTGACATGATGCAGGAATATAGAGACTATGCGCCTTATCTCTCGGACTGGCGCAGGCGTTTCGATTTCATCCTCGTCGCCAATGCGGATATGCCCGACCGGTATGTCGGCACCGCGATGCCGGCCGGCCTGACGCTGATCGAGGATGCCGGCTTCGCCAAGCTCTACGCAATCGACAAGGCGGCACCGGCAGAGCCTCTCTCTGTTCCCGCCGGTTGCCCCACGGCTCTATGAACCGCTGCGCGCCCGGAGATCGAGCGCAAGCTGTCGTGCTTGCCGGGCCGTCTCTTCATCGCAGATCAGCACGTTGCCCAGACCCGACAGCAGCACAGCAGCAATAGCCTGCGCCTTGTTCAGGCCGCCAGACGCGAAGATGACGTTCGGAATGGCGCGCAGGGCTTCGAGCTCGGGAGCGATCGCGCATCTGTTTATCGCATGTTCGATCGGGCGCCCGGTTTTGTCGACGAACTGGCCGAGCACATCTCCACAGGCGCCGGCTGCGACGAGCTCCTCGATATTGATGCTGCTCGGCAGGCCGTAGCGCATTAGCAGCGAGCGTTCGGTCATGTCGCCGATGCTGAGCACGATGACGTCATTGGCCTCGATCTGCCGAAAGGCCGTCTCGAAGACATCCTGCCTGATAATCGCCGTGCGCGACTCCGGCGTGCCGGCATAGATCGGCGCAGCAAGATAGGAACATTCCGCGTTAAGCTGCCGAGCAAGATCGCTCGCAATGTCGAAAGTATTGATTTCGATGCCGTGGGTCAGCCCGCCCATGACCGAATTGACACAAATATCAGGGCGTCTCAGCGATGGCATATGACGCACCATTTCGCGGAGCGTCGCTCCCCAACCGACGCCGACGCCGCGGATGTTGCCGCCGTTCAGCAATTGCACGAGATAATCGGCTGCCGCCTGGCCGAGCAGAACAGGGATAAGATCCGCATCTTCAGGTGTCGGTACAATGATCGCGCGATTGAGAGAGAATTCCATGGCCAGCTGCTGTTCCAGGGCGACACAGGAGGTCAGCCGGGAATTGAGGGTGATCGTCACCAGGCCCGACCGGCGCGCCTCGGCGATGATCTTGTTGACGCGAAGCCGGTTGGTCGAAAGCGCTTCTGCAATCTCACCCTGGGTGCGTCCCTCCATGTAATAGAGCCAGACCACGCGCACCTGCATCTGCTCGTCGGGGAGCGCCATCGGTTGGAAAGAAGCACCTCTGTTCTGTGACATGCAATAATCTGCGCCTCCAATTCGATGGCCATGGATCTCAAATCCCTGACGCTTGTCAATCGCAAGGGGCAATCGTCATCTGCTTCACTCCCCTCAATCGGTTCGCCGCCCAGTCGTCCTGTTGAACGGATGCAAACCGTCCCTTCTTACATGGCACGAAGTACGATCGCCTTCCTGCAGGCGTCGATCGGTGGAAACGCTCGCCACGATGCGCTTGTCGCTGCCATCGATGCGCAGGTGGACATTGTTCTCGTCACCGACGGTTTCGATCAATTCGACATTGGCGTCGAACCGGAGGTCATGTGCTGCCCCATCACCGAGGTTGATCGCACTCGGCCTGATACCTAAAAGATCCGTGTCTCTGGGAAGTGCCAGGTTACAGGGTCCCAGCTCGTCGAGATCGACAAGGTTCATCGGCGGAGAACCGATGAAGCCGGCAACGAAGACGGTCTCGGGACGGCGATAGACCTCGATCGGTGTCCCGATCTGCTCGATCCGGCCGCCATTCATGACGACCAGCCTGTCGGCGAGCGTCATGGCCTCGAGCTGGTCGTGCGTCACATAGAGGCTCGTGGTCTTGAGCTGCCGCTGCAGCCTGCGGATTTCGACGCGCATTTGTACGCGCAGCTTCGCATCGAGATTGGACAAAGGTTCGTCGAACAGAAAGGCGGCGGGATCGCGGACGATGGCGCGGCCCATGGCAACGCGCTGGCGCTGCCCGCCCGACAGCTGGCGGGGGCGCCGCTCGAGGAAGTCGCCGATTTCCAGGATGCCGGCGGCGCTGGCGATCCGCCGGTCGATCTCGTCACGCGGCACGCGGCGGTTCTTGAGCCCGTATTCGAGATTCTGACGGACAGTCATGTGCGGATAGAGCGCGTAGTTCTGGAATACCATGGCGATGTTGCGGTCGGCCGGATCGACATGGCCGACATCGCTGCCTGCGATCCTGAGATGGCCGGAGCTGATGGCCTCAAGGCCGGCAATCATCCGCAGCAGGGTCGATTTCCCGCATCCCGAAGGCCCGACCAGCACGATCATTTCGCCGTCGGCGACGCTGAGATTGATCCCTTTTACCGCGGGAACCGCGCCGTAATTCTTCTTCAAATCGATCAGTTCGATAGCTGCCATGGCATCCTCCTCAGGTGTCGTCATACATTTGTAACACGCTATTGACATTTGTAACAAGTAACCCCAACCTTGTTTATCGCCACTCTGGGAGGGGTTGATCGGCGCTGAGCGCGCCGGTCGGCGAATAACGGCAATGGAGAGGAAAACGAAATGACGGCAAAGTCTTCGATAGGCGCCCGCATGGGGCGGACGATCCGGTCGTTCGCGGCGGGTGCTGCACTGGTGACGCTCGGATTGGCCAATGCTGGCGACGCCGGCGCGGCCGATCGCATCAAGATCGAATGGTGGAATGCGGCCGGCGGTCGGCTCGCCGAGATCACCAACAAGCTGATTGCCGACTTCAACGCCTCGCAGGACAAATACGAGGTCGTCGGCATCGGCAAAGGCAATTACGAGGAGACCATGGCGGCGATGGTGGCCGCCTACCGCGTCCACCAGCAGCCGGTTCTGATCCAGGCTGCCGAGCGAGGTTTCCTCACCATGTACAATTCCGGCGCCGTCATTCCGGTGCCGGAACTCATGGAGAAGGAAGGTTACAAGATCGACTGGAACGACTTCCTCGCTCCCGTGGCCGGCTTCTATCTCGTCGACGGCAAACCGGCGGCGATGCCCTTCAACAGCTCGACGCCGATTTTCTGGTACAATGCCGATCACTTCAAGGCGGCCGGCTTCGACAAGCCGGGCGAGACCTGGCAGGAACTCGACAAGCAGCTTGGCGCCATCAAGGAGAAGGGCGTCTCAAAATGCCAGATGGCGCTCGCAAACGATTTCTACTGGAGCCTGATCGAAAACTACGCGGCGATCCAGGACCAGCCTTACGGCACCAAGGCGAATGGTTTCGGCGGTCTCGATACCGAGTTCATCTTCAACAAGAGCCCGCTGGTCGTCGGTCAGGTGACGCGCCTGAAGACGTGGCTCGACGCCGGCATCCTGCAGATCGCCGGCCAGGGCCTCTCGCCCGACCAGTTGTTCACGTCTGGAACCTGCTCGACCTATGTGGCCTCCACAGCGGCGCATGCCGCCGTCGAGAGCGGTGCAAAATTCAATTGGAGCGCAACGTTCCTGCCACATGAAGAAGGCATCGAGCCGAAGAACAGCACCATCGGCGGCGGCGCGCTCTGGGTCCTGAAAGGCAAGTCCGAGGAAGAATATGCGGGTGCTGCCGCCTTCTTGAACTTCCTCGCTTCGCCGAAGACGCAGGTCTGGTGGAGCAAGCAGACCGGCTATGTGCCGGTCACCAACGCCGCCTATGAGCAGGCCAAGTCCGAAGGCTATTTCAAGGATCACCCGACTCGCGAAATCGCCATTCTCCAGCTCACCCGGGGCACGCCGACCGACAATTCGCGCGGCTTCCGCTTCGGCAATCATAACCAGTCGATGGCGCTTCTGGTGGAAGAGATCCAGGGTGTGTGGACCGGCCAGAAGACACCGCAGCAGGCGCTGGATGCAGCGGCGGCCCGCGGAAACCTGATCCTTCGCCAGTATGAGCAGCTTCATGCAGCAAAGTAGAACCTTCGGAAAGATGGGGGGCGCCGCCGGGCGCCTTCGCATCCCGGATATTCTGTCGACAGGCCGGAGGAGCGCGCAGCCCTCGGAGCCCGGGTTGAAGTCGGCTCATTTCAACAAGCCCTGGCTCGCCTTCGGCTTGGTCGCGCCGCAACTGCTGATCCTCCTGTTCTTCTTTTTCATCCCATCCTACAAGGCGCTGTCGCTGGCCTTCGTTCAGGTCGATCCCTTCGGCGGCACGCAGATTTTCGTCGGGTTGGAGAATTTCTACAATCTGTTCGCCAGTCCGGAATATCGCGGAAGCGCGCTGTTCACGCTGTGGTTCACCGTCGCGCAGAATGCCGCAACGCTTCTGCTTGCCGGCCTGTTTGCCTTCGCGACCGATTTCGTGATCAAGGGAAGGGGGATCTATAAAAGCATCATCCTGCTGCCTTATGCGATCGCCCCCGTGATCTCAGGGGTGATCTGGGCCTTCCTGTTCAATCCTGCGGTTGGGCCTATTGCGCAATTCCTGCATGGGCTCGGTCTCGAATGGGATCCGAACCGGCGTCCGTTCGATGCGCAGTTGCTGGTCACCATCGCCTCGGTCTGGAAGAATGTCTGCTACGACTACATCTTCCTCGTCGCCGCATTGCTGGCTGTGCCCGTCTCGCTTCTGGAGGCGGCAAAGCTCGACGGCGCAAGACCCGTGCGGCGCTTCTTCACCATTTCGCTTCCCCTAATCTCACCGACGATCTTCTTCCTCGTGGTGATGAATTTCGTCTACGGACTGTTTGAAACCTTCGGCATCATCGACGCGGTCACCCGCGGCGGTCCGGCGGGGGCGACGAACAGCCTGGTTTACAAGGTCTATCAAGATGGTTTCGTGCAGCTCGATCTCGGCTCGTCGGCCGCCCAGTCGGTGCTTTTGATGCTGATCGCCATCCTGTTCACCATCGTTCAATTCCGCGCCCTCGAGCTCAAGGTCAATTACCAGGTGTAGCCATGCCCGAACGCCATCTCGGTCTATCGATCTTCTGCCACGCGGTGCTGCTCATCGGCGCGATTTTCGTCTGCCTGCCGCTCTACTTCGCCTTCGTCGCCGGCTCGCTCACCTTGCAGGAGGTACAGCAGGCGCCATTCCCGGTCTTGCCGGGCTCGCAATTTCTCGAAAACCTCGCCGCCGCCTGGCAGCAGGGCGAGTTCTCCCGACTATTCCTGAATTCGATCATCGTCACCGCCGGCATCGTCGTCGGCAAGCTGGCGATCTCGCTAATCGCCGCATTCGGCGTCACCTATTTCCGCTTCCCATTTCGCATGACGGCGTTCTGGCTGATCTTCGTGTCGCTGATGCTTCCTGTCGAGGTCCGCATCATCCCGACCTACGAAGCGGTCGCCGATGCCGCCGGGCCGCTTCGCTGGCTGGCCGGGACGATCGGCCTTTCCGGTATCGTCGAGCGGCTGACGGGATACAGCATCGAAGCGTCGCTGAAGTGGAACATGGTCAACAGCTATAGCGGCCTGATCCTGCCGCTGATCGCCTCGGCCTCGGCAACCTTCCTGTTCCGGCAGTTCTTCCTCTCCGTTCCCGACGAGCTTTGCGAGGCGGCCAAGCTCGATGGCGCCGGTCCGCTGAAATTCTTCAAGGATATCCTGCTGCCGCTGTCGAGCGCCAATATAGCGGCGTTATCGATCATCCTGTTTCTCTATGGCTGGAACCAGTATTTGTGGCCGCTGCTGTTCACCACCGACAAGGAGATGGGAACGGCGGTCCTCGGGCTGAAGCAACTCGTTCCGGTCTCGGACTCGGCACCTGCCTGGAACATCGCGATGAGCGCTGCGCTGCTCGTCATGCTTCCGCCTGCCGCCGTCATTCTCTTCATGCAACGCTGGTTCACCAAGGGGCTGGTGGACTCTGGAAAGTAACACGCCGAATCTCAAGGATATTCAGACGATGGTGCATATCATCGGCCACCGCGGTGGCCGCAATCTCTGGCCTGAAAACAGTCTTTCGGGCTTCCGAAAACTTGCGCAAATGGCGGTCGATGGCGTGGAGTTCGACATCCACCTGACGCAGTCTGGCGAAATGCTCGTCATTCATGACCCGACGCTGGAGCGCACCACGGATGGGCGCGGGCCGGTTGCCGACCTCGGCCCCGGAAAACATCGTGAAATCTGCCTCAAGGACAGCGACGGGGAGACGATCCCGACGCTGGAAGAGGTCCTTGCGGTCTTCAAGGACACGCCGCTCGAGCTTCATATCGAACTGAAGAACCATGCCGATGGGACGCCTTACGAGGATCTGGCGGCCAAGGCATTTTCCGCCGTCGAGCGGCTTGGTCTTGCGGAGCGCTCGATCCTGACGAGCTTTCAACCCGATGTGCTTGCCGATATTCGCAAGGCCGCTCCCGGGATTCGCACCCTGTCGTCCTTCGACGCCAAATCGGCGGAGCGTCTCGGTCTGACAAGCGGCCTCAGCCTGATGAGGCAATACTCGGATGTCATTGCCGTCGAGAAATCGCTCCTGCGGGCAAAGTGGGACGAGATTACCCAACTTGTGCCGCTCGACCAACTCGGGGTCTGGGTTCCGAACGAAACGAGCGATCTCGAATACTGGCTTGCCAAACCGATCCGGCAGATCACTACCGACCGGCCGGATCTCGCCTTGCAGACGCGGGGGTGAGGCATGCTCGATAGCCGCATCGATTATCCCGGTATGCCGGGGCGCATGGATAACGTCGACCTCGTGATCTTCGATTGCGACGGGGTGCTGATCGACAGCGAGCCGATTGCCAGCCGCACTTTGGCGGAAACGCTGCAGGGCGCCGGCATAGCGATCAGCGCGGCGGAGGCTCATGTCAAATTCACCGGCAATTCGGAAAGCATCATTGCCGAGATGTGCCGGCGCGAATACGGGATCAGCGATGTCACCGGGCTGTTCGAGAGGTGGCATCGTCATCTGTTCGACGAATTTGCCCGTTCGCTGACGCCGATTGCCGGCATTGCCGAGGTTGTCAACAGCCTCAACCGGCCGAAATGCGTCGCATCGAACAGCACGATGCAGCGGCTGCGCAACAGCCTGGGCAAACTCGATCTGTGGAGCGCCTTCGGTGAGGACGTCTTCAGCGCCGAACTGGTCCCCCGGCCGAAGCCGGCGCCGGATCTTCTGCTGCACTGCGCCGAGCGTTTCCGGGCCCGTCCGACCAAATGCGTCATGATCGACGACAGCGCCCATGGCGTGGCGGCAGCCGTAGCCGCAGGCATGACGGCCATCGGATTTGTCGATCCGGCCGATCCGAGGCCCGGCCGCCGCGCGGTGCTCGACGCCGCCGGAGCGGCCGCCGTCGCGACAGGGGCAGGGGAGCTCACTGCCATTCTGGAAAATGTCGGAGGAAGGCTGTGACTGCATCTGCCCAGCGTGTTGGCATCCTTGTCATGGCGTCGCGACCGGGTAATGTCAGCCTCTCTGGAGGCGATCTTTCCAGGCACAGAGTTTGAAATCCGGCTGAAACTGCCCATCAACCCGATCCCTGGCGATCTGAAACGAGAGACCATGAGCGACACATCTCATACCCCGGAAGCCGGCGCCAAATATGTCATCGGCGTCGATGTCGGCACCGGCAGCGCCCGGGCCGGCCTGTTCGATATGGCCGGCACCATGCTTGCCTCCGCCAAGCGGAATATCAGCCTGTTTCATGAAGCCGGTTCCATCGTCGAGCAATCGAGCAGCGAAATCTGGCGCGCCGTGTGCGCGGCCGTGCGAGAGGCGGTTTCCACCGCCGGCGTCGATCCGGCTTCCGTGGTCGGTCTGGGATTCGACGCAACCTGCTCGCTCGTCGTCCTCGGCGAAGGCGGCAAGCCGCTCGCCGTCGGACCCTCAGAAGATCCGGACCGGGATATCATCGTGTGGATGGACCACCGCGCCGTCCCGCAGGCGGAGCGCATCAATGCGTTGGGTCATGACGTGCTCCGTTACGTCGGCGGCCGCATCTCGCCAGAGATGGAAACGCCCAAGCTTCTCTGGCTCTGGGAAAACCGGCGTCAGGTGTTCGATGCCGCCTGGCAATTCTTCGATCTTGCGGATTTTCTGACCTGGCGGGCGACCGGCGATCTGTCACGCTCGACCTGCACGGTCACCTGCAAGTGGACCTATGTCGCCCATGAAAAGCGTTGGGACGACAGTTATTTCCACCAGATCGGCCTCGGAGTGCTGGCAGACGAAGGTTTTGTCCGCATCGGCAAAACTATCGTCGAGCCCGGTTCAGCGCTCGGCGAGGGACTGACTGCTGCTGCGGCAGAGGAGCTTGGCCTGACGCCCGGAACGGCCGTTGCAGCCGGGTTGATCGACGCTCATGCCGGCGGTGTCGGGACTGTCGGCGCCGATCCGCAGGCCAATCTTGCCTATGTCTTCGGGACCTCTTCCTGCACGATGACCTCGACGGCAGAACCGTCTTTCGTTCCCGGCGTCTGGGGACCCTATTATTCAGCGATGGTGCCAGGCTTATGGCTGAACGAGGGCGGCCAGAGCGCTGCCGGCGCTGCCATTGATCAGCTTCTTTCCTTCCATCCGGCGGCCGGCGAGGCGAGGGAGCTTGCGAAGAGCGCGGGCGTTCCGCTGCCGGTGCTCCTTGCAGACATGGCTGCCGGCAAGGCGGGCCGTTCTTCCGATGCCGTCACGCTGGCGGCCGGCCTGCACGTCGTTCCCGAATTCCTCGGCAACCGTGCGCCCTTTGCCGATCCGCATGCCCGAGCGATCATTGCCGGTCTCGGCATGGAGCGGGATGTCGACAGCCTGGTCTCTCTCTACATCGCAGGGCTCTGCGGCATCGGCTACGGCCTGAGACAGATCATCGAAACGCAGGCCGAGGCGGGGGTCACCGTCGAAAACATCGTCATCAGCGGCGGCGCCGGCCAGCACGATTTCGTCCGCCAGGTGCTTGCCGATGCGAGCGGCAAGCCGGTGGTCGCCACGAAGGCCGAGGAGCCGGTATTGCTCGGGGCGGCCATCCTCGGCGCCGTCGCCGGCCGGTTATTTGTCGATGTCGGCGAAGCGATGAGCAGGCTTACGAAGGTGGAAACACGCTTTCAGCCGTCTGAGGGTGAGATTTCGGATCTCCACGGCAAGCGTTACGAAGCCTTCAAGGAGCTTCAGACGCTCGCGCGCAAGCTTCGCAGCGATGCCTGACATCGCTGCACGACAAACGCTTCGGGGCTAATTATTGATGGCGATGATCGCCCAATGGCTCTCCTCGCAGGCGTTGTCGTCGCAGACCGCGCCTATCCAGACGGCGCCGTTGGCGAGCATGACGCCGTCGCTGTTGACGAAGAGGTCTTGATATTGCTGATGGCCGACGGCGCGGCGGGTCTCCGGCGTCACCAGATCGTCGAAATTCTCGACGAAATCTTCGGCGTTCTCGACATCATAGGTCTCACCATTGGCCTTGACGGTCAGCGGATATTCGGCAAGGCCGGCGACGGTCTCGGCATCGCCGGAGCGCATCGCCAGAACGAGCTGGCGCAGCGGCTGATCGAAGGCCCGGGCATTGCCATGCAGCTCTTCGATGCGATTATAGACCTCGTTGTCCGACTGCGCGGCGGCGCGACCGGTGAAGGGCGTCGCGGCGAGGAGCATCGCTCCGGCCAGGAGAAGGGCAGCAGAAAGGCGCGACATGGAGGCTCCGGCAAATAGGGTTCCGCAGCATTATGCAGTCACCACGGCGTCTCCGCCTATCCAATTCTGGTGCCGTGCCGGTCTTTCCCGTATAAAAATCTGCCGGAGCTGCTTGACGGCCCGATGGGTTTGCCGCATAAAGCTCACGAACCGTACCGTACGGTACGTATATGGGAGCCGTGACCGTGTCCGTCGATACTGCAGAGCCGAGCGAGTTTTCGCCGCGCCAGAACGCCGTTCTGGAGCAGGCGCTGCGGTTGCTCGTCGATGGCGGCGAGAAGGCGCTGACGACCTCGGGGGTTGCGCGCGCCGCCAATTGCTCCAAGGAAAGCCTCTACAAGTGGTTCGGCGACCGCGATGGTCTGCTGTCGGCGATGATTGCCTATCAAGCGAGCAAGGTGCGCACCTTCGAGCGCAATGGTGAGCGGTTGACGGCGGCGAGCCTTCATGACCATGTCGTCATTTTCGCGCGTGACCTGCTGGAGGTGCTGGCCGGTGATGTCTCGCTGGCGCTGAACCGGCTCGCCATCGGCCAGTCGAACCGCGACGGCTCGAAGCTCGGCAAGCTGCTGCTTGAGCGCGGCCGCCGGCAGATCGACCGCCGCGCCATGGCGCTGATCGATGCGGGAAAGAGGGCAGGGCTCTTGCGTTTTTCCGATGCCGATGAGGCTTATCACACGCTTTACGGCCTTGTTGTTTCCGACCTGCATGTGCGCATGCTGCTCGGCGAACCGGGCCTCAAGGATACCGCGCGCCAGGCGGAGAGGGCGGTGACCGCCTTCCTCCGGCTTTATGGCACGGACAAGGTTCTGGCGGAGATGCCGGTTCTCGGCTGATTTCGCTTTAATGACAGTCAACAAGACAAGCACAAGGGAAGGAACTTCAAATGCGCGTCTATTACGATCGTGATGCCGATCTCAACCTCATCAAGGCCAAGAAGGTCGCCGTCATCGGCTACGGCTCGCAGGGCCGCGCCCATGCGCTGAACCTGAAGGACAGCGGCGCCCAGAACCTCGTCATCGCTCTCAAGGCCGGTTCGCCCACCGTCAAGAAGGCCGAAGCCGACGGCTTCAAGGTCATGACGGTTGCCGAAGCCGCCGGCTGGGCCGATCTGATGATGATGGCAACCCCGGACGAGCTGCAGGCCGACATCTACAAGGCCGACATCGCACCGAACATCCGCGACGGCGCTGCCATCGCCTTTGCTCACGGCCTCAACGTTCACTTCGGCCTGATCGAGCCGAAGGCTTCGGTCGACGTCGTCATGATCGCGCCGAAGGGCCCGGGCCACACGGTTCGCGGCGAATACCAGAAGGGCGGCGGCGTTCCCTGCCTCGTGGCCGTTCACCAGAACGCCTCCGGCAATGCGCTTGAACTCGCTCTCTCCTACGCCTGCGGCGTCGGCGGCGGCCGTTCCGGCATCATCGAAACCAACTTCCGCGAAGAGTGCGAAACCGACCTTTTCGGCGAACAGGTCGTTCTCTGCGGCGGTCTGGTCGAGCTCATCCGCGCCGGTTTCGAAACGCTGACCGAAGCCGGTTATGCGCCTGAGATGGCCTATTTCGAATGCCTGCACGAAGTGAAGCTGATCGTCGACCTGATCTATGAAGGCGGCATCGCCAACATGAACTACTCGATCTCCAACACGGCCGAGTGGGGCGAGTACGTCTCCGGTCCGCGCATCATCACCGCCGAGACCAAGGCCGAGATGAAGCGCGTCCTCAAGGACATCCAGACCGGCAAATTCACCTCCGAGTGGATGCAGGAATACCGGTCGGGTGCAGCCCGCTTCAAGGGTATCCGCCGCAACAACGACAGCCACCAGATCGAAGAAGTCGGCGCCAAGCTGCGCGGCATGATGCCCTGGATCGGCAAGAACAAGCTGGTCGACAAGAGCGTGAACTAAGCGTTTTACCGAGCGCGCCGCACGAGCATTGGTTCGTGCGGCGCGCTCGGTTTTTTGGTTTTAGGCATGTCATCTCCCAAAAGGCTACATGGTGCCTAGGTAGGATCTACTCGCCGTTGTTCCGAATGCGAGTCTTGGCAGCCGCATCCGGATGGTTCTTCATGTGATCGACGAAGGCGCGTAGTTTCGGTGTCATTTGCCGATGGCCGGGATAATAGAGAAATACGCCGGGCGTCTTCGGCGCGAATGATGCAAGCACCTCGATGAGCTTTCCCGTTCTGATCTCTTCGACGGCGATCGGCTCCGGCACCTGGGCCAGGCCCATCCCCTCGATGGCTGCGCCGAGCATTGTCGGGAAGTCGTGAGTGATAAGCGGCCCCGCGACGGCGATCTCGATGACTCGGCCATTGTCGTCGAGCGACCACCGCGCGAGCGCACCATTGGAGCGGCGTATTCTGAGGCATGCATGGTGACGCAGGTCGTCCGGGCACGCTGGCAGATCCCGGTTGTAGAAATAGATCGGGCTCCCGACGATGATGAACCGAAATGGCGGCGTCAGCCGAACCGCGATCATGTCGGCATCGATGAACTGGCCCATCCTCATCCCTGCATCAAAGCCTTCGATCGCGAGGTCGATCAGCTTCTCGCTGACGGCGATTTCCACCTCGATCTCGGGATAAGCTTGGGAAAAGGACGCAATCAGCGGCTCGATCAAGACCGGGACAACGGCGCGCGGCACCGAGAGGCGCAGCCGTCCGGCCGGTCGCTGTCCAAGCTCATGCGCGTCAGCGCTTGCGGCGACGAGCTCTTCGAAGGCTGTTTTTGCACGCGAAAAGAAACGCTCGCCGGCTTCCGTCAGCCCTACGCTACGCGTCGTTCGGATGAACAGGGCTGCGCCGATCCGCGCCTCCAGCGTGCGCACGGCCTGGCTGATCGCGGAGGGAGTGACGCCGAGTTCCGCCGCTGCCCGGCGAAAGCTGCGGTGCTGCGCAACGCTGAGGAACGCCTCCACCCCGTCGAGCGCGCCCTGCCTGACTGTGAAGTTCTGCTTCATGCCCTGTCCATATTATCCCGAATAGTCGCTCGGTATAAGCGGCCGTATATTGCGCTGGAAACCCGCAGCCCAACAGGAGGCAAAATGTCCCCCGCCGCCATCTTCCAGCTTCACCTGCTGCTCGGCTACGTCGCCTGGCTGCTTTGCATCGGCGTCTATGGCCTGCCCCGGCTCAAGTCGATGGACCGCGCCGGGGCGCAGCGGGCCGTCGCAACGCTCCATAGCTTCCGCTTTTTCGGCCTCGTCTTCATCCTTCCCGGCGTCGTCGGTCCCGATCTGCCGTCCGGCTTTGCCGTCACGGCCGCCTATGGCGATCTTGCTGCCGGGCTGCTGGCCATGCTGGCGCTGATTTCGTTCCGCATCCGCCCACTGTTCTGGCTATTCGTCGTAGCCTTCAATCTCGTAGGCGCCGGTGATCTGGTCATCAACTATTATCACGGCGCCCAGTCCGGCCTGCCTGCCTTGGCTGGGCAACTAGGCGCAGCCTATGTGGTCGTGATCGTCTATGTTCCATTGCTGATGATCACCCATATGGTTGCGTTCTATTTGCTCGCGGCGCGGCAGCCCATGACCGCTCAAACCCATCGCGGGGAGCCTGTTGCCAACTGACGGCCAGGACACGCTGACATTGTTTCGAAAGGTAATTCCGCTGCAGCTTAAGGCCGAGGCGAAACTTTGGCCTCTATCGTTCTGCGCTCACGGCGAGCCAGCGGGTCGGTTTGCCGTCATAGCCGCCGCCGTCGCTTTCCTTGATGGCGAGGTTGCGCCAGCCGCCTTTGGTCAAAAGCGCCGACAGCCATTCGCGTGAGGGGTAGTTGTAGTAGCGCCCGAAGCCGTCATGGCCTTCCGCTTCTCCCGCCTTGAAGCTGGCGTGAAGAAGGCCGCCGGTTCTGAGCGCGCGGCGGATGCGGGTGAAGACATCTGGCAGTTCAGCCCTGGGGACATGAAGAAGGCTCGCATGCGCCCAGACGCCGTCGAAGGCGCTGTCGGCGTCGAGTTCCTGAAACAGCATGACCTTGACCGGCCTGCCGATCAGCGCTTCCGCCTGTCTGGCAAGCTCGGCCGAGCCATCGGTCGCCGTCACTTGGAAACCCTGCGACAGCATGTAGGCGCTGTCCTGGCCGCCGCCGCAGCCGAGTTCGAGGATTGCGCCACCCGGTGCGATACCGGCGAGAAAGACGTCGAGCTGCCGCTTCGGCAAGCTGCGCGCCCGGTTGGCGTATGTCTTGGCGTTTTCTTCATAAAAGGCGGAGGTGCTGTCACGAGACATGCGGGTCGGCCGTTGGGGAGCGTCGTCTTGATTGAAGATGTCTTTCGGGAAGCCGGTCGGCGCCGATAATGTCGATGACGAGGATGCCGTCCGGTATTTCGCGGTAGAAGGCGACGTGGCGCATGTGGAGGAGGCGGCGGAGGCCGGAGCCGAGTTCGTCGCACTCGTCTCCCATGGAGGGCACGCGCGAAAGCAGTACGAAAATCCTATCCCAATCGAGAAGATAGGCATCCGCCTGCGCCTCGCCGAAATGCAGGCTGGCATATTCGTCGATGCCCGACAAAACGGCGTCTGCGGTTCGTGTCAGCCTATAGGTGGTCACGCAGCTTCGCCTTGGTTTCCATCAGAATGTCGGCAATACGTCGGTCGCTGATGCCGCTCTCCTCAGCCAGCCTCAGGATCTCGCGCACTTCTTCGTCATCGAGCTTGCGGTGGTTCTGATCCTTCAGGACGAGTTCCGCCAGATAGGCGCCGGCACTGCTATATCCACCGCTTGCAACACGGCGTGCGACATAGCCCGCCAGATCATCCGGAAGAGAGATCGTCATTTTCGCCATTGAATTCAGTGCCGTCCGTCCATGCCGGTTTCGGCGTCTCCGATGCCAGATTACCATTTCCCACTTTATGATAGAAGCGTTATGCGCCGCCGTCGAACACTTGGGTCACATCAAGGTCAGTCTTTTTTATCGATATGCACGACCCGCTCGAAATCCTTGAAATCGGCGTCGCAGGTCAGAATATCCGCATCTTGGTGCTCGGCCGTCGCGCTGGTGATGGCATCAGCGGTGGTAAGGTTGAGCGCTGCCGATATCTCCGCGGCATGGTGGGCAAGCCTCGTGTCGAGGGGCGCCACCATGCATTTCGCGGTATATGCTCGCTCCGGCGAGGGCGGAATATATCTCTAACCCGACGGCTTTGCGGGCGACGGTGAGCGGCACCCTGTCGGTGTTGACGCCGCCGTTCGCGTGGAATGTCCGACGTTCAGGTCGGGATGAGGCGCGTCCAGCCGTGCTCATCGTTCGTTACGCCCTTCTGCAGACTGACGAGCTGCTGGCGCAGTTCGCTGGTCAACTTGCCGGTCTGTCCGTCTCCGACCAGAAACTCGCCGCCGGCATGTCGAACCAGGCCGATGCCCGCCAGGACTGCGGCAGTGCCGCAAGCGAACGCTTCGACGAGCTTGCCGCTGGCAGCGTCGTCTTGCCATTCCGCGAACGAGTAGGGGCGCTGCTCGACGCGCAAGCCCCTTTCTTCGGCGAGCACGATCACCGACCCCCGGGTGATGCCCGGCAGGATCGTGCCGCCAAGGGGCGGGGTCACCACCGATCCATCGTTCATCACGAAGAAGACGTTCATGCCGCCGAGTTCTTCGACCCAGCGATGCTCTGCGGCATCAAGGAAGACGACCTGATCGCAACCCTTCTTCGTCGCCTCGGCTTGCGCCACGAGGCTGGCTGCGTAGTTTCCGCCGCATTTTGCGGCACCCGTGCCGCCGGCGGCCGCACGGGTGTATTCGGTCTCGACCCAGAGGGAGACGGCCTTCGCGCCACCCTTGAAGTAGGCGCCGACCGGAGAGGCGATGATGCAGAAGACGTATTCCTGCGCCGGACGAACGCCGAGAAACGCCTCGTTGGCGAACATGAAGGGGCGAAGATAGAGGCTGGCGTCGCCGGAGGGTATCCAGGCCTTGTCGACGCGGACCAGTTCTTCGACCGCCTTCAGGAAGAGTTCTTCGGGCACGGGAGGCATCGCCATGCGCGTTGCCGATTGCGCGAAGCGGCGTGCGTTCTCCTCAGGCCGAAAGAGCAGAATCCGGCCATCATCCGCCTTGTAGGCTTTCATGCCCTCGAAGATCTCCTGAGCGTAGTGCAGCACGGCGCTCGCAGGATCGAGTTCCAGGGGCCGCCTCGGCGTAACCTTTGCATCGTGCCAGCCCTTGTCGGCAGTCCATCGTGCCAGGACCATGTGATCCGTGAAGAGCTTGCCGAAGCCGGGCGTCTCCAGTGCCTGGATGCGATCGGCTTCCGGGACGGGAGACTTGTGGAGTTCGATTTTGATTTCAGGAGAGGCCGACGTCACGGTCATTGCTGGCACCTTGATAGTAAATTGAATAGTGGCGGCGACACTACTGCCGCCGAGCTGGTCTTGGAAAGGTCTGAATCAGCCGGTTTCGGCTTTGACCAGAGGAATAATCACTTGATGCGGCTGACGTCGAGCAGCAAATTCGGGATCGAGCGCCGTCGCAAAGACGTTCGCCAATCTCGCACCAAAGCTTTGGAATATAAGATTTCCAACTTGTCACCATAACAAGAAAATAGGTCAGCATTATTGACATAATTTCCACCGCATGGTTTGTCGACGGTATAGAAAATACGAGGAAACCCCATGCTGAACTGGGACACCATGTTTGCGTCGCGCTCGTCGCGCATGCGCGCATCCGAAATCCGTGAACTCCTGAAGCTTCTCGACCGGCCCGACATCATCTCCTTTGCCGGCGGCATTCCGGATCCGGCGCTCTTTCCGGATCGGGAGTTCAAGCAGGCCTATGCCGATATCTTCGACGGCGCCGCCGTCAATTCGGCGCTGCAATATTCGGTCAGCGAAGGCTACAAGCCGCTGCGCGAATGGCTGGTCGGGCAGATGGCTGCTCTCGGCATTCCTTGCGAACTCGACAATGTCTTCATCGTCTCCGGTTCGCAGCAGGGCCTGGATTATCTCGGCAAGCTCTTCCTGTCACCGAACGACACCGCGCTCGTGACATGGCCGACCTATCTCGGCGCGCTGCAGGCCTTTAACGCCTATGAACCGGCCTACGACCAACTGACGCCGAACGGCAACCGGACGCCCGAGTCCTACCGCGCGGCCGCTTCCGCTGCCGGCGGCAAAGTGAAGTTCGCCTATCTCTCCGCCGACTTCTCCAATCCGACCGGCGAAACCGTCGATCTTGATGGCCGCAAGAAGGTCCTGGCGCTGGCGGAAGATCTCGACATCGCCGTCATCGAGGATGCGGCCTATCAGTCGCTGCGTTACGACGGCGATCCGATCCTGCCGATCCTGGCGCTCGAAATCGCCGAGAAGGGCCATATCAACGATACGCGCACGATCTATTGCGGCAGCTTCTCGAAGACGCTGGCGCCCGGCCTTCGCGTCGGCTTCATCGTCGCCAATGCGCCCGTTATCCGCAAGCTGGTGCTGATGAAGCAGGCGGCCGACCTGCATTCTTCGACGATCAACCAGATGGCGATATCAGATGTCGCCGAGCGCGGCTTCGATGCGCAGGTCGCCAAGATCAAAACCGCCTACAGCCAACGCCGCGACTGCATGCTGGCAGCGCTCGAAAAATACATGCCCGAAGGCTCGAGCTGGACGAAGCCGGAAGGCGGCATGTTCATCTGGATCACGCTGCCTGAGGGGATGGACGGCGCCAAGCTCTTGGCGAAATCGCTCGAAACCGCCAAGGTGGCCTTCGTACCCGGCAAGGCCTTCTTCGCCGACGGTTCCGGCGCCAACACTTTCCGCGTCAGCTTCTCCTGCGCCAACGAGCAGGTGATCGAGGACGGCATCGGCCGCCTGGGCGCGCTGATCTCGGCCGAGATCGGCGGCTGATTGTTGTCGATTGAGAGAGTGTGGGTGCGACGATGCCACGAGTCCCTTCTTCCCAGCGGGGAGAAGATGCCGGCAGGCAGATGAGGGGGCGCGACGTCAGGAGCGAATGCGCTGAGCGCAAGCGAAGGCAAGCAAAGGCGTGCGGTGCGGCCCCCTCATCCGACGCTTCGGGCCACCTTCTCCCCGAGGGGAGAAGAGGGAGAGAACCGCTTGCTCTCGTATTCGCAATGGACGTTCACCAATCAGAAAATCGTCGTCCACCCTTCATTCGCCGTTTCGCTCTTGCCGTAGCCGACGCGGTCGGCCACGGCGCCGTCGGCATTGCGCAGGATGATGTCGCCGCCTCTGTTGGCAAGCTGGGGGCCGCTTGCGGCATCGAGCGCTATGGTGCGGAGTTCGCCGGCCTCAAGCGTTCCCGACAGCGTCTGGGTCCTGTCGTTTTCGTCCTCCAGCTTCCAGCCGTCGAGCGATGCCGCCATGTCGGAGCGGTTGATCAGCGTCACCGTTTCGGCTTCCGTGCCGCCTGCGCCGTTTACCGGGTTGATCAGCGCGGCGATGATGCGCAGCGACGAGGCCACGATCGGTTGCGGCCGGCGGGTGCCTTCGCCGCGACCCTGGCCGCCGCGGCCGTCGGAGACGGGATGGCCCGTTGCCGCATCGGTGTTCCAGTTCTGCGACTGGAAGCAGAGAAAGATCGCTGCCCATTCGTCGGTGTCGTTGAAATGGACGAGCAATGCACCATCCTGGTTCGGCCCGTTGGTGGCCTTGAAGCTGCCGCCATCGCCCTGGTTCATGTGGATGTCGTGGATGCCGTTGCCCGGCTCGAAATCGAAATATTGGTCTGGCTTGTTATTTTCAGGCCCCCAGGCCTCGCCGAAGGCGTAGAAATGCACGTCGGAATCGGCAATGCCTTCCTGGACGATCGGCTCGATGAAATCACGCAGGTCGTTCTTCGGGCCGGATAGCTGGAAGGGCGCGACGTTCATGTCTTCGCGTTCGATCAGCCCGCCGCGGACATAATCGATCGCAGGGCCCGGACGGTCCTTGCGGATGTCGGTCAGGCCCATCGGCAGCTCTTCGAGCGCTTCCGTCAGCGCCGGGTGCTTGAAATCGACGATGTTGGCGTAGAGCAGGTCGTGCGGCGATTCCTTCGAGCGGACGTTGAGCGCGATGCGGTAGCTGATACCGTTCGCCTCGATGCGGATCTCGATGTGCGGATCGTTGTCGTCGTCAAGGGCGAGTGCGCTGGCCGTACCCTTCAGGACCTTGTAATTCCTTAGCATGCCGAACCTCGCAGGAGTAGCGGGCTCTTACGCTAACACGGCGAAAGTGCATCTTTTATGACGCCTGTCTTTCGCCGTGCAATGGCGGGTTCATCATCGCCTATTGCTGGAGATGCGGGCCGAAAAGCTCGAGATCGGCCTCACCAAGCCTGTCGCTCACCGTGTTCAGCTGGTGCCAGTAGGGATAGATCACCGGCGGCAGGCTGACGGCATCGAGGCGCTTGCGCTCCTCGTTCGTGAGCTTCAGCTCGGCGGCGGCGATGTTGTCTCGGAACTGGGCTTCTGTGCGGCCGCCGATGATGACCGAGGTGACCGCCTTGCGGCCGATCAGCCAGGCGAGCGCCACTTGTGCGGCCGAGACGCCGCGCTCCTGCCCGATCGCGACCAGGGTCTCGACGATGTTCCAGAGGCGGTTCTCATCTCGGATCGGCGGTTCGGTCCAGCCGGCAAACTGGCGCGTGCCTTCAGGAGCGGCCTGGTTGCGGCGGTGTTTGCCGGAGAGCAGGCCGCCGGCAAGCGGGCTCCAGACCAGCACGCCGAGGCCCTGGTCGATCGAAATCGGCAGCAGCTCGTATTCGGCGTCGCGGGCTTCCAGCGTATAGTGGATCTGCTGGCTGACGAAGCGCTGGTAGCGGTGCTCGTTGGCGATGCCGAGCGCCTTCATGATGTGCCAGCCGGAATAGTTCGAGCAGCCGACGTAACGCACCTTGCCCTGCTTGATCAGCGTGTCGAGGGCTTCCATCGTCTCTTCGAGCGGCGTCTGGCCGTCCCATTCATGCACCTGGTACAGGTCGATGACATCGGTCTTCAAGCGTTTGAGGCTCGCTTCGCATTCCCGGATCAAGTGGTAGCGCGACAGTCCCTGGTCGTTCGGGCCGTCACCCATGCCGAAACGGGCCTTGGTGGCAACCAGCACGCCTTGCGGCCGCTTGCCAGAGAGCACGTCGCCGATGATGTTTTCGCATTCGCCGTTGGAATAGGCATTGGCGGTGTCGATGAGGTTGATGCCGGCATCGATGCAGATATCGATCATCTTCCGCGCCTCGGAGACGCCGAGGTCCCCGACGATCTTGGCCCATCCGATGCCGCCGAAGGTCATCGTGCCCATGGTCAAAGTCGAAATTTTGAGGCCTGAACGGCCGAGCAGACGATATTCCATTGAAATTCCTCCTTCATCGAAAACACGAGTGACGTACCTCAGCGCGGCGGAATGGCAATGGCTGGGTATTCACGCCTGCGTGAGGCTAGGCCAGATTTCGAGCGCCTACATCTTTCGGGCCGGGCGCCGTCGACGCGCGTCTCCGGCGGCAGGGCGCCGGCAGACTGATCGTACAATATGCCATCGGCTTGTCGACGGAAATCGTTCGGGCGCAGCGATGACGCGCCGCGTCAGGTCTCTTCCTCGTTCTTCTTGTGAATGTCGTCGCGGATGGAAGCGATCGTTTCCCGAATCGTGTTGACGGTCGCGGCGTCGAGACCGACGGCTTTTCCGATGCAGTCGAACACTGGGGCGGCACGGCTCTTCAAGGCGTGCCCCTCCTTCGTCAGGCGCAGGAGGACCTGGCGCTCATCGGCGGGATTTCGGTTGCGGGTGACGAGGCCTGATTTCTCCAGCCGCTTCAACAGCGGGGTGAGGGTGCTCGAGTCGAGAAACAGGGTCTCGCCCAGATCCTTCACCGTGCGGTCGTCATGCGCCCATAATGCGGTCATCACCAGGAACTGAGGATAGGTGAGATCCAACTCATCGAGCAGCGGGCGGTAAAGCTGGTTAAAGGCATGGCCTGCCGAATAGATTGAAAAGCAGAGCATTTCATCTACCTTCGGCACGTCGGTGAGATCATCTGGTGTGGCGTTTTTCATCACCTTCTCCTCAGGCCTCAATATAATTTGTGCGCGATCTATTTGCAAGCTATTGACGTCTCGAGCTTTCTGGCCTACATAGATCGTGCACAAACAAATCGCTTACAAATTATATGTCATCGAGAATATGGGCGGCCTGCCGCGTCAGGAGATGCGGAGACGAGTGATTGCCCTCCAGGTACGAATCTTAGTCAAACCCAACCGACGAAAGGAAATTGCCAATGTTCAAGTTTGCTGCTGTCGTCGCCCTGGCGGGCGCACTTCTTTCCGGTACTACCGTTGCCGAGACGGTCAAGCCGACCGTCGTCCTCGTCCATGGCGCCTTTGCCGATTCCTCCAGTTGGAACGGCGTCGTCGAAATCCTGCGAAAGGACGGCTTCCCGGTCGTGGCTGCTGCCAACCCGCTGCGCAGCGTTTCCAATGACGCCGCCTATGTTTCCGATGTGGTCGCCAGCATCGCCGGCCCGGTCGTCCTCGTCGGCCATTCCTATGGCGGGCAGGTGATCTCGGCTGCCGCAAACGGCCACGACAATGTCAAGTCGTTGGTCTATGTCGCGGCCTTCGCACCTGATGCAGGGGAATCGGTTGCCGATCTCGCCGGCAAGTTTCCCGGCGGCACGCTGGGTACTGCGCTTGCGGCGCCGGTGAAACTGAGCGGAGGCGGCGTCGATCTTTATATCGACCAAGCGAAGTTCCATGACCAGTTCGCCAGCGACGTGCCGGCTGAACAGGCTGCCCTGATGGCGGCGGCGCAACGGCCGGTCACCGACGCGGCTCTCAACGAAAAGTCGGGCGAGCCTGCCTGGAAGAAGCTGCCGTCGTGGTTCGTCTACGGCACCGGCGACAAGAACATTCCGGCCGCAGCCCTTGCCTTCATGGCCGAACGGGCCGGGTCCAAGCGAACCGTCGTGGTCGAGGGCGCTTCCCACGTCGTGATGGTTTCGCAGCCGCAGAAGGTGGCAGACCTCATCGAAGAGGCGGCAAAGTAACATTCGATCAGGGCCACGGCGCTGAAGTGCCGTGGCTCGGCTTTTGGCAAGCATGAGCCTGCATGCGAGGCCGCGATCGACCGGGTTTGCAGCGATGGCTTGTCGGCGTCCAGCGGCGGCGCCTGTCACATCCCTGTCAACGACCCCCAATAAGGGAGGGGTGACCGCAATGAGGATCCCTCCCATGAAAACGATCGTTTCCGCCGCTGCACTTCTTGCCGCGAGCTTCCTCGCCGTTCCGGCCCTTGCCGCAAACCTCGTTCTCTACACCAGCCAGCCGAACGAAGACGCGCAGGCGACGGTCGATGGCTTCATGGCTGCCAATCCCGATATCAACGTCGACTGGGTGCGCGACGGCACGCCGAAGATCATGGCCAAGCTCCAGGCCGAGATCCAGGCCGGCAACCCGGTTGCCGACGTTCTCCTCATCGCCGACATGGTGACCCTGGAGCGCCTCAAGGAAGACGGCAAGCTCCTCGCCTACAAGTCGCCGGAAGCCGGGCAATACGACGCCACGCTCTATGATGCCGACGGCTATTATTATTCAACCAAGCTGATCACGACCGGCATCATGTACAATACTTCGGCCGGCATGAAGCCTGCGAGTTGGAAGGATCTGACCAAGCCGGAAGCCAAGGGCCTCGTCACCATGCCGAGCCCGCTCGCTTCGGGTGCGGCCCTCATCCACGCCCAGACGCTCACCGCCGTTCCCGGCCTCGGCTGGGATTTCTACAAGTCGCTTGCCGAAAACGGCGCGATTGCCGCCGGCGGCAACGGCGCCGTCTTGAAGTCGGTCGCTTCGGGCGAAAAGGCCTATGGCATGGTCGTCGACTATCTGCCGATCCGCGAGAAGGCCAAGGGCGCTCCGGTCGAGTTCGTCTTCCCGAGGGAAGGCGTTTCGGCCGTCACCGAGCCGGTCGGCATCCTCGCCAGCACCAAAAATGCCGATGCCGCCAAGAAGTTCGTCGATTACGTGCTCTCAGAAAAGGGCCAGGAAGGTTTTCTCAAGCTCGGCTACATCCCGGCCCGTAACGGCATGAAGCTGCCGGAAGGTTTTCCGTCGCGCGACACCATCAAGGTCCTGCCGATCAAGGCCGCAGATGCGCTCAAGAATACCGATCAGGATCTGAAGACCTTCTCGGGTCTCTACGGCTCGAACTGATCCTTCCATGCACGGCTATGTCAGAACCGGAAACAGCCAGCCCGCCTGGCTGTTTCCCTTTGTCGTCATCACCGTCCTGATCCTCAGCGTGCTGCCGCTCGCCCGCCTTGCGATGGTCGGGATCGCGGCCTTCGCCAACGGCGGCGTTCTGACTGTGCTCGGCGACCCGTCGGTTTGGTCGGCGACCTATTACACCATCGTCACGGCGCTTTTCGGCACGATCATCTCGCTCGTCATCGGCTGTCTCTTCGCTTTCCTGCTGACGCTGACCGATATCACTGGCAAGGGGCTGCTCAGCTTCTTCTTCGTGCTGCCGATGATGATCCCGCCGCAGGTGACGGCGCTGGCCTGGGTGCAGATGTCGGGGCCATCAAGCCCGCTGTTGAAGGCGCTCTCCATCGCCCCACCGCTTGGCTCGCCGCAGCCGCTCTATTCGGTCGGCGGCATCGCGCTGCTTTATGGCGTGCAGCATGCGCCGCTGGTCTATCTCGCGCTCCGGGCCGGGTTGATGACGCTGCCGCGCGACGGGGTCGAGGCGGCACGGCTTTCCGGCGCCTCCAGCCTGCGGGTGTTCCGCGACATCATCCTGCCGCTGTCGCTGCCCGGCATCATCGCCGGGGCGGCGATCTCCTTCGTCTCCTGCACCGGCAATTTCGGCATTCCCGCCATTCTCGGCATTCCGGCCTCGATCTTCACGCTGCCCACACTCATCTTCACCAAGTTTTCCGCTTTCACCAGCCGCACCTTCGGCGATGTCGCCGTGCTCTCGGGGATCATCGCGATGATCTCGGTCGCTGGGCTGATGATCCAGGATCGGGCGCTGCGCGGCCGCGATTATCGCATCATCGGCCTGTCGGGGGCGAGTGCCGCCTTCGAGCTCGGCGCCTGGCGGTTCGCCTTCACGCCGCTTCTCTGGGCGATCCTGTTCTTCATGCTGGCAGCACCCTTCTCCGCGCTCGTCGCCGGCGCGCTGGTGCCGGCCTACGGCGTGCCGCTCACCTTCAAGACCATGTCGCTGCATGCCTTCGAGGAAATCCTGTTCCGGCAGGCGGTGACGCGCACCGCCTTTGTCAATTCGCTGTCGCTCGCCGCCGCTACCGCTATTTGTCTCCTCACGGTGACCGTGCTTGCGGCCTATGCGCTGACGCGGCGAAGAGATGCTGCTTCCCGCATCGCGTCCAGCCTGATCGAGATACCCTATTCGCTGCCCGGCATCGTCATGGCGGTCTCCTTCATCCTGGTGTTCGCGGCACCCATCCCGTTCCTGCACATTTCGCTCTACGGCACGATCTGGATCATCCTGATCGCTTACCTCTCCTCCTTCTTCGCCGTCAGCCTGAAACCCGTCGTCAGCGCTTTCCACCAGCTTGACCCAGCGTTGGAGGAAGCGGCACGGCTTTCCGGCGCCGGCTTCTTCCGCCGGCTTTTCGATATCATCGTGCCGCTGATCGCGCCGGCCGCCGGCGCTTCCGTCATCCTCGTCTTCCTGATTGCCTGCAACGAGCTGACGATCTCCGCGCTTCTCTGGTCGGCCGGCACCCAGACGCTCGGCGTCGCCACCTACAATCTCGACGACAGCGGCAGTTCCGACCTCGCCTCGGCGCTCTCGGTGCTCGTCGTCCTCATGGTGGTCGTCATGATGCTGCTGCTCGAATTCCTGGCAAAACGCCTGCCGAAAGGGGTAGTCCCATGGCGAAGCTGATCCTCAACCGGCTGGCCAAGGATTTCGGCACCGGGCGGCCGGCCGTCAGCGATTTCTCGCTCGATGTGCGGGAGGGCGGCTTCCTGGCGCTGCTCGGGCCTTCCGGCTGCGGCAAGACGACGGTGCTCAGGATGATCGCCGGTTTCGAGACGCCCTCCGACGGCTCGATCCATCTCGGTGAGCGGGTCATTGCCGATGCTGCCCAGGCGCTGCCGCCTGAGAAGCGCAACATGGCGATGGTGTTTCAGTCCTATGCGCTCTGGCCGCATATGAGTGTTGCCGACAATGTCGGATACCCCTTGAAGGTGCGCGGCATTTCCGACGAGGCCTACCGCGCGAAGGTCGGCGAGGCGCTGTCTTCCGTCCGGCTTGCTGATTATGCCGGGCGGCGTCCTGCCGACCTTTCAGGCGGCCAGCGCCAGCGCGTGGCGCTCGCCCGCTGCCTGGTGACCTCGCCCGACGTCGTGCTGCTGGATGAGCCGCTCGCCAATCTCGACCGGCACCTGAAACAGGAGATGGAGGAAACCTTCCGCGAGTTCCACCAGCGCTCGGGTGCCACGATGATCTACGTCACCCATGATCAGAGCGAGGCGATGGCGCTTGCAACCGACGTTGCCGTCATGTCGGAAGGGCGCTTGCTGCAGGTGGCGCCGCCGGCCGAGATCTATGCCCGGCCGGAGGGACGTGTCGTCGGGGGGCTGATCGGGCGAGGGGCAATCCTGACGCTGCCGGTGATGGGCAGCGAACGCCATCTGGAGTGGGACGAGCTGCAGGATACGCTCCACGCGGCCAACACCGACGGCGCCGATATTCTGGTGCGGCCGGAAGATGTGACGATCGGCGGCGAGGGGGCTCCCGCAACCGTCGAAGCAGTGCTTTTCGAGGGCGAACGTCATGCGGTCAAGCTCACGCTCGGCAACGGCCAGACGTTGCGTGGCTTTAGCCGTGTGGCTGTCGTGCCCGGTGAAAGGGTGCGCGTCGTCATCCGCGCCGGCTGGCGGCTTTGATCGAGGCAGGCAATTGCATCCGGGGCTTCAAAAGGGGTGGTTGTCCGCATATTTCTTGGCCCCGCCATCTTTTCCCCGTGCGATTGCCGGATAAGGTACTGCCCGCAACCGGACCTTTGCCATGTCGCTTCGCCTCGCTACCTTCAACGTCGAAAATCTCCTGACCCGTTTCGATTTCACCGGTTTTCGTAACCAGTTGCGCCAGGATCGCGTCATCAAGCTTTTCCAAGTATCGAGCGAGGGCGTCTATCAGCAACTGGAGCAGGCGCGGGTGATCGCCGCGACCGACGACACGAGACAGATGACGGCGCTGGCGATCGCCGATGCGGATGCCGATATCCTCTGCCTGCAGGAAATCGACAATATGGCCGCTCTCCAGGCCTTCGAATACGGCTATCTCTTCCGCATGGTCGGAAACGGTTACCGGCAGAAGTATCTGGTCGAGGGCAATGACAGCCGCGGCATCGATGTCGCCGTGCTGATGCGCGAGGAAACGCGCGACGGCCAGAAGATCGAACTCAAGGAAGTCCGCAGTCATGCGATGACGACCTATCGCGATCTCGATCTCTTCGACGAGGAGCTGGCGCTCACCAACCGCATCGATGACAAGATCTTCAAACGCGACTGCCTGGAGCTCGATCTCCTGATCGGCGGTCGGCCATTCTCGCTCTATGTCGTGCATTTCAAATCGATGGGCAATCCGCGCGACGAGCTCGACGGGCGGAAATCGACGATGCCGATCCGTCGCGCCGAGGCGCGCGCCGTGCGCCGCATCATCGAGGATAGTTTCGGCGCCGGGCACACGGCCAAGAAGAGTTTCGCCATTTGCGGCGACATGAACGATTACCAGGAGCGCGTCGATGTCATCGGCCGCCGCGGGGCCGGCTATCGTTTCGAGCATCAGGACGAGGCCGAAAGCGCGCTCGACGTTTTCAGCCATGACGGCTTTGCCGAAAACGTCGTGCGCCGCCGTGCCGCCCTCGACCGCTGGACGCTCTATCACTCCCGCGGGCCGCAGGAGCAGTGGCTCTGCCAGCTCGACTATCTCTGGCTTTCGCCAGCACTTGCCGCCCACAATGCCGGCCGCCTGCCTGACATCATCCGCAGTGGGCAGCCCTATCGCACCATCTTCCCACCGGGGCAGGAGGTGGAGCGTTATCCGCGCACAGGCTGGGACCGGCCGAAGGCGTCCGATCACTGCCCCGTCGTCATGACACTGGATCTCCCCTGAAAGCGAACATGAAAACCAATTTGAACATGAATTTTGCAAACAGCGATTTTTCCGATGATTTCGCCGGCTGGCCTCCGGAGGCCACGGTCTTCCCGATCGCCGGCGTCGATCTGCGCGTCCTGCCCGGCAGCCATCCCTTCGTGCTTGCCGAGGAAGCAGCGATCCGCGAGAACTGGGCCAAGGAAACCGCCGCCAACCCGGCGCTGTTCGACGGACGCCTGGTGTTCCAGCAGCGGCTGTCGTTCAGTGAAGACGGGATTGCGGGCGAGGGCTACGTCACTCCCTTTTCCGCTTTCATGTGGTGGCGCCGGCAGCCGCAGCGCCAGGGCGGCCTGCATATCTTTGCTTATCCGGTGCTGGAAAGCTCAGACGGCGCGCTGGTGGCGATCCGCATGGGCGCGCATACCGCCAATCCCGGCCAGGTCTATTTCGCCGCCGGTTCGCTGGAACAGGAGGATATCGTCGACGGGCGCTGCGACATCGAGGCCAATATGCGCCGCGAGGTCCATGAGGAGACCGGCCTCGACCTTTCCGATTCCGTGGCAGGGC
The DNA here is from genome assembly GCF_019793435.1 of Rhizobium redzepovicii. GTDB lineage: Bacteria > Pseudomonadota > Alphaproteobacteria > Rhizobiales > Rhizobiaceae > Rhizobium > Rhizobium redzepovicii. The sequence goes on along the minus strand of NZ_JAILYH010000022.1, from coordinate 17,585 downwards.
AGGGGCTCTACGCCAGCTATTCCAGACGCACCGTCACGCTTATGCGGCTCTTCCGCTTCGACATGACGGCGGATGAGATGGTGAAGCGGATCGAGGCTCACATGCTGGTCGCCGAGGACAAGGAGATCGCCGGTGCAGTGGCGATCCGCTCGGCCGATCCCAAGGCCTATCCTTATAACATCTCCATGCTGCCGGTGATTAGCTGGTATTTCGGCAAGGCGAGCGCATAAGAGGCCAAAGGCCGAAGCCTCGAAGGACACGCTCCGGCTTGGCTCCTTGCATCCATCTGACTTAGCGCCTTGCACTCGGCCGTTTGGTCGGGCAGGTTGGCGGCGCGATGACCGATTCAAGGAGGCCGATGTGGCGCGAAGCTACAGCGTCTATGACGTGTTCACCGATCGAAAGCTGGCGGGCAACCCGCTGGCGGTGATCTTCGACGGAGACGATCTCAGCGACGAGGCGATGCAGGCGATCACCCGGGAGATCAATCTCTCCGAGACAGTGTTCGTGCAGCCTTCGAGCAATCCCGCCTATGCGGCAAAGCTCAGGATCTTCACGCCGGGGCGTGAGCTGCCGTTTGCCGGTCATCCCACAGTCGGCACGGCGGTGGCGCTGGCCGAACGGGCGCATGGCGCGGCGACGCTCGATCTCGTGACGGTGCTTGAGGAAAACGTCGGGCCAGTGCGCTGCGCGGTGCGGCTGAGGGAGGGCGAGGCGAGCTTTGCCGAATTCGACCTGCCGCGGAAATCGCAACCGGCCGTCATGCCGCTCGACAAGCTCGGCATGGCTGATGCGCTGTCGCTGAAGGTGACCGAAATCGGCTTTGAAAATCATGTGCCCTCGGTCTGGAGCGCCGGCGTTCCTTTCCTGCTCATTCCGGTGCACGATGTCGGAGCCGCGCAGCGGGTCGAATTCGATCCGCAGCTCTGGGAAAAGATCGTGCCCTTCGTCGAGGGTGCGCTTGCCTCGGCGTATGTCTATTGCCGCGGCGGGGTCAACCACGTGGCAAAGTTCCATGCGCGAATGTTCGCAAGCGGCATGGGCATCGTCGAAGACCCGGCCACCGGTTCGGCGGCGGCGGCACTCTCCGGCGCGATCCACCATTTCGACCGGCTGACGGACGGGCATCACCCGATCATGATTGAGCAAGGCGTCGAGATGGGCCGGCCATCCTTCATCCATTTGCATATCGATGTCGACGGCGGCGCGATCTCCAACGCGCGGATCGGCGGCCAGGCAGTGCGGCTGGCGAGCGGCACGCTCGACCTTTAATTTTATGGCGTGCCGCGCGTCCGAAGCCGCGCGCGCTGCCTTATCGCTTTGAATCTGCGTCTAATCCTGTCCGAAAATCGATCCCGGTTTCCGGGATTATGCCCCGCATTTCACCCATCCCGAAAAATCTTCGCGATTAACCAAAGAATTTTCGCCGATGCGCTGGACAAGCCTGCCGATCCTGTTTATACGCCCCGTCACACCGCGCAGCCAAGCGCGAACGGGTGATTAGCTCAGTTGGTAGAGCAGCTGACTCTTAATCAGCGGGTCGTAGGTTCGAGCCCTACATCACCCACCAAAAACCTCTTGATATTATTGGGTTTTATGTGATTGTGCTGGCAATTCCGGACTACCGGTTTCCAACATTTTGGAAGCGGTTTCCAATTCACGTTCCGATCCTGTTCCTGAAAGCAGCCGGCTCGATCTCGCTCCATCGTGCCTCCATGGGCTTCATGGCGTCTTTCGCCAAACTCCTCAGAGCGACCTCCCGCCCGTAGTGCTGAACCATCTGCCCAGACATGTTGCAGATCGATCCGACCTGGTTTTCGGTGCACCCCACCTCAAGCAGATTGATGACCGCGTTCTTCCGCAGCCCGTGGAAGACGATCCTCTCCTCTCGGAATCGCTTGAACGACTCTTCGTCCATTAGCTTCTGCCATTCCGTCCTTACAGGAAATGGATCGATCGCATACCGGCCAACGATAAGATTATCGCCATGTCAGCCTTCTTCACCGGCCAGCGCCAAGGCGACGTTCTCGCCATGGTCAAGCCAAAGGCAGGAGGAACCACGATAGCCGTCAAGGCGCAGAAGACGAAAAGGACGGTCTGGATCCCGATCCACTCCGCCTAGCGTGATGCTACATGCGGGCGCGCGCACGAAATATTACAAGACCGCCGACGGGTTCAAGAGCTTCGAAAGCCTTCTCGGCGGCCGGCCAGAAACCCTTTTCCGAGTGGTCGGGGAGCCTCTTGCCATCCAGCAGAAAACCTTTGTCGTCGCGCTACAGCGCTTCGCAAATGGCGACCCGGCTCTGGAAGTCACGTTCCAAGTGCTGCGACAGGGACAGGGACGGCCAGGCTGCGGCGGTGTTTCGGAACTTGGTGTAGAAGGTGTAGACCGTCTCGGCGCCGCTCTTCCGGCGCTTTATGACGCGGTGGACGTGCTTAGGCAGTTCGATCGTTCCGCTTTTCCCTGATCTTGTTACGGAATTTCGCTCCAATGCTTGAGGCGGTTTCGACGGCGCCGATGTTCATCGCGCGGTCCAAGTCGTCACGATACCAAAACTTCCGCCGGGTGGTGTCAACTACGCGCGGCTGTGGATATGCGGTACCGACGCGCTCGAGGAAATCCTCGACGTGCTTTTCTCCGCAATCGCCAGCCGCCATGTCCGCAGTCATGCGCAGCGGCCAGCTGCCGGCCGGGTTAGTGGGCTGGCGACGGACGGTCATCCACCAATCCTCTCGTTCCACGCCCCAATAACTCGCACGGCTTCGTGATCTAGCTCCGTTAGAGCGCTCCGGAAGAACGGTTTCGTCTTGACCGTCATCTTCTCCTTGCACTTAGGGCAGGTGATGACTGAGATCGGCCCATAGGATGCTTCGAGATTTTCCGGCTTCTGTCCGCACTGGCAAGGCCGCGCGCCTGCGGGCGATCTATAACGCGGCGCAGCTCTTGCAATCGGATGATGATCTTTGGGTTGGTCAGCCTCATCTCTTCTGTCCTATCACCGCAGCGGGCAGAAGAGTTACTTGCGCCTGAAACGCAAGTCACTGGAACGAATAGTTTCGGGTCGGCTGCGGCTGCTCAATTGACGGCCTACTTGCTGAGCAGGCCGTTCAAGCAAGACCCAGGATATAGCCGCGAGCACCACTGATATAACCGACGCCCCGGCGAACTGGATCAGACTTGGATAGTATTGAGGGCCTGCGACACGCTGAAAAAGGTCGATGGCCAGTTCATGGTAAAGGTAGATGCCGTAGCTGATGAGCCCGAGCTGCGTGAGAATGCGCCAGTTCAAGAAGCGCGGCAAGGCATCGTGGTATCCCAGAAACACCAGATGAGCGAAGATTAGAAGCGGCAAAACTTCGATGAGTTCATACCACAGGGCTGCAGCAAACGGGGAAGACGGGTATTCTAGCAGCCAATAGAGCAAGATAACACCTGCGTAGACAGGGATCATGGCGCGCCATTTGAAGATAGACAGCTCTTTGACTGCAGGAGCGAGAGCTAAAAGGCCACCTACGGCAAGAGCGTCCCAGGAGCTTGTCGGCATGGTCCAATAGATCACAGTGGTTCCGGGCATCTTCAGGCTGATGACTATCCTGACACCGACAGCGATAGCGATCCCGAGGAAGCAGGCTGGCGCCAGGAACTTGCGGCCCAGCAGCATCACGACAAGCGGCCAGGCCAAGTAAAATTGTTGTTCGACACTGAGTGACCACAAGTGAGAGAAGAACCATGGGCTCCAGCTATCAGTCTTTGTAAAGAGCACATTGGTCCCATAGAACGCATGCCAGTACCATTGATCGCGCCACCCGTCCGCCTCAAGGAAGAACATGATCAACAGGAGCGCGTAATATGCCGGCATGATGCGGAAGCTGCGTCTGACGTAGAACGCCCGCAATGCAGAGCCGGGTGTTTGGCGACCATCGGAAAATGAGCGTAGCAAGTGCCTGGTTATGAGGAAACCACTCAACACGAAGAAGAAGCGCACAGCCAGATGGCCATAAGTGCTTCCAGCAAGCCATGTATGCGTGATGATCACCGCGAAGACAGCAATGGCGCGCAGACTGTCCAGTTGAAGTTTCCGCACTGTCTCCACCGCCCCCTTGAAGGTTTCCCTCGGAGTCCTACCCCTGATACCTAGAATCGTCCAGCGATACGGTTAGACATGCCGAGATCAAGCCGCATGCAGGAACAGCTGAAACTCAAATACAGCTGGCGCAAGACGTGGCCGGACAGCGAGAACGACTTCGTAGGCTTTGAACGAAAGCCTGTTCTTATTTGCGTCTGGCATCCAGCCAGTGCAACCGATAGTGCCAGAATATTACCTGCATGATCGGGTCTCCTTCGGGGACATCACGCCAAGGGACACCGGATCGTAGAACCCTAAAGATGCCGTTGAGCACCCGTCGGTCATCGACGCGAGGCACGCCTCGCGGCTTGTTAGGTAGGGGAGGCGCAATTACGCGCCATTCAAAGTCGGTCAGATCATGGCAGCTCATCCCTGAATCTGAATCAGGTCGGGCAACGACAGGAAAGTCCCAGCGCCGAACGAGCCGATTTAGGCCGTCAGGTCGGGATGAACGACCATTCTTCGGCCATGAACTCAAGCGTTTCATCGCGGAAATAATATAGGAAATGCCGAGAGCTAACGGTGTCTGCCCCGATCTTTTCCCAAGACACGGCGTCGCGGTCAGGGTCGAGACCGATTATCTCATAGAACTCGCCCCAACGAGGAGCCACACCGCTGTAACGACCATGGCCGCTTACCTTATACCATTCATGATCATTGGTGCTGTCCCAGCGCCAGCGGCTGCAACCAACAAATCTCAAAGTGCCCCATGTCTCATCAAATTTCGGGCTGGTCTTCGAAAACAGGCTCAACGCCCTGAGAATACCCGTCGGCTTTTTGTCGCGCACCGGTCTATACGACCGGAAACGGACGTTGATGGAGGAGCCCTCAACTGAAACCTGGGGCTCTGGCGCATTTGGTTCGGCCACCCAACCTTGGCCGAGTTGTAGTTTATCAAACTCGAGCATGGACTACGACTAGCCGACTTGCATGACCGATTCTACTCAATTTATGAGTTCACTAGGTCGAAATTCATGCAGACCTATCCACATCGCCATCTTCATCCAGCTCGTGCACCGGCAAATAGGTGTTCTTCTCCATCCACTCCCGCACGATATATCTGATGGCGTCCTCTCGCGTCAGCACGAGTTCGCTGCATACATCTACATCGACAAATGGATTGCGGCGATCGAGGCTAAAAGTATTGAAAAACCTAAAATCACGAACGGAGTTCCATAGCAAACCCTTGTTCTATTCGAAGTCAGATCTTCTCCAGAGGTGCTGTCGCCATTATACATCTTAAATCCGACGTTGCTGTCGGAATTGAAATCCCAATTATTTCTCTTATAAAAAAGAAGCTCTCTTATTTCGACAATAACCAGAAACAGAACAATCACCGACAACAGTATTATGGCGAATACCGTACCGTCAGAAGCGGGATAATCCAAAGTCATGCTCTCCTCTTCAGCCTCCGCCGTTGACCAGCGCCGCTACGGGCCAAAATCGTAGCAAACATTCACAAAATCCCCAATTATTTGAACTCAGGCCGGATCTTCTGGCCTGCCGGAGACTGTTCCGGGCCGGGCTGCATGGTTCGTGTCGTCAGCATGTCTGGCAGCGTCGATCCCCGCGCCCTATTTGCTCTCTGATAAGCGGGAGGGTTCCATGAGAAGCGTCGTTCTGGTCGTTGCCTTGTCTCTGCCGTTGCCGGCCTTCGCTGCGGGGGCGATGGAGATCAAGGCGAGCGCGTATAGCTGCAGTGAGATTGCGCAGATCATCCGCCAGAACAAGAAGGTCTTCGTCCGTGTCGGCTTCGGCGGCCGTAGCTTCCGCTATCCGCCGGCGCAATGCAGCATGGGCGACAAGCGCACCAGCACGAGTTTCCGCGATGGTCAAGGAAAGCAGTGCATTCTCGACTATGCCTGCGTCTTCGATCCCGCATCGCCCTATAATTTTCCGTAGAGCAAATGGTCTTGGGCGGGTTCGGCCAAAGACGTTCTCCCACAATCAGGAGTTTTCATGAAAAGCATTGTTCTGGCGTTTGTGCTGCTGTTTCCGTCCGCAGCCCTTGCCATCGATGCGGTGGAGGTCAATGCCAGGGATCATACTTGCGACGAGCTTGCGCAGATCATCCGTAAAGACAAAGCGGTTTTCGTGCGCATGGGTTTTGGCGGCCGTAGCTTTCGCTATCCTCCGGCCAGGTGCAATCTCGGCGACAAGTACGACACGGCAAGGGTCAGGGATGCCAACGGCAAGATTTGCCTTCTTGACTACCAGTGCGTGTACGACCCCCAATCCTTCTACAACAGGATCCCCAAATAATATCCCGCTGCGAGAGCTGTCTGAGACCGAAGAAAAAAGGCCGGGCGAAAATCGCACCGACCCTTCCTCGATCTGTCTCGATAACGGCTGCCAGTACCTCCGTGGTCAGCCATCAGAGACAAATTCAATATCTCTAAAATAAGCTCTCTCTGCCGGTATTCAAGAGCACACGACAGAAAAGGAAGCCGGCACTGGGTCGGCTTCCTTTAGCCGAGCAGCGGTTACTGCTGGGCAGGCGCAGCCGGCGGAGTGGCCGGTGCAGGTGCCGGTGCGGGCGTTGCGCTGTTGTCGGTCGGAGCGATCGGCTTGGGTGCAGCCGGTGCCGGCTCGGATTGGGTCGTGGAGGCTGTCGTATCCGGGGATGTGCCCGGGGTGCTCCACTGCGAATAGGCGAATGCAGCGACAGCGATCACGGCCAATGCAGCGACCCAGACAACCCACGTATTATTACTGCGCGCGCTCGGCGTGGTGCGCAGATCCAGATTTGGGTTCAGCGGGCGGTTCGGGTCGTTGGCATTATTGGGGTCGTACGTCATGGTACTTTCTCCTCTTTCGGTGAAACAATAATGCCGAAGTGAGGATTTTGTTCCGTACCGGGACCGCGAAGCAGTTGATATCAAGGCATTCCGGGCGGCAGCTGACCCGAATCGGCTGCGTTCCGCTGTTCTATGCAAGCGCCCGCTTGACACGGCGGGGTCTGTTTGCGCATGGTTTTGCCATGGGGTTGCGATCATCCCACGAGGCGTCATGCTGAAGAATCGCGTCCAGTAACACCGATCAACGGAGGACGCGTCATGCCGTCATTTCTCGAAATTTCTCCCGACAAACTCAGCCGCCTCATCGGAACCCCCGGCGCGCCTTGCATCGTCGACGTTCGCACCGAGGAGGACTTCGCGCTCGATCCGCGCCTAATTCCGGGCTCGATCCGGCGCGATCATGCCGAGGTTGCGTCTTGGGCGGACAGCATGAATGCCGCCACCGTCGTGGTGGTCTGTCAAAAGGGCAGCAAGCTCAGCCACGGTGTGGCCGCCTATCTGCGCCATGCCGGGATCGACGCCGAGAGCCTCGAGGGCGGCTTCGAAGCCTGGATTGCCGGCGGGGCGGCCGTGCCATCGGAAAAGCTTCCGCGCCGCGACGCGGAGGGGCGCACCGCCTGGGTGACACGGGCGCGGCCGAAGATCGACCGCATCGCCTGTCCCTGGCTGATCCGCCGCTTCGTCGATCCGAACGCCGTCTTCCTGTTCGTGCCGGCGCCCGAGGTTATAGCCGTTGGCGAACGCTTCGGGGCGGTTTCCTTCGATATCGAAGACGTGTTCTGGAGCCATCGCGGTGAGCTCTGCACCTTCGACGTGATGGTCGAGGAATTCGGCCTGGCATCCGAACCGCTTCTTCGTCTGGCGCAGATTGTCAGGGCGGCGGATACCGCAAGGCTCGATCTCGCGCCCGAGGCGCCCGGCCTGCTTGCAGCATCGCTCGGTCTCTCCAGGATGTTTTCCGACGATCTGGAGCAGCTCGAAGCCGGAATGCTTCTCTACGATGCCTTCTTCCGCTGGTGCCGGGACGCGACCGAGGAAACCCACAACTGGCCTACGCCAAAGAAGAGGGCATGAAATGGCCGAGTTGACGGACAACGGCCGCGCGGATAAGACGATGGAGAGACATGCGGACGAGGAGCATCACCACGGCGTCTCCTTCAGTGAGGCCTTCAAGGTATGGCTGCGCGTCGCCGCCTTGAGTTTCGGCGGCCCGGCCGGCCAGATCGCCGTCATGCACCGGATCATCGTCGACGAGAAGCGATGGATCGGCGAGCACCGGTTCCTGCATGCGCTGAATTATTGCATGCTGCTTCCCGGCCCCGAGGCGCAACAGCTCGCCGTCTATATCGGCTGGCTGATGCACCGCACGCTGGGTGGTCTGGTCGCTGGTTTGTTGTTCGTGCTGCCGGGATTCCTGTCGATCCTCTGTCTCAGCTATATCTACGCCGCTTATGGCAGCGTGGGCATCGTCGCCGGCCTGTTTTTCGGGCTGAAGGCGGCGGTGCTTGCCGTCGTCGTGCAGGCCGTCATCCGCATCGGCAGCCGCGCTCTTAGAAACAACGTCATGCTTGCGATCGCGGCTGTGGCCTTCGTTGCCATCTTCTTCTTCCATGTGCCGTTCCCGCTGATCGTGCTTGCCGCCGCCATCGCGGGCTTTCTCGGCGGCCGCTTCGGCATTGCCGCCTTCAAACCGGGCGGCGGCCACAAGGCCGGAAGCGGGCCAATGGTGTCGGATGCGGAGTCGGCGCTCGGCGAGGGCATACCGCCGCATGCACGCCCCAATCTCGGTTGGTCGCTCAGTATGTCGGCAGCGCTGCTCGCTCTCTGGCTCGCGCCGATCGCCGCCCTCTATGCGGCTTTCGGGGCACACGACGTTTTCACCGAGATCGGCCTGTTCTTCAGCAAGATGGCGGTCGTCACCTTCGGCGGTGCCTATGCCGCGCTCGCTTATGTCGCGCAGGAGGCCGTGCAGCGTTTCGGCTGGCTGAAACCCGGCGAGATGCTCGATGGTCTCGGGATGGCCGAGACGACGCCGGGGCCGCTGATCATGGTGCTTCAGTTCGTCGGCTTCATGGGCGCCTATCGCAATTCCGGTTCGCTCGATCCGATGCTGGCCGCCACGCTAGCGGCAATCCTGACGACTTGGGTGACGTTCGTACCCTGTTTCCTCTGGATCTTTCTTGGTGCGCCCTTCATCGAAAAACTGCGCGGCAATGTGGCGCTCGCCGGCGCGATGTCGGCGATCACGGCGGCGGTGGTCGGGGTCATTCTCAACCTCGTCCTCTGGTTTGGCCTGCATACGCTGTTTGCCGAGGTCGCGACCGTCCACCTTGGCGGCTTGCGGCTCGATATCCCCGTGCTGCAATCGGCCGTGCCGGCGACAATGGCGCTGTCTGCCGCCGCCGCCATCGCGATCTTCCGGTTCAAGACGTCTGTGATCGCGACGTTGCTTGCCTGTGCGATAGCGGGAATGCTCTGGACGCTGGCGACAGGTTAGAGCTCTTTATATATCATGCATGTCGTCCGGAACCGTTGCACACTTCCGGGCGACATGCATTAGCCTTCCGCCCCGTCCGCGGGGATGCGAGTCGCCAGCATCTTGTCAATGCGCATGCCGTCCATATCGAGCACTTCGAAGCGCCAGCTATCGAAAACGAAGGTTTCGCCGGCTTCGGGGATGTGCTGGAGCTGGTGCAGCGCGAAGCCTGCAAGCGTATGGAAATCGGCATCCGGACGATCGCGCAGGCCCAGCCGTTCGAAGGCGTCGAAGGCGGGCATCATCGCATCGATCAAGAGCGATCCGTCTTCCCGCACGATAATGTCGGGCTCTTCGTTGGATCCCGGCAGGTCGCCGGCGATCGCTTCGAGCAGGTCGGTCTGGGTGACGATACCCTCGAGGCTGCCATATTCATCGATGACGATGGCGAGCCGGACAGGCGAGGCCTTGAAACTGTCGAGCACGCGCACGACCGAGGTGCCCTCATGCAGCACCAGCGGCTGCTTGATCACCTCCATCGGCCGGACCTTGCCGCCGTCGAGAACCTGGTCGAGAAGGTCCTTCTTCAACACCATGCCGATCGGTTCGTCGATCGAGCCCCGGGCGACCAGCAATTGTTCGTGGCTGCATTCGCGGATGGTCTTCAGGATCTCGGCCTCGCTGTCGTCGGCGTCGAACCATTCGATATCGAGACGCGGGGTCATGATGTCGGAGATCGGTCTGTCGCCGATGTTGAACACCCGCTCGACGAGCTGCTGCTGCACCTGGTTGAGAAGGCCGGCCTCCTGGCTTTCGGCGACCAGCAGCTTGAGTTCCTGCGGCGAATGGAACGATGATTCCCCGGTTCCGGCGCGAAGGCCGACGCCCCGCAGCACAAGATTGCCCATGCCGTTCAGAACGAAGATCGCCGGCTTGAACAGCACCAGGAAGAGCCCCAGCGGACGCACGACGGCAAGCGAAGTGGCCTCGCTGCGCTGAAGCGCCAAGCTTTTCGGCGCCAACTCGCCCAGCACGATGTGCAGTGCCGTGATGATGACGAAGGCAATGACGATGGCGACCGTATGCGCGCCTGTTGCCGCCCATTGCCCAGGCAGCCAGGACACCAGAGGCTCGATCAGATGGGCAAGCGCCGGCTCGCCGACCCAACCCAGCGCCAGCGACGAGATGGTGATACCAAGCTGGGTGGCGGCAAGGTTGGCGTCGAGATTGTCGACAGCGCGCTGGAGGGCGGAGGCATTCATGCGGCCTGCCGCGGCAAGTTCGGTGACACGGCTGCGCCTGACCGAAACCAGCGCGAATTCCGCAGCGACGAAGAAGCCGTTAGCAGCCACCAGTAGAAGCACGGCGAGTATCCCGACATAGTCGAAGACGCCGCCTGCGGATTCGGACATGGTTTCCCTACCTCTGAATTGATCCGAGTCCGAAACTACACGCTCGGACAGAGGTAGCAAGGCACGGGTCGCCATTCTTCCAGCGGCGATGCCGATGCCGGCTGTCGTCAGATGATATGTGCGGTTTCTTGGTGTCGCGCGCAAGAATGCGCAGTTGAACACATGATTGATGCGCCTCGCATTTATCTCTTCGGCGCTTCGAAGAGTTCGATCGGGTTTCCGGCCGGGTCCTCAAGCAGGATCTGCTTACCGCCTATGCCCTGCACGATCTCATTGCGAAAACGCGCGCCCGCCTGGCGCAGCGTGGCAACTTCCGCCTCCAAGTCGGCGACTTCAATCTGGATGCGATTCCATCCGCCGGGTTCGGGTTTTCGCCCGTCGGACATTGCCTGGGACGCTCCGCCCGGACCGGTCGTGCCGCTGACGAGCAGACGAAAACCATCCCTTGTCAGGATGGCAAAGCTGGGCGCGGGATGAAGAGCGACCGAGAAGCCAAGATGTTTCGTGTAGAATTCCAAGGCGGCGTCGACGTCGTCGACGATATAGCGCATGCTGATGCCGGGCATGGTTTCCTCCATCTTTGTTGGATCGAGCGATCCCCCACGATGATCCGACAAGCGCCGAACGCTGGATCGGAGGCGCAAAGGACGCTCCATGAATGGAATCTGCGCCCAATCCTTCCGAAAATCGAATCGGATCTTCCGGGGGCCCCGTGCCAGTTGCAGCCCCTGTTATTGATAAGGGTGTATAAGTCTAATCTGTAATATAAGCTTTGCGCCCCAGGCATCGGATTCCATTACGAAAGTTTAATTTTCATTTCAGTTTCGGTTCATCTTTTCGGGCCTAGTTTCCTCCTGCGCCGAACATAAGGAACCCGACATGAAAAAGATTTTTGCAGCTCTCCTTTCCGCTTCCTTCCTTCTCTCCCCGATGGTTGTCTCCCAGGCCAGCGCTGATGACTATCGCCGTCCGCCTGTCGTCGTGCAGAAGAAGGTGATCGTCGAGAAAACGGTCGTGCGGCCGCACTGGAAGAAGGGATACCGCGTCAACGCCAACGAGCGCCGCTGGTTTCACGACGTCAACGACTACCGCCGTTACCGGCTCGCGCCTCCCCCGCGCGGCTATCGCTGGGTCCGGGCCGACAACGACTACTTGCTGATCGGCATCACCAGCGGTGTGATCTCCAGCATTATTGCTGGTCATTGATTGGAAGTATGGGAGGGCGGCTTTGGCCGCCCTTTCCGATTCTGGGAGGGGTGCGGAGATTTCCGCTGGTGACTTGTCTGAAGGCACCGTCTGGTGCAGAACGCCGTCCCGATCAGCGTCGTCGCTCTCCCCACGCTCCCTCATTCCTGTGCTCGTCACAGGAATCCAGCACCGCGTGTCCGCGCGGTGATTGACTCAATGTGATTTTGGAAAAGAGTCATCCGCGCCCACAGACTTGGGCGCGCTGGATCCCTGTGACGAGCACAGGGATGAGAGTGGATGGGGCTCGGCCCCGCCTAATTCTGCCGCCGTGCCGCCGTCATCCTCTTTGCAATAATACCAAGCAACCCCTTCGGTCTTCCGGCATCAACCTTCACACTCCCCTCATGCGTCAACGGATGCAGCCCCTCGATCGGCCGCAGCGGTTCACACTCCGTGCAGACGCAGCGATAGGGTTTGATTGCCGTCGCCTTCATGCCGCCTGGCGGCTCCAGCTGGCGAAGGGGTCGGGCAGGTTGCGCCAGCGATCGGGCGCGAAGACCGCGGTCTCGATGAGGCAGGCGTCAAGTTCTCTCCTGATCCAAGCCTCATCCATCGGGTCGGCGCCGATGAAGACGATCTCCTGGCGGCGGTCGCCCCAGACGGGGTCGAGATAGGGGCCGATGGCATTCATGAAGCCCGGTTCGTCAGGCCATTGTTCGCGCGGCACCGCCGCCCACCAAAGACCCATCTTGCCGGTGCGCACGAGGGCGCCCGCCTGGCTGATCTCGCCGACATGATGCGGCCGCGTCGCCAGCCAGAAAAAGCCCTTGGCGCGCACCACGCCCGGCCATGTCAGATCGAGAAAGGCTTGCAATTTTGCCGGATGGAAGGGCCGCTTTTCGCGGTAGACGAAGGAGCGGATGCCGTATTCCTCGGTTTCCGGCACATGGTCCTTGAAGCCGTGCAGCTCCTTGTACCAGAGCGGGTGGGTCTCGGCCCTGTCGATATCGAAGCGGCCGGTGCCGAGCACTTGCTTCAGCACCACCTTGCCGAAATCCGTCTCGATCAGCTGCGCATCCGGGTTGAGGACGGTGATGATTTTCCGCGCGGCATCCCGTTCCGTCTCGCTTGCCGTGCCGATCTTGTTCAGCACCACGACATCGGCGAATTCGATCTGCTCGACCAGCAGGTCGACGATGGTTCTGGTATCGCCATCGCCTGCCGTTTCGCCGCGGTCGGCGAGGAAATCGGCGGAGGCATAATCGGCGAGCAGGTTGGCGGCATCGACGACGGTCACCATCGTATCCAGCCTTGCGACGTCGGAAAGGCTTTCTCCGTTCTCGTCGCGGAATTCGAAGGTGGTGGCGACGGGCAGGGGCTCGGCGATGCCGGTGGATTCGATCAGCAGGTAGTCGAAGCGGCCTTGGGTCGCCAGATCGCGCACCTCTTTCAAGAGGTCGTCGCGCAGGGTGCAGCAGATACAGCCATTGGTCATCTCGACCAGCTGCTCCTCGGTGCGAGACAGATTGGCGCCGCCGTCGCGCACCAGGGCGGCGTCGATATTCACCTCGCTCATGTCGTTGACGATGACGGCGACGCGCATGCCGTCGCGATTGGCAAGCACGTAGTTCAGCAGCGTCGTCTTGCCGGCGCCGAGAAAGCCGGAGAGCACCGTGACCGGAAGTCTGTTGTCCATGAAACCTCGCATTTTAATGTTATATCATTACATCGGCGGGGCCGAAAAAAGGCGGAACGGGGTCATCCGCCTCTTTCCGCCTCAGCTCTCCCCGCAGCGCCGCATGATTATCATGCGCTGGAGAGGCAATCCTTCATGCTGTCGGCGATGCCGCGCATGAGGGTGAAGTAGAGATCGGGGCCGGCCTTCAACGTTGCGGCTTCGGGGTCGAGCACGCCGGATCTGGCGTTCGTGCCTTCGATGACGACATTGACGAGGCGCGGCTCGAATTGCGGTTCGGCAAAGACGCAGGTGGCGCCCAGTTCGCCGACCTTGCGGTGGATTTCTGAAACGCGCTCTGCACCGGGAATGGTTTCCGGGCTGACGGTGATCGAGCCGGCGACGCGGATGCCATAGCGATGCTCGAAATACTGGTAAGCGTCGTGGAAGACGATGAAGGGCTTGTCCTTGACGGGAGCGACCGTGGCGGCGATTTCCTTGTCCAGGGCCGTCAGCTTGTCGTCCAGCGCCTTGGCATTGGCCTGGTAGGTCAGCGCATTGGCGGGATCGGCGGCGACAAGAGTTGTGGTGATCACGGCGGCCATGGCTTTGGCATTCATCGGGTCGAGCCAGAGATGCGTGTCGAAGGCGCCATGGTCGTGGTCATCATCATGGCCGGTGCCGGCGGCATGATCGTGATCCTCACCCTCGGCGGAAGCGCCCTGATGCTCATCGCCATCCTCATGCGGCTCGAAGGCGCCGCCTTCGCGGAAGGGCAGCTTGACGAGGCCGGGGGCATGATCGAGCTCGGCGATGCTGGCCTTCGAGCCCAGCGCCTGCAGCGGCTTTTCCAGAAAAGCCTCGAGGCCAGGACCGGTCCAGAAGATCACCTTGGCTTCCTGCAGCGCGCGCGCATTCGACGGCTTCAAGCTGTAAGTATGCGGGGAGGCGGCGCCATCGACGATCAGCTCCGGTTCGCCCACACCCTGCATGATCGCTGCAACCAGCGAATGGATCGGCTTGATCGAAGTGACGACGACGGGCGCATCGGCCGCCCGCATGCTGCCGGCAAACAGCAAGGCGGGAACCGCCAGCGCCGGTAGGGCGAAGGCGAGCGGAATTTTGAAGGCCAGGATCTTCAGGGCTGGGCCCAGGGTGCGTTTCATCGAATGCTCCGCTTGAATTGCAGATGTTATGTTATTACATCAATTGCGTTATGCTATAACGTGTGCAATAGCAGGATGCAACAGCGCTGTCGGAAAATTTGATGCTCTCTCCCGCAAATACGAAGGGCGAACCGCTAGTTTCGCTTGAGAATGTCGGCGTTCTGCGCAACGGCCGCTGGCTTGTGCGCGGCGTCGAATTTTCCGTCTCGCGCGGCGAGATCGTGACGCTGATCGGGCCGAACGGCTCGGGCAAGTCGACCAGCGCCAAGGCGGCGATCGGTGTGCTGAAGCCGAATGAGGGCAGGGTGAAGCGTCTGGCCGGCCTGAAGGTCGGCTATGTCCCGCAGAAGCTTGCGATCGACTGGACGCTGCCGCTCTCGGTGCGCCGGCTGATGACGCTGACCGGACCCCTGCCGGAACGTGACATGCGCGCGGCACTCGAAGCCGCCGGCATCGACCATATGCTCGATGCCGAGGTGCAGCATCTCTCCGGGGGCGAATTCCAGCGGGCGCTGATGGCGCGCGCCATTGCCCGCAAACCCGACCTGCTCGTGCTCGACGAGCCGGTGCAGGGTGTCGATTTCTCCGGCGAGATCGCGCTCTACGATCTGATCAAATCGATCCGCAACGCCAGCGGCTGCGGCATCCTGCTGATCTCGCACGATCTCCACGTCGTCATGGCCGAGACCGACACGGTCATCTGCCTCAACGGCCATGTCTGCTGCCGCGGCACGCCCGAAGCCGTCAGCCGCAGCCCGGAATATGTGCGTCTGTTCGGCAGCCGCGCGGCGCAGACGCTTGCCGTCTACAGCCATCATCACGACCATACGCATCTGCCGGATGGGCGCGTGCAACATGCCGACGGTTCGGTGACCGACCATTGCCACCCCGATGACGGGCATCACGCGCATGATCACGGGCACGACCATGCTCATGATCATGATGGTCATCATGGACATGAGCACTCGCACGCCCATTCCCACAGTGGGGAGGGCCGCCATGCTTGACGATTTCTTTGTTCGCGCCATCCTCGCCGGCGTTGGGCTAGCGCTGACGACTGGACCGCTCGGCTGCTTCATCATCTGGCGGCGCATGGCTTATTTCGGCGATACGATCGCCCATTCGGCGCTGCTCGGCGTCGCGCTGTCGCTGCTCTTCGAACTCAATCTGACGCTGGCCGTCTTTGCCGTCGCAGCCCTCGTATCGGTGTTGCTGCTCTTCCTGCAGAAGCGCCAGGCGCTGTCGGCCGATGCGCTGCTCGGCATCCTCTCGCATGCCACATTGGCAATCGGCCTCGTCATGGTCGCCTTCATGAGCTGGGTGCGGATCGATCTCATCGCCT
The DNA here is from genome assembly GCF_019793435.1 of Rhizobium redzepovicii. Lineage (GTDB taxonomy): Bacteria > Pseudomonadota > Alphaproteobacteria > Rhizobiales > Rhizobiaceae > Rhizobium > Rhizobium redzepovicii. Next base: position 1,401 of record NZ_JAILYH010000022.1, on the reverse strand, counting down.
TCCTGTTCGGCGACATCCTTGCTGTTTCAACGACCGACATCGCGCTGATCTGGGGTGGAGGGCTCTTCGTGCTCGTGGCGATGGCCTGGCTCTGGCGGCCGCTGCTGGCGGCAACCGTCAATGCCGAGCTTGCCGAGGCCGAGGGTCTGAAGCCGGAGCGGGCGCGGCTGTTCTTCATGCTTTTGATGGCCGTCGTCATCGCCATTGCCATGAAGATCGTCGGCATCATGCTGATCACCTCGCTGCTGATCATTCCGGCGGCCGCGGCGCGGCGCTTTTCGGCGACGCCGGAGATGATGGCGGTGCTCGCCTCGGTCATCGGGGCGGTTGCCGTCGTCGGCGGGCTGTTCGGCTCGCTCACCTACGACACGCCCTCCGGTCCCTCGATCGTGGTCGCGGCGCTGATCCTCTTCATTCTCAGCCTGCTTCCCCTCAGGCGGCATCGCGCAGGCATGCAAGGACAAGGTTCATGACGACACCGCAACTCACCAAGAACCAGTCGCTGGTCTTCGACGTGCTCGAAAAGGCCGAAGGGCCGCTCAGCGCCTATACCATCCTCGACAAGCTGAGGGACCACGGGTTTCGCGCGCCGCTGCAGGTCTACCGGGCGCTGGAAAAGCTGCTCGAATACGGTGTCGTGCACCGGCTCGAAAGCATCAATTCCTTCGTCGCCTGCGCCCATCCGGGTGACGACTGCCACAGCCACGGCATCGTCGCCTTCGCGATCTGCGAAAGCTGCGGCCAGGTGACGGAGTTCCACGATCACGAGGTCGACCACCGACTGATGGCCTGGGTGCGGGGGCAGAAATTCAAACCAGCGAAGACGACGATCGAGATCCGCGGTTTGTGCGAGGCTTGTGCAGCGTAAGCGGCCACACTATCCGTCGGCACCCTATCCTATCGCACCAACGGGACTTTGACGGGCGCCCACTTCTCCACCCTCATTGCTGTGACATCCCGCTGGTCAAGCCGGAGGACAGGAATGAGCGAGGGCGGAGCGGCGGCGTGCCCGAAGGCGACGATCCAGGCGTTGGTTTCCTCGCCGTGTGTGCTGCCGATCGATACACAAAGCGATGACTCAAAAAGGTGAGGCCGCAAGGGCGGCCTCACCTTTTGCATTTCTGTGCGGATAAGCTTAGTCCGGCTTGGATTCAGAGCCGCCCTTGCCGGAGCCGCCGTTGTCGCTCTTGCCGGAGCCGCCATTGTCGCTCTTGCCGGAGCCGCCGTTGTCGCTCTTGCCGGAGCCGCCATTGTCGCTCTTGCCGGAGCCGCCATTGTCGCTCTTGCCGGAGCCGCCATTGTCGCTCTTGCCGGAGCCGCCGTTGTCGCTCTTGCCGGAGCCGCCATTGTCGCTCTTGCCGGAGCCGCCATTGTCGCTCTTGCCGGAGCCGCCATTGTCGC
>NZ_JAILYH010000021.1 GCF_019793435.1 Rhizobium redzepovicii | reverse complement strand
GTAGGGGACCGTGCGGGGGCAGGCGGGCACCGGCAAGAAAGGTGGCTGCGGCGAGAAGGATCGCCAGTATCGAAAGTTTTCTCAACGCATCCGTTTCCGTCATGTCGATTGCGTAGGGGTAACGCATTATGGCGATTTTCGTTGCAATTGCGCAACGTCAGGAAACATCGTTAAAACTTGATCAATTTATTCAACATATTTTGCCGGTTTATGTTGACAGAACTTATCATGTTTTTTATGCGGCAAAAAGAGGGCGGAATTCTGCATCGCCTTCATCCGCAAAAGCCCAGCCAGCCCCTCGAGCGTTCGACGCGCCACGACCAGCCAGCCCGGTAATCATCATTTAGAGGGTAGGTTATGATCGTCCGGTATTGGCGCTCGGTGCTATTGGTCTGCACGGCAGCCGCATATGTTCTTCCAGTTTCGCAGTCTTTCGCGCAAAGCGCCGCGGCAACCACGCCGCAAGCGACGACGGATGACAGCACCGTCCTGCAGAAGATCGTCGTCAAAGGCAAACGCGTGGCGCCGGGCAGCGTCGCCGACACGCCGCTTGCAACGGAGATCACCGACAAGCAACTCGACGAGAAACAGGTCACCAATCTCGAAGACCTCGGACGCAGGGTCGATCCCGGCGTGAACTTCTCCCGCGGCGATGCCGGCGTCAATCTGCGCGGCCTCTCCGGCGCACGCATCCTGACCGTGGTGGATGGCATTCCAATCCCCTATCTCTCGAACAGCGCACGCCAGGGTGCATTTGCGCCGGCCAACGCCAACGGCGGCGGTGACACGTTCGATTTCAACTCTCTGTCGTCGCTCGATATCGTGCGCGGCGCGGATTCCAGCAAGGGCGGCTCGGGCATGCTCGGTGGTGCGATCGTCGTCAACACGCTGGAGCCGGAGGATATCATTCCGGAAGGCCGTGACTGGGGTGCGATCGTCAAGTCTACCTATGACAGCGAAGATAGCAGCCTTTCCGGCTCGGCGGCCGCGGCGAAGAAGATCGGCGGCACGTCAATCCTGTTTCAGGGCGGCTACCGCAAGGGCCATGAGCGGGCGAACATGGGCAACACCGACGTCTATGGCCGGTATCGCACCGAGGCCGATCCCGCCGATTTCGACCAGCACAACCTGCTCTTCAATCTCCGCCAGGACCTGGAAGGCGGTCATCGCATCGGCCTGACGGCGGAACGGTTCCGCCGGGATCTCCAGACAGACCTGAGAGATCTGCAGGGAACCGGACGCACCTACATGATCGACAACTATGACGGCCGCGAACTGCGCGACCGCGATCGTGTATCGCTCGACTATGACTATGAAGCACAGTCCTCGGATGCATTCTTCACCAGCGCACGGGCCGTCCTTTACTGGCAGGATCTGAAAAAGGAGTCGGGCAGCAAGGGACGCACAGCGGCCAATGTCGCCTACGGCCGCAACAACGAGATCGAAAATAAGACCTGGGGCTTCCACGGCACGGTCACCAAAGATTTCGAATATTCGAACGTCCGCCATTCGGTAAAGGCAACGCTCGACGCGACGACGTCGGCCTGGAGCCAGTACAGCTCCGCGCTTTGCCCGACGCCGACCACGTGCCCCTCGCTCAACAACCAGTCGGAAGTGCCGGATGTTGACAGCAAGACGATGGGCCTGTCGATCGAGGACAAAATCGAGTTCGGCGATACGAATTTTGCGCTGACGCCGGGCATTCGTTTCGACTGGTTCAGCTATGATCCGTCGACGGGTGGCGGTTTCGCCAGCAACCCCGCGCTTGCAAAATTCGGTGCGCTGTCCGATCGCAGCGATCAGCATGCTTCGCCGAAGGTGCTTGCCACCTACGAGCTGACACCCGATGTGCAACTCTACACCCAGTTGTCGTCGGCCTTCCGCGCCCCGACTGTCGACGAACTCTATAGCCGCTTCTACAATGCGGGCGGCAATTATGCCCAGCTCGGCAATCCCGACCTGAAGCCCGAGACCGGCTACGGTGTCGAAATGGGCGCCAATTTCGACACAGGCGATTTCAACGGTCGTCTGGCGCTCTTCCACAACCGGTACCACAACTTCATTGAAACGGTGACGAGCGTCAACGCCTCCACCGGTATCACCGAGTTCAACTATACCAACATCAGCAGTGTGACGATCTCGGGTGTCGAAGCGAGCGCCGACAAGACGTTCAATAACGGCATCAACCTGCACGCCGCACTTGCCTATGCTTACGGCAGGAACGAGGAAACCGCCCAGCGCCTGCGCTCGGTGGCGCCCTTCAAGGCGATCGTCGGCGGTGGCTGGAGCAACGAGACTTTCGGCTTCGACCTTTCCTCGACGCTTGCGGCGGGCATGCTCACCGATCATCTCAAGACTGTCGGCTCGACCGCCGATACGACCTTCGATGCGCCCGGCTATGCAATCGTCGACCTGACCGGCTGGTGGACGCCGGAACAGGTGCCGGGCCTGCGCGTTCAAGCCGGCGTCTACAACATCTTCGACCAGGAATATTTCAATGCGCTCGCCGTGCGGGACGTCAATCTTGTCTCGACGGCATCGCAGCCGCGCGATTGGTATTCCGAGCCTGGCCGTACCTTCAAGGTCTCGCTCACCAAGACCTTCTGATTGTCGATACGCCTTCGAGGCTGGGGAGAGGGCGGCTTTCGGGCCGCCTCTTTCATTCGCGCAATCGCCTCTTGCGCGGCGGCTGATCTCAGGCTAACAATTTTTCCATGATCAAGTCCTTGAACATTGCTGTTTGGTGGTGGGCTCGCTAAGGCGGCCTCGACCAATCGTGTCCAAAGACGACGACGAGTGAGCCGCCCGAAACTTCGAGGCGGCTTTTTTATTTATCGCCGCCTGTCGTCCGGGCCCCGATAACGGAGTGGAACAATGGTAACGATCCTGCGGGATGATGGTGCGGAAATCTACGAGACCAAGGGCGGGATATCGGTCACGCGGCAGCGGCGTGCGATCCCCTACGGCGACGCGGTCTCTTCCTATATCGACAAGCTCGATGAGCGCCGCGGTGCGGTGTTCTCGTCGAACTACGAATATCCGGGCCGTTATACGCGCTGGGATACCGCCGTCGTCGATCCGCCGCTCGGCATCTCCTCCTTCGGGCGCGATGTCTGGATCGAGGCCTATAACGAGCGCGGCGAGGTGCTTCTCGGCTTCGTGACCGAGCGGCTGAAGACGGTCTCCGACCTCGTGCTCGGCGCTTCCTCCGCCCGGCGCCTCGACCTTTCCGTCAAGACGCCGGACCGGGTGTTCACCGAGGAAGAGCGCTCGAAGATGCCGACGGTCTTCACCGTGCTGCGCGCCGTTACCGACCTCTTCTATTCGCACGCGGATGCGAGCCTCGGGCTCTACGGCGCCTTCGGCTACGACATCGCCTTCCAGTTCGACGCAATCGATCTGAAGTTGACGCGGCCCTCCGACCAGCGCGACATGGTGCTTTACCTGCCCGACGAGATCCTCGTCGTCGACAATTACGCCGCCAAGGCCTGGATCGACCGTTACGATTTCGAAAAGGGCGGCGTGACGACCGAGGGCAAGGCGCAGGATATTGCGCCGGAGCCTTTCAAGCACACGGATGCCATTCCGCCGAAGAGCGATCACCGGCCGGGCGAATATGCCGAGCTCGTCACCAAGGCGAAGGAAAGTTTCCGCAAGGGCGACCTCTTCGAAGTCGTGCCGGGGCAGAAATTCATGGAGCGCTGCGACAGCAAGCCTTCCGACATTTCCAGGCGGCTGAAGGCGATCAACCCGTCGCCCTATTCCTTCTTCATCAATCTCGGCAGCCAGGAATATCTGGTCGGCGCATCGCCCGAAATGTTCGTGCGCGTGTCCGGCCGCCGCATCGAGACCTGCCCGATTTCGGGCACGATCAAACGCGGCGACGATCCGATCGCCGACAGCGAGCAGATCCTGAAGCTTTTGAATTCCAAGAAGGACGAATCCGAGCTGACCATGTGCTCCGACGTCGATCGCAACGACAAGAGCCGCGTCTGCGAACCCGGCTCGGTCAAGGTGATTGGCCGCCGGCAGATCGAGATGTATTCGCGCCTGATCCATACGGTCGACCACATCGAAGGGCGGCTGCGCGACGATATGGATGCCTTCGACGGTTTCCTCAGCCACGCCTGGGCCGTCACCGTCACTGGCGCGCCGAAGCTCTGGGCGATGCGCTTCATCGAGAGCCATGAAAAGAGCCCGCGCGCATGGTATGGTGGGGCGATCGGCATGGTCGGCTTCAACGGCGATATGAATACCGGTTTGACGCTACGCACCGTGCGCATCAAGGACGGCATCGCCGAGGTGCGCGCCGGCGCGACGCTGCTCAACGATTCCATTCCAGAGGAAGAAGAAGCCGAAACAGAATTGAAGGCCTCCGCCATGCTTTCCGCCATCCGCGATGCCAAAACGGGCAATTCCGGCAAGATCCAGCGCGACGTCGCAAGCGTCGGCAAGGGTGTCAGCATCCTGTTGATCGATCATGAGGACAGCTTCGTTCACACGCTCGCCAATTATTTCCGCCAGACCGGGGCGACGGTTTCGACCGTGCGCACGCCGGTGCCGGACGAGATCTTCGACCGGCTGAATCCTGACCTCGTCGTGCTGTCGCCGGGACCCGGAACGCCCAAGGATTTCGACTGCAAGGCGACGATCAAGAAGGCGCGGGCGCGCAACCTGCCGATCTTCGGCGTCTGCCTCGGCCTGCAGGCGCTCGCCGAAGCCTATGGCGGGGAACTGCGCCATCTGGCCCTGCCGATGCACGGCAAGCCGTCGCGCATCCGCGTGCTGGAGCCGGGCATCGTCTTCTCCGGCCTGTCGAAGGAAGTGACGGTCGGCCGTTATCACTCGATCTTCGCCGATCCTTCGACGCTGCCGCGCGAGTTCATCATCACGGCGGAAAGCGAAGACGGTACGATCATGGGCATCGAACATGAGAAGGAGCCGATCGCCGCAGTGCAGTTCCATCCGGAATCGATCATGACGCTCGGCGGCGATGCCGGTATGCGGATGATCGAAAATGTCGTGGCGCATCTGGCCCGCAAGGCGAAGACGAAGGCTGCTTGATGGCTATCCGCCCCGCCCTTCCTTGTCACGGGAAGGGCGGGCGGCCATTCAGCGGTTGACTTTATCGTGCAAATCAGAACATTTCAGGAACGATTAACCGGGAATTATCGCCGTGGCCAATGCTGAAAAGTTCATCGTGCTCCCTTACCGCAAGAACCGCGGCAATCTTGTGCCCGGCGAAATGCGCCAGGCGTCGAACTCCGTCAGCGCTGAAAAGATCGCCTCGGCGATGGCTGAGCGGTTCGTCGGCGTGGCGGCCTATGCCGTGATCGTCGACGAAGAAACCGGCGACATGTCCTCACCGCGACTGCTCGCCCGATATGGCGAGATTGCTGATCTCAACGCCGCCTGAGTCGCCGTTTTCGCTGTGGAAACGTCGCTCTACCTGCCGGTCAAAACTTTCCTCGAAGCGGCCGGTTATGTCGTGAAGGGCGAGGTCGCCGGATGCGATCTCGTCGGCTTGAGCGAGGGCGAGCCGCCGGTCGTGGTGGTCTGCGAACTGAAACTTTCCTTCAACCTCGAACTGCTTCTCCAGGCAGTCGACCGCGCCGCCATCAGCGATGAAGTCTGGATCGCGGCCCGCGTTTCGGCCAAGGGGCGTGGGCGGGAGGCCGATAAACGTTACCGCGACCTCTGTCGACGGCTCGGCATCGGCATGCTCGGCGTCTCCGACGGCGGTGAGGTCAGCGTCATCGTCAGTTCCGTCTCGCCGATGCCGCGCACCAATCCGAAGCGGCGCACGCGCCTCGTCAAGGAGCATCAGCGCCGCCGCGGCGATCCTGCCGTTGGCGGCGGCTCGCGGGCGCCGATCATGACCGCCTACCGTCAGCAGGCGCTGCTTTGCGCTTCGGCACTCGATCGGGGAATCGTAAGGCCTCGAGATATGAAGGCGCTGACGTCAAAGGCCGGTCCGATCCTGCGCGACAACGTCTATGGATGGTTCGAGCGCCAGGAAAAGGGCGTCTACGCGCTGACGCCGGCAGGGCAGGCCGCTCTCCTGCGCTGGCCGCAGGCTGACCTTTCCTACCCGATCGGCTGAGTCGCGCCGCAAGGCAGCTTTCCGGCGAGGGGCGGCAACGCCTGTGAACGGAGTGGCATTCTCCTTTGACAAATCCATCATCATCGCCCATATCACCCTCAACTGGGCCGCCTGCGCGACATTCGCGTGGGCGGTTTTGCGTTTCAATGGCTTGGACCCTGCAATTCATTCGCAACCGCAGGAGGACGATATGAGTGACAACGGCGATCTTACGGTTAGGACGCTGGCGATGTGGGGCATTCCGCTGTCGCTCGGCGTCATGGGCCTGAAGATGGTGGCTTGGTGGGTCACCGGATCGGTGGCGCTGCTGTCGGACGGGCTCGAATCGACGGTCAACGTCGTTGCCGCCTTCATCGCCTTTTTCGTCATTCGCTATGCGCAGAAGCCGGCCGATCACGACCATCCCTTCGGCCATCACAAGGCGGAATATCTGTCGGCGGTCACCGAGGGCGTACTGATCGTGGTCGCCGCACTCCTGATCGTCAACGAGGCGATCGGCTACCTCGCCGAGCCCCGCATGCTCGATGCGCCGGTGCTCGGGCTTGCGATCAATTTCGCGGCCGGTGTCATCAATGCGGTCTGGGCGCGGCTGCTGATCCGGACCGGGCGCAAACATCGCTCGGCCGCACTTGCCGCGGACGGGCAGCATATCTTGTCGGATGTGGTGACCTCCGTCGGCGTGCTCGCCGGCCTGCTGCTGGCGCTGGCGACCGGTTATGCGATCTTCGATCCGGTGCTTGCCATTCTGGTTGCCGTCAACATCATCTACCAGGGCTGGAAGGTGATCTCGCAATCGATCGGAGGGCTGATGGACCAGGCCGTTGAGCCGCGCGAGGAGGAGGCGATCAAGCAGGCGATCGCCACCCATGCGTCAGGCTCGATCGGCGTACACGACCTGAAGACCAGGCGGGCCGGCGCCGTCACCTTCATCGATTTTCACATGGTGGTTCCCGGCACTATGTCGGTGCGGCAGGCGCATGATATATGCGACCGCCTTGAGGATGCCATCAGTGCGGTGCACGAGGGCGCCAAAATAGCCATTCACGTGGAGCCGGAGGGCGAAAAGGCCCATGGAATCCGCGTCAAAGTCGTCAAGGAGGCATGATGCCGAATACCGATGTTTCCAGCCTTTCGATGCTGGGCCAGCAAACCGAAACCGCACAATCGCCGGAGCAGGCAGTGCTTGAAAAAGTGCCGTCCAACCATGCCGGCACCGATTACGTCGTGCGCTTCACCGCGCCGGAATTCACTTCGCTCTGCCCGATGACCGGACAGCCGGATTTCGCCCATATCGTCATCGATTACATTCCGGGCGAATGGCTGGTGGAATCGAAGTCGCTGAAGCTCTTCCTGCATTCCTTCCGCAATCACGGCGCTTTCCACGAGGATTGCTCGATCTACATCGCCAAGCGCATCGTCGAGCTGCTTGATCCCAAGTGGCTGAGGATCGGCGCCTACTGGTATCCGCGCGGCGGCATTCCGATCGACGTCTTCTGGCAGACCGGCAAGCCGCCGGAAGGTGTGTGGCTGCCGGAGCAGGGCGTCGCCACCTATCGCGGACGTGGGTGAGCCGCGGTCGGGCGCAGCCCGAGCAATCGATCCAGTGAATCGATTGCAGCGGCGAACGCCCTGAGCCCAAGCGAAGGGCCGGGATACGGTGCGGCAATCGAATACCAATTGCCACCCATCCTTGTCGGTTGAACCTCAAACATCCGTAACGTCGTCACTAGACGAGTCATCGCTGTAATCGTCGCCGTCGTCATAATCGGCCTGCTGCACATTGTCGTTGTCGTTATTATCGGCCGCATTGTCGGACGCCTGGCCAGTGTCGTCATTGCCATAATAATTGTTGATGACGGTTTCCTCGGTAGGCGCGCTGGCATTGCCGAAAGGGTTGGCGCCGAAGGGCGAGCCCCAGCCGAGCGAGGACATGTGATTGCCGAAGATGCCGCTCAGCGAATTGGCAAGCAGCATGCCGCCGGCAACGCCGGCTGCCGTGCCGAGCGCGCCGCGCAGGAAGCTGCCGCCGGCGGACGGCGCATAGGCCTGCTGGCTCCAGGGGCCGGTTGGTTGTTGCTGCTGCGGCTGGCGGCCATCGCGGTCGCAGCCGCGGGAATCGTCGTAGGCGCGGGACTGCTGACCCCAGGGACCGTGATTGGAAGGGACGGGTGCCGGCTGCTGCGTCTGGGTGTTGCCGAAGATCGAGCTCAGGAAGCCGCCGCCCTGTTCGGCCTGGCGGTGCTCACTCGCGCCGGCTTCCAGCTGGCGGACATGCTCTTCGAGTTCCTTGATATGATTGGCGGCCGCTTCCAGTCCCTTTTCCTGAACGATGACGGCCTGGGCGAGATAATAGGTGGCGGAGGGCTGTTCGCGCGTTGCCTGGTCGATCAGGGCCTCGGCGTCGCGGTCGCGCGGCTGGGCCGCTGCTGTGCGCACACGGTCGAAGAGGGCGGTCAGCAATTGGCGTTCTTCGGGTGACATGTCTGCCTCCTGTTGGTCCGAAGCGCTCTCGTATCCGACCGGACGCGTAAAGCGCTCCATGGTTTTTCGGTGCAGCTATCGCTGCGTGAGGTTGAGGTAGGAACCGATTCAGGCTTTTCAAAGCCTTTCACCGTTACATTTCAGTAAGGCTTGCAGAACGGCCCGCGGCTTCTTAAGGATATCTCCATCGCTTCGGTGCCTTGTGTTTTTCCCACATTGTTTTAGGCATTGAGTCGCACTATGTGCGGGGAAGCCGAATTCATCTCCAAGAGGTTCGAATGAACGACGAAGACCAGGACGACAAGACGAAGGAACTGCCGCTCGGCAAGGAAACGGAGGCGAATCTTTTCAAGTCGCGTTCGATCTTCATCTACGGACCGATCAATCAGGAATTGGCGCAGAAGGTCTGCTCGCAGCTTGTGGCGCTTGCCGCGGCCAGCGACGAAGACATCCGCATCTATGTGAATTCGCCCGGCGGTCACGTCGAATCCGGCGATTCCATTCATGACATGATCAAGTTCATCAAGCCGAAGGTCTGGATGATCGGCACGGGCTGGGTCGCCTCCGCCGGCGCGCTGATATATGTCGCCGCTCCGAAGGAGCAGCGCCTGTGCCTGCCGAACACCCGCTTCCTGCTGCACCAACCCTCGGGCGGCACGCGCGGCATGGCATCCGACATCGAGATCCAGGCACGGGAGATCATCAAGATGAACGAGCGCCTGAACAAGATCATGGCGGCAGCCACCGGCCAGCCGCTCGAAAAGATCGCCAAGGATACCGATCGCGATTACTGGCTGTCGGCCGAAGAGGCGAAGGACTATGGTCTCGTCTCGCGGATCGTGACGTCGCAGGCCGATATCTGAGTTTTCTCATGTAGTGTTATTGAACGCCCTCGCCTGCAGCAGCAGGCGAGGGCGTTTTGTTTCTGCCGGAAGACACAGGTGCTGAACGGAAGGAGCTGAATTCGGACTTGCGCGGGCGGCAACCGTCATGCTCCATGCGTCATTCCCGCAGTTCGAGTTCCGCCATGCTCAAAGATTTTTCCGTCCAGGCCTTGTTCATGGGGCTGCTGACCGCCTTCGTCGGCTCCGCCAGCTCCTTTGCCGTCGTGCTGCACGGGCTCGAGGCGGTCGGCGCCACGGATGCGCAGGCGGCCTCGGGGCTGATGGCGTTGTCTATCTCCATGGGCATCTGTGCGATCGTGCTCAGTGGGGTGACCCGGTTGCCGATCAGCATCGCGTGGTCGACGCCGGGTGCCGCACTGCTCGCAAGCACCGGGCCGATTGAGGGCGGCTTCAATGCGGCGGTCGGCGCATTCCTGATATGCGGCGCGCTGATCGTCGTCGCCGGGCTGTTCAAGCCGCTCGGCCGGGCGGTCGCCGCCATTCCGGCGCCGCTTGCCAATGCGATGCTCTCCGGCGTGCTGATCGGCCTCTGCTTCGCGCCGGTGAAGGCGATCAGCTTCAATCCCGTGCTCGGCCTGCCGATCGTCGTCGCCTGGATCGTCGTAGGCGCCTTCAAACGGCTCTGGGCGGTGCCGGCGGCACTCGCGGCCTTCGTGCTGGTGCTCACCTTCGGCGTCGATATTCCGGACGGCTCTCTCAGTTCGCTCGAACAATCGCTGGTGCCGGCGGCTGAAATCGTCCGGCCGGTGTTCAGTCTCGCCGGCCTTGTTTCGATCGCGCTGCCGCTGTTCATCGTCACCATGGCCTCGCAGAACATTCCGGGTATCGCCGTCTTGAAGGTCAACCACTACGATCCGAAGGCCGGTCCGCTCTTTGCCGTCACCGGCTTTTTCTCGCTGCTGTCGGCGCCGTTCGGCGGCCACGCCGTCAATCTGGCGGCGATCACGGCGGCAATGTGCGCCGGACAGGATGCCCACGCGGATCCGAAGCGGCGCTATTGGGCGTCGCTGACCGCCGGCGTCGGGTATGTCATCCTCGGGCTGCTTGCCGGCGCGGTGACGGCTTTCGTCGCGCTTGCGCCTCCGATCCTGATCGAGGCGGTGGCCGGGCTGGCGCTGGTCGGGGCTTTCTCCTCCTCGGCGATGTCGGCCTTCCAGGCGCCGGAGTCGCGCGAGGCGGCGGCGATCACCTTCCTCGTCACCGCCTCAGGCGTTTCCTTCGGCGGCATTTCCGGCGCTTTCTGGGGCCTGATCGCCGGCGGGCTGATGCTGGCGCTGTCGCGGCTGGTGAGCGTTTGGAAAGACCGACGCCAGCCGCGGTAGCGGAATGGCGCTGCGCCTTCGGCGGCCAAAAGCCCGAGCAAGGGCTTGCCAGTTTCCCGGCCCAAGGTTATAAGCGCGGCCATGAAGACCACTGGCGCCAGAATTTCAGACACGATTGCACGCGGCCGCATCGCCCTGCGTGACAATACGCGCGCCTTGACCTCGCTTCTTCTCCTCGGCCTTACGCGCGGTTGCCGGGTCCTTTGAGGAGCGCCCGGCGGCCGAAAGCCCGCCCGGCGATTGCTCCTCGCGATTCATTTTCAAAATTGACCTAACGACCGACAAAGGTCCGCATTTGTTTATCGCCAAGCCTGACACGATCGGCTAAGAGCGGGGCAAATGCCGGGACGAGGAGACGATACGATGAATGCAAAGACGCAATTCTCCGAGGGAAAAACGGCCTCCGCAAAAGGCATGCCTGACGCTGCGGTGAAATACCGGGCCTATCCGCAGGTAAACATTCCCGACCGCACCTGGCCGACCAAGACCATCACCAAGGCGCCGGTTTGGTGCTCAGTCGACCTGCGTGATGGCAACCAGGCGCTGGTCGACCCGATGGGCCACGACCGCAAGGCGCGGATGTTCCAGCTGCTGCTGGAGATGGGCTTCAAGGAAATCGAGATCGGTTTCCCCTCCGCTTCGCAGACCGATTTCGATTTCGCCCGCTGGTGCGTGGAAGAGGGCAACGTGCCCGCCGACGTCTCCCTGCAGGTGCTGGTCCAATGCCGCCCGGAACTCATCACCCGCACCTTCGAAGCACTGGAAGGCGCAAACCGGCCAATCGTACATTTTTACAACTCGACCAGCGAGCTGCAGCGCCGCGTCGTCTTCGCCAAGGATGTGCAGGGCATCAAGCAGATCGCCGTCGATGCTGCCAAGATGATTACCGACATGGCCGTCAAGGCAGGCGGCGGCTACCGTTTCGAATATTCGCCCGAGAGCTTTACCGGCACGGAACTCGAAGTGGCGCTGGAAATCTGCAATGGCGTCATCGAGGTGGTCAAGCCGACGCCCGATAACAAGCTGATCATCAACCTGCCGTCCACCGTCGAGATGGCGACGCCGAACGTCTATGCCGACCAGATCGAGTGGATGTGCCGCAATCTCGACAATCGCGAGAATCTGATCATCTCCCTGCACCCGCATAACGACCGCGGCACCGGCATCGCCGCTGCCGAACTGGCATTGCTGGCAGGCGCCGACCGTGTCGAAGGCACGCTCTTCGGCAATGGTGAGCGCACCGGCAATGTCGACATGGTGACGATGGCGTTGAACATGTTCACGCAAGGGGTCGATCCCGAGATCGACTGCTCGAACATTGAGCGTATCAAGGAAGTGTTCGAATATTCCAACCAGATGGCGATCGGCGAGCGTCATCCTTACGTCGGCGAGCTGGTCTATACGGCCTTCTCGGGCTCGCATCAGGATGCGATCAACAAGGGTATGAAGGCGGCGCAGGTCGCCAACCACCCCGTCTGGGAAGTGCCGTACCTGCCGATCGATCCGCGTGACGTCGGCCGTTCCTACGAGGCGATCATCCGCATCAACTCGCAGTCCGGCAAGGGCGGCATCGCCTATATTCTGCAGCAGGATTACGGGCTGAACCTGCCGCGCAACCTGCAGGTGGAGTTCCGCGAGGATATCCAGCGCATTACCGACGTCGAGGGCAAGGAGCTTCCTTCAAAGCGGATCTACGACCGTTTCATCGAGCGCTACGTGACGCAGCCCGATGGACGCCTCAAATTCGCCGACCACCACACCTATCCCGATACCGAGCACAAGGGCCAGCGGATCGTGGCGGCCGAGATCACCGACAATGGCGAGATCAAGCGCATCGAAGGGCGCGGCAACGGTCCGATCGACGGCTTCATCAATGCACTGTCGCATTATCTCGGCATCGAGATGTCGGTAGAGGATTATTCCGAGCATTCTCTGCAGCACGGCTCGAACGCGGCGGCGATCTCCTACGTCGAGACCTCCTATCCCGGCGGCAAGCTCTTCGGCGCCGGCATCAATACCAACATCGTCGCGGCATCGCTGGAAGCGATCGTCTCGGCGGCCAACCGCGTGCTCGATGTGAAGGCCGGCAAGGCTTGATCTTCGATGGAATCAGGCCGCGATCGCTTCGGTGCGGCGCGGTCTGATGAGGAGATTGGCTTCGTTGAGTCTTCGGTGAGCGCTAGCCAATGAAAGGCGTGCCATGCGGCTCCCTCATCCGCCCTACGGGCACCTTCTCCCCGAGGGGACAAGAGGGGAGCAAGCTTTCTGCCCTGCCTTCCCACTGCAGACGTTTTAAGAGCGAGAGGTTGCCGCATGTCTCTTCTCCCTTGGGGAGAAGGTGCCGGCAGGCGGATGAGGGGATGCTGATTTGCCATGGTGCCACCTCAGCTCCGCAGGCGGTAATTATTCGCCACGGACGACAGCCGGCATCATATCGCCGTAGCGATCTTCATGGCGAGCTGGCCGAGGGCCGCCTCGGCGGAGGGGCCGGCAAGCACGTAGGAGGTGCCGGCATTGTGCCATGTCACCAGACCGATCTCGTCCTTGATGGTTTCTTTGAAGTCGTCGGTCTCCGGTGGCTGTGCGTCCTTGCGGAAGCAGATGGAGATGACGTCGCCGTCCGCGTTGGAATAGACGAGCTGGCCGACAGGGCGGCTGTCGCCGAGGATGACGCGCGCGCCCTGGAAGGTCCAGGCTTCGGCGCTGAGATCAGGCACGCGGAAGGGCACGCCGATCGCGGTCGTCAGCCAGCTGGAGATTTCCTCGGCCTGCGAGGCGGGCACTTCGACGAGATGGCGAGGCTGGCGGATCAGCAGGCGCTGATAGGCGGTGACGTCGCCCAGCCAGTCGCTGGTATTGGCAGGCGCCGTCGCGGAGGTCGTGGTGGCGATTTCGTCGGCATCCGGGCTAGTGCCGACGAAATAGCCGATACCGCAACCGACGGCGAAGAGAATAAGCGCGGCGGCCAGCGCCTGCGGGCCGCTCGGCGCCAGTTTCACCGGCGGGCGCGTGGCGCGCTGCGCGATCGGTGTCTTCGGCGGCTGCGTGCTCTTGATCGAGCGGACGAGGGCGAGAGGCACAGGCTCCTTCAGGATGTCGTCGAGACGGCGGCGGCCGAAATCGGCGCCGTGGCGCAGTTTCTCGTGCAGCCGTCGCGCATTCTCGTCGGTTGCCAGGCGCTGCTCCAGTTCGTGGCGCTGTTCGGGCGAGACCTCGCCATCGAGAAGGGCGGTAAGCTGGGCTTCGAGCGGCAATTTCCTAAGATCGAGCAATTCAGTACCTGTGGATCGGGTGGGTGCCGGAAAGTCCGGCAAAATGCAGCCTTGCCGTCGCGAGCTGTGAGACGACATTTGCCACTGGCGTGCCCATGATGTCGGCCGCCTGCTGGTAGCTGTGGCCTTCGACGTCGACGAGCAGGAACATGCTGCAAAGGCCGTCCGGCATATCGGCGATCATGCGATGAATGGCGTCGGGATCGACTGCAGCCGAGCGCTCGCGCGCGGCGTCGCGAATATCCGTGACGTTGCCGCGGACGGAAGCCTTCGGCTTGCGCTTGCGGCTATCGTCGGTCCATTGCTGGCGAGCGAGCGTGTAGATCCAGCTTTCCAGGCGGCCTTCACCACTCCATTGATGGCCCTTTGCGATGGCGCGCTGACAGACGGCCTGTACGAGTTCGTCGGCCACGGCGGCCTCACCCGCGAGCGTGATCGCGAAGCGGCGAAGGCGGGGCAGAAGGCCGACGAGATCACGCCGGAGATCGATGGTCGTTGCGGGTTGACGCATTGTCTATCCAAGAAGCATTCACAATGGTTTCGCGGACGATGGGTTCGCCTCGGCCGCGAAGCCGGCCTTATCGACGCCGCATGTGCTTTATGAAGCAAGTCTCCTGCACTTCGCAAGCATCCGGCTGTCTTCATCCCCTTTTCTCAAAGGATTTTCGTATTGTGGCCCACAAAACTTGCGTCAATATGTCTTGTAGCCGTTCAAGCTTTGCAGCAGAGCGCGATAGGCCCATGTCCCTTCGCCGCCGCGATCGCGGATTTCGACGAGCTGGACACGGGCGCCCTGGATGTCTCCCTGTTCCACCAGCGCCATGCCCATGTAGGAGCGGGCAAGGATGTAGTTCTCATCCGCCTGCAGCGCCTTGCGGTAGTAGGACATGCCGAGTTCCATGCGGCCAGCCTTGCGATTGGCGTAGCCAAGATAGTTCAGGATGCGCGGGTCGTTCTGGTTGCGGGCGAGATTGAGCACGGTGATGGCATTGTCATACTGGCCGGCATAGGCAAATTCGCGGCCGAACTTATAGAGATCGTCGTCGTTGAAGCTGCTCTTCTTCGGGTTGACGCATTCCTTCTTGGCTTTGTCCCAGACCTTGCCGCCGGTGCAGGTCTTGGTCGTCTGGGTCTTCGGCGGCGGATTGGTGTCATCGTTGTTGTCGCCCACCGCGAAAGCAGCTGTGGCGATGCCGAAGGCAAAGCCGGCGGCGAGCGAAAGTCTGGACAGGTGACGGAAGGAAGAAGTCATTGGCGGGCTCCGTTCTGAGGCGATGCGTTGGCCGGATTGTACGCTTACCGCTAAAAATACCAAGAGGGTAAGCGGCCGCCATGGCAATTGCTGCGGCGATGGCCGGGCCTCCTCTGATATCGGTTCAAGTGTTGGAGGAAAAGAGTCCGGAGCCGGCGCTAACGCGCGAAAATATCTGCGCTTTCCGCCATCACGGCATCGCCGGACCGGTTGACGCTGAAGCGTTCGCCGCTGAGTTCCCAGGCGCCGGGAGATCCGTCGATGGAGAAGAGGTTGTAGGCGGCGGGTGGCTTGATGCTGCCCGGTCCTTGCGAGGCGGAGGCGATGCCGACGACGGGCACCGGCTGCACCTGGCCGCGCAGCCAGTGCAGCGTGTTCAGGTGCGTGTGTCCGTGCAACACAAGTTCGGCGCCGCCGGTCGAAATCACCGCGGCGAAGCGGCGGATGCCGATCATCCGCTTGTAGAAGGTCGTGGCGCCGCGGATCGGCGGATGATGGATCATCACGACCCGGAAGAGACCGGCTTCGCCGGCCGCTCGCAGCATGTTGACGGTATCGCGGGCCTGGCGCGCACCGAAAAAGCCGGAGGCGGCAAAGGGAGGGGTGGCGACCGCCGTCGAGCAGCCGACGATCGCGACTTTGTCGCGGATGCGCAGATAGGGAAAAATATGGCGGTCTTCCTGCCATTGCGGCGGGGAGAGATCGCCGCGGACATACTCGTACCAGGCGCGCATCGACTTCTCGTAGGCCCCGGGCACATAGGCGTCGTGATTACCGGGAACCACCGAGGTGTCGGCCGGATCGCCAAGCGCGCGCAGCCAGGCGGCGGCGGCGCGGATCTCGATACCGCTCGCGAGATTGACGAGGTCGCCGGTGACTGCCAGATGATCCGCCTCGTGGGCGCGGATGTCGTCGAGCAACAGATCCAGCGTGCTGCCGAAAAGGTGCTTGCGTCGATTTCGATGCCAGTTCACAAAGCCCGTTATGCGTTTTGAAAACAGCTCCTGGATGGAAAGACGGGGTAACGGCCCGAGGTGGACGTCGGAAATATGCGCGAGCTTGAACATGCTACGAGACATAGACCAGCTTATTGACAAATCAAACACATCCGGCGCGATGAAGGGCTGAAACGGAACGATGGTGGATAAAGAAAAGCGGCCTCTTCATATCAGAACGGCCCTGCGCCTTCTGCATGTCTATTTCTCCTTCGCCCGCGGCATGACGATGGGCGTCAGGGCCGCCTGCTTCGATGCGGAGGGGCGGATTTTTCTGGTGCGCCACAGCTATATCGGCGGCTGGCACATGCCGGGCGGCGGGCTGGAACGCAACGAGACGGTCGAAGAAGCGCTGGCTAAGGAATTGCGCGAAGAGGGCAACCTCAGGATC
This sequence comes from Rhizobium redzepovicii, assembly GCF_019793435.1. Taxonomy (GTDB): domain Bacteria; phylum Pseudomonadota; class Alphaproteobacteria; order Rhizobiales; family Rhizobiaceae; genus Rhizobium; species Rhizobium redzepovicii. Next base: position 97,523 of record NZ_JAILYH010000021.1, on the reverse strand, counting down.
ATCGGCAAACCGCAACTGGTCCAGGTCTATTTCAACACCACGAATACTCGCCGCGACCATGTCGTGTTCTACCGGGCGAATGTCGAGCAGACGGCGCCGCGCCCGCCTGACTGGGAGATCTCCGACAGCGGCTTCTTCCGGCTCGACAGCCTGCCTGAGGGTACGACCAAGGCGACGCATCGCCGCCTTGCCGAGCTTCGAGGCGAGCAGGAGCCCGACCACCGCTGGTGAGGGCTCCACATTTTTTAAGCCGCGGCAAGCTTCGCACGTCCATGCGGGCTGTCGAGATCGAGCGCCGGGCCGACGGGAATGATGCCGGTCGGATTGATGGTCTTGTGGCTGCGGTAATAGTGCTGCTTGATATGCGTCAGGTTCACCGTCTCGGCAATGCCTGGCGTCTGATAGAGATCTCTTAAGTAGCCGGGCAGGTTGCGGTAGTCGGCGATCCGGCGGATGTTGCATTTGAAATGGCCGACATAGACCGGGTCGAAGCGCACCAGCGTCGTGAACAGGCGCCAGTCGGCTTCGGTCTGACGGTTGCCCAGGAGATAGCGGCCTTTGCCAAGACGTTCGTCGAGCATGTCGAGCGTTTCGAACAGCTTGCCGACATTTTCCTCATAGGCTTCCTGCGTGGTGGCAAAGCCCGCCTTGTAGACGCCGTTGTTGACGGTGTCGTAGACGGTGGCGTTCAGCGTGTCGATTTCGGCGCGGAGATCCTCGGGATAAAAATCGGTCTTCGAGCCGGTCAGCCCGTCGAAGGCGCTGTTGAACATGCGGATGATCTCGGCGGATTCGTTGCTGACGATCGTGCCGGTCTTTTTGTCCCACAGAACGGGAACGGTGACGCGGCCGGAATAATGCGGATCGGCCTTGACATAGATCTGCCAGAGCGTGGCTGAACCGAAGAGCTGGTCGCCGGTGGCGCCGTCGCCGACTTTGAATTCCCAGCCATTGTCGAGCATCAGCGGGTCGACGACCGAGACTGAGATCAGTTCCTCCAGCTTCTTCAGCTTGCGGAAGATCAGCGTGCGGTGCGCCCATGGGCAGGCAAGCGAGACATAGAGATGATAACGCCCGGCCTCGGCCTTGAAGCCGCCGCTGCCGGAAGGGCCGGCCTCACCGTCCGATGTCACCCAGTTGCGGAACTGCGAGGGCTGCCGCTTGAACTGGCCCTTGCTCTCCTTCGTGTCGTACCAGACATCATGCCAGACGCCGTCCACCAGCATTCCCATGATCTTCATTTCCTTTGGTTGCGTGTCGGGATCGAAGTTAGCTGAGATAGCGGGGCTTTGCAGGCGGTAAAGGTTGAACAGTGTGTCACGTTGTTTTGGCGCTGCATAATTTCCAGTGCTGTCGTGTGCATTTTGCGTTGGACGGCGGAAATTTTTCCTGCTATCGGCCTTTCACGGTTTTAGGATTCCTGCCCGATGTTCATTGCCAGAAACCCGCGACGACGCTGATGCTCCCGAACGCCCAAGGCGTGTTCGAGACCCATCAATCTGTCCATCCGGTTTCTGCCATCATGTACAAGCACGATCTCGTCTACCTCACCGAAGACGCGTCTCATGACGCCGCCATCGAACATATCAACGAAGAAGCTTTTGGGCCGGGCCGCTTCACGCGGGCGGCAGCGCGCATTCGCGAGCAGGGGCCGCACGATCTGTCGCTCTCCTTCATCTGCACCGATAATGGCGAGACGATCGCTTCCGTGCGCATGACGCCGGTGCTGGCCGGCACGGTGAAGGGCCATCTTCTCGGCCCGCTCGCCGTCCGTCCCTCGCACAAGAATCAGGGCATCGGCCGCGAACTGGTGCGGATCGCGGTGGAGGCGGCCAGACGCAAGGGCTCGGAAGCCGTGATCCTCGTCGGCGATCCGCCCTATTACGGCCCGCTCGGCTTCCAGAAGGTTGCCTACAACGCGCTTTCCTTTCCAGGCCCCGTCGATCCCGGCCGCGTGCTCGTCGTGCCGATCGCCGAGGATGCACACGAGCGGCTGAAGGGCATCATCGCCTGGCACGGATGATTTACAGACGTTTGCGGAGGAAGCTGCGCGTGCGGCCTTCCGGGAAATCCTCAAGCTCGCCGAAAACTTCATAGCCCTGGCGCAGATAAGCGCTGAGAGCCTGCGGGCTGAAGGTGTCGATCCAGGCGCCGCGGCATCCCCGTGCTTTCGCTTCTTCTTCGGCTTTTGCGAGGAGCTTGCCGGCGAGACCGGTGCCGCGCAACGTGTCGGGAATATAGAGCATCTGGGTGAAGAGCCAGCCCCAGGCGGTAAAGCCCGACAGGCCGCCGGTCAGCTTGCCGTCGGTATCGCGGATGAGAACGGCAAGCGGCCGGCGATCGGAGGGGCCGACATCACTCGCGTTGAAGGCGGAGAGCGCATCGGTGATCGCCGCCAGTTCCTCCGGCGAGGGTGAGGCGGTCAGCTCGAATTCCGACATCAGATTACCGCCCCTCGCGCCACCACATGGTTCCGAAGGCCAACAGCAGGATGCCGACGCCGGCAAAACCGGCAAAGAGCGGCAGCGTGTTGATGCCCTTCAAGACCGTCTCGCTGGTCATGCGAATCATCATGCGATCATTGTCGGCGACGCGGACCTGGCTGCGTACCGGCAGGATCGGCGGCACGCTGATCCTGCCGTTTTCGTTGGCGACGCGGGTGACGAGACCCTTGCTTCTCTCGGTGACCGGCTTCAGCACATCGGTCGTCGAGATCATCGCCTTGAATTCCGGTGCGTCGACGGCGCCGATATGGACAAGCGTCGACAGCTTGCCGTTGCGGATTTCGAAGAGGCCGATTTCATCCATCCGCTTCTCGGCCTTGTAGAGCCCCGGTTCGGCCTGGGTGAGCGGCAGGGTTTCGGTCTTGCCCGAGGGGTAACGCACGGTGGCGTTGCCCGGATTGTCGCCGATCGTCTGGCGCGTGACTTCAAGCGTCCGGCCGGCGGCGCGCGCCGTCAGCGCTTCTTCCTCGAGCGCCGGCTCCTTCATCAGCCAATGGGCGATACGGCGATAGAGCGAAACGTTCGGTCCGCCGCCTTCGAAGCCGCGCGCCCAGAGCCAGCCCTGATCGGAAAGCAGCATGGCGACCCGGCCCTGGCCGGCGCGGTTCAGCACCAGCAGCGGGTGGTTGTCGGCACCGAGCATGATCGTCTCGCCCTGCGGCCGATCGACATCGACGCTGCGGAACCAGCGGCCCCAATGCGGCGGATCCTCGCCCGAACCGTCCAGGCCGCGGGTGACGGGATGCTTGCGGCCTTCCTCGGAGAGGCGCGGGTAGAAGGCCTTTTCGATCATCTCTCCGGTGGGCGTTGCCGGCAGGACCGAGGAAAGCGGCGTCAGTGCGATGGAGTCGGGGCCGGCATGCTCGGGACCGGCGGCGATCAGCAGCGCGCCGCCATTGTCGACATATTGGGCGATGTAATCGTAATAAAGCAGCGGCAGCACGCCGCGGTGCTGGTAGCGGTCGAAGATGATCAGGTCGAAATCCTTGATCTTGTCGACGAAGAGTTCGCGCGTCGGGAAGGCGATCAGCGACAGCTCGTTGATCGGTGTGCCGTCCTGCTTTTCCGGCGGCCGCAGGATGGTGAAATGGACAAGATCGACCGAGGCATCGGATTTCAGCAGGTTGCGCCAGGCGCGTTCGCCGGCATGCGGCTCGCCGGAGACGAGAAGGACGCGGAGATTCTGGCGGATGCCGTCGATGACGTGAACGGCGCGATTGTTGGCAGTGGTGACCTCGCCCGGAAGTGCGGCAACGGAAAATTCGAGCACGTTGCTGCCGCCGGCCGGCACCTTGAAGGAGAAGGGCGTATCCTGACCGGGCGTCGCCTGAAGGGTGGCGATCTCGTCACCGTTCAGCTTTACCGTGACATTGGCCGTGCCGCCGGGGCTCGGGCCGTCGTCGAAGACGCGCAGAACGACCTGCTGCTCCTCATTGACGATGCCGAAGCGCGGCCCCTTGATGACTTCGATGCGGCGATCGAATTCGTTGGCTTTGCCGGTGATGAGGCCATGGATCGGCGCATCGAAACCGAGCGCCTGATTGGCGGCCGGAACATCGTGAACTTCACCATCGGTCAGCATGATGGCGCCGCCGATGCGGGCAGGCGGAACATCGGCGATGTTGGCCGACAGCGCGTCGAACAGGCGCGTCGACGGCACATCGGAATTGACGTCGCCTTCGACATCGACGAAGCGGGGCTCGATCTGGGGGAAGCGGGCGAGCTGCCCCTTCAACGCCGCCAGCGCATCGTCGGTCATCTTGACGCGATCGGGCGTCTGCTGGCTCTGGCTTCGGTCGACGAGAACCGGGACGATCGTCGACAGCTGATCCCTATCCTCCTGCAGCAGCACCGGATTGGCAAGGGCGGTCAGCATGGCGAGCGCCGCCAGCGTTCTGATCCAGGCGCCGCGAATGCCGCGCCAGATCGCGAAGGCGGCGATGATGACGCTGACGGCGGCCAGTGCGGCCAGAACCGGCCAGGGCAGGAAAGGCGAAAAGTCGAAGGTCATCTCACTGTCCTAACCGTTCGAGAAGGTCGGGAACATGGACCTGGTCGGTCTTGTAGTTGCCGGTCAGCATATACATCATGATGTTGACACCGGCACGGTAGGCATATTCGCGCTGCGCTTCATCGGACGGCACGGTCGGCAGCATCGGCACGCCGTTATCGTCGACTGCCCAGGCGCCGGCGAAATCATTGCCGGTGATCAGGATCGGCGAAACGCCGTCGGCCGTCGCAGCCGATTTTTCGGTCGCTTCGCGGCCACCCTGCCGAGCCTCGATCCAAAGCGGGCTGCCGGTGTAACGGCCGGGAAAGCTCGACAGGAGATAGAAGGATTTCGTCAGCACGTGGTCCGATGGCACCGGTTCCAGCGGCGGAATGTCGAGATTGGCGAGGATTGCCTGCAGCCTCTGGCCGTTGGCGCTGATATTGCCGCCATTGTCCAGGGCGCTAATCTGATCGCGCGTATCGAAAAGCACGGTGCCGCCATTGCGCATATAGGCGTCGATGCGGCTGATCGCCGCCGACGGCGGCATCGGCGCCGTTGCCGAAACCGGCCAGTAGATGATCGGATAGAAGGCGAGTTCATCTTTGGTGGGGTCGATGCCGACGGGCGGCGCCGGCTCCAGCGTCGTGCGGAACGTCAGGAACTGGGTAAGGCCCTCGAGTCCGCGCTCGGATATCTCGTCCACGTCCCGTTCGCCGGTGACGACATAGGCGAGATGCGTATTGTCGAGCCTCTGGAGAATGAGGTCGTCGCCGGGCTGCGAGTCATCGGCATGAAGCATGCCGGGTTGCACGAGGAAGCCGACACTGACCGCAATGGCGATCATCGCCGCTGTGCGGGCAGCCGGGCGCAATCGTGAGAACGCGCCGTTCATGAAAAGGACGACCAGACTGTCGGCCAGCAGCAGCAGAAAGGCTGCGAGAAAAAGCACGGGCTTTGCCGACCAGCTCTCGCCACCAATCAGGCCTTCGCGCACGGCATTGGTCCCGGTTGTGTCGAGCGGCGTCAGTTCGGCGTCCTCAGGCAATACGTTCAGGGAGGTGAAACCGTCTTCCGAACCGTAGAGCCCGGGCGGGTTGTCGAAATTCGCCGTCGGTTCGGCTCCGGCCTGTGGAATGAGGGGTCGCGCCGCGCCCGTCTCGGAGACGAGCGTGCCCTTGGCCGTCAGCATCCGGAATGGCGGCAGGGTTTCGGAGATACGCGCATTGCCGCGCGCCTCCGACGTGACGCCGCCCGAGCGCGATATTTGCAGGAGGTGGCGCAGCATGTCGACGAAAGTGCCCGAGATCGGCAGATCGGACCAGGTCGCTTCCGCGGTCACATGAAACAGGACGATCTGTCCGGATGCGAGCTGCTTCATCGTCACCAGCGGCGTGCCGTCAGCCAGGCTCGCCCAGGTGCGTTCGGCAAGATCGGGCGTCGGTTCGGCAAGCACCTGCCGCTTGACGACGACATCAACGGGACGCGCTATGCCGGCGAAAGGCCCGAAACTCGGAAATTCGGCGAGCGACTGCGGCTCGCTCCAGGACAATGTGCCGCCCAGCGCCCGCTCTCCCTGGCGCAGGATGACGGGGATCAGCGGATCATCGGCAGGGGCTGCGGCCATGCGCGGACCGGCAAAACGCAGCAGCATGCCACCATTCGATATCCAGCGCGTCAGCGGTTCGTAGGTTTCTTCAGGCAGACGGCCGATATCGGCCATGATAATGATGGAGGGATTGCTGGCGAGAAGTTTCGGTATGGCGACCGAAAGGTCGGAATCGCTGGGCTGGATCAGATCCGCATAGGGCTGCAGCGCCCGCTGGATATAATAGAGCGGCGAGAGCAGCGGCTGGAACTCATCCCCGCCTTCACCAGACAGCAAGACAACACGGCGGCGCTTGAATGCATCGTCGAGCAGGTGAACGGCGCCGGCCGTTGCGCCGTTGTCGACGCTGACGCGGGCGAAATCGTTGCGCATTTCGAAGGGGGCGGTGATCGAACTTGTCGCCACGCTCTGGCCGGGGCGGAAATCCACCCTGCCGTTGGCAATCGAGCGCCCCTGGGTATCGACCGCATTCAGCGCCACGGATGCGGCGCGCGAACTGTTAAGCCGTGTGACCTTGACGGTCATGGCATCGGCCGCATTGTTGGCCGCGGTGATGGCGACCGTCCGTTCGGCATCGCCCTCGATCAGGCGGAGATCGGCGGGCTGGAGTTCCGCGAGCCTTTGCACCGTCGCGTCGTTGGCCTTGACAGCGGCGCCGTCGGTCAGGAAGGCGAGGGTCCCGGGTTTGACGCCGTTCAACGCCGCGCGCAGCGCCTGGAAGGCGCGCTCGCGGTCCGGCACCAGCGGTCGCGGCTCGGCGGCGCGCAGCTTGTCGCGGGCGGCCGCGGCGGTGCCTGGAACGGCGTTGTTGGTCGGATCGGCGGTGAAGGCGATCGACACCGGCGTGCCGGCGGATTCGGCGTCGTCTATCAACGCGTCGGCCGTCTGGATGCGGCGCTCCCAGTCTGGGGCCGCCGCCCAGCTGTTGTCGACGAAGAGGACGAGCGGGCCGCCTGAGGCGAGCGAACTGGTGCGCGGATTGAAGACCGGATCGGCGATCGCAAGAATGACGGTGGCGGCGAGCAGCATGCGCAGCAGCGTCAGCCACCACGGGCTCTGCGCCGGCGTCTCCTCGCGCTTCAAAACGGAGGCGAGGATTTTCAGCGGCGGGAAGACCTCGGTCTTCGGCCGCGGCGGCGTCAGCCGCAGCAGCCACCAGATGACCGGCAAGGCGACGAGTGCGCCCAGAATGGCGGGAAAGGCGAAAGCGAAAGGAAGGGCGTTCACAGCTGCCCTCCATGCGTTGCCTTGGCCGGCATGCCGGAAAGGTACATGTGCACCGCGACCAGCGCCTCCGAGGCAAGATGATCGGTGCGGTGCGTCGCAAAGGTCCAGCCGAGATGGCGCAGCGACTGGCCGAGGCTGTCCCTGCGGGCGAGGTAGGCATTGCGATAGGCTTCGCGGATGTGTTCGGCGCGGCCGGAGATGAGCTTGGCGCCGCTCTCCGGATCGGTGAATTCGGTGCGGCCGCTATAGGGGAATATTTCCTCGGCGGGATCCGATATCTCGACCACGTGGCCGCGCAGGCCGCGGCGGGCAAGCGGGCCGAGGCGTTCCATGATCGCCGGTGCATCATCGAGGAAATCGCCGATGAGGACGAGGTCGCTCCAGCCGCGAATCATTGCCGTTTCAGGCAGACCGCCGGTCAGCGGCGTGTGCATGAGCGCGGCCGCAAGACGCTCGGCGGCATTGCGGGTGGAGGCGGGATCCATGATGCCGGGGCAGCCGATACGCTCGCCGGAGCGGGCGAGTATCTCGGCCAGCGCCAGCATGACGACCAGCGCGCGACTTTCCTTGGAGACGCTGCCATAGCTCGACTTGTACATCATCGAGGGCGACATGTCGCACCAGAGCCAGATCGTGTGGGCCGCTTCCCATTCGCGCTCGCGCACATAGGTATGATCGTCGCGGGCGGAGCGGCGCCAATCGATGCGCGACAGGCTTTCGCCCTCGGCATAGGGACGGAACTGCCAGAAATTTTCGCCGATGCCGCGCTTGCGGCGGCCATGCCAGCCGGCGATCACCGTATTGGCGATGCGCTTGGCTTCCACCAGGCAGTCCGGCACCAGGGCGGCCCGCTGCCTGGCGCGGGAAAGGGCATCGCTGCCTGACGTCGGATTGACGATCTGTCCGATAGATGCCACGCGTCCGGCTTCCTTATCCCTTTGCCTGCTTGACCAGTCCGGCGATGACGTCGCGCACCGACATGCCTTCGGCGCGGGCGGCGAATGTCAGCGCCATACGGTGCTGGAGAATGGGTTCGGCCAGCGCAAAAATATCGTCGAGCGAGGGCGCCAGGCGGCCTTCATAGAGCGCCCGGGCACGGGCGCAAAGCATCATCGCCTGGCCGGCGCGAGGACCCGGACCCCAGGCGACGTTCTTGTCGGTCGATGCATTGCCCTGGCCGGGGCGGGCGGACCGCACCAGCGCCAGGATGGCGTCGACGACCGTGTCGCTCACCGGCATCTGACGCACCAGCGTCTGGATCTCGATCAGCCGCTGCGCGTCGATGACGGCTGCCGGCCGGGTTTCTCCCAGACCCGTCGTCTCGAGCAGGATCTGGCGTTCGGCGGCGAGCTCGGGATAGTTGACGTCGACCTGCAGCAGAAAACGGTCGAGCTGGGCTTCGGGCAGGGGATAGGTGCCTTCCTGCTCGAGCGGGTTCTGGGTGGCGAGCACATGGAAGGGCGCCGGCAGGTCATAACGCTGGCCGGCGATCGTGATGTGATATTCCTGCATGGCTTGCAGAAGCGCCGACTGGGTCCGCGGCGAGGCGCGGTTGATCTCGTCGGCCATCAGTAGCTGAGCGAAGACAGGACCCTTGACGAAGCGGAAAGACCGGCGTCCACTGTCGTCCTGATCCATCACCTCGGACCCGAGAATATCCGAGGGCATCAGGTCGGGCGTGAACTGGATGCGGTTGGCGGCGAGGCCGAGGACTTCGCCGAGTGTCGTCACCAGTCTGGTCTTGGCAAGGCCGGGAACGCCGACGAGCAGGGCATGACCACCGGAGAGCACGGCGAGAATGGTGTTCTCGACGACGCTTTCCTGACCGAAGATCACCTTCGAGACCTCTCCGCGGATGGCGGCGATATCGGAGAGCGCCTTTTCGGCGGCGGCGACGATTGCCTTTTCATCGAGGCTGGCTTCGGTCTTCATCATACCCATAGGCATCTCCAACGGCTGAAATCATTCGGCAGCGAATCGGCGGACTTATACATGTGCCTCATACTCGATAGAGTTATGGAGATGTGACGGGCTGACAAGTTCGTTGCGAATGACTATCTCGTGACATCACTTCGTTAAGGACAAACCGGGACGGAAGAATGGCAGCCGAGGAAATCAGCGGACAGGCGGATGCGGCAGGACTTGCCGCCATGATTTCGCGCGCCTCTGACGAAAGCGGCGGAAAAAAACGCGGCTTACCGCCGGTCGAGCGGTGGAATCCGCCTTTCTGCGGCGATATCGATATGGAGATCAGAGCCGACGGCACTTGGTTCTACATGGGCACGCCGATCGGCCGGCCGGCGCTGGTGCGGCTGTTTTCGACGGTTTTGCGCAAGGACGAAGATGAGAAGACCTATCTTGTAACTCCTGTGGAAAAGGTCGGGATCAGGGTCGCCGACGCTCCCTTCATTGCCGTGGAGATGAGTGTGACGGATCGGGAGGGTAAACAGGTGCTGACATTGCGAACCAATGTCGGCGATGTCGTGGAGGCGGGAGGACAGCATCGGCTGCGCTTTGCCATTGCGGACGGCAACGCCGAACTTAAACCCTATCTGCATGTGCGCGGGCGGCTGGAGGCGCTGGTGTCGCGTGCGGTGATGTATGAACTGGTCGCGCTTGGCGAGATTCTCGACGTGCAGGGACGGGCGATGTTTGCGATCCGCTCCTCTGGCGAGGTTTTTCCTGTCATGCCGGCCGACGAACTGGATGCTCTTTGCCGATGAATGATGCGATCACCCACCGTTATCCGCTGTTCTCCGCAGCCGAATTCCGCCGCCGCGCGCTCAACCAGAATGGCGGACCGGTCGACCATGCCTGGCGCGATCACGGTGATCATGTCCTCAATCCGGATATCGTCGCCGAGGTTGAGACCTTCAAGCTGCGCGACGCGGCCGTGCTCGTGCCCGTCGTCGATGCCGGTGACGAGGCGCACGTGATCTTTACCAAGCGAACGGCGACGCTGCGCAAACATTCCGGGCAGATCGCTTTTCCCGGCGGTTCGATCGATCCGGCCGATATCTCACCTGAGATGGCGGCAATCCGCGAGACGGAAGAGGAGATCGGTCTTTCCGGTTCCTTCGTCGAGACCGTCGGGCGGCTGCCGAATTATCTTGCCTCGACCGGCTTTCGCATCACACCGGTCCTCGGCGTCGTCTCGCCGGGCTTCGCACTGACGCTGAACCCGGCCGAGGTGGCCGACGTGTTCGAGGTGCCGCTTTCTTTCCTGATGGACCCTGCTAACCATGCCCGCGACAGGCGTGTCGTCGACGGCGTCGACCGGCATTTCTACCGGATGCCCTATGAAACCAGAATGATCTGGGGCATCACCGCCGGCATCGTCCGCACGCTTTACGAAAGACTTTATGCATGACCGGTGTTGCCGACCAAGCATGGTTCCGCGACCCGGCGCTCGGCCGCATCCTGGAACTCCTCAATGCCAATGGTGGGGCCGAGGGCGGAGAAGCGCGGGTGGTCGGCGGCGCGGTGCGCAACAGCCTGATGGACCTGCCGGTCAGCGATATTGACATCGCCACCACGCTCAGGCCGGAGGTGGTGATGGATCGGGCGGGCGCGGCCGGTATCAAGGCGGTGCCGACGGGCCTGCAGCACGGCACGGTGACGCTCGTCATTGATGGCAAGCCTTTCGAAGTGACGACGCTTCGCACCGACGTCGAGACCGACGGCCGCCACGCAAAGGTTGCCTTCAGCACCGATTGGAAGGCCGATGCCGAGCGGCGGGATCTGACCATCAATGCGCTTTATGCCGATGCCAAAGGCGAGGTGGTGGATCTGGTCGGCGGGCTTGCCGATATCGAGAGACGTAACATCCGCTTCATCGGTGACGCGGCAAAGCGTATTGCGGAAGATCATCTGCGCATCCTGCGCTTCTTCCGCTTCTTTGCCTATTACGGCTCCGGACGCCCGGATGCCGAGGGACTGAAGGCGTGTTCGGCGGCGCGTTCGAAGCTGAAGACGCTGTCGGCGGAGCGGGTCTGGTCGGAGCTGCGCAAGCTGCTCGGTGCTGCCGATCCCGGCCGGGCGCTGCTCTGGATGCGGCAGGTGGCAGTGCTGACGGAAATCCTGCCGGAATCGGAAAAATGGGGGATCGATGCGATCCCTTCGCTGGTCGCCACTGAAAAGGCGCTCGGCTGGACGCCGGATCCGCTGCTGCGGCTTGCGGCGATCGTGCCGCCCGATGCGGCGCGGCTGGAGGCACTGGCAGCCCGGCTCAAGCTTGCGAACGCGGAAGCGGCTTTCCTCAAGGCCTGGGCAATGGCAGCACCTGTCAATGACGACATGTCGTCGGCCGCCTTCGAACGGTTGCTCTACCGCAACGGTGCCGACGGCATCACGACGCGGCTGAAGCTGGCGCTCGGCGTTGCGCGGGGCAAGGCTGAAGGGGATTTCGACGAAATGGCGCGGTCCGCCCGGCTCACCAAGCTCCTGGATCAGGCCGCGAACTGGAAGAAGCCGCAATTTCCGCTGAACGGCGGCGACGTGATGTCTGCGGGAATTCCGTCCGGCCCGCGCGTCGGTGAGCTGCTTGCCGGCCTGGAAAACCAGTGGGTGGAAGAAAATTTCGTTTCCGACCGGGCGGCGCTGCTCGCCCGGCTGCAGGAACGAGTGCAATAATCAGGCTGCGTTGACCTCGTCTCGGATGCGAGACTTGATATTATCCACCATGTTCTCGCGGATCGTGGTTTCGCCGTGAGCATTTTTCAGGTGCTCGACGGCGCGGCGGACCACCTCGGCGTCGCTATCCGCCCGTGTATGCCAGGCGCAGCCCGGGACGAGAGTGCCGCATTCGAAAAGTCGCATGGTCTTCTCCTCTGTTTAAAACACAAAGACGATCGCGCTTCTCACGCGATTTATGAATGTGCGGGGGGAGGGAAGGTTCCGGCCGGCATCGATATGCCGGCCAGTAGAGGCCGTGTCAGTCGGGCATCGCCCAGGCTTTGTAGGTATCCGAAAGCTGGCCGGGCATGTTGCTATTGGCGGCCGCTGCTTCGTTCTGCAGCTGTTCCGGGGATTTTCCGCCGGCCAGCTGCAGCTTGACCTGCTCGATGAAGCAGGACAGCGGCAGATCCGAGCCGCTCTTGGCCCGCAATTTCTCGGCGATGCGTGTCAGAAACTCGGATGTGTCGATTGTGCGGGATGTTTCCTGGACATCCGTGGACGCAGGCGAACCACTTTGTATCGTCATGACAATCCTCCTCCGATTGTTACGCACATACATATAAAGTTAGGACGCGCTTAATTTTCGTGAAGGTCAATCAACTCGAATTTATCGACGAGATATCACAGTCTCATGGCCAGCGGACGACGGGGGGCAAGGACGAGAGAATGGATTCAACGTTGCCGCCGGTCTTCAGGCCGAAGATCGTACCGCGATCATACAGCAGATTGAATTCGACGTAGCGGCCCCGGCGGATCAATTGTTCGTCGCGATCGGCCTCTGTCCACAGCTTATTGAAGTTGGACCGGACGATTTTCGGATAGACCATGGCGAACGCCCGGCCGACATCGCGGGTGAAGGCGAAATCGGCGTCCCAGCCGCCGGCATCCTCGCTCGAATACAGCCAGTCATAGAAAATGCCGCCAATGCCGCGGGCCTCGTTGCGATGCTTCAGGAAAAAATATTCGTCGCACCAGGCTTTGTAGGCATCGTAATCGGCGACGGCATGATTGCGGCATGCGATCTCCATCGCCTTGTGGAAGAGCTGGCTGTCCTCGTCCTCCTGGGTGCGGCGGCGCGACAGAACCGGCGTCAGGTCGGCGCCACCGCCGAACCAGCGGCTGGTGGTGACCACCATACGGGTGTTCATATGCACGGCCGGAACGTTGGGATTGACGGGATGGGCGATGAGCGAAATGCCCGAGGCCCAGAAACGCGGATCGTCCTTGGCGCCGGGTATCTGCGCCCGGAAGTCCGGGGAGAATTCGCCGTGAACGGTGGAGGTGTGGACGCCGACCTTCTCGAAGACCCGGCCTTCCATCATCGACATGCGGCCACCGCCGCCGGCGCCGTTTTCGCGCGACCAGTCCTTGGCGGTGAAGCGGCCGGGCTCCTGATCGGAGAGCGGGCCTTCCAGCTCGTCTTCGAGGGCTTCAAAGGAGGCGCAGATCGTATCGCGCAGTCCTTCGAACCAGTTGCGGGCGGCGGCCTTCTTCTCTTCGATATCCTCAGGCAAGCCGATCGGCAGTTCCGGTCTTTCCATGTCGCGCCTCCGGCGGTCGGCATCTGCATAGGAAGCGACTCGCTCATTCTCGATTACCCGCCCCGTTTAGCAGGTGGCCCCGCGTCTCGCCAAGCCAAGGCGGCACGCCCACGCGCTTCCAAGATTCGACTCGCAAATCCCGAATTTCGATACTACCTTTTCCGAAGAGGTAGGTTTGATGAAAAAAGTTCCAGGGCCTCCGTCCTTCGACGGCCTGAAGCGCAGGATAGCGAGACATCGGGCGGAAACGTCCTCCCGGCGGAAAGACCATTTCGTGCGTGAGACATATTGCCTCGGCCTTCTCGATGCACGCGCCAAGGCGCGCGAATGGTTCGACGAATATCCGAAAGCCGCCTACTGGACCGAGGTGGAAAGCTGGCGTCAGCTCGACGGCGACCAGATCGAATTCACCATGCGCCGCCTGCCTTCGGCCGATTGATCGTCACTCAGCCGCCGGCCGCACGCGACTTTCGATCAAGAGGCCGCTCTCATCCATGATCGGATGCGCCACCGAGACGATGTGGGCATTGATGCGCTTCAGGTCGCGCAGCATGTCGAGATGCAGCGAGCTCGTCTGCAGGCTGTCGGCGCGGCCGTCGCGCAAGCGTTCGAGATGGCGCTCGGCCGACTGCTTCTCCATCCGGCGCACTTCGACCTTTACCTCCATCATCTGCCGCGCCAGATTGAAATCGCGAGTGACGAAGATCGTCTGGGCGACGCGCAGATTGTCGATCGTCAGATCGAACAGCTTGCGCAGTTCCTGATGGCCGTCGTCGGAAAATTTCAGGCCGAGCGAGATCTTCTTCGCCACCTCTTCCCGCAAGCCTTTCTCGATAATGTCGCCCATATGTTCGAGATTGATCGCGTAGTCGATTACGACGATTGAGCGGCGGGCGTTTTCGTCGCTGAGACCTTCGCGGCCGAGCTTCGAGAGATAGATCTTCACCGCCTGCTGCAGCCGGTCGACGCGCTCCTCGAGCGCGGGGATTTCAGCAAGTTTGCCGGAATCGTTCTGTTCGAAGGCTTCTGAGACCCTGACCAGCATGCGCTCGATGAGGTCGCCGACGCCGAGCACTTCGCGGGTCGCGCTGGTGAGCGCGATGACGGGTGTCGAAAGCTCCTGCGCATCGAGATATTTCGGGGCGTTGTCAGGCTCCGGCTGATCCGGCACCAGCCGAGCCATCAGGGTGGCCAGCGGCCGGGAAAAAGGCCAGGCGAGTGCTGCGAGCAGAAGGTTGAAGGCGAGATGCGCGTCGACCGGAAGCTTGGCCGGACCAAAGGGCAGCATCTGGATGAGTTCGGCGCCATAACCCGCCAGCGGTAGGGCGATGAAGCATCCGAACGCGCGCACTGCGAGATTGCCGAGGGTGACGCGCCGCGCCGAAACCGGGCCGGACAATGTCGCGATAACGGGCGGGATCGCACCGCCGAGGTTGGCGCCGAGCACGAGCACGATGACGAGTTCAGCCGAGACGAGGCCCGCTGAGGCGAGCGACAGGATAAGCACCACCACTGCCAGGCTCGATGAGGAGAGGAAGGCAAGGGCCGCCGAGAAGAGCAGCGCTACGGGCAGCGCGCCGTCCAGCAGGCCGATAAAGGCGGCGAGAGCGGGGGAGGCGCGCATCGGTTCCGTCGCGAGGCCGAGCAGATGCAGCGACAGCAGCATCAGCCCGATGCCGATCAGCGCTGCGCCGCCGCCCTGGCGGGTGCTGGAGCGGCCGCGGTAAAGCACGATGCCGGCCAGGATCAGGAGGGGCGAGAGCCATTCGATGCCGGTGGCGACGATCCAGGCGGTGATCGCAGTGCCGACATTGGCGCCGAGCAAGACGATCTGCGCCATGCGCGGCCTGATCAGATCGCGCTCGACGAAGGACGCGGTCATCAGCGCCGTCGCCGTGGAGCTCTGCAGTGCAATAGTCGCGACGAGACCGGACAGGAAGGAACGGAAACCGCCACGCGTGCCGGTCGCCAACCCCGTTCTCAGCCGTGCGCCGAAGGCCCTGGACACACCGTCCTTCACCTGCGCAAGTCCGAACAGCAGCAATGCCACGGCACCGAACAGGTTGATCATGATAATTGTGGAATCCATTTTCTTGTTTTTATTCTTCCTTCCAAAGAGGCGAAGCTAACGAGATTTGGGCTGTTCCAACCGCTTGGAATCGTAGGAGCAATGCGATCTTTTTGATTGCCCGGCTAATAAATATACGCCGCTTTGGCGGATTGGCAACGTCGTTTTGCGACATATTCGGGAGCTGATAGTCGTGGCGTCGAACCGATACAGTTATGCCCAGACCGTCTGGCGCATCGCTTCGCCGACGATCATGGCAGCCGAGACGGCGACGTTGATGGAGCGCTGTCCGCCGACCATCGGGATCAGGATGCGGGCATTGGCTCTATCGTGCACATGATCCGGCACCCCGGCGCTTTCGCGCCCGAAAAGCAGGATGTCGTCCGAACGGAAGACCAGATCGGTGTAGCGATCGGCCGCCTTGGTCGAGGCGAGGATCAGGCGGCGGCCGGTCGTGGCGCGCCACGCCTCGAAGCGGTCCCAGTTGACATGGCGGGTCAGCGCGGCGGCGGCGATATAATCCATGCCGGATCGTTTCAGGTTGCGATCGGAAACGTCGAAGCCGGCGGGCTCGATCAGATCGACCGCAAAGCCGAGGCAGGCGGCAAGACGCAGGATCGTGCCGGTATTGCCTGCTATATCCGGCTGGTAGAGTGCCAATCTGAGGTCGGTCATCACACGCTGCTTATTTCGCTAGAACGGGCAAGACCTAAAGCAACTGCCATTTCGCCGCAACTGCGCGTTTTGGCCGAGAAACGTTCAATTTACGCCATTATAGGGCTGGAAATTTCGCCATTTTCGCGTTATCCATGCACATCTTTAATCGCCAGCAGGGAGGGCCGTCATGAATATTTTGCTCGATATGCGCTTTCCCGCCGTGATGCCGATTAGGGCGACATGGCGCCGCTAGAGCGCTTTTCTTCTTGAATCCCCCTTTTTGATCCATTGTGCGGCTGCTTCAGCCTCGCCCCTTGAACGTTCGGTTCCCATATGTGCTTGCGTAACGCCGGGATGGCGCGAAGCCGGGAGCCGAAACGCTGACGTTTCGGAGCAATTTCATGTTTGGCTGGTTCGAACAGCGACTCAATCCCTTTCCGAGCGAGGAGCCCGTCGCTCCGCCAAAGGGTCTTTTTGCCTTTTGCTGGCACTACAGCAAGCCGGCAGCGCCGTGGCTCTGCCTGATGGCCGTGCTGACGGCGCTGATCGCCGTCGGCGAAGTGGCGCTCTTCCAGTTCCTCGGCGATATCGTCGACTGGCTGACGAATGCCGACCGCGCCACCTTCCTGCAGACGGAAGGCCACAAGCTTTTCTGGATGGCGGCGCTGGTGCTGATCGGCCTGCCTCTGACGGCGGGCCTGGATTCCCTCATCATGCACCAGATGCTGCTCGGCAATTATCCCATGAGCGCCCGCTGGCAGATGCATCGCTTCCTGCTGCGCCACAGCATGACCTTCTTCGCCAACGAGTTTGCCGGGCGTGTGGCGACCAAGGTGATGCAGACCTCGCTCGCCGTGCGTGAGACGGTGATGAAGATCCTTGACGTCTTCGTCTATGTCGTGACGTACTTCCTGACGATGATCATCGTCATCGCGGCTGCCGATTGGCGGCTGATGATCCCGATCCTCGTCTGGCTCTCCGTCTATATCGGCATCGTCTCCTATTTCGTGCCCCGGCTTCGCAAGATCGCTGCGGCGCAGGCGGATGCCCGCTCGATGATGACGGGGCGCGTGGTCGACAGCTATACGAATATCGCCACCGTCAAGCTGTTTTCACATGCCGGCCGGGAGGAGGTCTATGCCAAGGAAGGCATGGACGAGTTCCTGCAGACCGTGCACAAGCAGATGCGCAAGGTGACGCTCTTCCATATCAGCGTCTACCTGAACAACTGCGTTGCGCTGTTCGTCGTCTCGGGCATGTCGATCTGGTTCTGGTTGAACGGGGCGATCTCGGTCGGCGCCATCGCCATCGCCATCGGTCTTGCCATGCGCGTCAACGGCATGTCGCAATGGATCATGTGGGAAGTCTCGGCGCTGTTCGAGAATATCGGCACAGTCTATGACGGCATGGAGATGATGAGCAAACAGCACGACATCGTCGACAAGCCGGACGCGCCTCCCATGACGGCAAAGAAGGGCGCGATCCACTACGACCGCATCCGCTTCCACTATGGCAAGAGCAAGGGTGTGATCGACAACCTGTCGCTCGATATTAAGGCAGGCGAGAAGGTGGGTCTCGTCGGGCGCTCCGGAGCCGGCAAGACGACGCTGATGAACCTGCTGCTGCGCTTCTACGACTTGGAGGGCGGCCGCATCACCATCGACGGGCAGGATATCGCCGGCGTCTCGCAGGAAAGCCTGCGCTCGCTGATCGGCGTGGTGACGCAGGATACTTCGCTGCTGCATCGCTCAATTCGCGACAATATCGCCTATGGCCGACCCGACGCCTCGGATGCCGAGATCATCGAGGCTGCCAAGCGTGCCAATGCCTGGGAGTTCGTCGAAGGGCTCGTCGACATGCAGGGCCGCCAAGGGCTTGATGCGCAGGTCGGCGAACGCGGCGTCAAGCTCTCCGGCGGTCAGCGGCAGCGCATCGCGATCGCCCGCGTCTTCCTGAAGGACGCGCCGATCCTGGTGCTCGACGAGGCAACCTCGGCGCTCGATTCCGAAGTCGAGGCGGCTATCCAGGAAAACCTCTTCGCCCTAATGGAGGGCAAGACGGTGATCGCGATTGCCCACCGGCTGTCGACACTGACGGAGATGGACCGGCTGATCGTGCTCGACAAGGGCCGGATCATCGAGGCCGGCTCACACAGCGAACTGATCGAGAGCGGCGGCATCTACGCCGACCTCTGGAACCGCCAGTCCGGCGGCTTCCTCTCCGATCACGCCGAGGAAGCGGAAGTGGCGGCGGAATGATAAAGGGCCCTCCCGGCGGAGGCGGGGAGGGCCGGTAATTCCTATCCTGGCTTTACAGTGTGGCTGCCAGCGGTGCTGCGGACTGCTGGCGGCCGCGCTATCTATTCACAGACTGTCGGCCCAGTCGATCACGCGGTCATGTTCGACGAGGATGATGGTGTTGGCGGCGGCGAGTGTGCGCAGCGTGGCGATGCGGCGGCGCTCCTCGTGGTCGAGCCAGGCGGTAACGGCCTCGGTAACAATTACGTCGCGCGGCAATGCCAGGTCGAGCGCGAGGGCGTCGAGCCTTTCCGCGAGCGGAAGCGGAATATGCGCATCGAGCATTTTCGTTTCCATGGGCCTTCTCTCCGGTGAAGCGCGATCGTATCGTCAGATTGTGACCGGTTCGGGGGTAATCAATGGCGATGCCGCCGATGTTATCGATCATTACCAAAATATAAGGTTGAGTCCGCTTTTCATTCCCTTTGCCGCTCCTCCCAATCCGCCTATATCGCTTCCATGTTCCTGCGCCCCATCCTTCGCCTGTTCGAAACCTGGATCGATCCGTTCCGTCCGCGCGCCAACCTTCAGCCGCCGGGCTCGACGCTCGGATTCATCCGGTTCTATATCGGCCAGGCGAAGATGCCCTTCGTCGCCATGCTCGTTCTCGGCGGCACATCGGCGGCAATCGAGGCGGCACTTTTCTGGTTCGTCGGCCGGCTGGTCGATATCCTCGGCAGTATCACGCCCGGCGCCGGCTGGAGCGGTCTTCTGGCGGCCCATGGCGGCGAGCTGTTCGGCATGCTCGCTCTCATCGGGCTCGTGCGTTTCGTCGTCGCCTTCCTGATCGCGCTCGTGGATCAGCAGGTGATCACGCCGGGCTTCTATAATCTAGCACGTTGGCAATCCTATCTCCATGTCTCCAGGCAGTCTTTATCGTTCTTCCAGAGCGATTTCTCCGGGCGCATCGTTACCAAGGTCTGGTCGGCCGGGCAGGCGACCGGAGATCTCGTCACTTCGCTGATGGAAAGCGTCTGGTTCGTCGGCATTTATGCCGTGACGACGCTCGTGCTCGTCGCCCGGCTGGACTTTTCCCTTGCCGCCGTAGTGTTGTTCTGGCTTGGCGCCTTCAGCCTGCTTGCCCGCCATTTCGTTCCGAGGATCCGCCAGCATTCCCGCGAAACGGCGGAGGCCGGATCGATGCTGAACGGGCGGATGGTCGATTCCTACAGCAACATGCAGACGCTGAAGCTGTTTGCCCGCGACGAGGAAAGCGACCGCTATATGCGGCAGGGCTTCGATATCTATCAGGATACGGTGCTGCGCTTCACGCGCTTCATCACCGGGGTCAGGGCCTCGATGGCGCTGCTCTCCGGCCTGATGATCGTGACGATGGCGGGGCTGAGCGTCGATCTCTGGCTGCGCGGCATGGTAAGCTCCGGAGCCGTGGCCTTCTCGCTGGCGCTGGTGCTCAGGCTGAATTTTCTGCTCGGGCGGCTGATGACGCAGTTCAATGGCATCATGCGCAATCTCGGCACCATCCAGAACGCCGCCGAGCTGATCTCTCAACCGCTGGGGCTCGTCGATCGGCCGGATGCGAAGAGCCTGGTGATCCGGCAGCCCGGCATCCGTTTCGACAATGTTTCCTTCCGCTACGGCAAGGGTCACCTGCCGGTCGTCGAGAATTTCTCCCTGACAATCCATCCCGGCGAAAAGGTCGGGATCGTCGGTCGTTCGGGCGCGGGCAAGTCCACACTGATGAACCTGCTGCTGCGCCTCTACGACATTCAGGACGGGCGCATTCTCATCGACGGCCAGGATATTGCAGCCGTGACGCAGGAATCGCTCAGAATGCAGATCGGCGTCGTCAGCCAGGACACCTCGCTGCTGCATCGTTCGGTGCGCGACAATATCCTGTTCGGACGGCCAGATGCCGGTGAGGAGCGGTTGGTCGAAGCAGCCATACGCGCCGAAGCCATCGACTTCATCGAGCGTCTGCAGGATCAGCAGGGGCGCAGAGGCTTCGATGCGCATGTTGGCGAACGCGGTGTCAAACTGTCAGGCGGCCAGCGGCAGCGCATCGCCATTGCCCGCGTCATGCTGAAGGACGCGCCGATCCTCGTCCTCGACGAAGCGACGTCGGCGCTCGATTCGGAAGTGGAGGAAGCGATCCAGTCCAATCTCCACCGGATCATGGAGGGCAAGACCGTGCTTGCGATCGCCCATCGGCTATCGACGATTGCAGCACTCGACCGGTTGATCGTCGTCGATCTCGGCCGCATCATCGAGGAGGGTAGCCATGATCAACTGCTTCGCCGCGGCGGGCTCTATGCCGAGCTCTGGGCGCGCCAGTCCGGCGGGTTCCTCGCGGCGGACGGCGACGCGGTCTCAAGGGTCGACGGCGAATTCCGCCATGAGGCCAAAATGATTTGAACCGAAGCTGTTCTCGATGCGGCGGACCGATTTCAGCCGCAGAGGCGCCCGGCTGAAAACGTGATCAATCGGAATGCCGAAGGCGCCTGCTGCGATCGGCCATGTCGCCGGCTCCAGCGAGACCGTGCCCAGCCCTTGGCTGCGCATCAGATACTGCACGTCGGGCGCCAGAATCGACGTGTTGAAATCGCCGGCAAGGACGAGTGGCCCCGGCAGGGACGGAATAATTTCCGCGAGATCTTCGATTTCCAGGCCGTGGAATTCGTCGTAATAGGGTTTGGTCAGGTGCGCGGCGAGGAAATTGACCTTCTGACCGTCGAAATCGATCGTCGAGATCGTCAGCCGGTTGCGCCAGAGCAGTCCGAGATTGCGGATGCGGGGTTCGATGAGCGGGCGCTTCGACAGCACCAGCGTGTCGCATTCCTGCATGCCGACTCCGCAGCCGATATAATAGGGATAAGTCTTCAAGAGCCGAGGCAGTTCCGGCAGCAGCGGCTCGGCCTCCAGGATGCTGACGACGTCGGCGCCTGAGGCGATCGCCATGTCGGCGATATCGGCGCCATTGGCGAAATTATCATTCTCGATATTGAAGGACATCAGCTTGAAGAGGGCCGGACGGTTTTGATCGACAGCCGGCTCGACGAACTCGCGCATCATCACGACGCCATGGACGGCAAGGACGACGGATACGCCGAGCGTCAGCAGCGCATACCAGTGCCGTTTGACGAGAAGGGCCGCAACGGAGGCGGCTGCCGCGGCAACGGCCAAGTGGACCTGGAAGCTGTAAAAGAAGGAGAGCAGATAAAAATCGGTGACATACCGCAGCGAGACGATAGCGAGGACGAGGGTGGTGAGAACGCTGAATACGCAAAAAATCGTGTCTCTCATCCGCTCCGGTCCGGCTCGCTGGCTTGGCTGCGACTGCGCCTATCACGGTGGCTTTTTTGTTGCAATGCAACATGAGGGCAAGCTCGTGTTTGCCTTAAAAAATTCATCGGAAATTCCCGCGACATTGTGCCCTCGTCCCCTTGCCAAGGCTGGACATAATTTGCGATCAAGCTTAGAACGCGCCGGATTGCCGGGGAATCTATGGCCGAATTGTGTCCAGATCGATTCGCCGGCAGAGGGGGCAGGGCGGAATTCCGCAATATTTGCGCAGAGGATGGTTAGGCCGTGAGCGAACACGTAACGACAAGCGAGGCTTCGACAGAGCCTACTCGCCGTGATTTCCTTTATCTCACCACTGGTATGGCGGGCGCTGTCGGCGCCGTCTCGGTTGCCTGGCCGTTCGTCGACCAGATGCGACCGGATGCGTCGACGCTGGCGCTGGCCTCCATCGAAGTCGATGTCGCGAGCCTCGAGCCCGGCATGTCATTGACGGTCAAGTGGCGCGGCAAGCCGATCTTCATTCGTAACCGTACGCCTGAAGAAGTGAAGGCTGCCGCCGATGTTCCGCTGGCGGATCTCAAGGATCCGGTCGCCCGCAATGCCAACCTGCCGCCCGAGGCCCAGGCAACGGGTGTTGACCGTTCAGGCGGCAAGGACAAAGAAAACTGGATCGTCATGATCGGCACCTGCACCCATCTCGGCTGCGTTCCGCTCGGCCAGGCCGGCGAATATAATGGTTGGTTCTGTCCCTGCCATGGCTCGGTCTACGATACGGCCGGCCGCATTCGTAAGGGTCCCGCGCCGCAGAATCTGGCGATTCCGACCTTTTCATTTATATCCGATACCAAGATCAAGATCGGTTGAGGGGAGACTGATTAATGAGTGGCCATTCCAGCTACGAGCCATCAACCGGCCTTGAGAAATGGGTCGATGCGCGCCTGCCTTTGCCGCGCATGGTCTATGACAGCTTCATTGCATATCCGGTTCCCAGAAACCTTAACTATGCCTATACCTTCGGTGCCATGCTCGCCGTCATGCTGATCGTACAGATCCTGACAGGCGTTACGCTCGCCATGCATTATGCCGCCGACACGTCGCTTGCTTTCAACTCTGTTGAAAAGATCATGCGTGACGTCAACCACGGCTGGCTGCTGCGCTATATGCATGCCAACGGCGCTTCCTTCTTCTTCGTCGCCGTTTACCTGCACATTGCCCGCGGCCTCTATTACGGTTCTTACAAAGCGCCGCGCGAAATCCTCTGGATTCTCGGCGTCGTCATCTACCTCCTGATGATGGCGACCGGCTTCATGGGCTATGTTCTGCCCTGGGGCCAGATGTCCTTCTGGGGCGCGACCGTCATCACCGGCTTCTTCTCAGCCTTCCCACTGGTCGGCGAATGGATCCAGCAGTTCCTGCTTGGCGGCTTCGCCGTCGATCAGCCGACGCTGAACCGCTTCTTCTCGCTGCACTACCTGCTGCCCTTCATGATCGCCGGCGTCGTCGTCCTGCACATCTGGGCGCTGCACGTCACCGGCCAGACGAACCCGACCGGCATCGAGGTTAAGACGAAGACGGACACGGTGCGCTTCACGCCTTATGCGACGATGAAGGATGCGCTCGGCGTCTCCGTCTTCCTGCTGGTCTATGCCTATTTCGTCTTTTACCTGCCGAACTTTCTCGGCCATGCCGACAACTATATCCCGGCAGACCCGTTGAAGACGCCGGCCCACATCGTTCCGGAATGGTACTTCCTGCCGTTCTACGCGATGCTGCGCTCGATCACCTTCAACGTCGGCCCGATCGACTCCAAGCTCGGCGGCGTGCTCGTCATGTTCGGCGCGATCATCGTGCTGTTCTTCCTGCCCTGGCTCGACACCTCCAAGGTCCGCTCGGCCGTCTACCGTCCCTGGTACAAGCTGTTCTTCTGGCTGTTCGTGATCAATGCGATCATCCTCGGCTGGCTCGGCTCACAACCGGCGGAAGGCCTGTTCACGACGATTTCACAGATCTGCACGCTTCTTTACTTTGCTTTCTTCCTGGTCGCGATGCCAGTTCTCGGCCTGGTGGAAACACCGCGCCGCATCCCGAACTCGATCACCGAAGCGGTGCTCGAAAAGCGCAACAAGACAGTTGCTGCCAGTGCAGCGGCCAATGCGTAAGCGAGCGGCGGAAGGAAACAGAAATATGAAAACGCTTGTTGCAAGCATTCTTTCGCTCGCAGTCGCTGCCGTTCTCGGCAGCGCAGCCTTGGCCCAGGAAGCGACGCCCGCCAATGGAGCAGCACCTGCCCATCACGAGGAAGGTGCGACGCCGCACTATCCGCTGAAGGAGCCGAAGGAGGAGGAATGGACTTTTGCCGGTCCGTTCGGCCATTACGACAAGGCTCAGCTTCAGCGCGGCCTCAAGGTTTACACCGAAGTCTGTTCCGCCTGCCATTCGATGAACCTCGTGCCTTTCCGCATGCTCGACGAGCTCGGC
Source organism: Rhizobium redzepovicii (assembly GCF_019793435.1). Classification (GTDB taxonomy): domain Bacteria; phylum Pseudomonadota; class Alphaproteobacteria; order Rhizobiales; family Rhizobiaceae; genus Rhizobium; species Rhizobium redzepovicii. Next base: position 73,214 of record NZ_JAILYH010000021.1, on the reverse strand, counting down.
TATAACGAGGCGCAGGTGAAGGCTTTCGCCGCGAACTACGAAGTCCAGGACGGGCCGAACGCGGCCGGCGAGATGTTTACCCGCAAGGCGGTCCCTTCCGACCACTTCCCGGCGCCTTTCGCCAATGCGGAGGCGGCTGCCGCTTCCAACAACGGCGCGGCTCCGCCTGACTTTTCGCTGATCGCCAAGGCCCGCGAAGTCGAGCGCGGCTTCCCGCAATTCGTCTTCGACATCTTCACGCAGTATCAGGAGAACGGCCCGGATTACATCCACGCGCTGCTGACCGGCTACGAAGAACCACCGGCCGGTTTCCAGGTGCCGCAGGGCGGACATTACAACCCGTATTTCCATGCTGCCGCCGTCCTCGCCATGCCGAAGCCGCTCTCGGACGGCCAGGTGACCTATGACGACGGCGCGCCGCAGACCGTCGACCAGTATTCCAAGGACGTCTCGTCCTTCCTGATGTGGGCTGCCGAGCCGCACCTCGAGGAGCGCAAGCGCACCGGTTTCATGGTCATGGTCTTCCTGGCGATCTTCACGGTGCTGATCTACCTGACGAAGCGCTCGGTCTATGCCAATAAGGAACATTGAGCGCTCCCGATCAACATTCAAAAGGCGGCCTCGGCCGCCTTTTTTGTTGGTTCCGCCCCTGGCAATTGATAGGGTGCGGCCGATTTAAAGCGCTCGCAGATATGGACTTTCCATGGACAAGAATATGACTTCGGAGCTTGCTGCAAGCATCCGCTCCATTCCCGACTATCCCAAGCCGGGCATCATCTTTCGCGACATCACCACGCTGCTCGGCAATCCCCGCGCTTTCCGCCGAGCGGTCGATGAACTCGTGCAGCCCTATGCCGGCACGAAGATCGACAAGATTGCCGGCATGGAGGCGCGCGGCTTCATCCTCGGCGGCGCGGTGGCGCACCAGCTTTCCTCCGGCTTCGTACCGATCCGCAAAAAGGGCAAGTTGCCGCACGATACAGTGCGCATCGCCTACAGCCTGGAATATGGCGTCGACGAAATGGAGATGCATCGCGATGCGGTGCAGCCTGGTGAGAAGGTGATCCTCGTCGATGACCTGATCGCCACCGGCGGTACTGCGGTGGGTGCTACCAAGCTGTTGCGGCAGATCGGCGCCGAGGTGGTCGGCGCCTGCTTCGTTATCGATCTGCCGGACCTTGGCGGCCGCAAGAAGCTGGAAGAGCTCGGCGTCGTCGTGCACACGCTGGTCGAATTCTCCGGCCACTGACCCGGCATTGCTCTTGCGGCGTCAGTCGAATTCCAAGACGCCGCTTTCGAAGCGCATGACGGCTTCGCCGTTCTGATTGACGCCCTCGCAGAGAATGGTGTTGAGGTGCCAGCCCGGCCGGGATGCGAGCGGCCGGCTGGAGAGGAGGGCGACGGAATAGGTCACGACGTCGCCCGGAAAGATCGGCCGCAGCCATTGCAGTTTCTGGAAGCCCGGCGAAGGGCCGAGATTCGGCGCCTTCAGGCCCCTTTGCGTAAGCGCGACGCTCTGGCTTTTCCAGAAGGCGAGGAAGGTTCGCATCCAGCCGGCGGTGGTGTGCCAGCCCGACGCGCAAAGGCCGCCGAACATGGTATCCTTGGCTGCTGCCTTGTCGACGTGGAAACGCTGCGGATCGTAGCGCTCGGCGAAACTGATGATGTTTTCCTCGGTGAAGGTGTAGCTGCCGATCTCGGCCTTTTCACCGATGGGGTAAAGTTCGGACATTCTCATGTTGCAATCTCCGGGCGCATGCGGATCATGACCGAATTTTCCGAGAGGCAGACGAGTTCGCCGCGCTGGTTTTCCACCTCGTGGCGGAACTTGACGATGCCCATGCCGGGGCGCGAGCGCATCGGCCGGGCTTCGAGCACGGTCGATTGACCCTGCAGCGTATCGCCTGACAGCACCGGCTTTCGCCATTCCATCAGGTCGATGCCCGGCGCACCCTCGCAAAGCGCATGTAGGATGTAGCTGTCGGCCATCATCCGCATCAGCATCGCGGACGTATGCCAGCCGGAGGCGGCGAGGCCGCCGAGAATGCTGGCGCGGCCAGCAGCCTCGTCGAGATGCATCGGCTGCGGGTCGAATTCCCGCGCGAATTCGACGATTTCCTCGGCGCTCACCGGTTTCGGGCCGAGGGGAAAGCGGCGACCGGGTTCGAAATCCTCGAAGGCTAGCTTTTCTGCCGACATTCGCTCCTCCGCCATATCAAGCGCACAATGCTTACAATAGCATCCGCGTGGGCTCAATGATTCCGGGGAGATAAACCGGCATGACTGATCTGAGGTCGATACTCGACGAGGCAGCGCGCCAGGGGCTGATTTCGCCGGAGGCGGGCGGGCGGCTTCTGCCGTTTCTGACCGAGCGTGGCGTGGCTGTCATTGAGCCACAGCCTGCACAGGCAGCCGAAGAGCAGGCTTGGTCTGATACGGAGACACCGCGCTTCGTGCGCGGGTTTCACGACGTGCTGATCACCATCGGCGTCGTCGTGGCGCTCGTCGGCCTCTGGGGCCTTGCGCCGCTTTATGCCGTGCCGCCCGCGATCCTGGTGCTTTCGGAAATCCTGGTGCGCCGCCAGCGGCTCGCTTTGCCGGCCGTCGGCCTGACGATCGCCCTATTCTGCTGGACATTCTTGCTGATGTCCCGCGTTTTCACGCCGTGGACCTCCGAAATCGGCGCGGGGCTGACGCAATTCGTTGCCGGCTTTCCGATCCTTCTCGGCGTCTACTATGCCCGCTATCGCGTGCCCTTGTCGCTGGCGCTTGCCATTATGTCGGCGCTTGCCTTGGCACTCACCCTGTTGTTGCGTCTCGTACAATGGATAAGCGGCAATCCGGAATTTTTCGTCGATCATGTTGCCCTGCTGGCGGCGATCTCTCTTCTTTGCTCGCTCGGCCTCTTCGCCACGGCGCTCTATTTCGATTTCGGCGACCGGCTGCGCCGGACTACGCGTTCGGATATTGCGTTCTGGCTGCATCTCGGCGCGGCGCCGGCGCTGCTCTATAGCACTGTTTCCCTCATGTCTTTCGGAGAAGGCGGCCGTATCTTCGACCTGGCGAACATGTCGGCCCGGACGCCGGTGGTCGTCGCGACGGTGGCGGTGCTGATGCTGATCGGCTTGGTCATCGACCGGCGGGCCTTTGTCACTTCGGGACTGCTGTCGCTCGGCGTTGCGATCTTCAGCGTCTTCCGGCAGGGAAGCGCCACGGTCAACACCTACATCTTCACGACGCTGATTGTCGTCGGCGCGATCGTCTTGATCATCGGCACCGGCTGGATGCCGCTTCGCCGGCTGGTGTTGCGCGCACTACCGCCGGCCATCGCAAACAGGCTGCCGCCGGGTTAAGGCGGCAGCGCTCTTTTATTTAAGTGTTGAAGCGGAAGTGGATGACGTCGCCGTCCTGGACGACGTATTCCTTGCCTTCGTCACGCGCCTTGCCGGCATCCTTGGCGCCGACTTCGCCGTTGTATTTGATGTAATCGTCATAGGCGATGGTGTTGGCGCGGATGAAGCCGCGCTCGAAATCCGAATGGATGACACCGGCGGCCTGCGGCGCCTTGGTGCCGCGCTCGATCGTCCATGCGCGTGTTTCCTTCGGGCCGACGGTGAAATAGGTGATGAGGTGGAGCAGCTTGTAGCCGGCACGGATCAGCCGGTCGAGGCCCGCTTCGTCAAGGTCGAGCGCGGAGAGGAATTCCTTGGCCTCATCTTCGGGAAGCTGAGCGACTTCAGCCTCGATCGCCGCCGAGATGACGACGGTTTCGGCACCTTGTTCCCGAGCCATGGCGGCGACGGCCTCGGTGAATTCATTGCCTGTGGAGGCCTCGGCCTCGGCGACGTTGCAGACGTAGAGGACCGGATGCGAGGTCAGGAGATTGAGGCCCTTGAGGATGGCGATTTCCTCGGCATCCAGCGTCGACAGCAGCGTGCGCACCGGCTTGCCTTCGTTGAGCAATTTCAGCGACGCTTCCATGATCGGCAGCATCGCCATCGATTCCTTGTCCTTGCTGGTGGCGCGCTTGCGCGTCTGCTCGGTGCGGCGCTCGAGGCTTTCGAGGTCGGCGAGCATCAGCTCGGTCTCGATGGTCTCGGCATCGGCGACGGGATTGATACGACCCTCGACATGGGTGATGTCGCTGTCTTCGAAGCAACGCAGCACATGCACGATGGCGTCGACTTCACGGATATTGGCAAGGAACTGATTGCCGAGACCTTCACCCTTCGAGGCGCCGCGCACGAGGCCGGCGATGTCGACGAAGGAGATGCGGGTCGGGATCAGTTCTTTCGACTTGGCGATGTCGGCGAGCTTGCGCATGCGCGGATCGGGCACGGCGACTTCGCCGGTGTTCGGCTCGATGGTGCAGAAGGGATAGTTCGCCGCCTGTGCGGCCGCCGTCTTGGTGAGCGCGTTGAAGAGGGTCGATTTGCCGACGTTCGGCAGTCCGACGATGCCGCATTTGAAGCCCATGGCTAAAACCTGCTGTTCTTGAATTTCTTGCTGGTGCCTATGGGATAAAGGAGCAATGTGGTCAAGTCTTCGCGAGCTTTTAGCGTTGCTCACTTGCTCACGGAACAGTGGCGCCCTATTTTGGAGGGCGATTTCGGTTTCGATGCATTGCGGATTTCGTCAGATGCAAGGTTGCTCTTGCCTGGCCGCAATAACGGTAGGGTCTCAAGCCAGCGGGCCTTTCCTCCTGATTGGTGGAAGCAGCGACCGGGGACCGTCGAAAATTCGTCATCGACAATGATTAGTTGTTTTGAAGATTCTTGACCATGTCATCGACGGGTGGATTTTCCGATGAGTGACAATGACGTTGCCCTGAAACCGAAGACCAAGGTGAAGCCGAAGCTGGACAAGCCGAAGCTCTACAAGGTCATCCTCGTCAATGACGACTATACCCCGCGTGAGTTCGTCATCGTGATCCTGAAGGCCGTCTTCCGCATGAGCGAGGAGACCGGCTATCGGGTGATGATGACCGCCCACAAGCTCGGCTCCTGCGTGGTCGTGGTCTGCGCCAGGGACATTGCCGAGACCAAGGCCAAGGAGGGCATCGATCTCGCCAAGGAGATGGGCTTTCCGCTAATGTTTACGACGGAGCCGGAGGAATAAGCTCTGCTTCAGGCCGGCGGATCTGTAAACCGGTCTTATCCCGCACGAAACCGCAATTTTCGTAGAAGCGCAGCGTTGCCGGGTTCTTCGAGCCGGTCAGCAGCATTACCTTGTAACAGCCGGCCTTCCAGGCCTCGGTCACTGCATGACCGATGACGGCGCCGGCATAACCGCGCTGGCGGTGATCGGCGTGGGTGACGACGTTTTCAACCAACGCATAGGAGGCGCCGTTGCGCGTAAGGTTCGGCACGACGATCAAGGTGGCGGTTGCGGCGGCGATATCGCCGGCAAAGCCAATGAATACGATCATGCCGGGCTGCGCGAGGATGGTGGAGAACAGCTCTTCGGCCATGGCCTTGTCGAGAACCGGATCGGCCGGGTTCAAATGCTGGTAGAGGGTGGTCAGCCCGGGAAGGTCGCTGGCGGCGGCCGGACGGATGGCGAAATTCTGATCCGGCACCGGCCTCATTCCCCCTTGTTGCCGAACATCTTCTTCAGAATATCGGCCATCGGGCCGGTGGCCAGCACCTTCGGCTGATTGTGATTGCGCGCCTGGTGTATATGCGACTGGTCGACCGGCTTCTTTTCGGTAGTCTTGTTGTCCTTGCGCTGCTTCTCCTCCTCGGCCTTGCCGCCGAGTGCCAGCGCGATCTTGTTCATCAGCTGCGAATCCTCGTTTCGCACCAGCATGTCGGCATTGTCGGCGAGCGTATCGAGAAGCGGCTCCAGCCAAGCCTTGTCGGCCTTGGCGAAATCGCCGAGCACGTGGTTCTGCACCATTTCCTTGATGCCGGGGTGGCCGATGCCGAGGCGCAGCCGCCGGTACTCCTTGCCGCAATGAGCATCCAGCGACTTGATGCCGTTGTGGCCGCCATGGCCGCCGCCGGTTTTCAGCCGTGCCTTGCCCGCGGGAAGGTCGAGTTCGTCATAGATCGCGACAAGATCGGCGGGCTGGAGCTTGTAGAAGCGCATCGCTTCGGCGACGGCCTCGCCGGAGAGGTTCATGAAAGTTTGCGGCTTGATCAGCAGAACCTTCTCGCCGCCGAGTTCGCCCTCGGCGATCTCGGCCCTGAATTTCCTCGACCAGGGCGAGAAGCTGTGACGCCGATGAATGGCGTCGACGGCCATGAAGCCGATATTGTGGCGGTTGCCGGCGTATTTGCCGCCGGGATTGCCGAGACCCGCGATGATCAGCATGGCCTGTCGTCCTCGCTTAACTTTTGCCCACGTTCACCACCCGGAAACGAGACCAAAGTCAAGCGGAAAGGGCAAGCCCGCCGGCAGCGTTACTCCGAGAGGTTCATGCCGTATTTCTGGAAGATCTGCTTCTGGTCGCCATCGGCGATCAGCTTGTTAAGGGCTGCCTGCATCCTGGCGCGCAGATCGTCCGGAAAACTCTTCTCGCAGGCAATGCTCATCGGCTGGGCGGAGAGCACGGTCACCATTTCCACCGGCTGGTCGGCCTTGAGCTTTTCGAAATAAAGTTCGGAAATCGGCATCATGTCGATGCGCCCGCCGAGCAGCTTGCGCAGCGTCGCGTTGAAATCGCTGGCGACATCCAGCTTGGTGAAGCCCTTTTCCTTCAAGATCGTCTCGGTATAATCCTCGCGCTGCGTGCCGATCGTATATTTCTTCGCCTCGTCCAGATTGCTGGCGATGACGCCCGAGCCTTTGCGGGTAATCAGGATGTTGCGGTCGATGAGCAGCGGCTCCACCCATTTGAACAGGGGGTCGCGGGCGCTGTTGTGAGCGGTCGCGAAGACGCAGGTCATCGGTGCGGTGCGGGCGAGGCCGAAGGCGCGCGCCCAGGGCATGATCTCGATGGTGTAGTCGACGCCGATCGCGGCCATTACCTTTTCGACCTGCTCGACGGTCGCGCCTTTGATCTCCTTGCCGTCGCGATAGTTGAAGGGGGCATAATCCTCGGTGGTGAAGGTCACCGTTTGTGCATGCGCGGCGCAGGGCATCGCCAGGCATGCGAGAAGCAGGAGCTTTTTCATCATCTCGTCTCCTTCGTTATGAGGCGCGGGCGACGGCCGATTCCGAGGCCATCAGTTCTTCGATGAGTACGGCTGCGTGTTGCGGACGATGGAAGAGGTAGCCCTGGCCATAATCGAGACCCATCTGATGGAGCGTGCGGCATTCCTCTTCGGTCTCGATACCCTCGGCGATGACGGTGCAGTTCATCTTGTGAGAGAGCGTGGTAATGCCTTCGATCAGCATGCGGCTCTTCTGGCGCACGTCGTCGTCGCCATCGTTGATCGCGCGGGTGAAGGACTGGTCGATCTTGATGATGTCGACAGGGAAGCGGTTGAGGTAGCTCAACGACGAATAGCCGGTGCCGAAATCGTCGAGCGCGATACGGCAGCCGAAGTGGCGAAGCTCGGTGACGATCATGCGGATCTGCGGGTTGTCGTGCATCAGCACGGCTTCGGTGATCTCGACGACGATGCGCTCCGGCCGGATGCCATGGCGACCGACGATGGCTGCAAGCCGGGCCGGCAGCGCCGGCTCGAACTGCAGGGGCGAGAAGTTGATAGCGAGATAGGTATCCTGCATGCCTGATATGCGGGAGATTTTGGCGAGATTGCAGATCGCCTTTTCCATGATGACATTGCCGACGCGGACGATTTTTGCCGTCTCTTCGGCGACGCTGATGATCTCGGCCGGCGGCATCAGGCCTTTCTGCGGATGGTTGAGGCGCATTAGCGCTTCGAAACCGGCAATGCCACGGCCGTTCAGATTGACGATCGGCTGCAGGAGGGCCTCGAACCAGTTGTCGACGAGGCCGGATTCAATATTGGCCTCGATCTCGGCGCGGCTGCGGGCACGGTCGAGCATGGCGTTGTCGAAAAGCTGGGCGCCGTTCTTGCCGTCGCGTTTCTTGGCATACATTGCCAGGTCGGATTTCTGCAGCAGTTCGGCGGCGGTTGCGGCATGATGCGGATAAATGGCGATGCCGACGGAAGCACTCAGATGCATGTCGGGCGTAAACGGCGTTTCGAAGATCGAGGCGATCTGCTCGCACATTATCCTGGCGCGTTTTTCGGCGTCCTTCGCCGGCAGCAGGATGGCAAATTCGTCGCCGCCGAGACGGGCCGCCTCATCGGAGGGAGCGAGATAGGTCTTCAGGCGCTCGACGAGTTCGATCAGCGCCATGTCGCCGGCGGCATGACCCATATTGTCATTGATCCACTTGAAGCGATCGAGATCGACGAAGAGGCAGGCGAGTTCCTGGCCGGCGGCGTCGGCAGCGGCGATCTTGCTGTCGAGCACGGCTTCGAAGCCCTGGCGGTTGAGCAGCCCGGTCAAATGATCGGTAATCGCCTGGCGGTGGTTGCGGTCCTCGGAGGCCTTAAGTTCGGTCACATCGGTCATGACCGACAGCGAGAGGCGGTCGTGAGCGCCGGCTTCCGCCTCCGACTCCATGATGAGGACGTCCATGGTGCGGCCGTCCAGGCAGACGAACTTGACGGTGACGGCGATGCCGCTTTCGGCCTGGCGGCGCTTGACGAACTTGTCGCGGGTCGTCGATGTCACGAGATCGGCGAAGTTGCGGCCGATGACGGCGGCGCGGTTATAACCCGTGGCAAGCAGCCAGTAATCGCTGACGGCGGTGATGCGGTCTTCCTCGTCGAGCGAGAAGAGCATGGCAGGCGTCAGATTATAGATGTCGGTGGCGCGGCGATGGGCGAATTTCAGCTCCTTCTCCTCGCTTTCGAGCTTGGTCTGCATCTCGTTGAAGCTGCGGGCAAGCCGTCCCATCTCGTCGTTCGACTGCCAGTCGACATGGTGGCGGGAGCCGAGCTGCCGGGTGGCCTCGATCGCTGCCGTCAACCGCATCAGCGGCTGGATGACGAAGAACCGGTTGCCGATCAGCGCGGTGCCGAAAACGGTCAGCACGGCGAAGATGAAGATCGAGATGAAGACGACCTCTTCCTGCTTCAGGCCGGAAAACAAGCCGAGCGCGGGATAGTAGACGCTGATGCTGCCGAGATTCTTCGGGCCGTCGACAGTGTTGTAGATAATGGCGCGCGATACCTGGACGAGCTTGCCGTCGAAGGAGCGCGGAATGGTGGACTGGCTGATGTCGAGCTGACCCGACTGGTCACGCACCTCGACCTTGACGATGGCGCCCTGGGAGACGACCGTCGCGCTGATCTGGGTGACGCTCTCCTCATCAAGATCCCAGAGCGGCTTTGCCAGCGCCTGGGCATTGGCGACAAGGAGAACGGAAATGTGATCGCGGATTTCCTTGTCGGCCCGTTCCGAGGAAAGAAAAAGGAAGAGAACAAAGAGGGGAGCGACAAAGACGAGCAGCGCTCCGCAAACAATTCCAAAAAATCTGTTCTCAACGGAATTGTTCATGGTTCCGTCTACTCCCCCAGGCCGACCCTTATCTGCTGTCGCGCGCTAAGGCGGGCTTCTTTGCAGCTGACGAAGCATGCTTTCATGAATACGTTAAATGTTGCTGAAACAGGGGCTTGCCGGGCAATGAAAAGCCCGCCTTCCCAGTTCACGGGAAAGCGGGCCGTATGCTTTGCAAGTTGTCGAAGCTATCAGGCTTCGGCTTCGCCTTCCGCGGCGCTCTCGTCGATGCCGGCAGCCGGAGCGATGATGGTCGCGATCGTGAAGTCGCGGTCGATCACGGTGGTGACGCCCTTCGGAAGAGTGACTTCCGAAATATGGATGCTGTCGCCGATCTTCTTACCGCTGAGGTCAACGTTGAAGAATTCCGGGATCGCATCGGCCGGGCAGTGAACTTCGACTTCATGGCGAACGATGTTCAGAACGCCGCCGACCTTGAGGCCCTGGGACTTCTCTTCGTTGATGAAGTGAACCGGGATTTCAACGGTCACCTGGGTGTTGCCGGAGACGCGCAGAAAATCGACATGCATCGTGAAGTCACGGACCGGATCGAGCTGGTAGTCCTTCGGCAGAACCTTGTACTTCTTGCCGTCGACTTCGATCGTCGCCACGGTGGTCATGAAACCACCGGCATGAATGCGCTTCGTCACCTCATTGGTGTTGAGAGCGATGGCAATGGGGGCCTGCTTGTCACCATAGATGACAGCGGGAATCAAACCGTTGCGGCGAAGTTCACGGGCGGACCCCTTACCAACCCGTTCGCGCGCCTCGGCCTTGAGCTCGTAAGTTTCCTGGCTCATGGCTATTCCTTTCGAGGTTATTTGGAGAGTTCGTCGGCGGGCAAAAGCCTTGTTCCGTCGAACCGGAGGCGGGTTTCCCCATCCTCATCCGCGTTGCCTCCAAGGGTGTCTACACGGACCGGTGGCCTATATTATAAGTCGCTCGGAAACGCAAGTTGCGGATCAGGCATGTTTGCGGCAAGCCGAATGCCGCGTTCGGGAAGGCGATGTTTGCGCCTGCTGCGAATTCCGCAGCCCCGCAAAGCGGCGAAATCACCAGTCCCGCTATGGCTGAGGTTGACATCGGCGCGCTTCCCCTCTTTGGATGCCGCAATCAAAAAAGCGGCTGAGGAGAAATCGGACTATGCGTCTTAAACTTGTCACGGCAACGAGCTTGCTGGCACTTTGCCTTGTCACCACCGCCCAGGGTGTCGAGATCAACCAGAACGGCGCCGATGCGCTCAAGGGCAACCTGACGAAGCTGCTTCCCGAGGATCTGGCAAAGAGCGGCCTAATCACCGTCAATCCGGCGGGCACGCGCTACGAAATCATCTACGATCTGGCAAAGCTGCTTTCCAAAGCTGACCCTTCGAAATTCACTATCAACGGTTTGACGCCGTTCTCGACCTTTGCCACACCGCTCGACAGCGGCCTCTGGAACATCGAAGGCGACAATAAGTTTGATGTCTCCGGCCATTTCAAAGGACCCGACGAAAAGCCGACGGATTTCTCCTACTCCATCGCTTCGCTTGTCTATGCCGGAGTCTTCGATCCGGCGATCAGCTATCTGCGCTCCAGCACCGCCACGGCCAAGGACATCAAGCTCACCAGCAAGTCCGAGACCGAAGAAGTCAGCGCCAGCATCGCCAGCATGGATCAGAAGCTGAGTTCGACCGACAGTGCCGGCGGCAACGGGCGTATCGATATCGTAGGCAGCGGCTCGGCATCGACTTTCGTCGAGCAGGTCTCCGGCGCGCAAATGCCGCCCGTCGAAATCCGCGCCGACTCGATCGATGTCGAAGCCAAGATAAACGCTCTGCCGGCCAAGCAGATTCGCGAGATGGTCTTATTCATTCTCGATCATGCCGACGAGAAGGAACTGAGCCCCGAAAACAGCGCCAAGGTGAAGGGGATACTCAAGGACGCCTTTCCGCTTCTCGCCTCCTTCAGCGAGACGATTGGCGTCAACAATCTGACCGTCAGCACTCAGATGGGCAATGGCGGCGTCAAGCAGTTCGGCTATAACGTGGCCATGGACGGGCCGAGCGACGCGATGCGTTTCGGCTTCGGCATGAATGCGCATGACATCAGCCTCGACAGTCCGCTGATGCCGCCAAGCTATTCGACATTCATGCCGACCAGCTTCGATCTGCAGCTTGCCGTGCCGAATCTGGACTTTGCCAGCTTTGGCGATGCCTTGATGGCGATGGATTTCAAGGAAAATGCGCCGGAGGCGAGCGGCGAGGAGATGGGCAAGAAGCTCTTCCGCGACGGCCGGGTCACGGTCGACTTTCCGATGATCAGCGCCAAGTCGAATGTCTACGACATCGACGTGACCGGCAAGATCGAGGGACGGGTCGACACCGAGAAGGACTATTCGATGGAGGCGACCATCCTTGCCCGCGATCTCGACAAGACGATTGCCGCGGTTCAGGAACTTGCCAAGACGGATCCCGACCTCAACCAGGTTTCCTTCGGCATCATGATGGTGAAGGGCTTCGCCAAGACCGATGCGGACGGCCGCTCGCGCTGGGATATCAGCGTCAGCCGCGACGGCGCGGTTGCCGTTAACGGACAGGTGGTCAAGGGGCCGGACGCTCCGGATCAGGATCAGGGGCTGGAGCAGGACCAGGAGCAGGATCAGGGCCAGGATGCGGCACCTGCGTCGCCGCAGCAGCCTTGAGCGTTGTCTGTCATGATAACAAACTAATGAAGCCGGCCTTGTGCCGGCTTTTTACGCCTTATGTGACAAGCTTCGCCGAATGATCGGGGCGGTTTATTCTGGGTAATTCATACTGTTCAGCGAGCATGCCCGGTAATAGCCAGGTCCATCCGATGTAGAAATTGAAAGAGCCGGTCGAATGCCGGCTCTTTTCAATCGAAGAGGCTGGAGACGGACTCTTCCTGGGCCGTTCGGCTGATGGCTTCGCCGATCAGCGGCGCCGTCGTCACGATGCGGATATTGTGCGCCGAGAGCACGGCCGTCGTCGGCTGGATCGAATCCGTGATGACGAGTTCGCGCAGCTTCGAGGAGGTGACGCGGGTGACCGCGCCGCCGGAAAGGACGCCATGGGTGATATAGGCGGTGACGCTGGCTGCGCCCTTGGCGAGCATCGCGTCGGCCGCGTTGCAGAGCGTGCCGCCGGAATCGACGATGTCGTCGATCAGCAGGCAGTCCTTGCCGGCGATATCGCCGATGATGTTCATGACTTCGGATTCACCCGGCCGATCGCGACGCTTGTCAACGATGGCCAGAAGACAGTCCAGCCGCTTGGCAAGCGCGCGGGCGCGAACCACGCCGCCGACATCGGGCGAAACGACCACAACGTTGCTGAGGTCGTAATGGCTCTTGATGTCGCGCGTCAGCACAGGCAGGGCGAAGAGATTGTCCGTGGGTATATCGAAGAAGCCCTGGATCTGCCCGGCATGGAGATCGAGCGTCATCACCCGGTCGGCGCCGGCTTCGGTGATGAGGTTCGCGACCAGCTTCGCGGAGATCGGTGTGCGGCCTGAGGCGCGCCGATCCTGGCGCGCATAGCCGAAATAGGGAAGCACCGCGGTGATGCGGCGGGCTGAAGAACGACGCATCGCGTCGATCATGATCAACAGTTCCATCAGGTGGTCGTTGGCAGGGAAGGCGGTGGGCTGCACGAGGAAAACGTCCTCGCCGCGCACATTTTCCTGGATTTCCACGAAGATTTCCTGATCGGCAAACCTTCGAACACTGGCTCTCCCCAAGGGAACGTTGAGATAGGTGCAGATCGCTTCGGCGAGTTGCCGGTTCGAATTGCCTGCGAAAACCTTCATTTTGGTCCGCCCGTTATGCGCTGATAGCCGCGCTTTTTAGCCAGCTTCCCCGTGAATGCAAGGGCAAAGGCGCCACAGGCTTTCATATTTGCGAAAAGTTTGTGACTAACCACCCCGCGTCTGCCGCCAGGAGGAGAATTCCGCGATGGTTTTCGAGCCGATCTGCTGCATCACCGAGGCAGGAACGCCAGCCCAGGGATCGGCCGCCGCCGTCGGCACGCTTTCCTGCCCCTGGATGCGGTGCAGGCGGCCGCCGGCGCTGTCGAGAATGTCCCAGACATAGACCACGGTGACCTTGCCGTCGTCGCTGAAGGCTGAGAGGTAGCCTTTGAGGATGTAATCGCTGCTCGCATCGGTCGAGCTCTTGATGGAAAGCCCGTGCGCGCGCGCCTCGGCGCCAAGCTGACGCGACAGCGGGGTCACCGCCTGAACCGGCGCGCCGATGATCGGCAAGAAGCGCACGGTGTTGCCGCGCACAGAGGAGGCGCCGGTGTTGAGGGCGGCGGTCCGTTGCGGCTGTTGTACGGCGGGCGGCTGAGCCGGTTGTGCGGGAAGCTCACCGCTGGAAGCCGGCGGTGGCAGCGATTGTTCCTCGATCGGGGCGGAGGCGGCCGGCGAGGAACTGCTCCTCGACAGGGCGTCTGCCTGCTGCTGCATTGTCGTCGGCGGCGCGCCGGTGCCGGGCCTGTAGGCCTGCTGCGACTGATCGTAAGCTGGATGGTAGCCGCCCGGCTGGGAGCTTTGGGCGAAGGCCCGCTGGCGAGAACCAGCCAGACGCTCGGCCTCGTTCTGTGTCACCGGGCTCGACGACGCGCGCGCGGAGGAATCGCCGATATCGACCTGCGGTGTCAGTGCATCGGTTGTGTTGCAGGCGGTCAGCAGGGCCGTGAAGACCAGGAGCGTGGGCACAATCGCAGCTCGCGTCATCCCTTGATCCGTCCTTCCCACAATCGCATCAGCCCCGCCCGAATTTATGCGGGCGGCGGCGGGCGTCTGTCAATTCCGGATTCTCATCGGTCAAAGACCGATGAAATCGAGCGGATGGCGGGATAGCGCGCGCGGCGCATCCGCCGTCGTCAGATAGGTCTGGCCGAGCGTCATCGCCGTGCCCGTGTCGGAATCGGCGATGATCATGTGCACGAAGAGCGACATGTTCGGCTCGATCGGCTGCGGATTGCCGACATGGAACATCTGATGCTCCATCCAGGAGGGCGAGAAGCGGGCGCCGAGCGAATAACCGCAGGCGTTCAGCCGGTGCCGGGCAAGACCGCGTTCGTCCATGATCCTGGCATGCATGTCGAAGACGTCGCCGAAGCTGTTGCCCGGCTTCAGCACCGTCTCGATCGCCTCGATGGTTTCGCGGCAGGCATTATAGAGCTCGCGGTGGCGTTGCATCGGCTCGCCGATGACGATCGTGCGCATCATGGCGGCATGGTAATGCGCGTAAGCGCCGGCCCATTCGAGCGTCAGCTGGTCGCTGGCGTCGAGTTTGCGGCGGCCGGCCTTGTAGCGGCAAAGCAGGGCATCGGCGCCGGAGCCGATGATGAACTCGTTGGCGGGATAGTCGCCGCCGCCGGAAAAGATCGCGCCCTGCATGGCGGCGAGGATATCGGCCTCGTCGGCACCGGGCTTCGTCAGCCGGATCGCGGCGTCGAGCGCATCGTCGGCGAGAACGGCGGCGCGCTCGACATAGGCAACCTCGGTCGGGCTTTTGACAAGGCGCAGGCGACTGACGAGATAGGACGCGTCGGTGATCTGGCCGAAGGTGGTCAGCTGTGCGTCGAGCAGGCGGGCGATACGGCCGGTCATGCCGTGCGTGTCATATTCGACGCCGATGCGGGCACCGAGCAGATCCATCTCGACCAGCAGGTTCTTCAGGTCAAGCGTCGGATCGGCGTTGACCCGGTCGACCCAGATATGGATGTCGTCGAGGATCGAGGTATGCCTGGCCTGGCGAAGATCGGCCGAGCGGGTCAGCAGCGCCATGGTGCCGTCGCTCTTGACGACCAGCGTCTGGAAGAAGCAGTAGCCAAAGGTGTCGTAGCCGGTCAGCCAGTACATGCTTTCCTGGGCGAAGAGCAGCAGGGCGTCGAGCTTTTCTTCCTTCATCTTCTCGGTGAGGCGCGCAAGCCGGCTTGCGAATTCGGCCTTTTCGAAGTGCAGTGCCATTCTGCTCACGTCTCCCTGATTGATATCGCGGAAATCTGCCGGCCGTAGTCCGGCTCCTTGCGATGCGTCGTCCTGCGGTAGGAAAAGAAGCGCTCGCTGTCCGGATAGGTGCAGAGGCCGAGGCTTTCGGCCCGCACTCCGGCTTTCGTCAGCCGGTCGACAGTCAGCGCCGGCAGGTCGAACATGGCGTGGCCGGAGGTTGCGGAAGGCACGAAAAAACGCGCATCTTCCGGGTTCCCGGCGACGAAACGCTCGACGAATTCAGGACCGACCTCATAGCTTGCCTGGCTGATCGAGGGGCCGAGGCAGGCGATAATGCGTGTGCGATCCGCCCCCAGCGCTTCCATGGCGGCGATGGTATTTTCGAGCACACCCGTCAGCGCGCCTTTCCAGCCGGCATGGGCGGCGCCGACGACGCGATTGTCCGGGTCGGCGAACAGGATCGGGCCGCAATCGGCGGCAAGCACGCCAAGCACAATGCCGGGGGTGCGCGTTACCATCGCATCCGCCTCGGGGCGGGCGCCGTCGTAATCGGCATCGATGGTCACGACGTCAGGGGAATGGACCTGATGCACAGTCGCCAGCCGCTCGACCGGCAGGTCGAACCACGCGGCGACGCGGCGACGGTTTTCCAGGACCTTGTCGCGTTCGTCGTTGGAGCCAAGGCCGACATTGAGGCCGCGATACAGCCCTTCGGACACGCCGCCGGCGCGGGTGAAATAACCGTGGCGGATAGTGCCGCCTGCCGCTTCATTCAGCAGCGCGCTTTCGATCGGTGCGGGAGAGGCCGCTTCCTGCATCTGTGATTCCGGGGTTTTTTAAGGGGTTTGTTATTATCCCAAGCGCATCGCACAGGCGGCGCGCTTCAAGTTCTTGTTCGCGCGGATGTTGAACCAGCCGCGTGCGCCCTGTCAATCCACCGGGCGAAAGGGCATGAGGTCGACCGCGGGATGAGAGACCGCCATCACCTTGAAGAGTTCGCCCATCCGGCCTTCACCGGCGCCGGCGAGCCGGTCGACCGCCGCCTGGATAACCTGCTGGGTTTGCGGCTCGCGGTCGTGGCCGAGGGCGGCGGCACGTTCGAGGATGCCGAGACCGGTCAGAAAATCACCCTGATGCAGGGCGCCGTTCAGATGGACGCCGGCCGCAAGTGCGGTTTCGGCGAGCTGCTGGAAGTCGACATGGCTCGTCAGATCGGCTTCACCGGGATGGGCGAGCGGCGGATCGAATTCATGCATGCGCACGGCCTGCAACGTATCGCCGAAGCCGGTGACGAGATGGCCATAATCGATCGCGAGCGCCGTGCCGCCGAAAGCGCGCAGCCGCTCGCAGATCGCAATCATGACAGCCTGGCGGGCAGGCGAGATCTCGAAGAGCGTGCCGAGCGGCAGGTTCTGCACCGGTTCGGGCAGAAGCGCCGGATCGAGGCCGGCGACGCCGGCGGAGAAGGTCAGCTCCCCATCGGCATCAATTCCGATCATGCGCTCGCGGAAACCCGTCGGCATGCGGACGAACTGGCGGATCGGGATGGCGTCGAACAATTCGTTGGCGGCGATCAGCGTGAAGCCCGGCGGGACTTCGTCGAAGCCGTCGTGCCAGGCAATCTTATCATCGTAAGCTTCGAGCGTCTGGCTCTGGACGTCGCGCAGGCGCTCGCTGGTTTCGACGAGATGCACGGTCATAGCATCCAGCAGCGGCGGGGCGATGCGCGAGATGACGCGCAGCATATCGGCCATCATCGTGCCGCGGCCGGGTCCGATCTCGACGAGACGGACGCCCGCCGGCGTGCCGTGGCGCTGCCAGGCATGAACGATGAAGACGCCGATCATTTCGCCGAAAATCTGACTGACCTCGGGCGCGGTCACGAAATCGCCCGCACGGCCGAAGGGCTCGCGGGTGCGGTAGTAGCCGTGTTCAGGATCGGCCAGGCAGAGCGAGAAATAATCGGTGACGCTGATCGGACCGTTGGCCTGGATGATCGCCTTGATCTTTTCGCCTAGAGCGGTGGTCATATCGCGCGTCCTGCCGTTTTCAGAGCTGCAGCGCAGCCTGGCGGCGGGCCCTGAGCATTGCCCAGATGCCGAGCAGGATCATCGGGGAGGAGAGCACCATGCCCATGGTCAGCCAGTTTGTGCCGAGGAGGTAACCGAGCTGGGCGTCAGGCTCGCGGAAGAATTCGACGAAGATGCGCGACAGGGCATAACCGGAGACGAAGACGCCGGTGATGAAGCCGGGGCTTTTCAGAGCGCGCATGCCATACACCAAGGCGGCCAGCACCAGCAGAAGAACGATGCCTTCGAGGCCGGCTTCGTAAAGCTGGCTCGGGTGGCGGGCGAAGGGGCCGCCGGTCGGGAAGACCACCGCCCAGGGCACGTCGGTCAGCCGGCCCCAGAGCTCGCCGTTGATGAAATTGGCGATGCGGCCGAAGAAGAGGCCGAAGGGAACGACGGTGGCGACGATGTCGAACAGGCTCCAGATCGGGATGCCGTTGCGGCGGGCAAAGACGATCATGGCGATCGTCGTACCCGTCAGGCCGCCATGGAAGGACATGCCGCCGTTCCAGATCTCGAGCGCACGGATGGGACTGCGAAGGACGGCGGGGAGATCATAGAAGAAAATATAGCCGAGACGGCCGCCGAGGACGACGCCGAGGGCCGCCCAGACGATGAAATCGTCGAGCTGCGTCTTAGACATCGGCGAGACGTTGCCGGGCCAGAGACTGTCATTGGCGGCGAGGCGGCGCGCATAGGCCCAGCCGAGCAGGATGCCGGCGACATAAGCGAGACCGTACCAATGAATCGCCAGCGGGCCGATCGAAAAGGCGATCGGATCGATGTCCGGAAAAGGCATGATAGCAAGGAGATTGGCTGCTGTCGGCAAGGTTTTCCCACCTGTTTGGTCGCGCGGAACATGCCGCTGCGATCCCGGACGGTCAAGTCCATTGTTCGTGATGGCTCTTTCCCGGCCGGGTACGGCAAGCCGATCCGATGCAAAGCGCTTGCATCGCGGGTGGCGAAGCCCTACCTCAATCCTTGGGGCCCCAAAGGGCTGAAATTCACCTCATGCGAAGGGAGAAAAACGCCATGGCGACCGGAACGAACCGCATCATGGACGAATTCGCCAAGCTGATGACCGATGCGGCAGGTGCTGCCCAGGGCGTCCGCAAGGAGATCGAGACCGCCTTCAACGCCCAGGCCGAGCGTTGGCTGAACAGCATGGATATCGTCAAGCGCGAGGAGTTTGAGGCCGTGCGCGAGATGGCGATCAAGGCGCGCGACGAGAACGAGGCGCTTGCCGCCCGCATCGCGGCGCTCGAGGCGAGGCTTGCCGGCGAAGGGCACTAAAGCGCGCCGCGGTCTTTTTAGATTCGCCCCTTGCGCTGCAGGTCTTCGTTTTCCCGCATGTCGCGCAAAAGCCGCTGAACACTTTTGCGCGACATGGCTGAAAGTCCCGATATGACGCAGACGCGGCGTTGCCTTCATGCCACACGCCGCATCCGTCACAAAAAAATCAGGTGAGTTTTTCCACCTGTGGACACTGCCAAAAAAGCCAATTCGCAGAGTCGCTTATTCTCCCTTCTGAATTGAATTTCGAAGAGCCTTTCCACAGTGGTCCGGCCTATTTTCCCCTCAGGGGGCTGGCAGGGGGCAAGGCGCATTATACACTGATTTTAAATGATGATTCGAAGCGACTTGGTAAGCTCCGGGCAGGTTATCTGCGTTAAGTCTGGCAGCGGTTCAACGATCATCCGAGTGGTGGTTCCGGTATTTGCGTGTGTCTTTCTTGTGTGCGTACACAAAGTTAGGTCGCATTCGTTCCGGTCAAGAAGGTGCTGCATGAACCTGATGGAATTGGAAGTCGAGCGTCAGTCGAACCCGGTCGATATGATCGAGTACGTTGCCTCCAACAACGACTGGTCGTTCGAACGCTCCGGCGAGGACGAGATCGCGATGACGGTCGAGGGTCGCTGGACGGACTATCACGTCTCCTTCTCCTGGATGGAGGAATTCGAGGCGCTGCACCTTGGCTGCGCCTTCGATATCAAAGTTCCCGACATCAGGGTCAACGAGGTGGTCAAGCTGCTTTCGGCGATCAACGGGCAGGTGCTGATGGGGCATTTCGACCTTTGGCGCCAGGAAGATGTCGTCATCTTTCGCCAGTCGCTGCTGCTCGCCGGCGGCGCGGAGCCCACCAACCGCCAGGTGGAAGTGCTGCTTTCCAGCGCGCTCGATACCTGCGAAGCCTATTTCCAGGCATTCCAGTTCGTCGTCTGGTCCGGCATGGAAGCGACGAAGGCGATGGAAGCCGTATTGTTCGAAACAGTCGGCGAGGCATAAGATGCCCGCGAACGCTTTCTCCTCGACAAATCCCGTCGTCCTGATCGGTGCCGGCAACATGGGCGGGGCGATGCTCTCCGGCTGGCTGAAAAGCGGCGTGCCGGGCTCGGCCGTTCTTGTCGTCGATCCTGGCCCGTCGCCGGCGATGCTGGCGACGATCAGCGAGGCCGGCGCGACCCATGTTACCGCGGCTCCGGCGGATTTGAAGGCAAGCGTGCTGTTTCTCGCGGTCAAGCCGCAGGTGATGGAGACGGTGCTGCCGGCGGTGAAGAGCGCCGTCGGGCCGGAAACGGTCGTCGTCTCTGTGGCCGCCGGCAAGACGCTCGCTTTCCTCGAGAAACATCTGGGCAAAGCCGCCATGGTGCGGGCCATGCCGAACACGCCGGCCATGGTCGGGCGCGGCGTCACCGGCGCCTTTGCCAATTCAGGGGTCAGTCATCAGCAGCGCGAACGTGTCCATTCTCTTCTCAGCGTCTCGGGTCCTGTGGAATGGGTGCCTGCAGAGGCCGATATCGATGCCGTGACGGCGCTTTCGGGCAGCGGTCCTGCCTATGTGTTCTATCTCGTCGAATGCATGGCGGAGGCAGGCCGTAAACTCGGCCTGCAGGCGGACCTCGCCATGCGTCTTGCGCGGGAAACAGTCGCGGGGGCTGGTGAACTTTTGCACCAGTCCCCCGACGACGCTTCGCGGCTGCGGCAGAATGTGACCTCTCCTGGCGGCACGACGGCGGCTGCGCTCGCCGTGCTGATGGCCGAAAACGGCATGCAGCCTCTGTTCGACGCAGCACTGGCAGCGGCGCGCAAGCGGGCCGAAGAACTGGCCGGCTAGAGCGCCGCGCGTCTATAAAGACGCGCTAAGGACGCTCTGACATTATGAATTTGCGCATTAATCCTTTGCGAAAACCGATCGCGATTTTCGCAAAGGATTAATGCGCTAGCGGAGACGATATGTCCGAGGAAATTGCCTACGCCGATTTCGAGCGCGTCGACATTCGCGTCGGCACGATTATCGAAGCCAGTCCGTTTCCGGAAGCGCGCAAGCCGGCGATCAAGCTGGTCATCGATTTCGGTCCCGAGATCGGCACGAAGAAATCCTCGGCCCAGATTACCGTGCATTACACGCCGGAAAGCCTGATTGGCCGGCAGGTGCTCGGTGTCGTCAACTTCCCGCCGCGCCAGATCGGGCCGTTCCGCTCGGAAGTGCTGACGCTTGGATTCGAGGACGAGAACGGCGCGATCGTGCTTGCTGATGTCGAGCAGCCCGTGCCGAATGGCCGGAAGATGATGTGAGCCCGCGCCGAACGCTCAGCCGGTTCTGATTTCCTGCAAAAATGGATTGCTGCGCCGCTCATCGCCGATGCGGCTGCCGGGGCCGTGGCCGCAGATGAAGCCGACGTCGTCGCCAAGCGGCAGCACCTTGTCGCGGATCGAGTCGAGAAGCTGCTGATGATTGCCGCCCGGCAAGTCGGTGCGGCCGATCGAGCCGTTGAAGAGCACGTCGCCGAGATGGGCGAAATTCTGCGCACGGTTGAAATAGATGACGTGGCCCGGCGCATGACCGGGCGCATGATAGACCTCGAATTCGTGATCGCCGAAAGAGATCTTGTCGCCATCCTTCAGCCAGCGGTCGGGTAGGACGTTGCGCAATCCCGATATGCCGTATTTTTCGGCCTGGGTCTCGATCCGTTGCAGCAGCGGCAGGTCGTCCTGATGCGGGCCAACCACCTCGATGCCCAGGGCTTCCTTTAGCTCGCTGGCACCGCCGGCATGGTCGAGATGGCCGTGCGTCAGCCAGATCTCCTTGATGATCAAGCCGTTTTGCGCGATCGCCTGAAGGATCAGCGGCACGTCGCCGCCCGGATCGACGACGACGCCTTCCTTGGTCTCGGGATCGAAGAAGATCGTGCAGTTCTGCTGGAAGGGTGTCACCGGAATGATGCCGGCCTGGAGCATGCCCATAAGTGCCTCGCTTGGTGTCTGGGATGCTCAGGGTATAGTCCGAAACCGCGTCAAGGACAGCCGGAATTTTCCGTGTTTGCTGCCTTGCCTCACGGCAAGAAGACGGGCTGCAACAAGAATTTATGCCTTCCGATGGTGTCGTCAGATGCCGAAAAACCTTGTTTTATTGAATTTTTTCAATTGCTTATGAAGTGCATTCTGCAAGCGGTCTTTGATGCTAGGCAGTCGATGGGAACATCGTGGAACGCCGCGCGTTGTCAGCCCATCGAAACCAAGGAGACGCTCAGATGACCTTGAAGAGAAACATTCTATTGGCCGGAGCCGTGCTCCTGGCGAGCGGCGGTCTGGCGCAGGCGGAGATGATGGCGACGACCGTCAACGATCTCAATGTCCGTGCCGGCCCCGGCCCGCAATATCCGGCGGTCGGTCTTGCCACCCGCGGCTCGACCGCGGTGCTCGACGGCTGCATCGAAGGCAGCCGCTGGTGCCGCGTCGACGTCAACGGGATGCGCGGCTGGGTCTACGCCGACTATCTGCAGGTCGACCGCGGCGGCAGCCAGGTCATCGTCGAACAGCACCGCGACGAGATCGGCGTTCCTGTCGTAACCTACGAGTCGACCGCCAGCGTCGTTCCCGTTGACCCGCAGCCGGCCCCGGGCGACGAGTTGCTCGGCCCGGTCGGGGCTGTCGAGACCATCACGCCGCCGGAGACGGTCCGCACCTATATCGACACCAATCCCGGCCAGACGGTGCAGCTCGGCGGCGATGTCGTCGTCGGTGCAGAGGTGCCCGCCGATGTTACCTTCCAGTCGATCCCGGATTACGAGTACCGCTATACCAGGATCAACGACCGACCGGTTCTGGTTGATCCCGGTACACGCCGGATCGTCTACGTTTATCAATAATCGAACCGGGAAAAATACAACGAGGCGGTCGAACCGGCCGCCTCGTTTCACGTCTGTCAACTTCTTCCCTTGCCTCCCGCATGGGTTGATTTTTTCTTAACGCTTTCCTTCGTAATATGATAAAATGCTAATATGCTGAAGGTTCGGCATATAAAGCGGCGATCGGGGAGATCGCCAGAGGAGGAAAGTCATGGAAGCGCTACTTCCGCTCGTCATACAATTGATTGCCGGTGCCATTGGCGGCAATGCCGCGAGCGCCGCCTTGAAGCAGCATGCGATCAATGTCGTCGCTCGAACGATCGCAGGCGCGATCGGCGGTGTCGCCGGCGGCATGCTGCTCGGCATGGTCGGTGGGGAAGCGGCTATGACCGGCCTGATCGCTGCCGGCATCGGCGGCCTGATCGGCGGCGGCATTCTCTCGACGCTCGCCGGTCTGGTCATGGCACGGGCACATCGGTAAATGCCCGCGGGCGTTCAGCCTAGCGCCGCGCGTCTTTTCAGCCGTGCGGCGCCGTAACGCTTTGAATCACTGTGTCGACCGCATGACGCATTTTGCCCGGCCGCGACTGCGGCTGGTAGCCGTTCATCGGCCTTTCGGAAATCGTCGTCACCTCAGCAGCCGAGCCGGTGAGGAAGCATTCGCTGAAGCCGGGGAATTCTTCCGCGGGGTTGCGCGCTCGATGACCTCGATGCCGCAGCGCTTGGCGAAACCGTTTGGTTATATAGGTGAGCTTGAACATCCGGCCAGCGCGCTCGCCCTTAAAGCCGGCGCTTCAAGCGCCAAGCCTGTTGATTGTTGTCCCCATTACGTTTTATCCACAGACGCAAGGGGAAATCGCGTATTGCGTCGGAGTGCCGGGCGGGTCTTGGTTTTCATGGAAATGCTGAGGAAAAAAGTCCGTGCGAGTCTCCCGTAGAGGTCGGAAAACTCACAGTGACGCAATTTATGTCAATAAAGCTGGCATATTTTGGCGAAATTTCCCGCGGGGGCGGGAAGAGAAAGGAAATGCCGCGTGTCACGACAGACCGGCCCGAAAGTAGGCAAGTCAGAGCCGCTGGCCACGCCGATGGAAGATACCGACATCATCGATTTCGAGATCATCGAGCTGTTCTTCTTCGCCTATCGCGACTTCGTTTCCGATCCTGACGCCATCCTCGAAACAAGCGGCTTCGGGCGGGCGCATCACCGCGTCGTGCATTTCGTCAACCGTAACCCCGGCATGACGGTGGCCGATCTTCTCGATACGCTGAAGATCACCAAGCAGAGCCTTGCAAGGGTGCTGAAACAGCTGATCGATTCAGGCTATATTCGCCAGGTGGCGGGGCCGGAGGACCGGCGGCAGCGCAAGCTTTATCCAACGAAATCGGGACGAGAGCTGGCGCTTGCTCTTGCCGAGCCGCAATCGCGCCGCATTGAGCGGGCATTCGAAGGGGCTTCTGCGGAGGTGCGGGAGGGCGTAAAAGCTTTCCTTAGAGGCATGCGGGACAGACAGAAGGCGGATTGAATGGCGGTCAAGACAGGTATTTCCGACGATGCGGCGCATCTGCTGGTGGTCGACGACGACTCGCGCATCCGCGCGCTGCTCAATCGCTATCTCGCCGAGAACGGCTTTCGCGTGACCGTCGCCGCCGACGGCGCCGAGGCGCAGCGCAAGCTCGCGGGTCTCGATTTCGACCTGATCATCATGGATGTGATGATGCCGGGCGAATCCGGCATCGACGTCACCCGCGGGCTTCGCGCCATCAAGAATGTGCCGATCATCATGCTGACGGCGTTGGCAGAGTCCGGCAACCGCATCGAAGGCCTCGAGGCAGGCGCCGACGACTATCTTTCCAAGCCCTTCGATCCGCGGGAACTGGTGCTGCGCATCAACAATATCCTGCGTCGCAATGCCGGCGGGGAGGGACCGAAGATCGAACAAGTGATGTTCGGCCCCTACACATTCTCGCTGACCCGCAAGGAGCTGAAGAAGGCCAGCGAGGTGATCCGGCTGACCGACCGCGAGCAGGAGATCATGCTGCTCTTTGCGCGGCGTGCCGGCGATACGATCCCCCGCCATGAGCTGATCGGCAACGACACCGAGGTGGGCGAACGGACGATCGACGTGCAGATCAACCGGCTGCGGCGTAAGATCGAGGATGATCCGGCCAATCCCGTCTGGCTGCAGACCGTGCGCGGCATCGGATACAGGCTGAGCATCGACTAATGCATGTCGCGCAAAACTGTGCAGCGGTTTTGCGGCAACGACATGCTGAAAACAAAGACCTAAAGCGCAAGGAGCGAATCTGAAAGTCGCGACGCGCTTTAGGTCTAAGGATAGAGGCCAGGACCGGCGCTGATGGTGACGATCGACAGCTTGCGGCGGGAAGACCGCAATTCTGCGCCAGGCTGGCGCTCGGTTGTCCGCTGGCTGCGCCGGCGGCTGCCGACCGGGCTTTACGCGCGCTCGCTGCTGATTATCATCATTCCGATGGTGCTACTGCAATCCGTTGTCGCGGCCGTCTTCATGGAGCGCCACTGGCAGATGGTGACGGAGCGGCTGTCGCTTGCCGTCACCCGCGACATTGCCGCGATCATAGAGATCATCGAGACCTACCCGCAGAATTCGGACTATAGCGAGATCGTCCGCATCGCCCGCGATCAGCTCAGCCTGCAGATCTCGATCGAGCCGGACGGCGATCTGCCGCCGCCGCGCGTCAAGCCCTTCTTCTCGATCCTCGATGGCATCCTCAGCGACGAGATCACCGACGAGATCCACCGGCCTTTCTGGATCGACACGGTCGGCAACTCGAACCTCGTCGAGATCCGCATCAAGCTTGACAACAAGATCCTCAGGGTGCTGACCAAGCGCAGCCAGACCTATGCCTCGAACACCCATATCTTCATCGTCTGGATGGTCGGCACCTCGCTGGTGTTGATCGGCATCTCGATCCTCTTCCTGCGCGGACAAATCCGTCCGATCCTGACCTTGGCGCGCGCGGCCGAAAGCTTCGGCAAGGGGCAGAAACCCGACAATTTCTATCCGCGCGGGGCCGACGAGGTCCGGCGCGCCGGCCTTGCCTTTATCCTGATGCGCGAGCGAATCGAGCGGCAGATCGAGCAGCGCACTGCGATGCTGTCGGGCGTCAGCCATGATCTGCGCACCATCCTGACCCGCTTCAAACTGCAACTGGCGCTCGCCGGCGACAATCCCGATCTGCATGGGCTGAACGACGACGTCGACGATATGCAGGCCATGCTGGAGGCCTATACGGCTTTCGCACGCGGCGAGGTCGAAGAAGATGTCGGCGAGTTAAGACTCAGCGAGGTCTTCGCAAAGCTGGAATCCGATTTCGCCCTGCACGGCAAGACATTCAGCTATACGATCGAAGGCGATGACGACATATCGGTCAGGCCGAACGCCTTCATGCGTCTCGTCACCAACCTTGCATCGAATGCGCGGCGTTATGCGGGCAGGCTCGACATTGAGGCCAAGCACAGTGCCAAATGGTTGACCGTCATCTTCGACGACGACGGGCCGGGCATTCCGGAAAAGAATCGCGAGGACGTGTTCAAGCCGTTCTTCCGGCTGGACGCGGCGCGTAATCTCGATGCCTCGGGCACCGGCCTCGGCCTTGCGATCGCCCGCGACATCGCCCGCAGTCACGGCGGCAACGTCACCCTTGGCGACAGCCCGCTCGGCGGACTGAGGGCAACGATCCGCATCCCGGCCTAAACGCCTGTCACGGTCAGCTTCACGGCCTTGCGCGCATCGAAATCGCCCAAACGTTCGACGATCCAACGCCAGAGGGCGGCAACCTGCATGAGGAGGTCGCGTCCGAGCGGCGTCAACTCATATTCGACGCGCGGCGGCACTTGCGGATAGAGGGTGCGGATGATGAGACCGTCTCTTTCGAGGGTGCGTAGCGTCTGCGTCAGCACTTTCTGGCTGATGCCCTCGACCCTTTCCATGAGGCGCGAGAAGCGCAAGGGTGCACCGGCATCGGCGAGCACGTGCAGGATGCGCAGCGGCCATTTCGCCGCCGCCCGCTCGATCAGTTCGCGAGCGCGCGCATCCTGTTCGTCCGTCATGGAGCAGCAGAAGTCGAACATGTCACTGGTCATGTCAGTTACCTCAAGGTGTGTATAGATCGTCTGGGTACCTTCTTTCGATTGGATACAACAGACCATACATCAGCCGGGAACCAAAGAAGGGAAAGGTTTCCGATGTCCAGGGTCTGGTTGATCACAGGAAGTTCGCGCGGTCTCGGCCGGGCGCTGGCGGAGGCGGTTTTGGCCTCCGGCGACAATCTGGTGGCGACGGCGCGCGATCCCGCCCGCCTTGCCGATCTCTCCGAGCGGTATGGCGGCCAGGTGTTGACGATAGCGCTCGATGTGACCGACGAGACGGCGGCAGCAGTGGCGGTCGAGGCTGGCGTGAAGAGGTTCGGGCGTATCGATGTGCTCGTCAACAATGCCGGCTACGGCAATGTTTCCTCGATCGAAGATACCAGTCTCGCCGATTTCCGGGCACAGGTCGAGGCCAACCTGTTCGGCACGATCATCATGACCAAGGCGGTCATCGCCTTAATGCGCGGGCAGGGGGCGGGGCACATCATCCAGTTCTCATCGGTCGGCGGCCGTATCGGCCCTGCCGGGCGCGGCGCCTATTCGGCGGCGAAATTTGCTGTCGAGGGCTTTTCTGAGGTGCTGTCGAAAGAGGTTGCGCCATTCGGCATCAAGGTGACAGTGATCGAGCCCGGCGGCTTCAGAACCGATTTCGCCGGCGCCTCGACGATGCTTGCCGAAGGGCGGCAGGACTATGAGGAGACGGTCGGCGCTACCGTGCGCTTCCAGCGTGAGTATAATGGCCGCCAGCCCGGCGATCCCGCCAAGGCGGCTGCGGTCATTATCCATATCGCCGGTCTCGACCAGCCCCCGTTCCGGCTGCTGCTCGGCAGCGATGCGGTCAGCAATGTCGAAAAAGCCGATGCCGCGCGTATTGAGGCTGATCGGGAATGGCGCGCCGTCAGCGTCTCGACCGATTTTGAGCCCGATGCCGAGACCCTTTGAGAAACTCGGCTGACAGATGGGCAAAAAGAAAGCGCCGCTAAAAAGCGGCGCTCGGCATCAGCGATGAAGAGAGATCAGCCGGCGGTGCAGAAATGGCTGCGGCCGTCATTGCCGATATAGGTGCCGCTACGCGGATCGAAGGAGCGGTAGCGATAAGAGCAGTAACGCTCCCATTGCGGCGACCAGGGCTCCACTGCCGTGCGGACCGGCGCATAATAGCGCGGCTGTTCGACATATTGCGGCTGCTCGACATAAACGCGGCGCGGGGCGCGATAGACCGGAGCCGGCTCGTAATATCCGGGTTCGTAGGGCGGGTCGATGTAGCGAGGCTCGTCGTAAACAGGGCCGTTATTGGCGTTGGCGATGGCCGAGCCGACGATCAGGCCGGTGGCAAGGCCGACTGCGCCTCCGACGAGCGCGTCGTTATTGCCATGATGCCGCCAATGGCGGTCGCCGGCCGATGCCTCGCCGATAACAGAAAGGGTAAGCGCAGCAGCCGTTGCCGTCAGCAGAAGAGTTTTGGCGAGCCTGTTCATAAGCATAAATCCCAATCCCGGGAACCGAACGCCGGTTCCTATCTCGATGATGATGGTAGTAGAGATCAGTAGCTGAACGAAGGCTGAACGACAAAACCCGGCATTGCTGCCGGGCTTCAACTCGAAATTCGACAGCCTTGTTAAGGGTTCAGCCCGCAATCTGCAGATTGACGGCCTTTGGGCCCTTGCCGCGGCGATCCGGCTCCGTGTCGAAGCTTACCTTCTGATTTTCCGTCAGGCCGGCCAGTCCGGAGGCTTGAACGGCAGAAATGTGAACGAAGATATCGGCGCCGCCCCGGTCCGGCTTGATGAAGCCGAAGCCTTTGTCGGTATTGAAGAATTTTACAGTGCCAGTCTCTGCCATGCGTCAGGTCCTTTTCTCTCCGCCCGCCATCCACACGGGCAGCATCATAGCATTGCCTCCTTGCGGGAGGCGTTGGCAGGCAATTCTTGAAATGTGAGAAAAAGGTCCCCTCTACCTCGGCCTGCTCCAGACAGGACTTTCGCCCGCCATAATCGGAACCGGCTGACCGGGATAATTGGCGTTCCCGGCGCGCAAATACTTTAGGACTTCCCATGCTCGCAAAATGCCCGAACGCGCTGAGAGTGCTGCGTTAAACGAATTTTGGCAAGTAAAAGTTTTTTTCCGTGTCGTTCGAGGCACACCTGCCCGGATATCCAATTTGCGCAAAAACGCAAAATTTCCTTCGCCGATAGGGAATGATTAACGTTTTACATCGTCTGCAATATAAGTTTCGAGCAGATTTTCCCAAAAATGCAACGTGAACGCGTCTTGCCGCTCTCGTTAATTTTTTTTCGGATTCGCCAATCGCCCATATTTGGACGCGTGTTCAGACGGCTGGCAAGCGTCGCCGGGCAAATCCGGGCACGAGTTCGACCACAAGCATAGCGATAAACAGGAGCGCGCAACCTGCATAACCCGTCGCCGGCATCGTCTCCCCGAGCACAAGGGCCGCAAGCGACGAGCCGAAAAGCGCTTCGGAGGAGAGGAAGATCGCGGCCTGCGAGGGCGTCGTGTAACGCTGGGCGATCACCTGCAGCACGAAGGCCAAGCCCGAGGAGAAAATGCCGACATAGAGAATCTGAGGTCCTGCGGCCCATATTGCCGACAGCGTGATCGGTTCAAAGGCTGCGGCAATGGCGAGCGCGCAGACCGCGGTGACGGCGAATTGCGTGGCCGAGAGTGCAAGCGGCCTTCCGGTCGCAGAAACGGTCGTGCCGGCAAGGGTGATCTGGATTGCCCAGAAGACGGCGCAGGCGACTGTCAGGAGATCGCCTGAGGTGAGGGCCGAGAGATGACCGCCGGAGAGGAGATAGATGCCGGCGACGGCCATCAGCGCGCCCGGCCAGATGATCCAATGCGGGGCACGGCGCAGGAAGAACACGGCGATCAGCGGCACGAAGACCACATAGAGACCGGTGATGAAGCTGGAATTCGTCACCGTGGTCGTCTGCAGCCCGACCTGCTGTGTGGCTGCGCCGCTGAAAAGGGCAAGGCCGGTGAGGATATAGAGTTTCGCATGGCGGGCGCTTGTCTTCGCCTTGGCTTTGCGCGCTTCGAAAACGACGAAGGGCAGCACGGCCAATGTGGCGACGGTAAAACGCAGAGCGATGAACCAGAAGGGGCCGATCGCCTTCATCGCCGTCGACTGGGCAACGAAGCCGCCGCCCCAGATGGCGGCTGCGAACAATAGCAGGAGGTTCGCCTGAGCGCGCGTCATGTCGTCCTCTATGGGGAAGGGTAGGCCGGAGCGGTTAGCAGTTGCATTTCCTCCAGGCAAGGGCAAAGACTTCTATCGGCGGAGATGACAGGATGGGACAGGAAGAAAGCCGGCCGGCCGGCGATACGGCTGCAACGTCCGGGACGGCTGGCTATTCAGGCAGGCCGCTCGCCAGCAAGCTCGGCCTTGGGCGCGGGCAGGCGGCTGCTCTTCTCGGCGTTCCCGAAACGATTGGCGATATCCATGGCTTCGATGGTTTTGCCTCGGTCGCCCTTGCGCTGCCGGAGACGCCTCGGCGGGCTTTCGACTACGTGCATCTGTTTGTGACCGAACGGGCAGCGCTGGAGGCTGTCGCGGTTAGGCTCTTCGGCGTTCTCAAACCGGATGGCATGCTCTGGATCTCCTGGCCAAAAAAGAGTTCGCGGGTGCCGACCGATGTCACCGAGGACGTGCTCCGGAAGATCCTCCTTCCGACCGGTCTTGTCGACGTCAAGGTCTGCGCCGTCGACGAAATCTGGTCCGGGCTGAAATTCGTTATCCGCAAGGAACTTCGCGGGACCTTGTGATCTTTCAGCCGTTGTTGGCCTCAGCGCGCGAAACTCTGAGCAGCGCGCCGTTATCCTCGTCCGTCACCATCAGCAGCGCGCCGTCGGGCGCGACGATGACATCGCGAATGCGGCCGTATTCGCCCTCGAACAGCCGCTCCTCGGCGACGAAGGCGCCGCTTTCGTCGCGCTGCATGCGCGATAGCAGCTGGAACTTCAGCGCCGCGACGATGAAATTGCCGTCCCATTCCGGAAACATGGCGCCGCGATAGACAGCGAGCGCACCGGGCGCGATCGACGGATCCCAGTAATGCAGCGGCTGTTCCAGTCCCTTCTTCGCTGTACCTTCTCCGATCTCGGCGCCGGAATAGTCGCGGCCGTAGGTGATGATCGGCCAGCCGTAATTCTTGCCCGCCTCGGGCTCATTGATCTCGTCGCCGCCGCGGGCGCCGTGTTCGACGGTATAAAGCTTGCCGTCCTTGCTATCGAAGGTGATACCCTGCGGGTTGCGGTGGCCTTTCGACCAGATTTCCGGCAGCGCTTTGCCGCCGTCCTTGAACGGATTGTCGGCCGGGATGCTGCCATCGGCATTGATGTGGATGATCGAGCCGGCATCGTCCCGCCAGTCCTGCGAGCGGTCGCGGTCGCCGCGGTCGCCGACGCTGATGAACAGCGAACCGTCACGGGCAATGGCGATGCGCGAGCCGTACTGGATATTGCCCGTGGTGAAGCGCTGCATGGTGAAAACAGGCGTCACCGCATCGAGTGCCTTCTCGTCGGCGGAAAGCGTGGCGGTGAAGGCCTCGGTGCCTGAGCCCTGTTTATTGGCGATGGCAGCGGTGAAATAGAGCTTTCTGGACGTCGCAAAGTCCGGAGCCAGCGCCACATCCATCAGGCCGCCCTGGCCGCGGGCGCTGACCTTGGGCACACCGCCGATCGGGCCGGAGACTTTGCCGTCGCGGACGATGCGCATCCGACCCGGCCGCTCGGTGACGAGGTAGGCGCCGTCGGGCAACACCTCGACCGCCCAGGGATGTTCGAGGCCGTCGGCAAGCTTGTCGACACGGACCGCCAGATCCTGCGTGTTGACGGTGTCGTCCGCACCGGCTGATAAGGCGCCGATCAGAAGCAGCGCTGCGGCGATTTGAAAGGCGGATATTCTGGTCATCTTGCTTCCCCGTCGTCTGTCACGCTGGAACGTGGAGCGGGCAGGGGAGAGCTTCAACCCTCATTCGATCCGATATAACGGCTTTGTGTTTACCGGTTGAACGGAACCTGTCACTTGCCCATCGACCAGTTCGGCTTCGAGGATATAGCGCAACGGCCCGCGTTCGGTCGCATCGAAGGGCCAGCAGGTGGTCAGCACCAGATGGCGGCCGTTGGAGGCGGGATCGATGCCGCTGGCATCCCAGGGGGCGATACGGCCTTCGCCGGCCTTGAAGGTCAGGACCTTGCCGTCACGACGGGTGACCTCGATGGTGTCGCCGGGCTTTATATATTGCAGCCAGCGAAAATGCGTGTCGCGATGGGCGGCGATAACCGCGGTGCCTTCATCGCCTGGCTGCGGCGTGTTGGCGAGCCAGGCAGGACCAAAGGCGAGAGCTTCGCCGGAAGCGCCGGAAAGCACGATCGCCTCCTTGCCGAGGCGCGGTGCGCGCACCTTGGCTTCCGTAGTGAAATCAGCCCAAGGCCAGGGTTTCGTCGCTTCGCCCCTGAGTTCGGCAGCGAAGGCGCGTTTCAGCAGAACCTGGGAAAGCTCCGCCTTCGCCTTCAGCAGGAAACCGTCGCCGATCAGCGCCAAGCCGTAAAGGGCAAGGCCGGCGATACCGACGGCGATCGCTTTTTCGATCGGGGAAAGACGCCAGAGGAAGAAGCCTTTCCTCTGGCGCACCTTGGGCCTGTCGTGGGCCGTGGCGGCCGCCATGGCGAGTTCCAGATAGGTCGGAAGCGGCTCGAATTCGGCCGCTTCCTCGTTCCGGCTTGCTGCTAGCCTAGAGACCATTTGGCTTGGCTCCCACCGCGATCAACCGCTTGATGCGCCGGCGCCAGACGGCCAGCCCGCTTGCCGCCGTCAGCGCCAGGAGCAGCATGGTAAGCCCGCGGATGATCTGCTCGTCGGCGCGCGTCGCCGTCTGCGGCAGGTTCACGGTCGAGCTCTTCTGCGCGATCAGGGTGGCGGCCTTAGCGGTCGGGGCCGCGGCCATCATGTTGGCGAGCTCAGGCGATGCGGCGAGATCCGGTGTTTCGACCACGGCCTGTTGCGGTCCGGCGTTTGCTGCAGGGGTGGCTGCGCCATGACGTTCTCCGCCACCGGAAGGAACAACGTTTTCGCCGAAGACCTTATCGAAATCCCAACCCTCAGGCAGGTTCAGCGGCAGCTTTGCTGAGCCGAGCGGTTCGCTTGCCGGTCGCGACGGCGTGACGTCGACGGCGACCAGGCTGGTGAGGCGGGAGACGAGATGGTGGGCGAGCGCCACCGTCTCGATATCCTTGTCGAGCGCGGCCGGATTCTGACGCTCATAGGCGCGGGCTTCGAAATCATCGATCTTACGCCGCGCCCAGAGCTTGGAGACGCCGTTGCCGTCGGCGGCATTGGCGATATCCATTTGGACGCGCCAGGGCTGGTCGCCCGTCTTGCCGATGATTTCAAGCTTGCCGGCGGGCTTATCCCCCGGCAGTTCCGCTGTGAGAACGACAGGCTCGCCGCTATAAAGGTCCGGCATCGGGTTCGGCGTAATATCCTCGGCCGCGATGCCTTCGAAATTTGCGGCGATATCGATCATGGCGGGGTTCTGCAGCTTGGCGAAAAGCTCGCCCATGCGGCTTGCCACCTGATCGGTCGAGCCGATCTGAGTGAAGGTGCCACGGCCGATTTCGGCGGCCTTGGACATGAAATAGGTGTTCGGGGCCGAGCCGATCCCGACGGTGAAGACGCGGGCATCGCCGCGGCTTGCGGTGATTTCCTGGAAGAGCTGCTGTTCGTTGCCAATCGCACCATCGGTCAGGAACACGACCTGCCGCAGCGCTCCGGTTGCAACCGGTCCCTGATTGCGCAGCGCATCCTCGAGTGCGGGCAGCATTTCGGTGCCGCCGTCGGCGGTCAGGCCCCTGACGTAGGCGATCGCCTTTTCGCGGTTATCCGGGGTGGCGGCGACCAGGCCCTTGAAATAGTCGGTCATCGTGTCGTCGAAACGGACGACGTTGAAGCGGTCGTCGGGGTTCAGCCTGGAAATGGCAAGCGCCAGGCTCTGCCTTGCCTGCTCGATCGACGGCCCGGACATGGAGCCGGAATTGTCGATGACGAAGACCACTTCACGTTTGGCTGGCGGCGCTGCCGCATCCGGCGCCGTCGGCGGGGTGACGAAGGCGAGCAGATAGGTCTTACCATCAATCACTTCGCGGAAGAGTCCGGC
This sequence comes from Rhizobium redzepovicii, assembly GCF_019793435.1. Classification (GTDB taxonomy): domain Bacteria; phylum Pseudomonadota; class Alphaproteobacteria; order Rhizobiales; family Rhizobiaceae; genus Rhizobium; species Rhizobium redzepovicii. Next base: position 39,263 of record NZ_JAILYH010000021.1, on the reverse strand, counting down.
GCTCGGCAGTTTGCCGGGCGCGGCCTGCCAGGTCAGTTCGAAATCCTTGTCGGCGGGGACGGCGTCCCCCTTCAGGCTGATCGTTCTCGTCTGGTCGCCGTCCTGGTGGATATCGACCTCGTGGAAGGAGGATTTGACCTCGCCGAGCCGAAAACCGGCCCTGAGGTCGACGGTCAGCGAAACCGGGTTGATCTTGGCATTGTCGCGCGGATCAAGCACCGGGGCTTCGATCTTATCCCGGTTTCCCACCGGGTCGCGCGGCGTGGCGAAACCGGCGCCGTTGTTGAACTCGACGGTCTGGACGATCGGCGCAGGATTGTAGCGCGGGGCGACGACCATCGGGAAGCGCAGCGAGAACTCGCCGCCCGACTGGTGGACGGTTTGCTGATATTCGATCTGCACGACGATCTCTTCCCCGGGCCCGATATTGGCGACCTGGTTGGTGAAGATGTTCGGCCGCTGCTGTTCGAGCAGCGCCGTCTTCTTGCCCTCCGCCTTGGCCTGCTCGTAGATCTCGCGGGCTTCCTGGCGCGGCTTGATCTGGCCTTCGATGAAGCGTTCGCCGATCTGCATCTTCAGCGCATCGACGGCGGAATTGTCCGGCAGTGGGAAGACGTAGGTGCCCTCGACCCAGCCCTTGCTCGGGTTCTGGAAACGCTGCGTCACCTTCACCCTCGCGATCGGGCCGGAGACATCGATCGCGACGTCGCTCTTCAGCCGCGGCGCTTCGACGTAGAAGCCCGGCTCCTTCGAAGGAAACAGCAGCGAACCGCTGTTGACGTCGTTCGGCCGCACCAGTGCTGCAAGCTGGCTGGGCGCCTGCTGCGTCTCGGCGCGAGCGGCGGAGACAAGCCCCAGCATTGCCGTGACACAGGCGACAAAGGCGGTGGCGGCGACAAGAAATGAAATGGAAATCCGGCGCGCACGTATGCGCCCTATGGCATATTCGTCTTCCAGAAACATTGGCATACCCTCAATAACCAATTTTGGATAAGTCAATGATGCGGCTTCGATCTCGGCGCGCTCGCGACCGAATTACGGCGCGGCCCGGCATTTGTTGCGGCTTATTCGTGGCGGCGATGAAATCCTGCGATCTCTCTGATTTCAAAAAGACATAGGTGAGGAAAAACGCGATCATCGCAACCGCGAAGGTGCCGGACGCTGTGGAGATGTCGCCGACCGTCCGCCGCTGTCTTTGTGACAACAACCCTCGCTGATCGGCATGATGACGAAGGTCAGGTCGCGCCAGTTGCCGGCGATAATCCTGATCTTCTCGACATGCCCGCGAATGACTTCGAGGAAACGGAGAACCACAATGGTCTCAGATCTCAGTGCAAGAGTTGCGCCGCGCACTTCAACTGCTGTCCGAAGCGCCGGCAAACTGGGGGGCGGTGCGGCAAAAGGATCAATAAGAATCATTGCCCCCATCACGCCTTTACGCTTGAAATGCCGTCATACATTGGACATAGAGCTAACCGCAGAACTCCGGTCGCGGCTTTCTGCCCGTATCAACCATTAGGACCGATATCATGGCCTTCCTTGCCGATGCTCTTTCCCGTGTGAAGCCTTCAGCCACCATCGCCGTTTCCCAGAAAGCGCGTGAGCTGAAAGCAAAAGGACGTGACGTCATTGGCCTCGGCGCAGGCGAGCCGGATTTCGATACGCCGGAGAATATCAAGACGGCCGCCATCGAGGCGATCAACCGCGGCGAGACCAAGTACACGCCGGTTTCCGGCATTCCCGAACTGCGCAAGGCGATCGCCGCCAAATTCAAGCGCGAAAACGGCCTGGAGTATTCCTGGGAGCAGACAATCGTCGGCACCGGCGGCAAGCAGATCCTGTTCAACGCCTTCATGGCGACGCTGAACCCCGGCGATGAAGTCGTCGTCCCCGCACCTTACTGGGTTTCCTACCCTGAGATGGTGGCGCTGTGCGGCGGCACGCCGGTTTTCGTTTCCGCGACCCAGGAGCATAATTTCAAGCTCCAGGCCGCCGATTTGGAAAAGGCGATCACGCCGAAAACCAAGTGGTTCATCTTCAACTCGCCGTCCAACCCGACGGGTGCGGCCTATACGCATGCCGAGCTGAAGGCATTGACAGACGTGCTGATGAAGCATCCGCATGTCTGGGTGCTGACCGACGATATGTACGAGCACCTGACCTATGGCGACTTCAAGTTCGTTACGCCCGTCGAAGTCGAGCCGAAGCTCTATGACCGCACACTGACGATGAACGGCGTTTCCAAGGCGTATGCGATGACCGGTTGGCGTATCGGCTATGCCGCAGGCCCGATCCAGCTCATCAAGGCGATGGACATGATCCAGGGCCAGCAGACCTCAGGCGCGACGTCGATTGCCCAGTGGGCCGCCGTCGAAGCGCTGAACGGCACGCAGGACTTCATTCCTGAGAACAAGAAGATCTTCGAAGGCCGCCGCGATCTCGTCGTTTCCATGCTGAACCAGGCCAAGGGCATCGTTTGCCCGGTGCCGGAAGGCGCCTTCTACGTCTATCCCTCCTGCAAGGGCTTGATCGGCAAAACCGCACCCTCCGGCAAAGTCATCGAGACGGATGAGGATTTCGTTTCCGAGCTTCTGGAATCGGAAGGCGTCGCCGTCGTTCATGGCTCGGCCTTCGGCCTCGGCCCTAATTTCCGCATCTCCTATGCGACGTCGGAAGATCTTCTCGAGGAAGCCTGCCGCCGCATCCAGCGTTTTTGCGCCGCCTGCAAGTAAGCGGACTGCGATAGTATCGATCGAAGGCCTGCCGGCGACGGCGGGCCTTTTGCTTGTGGCGACGTTGACGATGTGGCTGCATGTAGCTACATTTGTGGCATGAAGACCGTTTCGATCCGCGACGCGAAGAACCGCCTGACCGAGCTTGCCCGCGAGGTCGAGGAAGGCGAGACCATCGTCGTGACGCGCAACGGCCGCCCGGTCTTCGATCTTGTACCGCATCAGAAGCGCGGCGGCTTGGACCTGGAAGCCGGTCAGGCTTATCTGCGTGCGCGGGGCATCACCAATCCTGTACCGTTCATCGCGGATGATTTTGATGATCCGCTGCCGGAGGATTTTCTCCTGAAACCTTTGCCGTAGCGATGAGGCTTCTCCTCGATACCCATATCGTTCTCGCGATCCTGCGCAAGGACGTGGGACAACGGTTCCCAGAGATCGCGGCGCTGCTTGGTGATAGCAAGACCGAGGGCTTCGTCAGCGTCGCAAGTCTCTGGGAAACGGCGATCAAGGCTCGTCTGGGAAAGCTGGATACTGGCATGCCGCTTGAAGACATCGCGCGGTCTCTTGAAGAAATAGGGCTGATATTATTGCGGATCGAAATTCAGCACGTCATCACCGCCGCCGACCCAGAGCCGGACACGCGCGATCCCTTCGACCGATTGCTGCTGGCGCAATGCAAGGTCGAGGGCCTGCAACTTGCGACAGTCGACCGCCTGCTCGTCGATCATCCGCTGGCGCTGCGACTTTAGGCTCATGTCCCGATTCAAGGCCTTAGGGCGTTGATTCCGCTTTGCCTCGCAAGTCGTTGAATTCCGATTCAAAACGTGACGAGGAGCGACGGTTCGGCCGGTGATCTGCGGTTGCGGGCGGCCACCAAACCCACTAGATATCCGGCATCAAGTTTAAGTTGCCGCTTCGGGGGGCCGGGATTTTGCAGCAGAGTGCGGTGATCGTCTGTTCGGATGTCAACATGCTGCCGGCTGCCTGCTGCACGCTGCTTTCGGTCAAGCGCAATCTCGACGCTCCTGGCGTGGAGTTCCTGCTTCTCGGTATCGACCTCAAGCCGAACGAGATCGCCGAGGTCGGTAGTTTCGCGCAGTTGCACGACATGGCGATCACTGTGCTGCCCTATAATACCCCGGATACGGCAAAGCAGGCCCGGGGCCGCTGGTCGGGCGCGACACTGGCGCGGCTCTACATGGATCTGCATATTCCCGATCATATCGAGCGCCTGCTTTACCTTGATGCCGACGTGCTCGCGGTGGCGCCCGTCGACGAACTCTTTACCAGGGATCTCCGAGGCAAGGCGCTTGCCGCGGTCGACGATTATGTCATGGCCTTCCCAGAGAAAGCCGGCGCACGGCAGCGCAAGATCGGTATGGGCGAGGGCGGACGCTATTTCAATGCCGGCGTATTGCTGTTTGACTGGTCGGCCTGCCGCGCGAAGGGGCTTTTCGCCAGAACCCGGGAGATCTTCGAGGAGCGGTCGCATCTGTTCGAAAACAACGACCAGGATGCGCTGAACGTCAGTTTCGACGGCGACTGGCTGGTGCTCGATCCGCGCTGGAACACGCAGACGGGGCTTTTGCCTTTCGTCGATCGGCCGGCCATCTTTCACTTTACCGGCCGCAAGAAACCGTGGCAGGCGACCGTTTCCTGGGTGCATCGGCGGATGGCCAGGCAGTATGTCGAGGATCTCCGCAACACGCCCTGGGCGTCCTTCTGCAGGCAGCCGTCGGCTGCGGGCCGGATCGGCGGATTCGTCTTGCATATGGGAAAGCAGATCGGCGGGCTGGCGCGGCTTGCACGGATGCGCGCCTATTTCAGCAACAGCTAGCAAGGCGCGTCCTTGGAAAGTGCATGTGAGCCGATATGGAATCGATCCCCAGTGATACGCAGAGGCTAGCCGCCGCCGATAGCGGCTTCAATTTCCTGACGCCGGACGCGTGGAAGGCGCTGCTGTCGCGCTATTCCCACATCGTGCTGGTGGCAAACAGCGAGGCTGTCGATTTGGAGCGGCTGCGAAGCGAGCTGCCGGAGACGACGCTCTACGTCTTCTTCAACAACGTCTACAAGGTGCTCGACGAACCCTTCGCCGGACATGCGGTGCTGGTCGCCCGCAGCGGTGTGATGGGCGCCAATATCGTTCACCGGCGCGAGGTGGCGGATGTCTTGCGCTTCTTTGCCGGCGATGATTTTCTGGGTGTGGTCAACATCCGCGTTTCCCCCGAGGAGAACTTCAGCGAGGAGAGCCGCTTCAACGGCACTCGCGCCCGCCACCTCGATCTGACGCAAATGATCGGAGATCTCTATCCGGCAGGCAAGATCGCGACGAGCGGCTTTGCGATGGCGCTCTGGCTCGCCGATCTGCAGCTGCCGGGCAAGATCCTGCTTGCCGGCTTTTCGGCAAAGAGAAGCGAGAAGTGGAAGGTCTTCGACGTACACGATTGGACGTTCGAGCAAATCTTCCTGCGTCTTTTTGCCAGGATGGGCACGATCTCGATGATGGGCGGCGTCGATGCCAGCCCCTATGCGGCGCTCGCCAAACGCTTTCCGCAGGTGCCGCCGGTCGAAATCGCGATGACGGCGGCCGAAGTCCTGTCTGAGCGGCTTCACAATGCGAACAGCCAGATCGACAGGCTGATGTCCGTCACCAAATCCATCCGCGCCGTCGAAAACTTCTTCCGGCGCTTCAAACCAAAAACCCGTAAAGAGCGCTTCCTGGAAAAATCTAAGGATTGACCGACGCAGGACCTCGCCGACGGGCGTGACCTGCCGAGCGCGTGACCGCTCTCTCAAAGCCCCAGTGCCGTCAGCATGACGAAGGTGGCAAAGAGGATGAAGTGCGTCATGCCTTCGATGGCGTTGGTCTCGCCGTCATTGAGGTTGATCGCTGCGGCAATCAGCGTGATCGTCACCATCACCGTCTGCACCGGGGTCATCGCCATGATGAAGGGCTGGCCGGTATAGAGCGCGATCGCCTCCATGACCGGCACCGTCAGGATCACGGTCGAAAGCGAGGCGCCCATGGCGATGTTGACCGTCGCCTGCATGCGGTTTCTGAGCGCTGCCCTCAAGGCGGTCAGGATCTCGGGGGCAGCTGAAATCGCGGCGACGACGACGGCGGTGACGGCGATCGGCGCGCCGCTGTCGCGCAAACCCTCGGTCATCAAGGCCGACATGAACTCGGCCAGCAGGCCGATGATGACGACGCCGACGAGAATGGTGGCGATCGATATCGCGGCCGGTTCGTCAGCGCCGTGCGCATCCGAAGCCCCTTTCTTCCGTTCGGAGCGCGGGTAGCTGTAGCTGAAGAAATAGCTGTGCTGGCCGACCTGCATGCGCAGGAAGAGGCCGTAGAGCGCAATCATCGCGACGATGGTGAAGGCGGAATAATAGTGCCATTTGTCGCGGGGCACGAATTCCGGCACTATCATCGAGATGCCCATGGCGGTGAGGATCATCACGCCGTAGGTCTTGCCCGAATTGTCGTTGTAGGGCTGTTCTCCGTGCTTCAGGCCGCCGAGCAGGGCGGCGAGACCCAGAATGCCGTTGATATCGAGCATCAGGGCGGAATAGATCGTGTCGCGCACCAGTGTCGGCGAACTCTCTCCGCTCATCATGATGGCGAGGATGATGACCTCCACGGCAACAGCCGACAGTGTCAGGATCATCGTGCCATAGGGGTCGCCGACCTTGATGGCGAGCAGTTCGGCATGATGGGCAACGCGGATCGAGGCGAGAACGATGGTGCCGACCAGGGCGGCGGCGGCAATCAACGCGACGCCGCGTCCCATCTCGATCACCGCGTGTTCCAAGAGATAGGCGATCGCTGCAACGGCAATTGAGGCGACCAGAAACTTCTCTTGTTTTAAGCGTGACGCAATCGCCAAGTCTCAGCTCCTGTCCCGATTCATGCGTTTTATCTAAGTCACTGATTTCGCATATCAAGAAAGCCGCGGTCTGGGGCCATTTGCAGTCTTCGGCGTTTAATGGAATACTGAATGTCATCGGGGCCGGAAAGCAGATCGCGGCGTCCTCGAATTCTTGTCAAGCGGCCGCGATGATCCGGATCCTGTCCGGAAGCGTGCGAATGCGCAACAAGAAGATGAGGAGACGGATGCATGATCAAGGTGGTCTACGAAGTCATGCCGCATGACGGCGGTTGGGCTTACAGGCTCGGAGGCGTTTATTCCGAGGCATTCCCCACTCATGCCGAGGCGCTCGAAGCCGCGCGCATCGTCGCGGCCGAACAGCAGGTCGGCGGCGATTCCGCCGAGATCAGTTGGCAGGACGAGAATGGCAAGTGGCATGAGGAATATGCCGAAGGCGGTGACCGGCCGGAAACCGAGGTGGTAGACGGTCAGTGGAAGGACCGCGGGGCCGGGGCCTCGCAAGGCTTTTGAAGTCAGCGATCGTCCGCCAATGCCCGCGCGACGATTGCGTCGACGAATTCGCGCTTATGCGCGGTATAGCCGTCCCCATCCATCCTGAATTCGCCCGCCAGCCTGCGTTTGAGCGCGGCATATTCGGCCGCAGCCTCGGGATGCGCAATGAGATGATCCCGGAAAGCTAGCCTGTTTCGATGCGTGCCATTGCCGGCTGGACAAAGGTAGACCCGCTCCCGCGGCACCAAACCTCTCGATAAAAACGCCCAGACCTCGTCGTCATAACGATTGCCGCGCGGTTCGTAACCTTCGGCCAGAAGCACATCGGTGGCAGCCTCGATATGCCCGAGGCTGGGAAGAACGATGTCGATATCGATCAGCGGCTTGGCGGTCATGCCCGATATGGAGGTGCTGCCGATGTGATCGATGGAGAGCGCCTGCGGCAGCAAGACGAGCAACCTGTCACGGATGCGCCGGAACGCCTGCGACCATTGCGGATCGTAGGGCACGAGTTCAACCGGATCGTGGCTCATCATTTTCTTCCGCTTACAGCGCCGCGCGTCCGACAAGGCAGATTTCGGTTGCTCTCTTGCGTTGAAATGTGCGCATGATTCTCTCCAAAAATCGATTCCGGATTTCGAGGTTATGTGCCGGTCGAATATCGGTGATAATCCTGAAGCCCCTTGACCAGTGCGTCGAAGGTGGCGCGGCAGCGCGGCGAGGTCTTCAGGCTCTCATGCATCGCCACCCAGGTGCCGAGCGGGATCTTGAACGCATCGGGCAGGAGGTGCACCAGATCGGGATTGTCACGTACGAGCCCAATCTGGCAGAGACCGATGCCGACGCCGGCGCGGATCGCCGAAAGCTGGGCAAGATTGCTGTCGGTCCTGTAGGAGAAGTCGATGCCCGGCACCTCATAGCGTTTTGTTACCAGGCGGACATAGGCCGTCTGGCGGTCGAAGCCGATGAGCCGGTGGTTTGCGAGGTCGGCCAGGGTTTGCGGAATGCCGTGTCGTTCGAGGTAGCGGCGATGGGCGTGGAAACCAAGCGGGATATCGCCGATGCGGCGCACGACGAGCGCACCCTGCTGCGGCTCGGCCATGCGCACGGCAATATCGGCCTCGCGGCTCACCAGATCCTCAATCGCATCGGAAGCCGACAGCTCGATCTGGAGTTCGGGATAAGCGTCCTGCAGCGGGCCGAGAATCCCAGGCAGTACTTCGACTGCGATGACCTCGCTGGCGCTGACCCTGACGGTTCCGGCGACGCGCTCGCGCTCACCGGATGCTGTGCGCAAAAGCGCGGCAGTGGTTGCCGCCAGCGTCTCGGCATAGGGCTTCAGCGCCAATGCGGCGTCGGTCGGCAGCAGCCCGTTCGGGGATCGGGTGAAGAGTTCGGCGCCGATTGCCGTTTCCAATGCGTCAATATGGCGGCCTATGGTCGGCTGCGTCAGCCCCAACTCGCGGGCGGCGGCCGAAAGCGACCCTTGCTGGAGCACGGTCAGGAAGGTGCGGTAGAAATCCCAGCTCGGTTCTATGTTCATATATTTTTGTATAGCAGCTGCATTTATTTCGTCAATTTTGTTTACTTGGGGCCGATGGCATAATCCCTCCATTCAAGCGAAGGAGATGATTGTCATGAGCAGCGAAATGAAGAAGACGGCCCTCGTTCTCGGCGCCACCGGCGGTATCGGCAGCGCGGTTGCCCGCAAGCTGCTTGCGCGCGGCTGGCGCATCCGGGCGCTTAACCGTGACGCCGCCAAGGTGTCGAGGCGCGAGCCGGCTTTCGAATGGGTGCAGGGCGATGCGATCAATGCTGGTGACGTCCTGAGGGCGGCCGAAGGCGTCAGCATGATCGTCCACGCCGTCAATCCGCCCGGCTATCGCAATTGGGGAACGCTGGTGCTGCCGATGATGGACAATACCATCGCTGCTGCCCGCACCGTCGGCGCCCGCATTGTACTGCCTGGAAACGTCTACAATTTCGGGCCGGACGCCCTGCCGGCGCCGACAGAGGAAAGCCCGCAGCATCCGCTGACGAAGAAGGGGGCAATCCGCGTCGAGATGGAGAAGCGGCTGGAAGCGGCATGTGAAGCTGGTGTTGGAGCGATCATCGTCAGGGCAGGGGATTTCTTCGGCCCGGGCACGACTGGAAACAGCTGGTTTTCATCGGGCCTGGTCACGCCGGGTAAACCCGTCGGCACGATCAAGAATCCGGGGCAGCGCGGCATCGGCCATCAGTGGGCCTATCTGCCCGATATGGCGGAAACCATGGCCCAGCTCATCGAGCGCGCCGATCGGTTGCCCCCCTTTGCCGTCTATCATATGGAGGGGTTCTGGGATGCAGACGGTATGCAGATGGCCGAAGCGATCAAGCGTGTCGCAGGCGGCAAAGCCAGGATCGCCCGTTTTCCCTGGTGGATCGTGCCGCTCGCCGCGCCGTTCGCTCCGATGCTGCGGGAGATCAAGGAGATGCGGTATCTCTGGAAGGTGCCGCTGAGGATGAGCAACACCAAGCTCACTGCCGAACTCGGCAAGGAACCGCAGACGCCGATCGACGAGGCCGTCAGAGCTTCGCTCGTGGCGCTCGGCTGCCTGCCTGAACCGCATCGTGAGATGGCGGCGGCCTTGATCGCACCTTCGTCCGAGAGTGCGGGTTAAGCCTCGAGTTCTGCCAGCGCAATCCGGGCGACCTTCAACGCCGTCTCGGCCTGCTCAATGTTCGGATCGCCGAGGAACCAGGCGGCGGAAAGGCCGGAATAGGCGGCAATCCACTGCAGCAGCCGCTTCGGCTCGATCCGAGCCTCCGCCGAGACGATGGCGAGCTGGCGGCGGAAGCGAGCCGGATCGGTAATGGTCGGCAGTTCCTCGTTGGCGAAGATGTTGGCGAAATCGAAGCCGCGCTCGCCATGCAGTCGCTTCGGATCGATCGCCAGCCAGCCGCGCGCCTCGAAATCGAGGATATTGTCGTGGTGAATGTCGCCGTGGAGGACGGTGAGGTCGCGCGGATCGGCAAGCAGCGCATTGGCAATCGCCGAGCATTCGGCCAGCGTGCCGCCATGTTTGCCTGCCGCCGGCTCGAGATCGCGGAACCAGCGGCTGAGGGGGATGGGATCGGGAAGCGGTTTTTCGCGCGGCGCATGCAGCCTTGCGGCCGTTCGGCAGAGGATGCGGCTTGCCTCGTCGTCCTCGCCGTTCATCGCCATGGCAAGCAGCGAGCGTTCCCCCATCGCCCGTTCCAGGAGTACCGCGTCGCCCTCATGAGCGTAGACATGGGCTGCGCCGTCGCCATCCCACCATTGCATCAACAGCGCGCCGTATCGTTAGTCGACATCGGCGGCCACTTTCAGCATGGCAGGCTTCTCCTGCCAGAGGACCGGCAGCAGACGGCTTGAATGGGTGATGATGGGCTCGCCGTCTGATATCAGCGACCAGCGATCAAGATGGGGAGCGAACATAGGCACACCCTACAAAGATCCGTGGGAAATGAAAATCCCGCCTTTCGGCGGGATTCGCAATGTGTGTTCCAAAGGTTCAGGCGACCTTTTCGAGAGCGGGATAGTCGACATAGCCCCTGGCGGTGCCGCCATAGAAGGTCGACTGGTCGGGCGTGTTGAGCGGCAGGTTCTTCGCCAAGCGTTCGACGAGATCGGGATTGGCGATGAAGGGCTTGCCGAAGGCGACGAGGTCGACGCGGCCGCTTTCCACAGCATCGATCGCTAGATCGCGGTCATAACCGTTATTGACCATCCAGTCGGCCTTGCCGCCGGCGGTTTCATAAGCCTGGCGCAACGCCTTGTAATCGAAGGAAGGATTGTCGCCCTGGCGGTAGTCGCGATCACCGCCGGTCTGGCCTTCGATCACATGGATATAGGCCAGATCGTATTTGGCCAGCCCCTCGACGACACGGGTGAAAGTCGCCTGCGGATTGGAATCGTAGCTTTCGCCCGACGGTGTCACCGGCGATATGCGGATCGCGGTTCGGCCTGCGCCGATTTCACTGACGACGGCATCGACGACGTCGAAGGTCAAACGGGCGCGGTTTTCGATCGAGCCGCCATATTGATCGGTGCGGTCGTTGACGCCGTCGCGGATGAACTGGTCGAGCAGGTAGCCGTTGGCGCCATGGATCTCGACGCCGTCGAAGCCGGCATTGATCGCCGCACGCGCGGCCTTGCGGTAATCTTCGATGATACCCGGGATTTCAGCGGTATCGAGGGCGCGCGGCTCGGAGGTGTCGGCAAAGCTGCCGGTGCCGTCGCCATTGACCAGGTAGGTCTTGGCCTTGGCGATCCGGTCGGTAGAGGAGACCGGTTTGCCGCCATTCGGCTGCAGCGTAGTGTGCGAGATGCGGCCGACATGCCACATCTGGACGACGATCTTGCCGCCGGCCGCGTGAACGGCGTCGGTGACGCGCTTCCAGCCGTCGAGAGCCTCTTTGCTGTAAAGGCCGGGCACGTCGGCGTAGCCCTGGCCCTGATGGGTGATCGCGGTCGCTTCGGTAATGATCAGGCCTGCCGTGGCGCGCTGGCGGTAATATTCGACATTGAGGTCGTTGGGGATGGCGCCCGGCGAGCGGTTGCGGGTGAGCGGCGCCATGACGATGCGGTTCTTGACTGTAATGTCGCCAACCTTGGTGGGTTCGAAAAGCTTGGCCATGATGGTCCTTTCTTTTGCGGGAGGATCACTCGGCAGGGGCGAGGGCGGCTCGGCCCCTGGCGGAGAGATAGGTGAGTCCAGTCGCGCCGAGGCCGATCAGGGCCATCAAGGCTGCGGCGAGCGGGACGCGGGTAAGATCGAAGCCGGCATCGATGACCAGGCCGCCAACCCAGGCGCCGAGCGCGTTACCGGTGTTGAAGGCGCCGATATTGATGGTTGAAACCAGGTTCGGGGCGTCCTTACCGAAACCGACGACGCCGACCTGGAGCGCCGGCACAGCGGCAAAGCTTGCCAAGGCCCAGAGGAAAAGCGTGATTTCAGCCGGGATGAAGAAGCGGCTGGTATAGCTGAAGGCGATCGACGTAACGGCGATGGCGGCGAAGACACCGGCAAGCGTCGCGCCAAGCCGCCAGTCGGCCAGTTTGCCGCCGACGAGATTGCCGATGGTCAGCCCGAGGCCGATCAGGAACAGTGTCCAGGTGACGCCTTCCGGGGAAATGCCGGTAACGTCACGCAGCAGCGGCGCGATATAGGTGAAGAGCGCGAACATCGAGGCGGCGAAGAAGACGGTGGTGGACAGCGCCAGCCACAGGCCACCATTCCGGAGTGCGGCGATCTCGCGCAGGATACTGCCGTTCTCTTGCTGCTTATCCCTGGGCAGGATGGCGATCAGGCCTGATATGGTGACGACGCCGATGACGGTGACGATACCGAACGTGGCGCGCCAGCCATAAGCCTGGCCGATGGCGGTGCCGAGCGGCACGCCAAGAACATTGGCGAGCGTCAGGCCGGTAAACATCAGGGCGACGGCGCGGGCCTTGCGGTCTTCGGCGACCAGGCTGGCGGCGACGACCGAACCGATGCCGAAGAAGGCGCCGTGGCAAAGCGCGGTCACGACACGGGCAATCATCAGCACCCAGTAGTCGCTTGCCAGCGCGCAAAGCAGGTTGCCGGCGATGAAGAAGGCCATCAGCGCGATCAGGGCGGTGCGGCGCTTCAGCTTGGCCGTCGCAATAGCCATCACCGGGGCGCCGATTGCGACCGCCAGTGCATAACCGGTTACCAGCCACCCGGCCTGCGGGATCGTCACCGAGAGATCGGTGGCGACCTCGGGCAGAAGACCCATGATGACGAATTCGGTGGTGCCTATAGCAAACGAGCTCAAGGCAAGGACGAGAAGGGCGAGGGGCATTTTATAGGTCCTGCGTCAGCTGCTTGAGGAATGCAGCGATCGTTTCTTCGTTGCGCTTGTAGAAGATCCACTGTCCCACGCGTTTGGTGGTGACGAGGCCGGCGCGATGCAGCGTTCCCAAATGGGCCGAGACCGTCGACTGCGACAGGCCGCAGCGTTCGAACTGGCTGGCACAGACACCCATTTCGAAAGGATGCTCCTGCGAAGGAAAATGCTGCTCGGGATTTTTCAGCCAGCTCAGAATGTCCATCCGGGTGGGATGGGCGAGTGCCTTGATAATCTCGTCTTTGTCCATCGTCGTTAGCCGAACTATAAATCGTCTTCGATCGATATATTGATCGTCAGGCGTCGATATGCAAATCACGGAGGCGTGAGGCCGTGCGTTTTATTGAGTGAGCAAAATTTGGGCAAAAAAAGAGGGCCACCGGAAAACCAGGGCCCTTGTAATTGTGAAGGTCAAAAACCTCCAGAGGGGAACAGCTAATGCGGTGGTACTGGGAGAGAAACCACAAGATGCATCAGCTGAGAGAAATATGGTGCTTCCTTGGGCAGGTTTCAATGCTTTTTTGTGCATGCCTGCTATGCGTCGCACAATTTTTTTGCGACGCAGCATTTCCTGGGCGGGCAAGGGCAAAAAAAGAGGGCCACTGGAAAACCAGGGCCCTTATAAGTGTGAAGGTCAAAAACCTCCAGAGGGGAACAGCTAATGCGGTGGAACTGGGAGGAAAAGCCACCATGTGCATCAGCTATGTGCGATATGGTGGTTTAATGGGCAAACGGCAACCCTTATTTGTGCATGCCAGTCATGCGTTCAATGCATAGTATGGAAAACATTCCATAAATCTGGCTTAGATCCGATGATACAAAGCCGATCCGGCCCAAAATCATCCGGATCTAAATCAAAGAAGGTGAGCATGATCTCGTCTGAAAGCCACTCTCACTTTTCGGCATGATATTCTAGAAATTCCAGTTTCTGGCCTTGCTGACGATGAAGTCGCGGAAAGCCTTCAGCTTGGCGGCGTTCTTGATCTCATCGGGATAGCAGAAATAGGTGTCGAAGGAGGGAACGTCGGCATTGATCGCCAGCTGAATGAGGCCAGGATCGCGGCCGACGATGTAGTCCGGCAGGCAGGCGACGCCGATGCCGAGCAGGGCGGCGCGCTTGATCGAGGTCTGGCTGTTGATCTGCAGATGCGGGATGCGCTTGTTGTCCGACGACCGGCCGGCGACCTCAAGCCAGTTGACATCGAGCAGGTAGCTCGGCGCCGGCTCGCCGAAGGTGATGATGCGGTGATTGTCGAGATCCTCGATCTTCTGCGGCTCGCCATGGCGGTTGATGTAGGAGGGAGCGGCATAGACGTGCATGTGCACGGTGAAGAGCTTGCGCTGGATGAGGTCGGATTGCTGCGGCTGACGCAGGCGGATCGCGCAGTCGGCATGGCGCATGTTCACATCCACTTCCTCGTTGTCGAGGATCAGCTGGATCTGCACATCGGGATAAAGCTGCAGGAATTCCTGGATCTTGTCGGTCAGCCAGCCTTGGCCGAGGCCGACCGTGGTGGTGACGCGCAGCTTGCCGGACGGTGTTTCGTTGGTTTCCGTCAGCTGCATCTTCACGGTTTCGAGCTTCAGCAGCACGTCATGGGCTGTGCGGTAAAGCAGCTCGCCTTGTTCCGTCAGGATCAGGCCGCGCGCATGGCGGTGAAACAGCTTGGTGCCGACATCCTGCTCCAGCGCGCTCACCTGGCGGCTGATGGCGGACTGGGACAAATGGAGTTTATCCGCCGCATGGGTGAACGAACCCGCTTCGGCAGCTGCGTGAAAAATACGCAGCTTATCCCAATCCAATGGCATTCCCCCACCCCTCATGCCGATCTTACTCCGCGGCTACGGCGACGGGCATGTGACCCGTCAGATAGCGCTCGGCTTCAAGCGCTGCCATGCATCCAAGACCGGCGGCAGTGATTGCCTGACGGAAGGTATCGTCGGTCACGTCGCCGGCGGCATAGACCCCCTCCAGGCTGGTCGCGGTCGAGTCCGGCGCCGTCCAGAGATAGCCGTTGTCCTTCAGCTTCAATTTGTCCTTGAAGAGCTCGGTTGCCGGCGCATGGCCGATGGCGACGAAGACGCCGTCGATTGCCACCTCGGTGATCGCGCCGGTTTTGACGTCACGCAGGCGTGCGCCGGAGACGGATTGCGGCATCGGCGGCTTGGCCGGCGTGCCGGTGATTTCGGCCACTTCGGTGTTCCACAGCACCTTGACGTTCTCCTTGGAGAACAAGCGTTCCTGCAGGATCTTCTCGGCCCGGAAGAAGTCGCGGCGGTGGACCAGTGTCACCGACTTGGCGATGTTGGAGAGATAGAGTGCTTCCTCGACGGCGCTGTTGCCGCCGCCGACCACAATCACATCCTTGTTGCGATAGAAGAATCCGTCGCAGGTGGCGCAGGCCGAAACGCCGAAGCCCTGGAAATGCTGCTCGCTCTCGATGCCGAGCCACTTGGCCTTGGCGCCGGTGGCGATGATCAGCGTATCGGCGGTCCAGACCTGCCCGCTGTCGGTGCGGGCGACGAAGGGGCGCTGGTTCATGTCGACTTCGGTGACCAGATCGTTGACGATCTCGGCGCCGACATGTTTTGCCTGCTGCAGCATCTGTTCCATCAGCCAGGGACCTTGGATCGGATCGGCAAAGCCCGGATAATTCTCCACATCGGTGGTGATCATCAGCTGGCCGCCCTGTTCGAGACCGGCGATCAAGACCGGCTTCAGCATGGCGCGCGCGGCATAGACCGCGGCAGTATAGCCTGCGGGTCCGGAACCGATGATGAGCACCTTGGTGTGGCGGGCGGGCATGTCATTTCCTTTCGACTGGCAGGAGGGCGGCGGCTAAGTGGCGATTGCGGCCGTTTCGCGGTCCCTGCGCCATTTATGAACGTCCAATGCTTTTATTCAAGGGCAGCCTTGCGTTACCAACAAGGCAAATCGGGCGGATGTGCAAGAATCCGTCATCGGCGTGAAACATTCTTGCGTATTCCGCGGCTTTATATAGAAGCTCCCCGCGGAGAATTAAAGAAAGGCCATGATGTGGGTCGCGCCGAGCTCGACGTCATCGATATTAAGATCCTCCGGGAATTGCAGGCCGACGGCCGCATGACCAATGTGGAGCTGGCCGATCGCGTCGGCATCTCGGCACCGCCATGCCTGCGCCGGGTGCGCAAGCTCGAGGAAGCGGGCATCATCGAGGGCTACCATGCAATGTTGAACAGCCCGAGGCTCGGCTTCGACCTCGTCGCTTTCTGCATGGTCGGCCTCAAGCATCAGTCGGAAGGCAATCTCAAGTCCTTCGCCGCCGCCACCGCCGAATGGCCGCTGGTGCGCCAGGCCTGGATGGTCTCCGGCGACAGCGATTTCCTGCTGCATTGCGTGGCGGAGAATCTCACCCACTTCCAGGATTTCGTCATCGAGGTGCTGACGGCGAACGAACATGTCGATACCGTGCGCACCATGCTGACGATCCGACAGGTGAAGAAGCTGGGACTGGTGGAAGTCTGAAACAGTCTATTTGCGCGCAGTATAGCCACCGCGGTTGATCCCGTGGCGCTGGAGCTTGTCGTAAAACGTCTTTCTCGGTATGCCGAGCGCCTCGATGGTGCTGCGTACGTCGCCGTCATTGGCCGTGAGCGCGTCGCGGATAATCTCCGCCTCGTAGCGTTCCAGCCGTTCGGGCAGGGTGCCGCCGCCGGTCGGCTGAGCAGGGACCGGTGCGGCTGCGCCGCCTTCGACGCCCAGCACCACACGCTCAGCATAATGCGAGAGCTCGCGGACATTGCCCGGCCATGCGTGCGAGGCAAAGTGGCGACGCATCTCGGGCGACAGCTCCGGCACCTCTCTGCGAAAGCGCTCGGCGGCGCGCGCGGCGAAATGAGAAAACAGCAGCGGAATATCGTCGCGGCGCTCCCTCAGCGGCGGAATGGAGATCGTCACCACATTCAGCCTGTAATAGAGGTCCTCGCGAAAATCGCCGCGCAGATCGGGATCGCCGAGATCGATCTTGGCGGCTGCGACGACGCGCAGATCGACCGAGCGTACTTCATTGGTGCCGAGCGGAGTGATTTCGCGCATCTCCAGCACCCGCAGCATCTTGACCTGGGTGGCGACCGGCATGCTCTCGATCTCGTCGAGGAAAAGCGTGCCGCCGCTTGCATGTTCGATGCGGCCGGTGCGGCGTTTCTGGGCGCCGGTAAAGGCGCCGGCCTCGTGGCCGAACAGCTCGCTTTCGATGACGGTTTCGGGGAGCGCGCCGCAGTTCAGCGCCACGAAATTGCCCTTCCGGCGGTGGCTCCACTGATGCAGGATTTGGGCGACGACTTCCTTGCCGCTGCCGGTCTCGCCGGCAACGAGCACGTCGACATCGGTATCGGCGATGTGGCGAAGGATCTTCCGCAGATTTTCCATGACGGGCGTCTGGCCGATCAGCGGCGAATTCTCCTGCGCATCTTCGGCCGCCTTGCGCAGCATGCGGTTCTCCAGGATGAGCCGCCGCTTCTCGCCGGCGCGACGCACGCTCTGGACGAGGCGGTCGGCCGCAAACGGCTTGGCGATGAAATCATAGGCGCCGTCCTGGATCGCCTGAACGGCCATTGGAATATCGCCATGACCGGTCATCAGGATCACCGGCAGGTCGGCGTCGATGCCCTTGAGCATGGCGAACAACTGCAATCCGTCGATCTCAGGCATGCGGATATCGGTGACGACCGGGCCGGCAAAATCCGCGGACAGCTCGGCCAGCGCGGCCTTCGCTCCCTCATAGGCCGAGACGGAAAATCCGGCGAGTTCCAGCGTCTGGGCGGTGGCGCGGCGCAGGTCCTTGTCATCGTCGATCAGCGCAACGGGCATCGGTGCGGCCATGATCTCAAGCCTTCCTCAGATGAACGACGAACCGAGTCCCGCCGCCGTTGCTGTCAACTTCCATCCGGCCGCCGTAATCGCCGACGATATCCTTGGAGATGACCAGCCCGAGGCCGAGGCCGCTTTCCTTCGAGGTGTTGAACGGCGTGAACAGGCCCTTGCGGATCTCAGGCGAAATGCCGGGGCCGTTGTCGGCAACCGTCAGCGTCACCATCTCCCCTTCGCTTGACGTCCTGACCTCGACGCGCGCCTCGTCGGCCTTCGGCGCCACCGCTTCAAGCGCGTTCTGAAGCAGGTTGATCAGCACCTGTTCGAGGCGGATCCTGTTGCCCATGACCTGCAGGTCGGGCGGCGGCAGGTCGATGTCGAGCGTGTCCATGCGGCCGGCAAAGCGGCTGCGCAACAGCATCACGGCCCCCTCGATGACATCCTTCAAGCCGGTTGGTTCGGCGCTGCCGCGGCCTTTGCGGGCAAAACTCTTCAGGTCCTCGGTGATCGAGCCGATACGTTCCGTCAGCGCCGCGATGCTATCGAGATTTTCACCGGCCGGCGCGGTCTGGCCGCGGTAGAGAAAGGTGCGGGCGTTGTCGGCATAGGCACGGATGGTCGCCACCGGCTGATTGATCTCATGGGCGACGCCGGCCGCCACTTGGCCCAGGATCGCCAGCCGGTTGGCCTGCACCAGATCCTGCTGCACCGCCTGCAGCTTCTGCTCGGTGCTCCTGTGGCCGACGATCTCGGCCTGCAGCCGATCCCGCGCCTGGCTGAGATCCTGTGTCCGTTCGGCCACGCGCCGTTCCAATTCCTCCCGCGCCTGCTGTTCGCTCAAAATCCTGAGGGTGACCGCCTGGCGGCGGCGCAACAGGAAGGCGGCGCCCGCCAGCAGCGGCAAGAGCGTGAGCAGCGCCAACATACGGGCCTCGCGAATGCCCGCATCGACGGACGGCCCCAGCGCCACGAGATGCTGCAAATGCCAGGCGGTCGCGGGAACCGGCATCCCGACATCGAGAAAGCTGGTTTTTCCTGCGCTTCCCGGCATGACGACTTCGACGATGTCGAGGTTCTCGCCGAGACTTCGCACAGTATCGAGCGGCAGCGGCTGCAGCGGCGCATCGCCGAATTGCAGACTTTCGCGGATCGTCGTCAGCCGGTCCCCGGGGATCCGGCCGATCGTCATGAACCGCCAGGAGGGAACGCTGGTGATGAGGACGATGCCGCGATCGTCGATGACATAGGAGGGGGCGTCCGTGGCGCTCCAATCCGCTTCGACGTCGTCGAACTCGACCTTGACCACGACGACACCGAGCAGCCCGCTGCTGCCTGATATCCGCTCGGAGATATAAAGGCCGGGTTTCTTGCTGACTGTGCCGAGCGCGAAGTGCTCGGCCTGTCCTTCAGCGACCGCACCCTGAAAATATTCCCGAAAACGATAGTCGTTGCCGACGAAGCTCGTCGGTTCGCGCCAGTTGCTAGCCGCAACCGCCATGCCGTCCTTGTCGATGACATAGATGACCGCAGCCTTGGTTCCCGCCGCCAGCGTCTCCAGCTTCTGGCTGAGCCGCTCGAAGGTGCCGGCATCGTTTCCCGCAAGGGCTGCGGCGAGTGCCGTATCCTGCGACAGCACGAAAGGCAGCGCCCGGTATTTTTCGAGAACCGTGCGCAGCAATGCCGCATTCAGCCTGGCATCGGTGCGGGCCTGTTCTTCGAGGGCCGCCTCGGCATGGCGCCGGCCGATCTCGCCGCTTGCCCACAGACCGAGGGCGGCGGCAACAAGCGCGATCACTGCATAAGCCCACCACATCCGGCGGATGCGGTGCCGCAGGGGCAGGGAAGGCCACAGCGATGACAGGGACAGGGACATGGCGAATTTGTGCATTTTTCTGCACTAGTTGCAAATGGATTTGTGCGGATTTCCGCATTTCTTGATGGGCTTTCATCGGTCGTGGAAATTTTTATTAAATAAAATCAACGCTCTAGTCAGGTACGTCAAAACTGGCACAGTGATTGCGAAGGAGATGGCAACAACGGCTGAGCTGTTGGATTGAAGCGAACGGCTCGGGAGGCCGGAGTTCGTTCCGGACGAGCCTTAAGGAGGACATCATGATCGCAGCACCATTTGATGCAGTCGCAGACAGCAAGGGCAAGAAGCCCTTTTATTCCCATCTTTACGTTCAGGTTCTCGCCGCTATCGCCGCGGGTATCCTTCTCGGCCATTTCTATCCCGAACTCGGCGCGCAGCTGAAGCCGCTCGGCGATGCCTTTATCAAACTCGTCAAGATGATTATCGCGCCGGTCATTTTCCTGACGGTGGCGACCGGCATTGCCGGTATGAGCGACCTGAAGAAGGTCGGCCGCGTCGCCGGCAAGGCGATGCTGTACTTCCTGACCTTCTCGACCTTGGCGCTGGTCATCGGCATGGTCGTCGCCAATGTCGTCCAGCCCGGCGCCGGCATGAATATCGACCCGGCGTCGCTGGATCCCACCGCCGTCGCCACCTACGCCTCGAAGGCGCATGAGCAGAGCATCGTCGGCTTCCTGACCAATATCATTCCGACGACGATCGTCGGCGCCTTTGCCGATGGCGACATTCTGCAGGTGCTGTTCTTCTCGGTGCTCTTCGGCATCGCGCTTGCCATGGTCGGCGAAAAGGGCGAGCAGGTCGTCAATTTCCTCAATGCTCTGACGGCGCCGGTCTTCAAGCTCGTCGCCATCCTGATGAAAGCTGCCCCGATCGGCGCTTTCGGCGCCATGGCCTTCACCATCGGCAAGTACGGCATCGGATCGATCGCCAATCTCGCCATGCTGATCGGCACTTTCTACCTCACGTCGCTGCTCTTCGTTCTCGTCGTTCTCGGCGCCGTTGCGCGCTATAATGGCTTCTCGATCCTGGCGCTGCTGCGCTACATCAAGGAAGAGCTGCTGCTGGTTCTCGGCACCTCGTCGTCGGAGGCCGCACTTCCGGGCCTGATGAACAAGATGGAAAAGGCCGGCTGCAAGCGCTCGGTCGTCGGCCTCGTCATCCCTACCGGCTATTCCTTCAATCTCGACGGCACCAACATCTACATGACGCTGGCGGCGCTGTTCATCGCCCAGGCAACCGGCATCAACCTCTCCTGGGGTGACCAGATCCTGCTGCTCTTGGTAGCGATGCTGAGCTCCAAGGGTGCCGCAGGCATCACCGGTGCCGGCTTCATCACGCTTGCCGCCACGCTCTCCGTCGTGCCCTCCGTGCCGGTCGCCGGCATGGCGCTCATCCTCGGCATCGACCGCTTCATGTCGGAATGCCGGGCGCTGACCAACCTCGTCGGCAATGCCGTGGCGACGATCGTCGTGGCACGCTGGGAAAACGAACTGGATACCGCGCAGCTCGCCAGGGCCCTGGGCGGCCAGACAGAAGAAAGCGCTCCGGCCGCCGGACTGCAGCCGGCGGAATAATCAGCACGATTGTTGGCAATCTTTGCAGCGGCCCGTTATCCGACGGGCCGTTTCGCTTTCTGCTTCAGCGGTTGCCGCCGAGAAGACGGTCGTAAATGGCGCCGATCGCGTTTGCTTCCTTCTCCAGCGCAAAATTCGCTCTGACATGGCGCAGTGCATTCTCGCCATGCGCGACCGCCAGACCGGGATCGGCGATATAAGGCGCGATCGCCCGTGTCAGCGCTTCACTGTCGCCGGCCGCCACCACCGATCCGGTCTCACCTTCGGCTATGAGCTCGGCATAGGCGCCGGCGTCCGATGCCACCACCGCCGTTCGCGAAGCCATGGCTTCGAGCGGGGTCAGCCCGAAACCCTCGTTGCGGGAGGGGGCGACATAAAGCGTCAGGCGGCGATACCAGACCTTGATATCGGGCACTTCGCCGAGGAAGAGGATTCGGTCGCTAAGGCCCGCGGCGGCGACATCCGCCTTGAGCTTGTCTGCGAAGGCGATGTGCTCCGCCGTCACCCGGCCGGAGACGACGGCCGTCCATTCCGGGTGCTGTGGCAAGAGTTCGATCATTGCACGGACGAAAAGATCGGTGCCCTTCTGATGGCGCACGCGGCCAAAACAGCCGACCAGATAACGGCCCGGCAGACCGGTGGCGGCAATGCCGTCTTCTGCCGTTGCCGGCGGATGGAACAGCGAAAGGTCGACGCCGTGTTGGATGACCGTGTGCGGCACCTCGAGGAACGAGCCGGAGCGGTCGCTGGTCGCGATCACCGCGTCCATGCGGCGGATCAGCCATTTCGTATAGGCGGTATGGCGGCGCTGCGCGGCCGAGGTGAAGATGAGTTTCAGCGGCATGCGCAGGAGATGGCGAAGCAGGATGCCGACGGCCATCTCATTGTTGCGGCGGGCGTGCCAGACACGCCGCCGCCGGCGCGGCGGCGGGCGCCAAAGGCCAAGGAGCTGCGACCATCTCAGCTTCGCCAAGCCTTCCGGCAGGCCGGGGCCGAGCGTTGCGATCCTCATGCCGAGCCGGATCTGGCAGGGGATGAGCTGGACGATGGTCGACGTGACGCCGGAGAGCCGGCGCTTGAAATTGGGCGCGATGATCTCGACGTCACGCATATCAGGCAAGGGAGGGGTCTCGTCTGTGGCGGGCGGTCAGCCCCAGGAAACCTGAAGGATTTCGTAGGCCTTGGAGCCGCCGGGGGCATTGACCTCGATGGAATCGCCGACTTCCTTGCCGATGAGCGCGCGGGCGATCGGCGAGGATATGGAGATACGGCCGGCTTTGACGTCGGCTTCCTGGTCGCCGACGATCTGGTAGGTCTTTTCTTCTTCGGTGTCCTCGTCGACGAGCTTCACCTTGGCGCCGAACTTGATCTTGTCGCCGGACATCTTCGTCAGGTCGATGACCTCGGCGCGCGCCGTCAGGTCTTCCAGCTCGCTGATGCGGCCTTCATTGTGGCTCTGGGCTTCCTTGGCGGCGTGATATTCGGCGTTTTCGGAAAGGTCGCCATGGGCACGGGCTTCGGCGATCGCCTCGATGATTCGAGGGCGCTCCTCCTGCTGACGCCAGCGCAGCTCTTCCTGCAGCTTGACGAAACCACCCGGTGTCATTGGTACCTTTTCAACCATTTTTCTGTCCTTCACTCCTTGTATCCACGCAGCAGGCGCGAACACAAAAGAAAACAGGTCCCGAAGGGGAGCTTCGGAACCGTGCCACAATCCTAGTTAAGTGCTTATAGCAGATCGCCAAGGCCGATTTCCAGAAAATTCGCATTAACGAAAAAGCGAGCCGCCGCCACAGCGGGTCATCAGGCGCAAAAACGCGCTCAAGGCCGGATCGCCGCGATTGACTTTGTTCGTAAGAACATATAGTGAACATACTGATGAAGAAATCGCTAACAGAACGCTTGGCCATCCTTTCCGATGCTGCCAAATATGATGCTTCCTGCGCCTCCAGCGGCACGGTGAAACGCGATTCGGCTGCAAGCGGCGGGCTCGGCTCGACCGAGGGATCCGGCATCTGTCATGCCTATGCGCCGGATGGGCGATGCATTTCGCTTCTGAAAATACTGCTGACCAATTTCTGCATCTACGACTGCGCCTATTGCATCAATCGCTCCTCGAGCAATGTCGAACGGGCGCGCTTCACGCCCGAAGAAGTCATTTGGCTGACGCTGGAATTCTACCGCCGCAACTATATCGAAGGCCTGTTCCTGTCCTCGGGCATTATTCGCTCGTCCGATTACACGATGGAAGAGATGGTCCGCATCGTCCGCGAACTGCGCGTGACGCATAATTTTCGCGGATACATCCATCTGAAATCGATCCCCGAGGCGTCGCCGCGTCTGATCGAGGAGGCGGGGCTTTTTGCCGACAGGCTGTCGCTCAACATCGAGTTGCCGACGGATAATGGCATCAGCCGCTTCGCGCCGGAAAAGAAGCCCGCCAATATCCGCCGATCGATGGGCGATCTGAGGCTGAAGATCGAGGCCGCCGGCGAGCCGACGCTGCGCACGAAGAAGCGTCAGCGCTTCGTGCCGGCCGGCCAGAGCACGCAGATGATCGTCGGTGCCGACGGCGCGAATGACGCGACGATCCTTGCGACCAGCGGCCGGCTTTACAGCAGTTACGGCCTGAAGCGTGTCTATTATTCCGCCTTTAGCCCGATCCCGGATTCATCGAAAAACCTGCCGCTGATCAAGCCGCCGCTGATGCGCGAACACAGGCTCTATCAAGCCGACTGGCTCTATCGGTTCTATGGGTTCGGCATCGACGAAATTACCGCCAACCAGACGGGCGGCATGCTCGACCTCAACCTCGACCCGAAGCTTGCCTGGGCGCTCGCCAACCGGGCCGAATTTCCCGTCGATATCAACAAAGCCGAACGTGAACGCCTACTGCGCGTTCCCGGTCTCGGCACCAAGACGGTCAAATCAATCGTTTCGGCCCGCCGCTTTCGCCGGCTGCGGCTCGACGATCTTTCGCGGCTCGGCATCTCGATCAAGAAAGTCCAGTCCTTCGTCTCGGCGGAAGGCTGGTCGCCGCGCCGGCTGATCGACCGCCCGGATCTTCGCGCTATGTTCGAGCCGAAACCTGAACAATTGTCGCTGCTATGATGCGCCGGGTCGTGCTGGCGGGACGGGGCGATCTTGCCGAATGGCGCGATGCCGCGCGCGCCTTTGCCGCCGCCGGCATTTTGCCTGAGGAGATCGACTGGCGGGAAAAAAGCGCAGAGGCGGATCTTTCGTTCCAACGCGACGCCATGCCGCCGGTGCCGGTGACACGCAAGCCGATGACGGTGCCGCCCGCCTTTATCGAGCTTGCCGAGACGGTCCTCTGCCACTCCGACCCGGCGCGGTTCTCCTTGCTTTACCGCCTGCTCTGGCGGCTGCAGATGGACCGGCAACTGCTCGAAGTGGCCTCCGACGAGGATGTCGTGCGGGCTCGCCTGATGGCAAAAAATGTCCGGCGCGACGCCCACAAGATGACGGCTTTCGTCCGTTTCAAAGAGGTTGGTGCGGCAGCTGCTGGCCGTCGAAAATTCATCGCCTGGTTCGAGCCGGACCATCATATCGTCAGGCGCACGGCACCCTTCTTCCAACGGCGCTTCACCGATATGGATTGGCTGATCGCCACGCCCAAAGGGTCGGCGGCCTGGGATGGCGAGCGGCTGACGATCAGCGATGCCCCCTGCGAGAAGCCCAATCTCACCGATACCACCGATGAGCTATGGCGCACCTACTATGCCAGCATTTTCAATCCGGCGCGGCTGAAGCTGAAGGCGATGCAGGCGGAAATGCCGAAAAAATACTGGAAGAACCTGCCGGAAGCCGATCTTATCCCCGGGCTGATCGCCTCCGCCGAGAGCCAGGTGCGGGCGATGGCCGCGCGCGAGGCGACGCAATCGCTGCCCTTTCACGACCGGCTTCAGGAGGCCGCCCGCAACCTTCCCATAGAACGCGAAGCGCCGGCCGGCACGCTCGAAGCCCTCAGCGCCGAAGCCGCCGCCTGCACCCGCTGCCCGCTTCATGCCAAGGCGACACAGACCGTCTTCGGGGAGGGGCCGCGCGATGCAGAGGTGATGTTCGTCGGCGAGCAGCCGGGTGATCAGGAGGATATTGCCGGGCGCCCCTTCGTCGGCCCGGCCGGCAAACTGCTCGACCAGGTGATCGCGGACGTCGGCATCGACCGTTCGGCGCTCTATGTCACCAATGCCATCAAGCACTTCAAATATGAGCCGCGCGGCAAACGCCGTATCCATCAGAAGCCGAATATGGGCGAGGTGAAGCATTGCCGCTGGTGGTTGGATCTGGAACTGGCGCTCGTCAAACCGAAGCTGATCGTCGCCATGGGGGCGACGGCGCTTGCGGCGCTGACCGACGTGAAGGAGCGCCTGCAGGATGTCAGGGGAAAGGCAATGGCGATCGAAGGAGGACGCACGCTCTTCGTGACGGTGCATCCCTCCTATCTGCTGCGCATTCCCGACGAGCGACTGAAAGCGGAGGAGATGGTGCGATTTCGCAATGATATGCTGCAGATTCAGCGGCTTATGGCGTCCGCCGGCTAAAGTGATTCCAGTGAAGACGCGCCATCGCTCACCGAGCGATGGCGCCGCTGGAATTGCTCTATCTCAGGCGAAGTAACTCTGCAGCGGCCGGACTTCGAGATTGCCAGCCTTCAGCGCCTTGATCGCTTGGGCGGCAGCTTCGGCGCCGGCCATGGTTGTGTAGTAGGGCACCTTCTGCATCAGCGTCGCGCGGCGCAGCGACTTCGAATCCGAGATCGCCTTGTTGCCGTCCGTAGTGTTGATGACCAGCTGAACCTGGCGGTTGCGGATGGCATCCTCGATATGCGGGCGGCCTTCGAGCACCTTGTTGATCTTGGTGGCGGTGATGCCGTTTTCACCGAGGAAGCGGGCGGTGCCGCCGGTGGCCAGCACCTTGAAGCCCTGTTCGACGAGGATGCGGATCGCCGGCAGCACGCGTGGCTTGTCCTCGTCGCGCACCGAGACGAACACCGTGCCGTCACGCGGCAGCTCGACGCCGGCGCCGAGCTGCGACTTGGCGAAGGCCAGCGCAAAATCGGTGTCGAGGCCGATGACTTCACCGGTCGAGCGCATCTCCGGGCCGAGCAGCGTGTCGACGCCGGGGAAGCGGGCGAAGGGGAAGACTGCTTCCTTGACGGCGATATGCGTGAGCTTGCGCGGATCGGGCTTTTCGCCATAGGCGGCAAAGGTCGCATCGAGCTTCTCGCCGGCCATAACGCGCGCGGCGATCTTGGCGATCGGCGCGCCGATGGTCTTGGCGACGAAGGGCACGGTGCGCGAGGCGCGCGGATTGACCTCCAGAACGTAGACGGTGCCGTCTTTGATGGCGAACTGGACGTTCATCAGGCCGCCGACATTGAGCGCCTTGGCCATCGCCTTTGCCTGGCGCTCGAGTTCGTCGATCAGTTCGACGGGCAGCGAGCGTGGCGGCAGCGAACAGGCACTGTCGCCGGAATGGATGCCGGCTTCCTCGATATGCTCCATGATGCCGGCGACATAGACGTCGGTTCCATCAGAGAGGCAGTCGACATCGACTTCGATGGCATGGCTGAGATAGCTGTCGAAGAGAAGCGGGTTCTTGCCGAGCAGGGTGTTGATCTGGCCGGTCTTGTCATTGGGATAACGCTGCTTGATGTCTTCGGGCACCAGTTCCGGAACCGTGTCCAGCAGGTAGGTCTGCAGCTGGCCTTCTGAATGCAGGATTTGCATGGCGCGGCCGCCGAGCACGTAGGAGGGACGCACGACCAGAGGGAAGCCGATTTCGGCGGCGACCAGGCGGGCCTGCTCGACCGAATAGGCGATGCCGTTGTTCGGCTGGTTGAGGTCGAGCTTCATCAGAAGCTTCTGGAAGCGATCGCGGTCCTCGGCAAGATCGATCATGTCGGGTGCGGTGCCGAGGATCGGGATGCCGTTCTTCTCGAGCGCCTCGGCAAGCTTCAGCGGCGTCTGGCCGCCGAACTGGACGATGACGCCGACGACTTCGCCCTTTTCCTGCTCGGCCCGCAGGATCTCGATGACGTCCTCGGCCGTCAGCGGCTCGAAGTAGAGGCGATCGGACGTGTCATAGTCGGTCGAGACGGTTTCTGGGTTGCAGTTGATCATGATCGCTTCATAACCCGCATCCTTCAGCGCGAAGGCGGCATGGCAGCAGCAATAATCGAACTCGATGCCCTGGCCGATGCGGTTCGGGCCGCCGCCGAGGATGACGACCTTCTTGCGGTCGGAAACCTCAGCTTCGGAGCGGGCGGCGCCGACGAAAGGTGTCTCGTAGGTCGAATACATATAGGCGGTCGGCGAGGCGAATTCGGCGGCACAGGTATCGATGCGCTTGAAGACCGGGCGGACGTTCAGGCTGTTGCGAAGTTCGGCGACCTGCTTCGGGCGCTTGCCGGTCAGCGTGGCCAGACGGGCGTCGGAAAAGCCCATGGCCTTCAGCATGCGCAGGTTCGCGGCATCCTCGGGCAGGCCGTGCTCGCGGATGCGGGCTTCCGTGTCGATGATGTTCTTGAGCTCGGCGATGAACCAGGGGTCGATCTTGCAGCCCTCATGCACCTCTTCGATGCTGAGACCCATGCGCAGCGCCTGGGCGACCATGCGCAGGCGATCCGGCGTCGGGGTGCCGATGGCAGCGCGGATGGCGTTGTGGCTGGATTCGCCTTCCTCGGAATCGGGGATCTCGATTTCGTCGAGGCCGGTCAGCCCGGTTTCGAGGCCGCGCAGCGCCTTCTGCAGCGATTCGGCGAAGGTGCGGCCGATCGCCATGACTTCACCGACCGATTTCATCGCCGTCGTCAGCACCGGCGAGGCGCCGGGGAATTTCTCGAAGGCGAAACGCGGGATCTTGGTGACGACATAGTCGATGGACGGTTCGAAGGAGGCAGGGGTTGCGCCGCCGGTGATGTCGTTGTCCAGCTCGTCGAGCGTATAACCGATGGCGAGCTTGGCGGCGACCTTGGCGATCGGGAAGCCGGTGGCCTTGGAGGCGAGCGCCGAGGAGCGCGAGACGCGCGGGTTCATTTCGATGACGACCAGGCGGCCGTCCTTCGGATTGACGGCGAACTGGACGTTTGAGCCGCCGGTCTCGACGCCGATCTCGCGCAGCACCGCGATCGAGGCGTTGCGCATGATCTGGTATTCCTTGTCGGTCAGCGTCAGCGCCGGGGCGACGGTAATCGAATCGCCGGTATGCACGCCCATCGGATCGATGTTTTCGATCGAGCAGATGATGATGCAGTTGTCCGCCTTGTCGCGGACGACTTCCATTTCA
Source organism: Rhizobium redzepovicii (assembly GCF_019793435.1). Taxonomy (GTDB): domain Bacteria; phylum Pseudomonadota; class Alphaproteobacteria; order Rhizobiales; family Rhizobiaceae; genus Rhizobium; species Rhizobium redzepovicii. Next base: position 10,644 of record NZ_JAILYH010000021.1, on the reverse strand, counting down.
TATTCCTTCCAGCCGAGCACCGATTCCTCGACCAGCACTTCGGTGGTCGGCGAGGCATCGAGGCCGCCGCCGACGATCTCGAAGAATTCCGAGCGGTTGTAGGCGATGCCGCCGCCGGTGCCGCCGAGCGTGAAGGAGGGGCGGATGATGGCGGGCAGGCCGACATGATCGATCGCCTGGGCGGCAATCGCCATGGCATGGCTCATGTAGCGCTGCTTTCGGTCGCTCTCGCCGAGGTTCCACTGGTTTTCCAGTTCGTCCAATGCCTTGTCGAGATCGGGACCCGAGAGGCTTTCGCGCAGCTTGTTGCGTTCGGCCTCATGCGTCTTGCGGTCGAGATCCTTGATATCGGTGGCGTTCGCCAGCATCGAGCGCGGCGTTTCCAGCCCGATGCGGGCCATCGCCTCGCGAAACAGCGCCCGGTCCTCGGCCATGTCGATGGCGGCGGGCTTGGCGCCGATCATCTCGACATTGTAGCGGTCGAGCACGCCCATGCGCTTCAGCGAAAGCGCGGTATTCAAAGCCGTCTGGCCGCCCATCGTCGGCAGCAGCGCATCCGGGCGCTCCTTGGCAATGATCTTGGCGACGACCTCGGGGGTGATCGGCTCGACGTAAGTTGCATCGGCAAGGCCCGGATCGGTCATGATCGTCGCCGGGTTGGAGTTGACGAGGATAACGCGGTAGCCTTCCTCCCTCAGCGCCTTGCAGGCCTGGGTGCCGGAATAGTCGAACTCGCAAGCCTGGCCAATGACGATCGGTCCCGCGCCGATGATGAGGATCGATTTGATGTCTTGGCGCTTCGGCATGGGCGATATCCATTGTCTGGCTGCGCAAAAAGCCGGCCAGGGTGGGAGATCACCGGGTCGGGTCGCGCATTGAAGGTCTTTTCAGGCTAGAAGCGGCTTATAGGCAAATGTATTTGCAAACGGAACCCCATAAATCGCGGAATCGACAGGAATCCAACACGGCGCGGAAGACTATTTCGTCAGGCAGGACTACTAGCCCTCGATGAACTCGCTGGAATTCCAGCCGTCGACGGATATATAGATTCGTTAAGTGCAATCACGGGCATTGCCGGGGAGAACGAAGATGGAATGGAGAGGCCGGCGTCAGTCCGATAATGTCGAGGATCGCCGCGGCGACCCGAGCAGCGGCGGTTTCGGCCGCGGCGGTGGCTTCAACTTTCCTTCCGGCGGCGGCGTTCGCCGCGCCGGCGGCGGCTTGAGCATCGGCACGATCATCTTCCTCGTCGTCATCTATTTCATCTTCAAGATGATGGGCGTCGATCTGCTGCAGGTGCTCGAAGGCGGCGGCATGACGAGCGGCCCCGGCTACGAACAGAGCCAGTCGGAAGGCACGCGGACGCCCGCCAATGATGAGATGACCGCCTTCATGCGGACCGTGCTTGCCGAAACCGAAGATACCTGGACGGGCATCTTCCAGGCGCAAGGCCAGACTTACGAGGAGCCGCGCCTCGTGCTGTTTTCGGGCTCGACGGCATCGGCCTGCGGCTCCGCATCGGCGGCAACCGGACCATTCTATTGCCCCGGTGACCACAAGCTCTATCTCGACACGGATTTCTTCCAGGAACTCTCCAACCGGTTCGGCGCGTCCGGCGATTTCGCCGAAGCCTATGTCGTCGCTCACGAGGTCGGCCATCACGTGCAGAACCTGCTCGGCATCCTGCCGAAGTTCAACCAGGCCCGCCAGCGCATGAGCGAGGAAGAGGCCAACAAGATGTCGGTGCGCGTCGAGCTGCAGGCCGATTGCTTCGCCGGCATCTGGGGCAAATATACCCAGCAGAAGGGCTTGCTGGAGTCCGGCGACCTAGAGGAGGCGCTGAACGCCGCCCAGCAGATCGGCGACGACACGCTGCAGAAGCGGTCCCAGGGCTACGTCGTGCCCGAGAGTTTCAACCACGGCACTTCGGCCCAGCGCGTCAGATGGTTCAAGCGCGGCTTCGACAGCGGGCAACTGTCGGCTTGCGATACGTTCTCGGGGCCGGTGTGAGGGGAAGGGACTGTCCTTCGTTTGCGCTCAGGACTTGGTTCCTTCGTCATTCACCCCTCATCCGACCCTTCGGGCCACCTATCTCCCCGCCGGGGAGAAGAGGACTTGCCGCAGCATCTCATTCCTTCTTCTCCCCTCGGGGAGAAGGTGGCCGTAGGGCGGATGAGGGGGCTGCACGGCAGGACGCTCGTTTTAGTCCTTCGTCCCACTTCACTACCTCTCACTATCCATATGCTGCAGCATATGCTCCGGATAACGCCCGCCGGCAGCCGCATCCTTCGGGACTGCCCGTTCGATCGCGGCGAAATCTTCCGCCGACAGATCCACTGCGCGTGAGCCGAGCGCCTCGGTCAGCCGGTCGCGGCGGCGGGCGCCGATGATCGGGACGATATCCTTGCCCTTGGCGGCGACCCAGGCGATGGCGATCTGGGCGACCGAGACGCTCTTTGCCTCCGCGATCTCACGCAGTTTTTCCACCAAAGCGAGGTTCTGCTCGATGTTGCCCGCCTGGAAGCGCGGGCTATGGGTGCGGAAGTCTCCGGCGGCGGCTTGGCCCTTTTGCCAGTGGCCGCTGATCAGGCCGCGCGAGAGTACGCCGTAAGCGGTGATCGAGATGCCGAGTTCGCGCGTCGTCGGCAGGATCTTCTCTTCGATGCCGCGCGAGATCAGCGAATATTCGATTTGCAGGTCGACGATCGGGGCAACAGCGGCTGCGCGGCGGATGGTGTCGGCGCCGACTTCGGACAGGCCGATATGCCTGACATAACCTGCTTTGACCACGTCGGCGATGGCGCCGACCGTATCCTCGATCGGCACGTTGGGATCGAGGCGGGCCGGGCGGTAGATGTCGATATAGTCGACGCCGAGGCGCTGCAGCGTGTAAGCGAGGAAATTCTTCACCGCGCCCGGGCGGGCGTCGATGCCGCTCCAGCCGCCAGCGGGATCGCGGAGCGCGCCGAATTTGACGCTGATGACCGCATCCTCGCGCCTGCGTCCCTTCAACGCCTCGCCAATCAGCATCTCGTTATGGCCCATGCCGTAGAAATCGCCGGTGTCGAGCAGATTGACGCCGGCATCGAGTGCGGCATGGATCGTCGCGATACTTTCGGCGCGGTCGGCAGGGCCGTACATGCCCGACATGCCCATGCAGCCGAGGCCGATGGCCGAAACATTAGGTCCGGTCTTTCCCAAACGATAGGTCTGCATTGTCTTCTCCCTAATGCGCGCACAAGCGGCGCTGCCGGATGCCGTTTTTACAGCCTTCGCCCCTGCGCGATAATCCGGATGGTCTCGAACGGGCCGTGCGCAGGGCCGCACAATGAACGATCATTCCCCGAATGATCTGGACGTCGTCAATGCGATTGCAAGGGAGCCAATGATCACGTTGCCGCGCCCCAAGGTTGAAGGATTTCATAAATTTCCCGTTCTGCATTATCAAAAACTTTGAAATGTTCACGGATTGTTTCGTTTTGTTTTCTGAGCTATGTCAGTTTCTCGGCGACGAGATCGTCTTTTCAGAACGAACCGCTGTAGAGATGCCTCATGCTTGACCCCAAATTCGTCCGTCGCGGCCTTTTCCTGGTCTTCATCATTCTCTTCCTCGACATTATCGGCATCGCCATCATCATGCCGGTGCTGCCCGCCTATCTGGAACAACTGACCGGCGGCGGCGTCAGCGATGCGGCGATCGATGGCGGCTGGCTGATGCTCGTCTATGCCGGCATGCAATTCCTGTTCGCGCCGCTGCTCGGAAACCTCTCCGACCGGTTCGGCCGCCGGCCGATCCTTCTGCTGTCGGTGCTGACATTCGCGATCGACAATTTCATCTGCGGCATCGCCACCAGCTTCTGGATGCTGTTTGTCGGCCGCGTGCTTGCCGGCATCAGCGGCGGCAGCTTCGCCACGTGCTCGGCCTATATCGCCGATATCAGCACCGAGGAGAACAGGGCGAAGAATTTCGGGCTGATCGGCATCGCCTTCGGCGTCGGCTTCACGATCGGCCCCGTTATCGGCGGTGTCCTCGGCGAATTCGGCCCGCGTGTGCCGTTCCTCGGCGCGGCAGCACTCTCGTTCGTCAATTTCATCGCCGCCTGCTTCCTGCTGCCGGAAACGCTGGAGGTTAGGAATCGCCGCCGCTTCGAGTGGAAACGCGCCAATCCGCTCGGCGCGCTGCGGCAGATGCGCCATTATCCGGGCATCGGCTGGGTCAGCCTCGTGATGTTCCTGTTTTTCCTCGCGCATGCCGTCTATCCCTCGGTCTGGTCCTTCGTCTCGACCTATCGCTACGGTTGGAGCGAGGGACAGATCGGCCTGTCGCTCGGCATTTACGGCATCGGCGCCGCGCTGGTGATGGGATTGGTATTGCCGCGCGTCGTGCCTCTGCTCGGCGAATGGAAGACAGCGCTTCTCGGCCTCTGTTTTTCGGCGGCGGGGCTGACCGGCTATGCCTTCGCGTGGGAGGGCTGGGTGGTCTATGTCGTGATCGTTGCGACCGTCATGGAAAACGTCGCCGATCCGCCGCTGCGCAGTATCGCTGCCGGCAAGGTGCCGCCCTCGGCGCAGGGCGAGCTGCAAGGTGCGCTCACCAGTCTCAGCAGCATCACCACCATCGTCGGACCACTGATCTTCACCCAGTTGTTCAGCTATTTCACCCGGCCAGAGGCGCCTATAACCTTTGCCGGCGCGCCCTACCTGACCGCCGCCCTGTTCATCCTGGTGGCCGCCGGCGTGTTCCTCGTGCGGGTCCGGGTCCGTCAGCCGGCGGATGCGCTTGAGGCGGCGGGCTGATCAATCAGAAATGGTGATGCGATGATGAATTTTTCATCATCTGCCTGTTTTGGGGTAGTTCTTTGCGGGGCTTTCCTCTAAATCCCGATGATATTTCTCCGCAAATTGTGCGGCGGCGCATATTTCAATCACAGGACTAGGTGTCATGGACACGCCGATCGACGCGCGCAGGCTTGCGCCGACAACCGATAATCGTTGGGGCGCACATTTCCGTGCAACGCTGGCGCTCGGCATTCCGTTGATCGGCGCGCAGCTCGCCCAGCTCGGCATCAACACCACCGACGTGATGATCGTCGGCCGCCTCGGCGCCGAGCATCTGGCGGCGATGGTGCTTTCGGCGCAGTTCCTGTTCACGATCCTGATCTTCGGCTCCGGTTTTGCCATCGCCGTCATTCCGATGGTGGCGCAGGCCTATGGCCGCGGTGACGTCGTCTCCGTGCGCCGGGCGCTGCGCATGGGTCTCTGGGTGGTGATCGCATATTGGGTCATCATGCAGCCCGCCTTCTTCAATTCGGAGCAGATCCTTCTCTTCGCGCAACAGAAGCCGGAGGTGGCCAAGCTTGCCCATGGCTACATCATGATCGGCCAGTTTGGCGTGCTGCCGGCGCTGCTTTTCAACGTCATGCGGGCCCTCGTCAGCGCCATCGGCAAGGCGGGCATCATCCTCAATGTCACCATCGCCACGCTGGTGCTGAACGCGATCTTCGCCTATGCCCTGGTGCTCGGCCATTTCGGCTTTCCGGCAATGGGGCTCGAAGGAGCGGCGATCGTTTCTGTCGTCGTGCAGACGGCCGGCTTTCTGTTCATTCTCGCCTTCGTCCAGAAGCGGGAGGAGACACGGCGCTACGAGATCTTCGTGCGGTTCTGGAAGCCTGATTGGCATGCGCTGCTTGAGGTTCTCCGGCTCGGTTTTCCGATCAGCGTCACCGTGCTTGCCGAGGTTAGCCTGTTCACGGTGGCCTCGCTGCTGATGGGCTATATCGGCACCATCGAACTCGCCGCTCACGGCATCGCCCTGCAATGGGCCTCGATCGCCTTCATGATCCCGCTCGGTCTCAGCCAGGCGGCGACGGTGCGCGTCGGCGTCGCCCACGGGCAGGGCGATTACCGCGGGCTGGTGCGCGCCTCGATCATGGTGCTGATTCTTGCCTGCGCCATTTCGGCGGTCGGCTCGGTGCTCTTTGCCACCATGCCGCAATTCCTCGGCAGCTGGTTCCTCGACGTCAATTCGCCGGAGGCGCCTGCCGTGCTTGCCTATGCCGGGCCACTGATCGTCGTCGCCGGGCTTTTCCAGCTGGTCGACGGGCTGCAGGTGGTCGCCAACGGATTGCTGCGCGGTCTGAAAGACGCACGGGTGCCGATGATCATGGCGTTGATTGCCTATTGGCCGATCGGCTTCTTCCTCGCCTGGGCCTTTGCCTTCCCGCTGGGCTTCGGCGGCATCGGCATCTGGTTCGGCTTCCTCGTCGGGCTGGCGGCGGCGGCTGTCATGCTCTGCTGGCGGTTCTATCTTCTCCTTCGCCGGGAGGGCGCGACTTCAGGCGCCTGAGCCGGCAGCGTTATTTTAAGCCGCGACAGGCTTGTAGCTGGCGATATCGGCGCGAATGCCGAGACGCGCAAACATCTCCTGCGGATCGAAATTGGCGGCCTTGTGGGCGGCCGCGACGGTTGCCCGCGCGCGTTCGACGACCTCGGTATTTTCCCATTCGGCAATGGTGACGAAATTGAATTCGCCGGGACCGGCGACCTGCTCCAATACCCTGTGATCGATGAAACCTTCTTGCGCTTCCAGCAGCTTGTGGGTCATCATCACCTTGACGAGAAATTCCTCGCGTGCCGCAGCCGGCACGACGAATTTGTCGACACGAAAGAAAGCTCCGCTCATCCATTTTCCCCTGAATCAGATGTCTTCGGGAGTTTGTAATTCCTCAAGTGTGGTTGAGGTCAATATGGAAGCGAAGACGTCCGGTCACTAACTTGGAATTGCGGGGCGCCCGCTTCCTGAAGCCGTCGTGTTCCAGAGTTCAAGTACGCCTCCGTTGTCTTTTCGACCTCGCGAAATGGGGACGCGACGGGGAGTTAGCCAGGATGGCGCTTCCTGAAGAACCCCTCAATCTGCCTGCATGTAATCCGCCACGCTGTAGCAGTGGCTCGCCTGGTAGGCGTTCCGCCCCCGGTTCATATGCGTCAAGTTGAACGTCCGAATGGCACGCAACACGCGGCGGTTAGTGAGGAATTTGCGGATCGAGACAGAGCCACGCACATTGATGCCGAAAATGTCCGCACCACGCGGGAAGAAATAGCTGATGTGCTCTGGCATCGCGACGCTTTGCTCGAGAAAGGGTTCGTCGACTCGGCTCGGCGTGGCTGAACGATCTGTGGTGAAATCCGAAAGATGCACGATGAATCGGGAGCGGATATCTTCGTCTTGGGCATAGAGCGCAAAAAGCTCCATCCAGCTCGCATTGACGCGTACGAGCGGCTTGTCCGAGGTCGACGGCAGACAGGAAACCGACCAGTAGTAGCGCTCGGTCTTGCGCAGGATCGGAATGCAGTTTGGACCGTATAGCTTGAGAATCTCCAGGACTTCCCCTGCTTGCGGGCGGCTAAGCAGTTTCTCAAATCGAGCGACATATTTGAAGCGCTGTTCCAGGGACTCTAATCGGTCGCCCGTGTCCGGCAAGTCGATCTTGCCCGCTATCCAATCGCGCTGCTGCTCAAGGTCGAGGAATTGCCGCAGGCCAGTGGTTCTCGGGCGAGAGGTCGCGCCCATGTCGGACGTCCTGCGAATGCGCGTCATCGGCCGACTCCTGTATTCTCGCTTAGGCGTGCGAATTTAATATCCCGCCCAATGTGCCTCCGAATGATACCTCGCAGATGGTGAATTTGGAACTTCTGCGCGACCAAGAGGAGAAAGTTGCATGACTGTTCGCCGTCTTGGCAACGGCTCAAGACTGGCATTGCTAGCGCTGCAGGGCGGCACTTCCAGGACCAAAGTTCGATCTACTTGACGGCCGCAATGGAGGGTGCGAGGCGGGCGGTGTGATGGCCTTGAGTTACTCACCAGCGCGTCTTTGACCCCACACCGCCACCGACCGCGGGCTAAAGCGATGCGAATGGGGCAGGCGTGTTGTCGCTACTGCGCGCACTGTTTGCAAACAATTAGCTCCTGCCCACAAAACTGCTGTCACAGCCTTTGAATTGTGTCGACCTCTGATAGTGGTGAAGCCTGCCGTCCACTTTTGCCTCGCGCTCCTCGATTGGAAAAGTCGAGATGGGTCGATACCCGAAATTCGAGAATGCTGAACAAAATTCGGGAGCACGCCAACAAGCAGAAATCGCATGAGCTTGATCTCTACTATGGAATTTCAGCATAGCGGATGATGCTCTGATTTTGCACGTTGGCGACTAGTTCATCAGAACGAGCCAAAAATCGGCGGAGCAAAGGTGAGGAATTTGAATCGTTGTATCCCAAGGTGAGATCAATTGTCGGAGGCACACCCTCAAGTGCTCTGGCAACGACATTTGGCGTCAGCATATTTTGCGCATAAAGCGGAATAAGCGTTATTCCACCCGTAGACACGACGAGCGACATTGCTGATGGCAGGCCGTCACCTTCGTACTCTGCCTTGAGTGTGATCCCGATTTCCGCCGCGTAATCCTGGATCACGGATTGCAATACGGGAGAAATTCTAGCCGAACTGACGTAAGTTTCGCGGGCAAGATCCTGCGGCCGGATCTTTTTGCGCGACGTCAAGCGATGGTCCGCCGGCAGTACGGCGATCAGTGGCTCCTTGGCTAAAAACTTGAAGGACACACCAACACTCTGCGTCTCGGGGCGAAGGAAAGCGACGTCCAGCTTGCCTCGCATCAGTGCCAGAGCAAGGTCCGGGGAAGACTGACTGGACAGTATGATTTCAACCTCCGGCGCTTCCTCACGAATAATGCGCAATGCATGGGGTAGCCACACGACCTCCTGTCCTGCGAGAAAACCGATAGTGAACGACTGCTTTTCCGGCCGTTCTGCCCGCCGGGCCCCTTCCGCAGCCGCCTCGACTTGCAACAAAGCCAGCCGCGCGTGATCAAGAAACACTTTACCGGCGGCGGTGAGCGCCACGCCGCGCGGCTGCCGTTCCAGCAGTTTTACACCGATTTCGGTTTCCAGATCGCGAATTTGCCTGCTGAGTGAGGGCTGGGAAGTGTGTAGCCGCCGCTCGGCTGCGGTCAGCAAGCTTCCCTCTTCCGCAACAGCAACAAAATAGCGCAAATGCCTGAGTTCCATCCGGTCCTCGCTATACATCTAAGGCATAGCTCGAACGTACAAGGTATTTGTCCTTGATAAAGAGGGGATTTAGTCAACGTCGCAGTTTTGAGATATGATCGAATACGCCTCACCGGAGGTATTTCGCAATCAGCTGTATCGAAAAACGAATGTTTAACAGGGCAGATGGAGCGACACGATGCCTACAATTACTACAACGGACGGCGTAAAAATCTTCTACAAGGACTGGGGCTCAGGCCAGCCGATCGTTTTCAGCCACGGCTGGCCGCTGTCGGCGGATGACTGGGACGCCCAGATGACCTTCTTTCTTGGCCACGGCTACCGGGTGATCGCCCACGACCGGCGAGGCCACGGCCGGTCCGACCAGCCCGGCACCGGCAACGACATGGACCACTGGGTTGCCGACCTCGCGGCCCTGACCGCGCACCTCAACCTGCGCGACGCGATCCACATCGGCCACTCCACAGGTGGCGGTGAGGTGGCTCGCTATGTCGCCCGCCACCCGGAGCGCGTCGCGAAGGCGGTACTGGTCGCTTCCCTGACGCCGAACATGTACCGGAGCGAGGAAAACCCGTCCGGCCAGCCGCCGGAGTGGTTCGAAGCGATCCGCGCGGGCGTGCTGGGCAACCGGTCGCAGTTCTTCCGGTTCGTCCCTGAGAACCCGTTCTACGGTTACAACCTCGACGGGGCCGAGCCTTCGGAGGCGATCATTGCGAACTGGTGGCGCCAGGGCATGGCCGGCGGTGCTCTCGCTCACTATGCGACTGTCGCCTCTTGGCTCGAAGATTATACCGAAGACCTCAAGAAGATCACCGTGCCGGTGCTGGTGATGCATGGCGAGGCCGATCAAGTCGTCCCCTTCGCAAGTTCCGTGCCGCGTGCGGTCGACCTGCTCAAGAACGGGTCGCTGAAGACCTATCCGGGCTACCCCCATGGCATGCTGACCACACATGCAGATGTCCTCAACCCCGACCTGCTCTCGTTCGTCAGGTCTTGACGACATCGACCGGACCGCGGCCTTCATCCAACGTCGTCAGGACGATCTGTCACCCGGCAGTGCCGGGTGACACCTGTTGGTGCTGGTACGTGGAGCGTTCCCGGAGGGGGCTTCCGAGTGTGGCAATTTGCTTGGCGCGTCGTGAAAAATGCAACTTGCCGCGCTTAAATTTTACGTTGCGGTGGCCGATGACTCCACCGGCCGAAATGGCTCGGCGTCTCGGCTTCGACATCTAGGAATTAAGAGCGGGGGTGTCCGTCGCTGCCGTTCGAGGTCGATCCGAGGAACGTGCGGTATGTGCTAGAATGCGGCCGAAGACGGAACGCGACAGACGCACTGCGAGGGGCGGTGTGATCGAAGCGGAATTCGCGCGACCGAGTGCCAACGTTATGCTCTTGGAAGGGGGAGACGAGGACGATGCCGACACCAGAGCAACCCAGTCTAATAGTTCGACAGAAATCCCCTGAGAATATCGAGTTTCCGTTTGCGTCGCTCTCCGATTGGCTGATCCCAACCGAGCTGTTCTTCGTGCGAAACCATTTCCCGTCGCCGGACCTCGATGCCCGAG
>NZ_JAILYH010000020.1 GCF_019793435.1 Rhizobium redzepovicii | reverse complement strand
CCAAGAAGATGATTTTCTTTTATCAATGGGCGGGTTGAGGGCAGGTTGATGTGTATTTGACGGAGAGACCGGCGAACAAAACGTTCCAATCACGACAAACCTGACAAAAGTGGCGGATGCCCGACATCTGCGAGAAATGTCGACGGTTGCGCTGGGGACAAGGGAATTCACGTGGACTTCAAATCGCGCCAAGGATCATGTGCCTGTTCGTGGCTAAGGGGCGTTACCCGGAAAATCAAAACTCGCGGAGCTCTCCGCTATTCCATATCGCGCCGCGATATCTTCGAGCGCTTCCTGAAAGACGGCCGCGTCGAAGTGGACTCCACATGTTGAGCGGGCAATCAAGCCCCAGGCGTTAAGAAAAAATAGCCTGTTTGCTGAAGGTGACGAGGGCGCGACATACTCCTCATCTGATGATGTCCTTATAATAAAAGAGGATTTTGAACCGGATCCTGAGATATCGGACGCCGGGATCGCCTGGCATCGGCTTCGCGGCGCACGGTTTCGTGTTGAAGGTCGGAAAGCTGGATGATCCACGGCGCTCCGGTGCATAACTGGCGAGCGGGAAGGACACCGCTGCTGACCATCCGGTAGGCGGTAGCTCGACTCACCTTTAGAATGTCGGCGGCCTCGTCGAGGGTTCTCTCACCGCGTTCGGCCCGTTCACCTTCTCGATAGACGGAGATGCCGTGGATGTTGCGAAGACTGCAGACGTGGCTTCGCGTCCAGCTGGCGCCATGCCCTGTCCGCTTGCCGGATCGATTCAAGATTGCTGCGATCGACAAATCGGGCAACTGCCTCGCCAAGTTGCGAACGAGATCGACAACATCAGCCTTAACTGCCCAGCGGGTCTGGCCGATCTTGTTTTTCTTCACCGTCATCCGGGTGTGATCGCCACCCTGCCAATGAATGACGAGCGCCAATGTGTCGTCAACGGTATCGACAATGATTTCTTTGATCAGCAGCCGAATGATCTTTTCGCGTGTCTCGATAGACGCGTCGGGACCTGTCCCATGCCTTATTATAGATCGCTACCGAGCATCATCAATCTTGTACGGTCGTCGGCCGATAAAGCAGGCGTGTTACGGTCGGTCGAGAGCATCTCGAACTGGACCTCGAGATCACGCAATAGGATCAGCTTCTCATTCCAGCGCCGCTCCAGTTCGCCGGCGACCAACCGATTGCCCGGATCGACAGCATCATACTGGCGGCGCGCCCTGGCAGCCTCGTATTGTGCTTGCTTGATTAAGTTCTCGAGTTGCTGTTGATTGTCGCTATGACGCTGCGTGTGCGCCTCCATTGCCCGCAAGGCCGCCTCGATTCCCAGAGGTTGCAATCGCTCGAGCACCTCCTGCGCCACGGCCCGATCGACCCGCATGCCGCCGAACCCGATACAGTTGCCGACCGCCATGGCGCCGAACGTGCCGCGACAAACATATCGCTGCGTATTGCCGCCTTTCCCGGAGTATTGAATGTGCAATCGGCGACCGCAGCGACCGCAACGGAATAGTCAGGCAACAAAGCTTGGCGCGCAGTTCAACGAGTTTGGTTGCCGAAAGGCGCGGCGCAGCTACGATCTCGATCGAACTTGCCGCAGGATCAAACATCCATGCCGGAATTTGAAATGAACCACCGTGTGCCAGAATGAGCAGATAGTGAACGCCTTCGTGCTCATGGCTGCCGGTTACCAAGACGGTTTGGTCAACCAGTGGATGGAAGGGATAGGTGACCCTTGCTTCAAACGTCGGAAATCCGGCATTATGAACCCGGCTCGGAAGGCGGCGGCAGGACTTGGGCGACGATCGCGACGCTGCTTCAAACTGCATTTTGCCGCGCGCGGCAAAAGCACGTTTATGCTGACCAGCAAACTATGCCGATTAACCGACTTTGCCAACGTTTCCGGCACCATAGCGGCCGCCTAGTCGGCATAGCTTAGGGTCTCTCCGTCGCGAAGGAGAGGACACATGAACGCAACTCAGGATCGCATCGCCCTATGCAGGAAGCTAGTCTACAGTCCACATCGGGACGACGATGCACGTGGCACTCGCTAAGCCTGTTTCGGGATCTGATCGACTGCCATGTCGGCAATGGAATACTCCGCAGGATTTAAGCGAGGTTCACGTCGACCGCTTCCCTGAGCATCGTTTCAAACACTGGAGACCCGACTCGGGCGATTGATCGGCGCTCCGCCGCTCGCCTTTGGCGTTACGGGAGAATGGCTTAATACCGACCGCGCTTCCTATTCAGCGCAGTGAGCACGAGAAGATCGACGATGCTGGCCGGTCCCAAAAACGGGATGGCAGCTTCTAGAAGTCGATTGAACGGACCGGTCGGGACCGGCGTCCGCACGCGGTGCCCCACGGTCTGTCGGCCTCTGAATTCTGTTCTGCAGGTAAAGTCAGCCGACGCCGTCGCGTATCGCGACTTTGGAGCTCGTTGGGTTCGCTCGCCAGCCCCTTCCTCATGCGATGCGGCTCCGCCCCTTTGCAAGAAACGCTCCGGCGTCCCAATACTTTTGGCTTTGCTCGACGGCGCTGTATCCCGCAGCTTCGATAGCCTTGCTCCGAAACGCTTCCTGCGGGGTCGTCAACTCCTGCAGTCAGGCGCCTTCCGCCGCTGCGTTATGATCCGTCGGAGCCAGACTTTCAGCGGCTGTTTCCGCCGCTGACTTTATGGCTGCGGACCCTCACGGTTGAACTCTCCAACCCGGATTAGTGCCGGTCGAGTTCGGCTTCGACCTTCTTGCGACTGTTGCCTACGTTCTTCACGGTCTTCTTCACCGCTTCCTTGGAAATGCCTTCCTTCCGGGCTTCGTACTTCACCTCGTGATCCTGACCACCTGCGACGCGAGCACGATCCTGGCTGCGGGCTTTGGATGTGGTTGCCATGGTGAGATCCTCCTAATGTCGGTCCTTACGAACGGGCGCCGATTCAATAAGTTCCGGCCTCCGTTATGGTGAGGCGCGCTTCGGCGATGTCGCGGACGCGCTGCACATGGCCTCGGGCGAGATGGTTCACTTCGACGATGAGATCGCGCAAGGCATATCTGCGACCGCAGTTAATCAGTAGCGGACAATTCTTCCCAGGCAGTTGGTACGGCTCGTCGTGTGCCTATGAGCAAACCCATGGATTGATTGTCATAGAAAGCAGGACTAGAACAACAGCGCTAATGCAGGAGCGCTCGGCATCCGAACGCAGAACAAGATCGCGGCGGAAGCCACGCAAGAGCGTCGTCTGCGAAGAGAAACCAAGCGGCTCGGCAGGTTGCGGCTAACCTCTGACCGAGTCGGCACCACGAAGGAGCCAACCCATCGGGGACAGATCCCCCTCAGCCGCTACATCAACGTGATTTGGAGTTTGGAATGGATCAATTTGCTACCGCCGACAACACCTCCGCAGCCGCTCGTCGCCGCAAAGCCAGGATTGCGAAGGGCTACAGCCTTGAGGACCTGGCCATCGCCACCGGACTTACGGTCGAGGAAATCGCAGCGGCCGAGGAACCCCTTCAGATCGTGCCTCAGCACCACCTCGAGCGCATTGAGCATGTGATCTCATAGCTTCCGTCGCCACCGGCACGCGGTCCCGGTTTAGGGGCCGCAGTCAACCACGGAGGGCGCGGAACGAAAGATCGATGCTCTATGGGACGTCCTAGGCGCATTGATGCTCCGCTTCACGCCGACAGAATGCGCAAACTACTTCAGGGCTGCTGGATATGACCCGGATTGAACAGGATTTGCTCTAGTCGATATTGCGTCCAATTGAAGTGTCATCCGCCATTTTAAGATAACTGCAGAATCACTTAAAGAGAACATGGCACCAATGATCGCACAAACAACCGGTCCGCTTCTGCCAACCGACGCAGTTCCGATTGTCGCGATGTTCTTCTACGATATGGCGCAACTATCTGCTCGGTGGCTTAGGTAAGCCACCGCCGTTCGCGGCTTGTGGCTACTCATCCTGCCGGGCTGCGCTGTCCGTCGCGTCACGCGCCGCACCCAATCGATCGCGATGCTGATGCCAATGCGGAAGCGCTTGGACGCCGCCCGGCACCACACCCCTCCTGTATCACCGCTTCTACAACTTCTCGCGGTTATTCGAAACAGGTCTCGCCATCCAGCTCAGCCTCCTGACCGGCCAGAAGGATGAATCCGATTTGCGTCATAGGGAATCCTTCTCACGGGTCTACCTAAAATCATCCCGCTCTAAGCTTACGCGCACAACTCGCGGTTCAGCATGAACTCGCAACATCTGTTTTCCGGTGCGAGGGTCATACCTCGATGCGATCGTCAAGCAGCCCGATCTGTCAAAGCCGCGACTATCTCTTCCAATGCAAATCTTAGGCTATCACTCAGCTTTCGATCTTTTTGCCAAACGACGACGTAGTGATATGTTGCCCCTGGCTGAAATTCGCGGAATGCAACGTCGAATTCAGCATATTCGCTCGCAATAATCTCGTTCGTAATCGAGACGCCGATCCCTGTCATGACATAGCCAATGTCATTGCCATTGGCGTCATATTCCACGGCGATGTCAGGAGCGGTTCCCATATACCGAAGGGCATTGACGCTCATTTGGTGAGAGGCAAATTGCGGGTCGATGTCGATGATCGCCTCACCGGCAAGATCTTCGGCAGTAACAAGCTGCTGTGCCGCAAATCGATGGTTGACCGGAAAAAGACATACGTTGGTGGCTGAGCCGACCGGCATCCAATCAAGAATGCGCTCATCAAGAGGCAATCGGGAGATGCCAAGATCCGAGCGGCCGTTTAACACATGATCTGCAATCTGCTGATAGGTTCCTGTTTTCACCTGAACGGCGTAAGAGCGGCTTCTCTCCCGAAGCCTTTTGACCACTTTCGGCAAGGTCGCGAAGGAGAAAGCGCTTGGCGCCGCGATGCCGATCATTCGCGTATCGTTGCTCCGCAGGAAGTCGATTGACGGTCCGATCCGATCAAGTCCGGCAAACGCCGCGTCGATTGTGCGTAGAAATTCCCATGCCTTGACGGTGGGGATCAACCTGTTGTTTTCCCGGCGAAAGAGTGCGAAGCCGACAGTCTCCTCTAGCTGCTTGATGTTTTGGCTGACCGCCGGCTGGGTTATTCGCAACATCTGCGCTGCGAGCCTTTCCGAGCCGGCGCGCATGACCTCCCGTAATATTTGAAGGTGGCGGATCTTCACTCCGGAGTCGGTGATGTCCATGGCCGGGAATCTCAATCGTGGTCGAGCGACGCGCCTCATAAGTTGCGCTTATCAAAACTTCCTGAATCTTATAAATTGACGGCGGCAAGTCAAAGTATATTTTTGACATACGCCAAACTTAGAGCGCTGGTTAAGCTAATAAATCCAATCTACCCTCGGTTAATCTCGGCAAGCCCTTTGTATATGTCGGGAGAATAACTTTCCTATTTCGGCGCGCTCGCAAGAATATTGGAGACTTGCATTGTACGCATTTGTAGATCAATTTTTATCTGGATTGAAGAACACACTTTTAGTGTTTGCCTTGAGCTGCGCTTTCGGGACCCTATTAGGTTTGCTTATTGCCGTTCTCCGCAACTCGACCCGCAAGTCGGTTTCATCGTGCATGCGGGCCTACACGGGCATCATCCGGGGTGTTCCGGAACTTCTGATCATCCTCCTGACGTATTTCGGCGGAACCGCCCTTTTGAGCGCGATTACCGGTGGCTACATCGAGATTAATGCATTTGCGGCCGGTGTCGCGGCACTGACCGTCGTATTCAGTGGGTACGCCGCGGAAATATTCCGTGGTGCGATCAACGCGGTTGCACCAGGCCAACGAGAGGCTGCAGCGGCGCTCGGGCTTTCGAACGCGCAGATTTGGTTTCTGATCATCATTCCCCAGATGATCCCGATCGCTCTGCCGGCATTCTGTAACCTCTGCATCTCCTTGATAAAGGATACATCGCTGATTTCCGTCGTCGGGCTGACGGATGTCATGCGCGTCGCCTATATAGGCGCAGGCTCACTGCGCGCTCCACTCCCCTTCTATCTCGCAGCGTCTGCAATCTACCTCGCCCTCACAAGCCTGTCGCTTCTTTCGTTCCGGTTATTGGAGCGCCGCTATTCGCTCCCGGCGATGAAAGGTTGAGGCAATGAGCATGACCATCGCGCTTGAAGCGTTTCTCACCCTTCCCCGCGGCCT
Source organism: Rhizobium redzepovicii (assembly GCF_019793435.1). Classification (GTDB taxonomy): domain Bacteria; phylum Pseudomonadota; class Alphaproteobacteria; order Rhizobiales; family Rhizobiaceae; genus Rhizobium; species Rhizobium redzepovicii. The sequence goes on along the minus strand of NZ_JAILYH010000020.1, from coordinate 142,948 downwards.
TCTTCTCACTCTGGTTCTGACATTCGCATCGCTTGCCGCAGGCTTCGCCGTCTCGGTCCCGCTCGCCTTCCTACGGGCATCATCAAATCCGTGGGCTTCCGCGCCCGTGCTGGCATATACCTATGCGTTCCGCGGCACGCCACTTCTGGTTCAGCTTTTCCTGATTTACTACGGGATTGGCCAGCTTCCCCTCGTCCGCCAAAGCTTTCTATGGGCCGTGATGCGAGAGCCATTCTGGTGCGCCTTCATTGCTTTCACCCTGAACAGCGCCGCCCATACGACAGAAGTTCTGCGCGGCGGGATCCAGGCGGTCCCGCGTGGGCAGATTGAAGCGGCCAAAGCCTTGGGCCTTTCCCGTTTCCACACTGCCCGTCTTATCGTGTTCCCTTTGACCCTCAGGATCGCTCTTCCCGCCTATGCAAATGAGGTGGTTGGAATGCTGAAGGCAAGCTCCCTTGCAAGCACCATCACGCTGCTTGAGGTGACCGGGCTCGCCCGACAGCTGGTGTCGGAGACATTCGCCCCATACGAGGTCTTCATTGCCGCGGGGGCTTTCTATCTGCTGCTTACCCTCTTGATCACGCAAGGTTTCCAGATGCTGGAGACGCGTTGGACGCCGACGGCAAACCGTCCACCGCCGGCGCAACCTGTACCTCGAAGAGCGAACGGAAAGCCGCCTCTCGCCTCGGCTGAAACTTGACGCCAGCCCACATCCCGGACGCCAACAATCAAACTCAGCAATGAAAGGAACATCGTCGTGAAACGAACACTTCTGCTTGCCCTGTCTCTTGTCGTCTGCGCCAACAACGCGGGAGCAATGGACAGGAAGACACTGACAATCGCCTCTGAAGGTGCTTCGCCGCCCTGGAATGCCATCACCCCCCAAGGGGAGCTCGCCGGCTTTGACATCGACGTCGGCCGCGATCTTTGCCGGAGGATGAAGTTCGAGTGCACTTTCGTGCCTCAGGACTGGGACGGAATCATACCGGCGCTCACCGTTGGAAAGTTCGATGCCATCATGTCGGGGATGGCGATAACTGAGAAGCGGAAGAAATCTATCGCTTTTTCCAAGCCCTACGCCGGAGGTTTCAACCAAGTTGTCATACGCAAAGATCTCAATCTTCCGCCCACGGATACGTTGGCCGAGCTCGACCTCACAACTATCGACCCTGAAAAGCAGGCAAAGATCGAGGAGCTTCGAGCCGCTCTCAACGGCAGAACTTTGGGCGTATTGCGATCATCGAATTCGGAAGCGGTGCTCAATGAACTGTTCGGAAAGGTCGCGACGATCAGGAGCTACGATTCCCAGGACAACATGCATCTCGATCTCGTGGCTGAGCGCATCGATGGCGGTCTTGCCGACTATTTCACCTGGAAAGCCTTCCTCGACAGCACGGATGGCGGGATTGCGACGCTCTACGGCCCGCGGCTCTCCGGTGGCCTGTGGGGCCCGGGTGTCGGCGTCGGGCTCCGGCAAGATGACGGCGAACTGGTTGCGGCATTCGATAGCGCCATCGAGGCCGCCACGAGCGACGGAACCCTGAAGCGGCTGAGCGAGCAATGGTTCAAGATCGATGTTTCGCCGCAGACATCGAACTAGACACTGGCTTTCCGACACGCATTTCCCCCGAAGCCATAGCGCGTGAGCAGTCGGCAGTCCCAAAGATCGAAGGTAGACCATATGTCCGCACCCTTTTCCATTGCTGTCACCGGCCAGTCGCTCATCCGTCATGATCTTCGAACGATCGGCGATCCACGGCTCGCTGAGATCGCCGAGATCCTCAAAGCAAGCGATGTTGCCTTCACCAATCTCGAGACGACTATCTATGGTCGTCATGGTGGATGGCCGCTCAAAGGCAGCTATTTCGGCGCTGCAGCGCCGGATGTCTTGGCGGCGTTGAAGGAGCTCGGTTTCAATAGCCTGGCTCTGGCGAACAACCATGCTTTCGATCTTGGACCGCCGGGGATCCTCTCGACGCTGGAGGAGGTTGCGGCACACAATTTCCTGCATGCCGGCATCGGCCACAACAAGCATCATGCTTCCACGGCACAGAAAATGACGTTCGGATCCCGAAATGTCGCGCTGATTGCCATGGATGCCGGGCCAGGCCCGTCTTTCATGTACGCCGAGGACGCAACTGAGGGCAGGATAGCAAGGCCCGGCATCAATAGTCTGAAAGTCTCCAGGGTATTCGACCTGGAAGCGGGAACATTCAACTTGCTTCGCTCCATTCAGGAGCGTCTTCTAAGTTCGCCCTTGGAGCGCGCGAATTATGCCCAGCCAGAGGATCCGCCTGATCTTCATGGCCAAGACGAAATTGATTTCTATGGAACCGTGTTTCGCAGATCAGATGAGACCGCTCGCCGCATCGTCATGGACCGGCACAGCGCCAGGGCTCACCTTTCGGCGATCGCGGAAGAAGCGGGCCGCGACACGCTCGTCATCGTGTATTTGCATCATCACCATTGGGAGCCGAACTGGCAGCAAGTCCCCGTCTGGGTCCGCGAATTTGCGCACGATTGCGTTAACGCGGGCGCAGGCCTCTTTGTCAGCCATGGCGCTCCGGTCCTTCAAGGGGTTGAGATATATCGGAATACGCCAATTTTCTACGGCCTTGGCAACTTCCTCTTCCATACGGAAAAGGACGAACAGGAATGGAGCCCGCCGGAAGTGTGGAGGAGCGTCATCGCGACCTGCAATTTTGGATCTAGCGGACAGCTGGAAAATGTACGCTTGCGTCCGATTGTGATCGGTGGAACCGAGGCATTATCGAATCCTGCACGCGATCGCCTCCCCTTCCCTGTGCTCGCCGATGGCAGAATGGCGGCAGACATCCTTGACGATCTTGCCGACCGCAGTGCCGGTTTTGGCACTGTGCTTGACCGAGAGAAGAACGTTGGCCAGATCGCTTTTTAGAACCTGCAGTATGCGGCGATAACTCTACGAACCGCTGACCAATTTTTGCGGCCGCGCTCTTGTTGGTCTTTTTATGGGGAAACGTCCTTGTGTTCTTCCATCTCTTCATCGACAATCGAGCTGACGAGGGCAACGACCCGGCTGCGCACACGCGGAGAAAGGAGCAAAACGTCGTCTATCAGACGCCGTCCCTCCGCCGTGGATATGTAGGCAATCTTCCCATCGATCTCTGTTATGAATTGCTGGCCCTGAGTGGTTTCGGGATCTGGAAGGCCTTCGAAAAACCTCGAAACCGGGATCTTGAGGCAATTGGCAAGCTCGTAGAGCATCGAAGCGCTGACGCGGTTCTTACCGCTTTCATATTTTTGTACCTGCTGCAAACTCACCCCGATGCCGACGCCGAGATCCCCTAGGGAGACATTCGACTGCATTCGGCGGATACGGATTTGCTGTCCGACATGCCGATCGACTGGATGTACCGACTCGCGTGCAACATCCGACTGTTTGGCTTGCGCAGGTCTCGAAGTCCGAACCTGGGCTGCTACATAGCGCTTCATGGTGGTCACCCCGATGGAGAGTTTCACGCGGTGCGCCCCCGCTGAAAACTCGCTCAACCCACTGATCGGGGAGTTCGTAACCGTGCTAGACGGCCCTGTGGCCTTTAGTTCCGAGGAACCTGGACATACGCCACAGGCTCCTCGACCGAAGGTCAAGGAGTGTGGTGCCGAATCGGCCGGCACCAACCGCTAACAGGGGTTACGAAGCCCCAAGGCAGCGCGTACTGCCTCGCTGCCAGCTTAGTTGAAATCCGCCCGCCGCGCAACCGAATTCTTTACAAAATTCAATAGCTTCGCTTTACGCGCGGACACTTGTCTCAAAGCGAGAGGTCACGCTTCGGGCGGTAAAGTGGTCAGAAAACCAAAGGAGGTGCGATCAGCGGAACGCCCATTGCCAGGATTGTCTGCCCACTCTCCCGGAGGAATAGGCTACCGCAAGCTCCGCCCATAGGGGGTCCTGGGTGAAGCTGGAAAGGGGCCCGCAAGCGTCGATAATGCTCATCTTGCCGAACAGCCCGAGAAGCGTTTCAATTCCCCCACGGCTAAAAGCATTCAACAGCGAAAATGGCTCGCACGGCGAGGAGATGATGCGATGGCCCCAAACCCCCGGCCGTTCGTCCTTTGACAGTGCGTTGAGAAGCTGTGTGTCACGATGGTTGTTCCTCAACGCCTCGCAGAATGCCCAGCGCATCAACGGATAATAGATCGTATGCCGACTTCCACCCAGGACACGCACGCCAGGCAGGATCGACGTTACGATGAACATCAGCAGAAGGTTCGGAACGATCCGGCCAGTTCTCAGGGCCTCCACAAGACTTGGCGGCGAGAATTCAACACAGACATCATCTGTCGCCTTCGACCGGAGGACCCTGCCATCCAGCCAAAGTGGAAAAAGCCGCCCTTCAATGCAGCCCCAGAAAAAATGCGTCGAGTTTTTCAGCCAGCCTCGCCAAGCCGTGTCAGCGAGTTGATCGATGCAGTGGATGAGGCGCATCGCGAATGCTCGGTCCTCGATCAGCGAGGCTCGCAGCCAGGACCGGCCATCGGAAAGGTGATCCGCGACCAGATCGGCAACGTCGGTATCGTCAAGCTGAAGAAAATCGACCTGGCTGTCAGAATACCGCTTCCAGAGGCAAAGATTTGCCGCTTTGATCGCCTCTGCCGCCGACTGGAATTCGCCCCGAGGCAAAAGGTCTCGCAAGCACGAAATTGCCTCCGAGTCATCACCGGGCCTGTCGACGTTTTGAAGATGGAACCTGTAGCAGCCGTTTCTGCCAAGAATGCTGTAGGGGATCATTTTGCTGCGCGACAGCCCGAAGACGTTGACTGCATCGCCATCGACGTGGAGCCAGGCCGGACCCTTGCGACCGCGTTCTACGAACTTCACTGTCGAGCAAGCGTAGGAGATATAGGATGTCCTGCCATGCGCGCGAAGTCCCATCAGGGAGAACAGATGGGTGTAAAATGCGTCAGGCTCGATCAACAGGTGGAGGTGGGGGCCACACTGCAGCACCGGAGCGACTTCGATTTCGGTTTGAAAGCGCGATGCGGCTTCTGCTGAATAACCCTGACGTTGCGCGACGGCCGCCACGCGTGACCGCAATAAAGACATTGCCTGGCTTCGCGCGACGCACCCCGATTGATCCGATCCAACCGAGAAAGCCGCCTTTGCGTAGTCGTTCAGCGATGCCTGCTCAAACTGACGCAACCAAGGGAATAATTCAAAAATGAGGGCCAACACCTCACCTTTTGAAACCAGGTCGCTATTGGGCGACGTCTCCATCCTCAGACGAACCGGCTTTCCGCCGGCGCTCCCCGATCCATGTTAAAGTAAAAGAAGAGCGCGACGGTCACCATCAGCGCCCCGAAGAGGCCGAAAATCCCCGAAGGTGGAATTGCGTCTCCGATCGTCCCGATGATGCCATACGCAAGAAGCCCTATCGAAACACAGATCGTGTGGATCTGGCTTCGCGCCCGCCCCAACATGTCAATCGAAACAGTCGATTGAACCCGTACATCGATCAGGATTCGCGTGACATTGTAGCAGAAGCCGAGCAACACCAGTTGAACGAGCGCTGACAAAAAGCTCTGGAAAACCGGAAAGCCCAACAGAACAATGCCAGCGAGCGCCGACTGGAAGAGGATGCTTTGTCGTCGCGAACGCGCCCTTCTGAGAAGAAGGGTTGAACAGCCCGCCATCGAACCGAGGGCCCAACCTGCCTCGAGATAACCGAACTCTAGCGCCGACCCCATGAGTTCGCGGGTGACATATGCGACGCCCAATACACTCACAAGCATGCCCATCGCATAGGTCAACGCATACATGACGGCGGTGGTCTTCAGTGAGTGAACGACGAAGGTCGTCGGCAACAGATCCATCCGACGAATGCTCTTTGCCTGCAAATCCGATCGAGAACGAGAAGGCGGCTGTCGGCCGAGCAGTGCCAGCAGCCCCAACAGTGATAGGCCGAAAAAGGCGCCAGGCAGGATCGACGTCAGATTCATCCCGATGGCGGTTAAGCTGTACCCGGTGACGATGGCGGCGATGAGATTGCCCGCCTGCATCGCAATATAAGACGCCGAATTGAATGAAGTGAGGTTCTTAGGACGAACGATGTCTGGAATGATGGCCTGCAGCGCAGTCGAATAGGTTCTGTCGATGAACGCGAAGATGGTCCACGATAGGCAAAGAACACCAAGTGGGTCACCGAACGAGAGACCAATACCAGTTGAAAATATGAGGATCAACCTGGATAAATCGCAAGCGATACAGACGAAGCGACGATCAAATCGATCAACTAGAACCCCACCAACATTGCTGGTGAGCAACTCGGCGGCACTGCCGAGCGCCAAAAGGATAGCTAGAGCGCTCGCGCTCTTGCTGACATCTGTCGCAGCCCATGCCGCCAGCACGAAGTAGACATTCCGGCCAATGGCCGACGCCAGAACACAGAAGAGATAGATGCCGCGAGAGGCATAACACCCTATGCCGCTGTTTTCTGTTGCGCCCACTTCATCCAAACTCCCTACTGGCAGGTTCATGGGGACATGCTATTCTTCTGAAGAGCTGGCGGCTTTCATGAAATTGATATTATCTCTCGTCCAGAACCAGCTATTCTTTCCAGAGCGCCCGGTACTCGGCAGGGGAAAATCCCGTCTCTCGGCGAAATCTGGTCGAGAGGTGGCTCCCGCTGGAGTAGCCACAGGCGATGGCGATCTCGGTCACGCTGATCGCAGTCGTGCGGAGAAGGTCGGTCACGCGTTCAAGACGGCGTTGGTTATAGAAGCCATAGGGCGTCGAGCCTTGCGACTGCTTGAAAGCGCGGGAAAAATGCTCGTAGGTCAATCCCGCCTCTTCAGCCAGAGCGCGCACGCTCGGAGGTCGATCAATGTGAGCTTCAATTCGCCCTATTACGCGCTTGAGAACCGTAGGCGACAATCCTCCTCGAGACAATCTGCCAGATGTGCCGGAGCGGCGCTGCAGAAGTCCGAAGATAGCCGCGAGGTGCCCTTCAACGATCAGACTCCCCACGGAATCGTCGTGTGAAAGTTCTCCGGCAATCTGCCGCGCCAAGCATTGGATCGGCAGATCTCTAAATCCAAGCTCCGGACGTAAGGTGCCTACGCGCGGGAGCTTGGTCGTGAGGTTGGAAAAAAAATCCTGCGTCACGGTTATCATAAGATAACAACCCTCAGCATCGCCTTCATCCCAACCGCTCCAATGGCAACCGGGCGGAATGTAAACAAGCGAGCCGTCTGGACGCGGACTGAACTCGACTCTTCGTCCGTCCACAAAATTTTCGCCGGATGCCGCCGTACCCCTTATGTTGAGGAAGATCAGGTGGTCATCCGCGACAACGTCGATAACCTGTCGCCCGAGACTGCGCCGGCGAACGACATCTGCGCGGGCATGGCTCCAAAGGCCTTGCTGGTGAAGGATGATCTCCCCTTGTGACTTCTTCATCCTCTCGGGGTGAATTGATGGAATGATCCCCACTCGAAAGCTGCTCCCCTGAAAAACCGGTGTGGTAGCGACCCTACCTCACCCCAAGTTGTCAACAAGCCAGGCTTTAACCTCAGGTCGAATTTCATGTCAATTTCATGAAAACCAATCAAAATCGTGGATGCGAAAAGATGACGTTCGCGATCATCTTCTGCCGACATCATCGCTGACGGCACAATCTTTTCGGGATGCGCGATTTCCCCCTGAACCCCAAAAACGCGATGGTGCGAGAGAAAGGCAGGCTTTCGCATGCGTGAATTTGCCGACTTCATTGAGGAGTGCGACCGTGCCCCTCGCCTTAACGAGCTTTCTGAGTTTTTTTCGACCACCGCATCCGGTGAGGCCGGAATGCCTATCCGTCCGCCTGAGCTCGATCGCCGCTTGTTCCCAGTGGACATGACGTTCAGGCGCTTTTCAGCCCTTCATCCGCTGCGCCGAGGTCCATTCGATAAGCACTACTTGAGCAGCATACCCTACCGCCTCGAAGAGGAGTGCCGCATAGGCGGCGCGATCCTCAAATACGCGCGGGCCAGAAAGGGTCAACTGCAACTCTACACGCTAGGTACAGCCGAGGGGACGATGGCTCGTGTGATCGGCGAACTTGGCAAGGGCAGGATAGAAACACTGTCATGCAGTCCCAACGTCGAAAACCTTAGAAGCTTCTATGCCTATGGCGTTCCTCCTCATGCCATGTTTTTTCACGGACCATTTCATTATTTGACATCGCAAAGGGTCCAAGAAGACGTGGAGCTCCGAAAGTTTGGCAGCGGTTTCGATATCATCCTCGAGGACACGACTTTCCAGATGTATTCGCCAAATCGCTTCGATCAGATCCGTTTCGTCTCGCAGCATCTCAAGACCAACGGGCTCTTCATGTTCGTCGAGAAGTTCAGGCATGAAGACGCCGAGGAATATCGGCGGCGGGAACGCCAGAAGGACCATAGCTTCAAAGCTCGCTTCTTCAGCGCGTCAGATATTCGCGCCAAGGAAGAGACGGTGCTAACGCGAATGGATCGAAACGAAGTCACCCTTTCGGAGATGAGCGAAACACTACGCCGGTTCTTTGGACACTCATTCGTCACCTGGAACAGCGGCAATTTCTACACGCTTGTCTCCAGCAACAGTCGGGAGAATCTCGACCTGTTCCTATCGAAGCTGTCCCCACCCGCGATTCCGGCAGAATATGTCTATGCGGACCTTCCCTACCGCCTTTACCCGGAATCCGAAGCAAGGCGGCTATCGGGGCGATCTTGGACCCTTTAGCGATTCCTCATCTTCACCGTCGCGTAAGCGCAACTGCGTCACGTCTTCACGAGCCTCAACTGGAACAACGTTCGCGTCAGCAGAAAGCGCTCCATCACGTTGAGCAGCCCTCAGCGCTTTGCCACCTCTAAAAGCCTTTTTTCTCCAAATAGGCAGGAACAGCATGAAGAAATCGATTGGCGAAGTCCGTCACTTCGTTGAGCTGAGCCCGCCGTGCAACGCGCATCTGGTCCTGCCACGAGCGCCATCATTCGCGGGTGAGGAAGATGTTCCAAAGTGCGTGCACGTCGCCGAAGCGTGTGTCGCAATCACGCGCACGCAGCACGTTGCCGACAAGATCTGCACGCAAATCGAGGACTTCTACCAATCCCTCGTCTCCGTGGGACCTGACAGGTTTCTAGCTTTCGAAGGTGGAGGCGCGATCATAAGGCCGACCAGTGAAAGCCTGTTCTTCACGGTCTCAGCGCGAGACCTCGTCACTTTCTGTGGCATCCGCGCGCTGCTGGAAGCAGGCTTGTTTCTGGCCACGTCCGTGTCCGAGGGGGCTATAGAGTGGCTTCACGCAGACGGCACCCGATCTGGTGAAACCTGCAATCGCCTCTACAACGACCGCTGCGGAACGGACGAACAGTAGCTTCGACCGCTCCGCCACCCAAAGGAAGATCGATCTCGGGACAATCGGGTCGTAGTGCTTTTCCAATCGACCAACCATTTCGTCCCCCCGCTTTTCTTCGAGTCTCAGAGGTTGATGCCGCGAGCGCGGCTAGCAGCCCTTTGGCGCCGCTCCGCTATGATCTGCTCACTGCTCTGCAGACGGACAGTCTGCTGCAGGACCTTCAGCCGCTCCTGCATCGCCTCGAAAGCTCGACGCTGCGCCGGCGGCACGCGGTTGACAAGATCCTTGTCACCCCGGACGAGGGCATTGCGACCGAAGCGCTCGTCGAGCGCTCGGCTGACAGCGGCAAACTCCCGGGCAATGCCCTGCTCGAGGGAAGCGGCGGAAACACTCAGCTTCCTGCTGTCCTTCCTCACCTCGACCGTCAGGTGCGCCAAAGCCTCTTCCGCAGCTTTCGAAAGAGCTGGAATGGCAACCGCCATGCGCCGCCGTTCGTCCGTGATAGCCTGGCGTTCGGCATCGAGGGCATTGAGGTGGGCCGCACCGAGCGCGCGCAGGCGCGCTGCAGCTTCCGGCACGGCCCGCATCGCCTCTTTCCGCTCCTGGCCGGACGCCAGCATCCGGTCCAGCAGGCGATTAGAACCGCGCAAAGCCCCATAGGCGGCCGGATCATTGGTCACCGCGGCGGCGATTCGATCAGCAGCAAAGCCTTTCCGGAGCAGCTCCTCGATCTTGCCGACGGCGCCCGACGGATCGCGCCAGATCATTGTCGCGGCGTTGGCCAATGCGCCACGCTGCTGGCGATAGAAAGGGTTGGAGAGCGCCCGCAATCGAGCCTCATCGTCGACCGACGTCTTGAACACGATGACGGCAGCAAGCATCGGCGGCACGGCGACATTCTCCTTCCCCGGTCCGTTCTCTGTCTCTTGGCCCCGAACAACACTGGCAGCCATGACGATCTTCGAGCGATCCTGCCGCTCGGCGAGATGCTGCGCCTCGGCAAAACGTTTGACCGCTTCGAACAGCCGGGCCAGCTCCTCGCGCCGGCCGGCCGTCAGATCTTCCGGCAAACGCTCGGTCATATTGCGTTCAGCAACCGCATCCGCCTTCGCGGTGAATGCGCTCCAGCCGAAGCGTGCCGTTAACGCTTCGCTGACCGCCTTGATCTCCTGCACGACCGAGCGGTCCTCGGCGGCAAGCGCAAAGGCGCTCTTATAGGCGTCGTCCCCGTCCCGGTTGCGCACCGCCTCGATCTCCATAAGGCGCGCCATCGCGCGCTCGGAAAGCGCCGGGATCGATAATGACATGTAGGAGCGCCGCGTCTGCTCACGCATTTCGAACCGTTCGGCATTCCGGCGGAACCCGGTCGCATGGGCCCGGGCCAGGGGAAGCAGTTCCTCCAGGGCTGCCTTTGCGACCTTGCGCTCGGAAAGCGCCGCGCCTCCGTCGACGATCAGCTCGGAGCCACGCAGCCGGCCGAGCCGGTCGGGTGCTGCGGCAAGATCAGCAGTGAGCCTGCGGGGTTCGGTGCCGGTGTCCGAGGCGAGCGCATTCAGGGCGACAAGTGCTGCATCCGGATCCCGGTAGATCTTAGTAAGCAGCGGTCGCAGCATCGTTTCCCGCTCCGTCCAGGCCGGTGACGAACGCTGCGCCAGCCGCGCATCCGCCTCGACACTCCTAACGAAGGACGTGCTCGGCGGGATCAGATACTGTGGTTCGCCAGCGCTTGCGCTCGCGATGGTGTGGGATTCAGTTCGCGCCTCGTTGTAGGCGAAGCGCCGTTCCCGCTCGATGGCAAAACCGAGCGCCACGCTTGCCCGCTCCCAGAGCTTTTCCACCTGCTCTCGCTTTGCGGTAATCCACGTCCAGCGCCGGGAAAGGCTTTCCTCCATCTCGGCGGCAGCAAGCGAGAGATGATCGAGCCCGCGGCGCCGGGCGAAGTCTTGCGCCTGGGCGCGATAGCCCGCCTCGCTCTCAAAATCGAGCGTCGTCGTCTTGGCACCGGAGCGCGACAAGCGTTCGACGAGACGGCTGAACACATCCGGCCGATGACTTTCCCGTTCGATGCGCTCCTGACGCGCTTCGGCGGTTTCGATCTGTCTGGCCGTCCAGACATTGCGGTCGACTTCCCTCTCCTCGTAACGCTTCTGACCTGTCTCCTCGTCGACAATGGCAATCTGGACCTTGACCCGCTCGACACCATCCTTGCGCAGCGTGATGGTGTCGCCGTCGGAGATGCCGGCATCGTCGAGCGCTTTCGGCAGGCTGACGCCCCAGAGCCGATGGGCGGTTCCGTCGTCCGTCCTGACATCGGCATAGGGGCTGTCGTCGGCATCCTCGTCCTCGGGCCGGAATTTGGCTTCGCCGGTTTCGACAAGCTCGCCGGTGACACCGGCGGCATGATCGACACGCGGTTTGCGTCCCCATTCCGGTCTCGGCTCAAAATCCTCTTTCGCCGCATAAAGATCGACGCGGTCGCGATGCCGGGTCATCGACACATAGGTCAGATGCCGGTCCATCATGCCGGTGGCGAGCACGAAGGTGCGGTCGACGGTCGACCCTTGAGATTTGTGGATCGTTGCGGCATAGCCGTGGTCGACATTGTCATAACTGTCCTCGCCGAAGACGACTTTATTGCCATTGTCGAGCAGAACCGACAGCAGCGGATCGCCGCGTTTGTCGCCGGTCGCGGTGACCGTGCCGAGCATGCCGTTCTTGACATATTGCGGCCCGGAGTGCTTGGCCCGCGGCTCGAGGAAGCGGGCGTTCTCCAGGAAGATGATGCGGTCGCCGGCGGCAAATTTTCGCGCCCCGCGCTCGGTCCGGAAGCTGCGGCTTTCGCCGAGGGCATTATCGCCGGCCATCACCTCACGCAGCGCCTCGTTGAGCTTGCGGACATCGTCGTTGGTGTGGGCGAGCACCAGCAGTTCATCACCGCGAAGACGGCCATCCCTGCCCTCGGAGATCGAGCGACCGATTGCGTGTTTGCGTGCCTCTGTCCAATCGACCACAATCCTGTCGATCGTTTCCTCGCGTGTGCCCGCCTCGACCAGGTGGCCCTGCTGGGTATAGGCGTCGAGGCCCTTCTCGACCTCGCCGCGGGCAAACAGCCGCGAGGCATTACGTGCCCAGGCCTCACGCTGGCGGCGCACGCCGGCAAGCTCTGCAAAGCCGATGCGTTCGGTAATTGCCCGGAAGGCAGCACCGGCCTGGATCGGCTGCAGCTGCATCGCATCGCCGACCAGCACGACCTTTACCTCAGCCTCCTCGGCAATCTTCAGCACACGGGCCATCTGCTGCGAGGCCACCATGCCGGCCTCGTCGATCACCAGCACATCACCGCGATGGAGCGTATCGCGGCCATTGGCCCAGGCCAGTTCCCAGGAGGCAAGTGTCCGCGACTTGATGCCGGAACTGTCTTGCAGCCCTTCTGCGGCCTTGCCGGCAAGGGCTGCACCGATCACCCGGTGTCCCTCGCCCTCCCAGGCAAGACGTGCGGCAGCAAGCAGCGTCGATTTGCCGGCGCCGGCAAGGCCTACAATAGCGGCAATGCCACCATCACCGGTGACATGACGGACAGCATCGACCTGCTCTGCATCGAGCCGGAACGGAGTTTTGGGATCGCCGCTCTCGATGCTCTCCACGCGTTCGATCGCCACCGTCACATTCCGCTCGGAAACACCGAAGCCGCGACGCTCCGACAAAACCCGCGCCGACTGCGCCATGTCGTATTCGATGCGCAGCATCTCCCGCGTCGTAAACACCGCGGGCTCCGACACCTTTCCTGTCTCTGCCTCGATCTCCTTCGGCTTCAGTATGACCAATTGGTCCGACGCCATCAGCCTGGCGCGGATGTTGGCAAAATCGGTGGGATCGTCGACGTAACGGTGCAGCGCCCTGGCGATATCCCTCTCGTCGAAGGTAGAGCGTTCATTGCCGAGCTGCTTCAGCAAAAGCTCCGGCTCTGAAAGCAGCCGATCGGCCATCTCCTGGCGGCGGGCGAGATCGGCCGGCGCGAAGTGGAGCTCCCTGCCCTTCCTCGCCAGCGCCGCCTTCTCCGGCCCGAGATGTTTTTGCGCGATCCCGTCGAGGCCCTGTTCGGCATAGGAGCGACCGTCGAGGCGGATGTCATGTCCGGCCAGCGCCAGATGCCGGTTGGCCGTTTCCGCCCAGGCGATCTTCCACGCTTTCATCGTTTCCTTGTCGCCCGCCCAGACTTTGTAGACGATCTTGCCGTTCGGGCGGTCCGGCGTGACGACACGCAGCGGCTTGCCACCCTCACCAAGCACTGGAACCTTCTTTGCCCCGAACCCCTCCTCCGTCGCCGGCCGGAGCGTCGTCATCAGGTGGATGTGCGGGTTGCCGTCCTTGTCGTGATAGACCCAGTCGGCGATCATTCCTTTCGAGGTGAGATTGTCGCGGACGAATTCGCGCACCAGCGTGATATTCTCGGCCCGCGTCAGCTCCTCCGGCAGCGCGATGATCAGTTCGCGGGCGAGCTGCGCATCTGCCCGCGTCTCGAAGGCGTCAACGGCATTCCAAAACACTTCGCTGGCCTTGCTGACGGACTGACCTGATATCGCCGACCGCAGCCAATCCGGGATCTCATCCGGCAGCGCCAGTTCCTCATACATCAGTTCGCCCGCCCCACCGCGATAGCTGAACGACGTTCCCGCCTGCTCGTCCATCATCCGGGCGCGGTGGCGATAGGCGGCAGCCGAGACGATGCTGCGTCCCGATCCCCTGCTGATCACCTGCGCTCTGACGAACATGATCGCCACTGGCGTCTCCAGACTGGCCCAAGCACGTCGCGACAGCGACGTATATTGCGCCCTCAAACAGATCGGACCGAAGGGCCGATGCCGCTTTTCTGGTTGCACGGTAGCGCATTTTACTGTTTTATTCTAGTTAGTATAATCGCACCTTCGACATCAAAGCAGAAAAGGAACCAGGAATGGCGACAAAATCATCGATTTCCGATCTCGACGCCCAGATCGAAAAGCTGCGCGAACGCAAACGATTGTTGATAGTTAAATCGGCCGAGCGGTTTGCCCGCGCCGCGACCAGAACCGGGCTGGCGGAGATGGAGATCGCCGACGAGGAGGTCGATCGGATCATCGAGGAAATCGCCGCGCGATTTCGGAAGGGGGAAAGGAAAGGCGCCGCTGGCCCCACTCCTCAAACGCGTCGACCAGCAGATAGCGGCGCTGGAGCGCAGGGGCAGGTTCCAAATGACGGCTGAGCGCAAGCGCGACACGCGCGAAAAGATCCTGCTCGGCGGGATCGTCGTCAAAGCCGGGCTATCGAAGGCGGATCGGGCGTTCCTGCTCGGCGGCCTCATAGAAATGGCAAGGCTCGTCCCAGGCTCCATCGAGCATCGGCGGCTGCGCGATATCGGCGAAGAGGCTTTCAAGGCCCCCTCGCTGAGGAACGGTTCATCGCATCTCGAGGAGAAAGTAAGATGGGCCTAAGAGGGAAACCGCATCCGAGCCTGTTACTCGTTTTGGTACCGATCGCCGTCACCACGATCACAATCTACATTGTTGGCTGGCGATGGCCGGGACTCGCCGCCGGCATGTCCGGGAAGATAGAACACTGGTTCCTGCGGGCAGCACCTGTACCGCCTCTACTGTTCGGACCTCTTGCCGGACTTCTGACCGTGTGGGTCTTGCCGCTGCATCGGCGAAGGCCGGTCGCCATGGCAAGTCTTTTGTGTTTTCTCAGCGTTGCCGCCTTCTATGCGCTGCGCGAATTCGGCCGGCTTGCACCTACTGTGCAGGCCCGGGTCGTTCCGTGGGATCGAGCGCTGTCCTATCTTGATATGGCCGCAGTCATTGCTGCCGTCGCCGGCTTCATGGCAGTGGCGGTGTCCGCCCGCATCTCCGTCGTCGTGCCAGATGAAATCAAGCGTGCCCGGCGTGGAATATTTGGAGATGCCGATTGGCTGCCGATGGCGGCAGCAGGAAAGCTGTTCCCGCCGGATGGGGAAATCGTGGTCGGCGAGCGTTATCGGGTCGACAAGGAAATCATCCATGCGCTTCCCTTCGATGTAAACGATCGCAGCACATGGGGACAGGGCGGGAAGGCGCCATTGCTCACCTACAGACAGGACTTCGATTCCACCCATATGCTGTTTTTCGCGGGATCGGGCGGATACAAAACGACCAGCAACGTCGTGCCGACGGCGCTCAGATATACCGGACCCATGATCTGCCTCGATCCTTCCACTGAGGTCGCGCCCATGGTCGTCGAGCACCGCACCAATGCGCTCGGGCGCGAGGTCATGGTGCTCGATCCGACGAACCCGATCATGGGCTTCAACGTGCTCGACGGGATCGAAGCATCCAAGCAAAAGGAAGAGGACATCGTCGGCATTGCCCATATGCTGCTGTCGGAAAGCCTTCGCTTCGAAAGCTCGACGGGATCCTACTTCCAGAACCAGGCGCACAACCTCCTGACCGGTCTGCTCGCCCATGTGATGCTCTCGCCCGAATATGAGGGCCGGCGAAGCTTGCGCAGTCTCCGCCAGATCGTTTCCGAACCGGAGCCCTCGGTGCTCGCTATGCTGCGCGACATTCAGGAGCATTCCGGTTCGGCCTTCATCCGCGAAACGCTCGGCGTCTTCACCAACATGACCGAGCAGACGTTTTCGGGCGTCTATTCCACAGCATCGAAGGATACCCAGTGGCTGTCGCTCGACAGCTATGCCGCGCTCGTCTGCGGCAATGCCTTCAAATCGAGTGATATCGTTTCGGGCAAGAAGGACGTCTTCCTCAACATCTCCGCATCGATCTTGCGCTCCTATCCGGGCATCGCTCGTGTGATCATCGGCTCGCTCATCAACGCCATGGTGCAGGCCGACGGCGCCTTCCAGCGCCGGGCGCTGTTCATGCTCGATGAGGTCGATCTGCTCGGCTACATGAGGGTGCTCGAGGAGGCGCGCGACCGCGGCCGCAAGTACGGCATCTCGATGATGTTGATGTACCAGTCGGTCGGGCAGTTGGAGCGGCATTTCGGGAAGGATGGCGCGACGTCATGGATCGATGGCTGCGCTTTCGCCTCTTACGCAGCGATCAAGGCGCTCGACACGGCGCGCAACCTCTCTGCGCAATGTGGCGAGATGACGGTGGAGGTGAAGGGCAGTTCCCGCAACATCGGCTGGGACACGAAGAACAATGCATCCAGGAGATCCGAGAACGTCAACTTCCAGCGCCGGCCGCTGATCATGCCGCACGAGATCACCCAGTCGATGAGGAAGGACGAGCAGATCATCATCGTCCAGGGGCATAGTCCGATCCGCTGCGGCCGGGCGATCTACTTCCGGCGAAAGGAGATGGATCAGGCAGCGAAGGTCAATCGTTTCGTCAAACCGGTGCTATGATCGTGGTTTTATCAGCGGCCCACCTCGTCCTCGCCGGCATAGGCGTCGACGGCGTTTTCGAGTTCGGCAAAAAGCTCATCGGGCATCGTTTCGATAGTGCCGACGGTGCGTCGGTCTGCCTGCCTGATCAGTTGCTGATAATCTTCGATATTGAGGAGAACCAGCCGGGGTTTGTTCCGCTGGGTGATCGTCACCGGATGACGCAGCGCCTCGGCGATGATGTCGCCGGATTTACGTGAGAGGTCACTGGTTGAATACGTCCCGCTTGGCTTCGGCATTGGGCTTCCTTGCTATCGCTGGAATTTAGAGCATTTACAACATTACTGCGATTGTTGTGAAACTTCGCAGCCGTCCTTCCTCGGCTCACTTGAGGGCCATCGGCAACTGAGAGGCAACCTCGTCTGTCGCCTCTCAGTATGTGAGATGGTGCTGCTACCACCATGACCAAACGACGCGCCCCGCATAGACCGGGATGCGAGTTGCCAACGTGATATCCTTGATGATCGGCGCCAGCGAGCCGAGTTCGTCCGCAATCAGCGCAACGAGCTCAGGATAGTTGATATCGACGCCAGTGTCGTCGGCAGCCCAAGCGCTCATCCAATCGCCGCCGTTGACGCGGAATTCATGCGTGTCGTAATCAATTTCGAGTTCGTCCAGCAGATTGATAGTGAAGCGCCCGAAAATCTCGATCTCGCCCTCCAGCTGATATTCGGCGAATTCATCCTCCCCGATGAGAACACTTCGTTCCAATTCCATGATGACGCTGATCCGATCGATTGCCGCGTCGAGCCCCTCAACCAGGCGATCGTGAAGCTCTCGCGAAAAATCGCTGTCGCAGCCGAAGCGGTTTGCCAGGACGACGAGCCGGAAGCCGGCAAACTTGGTGTAGAGTATAAGGTTCTGATCGGTTGTCATAATGTGATCTCCTTCGTTGATGACGGAGATCGGCCACTCTCTTGCAAAGAGGGGTCAAGGACCGCGGAACGCGGCTCGCAAGCGGGGGAACCGATTTTTCCAGAGCGCAGTGAAACGCAGCAGCGGAAAAATTGGGGGAGACGCGCCGTCCTTGACGCCGGATTTGCTGGAGTAAAATTGGACGTCAGAGAGAGAAGAGACCCGCGGACCCGAAGGGGACGCGACCGTTTCCGGCGTGAGCCGGCAGGAGGTGTCGAGGATAGAACCGCCGCCCTGCGGCTGGGCAATTCGCTCACGTCATTCCGCGAGAGGGGGCGTGACCGGAGGCGGAGACGGTGTTCGGGCTCCGTGAGCGGAGCGAATAGCACCCGGCCGCCGATTGGCCGGCTCGCCCAAATCCATGATCTTCGGCTTCAACGATCATCACAAAAATGAATCGGTGTGGGCCGACCGATTCATAAGTGTCGTTAGACGCAAAAGCTGGAAGAGGCGACTCTCCGTCATGCTCACTCAACCCTATCAGCTCTACATCGAACGCAGGGACGCGACGAAAAACATGGCGCGCTTCTACGCGCTCGCAATCGAACCGACGTTGTTCGGCACACCATGCCTGACGCGGCGATGGGGACGCATCGGAACGATCGGACAAGCCATGGTGCATCACTTCGACAGAGAGGAGGATGCAGTCCGTATGTTCCTCGAACTTCTCCGATCAAAACGGGCGCGCGGCTATAGGCCGAACACAAATGTCGGACGGGAACCCATGGTCCGGGCTGTCCGCGGAAGTCTTCCTGGTCCTTGCCGGTAATTATCGGCGTGAAGCGCAGCTTCGGGTCGACGCGCCGGTCGATCCGGCGTACCGGCCCAGGCGAGGAGGCAAACGCCGCCTCAGAAGGGTGGCGCGGCGTCGATGGCGCCCTCCTGCTCGGCGATCGCTACCCTCAGTTCGGCCCGAGCGATCTCCAGCTCCGCTTCGATCTGGCGGCGCTCAGCCGGATCGGCGTTCCTGAGCTCGGCCCGCAGTTCCTCAACCTGAATTTCGAGTGCAATCGTCATCGTCGTCGTCTCCTGAAATGTGAAAGATGACGCCCGGGGTCGTGAGGATCGGGCCGGGTCAAGGATCGCGTCAGCGACCGGCGGAGCCGGCGAGCGGAGGAACCGATTTTCTGACGGTGCCCTTCAGGGCGCCGGCTGAAAATTGGAGGGGCCGCGAAGTCCTTGAGGCGGCACGAGCCTCACGGCAGACTTCAAGTATCTGAGCAGACAGGGTCCTTGGTCTCGTGTGGCACGACAGGAGGATTGAAGGCGGGCTCGATGCCCGCTTTCAATCCCGCTATTGCGCGCAAAACCTGAGATACGGCGAAGCCGGCCCCGATTGCTCGAGGCCGCTCGCTTTGTTCTTCAGTTCGGGCTGTTCCAGAGGATCACCTTCTTGCTAGGATCGCCGCCGGGTGCCGGTGCGAGATTGCCGAAGATCACACCGATCTCGGGAGCCTCAAGCTTCACTGAGAGGTATTCCTCGCCGGTCTGCCGCGCGATGCGGTTCCAGGCGGCGCCGATCTCGAAGCCCGTCTTGCGGTGAATGACGCGGTAGTCGGGCGCTTCTTCGCTTGCCTTGCTGGCATTTGGGACGATGGCGATCGGGGCGTTGACCCGGATCGTGGCGAAGACGCCTTCGAGGATGCCGTCGGTCTTCTGCGTGAGCGTTGCGATCGTGGTGGCCATGGTTGTTGTCTCCTTCGGTTGCTCGGGACCATTCCCGATGGCGCACGAAGAGACGGCCGACCTGCTGCGGTCAGCTCGCCTGAAAATTTTGCAAAATTCTATTTTCCACCAGGATAAACGAACCGAAATCGAATTTGCAAAAATTTCGGGCGAGTCTTACCCCTTCAGGGGTTGGCCGCCAAAGCAGGCGGTCGTCTATACGAGCGATATAAAACGGGAATGGTTCGGGGCAATCGAAGGAGACAACAAACCATGGCCTCCCGGTCCAAGCACTGGGGGATATTGGCCGCACACTCCACGGACGCTTCGCCCGCATGTCGATCAACATAATACCCTCGCCCGCTCCCGGCTGCGGCAGGCTGTGAGCACCTCGATAACATTTCTGCTGATCGGCGAGGTCGCCGCGGCACCGCATTGCCGTCTGCAGACCGTGCTCCAATCCCGGGTGAAGCTGTTCACGCGGGCGTCGAATGAGTGATCTTCCCCAAACGTGCCCGCTCCCAAGCACCTGAGCCGCCGATGGGTCGCCAGGTACATCGCCATTGGCAAACACGCAACCGGAACGATGTGAGCCGGCTTCATCCGCGGAGCCAAGCTCGGTGAGATCACAAGGCAACAGGATCGGAGCAAGTCACAAACGGAATGCCATAAAGCGCGACATTTTGATCGTCCGAAACCAAATACGCTCCCTCCGCCACGGCTTGCGCCATGAGCAGATGATCGAAAGGATCGCGGTGATGAAGTGGAAGAGCAGCGAGAGCGATAAGATGCGCGTCCGAGATATCCAGCCGGTCGAAACCTTGATCCGGCAAAATCGCAACAATCTCTTCGATATCGGCATCAAGTTTGCCGATGCGCAGCTTCACAGTGATTTCCCAAAGGGAGACAGCACTGACGAGGACATCATTCTCGGGATCGCCAATAAGGCGACGCGCATGGTTCCCTAGCTTCTCGTCGTCGTTCAGCCACCACAGCAAGGCATGTGTATCGAGCAGCAGCCTCACGTCCCGTCTTCCATGGACTTCAGAACATCCGCCGGCAGACCATCGAAGTCATCGGCAACTTTGATCTTTCCGCGCAACGCGCCTGGTTTCCGCATGACGACGCCGGCTGACGGCGGGCCGATTTCGGCGACAACCTTGTGATGCGACGTCAGGACGAACCGCTGGCCGTCTTCGACCTGCTTGAGGAAAGACGTCAGGTTGCCGCGAAATTCCCGCACGCCGACACGGCGGGGAGATGGTATCTGCTGCCGAGATTGGGTCATGGCGAAGCTCCGTTTCAGCGGCAAATGTGTACACAATTTTTGCGAAATGCAAGCATCTCCTTCAGCCGTATGGACAGATGGCGCTTACGCGCCATCTCCCGCCGCTTGCCAAAACGGAGATGCCAAGTCGGCGGGTCTTGTCGGCAAGATTGCCGGTAATGCCGGAGCCGGGGAAGATGACGACGCCAGCCGGCATGACCGAGAGCATGTCGTCATTGCGGCGGAACGGTGCGGCCTTGGCGTGCTTCGTCCATTCGGCTTGAAGGCGATCTGTATCACCTTGCGCGCTTCTGCCCAGCAGGCAGCGATACGTTCGGCGCCCTTCGGCGAGCCGCCGTGCAGCAGCACCATGTCGGGATATTTGGCGAGGGCTTGATCGAGTTTCGCCCAGATTCGTTCGTGATCATTGTAGTCGATGCCGCCGCCGAAGGCGATCTTGGTGCCTGCCGGGATCAGCACTTCGGTCTCGGCGCGCCGGCGGGCGGATGGAAAGTCTCTGGAGTCGATCATCGCCGCGGTCATGTTGGCGTGGCTGACCTTGGAGCCCGTCCGCGGCCGCCATGCCGAGCCGCATTGGCTTCGAAGTGGTCGCCCGCATAGGCGCGCATGAACTCGAAGGCATTGCGGCGCTCAAGCAGCGTGATGCCTTCGGCAACGAGGCGCTCCAACTCGACACTCTTGACCTCCGAGCCGTCCTGCTCGCGCTGACCGTTGCGTTGGCTATCCTCATTACGCTGAAGCTCCCGCTGGATGCGCTCGCCGGCGCGGTGGAAGAGATTGACCGTCGACCACAGGAGGTCTTCGAGATCGGGCTCCAGGCGGGTATCGCCGAGCATTTCGAATAGAGCATCGAACATGGCGGTCAGCGCCGACTGGACGACCGGCTCCTCCGGCAGCGGACGCGGGTCCGGTTCATCCTGGAAGGGGCGATGGCCGTAGATCTGCATCTCGTAGATGAAACGGTCGGTTGGGGACGAGGCGGGGCGGGGCTCGAAGGCGTCGTCGATGGGAAGACATAGGTTCAGATGGTCTCCGTCGGATTTGGGCCGCGCCTCTCGCGGCCTGACGGCGATTGGGCGCGGTAGCTCAATCCCTCGATACGTAGGCGCTGGGGATCCTGCCGCTAGTGCTTGCCCCGGAGTTCGGCGACTTCAACGAGGATCTGCGCCGGCTCAGTCCGGAACGGCTCATCGCTAATCTCAGGGCGCAGCTCGTTCTGAAACGCTCTGGCCTTTCTGCCCGCATGATCGAGCCGGACGGGGAAGGTGAGGGCGTGAGGGCCTACAGGATGGCAGGTCTCTGCCGGTCGCCGCACGGGTAGGCGCCCGCCCGCGGGCCTGCCGAGAGGCGACCCTTACCATGCGGCGGGCGGGCCTTCAGCGGGTCGCTCAGGTTTCTTCCCCTGGCTTGGGCCGCGTGCGGCCCGCCATTCCTGGCACAGCAAGAAACCTCCCTTCCGCCGCCCGGCGCTTCGCCGCGGCGTCAGGCGCCGCGGTTCCGGCCCGTCTGCCGCGTGGACAGGGTGCCGGCCGGCCGCATCGGCGTCAGCTGCGATGTAGAGACGCCGGCAGCCATCGGGCAGTCGGAAGGCGGCAAGGTGATCGGCGGTTCAGTGCCGGCCGGCTCGAAGGGCTGGGTAGCACGCGATTAGAACTCACTTCATGCTGGCGCAGCCTCTACATTTTGACCGGCTGACTTCTAATCAACGCACCGTTGACTTCTAATTATCAAAAGAAGATACGTGCATTCCAGCCTCCAAAAATTAAAATTAACGATCATTCCTGCCTTGGCGTTGAAATCGGCCCCAGCGGCCGTAACATTTACATACTAACTATTTTGCGCTAGTAAAGTCCGCGAAGCTCATGCTACGCCTTCCTTTTACGGCTCGATCAGCCTTTGGCCAGGCAAGGGAGGAACGACGTGCGACAGTTTTTGATCGGCAACCAGGCGTTCGACGACAGTTCTCCAGAGTTTCTGCCGCAGCTCGAACGCGCTTACGAACAGAAGCTCAGGCCACTTTGCCCGTGTCGGCAACCGCCGGTGCCGATGTATATCGCCCGGATGGATGGCCAATTCCTGATCAAACGGATGCCGCTTTCAGGACGAGATCACGATCCCGGCTGCCCATCCTATGAACCGCCATATGAGCTGTCGGGTCTTGGTCCATTGATCGGCAATGCCATCCAGATCGACGCAGCGACGGGCGCGGCTGTGCTGAAACTCGATTTCTCGCTGTCGAAACGAGGGAACCGATCGGCTTCGGCCTCATCTTCGGAGCCGTCGGAAACGGTGCGAAACGATCCGAAAAAGCTGTCGCTCAAGGCCATGCTCCATTATCTCTGGGAGACAGGGGAACTGACTGAATGGACGGCGCTGTGGGCTGGGAGACGCGGCTGGGGTCGCGTCCGCAGCAGCCTGCTGAACGCAGCGCGACAGATGATTGTCCGCGGCGGTCCGCTTAGCGACATCCTGTTCGTGCCGGAAGTGTTTCATCAGGAGGACAAGGAAGGGATCTCCGCCAGGCGCGCAGCGATGTTGGCCGGAGCCCAGTTAACCGGTCCCGGTCCGCGGAAACTGATGATGACCGTCGGAGAGGTAAAGGAATTTTCCTCAGCGCGCGATGGCCAGAAGATGCTGGTGCGCCACCTGCCTTTCCCCTTCATGCTCGATGAGGGTGCGTGGAAACGGTTGAATGCCCGATATGAAACCGAACTGGAACTGTGGCGATCCAACGAGGGGTTTCATCTCATCGGCATCGCCACGTTCGGCATTTCGGGAGCGGGGATAGCTTCGGTCGAGGAAGTGGCGCTGATGGTGGTCAACGAGAACTGGATCCCGTTCGAAACCATCCATGAACAGCGTCTCCTGGAGCGGCTCTCAAGCCTGAAGCGAAGAAGCGTGAAAGGACTCCGGTTCGATCTTTCGCGCGACCAGCCGATTGCCTCCGTGACCTTACCGGAGGCAAAGCCAGCGCCGATCGCCATGTTCATCGTTCCGACGAAGGCCGACGAAGACTATGACGTTGCACTGAATGAGATGATCGCCGCGAGAGCCGAGATGACGCCGTGGATCTGGCGTGTGGCCGACGGCGAAATGCCGCGGCTGCCATGATCCACACCAGCCTCCTTGGTCAGCGACGTAGGCGCCCTAAAAGGAAGCCATCGCCCGGGCGATCTCGAATGCGTGAAGCTATATCCCGGTCAAATCGGCCCAGAGAACTCTCTGCCATTTCTGCATAGCTGCACTGCACAAAAAATGTTTTACCAAGCGGTCAAAATATGAGCATATTGCCTCAAGTTGATGCAGTCGATGGTTTTCCTCCCAGTGCCATCGTATCAGCTGTTCCCCTCTGGAGGTTATTGACCTTCACACCTTAAAGGGCCCTGGTTTTCCAGCGGCCCTATTTTTCTGCATAGTTGGTGAGGCGGCCCCTTTGCATTGCACGATCACATCGGAAGCGGAGCGCTTGCCGTTGGCGGTAACCCACGCTTCAAGTTGGCGGGTCGAGCTCGTTCGCCGCGCGCTCCTATGGCACCCGGAAATCGGAGATGGAAAGCGGAGGATATTTCAGGTATTGCAGTTATGAGCGACTTGCCCTATATACATGGTCAGAGGTGTTCGCCATGACCAGCCATGTTCTTCAATTTACCGAATTGTCGGATCGCGACCGCAAGGCCGTCGCGCCGATCCCAAAGCTGGCGGAGGGCGACCACCTGGAACTGCGGATTCGCCGCGAAGGTGGACAGCTTCAAACCCTTTCTCTTCCAGCCTCGGCTTTCGCACCTGTCGAAGCACTCCTCGATCATCTGTTGCGCGGCAAGCGTGTTGCCGTGCTCACGGAAGATCAGGAATTGAGCCCGACCGACGCCTCCACCATCCTCGGCATCTCACGTCCTCTCGTGGTGCTGCGCATGGATCGCGGCGATCTGCCCTTCCGCTATGTCGGCAAGCACCGCCGAGCCAAGTTGAAGGATGTTCTTGCGCTCAAGGCCAAGCTCGATGCTCGCCAGAAAAGCCTCGACGCGCTGGCCGAGGACACAGAGGATCTGATCGTCAATCATGGCCTCTAAGCCGCCCGTCGCGGTCTACGATGCCTGCGTCCTCTACCCTTTCCATTTACGCAATGTCTTGGTCCAGTGTGCTTTCGACGGTCTCGTCGACGCACGCTGGACCGACGACATCCACGCCGAGTGGATTCGCAATCTGGCCATCGGCTCACCCGAGATACCCTTCTCCCGTCTGGAAGCGACCCGTGATCGGATCAAGGAAGTTTTGCCCGATGCCGATGTCGGTAACCACCAAATCCTCATCCCCAACCTCTCGCTACCGGTCCCGATGATCGTCATGTTTTAGCTGCAGCCATCGCCGGAAAAGCTTCCGTGATTGTCACGTGGAATCTCAAGGATTTCCCTGTCACGGAGCTTCGGCCTCATGGGGTGACCTGCGTATCGCCGGACAATTTCCTCGTGGGCCTCCATCCACCTTTTAGAGCGCATTGATCGACAGCATCAGGCGCGCCCGGTTGAATTTACGCAAGACGGTGCCGGCGGTTCACGAATTCATTGATGCACTGGACCATCAGGGGCTCCGCGCGTTTTCAGTGGTCCTGCGTGAGAAGGCCGCACAATTGGACTGACGGTCGAAACCGACAGAATTGTTAGAGGCCCGGACGCAACCCGTTAAGCTCGATCCGACGAAGAGCGGCCGAGGTCAGTCGCGGCGTCTCGATAGTAGATCTCGCTCACCCGAAACCGGCCGTCGATCCGCTTGCATTGGACGATGATGTCGATCGCGATCGTCAGCATCTCGCGGATGTCGTGCCGTTCGAGGTCCCCACCACCCTCCGACTCCTTGACCAGCAAAGTCAGCTGCTCAAAGGCGAGGCGGGCGGAGTCGGCATGGACCGTGGTGATGGAGCCAGGATGGCCGGAGTTGACATTGCGGATGTAGTAGAATGCCGTCCCGTCACGCAGCTCCTGCAGCAGGATACGGTCGGGCCGCATGCGCAGGCAGGATTCGAGCAGGTCCTTCGCGCCGACCTTGGCGAGACCCTGCCCGCCCTTGGAGTAAAAGAGCCGAACATGGTTGGGCTGCGGGACCACCAGTTCCGGTGTGTCCTCGATGGAAATGATCCGCTCATTTTGCGGGATGTGGCGGATCAGCGCTTTCGACAGCGTCGTCTTTCCCGACCCCGTGGCGCCGGAGATGATGATGTTCTTCCTTGCGAACACCGCCTCCCGCAGAAACGCCTTGTAGGCGCCGATCCGATAGTATTCCAACAGCCTTTGGTCCAATCGTCTCCCGTCGCTTTCGACAGGCGCGACATCGGCGAACAATCCTCCATGATCGAGATCCTCGAGGGTCAGCGACACAGAGGACGGCTTGCGGATGGTGATGCTGACGGTTCCCTTCGTCGTTGCCGGCGGGATGACGATCTGGATCCGCTCATCGTCCGGCAGGGTCGCCGACAGGATCGGCCGCGTCTCGTCGATCGACTGATTGGAGAAGCTCGCGACCGTGCGGGCGAGACGCATCAACCTGTCGAATGAGAGTTCGGGCATCTCATAGGTCTGCCATCCCTCCCTCCCCTCCGTGACGACCTGTCCCGGCCGGTTGACGATGACCTCGTAGAGGGTCTTGTCACGCAGAAAGCGTGATAGCGGCGAAAGCAGTTCGCGCACGACGCCGGAGTCGGCAGCTTCAGTCATTGCCGAACCTATTTCGTCACGAGCTTCGAGGAGGGGCTGAAATCCCCAAGCGCAGCACGGTCGTAGATGCGGTTGCGGGGCTCGGTCACACGAAGCCGGTAGACGGTGGAGAAATCGAGGTCGCGTGCGACGAAGATCGAAACCAGCTCGCCCTGATGTTTCATGAGCGTCGGCGGAATGTTGATCGATTGCTCGACGGCGATCGCCGCCGCCTGCTGACCGGCGCTGGTGGTGTTTTGCGCGTCGACATCGCTGTCCTGCAGCCGGCTGCTGGCATAAGAGCTGGCGTCGCCGACGATCGACAGGAGCATCGCGCTGCCAAAACGCTCCCACCAATGGGTGTCCACATAACCATCGATGCCGGCCCGGCCAAGCGCGTCGGTTGCGGGCGAAGCCAAAGTGATGATCACGCCTTTCGGCGTCTTCGCCCGGTTCCAGAGAACGAACAGGCGCTTTTGTCCACGCCGAATACCGCCGCGATATTCACCGACAATCTGCGTGCCTTTTTCCATCAGCACAACGCGGCCGTTATCTGAAAGAACGTCCCGGTTGATGACGCAGCTCGTGAACCCTGGCTGATCGGAGGAGAGCGCGGTCTCGAGAACGCAAGGAATGGATGTCCCCATTGCGACGATGAAATCACGATTGCCCAACGTGCCGGCACGCGATCCCTGCAATTGCGTCGGTGTCAGCAAGCGGTCGAAGCGCTGGTCATCGTTTTCGCCCTGCGAGGCGAAGCCGCCGGGATTGGCGCCGAGCGGCACGTAATTCGAGGCCTGATCCGACGCCTCGCCCTGATCCTGCCGCCGCGTTGCCGGCGATTTCTCGCCGCCATAGGCGATGACCGGCGCACGGCGGGCAGCATCGAGCAGCTTGTCGCCGTCGGTCGGCGCCTGCTCGGCGGCGACAGGCGTCGGGAGCTGGACCTGCGGCGGTGTCGCCACCGGCTGTGGCTCCTTCGCCGGTTCGAAATCCGATGTCTGCCGGATGACAACGCGCTCCGGCTGGGCACCGTCTGACGGCTTGTCCTGCCCTCGCATCGACCAGAGAGCGAACGCGACAAAGACGACGATCGCCAAGGCGACAGCGCCGCGTTTGAGGATCGGGTTATTGTCGAGCCGGCCGCCGGCCGACGTCTCGGCGCGCTCGCCCGGAATCTGGGTAATCTCTTCCTCGGCCATAACGCCTCCTATTGCGCCGCGCCGGGCGGCACTTTGACGACGCGCTCGACCGATGGTGACGTCGTGTTAGTCTCGGGATTGGTGCCGACGCGATCGTAGGCTTCGTTGAAGACGCAAAGCACGTCGCCGCCACGGCGCAGTATGAACTTGCGGCTGATCGCGTGAACGAGGACGAGATTGCCGTCGACTGACTTCGGAACCAGGCTTTCGCTGCCGTCGGAGTTTTCCATATAGATCGCCGGCATTTCCTGGTTGCCGGCAAAGGCGAAGGTCGTGACCTTGCCGTTGTCATAGACCGCTTGCGGTTCGAGCGCCTGGGACCCTTGCGCCGAATAACGCCAGTTGCGCGGTCCATAGGCTTCGTGAAGGGCAAGCACGCGATCGGCCTCGCCGGCTTGTGCCGCCTGCGCGCGCGCAGATGCTTCCAGCCGGCGCCGCTCCGCTTCATCAGCGGGATAGCGATATTTCACATAGAAATAGGTGTTCTGACCGGCTTCAACACTGCCGTCACGGACGGTGAGTTCCATCTGATAGCTGCGGGTCGAGCCGTCCCGTCGTGTCGTCACGACCGAGATATTCGTCACCGGCTGATTTTCGCGAGGCTTCAGGAACAGGATGTTGCCGGCCGGCGCCACCTCCCAGGCGACGCTGTTGCCGAGGGCGACATGAGCGATTTCCTCGTCGGCGGCGAATTCGATCTGCACGGAAGACCGGAGCGTGCCGACGACTTTTGTGATGTTATAGGGCTGGTAGTCGACGAAACGGATGCGGCTGTCCTGCGTGGCGCCGCGTGGCGTCTCGAGGGCGAGCGCCGCCGAAGAGAAACCGGTAACCAGAATGAGCGGGAGAAGGAAACGCGGTTTCAATTGATCGCCTCCGGATCGGCGCGATATTCGCTGACGACGAAGCCGATCGGGTTGATCAGCCGGTCGGTCGAGGACATCGGGGCATTGGCATAGGAAAAGGTCAGGGTCGCAACCCAGTGCGTCGTGCGCACCTCGTCACCGCGGGTCACCGTCCTCATATAGCGGACGGATGCCACATTGGCGTTGATCAGCGAGATGGAGACAATGTTGATCCGCGACGTGGCACTGCGGCCATAAATGTTCTGCGGGGAGTCTGGATTGCTGCCGCGGTAGACTGCGGCAAATCGAGTCTGCTCCGGCTGCGCCGATAGCAACGCCGCGGTGCGAAAATTCTCCTCGCCCTCGCTCCAGACGTAACCTTCGCGGGCACGGACATATTTGGCCGCGAAATATTTGGTGACGGCCTCGTCGTAGGTGCCGGCGGTCGATGTCAGCGCCGAAACCACATCGACGATGCCGGTGGAATTATCGACCCGCACGACGAAGGGCTCGACGGTTTTCAAAGGCGTGAGGCCGGCAACGGCAAAGACGGAAACGGCAGCAAGCGTACCGGCGCAAGCAGCGATGAACCAAGCGATGCGGGCGGAGCGCTCGACCTGGATCACCCGGTCCTGATCGAATCGGCGGGCCTTGTCGAAGTAACTTTTGAGGTTATCCGTGGTCACCATGTCACTCGCCCTCGCATGGACGGTAGGAGCTCGCGACATCGAAATGCGCGAAAGCGGCCGGTGTGGCTGAAGATGGTTCCGGCACATAGGCGGCGGCGTGACTGGTCGGCTCAGCGGGAACGGCCCGGGTCGCCGGCTGCTCGCCTCCACTGTCCTGCCATTGCCACATGGCGCGGTTCAGCGGCCGGCGGGAATAACCATCACATTTCGGTAGCGGGTGGGAAATCGAACCGCAGCCTACGAGACCGGCGGTCAGCAAAAACGACAAAACGATACGAAGCATCGAAAAAACCTGTTCAATTGTCTGAAGCGTTGGTGACCGTCATTCGGTCCGGCCTGGCGTCAGGCGGCGGCCGACGGAACGCGCGCCGCGGCCGACCGCTCTGACTGTGTGGGATGTCGCCCAGGCGAGCGTGCTTTCGTGCGCATCGCGGGCGGCGCCGTAGCCGTAGGTGAGCGACGCCCCGCCCGCCGCAAGAGCCGAAGCAATGCCGGGCAGTTGGTAGAAGACGTAGAGTGCGGCGACGCAAATGGCGCAGAGCGCGATCGGCCGCATCAGCACGTCGCTATAACCTTCGATCGCCGTAAACGTCGTATCGATGCAGGTGATCAGCAGCGAGCCGATGGCAACGACCAGGACCTGAAGGATGACGAAATTGACGAGCTGGCCGATCCAGGATTCGGTGAACCGGCGGGTCGACTGGAACATGGCGAGCGCGATGAAGATCGGACCTATTGCCAGCACGATGGCAAGCGTCAGCCGGGCATAGAGCGAAACTATATAACCGATCGCCGCGACAAGAAAGCTTCCGCCGATAACCAGTAGGCCGCCCACGCCGGTGACGATATCGATAGGCCAGGAGCCCCGCGACCATATCTCTTTGGCGCATTTCTGGCCCTTATCGAGCAGGCTGTCGAAGGTCGACGCGCTCGGCGCCGTGCCCGAATTCAGCGCCTGCGAGATTTCGCGCGGCAGCGCATCGAAGAAGATATTGGTGACGTAGGTCTGATAGTCGCCGGCGTTCCTCACCAGCATGACGATGATGGCGAGCTTCATCGCCCGGAAGGCGAATTCGAGGATCGGTTCCTGCACGGAGCCGCGCAGGACGAGATAGCCGTAGAGCACGACATAGAGGGTGAGTGCCGCCGTCAGCGGGCCGCTGACCCAGTTGGCGATATTCGAGGTGCCGGAGGAAATGAAGTTTTCCAGCGGTGTCTTGAACTGTCCGTCGACGAAGCTGAAGACCTGATACATCGTCAGCCTCCCAACGATTTGCCCATCCGCTCCAGCCGCAGCTTGCCGTCGGCTGCCTCGGCGTTGCGGCAATTGGGCGTATCGCGGAGTTCTCCGGGATTGTTACGGCATTCGCCGATAATCCTAGCGAGCAGACCATCGTCCGCCATGAGCTCATCGACGGTGTAAATCTTATCCGCCTGTGGGGAGCAGGCCGCCAGTAAAAGCATGGCCGCGCTAGAAAGAAGCCACTTCATTTCAGCGCCGCTCCCATCGTGTCCATTCGCTTGCGCCAGTCCTCAGCCTTGCGTTGGTCATCGACCTGCACCTGAGCCTGCTGGACCATCTGCAGGCCCTGCATGCGCAGGACGTCGGCTTGCAAGAAGGCGGTCTCGGCCTGGAGGCGGGCCTGCAGATCGGCGATGTCCTTGGCGTCGGCAGCACCGGAGATTTTCTGGCGAAGCTCATCGATGCCGCCGATGCGCTTGGTCGCCGCATCGTAGATCTGCCGGCCGAGGCTCATCTGCCCGGCGTTCTGGTTCTGGATGCGCGACAGTTCCTGCGCATAGAAATCGTCGGCATCGGTGCGGTAGGTGGAATTGTCTTGAACGAATTTGGAAGCGGAACTACCGAAGACGCCGCTGCCGGAACCTTTGAACAGCCCCTCGATCGCGTTGAAGTCCTGCGGAAGCGCCTTGCGGATCGACGGATCGTTCAGCAGGTTGGCGACGTCGGCCATGTTGGTGATCTTGTTCAGCGAGCCGTAGAGCTGCTGGGCTTGTTGGAGCTGCTGGTTCAAGGCGTCGAGCTGGGACTTCAGCTGCGCGATGCTCTCGATTTGCTTGGCGATCGATGTCTGATCGATGACGGGGATGCCCTGCGCCGATGCTAGCATCGCCGACGCCAAAAGAGCGGCCGATACAAACAATGGCCGCATCGTTCCTGTTCGGATCATGCTGTCTTCCTCCTCTGATGAAACACGGCAAGCCAGTCCTCCCGTCCCTCGCCGATCTCCAAACGGATAGCATCGGCAAGCTCGACATTGGCGGTCCGGCCGGAGAGGATGGCAAGTTCGTCGTCGAAGCCGTTGAGGTTCAGCTCGGCGACAACGCTGTTGTGCCCCTGCTTGACGATGAACCGGCGGCTCTCGACGGAGAGTTCGCGCGAGACGAGCTCGAATTCGCGCTCCGTCAGCTTGAAGCCGTCGACATAGTCGGCGCGGTCGCCGCGCGGGTTCGGAAGAAAGATCTGTGTCGGGCACTGCTCGATGATCGTGTGGGCGATCGGCGAGACGATGGCATCGCGCGGGCTCTGGGTCGCAAACAGCATGAGACCGTTCTGCTTGCGGATCGTCTTGAGTTTGTTCTGGGCGAGATCACGAAAGCCTTCGTCCTGCAGCGCCTTCCAGAACTCGTCGATGACAATGATGATGCGACGCCCGTCGATCAGCTGCTCGATCCGATAGAACAGGTAGGCCATCAACGGCGTGCGGATCTCCTCATTGTCGAGGAAATCGGTCATGTCGTAGCCGATGAACCTGGCGCCGATGCCGATATCGTCAGCCTCGTTGTCGAATACCCAGCCGAGCGGGCCGCCCTTTTCCCATCGTCGGAGACGTGCGGCAATGCCCTCGGGATCGGTGTTGTTGAGGAAGGTGCGCAGGGCGCCGATGGAGCGACGCTCCACCGGCAGGTCCGCCACCCCGTCGACCGCCGAGGTGATGTCGCGCAACTCGGTGATCGACAATTCGCCAGATCCGGATCGGACCAGCTTGGCGATCCAACCGGTGAGGAATACTTTGTTTTCCGCAGTGAATTCCAGTGCTTTCACCGGCGCGCAGCCGGTGGCGACACCATTCTTCAGCGGCAGATAGGTGCCGCCGGCCGCCCGCACGAAGAGATCGGCGCCACGGTCCTTGTCGAAGAAGACCATATGCGGGTCATGCTTTTCGAGCTGGGACAGCATGAAATTCAAGAGCACCGTCTTGCCGGCACCCGACGGACCGCAGACGAAACTGTTGCCGAGATCGCCGTGATGAAAGTTGAAATAGAAGGGCGAGCCGGACGCGGTCTTGAGCATGGCGACCGCCGGTCCCCACTCGTTGCCGTCCTTCTTGCCCGCCGGATAGGAATGATAGGGAGCAAGGGCTGCGAAGTTGCGCGACGTGATCGCTCCCGAGCGCGCCCGGTAGCGGAAATTGCCCGGCACTTGCGCCCACCAGGCAGCCTCGAGCCCAAGATCCTCGCGGGCGACGACCGCGCCGCCGCTGGTGAGATAGGCCCGCGCTTTCGCCATGTGATCAGTCAGTTCCTTGACCGAGGGCGCGAAGACGGCAAGCGCAAGATGATGTTCCCCGAGAACGAAGCGATTGGATTCGAGATCGTCCATCGCCTCGCCGAGTTCCTCGATCTGTGAGGCCGCCTTGTCGCCGGCGCTGACCATCTGGTTCTGCTTGCGGCCCATGATCGTGCGGGCATCGGCCTTTGAGGTGAAAGCGAAGGACTGCGTCAGGATAAGCTCGAAAGGTGCGGTCAAGATAGCGTCGAGCATGCCGCTGCGCGTCGTCGCCGGATATTCCTTGAAGCCGAACATGCCGGCATAGCGGCTGTCGGCCTCGTGACGGATCTCGACGGTCTCGCGCCCGAAAATGACCCGGTCGGAATAGATTGCCGAGGAAATTCGTCCCTCCGTCAATGGGATCGGCTCCCGCCGGCCGCCGACGATCTGGTGGAGCACTTCGCTCGGCTCGGAGAACAGGATCCCGTCCTGTTCGTGGAGGGTGAGCAGCCGCGGCTCGAAGCGCTTCAGGCCGGCGACGACATCCGCCACGCGGTCACGCAGATGCTTCAGGGCCTGCCCGTCGAGCTCGGTATCGGATCGGCGGGCCTTGCGCAGCCGGGAGAGAAGCTTGGCCGCCTTTTCGGCAGGATCCCGGCCGGGATGCCAGACAAGGGTGAGGTAAAGATCGTTGCGAAACAGATCTTCCCTCACCATGCGCTCGCGGTATCGCGCGTTCAGACCGTCGGAGAAGGGATTGGCGAAGCGTCCCTCGGGATAAGCATTGTCGCGGCGGCGCACCAGATGCGTCCAGAGCGCCAGCCGCTCGTCAGCGATATTGCGATAGAGCGTGTTCAGGCTGCGGTGCAGGTCGTTGAGGTCCCTGACGTCCGAAGTTTCGAAGGAAACGCCGTCGAGAGCGATCATCGTCATCAACGCTCGGGATTCGAGCGCAATGGTCGTCTCGTCGACATGCCTGACATAGGGGATGAAGGTTTCCGGCCCGAGCTCGCGCGACCGGAGCGTCGCAATGTTAGACAAAGCTGAGATCCCTTTCGTCATAACGTCGGGTGAGCGTCAGAGGCGAGAGCGTGGCGCCGCCCCAATAGGCGGCATTGCGGGAGCGGCCACGGGTTTCGATCCACGCAATCAGGATCCGAAACATGTTGTGGTCGTGCTTGACGAGCGCCCGGAACACGAC
Source organism: Rhizobium redzepovicii (assembly GCF_019793435.1). GTDB lineage: Bacteria > Pseudomonadota > Alphaproteobacteria > Rhizobiales > Rhizobiaceae > Rhizobium > Rhizobium redzepovicii. The sequence continues at coordinate 109,169 of NZ_JAILYH010000020.1, read as the reverse complement.
GTGGAAGACGACGCCGATCAGCGCATAGGCGATCGACCCCGCTGTGATGTAGAGAATGGTCGTCAGCATGATGTTGACGCCCATCGCCTCCATCGTCACGCCTGCGATCGTCGCCGGGCGGGTGCAGGCGAGGAACAGGATGTCTTCTTCGAGGCTGGGAGCGTTTGCCATGCCCGTCAGCCTCCGACGATGGTGTTGACCAGCTCGGTGGCGCCAAAAATGCCGCCGATCCCGATAATCCAGAAGCCGGCCCGCCTCAAATCCATGTAGCCAAACATCCAGGCAATGCAGATGATGATGACGGCGATGACCGCCAGCAGACGGGCGATATTGCCGGTCAGCATGTCGACGATGTTCTGCAGCACGGTTTCGATGCCGGCGGCCTGGGCGAAGGCCGGCTCGACCAGGCAGATGACAATGGCGGCCGCCATCAGCGTGGATGCGGCAAAGGGGCGAAGGCTGGCTTTGGAGATCATTCACTTTGCTCCGATCAATCATTCTGGAAAACGAGAACCGTGGATCGCCGCCCTGAGCTGAAAACATCCCAGGATGCGGCCTCAGCGGTTTGGGAGGATTGTTTCGCAAGCGCCGGCGGCGCCTCATCTTGCGTCGGCACGCCAGACCCGGCCTGGTCACCTCGTTCGCCGATGGTGAGCGAGGCAAGCGTCGGCGATAACTGCTTTACTTCCTGGCGTACCTGCTCGTCATATTTGACCATGGCGCCGAGGGATCGATCATCGCGGCCATAATAGGACTGGAGCATCACCCTTTCGGCCTGAGCCGGATCCCCCGCGCGTAATGCGGCGCGGTAGTATCCGTCGAGAAGCGTAGCCGTGGCCTTGAGGTTCATGCAGGGATCGAAGGCGTCGGCGACGGATAGCTTCAATTTTTGAAGCGCCTCTATCGCGATACCGCCGAGCCCGATCTGAATATCCTGGTGATCGGCAATCAGAGACGTCGTGACCTCGATCGCCTCCGCCTTCGATGCGGGTTGAGCAGCGAGTGGTGGGCCGCTGTTGATGCGGATGGCGAAGGGCTGAAACCGGCTCTCAAGGCTGACAATGCCGGCCAGCGTCTCCACCTGAACCATCGGCGCGCAGGTTTGCGCGATTTCGACGAATGCAGCACCCATCGGTCAATACCAAACGCGCTGTTTACCGGCGCCGTCGATGGTGACATCGACATAGTGCGGCTGCGATCGCACATTCGGGCGCGTTGTCGGATAGCCGATGCACTGGCGGTGCCCGTCCACGCGCTGCCAATGTGGCGACAGGACCGAATTGTCGCGGGAAGTATAGTCGTTCCCATCCCAGCAGAGGCTGTTGCTCACCGGCTGCGGCGATGTCGATACGCAGGTTGCTTGCCGACCGCCGCGACCGCTATCAGTCGTGAGCTTGTACCCCGCATCGCAATAATAGGGTTCATAGCCAGGCCGCGAACTCTGAAAACCGACGCCGCTACAGGTCGGGAATGAGTGCCCCTCGGCAAGCTCCCGCCACAGCTTCTGGATCGGCGGCCGGCATTCTGCATATTGCGTCGGCCCGCCGGGATTGGAAAGGCATAGAATAACCTGGCATCCCCAATCCTCGGCCCGCGCTTTACTGCCGAAAATAAGATAGGGTGGCGCAACGAAGCAGACCGTAAGCAGTGAATTCAGGAGAAGGCTTTTCATGAACAGGATCCTTCGAGACGATGGCGCCCTATTGCGTTTCGGGAGACTCAATCTGCCTGCCCGCGTTTATACTGTCGTATATAACATAGTTAAATGACATGACAAGCGCGATTAAAACGCAATGGCACAACCTTGCCTTCTCGGGACTCATTCTCCATGAGATCCTCGACCATCCGCTGGAGGACGAGACCCCGCAGGCGAGGCTGAAGCAGATCGGCATGATGACGATCCTCTATACGATGACTCAGGCCCATCAGAAGCTAACCCTCTCTAATATAATTGAGATTACCGAGCTAACACGCAGCGGTGTGAAGGAGACGGTCGACCTTTTGGTAAAGCGGGGAATGCTGGTGGAGACGATGGGGAAGAACGCCATGGGCCGGGGGACGGCGCGGCAATTCGAGATCTCTCAGGACCTCCTGAGCAAGCTGAGCTCTTTCCGCGCCAGCCAGGAGGCGGGGTTAAACTGACTGATCTTCGGCTTTAATGGAGTGAGATGCGAATCATCCGCCAGCCCGATCGCATGGCTGCCGGTAGTCATCAGGGACGATCAGGCAACCCGTCCGCAGGCGGGTTGCAATCAAACAATGAAGAGTATCGGAGAAATCAGCATAGCGGCGCCGTGAGGCGGATTTCGGGAATTCTCGCCACGCTAAGGGCGGAACAAGGGCAGCCGCAGGAGCCTCAGCATAGCGGCCGTCAAGGGAGGCGGGACCGACTGCCCCCGCCCGTGCGTTCCCTATCTCCGTCGCCGCTCAGCATATGGAGCGCGTTGCGCACCGGCGAACTCGGCTGGAACATGACCTACCGGTGAGGGCGCCGATGGTTGGCTCTCCAGTGTCTATCCGGCATTACGCGCCAAGCGAAAACAGATTTCATGAACGGGTCCAACGCGTTTGGACGGAGAGATCGCTAATCCCAGGCAGGATCTGACGAAACAGGAAAGACGTTGTTTGCAGCTTTTATCCGACGGCGATAGTGACGGTGCTATCCATAGGAGACTGAAACTTATCCATTCAAACCGTCCGCCTCCATCTTTCCAATGCGCGCCAGCGGCTGCAGGCACCCGCTCGTGTTGAGGCCGCGGCCAAAGCTGTCAGCGCAAATTTATCAAAGCAATATTTTTTGCTAGTTCCAAATAGATCATCCGACGACCCGCTGTCATCAACGCTTCTCTCGATGCTACGCACGACGACTCGTTCGCGCGGGACATCGTTCTCGTTCGCCCTCGGCGGACGATGGCTTCCGCCATCGCGATGCTAAGGGAGGATCTGCCGGAGGAGGTTGCAAGCCTGCACAGTCGCGTGATTTTCAGCATCGACGGTCGAGGGGATGCGCTGGTTCTCACCACGGGCCGCATGACGACGCCGTCGGAATACTTCGCGCGTCACTTCAATATGCCGGTGAACACGCCCCACTAGCTGCGCGAGGTCAATGCCTGACGATTTTAGACGCCGGTTCGCGGGATAGGAGCTTGCGGCCGTCGGGTCGCGGCAGTGGGCGGCGTCCGGGTGGCTAAGAAGGAGACGGCTCACGCCGCCTCCTCCTCGTTGAGGTCCGGCTGCAAGTCATGCAGATAGTCGACCGCGCGCTGGGCATGAGCTGCCGCTGAAAAGATGGCACGCTTGTCGCTGCCGAGAACCTTGAGCCAGTCATCGAGATAGCTTGCATGGTCGGGGCGTGGTTCGAGCTCGGGGACGATACCAAGATCGGCGCAGAGAAAGCAGCTGCCGAGTTCGGCAATGAGCTCTTCGCGGGCGCGTTCGCTCCTGTCTTTCGCATAGCGGCTGAGATCCCGATCGAGCCTTCGCGGTGCAGCGGTCCAGTGCGTCATCTCGTGACTGAGAACGGCGACATAGGATGCATCGTCCCGGAAGGCGTCGAAGCACGGCATCTGGATGTAGTCACGGGCAGCAGCATAATAGGCCGCCGATCCTCCATGGCGGATCAGGGCGCCGGTATTGGCAAAGAAGCGGCCGGCAGCACCGATGCGGCTCATCCAATCCTGGTCAGGCGCGATGGAATGGGCAAGGCCATCAAGGCCGGTGATCTGGTCGGTGTTGAACACGGTGTAGGTTTTCAGGAAGGGGATGTCGCGTTCGATTTCGGCGCCTGTCTCCGTCGTCTCGGCGCGGATGAAAGAGCTGGCGAAGACGACGGTCGTGCCGGTTTCGCCCCTGCGGACGGCGCCGCCGAGCTCGATTGCCTGGCGAAACGTCATCCACCTTGGTGATGCAAAGCCGCGGGCGATGGCTTCAGACCAGAGGAGCAGAGCATTGATGCCGGTGTAGGGTTGGCCATTGTGGCGCAGTGGCCGGCTGACCTCGGCTGTCCAGCCTCCCGTCGTCCATGGCTTGGTCCATGGACGGACGCCCTGTTTGAGATCGGCGATGATCTTGGTGGTGATGCGGCTGTAGATATCGGATCGTTGATTGGATTGCTGCCTGTTCATCTCTGAACCTCCGTTCGAGGTCGCGGCCATCGCGACCTGCTACGGCGGTCCAAAAGCCAGGCTGCAAGTGCGGCCAGCACCCGCAGGGCCGCAACGAAGTGAAGGACGGCAAAGCCGTTGCGGGCAGCGCGAGCCTGGCAGGACCAAAAGCCGGGGCAGGACGGGATGCAGCAACACCACGGCGAGACAGGTTTGAAACCCAGGCAGAAATGAAAAATCCAGTCTATTACGCAAGGCGGGAGCGTCCGGGATGAATCGATGGACCCGAAGCGTGGCATCGACCTTGCGCGGCCGTTCCTCGTCGACGCAATGGAGAAGGTTAGCAACGAGAGTGCCATTTCGTCGAGGAAGCCAAGACCGCCGAGACCAAACTCGTAGTCTTCGCGCGCATGCATTCGACCCGTACCTCAGCCCCTACTTCGTCGCCAACCAGGACAAGATGCGGGTAGAGTTCGAGGATCCGTATATCCTCATCCACGAAAAGAAGCTATCGAACCTGCAGTCCTTGCTGCCGGTAAGTTGAGGTCTGATGGAGCATTCCAATCGGCCGACCGCCTTCAGCAAAGTAAGCCTCCGGTGAAGGCCGCAGGTCAGGCCGCTTGAGCGTTGACGGTCGGCGGCGTCCAATTCCACGGAAGCAACTGCTCCAGCCTGGTAATCGACGTATCAGCGATGCTGGCAAGAACGTCGGCCAGCCACACCTGCGGATCGATGTCGTTGAGTTTTGCCGTCATAATCAATGTGGCCATGAAGGCCGCACGATCTGCACCGCGGTCTGATCCGGCGAAGAGCCAGGATTTTCTGCCGAGCGCAAAGCCTCTGAGCGCTCGCTCTGCCGCATTATTCGTCAGGCAAATCCGGCCGTCCTGCAGAAATGATGTGAAGCCATCCCAGCGCTTGAGCATGTAGTCGATCGCCTCCGCCACCGGAGAACTGCGTGAGAGCTTTGCCCGCTCGGTTTGAAGCCAGACCTGCAGATCATCGACGAGTGGCAGACAGTCTCTCCGGCGACGCTCCAGGCGTTGATCGGCCGTAAGCCCGTTGATCTCGCGCTCAATATCGAACAGGCCGTCGATCCGTTTGACGGCTTCGAGCGCCATAGGCGAGATCGGCGCGGCATTCTTTCCACGCTTGGCATTTGCGGCGATGTCGGCGAGCACGAAGAACTTACGCCGCGAGTGTGCCCAACAAAACGCCTGCCTTAGAGGATTTGGATCGCGATCAACCTTGAACAGCGGATTGTAGCCGCCATAGGCGTCCGCCTGCAGAATGCCGTTGAAGGTCTTCAGGTGGCGCTCCGGATGCTCCTGCCGTCGGTCCCGCGAGGCATAGTAAAGGGCCGCCGGCGGAGAGAGCCCTCCGAACGGCCGATCGTCCCGGACATAGGTCCAGATGCGGCCCGTATCGGTCTTTCCCTTGGCCAGGATAGGCACGGTCGTGTCGTCGCCGTGCAGACGTTCGGCAGCAAGGACATGCGCCTCGATCAGGGAGTGAATGGGCTTCAACGCCGCGGCACATGCTCCAACCTGATCGGCCAGCGTCGACAAGCTGAGGTCGACGCCCTCGCGGGCGTAGCGCTCGCTCTGGCGATTGAGCGGCTGGTGCTGGGCGAACTTCTCAAACAGGATCATCGCCAGCAGGTTCGGCCCGGCAAAACCGCGGGGTGTCACATGGAAGGGTGCGGGTGACTGCGTGATCTTCTCACACTCGCGGCAGGTGAACTTCTCCCGCACCGTCTGGATGACCTTCCACTGACGCGGGATGACTTCCAAGGTCTCGGTAATGTCTTCGCCAAGCTTCGACAGTTTAACCGATCCACAACAGGCGCAATTCGTGGGAGCGGCGATTACGACGCGCTCACGCGGCAGGTGTTCGGGAAAGGGCTTGCGTGACGGACGCTTGCGCTCGAAGGCTTTGACGGCTGAAGCTTTGGCTGCGATCTCCGCCGCCAGTTCATCTTCACCGGCGTCCGCTTCCAACTCCTCGAGCTGCAGTTCCATCTGCTCCAGGAGCCGCGCCTTGCGCTCGGACCGGCTGCCGTAGAGTGCACGGCGAACCTTGTCGATCTCCAGCTTCAGCCGCGCGATCAGCGCCTCGGAATGCGATACGAGTGCCTTTGCGCTGGCGGCTTCTGCCTTGGAGGTCGCTGCTTCTGCTTCGGCTGCGACACGTCGAGCGCGTTCCTGGGCCAGCAGTGCAAGCGCACTGGCAAGGTCGTCCGGAAGCTCTTCGGTCGCATTGCTCATGACAGGATGGAATCATATTCGACCCTGTCATTCCAGTGTTTTTGCTTATCCGGCCGACGTCGGCCGCCAGGTCTTTTGCGGCATCCGCCAGTCGATACCTTCCAGCAGATAACCGAGCTGCGCAGGCGTGATCACCACCGTGCCATCGGCCGCTGATGGCCAGATGAAGCGGCCGCGCTCCAGCTTCTTCGTGAACAGGCAAGCGCCCTGGCCGTCATGCCAGATCACCTTGATCAGACCGCCACCGCGGCCGCGGAATACGAACAGGTGTCCACACATCGGGTCGCGCTTCAGCGCCTCCTGCACCATCAACGACAAACCGGGGAAGCCCTTTCGCATATCGGTGTGGCCTGTCGCCAGCCAGACCTTCACGCCACTCGGAACCGGAATCATCGCAGCCCCAGCACGCAATCGAGAATCCGGCCAAGGGCATCCGTATCGATGTCGCTATCCACGCGCACGCGCCGACCCCGTCCAAGCTCGATTGTCACATCGCTACGCTTCCGACGAGGGTGGGATGTGGTGGGCGATTCCGGTTGAACGGGAGAGACTGTCGAAGCGGCCTCGGATACGATCACCGGCACCAAAGTCGCCGTATCAGACCTTGGCTCCTCGATCCGGCAAAGCTCTTTGCGCCAACGGAACAACTGGCTGACATGGATGCCGGCCGCGCGGGCAATCTCGGAGATGACCGCGTCTGGCTCAAAGCATGCAGCGACAAGGCGCTCTTTATCTTCGCGTGACCAGCGCCGACGGCGCTCTACAGACGTGATCACCTCAATTGGATGCTTCGTCATATGACTACTCCTAGTGTTACCACTAGGACTGGCAGTCAGAAGCCCTCTATCGCAAGACGGCCTTCACCGTGGGCTTACTCAGCAAATAGGCAGAACCATTACGAAATCACGGCGCAATCGCTGGCGTTTTTTTCCGCCACCCGTTCAAATGGCCGAAAGTTTCGAGTTGATCGAATTGAAGCTCCCGTGTTCGGGAAGTGGTGGGATCCGGGAACGTTTGGCAAGATTCAACGAACCACTGGCCGCCACGCCCAGAGAGGGTCATAGGGAATACGATGACAAGCGCGGACGCTCAGTCGTTCAGTCAGGTTGCGAGCACGTATCAGCTTGGGATCGGTATGACTCACATAGCGCCTCCAACTGATTTACGGCACTAGCCAAATCGTGAAGTTCCGATTTCAGCGATTGGATGATGTCGAAATGTCCGGAGCCATTCGAATTCGCAGTTGAACTTTTCAAATCCGCAGAACTTCTATTCGGATGGGGAAATGGGATGAGCTTTTGCACGGTTATGCTTTTGACGATATTGACGCAGAATAGTAGATTGTACTGGGCAAGTCTTTGCAATGGCAATCGAAAGCGAAAACACGTCAACGTATGTTTCGTCGCGCAATTCGGTACAGGGCCTGCATATTTCGGAACATCAAAGCACCTGAAGTTTTAAGTAGTTCCTATTGGTCCGCGTTTTATCCAATCGCCCAGAGTAGTTTGGGCTTCCGTTGGATGAGTGCGGTATAAACAGCGCCGCAGGTGGCGTGGATCCTGCGCGCTGTTAGCCGTAGGCTTCACGCGGTTCGGGTCCCAACAGATGCGGGAGGCAAGCGCATGAGTGCCACCCCTTCCTCTGCGGGCATCGGCGTAAGATGGGAATCACCGCGAGAGAACTCGAGCACTGCGTTTGCAGCGAGAAGTTCGGACTTCGGGATGGGCTTGCTATAGTAGAACCCCTGTGCCACAGCGCAGCCGCTTTCAGCCAAGAATTTTTCTTGATCGACCGTCTCCACGCCCTCAGCGACTACATTTTGCCCTAGGCAGCGCGCAATTGAGAGAATTGCCTTGACCAGTTCTCTACTTCGCTTGTCGGATCGATTGATGAATGACCGGTCAATTTTGAGGGTATCAATGGGAAAGTTAGCCAAATAGCTCAGAGATGAGTAGCCGGTGCCGAAATCATCGATCGCTATGGAAATTCCGCTCGCATGCAATTGAGAGAGTGTCGTCGAAACGCCCTCGCAGTTATGGAGCAGGAGACTCTCAGTTATTTCAACCTCGATCCACTCCGCACGACAACCGGTTTCCTGCAATACGTCCGCCACCGTTTGCGACAAACGCGGGCATTGAAACTGCTTAGGAGACAAATTTATCGCAATCTTGTGCGGGGGCAGTCCATCTGCATTCATGACGGCAGCCGTGCAACACGCCTCATGCAGCACCCATCGTCCAAGATCGATGATCAATCCCGTTTCCTCGGCGACACCTATGAATTCTCCCGGAGGGATCATTCCCATCTTCGGATGATGCCATCGTAGCAGTGCTTCTGAACCGATCACCTTTCCGTTGTCCAATAGGACCTTTGGCTGATAATGGAGTTCAAGTTGCTCATGTTTCAAAGCTAGGCGTAGGTCTGATTCTAGCGCTAGGCGCTTTTCAGCCCCAATCGTGAGATCCTTTGAGTAGAAGCGGAAGTTGCTACGCCCCGAGCGCTTCGCCAAATACATCGCAGAATCCGCATATTTCACCAAATCGTCGGGAGCGTCGCCGTCATTTGGAAATACCGATATCCCGATGCTGCAGGATACAAAGATCTCCCTGTCGGAAAGCATGAAGCGTTCGCCGAATGCGGCAAGCATTCTGCTGGCAATTTGAGCCAAATCGTCATTGTCCTGAACATTGGGCAGCAAGACTGCAAATTCATCTCCACCGAGTCTCGCCACGGTGTCGCTGGCACGGACGCCTTTTTTCATGCGTGTCGCCACCTGCCGCAGCAACTCGTCACCGACGGGATGTCCCATAGTGTCATTGATCGCTTTGAAATGGTCCATATCGATCAGCATCACCCCGGCTCGCTGGCCCGCCGAAGCCGCGTCCCCGATCATCTCGCGTAGCCGTTCATTGAAAAGTGTCCGGTTAGGCAGGCCGGTCAGAGAATCGTAGAATGCCATCTGATGGATTTTCTTACGGGACGTGTCCAGTTCGGTGATATCGCGGGCGACGCCGAGGATCCCCATCAGCTTTCCCCCCGTGAATACCGGAACCTTACGAGTCTCCAAAAGCGTTGATCGACCGTCCTCGTGAGCGGTAAACCGTTCCTCATTGATGAGAATACGGCCGGCTTGCATGGCCTCCTCATCCTTGTCACGAAAAAACTGGGCGAGTTCGGGAGTAAACAGGTCATAATCCGTTTTCCCGACGATTTCCGCTTCTGCCTTGCCGACCAATTCTTCGAAGGCATGATTGCACAACAGATATTTGCCTGTTACGTCTTTCAGCCATACCATATCCGGAATGGTCTGCAGGACACTTAGGAGGCGAGCCCGAGCTTCAATAGTCGTGCCCTCGGCGTGCTTTCGTTCGGTAATATCGCGAGATAACACCAGAAAAGTGACGGTTGAGTGATTGCTGCTTGGTCGCCTTGCGACCGACAGTTCAAACCAACGGGATTCGCCGTTTGGTAGGGCTATACGGACACAACGACCGTAGGAGGCGCCGGTTTCATCGGCTTCTTCAAGAGCCAGCATAGCGATGTCGGCCTGATCTGGAGGGAGCACATCGCGGACAAGCTTGCCGAGCAGCACTTCTTTTCGCTGCGCCAGGATCTCCTGATTCCTTGCCCAGACCTGCAGGTAGCGACCGTCGGCATTTACCTCGAACAGAACGTCAGGAATGGCGGCAATAATTCCCTCTGCGAATTCAAGAGCCTCTTTGAGATCATGCTCCGCACGTTTTCGCTCTGTGATGTCCAACATCGCGCCAACCAAGCCGATCCTGTTACCAGCGATATCAGTGATTGCGGTCTTGCTGAGTAAAAGATCAACGACACCACCATTCTCGGTGGTGGCCTTTGCTTCATATTGCTGAACACCGCCATTTGCAAAAAGCGCCTCGTCCAACGCGGCATACGTCTCGGCTATGGGTGCGGGCACCAAATCGAAAACGGTTTTTCCGATAATATCTCCCTTTGAGCGGCCGGAGAAGCTTTCGAAGGCCCTGTTGCAACCAAGGTGTATCCCATCTCTGTTTTTGAAGAAGACGGGTAACGGGATCGCGTCGAGTACGACGGCACTGGACATCTCTTCGGCGTTGAATGGCAAGTCGATGTTTGTCGCAGGATGCCGCGGATTCGCCCGGAAAGCCTTCTCAAACGGTTGCTTCAGACTTGCGACATCTGCGTCGTGACCGTGCGATGGCCGGACAACGGAGGCTTCCGAAAATGGCGGGGCCGTGCCCGTGGCAAGCGGAGGGCTGGCATTGACCGCGTTGCGGAAGGCTCCACGCCCCTGGTCGATTTGAGCATCAGTCGGCATCTGCACTTCCACAGGCTGTTCGGGGCGGGATGTGCGTTCCGATTGACGTACGTGTTTCATGTGCCTGTCCTGCTTTGTCACGTGGCTGAGCAATCATGCGTCAAGCCAGCATTTTGTTAGGACCGCACAAGTCATTTGGCGGAGTACCATGCCGCTACCCCACCGGGATATCGCTCTCATTCAGAATCATCAAAGACGTGTATTTGCATGTGGTCGGCGACGCCGCCCATATCATTTAGAACGCTTGCCAATCATCATTCGAAGGCGCGAGCACCAGGTTACCACGGCGCATCGGATAGTCTCCGCGGTCAACCATTGTCTGACCGGGCGGGAAGCTCTTCCCAAGTTCGCCCGTGACCTTCTGTGGCTTCCCGCTCTCGTCTTTGAAGTGGAAATGTTTCAACAGTGCGGCTAGGCTTTGGCTCTCTTGAGCGAGGTGCGATCCTGCAGTATTCATCTCCGCGACCATGCTCGCATTTTCTTGAGTGGCATGGTCCATATGGTTAACCGCGCCGTTGATCTCGCGCAGGCCCGACGATTGTTCCTGGGAGGCCGTTGCGATTGCGTCCATATGAAGATTTACATCCTGCACAAGCTCTTCAATCGTTCTCAGGCCCGATCCGGTTTCACTCACGAGCCTTACGCCTTCGTCGACGGCAAGAGCTGAATTGCCGATGAGATCCTTGATTTCTTTTGCCGCTGTCGCTGAGCGCTGTGCAAGCTCCCTGACCTCCTGGGCAACAACCGCAAAGCCTTTTCCCGCGTCGCCAGCACGCGCTGCTTCGACGCCGGCGTTCAGCGCCAGGAGGTTCGTTTGGAAGGCGATCGCGTCGATGACGCTGATGATCTGGGAAATCTGCTTGGAGGAGTTTTCAATGCGATTCATGGCGCCGATAGCATCGCGTACAACCCGACCGGACATTTCCGCATGATCTCGCATCTGTTGGACGGCTCCGCGCGCCTCAGCCGTCCTCTTCGTGGTCGATGCAACGTTGACGGTTATCTCCTCCAACGCCGCTGCAGTTTCCTCGAGCGAAGCCGCCTGCTGCTCCGTGCGTCTTGAAAGATTTTCAGATGCGGCCGAGACGCCCGAGCTGCCATTCGTGACCGTTTCGACTGAATGGCCGACGGTAACAAGCACGTCCCGGAGCTGACGAATGGAAGCGTTGAAATCCCTGCGCAAACTTTCAAACTGTGGCGCTAACGGCTCCTCAATTTCATAAATCAAGTCTCCATCCGCCATCCGCTTCAACCCGGTTGCCAATGCCGTCGTCGCTCGGATGAGGCGCTCTTCTGCTTCTTTTTCCGCCCTTACCTGAATATCCAGCTTCTCTTGGTCAGAACGAATGCGCTCAGCTTCCGCGGATGTCTCCAGGTTACTTTTCTGTATGGCCGCGCCGCGGAAAAACTCAAGGCAACGCGCCATGTCCCCGATCTCGTCGCGTCGGATCGTCAAGGGCACCGGCGCCGACGTATCGCCTTCTGCGAGTGCCTTCATTCGGCTTGTCAGAGTCCGAATGGAGCTTGAAATTCTCCGAACGACCGAAATGCACAAAATGAGTACCGTAGACATGATCAGAAGCGTGGCGCCGGAGTAGCCGATAAAGGCATTGCGAAGATCGGCGTAACGCTGAAATGCCATCTCGTCCAACTCGTCGCCGGTGCGCATAATGAGTGCGGTCAACAAAGCAGCCCGCTGTTGGGTGATTTCATTCCATCGATCCAACGTCTCGGGGGGGAAGGAAACGCCCGGCTGGTTTGCATACATCTGATCGCGAACGCCCGCGATGAACTTGCCTGCGGCGCTGGCCTCGAAGTCGTCATAAGATTTGACGAGATCGGCGGGGAGAAATTCCTGCATCGCAGGCACATAAAGCTGCTTTAGATTTTTTGACTGTAAGAGGGACGAAAATAGATCGACGGACATGGCTGAATTTTTGACGTAGGCTCGGCCGGGCCTGATCTCCAGCAAACTAGCTTCCGTGATCTGCATGAGCGCGTGAAAACCGGTAATTTGGCGTGCTAAATCCAAATCATTGACAGTCGCCCCAGTGCGACGGACGAGCTCCAAGCCCGCAAGGGCAGCTGGGCGCAAAGCAACAGCTCCCTCCGCCTCGCTAGCCGTTCCGTCATCGACGCGCCGGCGGAAGCTATCGATATTGTCCCGCCTTTCACGAATGATCTGTACCGCCCGTTCTATGGCCGGATCGTCGAATGCCTTTTTCCAAGAGTCGTAAGCGGAAAAGACCGCTGTAAAAGCCCTGTCCGATGCAGCTTGCTTTGCCCGACGCACGTCGGCGCCTGCAAACGCTTCCGCCGCTATAGCTTGGGCGAGGAATCCGCCTTCCCGCCCAAGTCGCTGCGTTGTTTGTGCGCTGCGGAAGGTAGAGTATTCTCGGTAATATCCCAGTGATGTTGATACTCCGATGATTACGAACGCCGTCAACGGGATAATTGCCAAAATCATTAAAAGTAGAGATAGCGGCAGTCTCGACATATGTTCCTCATAGACGACTATAAATTACACCGGCTTCCATTAGCGACGCGGTCCAGAACATTGCGACATTGACCGCTATGTGTGAGATGACCTCGGCATAATTACTATAAGATTAACCCCTGTAGTGGTCTTGAACTGCGTTGCGCAGATCGGAACATCGTCGCGTTCAGGGGATCATCTGCAAGACAGATCTTGGGCCGAGGCAGTCGGCTTTTCTGGAGAGTGCTGTTGCTGCAAGCCTTGAGGACGGTCGAGCGTGCCGGCTGATCGTAGCTCGGTCGGCGCAATCTGCTTATGATATACGCAATGTTTCCGAGGGAAGTACCCCATAGCGCTTGCGATAGTCCGCAGAAAATCTGCCTCTATGCACGAAGCCCCATTTCAGAGCGACCTGCGTGACCGAGAGGCCAGGTTCGCCTGTCATCAGTTCCTGATGCACTAATTCCAACCGTAGGTGCTGCAGGAATGCCAGAGGGGTCGTATTCCGAAAGTTGCGAAAACCGCTTTGAAGAGTGCGTCGGCTTACGCCACAAGCCGTTGCGATTTCCTCAAGAGATAGCGGCCGAGTAATATTGGCACGCATATAGTCGACCGCCCGCTTAACGGCCTTGGGTAAGGGTGATTCAGCAACGCGGCATAACTCAGATGAGTAGCGATGCTGCGCAGCTTCGATCAAAAGCTCCATCGTCGTTTCAGTGAGGTGATGAAGTGCTATCGGTGATTGAAGGAGGGTTCCGTCTCGTAATCCAGCATACAGCACTGGTACCAGTTGAACCAAAAGGGAGCCGAACCCGACCGATAGGTCGATTTCTGGCGAAAAATCGAGGCTGCCTCTTATTGGCGTATTGAGCCGACATCCCAAACGGCGCGTCAGCTCATCATGGGCGATCCTAAGCCCCAAATGTTTCCTGGGCCCAATGAATTGGGTCGTACTCGCCGACATACTGTTCACGAAAACGCCCCGCGTTCCCTCTGACGGGATTTGTCTGCCGTCAACGGTAACGACCGATCGCCCATGTAGTGGAAGCATGATGATGTTTGCCTCCGCCGGTCCCCGGTGCTGGACGGTTAGGTCGCCCTCGTAGTGCGCGGCAATAACTGCAATCGGACCATTGGTAATCGCATGTACATCGTAGGCGATCGTCTTATCGCCATGTACATGCGCTTCAGATTGCGGGGAAAGCCTCGAAAGCGCTGCCGCGAGTTCCTCGCTGCAGGTACCTTTGAGCGAGAAATGGTCAATCTTAGAGGGGGACACTCTCAACTCTCCACATCATCACTTCCTTCCCGAAACGGTATTCAAGCATGAGGCCCGCCTATCGCTAACGACAGGCGGACAGGGCAATTGACTTGTCGCGGCCAGTCCTCGCCGTGAATTCGACGCAGTCGAAGTCGCCTAAGTTGATAGTGCGAAGATCAATCATTGTTATATATGGAACTCCGACAGAATTGTTACCTGCTGCCAACCATCGCTTCGCAACCGATTCCCAAATGTCTGGCCTTTGATGGTCTCCATTCACGGCCCAGCAGACTCGGGCGTGCTCGCGCTAGCGACTAAACCTCATCCTTTAAGGTTTCTTTTTGCGTGATCAAACGTGCGGAGTGATGGCCGGAAACAAAGATCCATAGCCAGCTTAGTCCCACTGCCAATCTGCTCCTCGTACCTATCAGGAAGTAGATATGGGCAAGCCCCCAAATCCACCATGCAATTCCGCCCTTGAGCCGGATCTTCCCAAAGTCGATAACAGCCGAATTCGGCCCGATGGTAGCCAGGTTTCCCAGATGCCTATATCTGAACGCACTTGGAGTGGGTGTACCCAGACGTCGTGCTTCAATTACCGAAGCGACATATTTGCCTTGCTGTTTGGCGGCGGGAGCCACTCCGGGGACGGGTGTTCCATCAGCGGCCTTCACGGAGGCAGTATCTCCAATAATAAAAATCTCGGGCTTACCGCCAACAGTCAGATCTGGCTGCACGACCGCCCTACCCGCCCTGTCCTTTTCAGCACCGACCCAGGCGGCGGCGTTCGACGCTTGCACCCCCGCAGCCCAGATGACGGTCCGGCTTGAAACGAACTCATCTCCGATCGCGATGCCGTTCTCGTTGCATGCCGTCACGGGAATGCCTGTTCTCACTTCGACGCCCATCTTGATTAGCGACTGCTCGGCATATCTCGAAAGTGCTTCCGGGAACACGGGTAGGACACGTGGACCTGCCTCGATGAGAAGGATGCGCGCCGATCTGGTGTCGATGCTACGGAACTCCTCAACAAGGGTTCGTTGGGCCAGTTGCGCTATAATCCCAGCCATCTCCACGCCTGTCGGGCCTGCTCCGATTATGCTGAACGTGAGCATTGCCTTCCGCCGTTCGGGATCAGCCTCCAATTCGGCCTTCTCAAACGCGAGAAGAAGCCGCCGCCGGATGGTCGTCGCGTCTTCGAGTGCCTTTAGCCCGGGCGCAAACGGCTCCCACTCGTCCCGGCCAAAATAGGCGTGCCTTGCACCTGTCGCGAGAACGAGCGTGTCATAGGGAATAGCATTCCCATCCTTGAGCGATACTACGCGTGCCTCGGTATCAACGCCAACAACCTCGCCCAGCAGCGTCGATACATCCTTTCGTCCTCTGAACAATGCTCTGATGGGCCAGGCTATCTCCGAGGTTGCCAATACAGTCGTGGCAACTTGGTAGAGGAGCGGTTGAAAGAGGTGATGGTTGCGCCTGTCGACGATCGTTATGGAAGTGTCGGGACACTTGAGGTCCTTCGCTAACTGGAGTCCGGCAAAGCCACCGCCGACTACGACAACTCGATGCGTATCCATTTCGTCTCCCTCAAACCTGCGCGCTCGGGGCGCGCGCCTCGTAGAAATGGCCATTGCGCCCGATCAGTCGCTGATACGGGTATTTACATTAATCGACGGTGGACTCACCAACAGTGGAAGAAGAGGCTCCAGCACCCGCTTGACATTAGGATGTTCGCCATGGCCAACGACAGCCGCCTCATTCTGCCAGCCGTCTAAGATGATGAAAGTGTTCGGATCGTCCGACCGCTGGTAGAGGTCGTAGTAGAGACAACCAGACTCTTCGCGGGCGGGTCCAATGAATTCCTGAAGGAGTTCTTTTACGCGATTTCGATTTTGGGACGTGGTTTTGAATTCAACGACAAGGTGCTGTTCCTCTGACTTCTTCGATGTCATTTGCGCTGGCTCCTAATTGAAAACGACGACCGGCTTGATCACTCGCCCGGCTTCGGCGTCCGCGATCGCTTCGTTGATCTTCTCGAAGGGATACTTGGTGATCAATTTTTGGAAGGGGAAAAGCCCAGCCTGATTAAGATCCATCATCTGCGGAATGAACAGCTGTGGAATCTGATCACCAAGGATCGCACCCTGGATCTTGCGATTGAACACCATTAGATCGAGGGGGATGGGAATGTCGTTCCCGAGCGCGTCGAGGCCGAGCAAGACAACGTGCCCGCCGGCACGGGTGCACTTGATCGAGTTCAGAATAACCGGAATGATGCCAACTGCGTCGATCGCGAAGTCGGCACCGCCGCCCGTCAGCGCATGGATCTGGTTGACTACGTCGGGATCTTTGCCGTTGATCGCATGTGTGGCACCAAGCCCCATGGCCATGTCTAGCCTCTGCTGATTCAGATCTATGATGATAATCTTGCTGCACCGACGAACTTTGGCGGCCATCACGGCGGCCATGCCGACAGCACCTGCGCCGAAAACGGCTATCGTCGACCCTATTTCCGGCTTCATCGCGTTTATCACTGTTCCTGCACCCGTTGCCATGCCGCACCCGAGTGGCGCAGCGTCGGTAAGGTCGAGGTCTGTTTTCGGCAAAAGCGCTGCATTGTTTTCAGTCGCAAGGATATGCGTCGCAAAGGACGACTGGCCCACGAAATTGCTGCCAATGCCAACTTCATCGCAGAGCAATGCCTTCTTACCATTCGGACGAAGCCCCGTAAGATTGTACTGGGTATAGTTTTGGCAGTTCATTGGGTGAGAACGGCGGCAGTCGGCGCAGAATCCGCATGAGCTCTGGCTCAGTGCGACGTGATCACCCACTTTGAGGCTCTGAACTTCTGGTCCGACCGCCTCGACGACGCCGACGCCTTCGTGCCCCGGGATCACCGGTGCCGGCGGGCCAAAAATACCGTCGCGAAGCAGCAAGTCCGTGTGGCAGATCCCGCTCGCAACCGTGCGAACCAGGATCTCGTTGCCTTCGGGGTCAGCCAGTTCGAGTTCACGGAATTCCAGCGGGCTCTTTGGCTTCACGGCGACAGCCGCAGTGATTTTCACCATTATATTCTCCTGCGTTCTCCCGCAATTGCTACGGGAATGACTTGATCGGCCCGACGGACTAGACGCGACCCGCGCGCGCACCGTAGATGATTGCGGCAAATGCAATGATCACGCCCTGGACGATAAGCTTGCCCGGCTCCTGGATGCCGAAGACGGTCAGCATCGCGAACAGGAAGCTGAAGGCAACGACGGCAACGAACGGCCCGGCGACGCCGCCCCGGTCGACGCCGAACGTCACACCGCCGAGGATCGTGGCGGCGAGAGCATTCATGAAGGTGTCGAAGCCTGGCTTGATGGTGCCGACCGCCAACGCGGATACCTGGACCAGGGCCGCGATGCCTGTCAGGGCGCCCGCGAGCGTGTGCGAGACAAAAATCGTACGTGCCAACGGAATTCCTGTAGTTTCCGCCGCCCTCGGATTGTCGCCGACGGCCCTGAAGTAACGCCCGACGATGAGAAAGCGAAATGCGATAGAAATCAGGGCGGCGATGACGATCCACAGGACCACGGAATAGGAAAGGCCGTGGATATTGCCGCTCGTAAGTATTCGAAGCCAGCTTGGCGTTGAACCGGGCGCGCGGCCGGCGCTCATGTATTGGACGATCCCAATCAGAATGGCCGAAACACTTAGTGTGGAGATAACGGCAGAAGCGCGCACGTATGCTACGAGTATTCCGTTTACACCCCCCACAGCTAGCCCAATCACAACAGGCATGAGGACGGTCATTAGCGGTGGATAGTTGTTGAGCTGGCCCGAGCTGGCCAGATAAATCGCGAACGCGAAAATACCGCTGACAGAGAGATCGATGGATCGCACCCGCATGACAAGCGACTGGGCGAGCACCGCGATCCCGAGCGGCGCTGACTGCTTGAGGATTACAAACCAGTAGTTGGGATTTATGAGCGTGGCGCTCACTGCTGGAGCAACCGCAACCAGGATTGCGAGCACATAGTATGCGGGCGGTAGCCCGAGTATCCACGAAATGGCGCTCTTACCCCTCAATGAGCGAGATGGTGCTTCAGTTTTCGAGTCTGATGTGGTCATCGAGAAGTCCATTTCTTTCAAAGTCCGATTGTTTTGCGTCGCTGCGAAACGACGAGTACGAGAAGCAACACACCCTTGACGACCGACTGAAGAAATGCAGAGACGTTGGCCAGATTCATCACATTATTCACTGTCCCGAGGATCGCCGCGCCAACGACGGTTCCCACAATGCTTCCGATGCCCCCGGCGAGGTGGACCCCACCCAATGCTGCAGCCGTTACAGACTCAATCCCGAATGAAGCGCCGCCCTTAGGATCACCCGATGCAAGGCGACCTGCAAGAAACATCCCCGCAGCGCATGCGAATAGAGCAGAAAGAACATACGCTTTGATGATGGTGCGCTCGACGGGAACACCGTTCATCCGTGCGTTGAAGTCATTGCCGCCGGAAGCGAAGAGGTAGAGGCCGAAGGGACGACGATAGAGAATCCAGGATGCGAAGAGCGATGCCGTGATCAACCAAAACAATGAGTTAGGTACGGGGCCGATGGATCCGGCTACCGAGCCGGAAAGCCACTCCGGCACGCGCCCGCCTGGGATTGGCAAAATGATCAACGCGATACCTTGGCCGATGCCCATTGTTGTCAGCGTCATGATGATTGGATGTACATTGAGGCGCGCGACACCGTAACCGTTCGCTACTCCGAACCCCATCGCCACCGCGATGCAGATAAGCACGCGGGTTATCTCAGGAAGATCAAGCGTCATGATCGTCGTCGTTAGACTGATGACGGACCCAACCGACACGTCGAGGCCGCCAGTGAGAATGACGAACGTCTGACCGAGAGCCGAGATGACGAGCACCGTCGATTGCGCCAGGAGATTAGACAAATTCTCCGGATCCATGAAGTCCGGCAATAATATTACCGAGGCGACAACCATCACCAGGAGCGTTCCAATGGAAAGCCCGATCGCTCCCGCGCGATAAGGGAGCTTCAGGCGACTGGCAAATGAATTCATAAGTTATCCTCCTCAATGCACCGCAGCACGGGGATCCGGTGACGCACTCGCCCCCAGCGCAGTCTCGAGGATTCTTTCCTCGGTCGCCCCCTCTGCGGACATCTGCCCGACGATCTTCCTGTCATGAACGACCAAAATGCTGTCGCAGAGCCCTATAAGCTCAGCGTGCTCGCGCGACGAAACCACGACCGCACCGCCACGATCACTGAAGTCCCGCAGCAATCTGTAAATCTCTGCCTTTGCACCGACGTCGACGCCGCGCGTGGGCTCCTCAATAACGAGGATGTCCACTCCGGAGAGCAACCAGCGGCCCAGCAGCACCTTCTGCTGATTCCCGCCCGAGAGTTTACCTACGGGCGCATTGGGATCGGCGGCCGCAACTCGTAACGACTTGATCACCTCGCGGACCCTCGACACCGATCGCCACGCAACGCTTGCCATATTCCGATTGAGCTGTTTTCCCAGCGCGATGTTGTCGTAGATAGGCAGGCGCAGGAACAGCCCTTCCTGCTTCCTGTCCTCAGGGATAAAACCGATTCCTGATGCGACCGCGCGAGCGAACCCTGACCCTACATTCACCACGTGCATGCTGTTGTCGGGGCCGGCACGCCACACGGCGATGGCCTTTGGCGATTCAACGCCCACAATGGCACGCATTATCTCTCGCTGGCCCTGTCCTTCGAGCCCTGCCAGCCCGATGATTTCACCTTTTCTGACAACGAAAGTGACTGTCGAGCTGCTGTCGTCGAGGCGCAAGTCCGAAACCTCCAGCATTGCCGCTCCGGTGGCCTGCGAGCGCGGCGGAAAGAAGTTCTGAAGTTCGCGACCAACCATTGTCGCTACCAGCGTTTGCAAGTTGAAGTCCTGCGCTCTTGCAGTCCTTACCCAAGCGCCATCTTTCATGACGGTGATGGTGTCGCATAGTTCGAAGACTTCATTCATGCGATGAGAGATGTAGACGACAGCCTTATGTTGAGCCTTAAGGTCGCGGATAACCTTGAAAAGATGCGCGACATCGGTCGAGTTCAACGCCGCCGTTGGCTCGTCGAAGATGAATACGTCCGCGTTCGACGTAAGTCCCTTCGCGATCTCTACTGCCTGCTGCTGCGCGACAGTCAGTGTCTCGACGATCGCGGTTGCGTCGAGCTGTGGAAATACGTCAGCCAGCAAAGCGCGAGCGCGTTTCACTACCTCGACGCTATCGATCGAACCGTCAATGCGACGAGGTTCGTGGCCCAGGAACATGTTCTCAGCAACGGTGAGATTGGGGATCAGGGTAAACTCCTGAAACACCGTCGACACTCCCGCCAACCGTGCCTCCTTAGGGGAACGGAAATTGACTTCCTCCCCGCGGAGCCGAACACTTCCTGCGCCCGGCTGATATACCCCCGCCAGAATACGCATCAGGGTGGACTTCCCCGCGCCGTTTTCCCCCATCAGAGCGTGCACGGAGCCACGTTCCAGGGAAAAGCGAACGTCCGAAAGGACTTTCGTGAAACCAAACGATTTGTTGATGCCGACCATCTCGACAAGCGTGCTCATGGGAATTTCCATCTTCGACAGGGATACGGGCACGAGTGATCGTGCCCGTAGTTCATCAAGCCTTGAAATAATCAAGGAGCTTTTCGTTCGGCATTTCGGTCGGCGCCCAGTACGCATCAGTGAGATCTGCGCGATAGAACTGGGAGAGCGTCTCGTCGGTGATCGGCTTGGGGCGGTTCGTCCAGTTACGCTGAATCGGCTTCCCATCCAGCAAGGCGAAGGCGGCCCGTAGCGCGGCAGTAGACAGAGCGGGTGGGCAAATCGGACCGATCGAGGAAAGTTTTTCGTCATTCCAACGACGCATCCAGCCGTTAAGTGCTTCGCCCGTGATTGGCGGGATCGTTGAGGCGCCAGCCTCCTGCAAGGCATCCAAAACGCCAAGAGACATGTTGGCTCCATCGGTCCAGATGCCCGCGACATCTGGGTCGGAGAGATACAAGCTTTCGGCGATCTTCTTTGAGTCCTCATAAGACCAGCTTCCGTGCTGGGTCGACGTGATCTGAAGTCCAGACTTGCTGAAGACTTCCATGGCGCCTGCATAACGATCTGCATCGATGGGATGCCCGGCGACGCCACGCAGAACCCATACCTTGCCCTTGTTGCCAAGCTTGTCGACGAGGAACTGAGCCATCACGCGCCCGAAATAGAAGTCGTCGCCCTGGACCTGAACCGTAAACTCCTCGGTGTCGACGCGTCCGAGATAGACTACGGTTGGAATGCCAGCAGCCTTTGCCTTCTTGATGCCCTCGACGGCGGAACCGGTGGTTAGCGGTGCGATGATGATCGCATCGACCTTCTGGGCGATCAGATCCTCGATATCGGCAACTTGTTTGGAGGCATTGAGATCAGCGCTCCGGAACTGGTAATCAGCGATCCGATCCTTGTTCTTTTTTATTTCATATTCGGCTTCAAACGCCGTCTGGTAGGTATGCGTTGAACCAGCGAGGCCGTAGTGGCTGTGTCCGATCTTCCACGGGCCTGACTTCTTGAACTTACCCGCGTCGACAATTGGGTTGGCGCCTTCGGAGGGCCAAGTGTCAGGTAGGAGACTGATCGCGTCGTCGGCGCGAAGAATCCCCGGCATTCCGAACGTGCCGGCTACAGCAATTGCCCCGCTCGCTTGTAGAAATGTACGTCTCTTCATGAAAATTCCTCCTCCGGCCGCTCTGGGCGGCATTGTCTGTTAAGGCGAGAGCCTTGCCTTCCCAAGCCGTGCCGGACTCTCCTCAATACGGCGGAGTGCATTGGTATGAGCTATCAGACAATCTGTCAATAAATATAAACTTCGACGTTTGTTTTTTCGACATCGTTTTGTTTTCACTTGCACATAGTCGCACTTGACGGATTGTCCGATAGTGCGACAATATTCGTGTTCGCTAAATCGATGGGAGGGTTATGAATGTCCACTCTGGTGATTGTCCGGCATGGCCAAAGCGAAGGGAACGCGCGCGGGGAGTTCACGGGTACGAGCGACGTGCCGCTCACACAGGAGGGCTGGTCTGAGAGCAGGCGAGCCGGCTCACTGCTCGCGAACCTCGGCATCTCGTTCGATATTGCGTTTAGCTCTGCCCTCTTGCGCACAGTCGACACTTGCAGAGCGATTTTGAACGAAACCAACGGCGATCTGCTGGAGCCAATCAGGAGAACCGAGTTGAACGAACGCGACTACGGACAGCTCACCGGCATCAACAAGAACGTGGCACGTGAGCGGTGGGGCCAGGATGTTGTCCAGGTTTGGCGCCGCTCGTACAGCACTCCACCACCTGGGGGAGAAAGCATACGGGACATAAGCGCGAGGGTTCTGCCCTTTTTGATAAGCGAAGCGTTCCCCCCCTTGTTGAGAGGGAAATCGGTTCTTGTGGTGGCCCACGGGAATACGATCAGGTCACTAAAGCAGGGCATCGAACGCCTCACGATCCAGGATACGCTCGCTATTGAGTCACCGACCGCCGCGCCAACTGTATACCGGATTGCGTCGGACCTCTCGATCATCGAGAAGACTAACGTCCTGGTTGGTACTGTCTGTTAAGCCTGGCTGGCAGTAGCATCGTTTGTAGTCGGTTGAACTTGGCAATACCGGTGTCTCGAAGCTGTCGATAGCCTTCAGAACCGGCTCGACGTCGGCAAGCGACGCCATCCGGCTCGCCTCACACGTTGCTACTAAATTTTCGTCTGCCGATCTTTCAGCCCAAAGCGGGACAAGACGCATGCTCCCTTTCGAACATGCATCGGAACCCTTTGATCACTTCAAATCAGCGTTCACTCGTGACTTTGCAAAAATGCAGCCCTGCTCCGGTTGAACTGATCTAATTTAATAGAGTAATTATTGACTGATTGTCTGACGATGAGTACGTTCGCGCGAATTGCGTTGTGAGCCTTGGAGGAACAGTTACATGAAGCAGGCATATGCGGCGGTCTCGCGCGAAAAGGCGAAGCCCTTGATCTTGGAGTGCATAGGGATTGAGGAACCTCGTGCAGACGAGATTTTGGTCCGCATCGTCGCATCGGGGGTATGTCATACCGACCTGGTGGTCAGGGACCAGGGATATGACGTACCTCAACCTGTTGTGTTGGGACACGAAGGCTCTGGCGTCGTCGAGGCCGTCGGGAGCGCAGTTAAAGATCTTGTGCCCGGTGATCACGTTGCTTTGAGCTACGCCTATTGCGGCAAGTGCGAAAAGTGCCTTTCCGGTACACCTTTCTACTGCGAGGACTTCTTCGGTCGCAATTTCCGCGGCACTCGTCCGGATGGCACCTGCCCGATCCATGATTCTCACGGGAAACAGATTAGTGGCTGCTTCTTCGAGCAGTCGTCATTTGCAACCTACGCCATCGCCAGCGAACGAAACGCCGTGAAGGTTGCAAAGGATGTTCCACTCGAGTTGATCGGACCGCTCGGGTGCGGGCTTCAGACCGGTGCTGGCGCGGTACTGAATTGCCTCAAGCCGAAGCCCGGCTCGTCAATAGCAGTGTTCGGTGCTGGTGCGGTTGGCATGGCGGCTACGATGGCCGCGAAAATCGCCGGATGCGCGACCATCATCGTGATCGACTTGAACGATGAACGGCTGGAACTTTCGCGCGAACTCGGGGCGACGCACACGATAAATGCCCGCAAATTGGACAGCGTTGCCGCGATCAGGAAGATCGTCCCCGCAGGCGTTGATTTCAGCTTGGAATGCACGAGTTCGCCGCGAGTTTTCCGTCAGGCAGTCGACTGCCTTGGTACGCCGGGAACATGCGGTCTCGTTGGCTCGTCCGCTCTCGGCACTGAAGGCACGATCGATATCGGGAACTTCCTTTTCGGCCGCACATTGATCGGCGTTGTCGAAGGACAAAGCGTTCCGTCCGAGTTCGTCCCGCAGTTGATCGAGTATTGGCAGCAGGGACTTTTCCCGTTCGACAAACTGGTTCAGTTCTATGACCTCGACCAGATCAACGAGGCGATGGCTGATTCCGAGAGCGGCAAAGTCATTAAGCCGATCCTTCGCATGAAGCATTAGTTTTGCGAGACTTTTCGAAAGACAAGACGGACCGCGATTAAATGCGATCCGTCGGAACAGCCGTGCTCAAGACGAGATATGGTCGAACGCTGCTTTCGATGCAATCGCGGGCCACATCACTCCGATAGGCCTGCACGAATGATGTGCTGGCAGGGCCCACGCAAAAGCTCTAGGACTCTGCCGGTCAAAGGCGGCCCCCTACAATCACCGGCAGGTAAGTGGCGAGGGCGGCTCCGTTAACCCAGGGGTCCAGAGAACACCTGCGCGCCAAACACTGAAAAGACGTTGCTCCGGCCGACGTGTTCAGCTGACGTGTCCTGGTCCAACAGGTGGCCAAACCGATCGCGCTTTGTCTTAAAATAAGTGATGTTGGACGCGCTAGATGCGGCGATCAGACTCTGGCGAGACGACACGATGACGCCTGACGTTCGCAGCGCCTCTATTTTTGTAGGATTGTTGGTCAGAAGCCGAACGCTGCCGATACCGAGGTCGCGGATGATATCCGCCGCTGCGTTATATTCGCGGGAATCAGATGCGAAGCCGAGTTCCCGATTTGCCTCAAGAGTATCACGACCATGATCCTGCAGGCTGTAAGCCGCAATTTTGTTTCCTAAGCCAATGCCACGCCCCTCTTGCCCACGCATGTAGATCACGCAACCAGCGCCCGCTAACTGGACCGCCCGAAGAGCCATTTCGAGCTGTTGACCGCAGTCGCATCGCATGGACCGGAACGCCTCACCTGTCAGACATTCAGAATGCACCCGTACCAGAACGTCTTCCTTCTCGCACAACTCGCCAAGTGTCAAAGCTAAGTGTTCCGTTCCCGTCAAACTATCGCGATAAGCAATTGCCTTGAAATCCCCAAACCGCGTTGGCATAAAGGACTGCGCGTAACGCTTTACCCTCGTATCACGACTCCTGCAGTACTCAATCAAAGCGTCGATCGTTACTATGTGCAGGCCATGTTCGATTGCGAACTTCTCGAGATCTGGCAGTCGAGACATGGTTCCGTCGTCATTGGCGATCTCGCAGATTACGCCAGCCGGCGCCAGGCCGGCAAGTCGTGCAAGATCCACGGCAGCTTCGGTGTGGCCAGGACGGCCCAGGACACCGAGACGATTTGCACGCAAAGGAAAAATGTGACCCGGTCGCGATAGGTCTTCCGGCCGCGTCTGCGGATCGATGAGCGACTTGACGGTTGCTGCTCGATCTTCGGCTGAAATCCCTGTCGTTGTGCCGTGTTTGCAATCGACGGAAACGGTAAATGCCGTCTGCAGTGAGTCCGAATTACGTGTGACCATCAGGGGGATCTCGAGTTTGTCGAGACGTTCGGCTGGAAGTGGCACGCAGATAAGGCCTCTCGCATATTTCATCATGAAAGCGATGTGCTCAGCTGTTATTTTTTCGGCAGCAACGACTAGGTCGCCTTCATTCTCCCGGTTTTCGTCGTCGACCACGATAACCATCTCGCCCGCTTCGATCGCCTCGATCGCCTCATCTATGCTCGAAAAAGACATGGAATCCTCCTCCTTATTATGGGCTGACGGCGCGACGCGCGGCATCGAGCTCTCTGTCGACAAGCGCGCGCAGGTTCTCAGAAAGAGCATCGTTCTGAAAATCTTCATCGAGAGCGAAAATGAAACGGCTATGTATTTGCGCTTCGAAAAAGTCGAATAAGGCTTCCATCGAGGCTTCGACGAGCG
This sequence comes from Rhizobium redzepovicii, assembly GCF_019793435.1. Lineage (GTDB taxonomy): Bacteria > Pseudomonadota > Alphaproteobacteria > Rhizobiales > Rhizobiaceae > Rhizobium > Rhizobium redzepovicii. The sequence continues at coordinate 82,921 of NZ_JAILYH010000020.1, read as the reverse complement.
GCTTGTGACTCGATGCTTTACCGGTTGCAAAAGGGATCACATAGCGGCCCTTAAGCGCTTTCATGTCGACAAGGTCGAATAAATGCTTCAGCAACCCAGTGTAAGATGCTTTGTAGACCGGACTACCAACAACTAGCACGTCACTAGCCAAAATATCGTTGAGTGCCGCTTTAACAATCTCAGCGGCGCTGGAGGGCAACACTGTTGCCCCAAGGTGCGGATGAAGGTCGACAAGGTCCCAGCAGCTTGCTTCGTTGCCGGACGCGCGCACCCGATCCACCATGAAGTCTGCTACGGCCCGGGTTTTCGAGGGGCGCGATAAATTCCCCGTTATTACAACAACTTTCATGTCACAGGACTCCCAACATTCTCGCATAAGACAATCTTACAATTTTCACTCACACCGCAATGGAGGTCGTTGAGGACCCGTGGGGGCAAAAATAGTCCTGCGGTGTCCTGAGCCCTCACAACCCGTAATTTCCCAACCTCGAAGGCTGGATTGCTTCGCAGAAGTCTTCTGTCTCGTACGACTTTATTCTCTCAATGGGTGGGCTCGCCGTGCAAGCGCACCTACTGTCTGCAATCCCTGCCGCTTTTACCGACCCAGCACGTTTGCGTTAGAACCTCCTGGACACGGAATGAGGCGTTGCCGCTTGATATACGGTCGCCGTGGCTCCACCTCAGTTACGACAGGTAGTATCCCGGTCACTTACGGGAACTCTGGTGAGCTTGCCTTCGATGGATCATGGGCGAGCCAAGGTTCCGCATGCGATACCCATACGTTTGACATCGGCACACTTCCAGGATCGGTATCGAACGTGCCGGCTCTAACGACTTTGAGCTCCGGGCTGGCCGGCCGCTCCGCATAAACGTGCGAGCCACATACCGAACAAAACCACCGCAGCTTTCCAGGCGTCGATTCGAAGCTATGAAGCGTATCTTGGCCTGTAAGGATCTTGAAGTGCTCGCTTTTCACCTTCGCAGCGGTATTGTGATCAGCGGCGTGTGACTTCCGGCATGTTTGACAGAAGCAATTCCACATGGGTCCATCAATTTCCTGAACCTGGTACGTTACCGCTTTGCATTGGCATGATCCGAAGATTGGCATCGGGTATCCTTTCACTGATTCATTACGTTGATTTCAAATTTCTCGTCGCCGCTAAGCCAGCGTTTGATGTTGCGCGCAGCCTGGCGGATGCGGTGTTCGTTCTCGACGAGCGCCAGACGGACGTAGTCGTCGCCCATTTCGCCGAAGCCGATACCCGGTGCAACGGCGACGTCGGCCTTCTCGACCAGCAGCTTGGAAAACTCCAGCGAACCGAGATGACGGAACTTTTCCGGGATCTTTGCCCAGGCGAACATGGTGGCAGCCGGCGGCGGCACGTCGAAGCCGGCCTTCCCGAAGCTTTCGACCATGACGTCGCGGCGACGCTTGTAGACGTTGCGAACCTCCGCAATGTCGGAACCGTCGCCGTTCAGCGCATGGGTCGCGGCCACCTGGATCGGCGTGAAGGCGCCGTAGTCGAGATAGGACTTGACGCGGGTGAGCGCCGCGATCAGCCGCTCGTTGCCGACGGCAAAGCCCATGCGCCAGCCGGGCATGGAAAAGGTCTTCGACATCGAGGTGAATTCGACGGTCACATCCATTGCACCCGGCACTTCGAGAACCGATGGCGGCGGAGCGCCGTCGAAGTAGATCTCGGAATAGGCAAGGTCGGAAAGCACGATGATGTCATGCTTCTTGGCGAAGGCGACGACGTCCTTATAGAAATCGAGCGTCGCGACGAGGGCCGTCGGGTTCGACGGATAGTTGAGGATCAGCGCCAACGGCTTCGGGATCGAATGCCGGACCGCCCGCTCCAGCGGCGGGAAAAAGCTCTCATCCGGCTCAACCGACATCGAGCGGATCACGCCGCCCGCCATCAGGAAACCGAAGGCGTGGATCGGATAGGTCGGGTTCGGGCAGAGGATCACGTCGCCGGGCGCGGTGATCGCCTGCGCCATGTTGGCGAAGCCTTCCTTGGAGCCCAAGGTGGCGACCACCTGGGTATCCGGGTTGAGCTTGACACCGAAACGGCGGGCATAATAGGCGGCCTGGGCACGGCGCAGCCCCGGAATGCCCTTGGAGGAGGAATAGCGGTGGGTGCGCGGATCCTGCACGACCTCGCACAGCTTGTCGACGATCGACTGAGGAGTGGGAAGGTCGGGGTTTCCCATGCCGAGATCAATGATATCGGCGCCGCCCGCTCGCGCGCTTGCTTTCAAACGGTTGACCTGTTCGAAAACATAAGGCGGCAAACGTTGAATTCTGTGAAAGTCCAGCACACTATTTCCAATCAAATCGCAGATACCTCCCGCGCCGATTATAGAAACCGACGCGGGAGGCTGGGAGGTCTCCTTCCGGAGAACATTCATTACTTCTTCGGCCGCCAAGCTAACGGATCTTCAGGACGTTCGAAGTAGTTTGCAGCGACGTCTGCAGGCCACCAGCCGTTGTTCTTCGGCTCGATCCAATCCGTGGAATTGGGATCGCAATCTTCCTTCAGCACTTCCTTCACGTCATCAATGGTGTAAGGAAGCGCAGGACGAAGAATCGACTGGATCTTTGGTCCCTGGCCTTCGAGCGTTCGCATCATGACGTCCCACACAAGGCGGGCATCAGACCGCGGCGGCCAGAAATGGAAGCTCTTGCTTATGAAATCAGGGTTCTTACGCCAGTAGCAGGCTGCCGAAGCCTCACCCCCGAGCACGATAGGCATCATGTCGCGGCCGGATTGCTGTACTGCGTTCACGACACCGTTTTCTGAAGCGGACTGAACGAGAATGCCATTAACCTCAGCAAGATTGGTGGCAAGAAACTTCTGAACCTCAACCTGGGCGACCTGGTCGGTCCATTTGCCAGCTATCGTGCCTACAATTTTGATACCGGGGAATTTATCGAACGCGTTCTTCGCGCCGATGTCGAAGCTGTCCGATGATGCGAAACCGGGGATGCCCGATACCATCAGGACGTTGCCTTTTTCACCGATTTCCTTGGCAAGCCATTCAGCAGCCTTGTAGCCACCGTCGGTGTTATTCTCTGTGGCATTGATTGCGTAGGGTGATGTGACATAGCCCGAGACTGAGAAGACTGGCACGCCTTTCGAATGAGCATACTCTATGGTCTTGTTAAGTGCGGTAATGTTCGAGCAGCAAATGACGATCGCATCAACACCGTCGTCAACCATCTGCCGCATCTGCTGGATTTGGACAGCGTCTTTGAGGTCAGACTGCGTGACGATTAGATCGGAGACTAGGCCTGCTTCCTTATATCTCGGAAGCAATACGTTGGTGAATTCGTCCAGGATGTTCGCGCGCCAGGTATTACCGGCATATGTGGATGCATAACCAATTTTCCACGGCGGTGGACGTTTTGGAACAAAATCTTTGTACACCGTCCCCCCGAGCGGAATGGCGGGATCGATATTCTCGTAAAGCGCCTTTTGGTCCGGCGGCAACGAATCGAGGCCGTCAGCCTTCGCCACGCCGTTCATGTGATAAAGGCTCGACAGCGTAAAAAGCGCTGCAACGATTTTCTTCAGCATTCAGGGCCTCCTCCCCTTGTGGTTCCGCTCAACCGCCGGCCCCTTTGGCCGCCAGCCGCGAAAATCCTGCCAGAATCTGGCAGAGTTCGTGTCGGGACGGCAATCGCCGTCCCGAGGACTGGTTCAGTTGCGCAGACCGGCTTGCTTGAGCAGCGGCATGACACGGTCGTTAAAGAAGGGAAGTTCCTCGTTGTAATCGACCATTGTCAGCAAGGCGCCGTTGACGCCTGTATTGCTGAGATCCACGAGCTTGTCGGCGACTTGTTCTGGATTGCCGACGATCGGGTATCCACCCCAGCCAGCGACGAAGCGTTCCTTGAATTTTTGATACATTTCGGCAGAATGGTTTTGAGATTGCACCTGCAGAACTTCACAGATGTTCTCGCATGCCTCCCAGTCACCCTTCTGGTTGACGTAGTAGTCGTAGTATTCCTTTGCTTCCTTCTCCGTTTCGCGAACGATAACGGGGCAAGCTGTGAATGTGCCAAGATCACGGTTATATTCAGTACGCGCCAGGTCCTTCACCTTTTTGACCCAGGCAGCGCCGGATTCCATGTCTTGCATGAAGCCGAAGTTGAAGTCGCAGAACTTGGCGGTGAAATGCAGTCCCTTGCCCGAGGCGCCGGCGCAGATCAGGAGCGGGCGACCCGCCTTGTTGTAGGGTTTGGGTTCACTGAAGGCGTCTTTGACTTTGAGGAACTCGCCTTCGAAGGTAACGCCATTGCGTTTCCAGAGCGTCTCGACGATATCCATCCATTCAGTGGCGTATTCATAGCGGGTGTCGTGCTCCATCATAGGAACTCCGAACATTTCCATTTCGGGAGTGAACCAGCCGGTAACGAGATTGAGGCCGTATCGACCCTTCGAGATGTGATCGATTGTTGTCGCCATCTTGGTTGCAACAATCGGGTTTAGCGTCGGAATGTGAGTCGTTGAGAAGAACTGGAGCTTCGTGGTGACCGCCGCGAGAGCGGCCGCCCAGGTGAACGTATCCATGTTCACGCCATTGAAGTTTGAAGGACCGCCAAAACCACGCCAGCGTGCAATCGGCACCATGCATTCCCAACCGGCTGCCTCAAGCTTCTTTGCAATCTCGACGTTGTGGTCGAAGGTAGGTTCGAACGTTGTCTCAGCGAGCGTAATCGCGCATGCATTCGAGCAATTCGTGCCAAATACGCCGAGCTTGAGCTTGTTATCATTGAACATTGGGTTTCCGGCAGCGCGGAAATCGTCTTGTGCGGTCACTGTAGTCCCTCCTCGGGCTGGCAACGGATGATGCTCAGCCCACTCAAATGCGTTGAATAACTAGATGCCCATCTCGTCGAAAACTTCCGCTGCCACGCGGAAGCTGTCGATGGCCGCAGGAACACCGCAGTAAATCGAAACCTGGAGGAAAACCTCCCGAATTTCCTCTTTGGTAAGACCGTTGTTGATTGCTCCGCGAACATGCAGTTTCAGCTCATGCGGACGATTGAGGGCCGAAATCATCCCGAGATTGAGGATGCTGCGCTGCTTGCGCTCCAGGCCCGGCCGATTCCAAATCGCGTCCCAGCAGTATTCTGTGACGAGGGTTTGCATCGGCCAATTGAAGTCGGTGGCTTTGCTGACCGACGCATCAACATAGCCCCCCCCCAAGACTTCGCGCCGGGTCTTTAGTCCGCGCTCAAAGCGCTCTGTGACTTCACGTCCATGAATTTCTCTTGCGGGTGCCATATTGCTCACGCTTTTCTCCTTGCCGCCCTTGGGCTTTCGATGAGTGATGTGATTGGTGGTTAAAGCCACCTACTATGCGGCCGATCCACTGATGGACGACGACCTGACGAGTTGACCGTTTTCGTAGAGAAGCGGCGCGATTGACTCGATGAACCGTGCTTCGAGCACTTCTCCGAGCACAACATCATGCGTTCCAACGTGAACGACATCTTTTAGCTTGCAGACAAACGCCGCCTGCGCATCGGACAGGACCGGCATGCCGTCGAGAGACAGCCACTCGCCGTAATGAAAGCGCTCTTCACCCTTCAATTGCCCACTGAACAGCGGCACAAGATCGGCATGTGAAAGATGCAGCATGTTCACGGCGAACTTCCCGGAGATCTTCAAAGGCTGATTCACCGAAGCCGATTGGTTGATGCAGACAAGAACAGTTGGTGGGTCCGCGGTAACCGACTGGACCGCGGTGGCGGCCATGCCATGACGGACCCCGTTGAGTTCGGTCGTGATCAAGCAGATGGTTGATGTGAACCGACGCATAGCTGCCTTAAAAGTCAACTGCGCCTCAGTGCTGGTATCGGCCATATTGTCCTCCCACGGCCAAATTCGATCGAGCCTAGATAAACAGATCAGCAGACAATCTGTCAACTGGATTTTCACAATTGACAGATTGTCTGCTAAAATGTCTTCTAAGGCACCCAAAAATGAGGAGATGGTCGATGGATTTGAATCAAAGAGTTTGTATCGTCACAGGGGGCGGCAGCGGCATTGGTCGTGCGACAGCCGAGCTTTTCGCAAAGAACGGCGCCTATGTGGTTGTTGCTGATGTCAATGAAGACGCCGCGGTTCGTGTGGCGAACGAGATCGGCTCGAAGGCTTTCGGTGTTCGCGTCGACGTCTCGTCCGCCAAGGACGCGGAAAGCATGGTTGAGAAGACGACCGCAAAGTGGGGCCGGGTCGACGTGCTCGTCAATAATGCCGGGTTCGGAACGACGGGGAATGTGGTGACCATTCCTGAAGAAACTTGGGACCGGATTATGTCCGTAAACGTCAAAGGGATCTTCCTTTGCTCAAAGTACGTCATTCCTGTTATGCGACGGAACGGCGGAGGTTCGATCATCAATACGACTTCCTACACCGCAACCTCAGCAATCGCGGACAGGACTGCCTACGTAGCATCGAAAGGAGCAATATCTTCGCTGACGCGCGCGATGGCCATGGATCATGCGAAAGAGGGAATTCGTGTCAACGCGGTCGCTCCAGGGACAATCGACTCTCCTTACTTCACGAAAATCTTCGCCGAAGCGAAGGACCCCGCGAAGCTTCGCAGCGATTTCAACGCCCGTGCCGTCATGGATCGGATGGGGACAGCTGAAGAGATTGCTGAAGCAATGCTTTTTCTTGCGTCCGATCGTTCGAGGTTCGCGACCGGTAGCATTCTGACGGTCGATGGCGGCTCCTCGATCGGAAACCACCTGGTCAAGTGAAGGAAAGGGCGGCACTCGTCATGCCCTTACATTTGAGGCAGGAACACCGGGTATAAGGCTCCAGCCTCGTTGATCATTGACGTGTTCCTAACCCGTCAATGACAGCACAGAGCTGTTGGCCTAGGCGCAGCTCTTGTCGGACTTGCGGCACGCTCCAGCAAATATGATAGAGAAGGAGAAGGACTGCCGGCGACAACTAGATCTAACAGCGGAAACTGGATCAAGGACATTTCGCAATTTTTGTCGAATAACCCCACGATGTCGGTCAGATGACGTCATGCGAGTGCCGACCTTCCGGAATAGCCGCATGCTGGTTCCGAATGCCCTCTATCGCAACGCTGTCGGCATAAGTTTAGTCCGGAATACAAGGTGATACGATCGTGTCCCGGGAGGTGGTGTAGGTCGCGGCTGATGGCCGTGCTTTCCCGACATGGGTCGGAAGGGGATATCAGCGTGCCACAGCGGGGCAGGCTGATTTGGGGCTCATCTCATTTGGGCCATGGTCTCAAGCGTCATATACTTGGCGCGTTGAACGGCCCATTCGTCATTCTGTTCGAGCAGCAGTGCGCCGACGAGACGGACGATGGCTTCGTCGTTCGGAAAGATGCCGACGACCTCGGTGCGTCGCTTGATTTCGCCGTTGAGACGCTCAATTGGATTCGTCGAGTGCAGCTTTGCCCGGTGCTCTTTCGGGAAGGTCATGTAGGCGAGCACGTCCTCTTCAGCGTCGTCCATGATGGTGGCAAGCTTCGGCACTTTCGGCCTGATTTGATCGGCGACACTGCGCCATTGTGCGGCTTGCTGCCTCCGGGGTCTCCTGGGCAAAGGCCGTCGCGATGAAGGCGGATACGACCCGCCTGCCGCTCTTTCCAGCATGCGCGAGCACGTTCCTCATGAAGTGAACCCGGCACCTTTGCCAAGTGGCATTGAGAACCTTGGAAACGGCAGCCTTGAGACCTTCGTGCGCATCAGAGACAACCAACTTCACCCCGCGTAGACCGCGGCGCGTTAGCCTGCGCAGGAATTCCGTCCAGATCGGTTCGGCCTCCGAGGTGCCAACTTCCATACCCAGGACCTCGCGCCGACCGTCGTTATTGACGCCGACCGCGATAATGACGGCGACTGAGACGATGCGGCCGCCACGCCGGACCTTGAGATAGGTCGCATCCACCACAGGTCGTCGACAGAACGAGTCGAGATTCCCTGGATATACGCTTCCTGGATAACGGCCGTCAGAGCTTTCTCTGCCATGCGGCGCGGTTCAAGGAAGCTCGGAAAGTAGCTGCCTTTGCGCAGCTTCGGAATGCGAAGCTCGACGGTGCCAGCCCGCGTCTCCCAATCGCGGTCACGGTAGCCATTGCGTTGAGTGAGCCGCATGGGGTTCTTCACACCGAAGTCAGCACCCGTAGCCGAGCCGACCTCCAACTCCATCAGCCGCTCGGCGGCAAAGCCAATCATCTCACGCAACAAATCTGCATCGGCACTCTTCTCAACAAGCGAACGCACGTTCATCATGTCATTGGTCATCGGTGATCTTTCCGTCAGGTTGGTCTTGAACAACCCGACCCTAGCGGAAAACACTGATGGCCGCCCGCAAAGCCGATCACCCGCTACAGCGCAACGAGAAGCGCGCGGGCGCTCGGCTTTACTCCCTACCGTCACCTACGCCACGTACTGGGACACGATCGGTAAATGGCCAACGCGGTTGCTTTGTGATCAGCCGTTATCTTCGACGAACCGAATAGCGTCTTGCAAGAAGCTCCGGAAATAGTCAGGATTTTCGCACATCGGAAAGTGCCCAAGCCCCTCCATAACGACATGACGGCTGCCAGGAATGAGGGCCGCTAGCGCTGCTCCGTCTGCAGGCGTCGCAGAGTAGTCATAGGTCCCGGAGAGAAGAACGGTCGGTGTTCGCTTGGCATCAATCTTCGGACCGACGACGGCACCGTCGAACTCGTCGCTGTAGAACGAAAGATCGCCGGGATAAACTCCAGGAGCACCCTGCGAGTAGATCCAACTGGCGCGGCGTCGCTCTTCTTGCGGGCTGAGCGGGCTCATGATTCCGCGGACATAGGCTGAGTTATGAAGCGACCCATGAACGTTGACGTTGTGTTGAAAGGGGTTGCGACGGCCCTTTGACTTCAACGGCGGCTCGACCGCAATTACACCCATTAGACGTTCCGGTCGCTCCGCCGCCAGCACCATGCACATCGCCGCGCCCATAGATCCTCCAACGACGATAGCTCTGTCTCCGACGAGCTGGTCGAGTATCGCCGTGCACCAGGTCAGGTAGAGATCCGTTGTGAGTTGATAGGGCGAGCCGTCCCAAGTTAAAGGAGGCATCGAACGTCCGTGAAACGGCAGATCAACTGAGATCAATCGGTTCGTACGCGCAAACCCAGTGTCGGAGAGTTGCGGTAGAAACTGACGGCCGTCTGCGCCAGCCGTATGGAGGAAAAGGATAGGAGTTCCTGCACCGGCTTCCTCGTAAAAGATATCGTGTTCTACGCCGCCGACCTCTACCCGCTTATAGCGTCCGGTGACCTGTTCAATATTTCGATCGATCTTCGGCGCAACTAGGGGCGGAGACGCTACGACGATTTCGAACAGTCGCTCCAGAGCGGGACGCGCTTGAGCGATTGCTACGGGCGAACCAGATAACGTGAACTCAGGGTTAGCGAGTTGAAAGGCGGTGAACGAATGGTAGGTTGCCGGCGGCGGCACCTGCATAACCTTTTCCCAAGCTCCTTCTGGGGCACTCAGTATGACGTCAGCATTTTCGTCCGCGCCGTCCAGTGCGACTATCCCGCCTCCCACAGCAAGTGATGACTTTTCTGGTCCAACTTGCAACGAGATCCGTGTTGTAAGACCTGGGGTCAGTCGCGGTAGCTCCGGATCTTCGATCGCCAGGGTTACGCGTTTAATCAGCTCGGCATGGGCGCCCATACGTCCTCCCTAACAAAATGATGTTGTTGGGAAGCCGCACTTCCTGTGTCTCACCTCCCATAAGAGAGGTAAGCAGATTTTCAGACAATCTGTCAACCTTAGCCGTCGCCTGAACTTCGTTTTGTGGAACTACTCGGAGGTTTCGACGGGGTTCTTGCTCAAGTAGTCCAACGCCACCTTAGCCGCGATTTCGATATGGCGCTTGCAAAGCGCGGCTGCCCTGTCGCCATCACGCAACGCAATAGCGGCCGCAATCTCTCTTATTTCGAAAACGCTGTTCTGCAGCCGCCCTGGCTGGGTCATCGATGTCATCCGCAACAATGTGACCCGGTTGTGCAACGACGTGAGCATTTGCTTCACAAACACGTTCTTGCTGCCGGTCATCAAACAATCGTAAAAAGCGGTCTTGGCTTCGATGATCCGCGTTCCGGAACCGCTCTTGGCTGCGGCTTCGAACGCTTCCACGGTCTCGAGGAGAGCAACGATCTCTTCATTCGAACCGTTCTCGGCGAACTCCTGGCCGGCAAAGCTTTCAAGCAGCGCGCGTACACTATAAAGCTGCCTAGCCTCCTCGTAGCTGATAGTGCTGACAACCGGCCCCCGATGCGGATAGCTAGTAATAAGCCCTTCAGCTTCTAACTGGCGTAGCGCCTCGCGAACTGAAGTTCGGCCAACCCCGATAAGTTCGCACAACTCGCGCTCCACCAGCCGCTGCCCGGGCTTGAAACGGCCACTTGAAATAGCCTGCCGGAGCTTATCCTCAACAAGGATTCGAAGAGAGGCGTTTTGACGTCTAATCTGGAGGTCGATCGTTCCCATTCACAACAAACCTTCGATGAAATTTCTAGTGACGCACAGAATCAATATACTGCCGGAGCGTTTCGTAGGACAACCCGATTGTCTGCAAACAGCAAAAAATTTCAATCGGTTTATTGTGGGTCACAGGAGAACTCTAGCGAACTGGAGGTCTGGCGCAAGGGGAGAAAATTTCTGTAGCACCTCAGGGTCATGACCCGGAATGATGAGTCCGTTTGCTCCGGCAAGGACGCGGAGCTTGTTGTAACCCTCGATGACCTCTAGGTAATCTGCAAACAGGGGAAACGCGCCGTCATTTTCAAGATAGTGCTGGAAATGAAGCGCGTCGGAAGCGATAACCAGCAAAGCGCCGCCTGTTGCCACCGTAACAACTTGCAAACCTTTCGAGTGACCGCCAACCAGATGCACCCTGCATCCAGGAACAATTTCCCCATCCCCATCATGGAACCGTACCCGTGACTGAAAAACGAGCCGGACCGCGTCGACGACACCTTCTGTAGCAAAAGGCCGACGCATTCGCTCATGGCACATACACCGCCCCGTTCCATACGCCATCTCCCGATCCTGAATGTGAAAAGTGGCGTTAGGAAAGGCCGGGAGGTTTCCGGCGTGATCGTAGTGCAGGTGTGTCACAACGACATCAGTAATTTCGCTGGATTTGATGCCAAGGCTGCTCAGTGCTGCCACCGGATGGATCAAGAGGGTCCGCCCTCTGGCCGCGCCCTCTCCGGCTTCGAAACCAGTGTCAACAAGAATTAATCGGTCCTCGAGACGGATCAGCCACACGAAGTAGTCGATTTGTGATGGACGATCATGAATGTCATTCGTCTCTAGTATCAGGTCACTTACTGGTCTTTGCGCGGTGCCGTAATGGATGGCGAGCACTGTCCACTCGTTCAAGAGAATTCTCCCCGCCATCAGTCCATCAAGACTAGGTGTCGATTGATCTCGGCCCTGTCAAGACGGTCGAAAACCTCATTGATCTCATCAAGGGGGCCAGTGCTCGACAGCAATTTGTCCACTGGCAGCTTACCTTTGAGGTAAAGGTCGATATAGCGGGGTATGTCGCGCGATGGCACGCAGGAACCCATATAGCTGCCCTTGATCGTTCTCTCCTCTCCGACCAACGGCAAGGGCGAAACCTCGAAACGGGAATTTGCGCTGGCCAGTCCGGCCGTAGCGGTCATCCCTCCGCGCCGGGTAATCTCATATGCAAGCTCGAATGCCTTTTTGGATCCAGCCATCTCTATCGCGTAGTCTACCCCGCCGCTTGTCGCGCCTTTTACTTGGGCAACAATATTCGGCGAGGTGGCCAAAAAAGTCTTCGTCGCTCCCAGCTCCTTGGCAAGATCCAGCTTCGCTTGGATTAGGTCGATCGCCACGATATCGCTTGCACCGCTCGCAACAGCGCCAAGTATCGCCGAAAGGCCTACGCCGCCGAGCCCGATTACCGCCACACTACGGCCTGGGCGGACCCCACACGTGTTCATCACAGCTCCAACGCCGGTCATAACGGCACAGCCGAAGAGAGCAGCTGTCGCCAAATCGATATCTTTGGTCACTTTGACTACCGAGCTCGCCGACACGACAGCATATTCGGAAAACGCAGAAACGCCGCTATGGTGGTTAATTTCGTATCCTCTCAAACGGATGTGCTTGCCGCCGGATAGAAGCGTTCCTGCAGCATTGGCCTGGTAGCCCGGTTCGCAGAGGCTGGCGCGGCCTTCAGCGCAATATGAGCAATGGCCACAAACCGGCAGAAATGACATGACTACATGGTCACCAACCTCAACCTTCTCGACACTCGGTCCGATTGCTGCGACGACGCCAGATGCCTCATGGCCTAGAGCGACTGGAAGCGGACGCGGTCTGTCCCCATTGATTGCGGACAGGTCAGAGTGGCAGACACCGGCAGCCTTGATCTTGACCAACACCTCCATGGGGCCAGGCGGCGTCAGTTCCACAAGCTCAATCTTAAGAGGTTTCGAATTTGAATAGGGCTTCGGCAGACCCGACTCCCTGAGGATTACCGAACGCATCTGCATCTTTGAAATTCCTTATCGATGTGCAAGCAACTGCATTGGAGAGGGGATATAGCGGAATCCGTCTCCGTTTCGCACCACATGCCCGGCACCTGGCCATGCGAAGTGATAGGACATTACCGCAATGCGATCTGTCGCCAGCATATCAAGCACGCGCGTGCGGGATCTAGCTGACAGCTTCGGGTCCGTGTCGTATCGGAATTCCATCATCGGCCTCTCCATCAACAGGATATGATGGTGCGTAAGGTCGCCGAGAAAACAGAGGCGATCGTTTCCCGACTGCAGCATAAAACAATGATGACCGAGCGTGTGGCCGGGGGCCGAAATCGCGTGAACGCCCGGCAAGAACTCCTCGCCGTCTTTGAAAAAGAAGGTCCGATCCTTGTGGGGAAGCAGGTTTCGCCGAGCGTTATCGATTTGAAATTGAAATGAAGAATCGATCGACGACCCGTCCGTCCAGTCCGTGAAGTCTCGCTCACTGATGAAGATGTCGGCGTTCGGGAAATTTAACCTTCCATTGGCATCGCACAGACCGCCGATATGATCGATATGGGCGTGCGACAGAACCACCGCATCGATCTCCGTCGGATCTCGACCTGCCTCTCTCAGGCTGGCTAGGAGTCGACCTGTGGTGGGCCCGAAAGCTTTGGAAGACCCCATCCCGGTATCAAATAGAATTGTTCTTCCATTTATCTCAACAAGCGGCACGTTTTGCTCGAGTACAACTTTGTTCGTTGGCAGGAAATTGTCCTCTAGCATCAGGCTGACCGTGCGTGGCTCTACCCCCAAGAAGTTCAGGCGAGGATCTCCTAGCTCTAACGGCCCGTCGGACAGTACCGTGATTTTTCCATCGCCAAATTCGAACGGATAAAAATACGGAAGCTTGGCCAGGTGATGCATACTAAGAGACACTGATTTTCCTCCCATCAGGTGCTTGGCGACATTTTTGGCAGATTGTATGATAATCTGTCAAATATTTTTGAAGAAAGCCATATCGAGAGCGACTGCCTTGCTTTAGGAGCCGGTGTACCGCGTTTTCCCCGGCCTACCGAATGCCGCGCAGTAGGAGCAGAGCATTCGAGAATGCGGCTCGCGGGGCCGCACAACGCATGGTCGTTGACCCAGCGTTGCCCCCTGTTCCGCGAAAAACCGCAGACATTCAGAGATTGACGAGGCTCAAGTTGAGTTGTCTCACAGCGCGCACCGCATCACCGTCCATCAGACAGGTGACATTTTCCCTTATTCGCGCTCATCATCGCGAAGCGGCGTAACGATCTGAAACGAAGCCGGTGGCGGACGCGCGCACCCAAAGAGCGATCAATTCCATCTTCGGCAGGGCCTTGCTGTAAAAGAAGCCTTGCGCCGAACCGCATCCGTTCGCTGCGAGAAATGCTGCCTGCTCGGCGGTCTCAACACCTTCCGCCACCACGTCCTGCCCAAGACATTGTGCAATGGACAGAATCGCTTTGACCAATTCTTCGTTCCTTTTGTCCGAGCTATTTATGAATGACCGATCGATCTTCAGCGTGTCGATCGGGAAGCGGGCTAGATAGTTGAGCGCCGAGTAACCGGTGCCAAAATCATCGATAGCAATCGAAAATCCCATTTGACGCAGCTTAAGAAGCGTCTGCAGGGTCTCGCCCTTCCGATCGAGAAGCAGACTCTCCGTGATTTCGATTTCGATCCATTCCGCGCGGCAACCGGTTTCACCGAGGATTGCAGCGATCTCGTTTACCAACCGTGAGCATTGGAATTGCTTACCCGAAAGGTTGACTGCAATCTTGTGCAGGTGGTGGCAATCGGCGTTCAGCTCCTTCGCCGTCTTGCACGCTTCACGCAGCACCCATCGCCCGAGTTCAACGATCAGCCCGGTATCCTCAGCGACCGGAATGAATCGAACCGGCGGAATCATGCCCATCTCGGGATGAGGCCATCTCAACAACGCTTCCGATCCTATCATTACGCCGCTGTCCAGAAGCACCTTGGGCTGGTAGTGCAGCTCCAATTCTTCGCGCTCGATAGCGCGGCGCAATTCAGATTCCAACTGCATCCGCTCCTCCACGCCCACAGTCAAATCCTTCGAATAAAAGCGAAAACTGTTTCTCCCCGAGCGTTTGGCAAGATACATCGCAGAGTCGGCGTATTTCACCAGATCGTTGACATCTGTGCTGTCGTCGGGCGAGATCGCGATGCCTACACTGCATGACACGTAGACTTCCTTGCCATCCAATAGGAAAGATTCCTTGAATCTCTCGAGGATCGAGCACGCAACCCAATCGAGATCGTCGGTTGTCTGGATTTCCGGCAACAGAATCGCGAACTCGTCGCCGCCGAGACGCGCAACCGTGTCGAGATCGCGGACAGATTTCTTAAGCCGGGTAGCGACCTGGCAGAGTAGTTGATCACCCACAGGGTGACCCATCGTATCGTTCACGACTTTGAAATGGTCGATGTCAATCAGCATTACCCCTGTCCGCCGACGTTGAGACGACGCGTCACTGACGACCTTTTGCAATCGCTCGTTAAACAGCAAGCGGTTCGGCAAAGAAGTCACCGGATCGTAAAAGGCCATTTGCCTGATTTTTTCCCGCGAGGCGTTCAGTTCCGTGACATCGCGAGAGACCCCGAGGACTCCTGTAACCTCTCCCCCGGCGCCGAGGACCGCAAGTTTACGTGTTTCGAGAAGAATGGACTGACCGTTCTCCGGGGAAACCACCCAATTCTCGTCGATAAGTATGCCACCGGCTTCGATCGTGGCCTCATCAGATTTTCCGGAAATGTGAGCTCTCTCAGCCCCGAACAATTCAAGGTCCGTTTTTCCAACGACCTCCGCCTCCGATTTCCCGGTCAGCCGCTCAAATGCATGATTGCACAACAGGTGTACGCCATCGACATTCTTTACCCAAACCATGTCAGGAATGGTTTGCAGCACACTTAGCAATTGCGTCCGCACGGAGTTGATGGCGTCTTCCGCCTGCCTTCGTTCCGTGACATCACGCGAAAATGCCAGGAGCGTGGTGGCGGCGTCAGGATCGGCGCTTGGTCGTCTAGCCACCGACAACTCGAACCATCGGGTCTCGCCGTTTGGCAAGGATACGCTAATGCATCGACCGTAGGCAACTCCTTCACTGCTTGCAGTTCGAAGCGCCTCCATTGCAATAGCCGCTTGATCAGGCGCAAGAACTTGGTCGACCGTCCTACCCAGTAGCATTTCCCGCTGCTGGGCTAGTAGTTCGGGATTTCTGGTCCAGACCTGAAGATATCGCCCATCCTCGTCGACCTCAAACAGAACGTCTGGAATAGCGGTGACGATCCCTTGGGCTAGTTCGAGAGCGTTTTTGAGTTCCTGCTCCGCCAACTTGTGTTCGGTTATGTCGATGATAACGCCAATCAGACCCGCGGGCTCGTCGTCGTGACCTCTGAAAACTGCCTTGTTGCAGACAACATCCAGGATGGCGCCGTTTGCGAGAGCGATCTTACGCTCGGAGACTTGGGCTCCACCCCTTTCAAGAAGGCCTTTCTCTTCAATAGAATAAATTTCCGCCAGTTGCGTTGAACTGAGATCAAAATCTGTATTCCCGATGATCTCGTCGCGCGAGCGACCGAGGAGATCTTCGAAAACCTTGTTGCAACCGACATAGCGACCGTGCAGATCTTTGAAGAAAATTGGGAGGGGCAACACGCCGATCAATGCTTCAAGCAGCGCTCCTCGGTCGGCTGAGGTATCATGATGCAGCGCTTCGTCTCTCCGGCGATTGCGCCTTTTCTGAAAAAAGGAGCGTTGCCAAAGCGGTTGTAAAGTCGAATTCATCGTGAAGCTCCTTACCGAGGGCCAAGACAGATGCATCATCCATCCGATCAGGAATTCCGGGAACGCCACCCAAATCATTCGAGCAACAAATTGATGCAGATATGTCAGTAAGGCGTCGAACCGCGCGTCGGCCTGAGCCGGATAGTGCGGTCGGAAATGAACTTTGCTTTCACATTCGAAGCAACAACCTTCGCGGCAGCACGTAGATCGAAAGGCGCAATGAGTATGTTGTCCCGTTTGGCGAGAGGAGGGCCGGAGGAAGAATGCTACCGCGGAGCAAATATGTTCGTTGGAACCGGATCGCTTGTCTCATGTCTCCTGAGGCGACCCGGGCATTTCCCAATTTGAACTGTCATTCCTTAGCGCAGCCTACCTTGCACGAGAGCCGATCATGAAGGCACCGCATTCCACACAGACCCCGCATGCGATCTTCAATCGGCCGGCTTCCAGGAGAGCGGATCCGCTGGGTTATCGAAATATTTAGCAGCAGCGCTGGCAGACCACCAAGCTGTATTCTTCGGCTCGATCCAATCCTCAGAGTTAGGATCGCAATCAGCTGGCAAAACCGCCATTACATCCTCTATGGTACTGGGAATTGCTGGCCGCAGGATTGTCTGAATTTTGGGGCCCTGTCCCTCAAGAGTTCGCATCATTACGTCCCATACGAAACCCGCCTCAGAGCGCGGCGGCCAGAAATGAAAACTCTTGCTTACGAAGTCGGGGTTCCGTCGCCAGTAACAGGCTGCCGAAGCTTCGCCCCCTAGAACGATTGGGATCATGTCGCGCCCGGACTGGCGCACCGCGTTGATAACACCATTCTCAGCTCCCGACTGAACGATAATACCATCAATTCGACCGGGATTCGCTGCAAGGAATTTTTGCACCTCGGCCTGCGCGACCTTGTCTGTCCACTTCCCGTCGACATGACCTACGATCTTTATCTCGGGATAATACTCCAGAGCCTTCTTTGCGCCGACGTCAAAGCTGTCCGAGGAGGCAAAGCCGGAGATCCCCGAAACGAGAAGCACATTGCCACTTCCTTCGATTTCTTCAGCGAGCCACTTCGCCGCCTCAAACCCGCCTTGCATGTTGTTCTCAGTTGCGTTGACGGCGAACGGCGATGTTACGTAACCAGAGTACGAGAACACAGGCACTCCTTTTGAATACGCATACTCTATCGTAGGATTAAGCGCCGTGAGGTTCGAACAGCAGATAATAATTGCATCAACGCCGTCGTCTACCATCTGCCGCATCTGCCTGATCTGGACAGCGTCTTCAAGATTTGACTGGGTGACGATGAACTCGGAGACCAGCCCCGCTTTCTTGAAAGCTGGAACAATCTTGTTTGTGAACTCATCAAGAATACTCGCACGCCAAGAATTGTCAGCATATGTCGATGCGTACCCAATTTTCCACGGCGGTGCTCGCTGTGCCTTAAACGTGCGGAAGACAGATTCACCTGTAGGCAACTTTGGATCGAGCAACTCGTAGGTTTTTCGTTCCTCCCGCGGCAATTCCGTAAGGCCACCGGCGGCCGCTACAGAAGGGATCACCAAGCCGGTGATTAGAATAATGGCTCTTGTAATTTCACGTATGCGCACGGATTTGATACCTCTCGTGTCTCTGAGCATTGCAAAGCAGTTGATCTCTTGAAGGTTGATCGGCTCTAGGTGGGTTTTTTACAGTCAGACGGGCGGCGAAAGGGAGACCAAGAGCCTAAGGCCGGATTTCGCTTCCGTAAGCGGATTTCCCTTCAGTAGAACGCCGCTATCACAGTGGCCATCCGACGCGTGGCAGTCTCGTTCGATGCGTAGCTTACGCCACTAACCTAACCCGACGCGTCGACTTATCTTCGGTCAATTTGAATGAAGCGAGCCGCTCGCTGAGTTCGTTAGTCTGATCCGAGAGAGTCTTTGCCGCGGCATTTGTCTGCTCGGCCATGGCAGCGTTTTGTTGTGTTCCCTGGTCAAGTACATTGACGTTATTGTTGATCTCGGCGAGGGACGCCGCTTGCTCGCGGCTCGAATTGACGATTTGATCAATCCGATCGGAAATCTTCAAGATCGACGCCGTTATGTTGTGTAACGCCTCACCTGCTTTCCCCACGTAATCTGAGCCGATCGCCACCTCCGAAGAGGATTCCGAAATCAGGTGGCGAATCTCGCGGGCTGCAGCTGATGATTTCTGGGCAAGTTCGCGCACTTCCTGGGCTACGACTGCAAAACCCTTTCCGGCATCTCCAGCACGAGCCGCCTCGACACCAGCATTTAGTGCCAAAAGATTTGTCTGGAACGCAATCGTATCGATCAAACCAATGATTTGGCCGATCTTGTGGGACGCGTCTTCTATTCTGCCCATTGCGTTGATCGCATCGGTCACAATGGTTGCCGCACCCTCGGCGTGTTCTTTAACAACGGACACGAAAGCCTGGGTTTCATAGGCATTCTCGGATGATTTTCTGACCGTGACCGTCACCTGTTCGACGGCGGCCGCAGCCTCCTCCAGTGAGGCGGCTTGCAATTCAGTTCGCCGCGACAGATCATCTGAGGCTTTGAAAAGCTCGCTGGTTCCCCATTGAATTTGATTGGTATTCTCGTCGATATGAGACACTGTCTCTCTCAGGATCGAAAGCGAGTGATTGAAATCGCGCCTCAGCGGCTCAAGATTGGGATGGAATTGGCGGTCAATTTCTTGAGAGATGTCGCCACGCGCCAATCGAGATAACGCCTCTCCTAGAATGGTGACGGCAGTTGCGACCTCCTCCTCCATCTGAGCGCGTTCGCGTTCACGATCCATCCGCTCCTGTTCAACGGTTTTCCTATCGGCTTCCGTTCGTGTCTCGATGTCCATCTTCGAGACAGCATTTTCACGGAAAACCTCGAGTGCGCGAGCCATTTCACCTATTTCGTCTCTCCGGTCACGTCCGACAATCTGCGATCGAAGATCGCCCTTTGCCAGCTCTTGCATGCGCTTCGCGATCCGTTCGATCGGGGCGCGAAGTGTCGCCATCAGGCCGGCGCCAGCCGCCAAGGCTACCAAGACGCCGGACACTGTGGCGATAGTTGACAGCAAGCGGGCAAGATTGCTTTCATTGCGAGCATCGTTTTCCTGAGTTGCTGCAAAGGTTACGAGGTTTTTCCAGATCTCCTGGCCGGTTTTGTCCGCCTCAGAATATTGCGCTTGGCGGGCTTCCGCTATCTTGACCAGCTTCTCTGTGTTCTCTTGGATAGAATCCACCTGGGCGAATAGATCTTCCTGCATTTTATCGAAGCCAGATATCGAGCTGGCAACGCCTCCAACTGCCACGGTGTCACGCGCCAATTTTGTAAGTTGCTCAACGAGGCGCTGCTGATTCTCTGCGTTGGCTGTACGGAACAGGTTATTGATTTCGATTTCGATCGAATCGGCGTCCTGGCCGATCGTTGTCGCCGTCGCAACAAGCATTTCGGAATCCGTCAACGCTTTATCCAACGCCCGGATCGCATTTGTTCCTTCAATCATGTGCTGGATCGCATCCACTCGCAGGTTCGTCGCAAAGCTCTGTAGGTCAGAGCCGGCAAGCCGTGTGGAAGGGTCGACAAATTCGGGGTTGGCGATTAGCTTGGCGATAGTCCTCTCAATTTTAGTAACGGCCTGCTCGTCAGCAGTCGAGACTACCCGCTTAACTGTTTTTAGCGACTTTTTGATCACAAGCCCTTGCTGGGCGACAGTCGGAGGCTGCTTCGCTCCGTCCGGCAAGCTCACCAAGTCTTCCGCCATGTGTTGCATAACTGATGCCGTATCGAGTGAGCGGGTAGCCTCCCGGAGCATGGTTTTCCCGGAGTTCTCCTGATTGCGTACTTGTGAGCGCACATCAACCGCAGCCAATTTAAGGGCGCCTCCGACCTCCTTGATCTTCGACAAGTTGGAAACAATGTCGCTGCGAACGGATTCCTCGTCATTATGCAAAGACCACATGCGGCCGATGCTGCCCGAGATAACGGACATTGCCGATACACTGTTTTCGAGCGCACCAGTTTCGCTCCCGCTACCTGCCGCCGCTTCCTGGAGCGACTGCATGGTTGCGCTCTGCCCGTTTAAACTTGTCAGCGCCTCATCTCGGTACTCCGTTGAGCTTTGCGCCAAAAAGCGGTTCATACTTTCCGCGACACTTCGAAACCCGCTCAAGGTCTGAAGAACCTCATTTGAAAGCCGAAGACGAGACTGAAGCAAGCCAGTTGCTTTTAAGCCGACCCCACCAACTGCCGCCAATATCAGGATCAAGGGTACAAGTACCAATAACACCTTTGCTCTTATGGTAAAGGTGGACAACAGGCGATCGACGAACATACTTACCTCCAAAGGGCTCAAACGGTGCTGGGGCCTCGCTTTTGGAATAGTAATGTTTGAGCCTGAACGAACATGGATAAGAGTTTCACTAAAACAATCGAAACTTTTTTACGTGTTGTTAGGATTTGACCTCTTGCCCATTGCGTCTTTCGAGAAACTTAACGGAAGGTTAATACCTGCAGATTTGCCGGATCAGAACGTGGGAGTGGATCTATCTGCACCGAGGATCGATCTCCAGCACGTTCCCTGTCAGCTTTCCGGACAGTTCCGAATTCGCCAGGAATTGCACGGCGTGGATCACTGTTCGAAGCACGTCATTTTCGCTTGAAGACGTAGAGTTCACATCGCTGGCGTGTACAGCATTTATCCTCAGCCCGGAACCGAAATATTGCCTAGCAATTGCGGAGGTAGTAGTGCGCAACGCCGCTTGAAGGACGGCTTCTGCTTCCAGCGAGGTCGTCTCTTCGAACCATGCGACGTCCACTACGGCAAGCTCCGCGCCCTGAAGTCGAGAGCTAAAGGCACCTGTAACTCTGATTAGATTGGATACGGCATCAAGCCCCAGATTCGCGCTGGATAGCGATCCCGTTACAGTTTGGGTTGTTTCATTTCTGCGGAAAACTATGTTCACCAGAACGTCGACCCGTCTCCAGCGCAAATACACCTGGTCAGCCATTGAGTTGACGTAAACGTCTCTGTTCGGGTTGACTTTGACCGGTAAAAAATTGTTTCCCTGGCCTTCAGCCAGGGAGGCGAAGTCGGCGGGATTGGCGTCGCCTACGGCGACCCGATAGCCTTTTTCTATAAATGAGCGCGCCAAACAAAGACCAACAGGATTTGACGCGCCTATCAAGACACAGACTTTTTCCCCAGGAGAAATGTTGGCGTCACTGTCACGTTCAACCAGTACCTCGGTCGATGGAGTATGACACGCCTTGTGAGTCAGAGACGCTTGTATCACGCGCCGGTCGCCGCTTCCGGCAGATTAAGAAGGTCGACAATTTGTGCATTTTTGGCCAAGTTTAGCACTTATAACTCCCGGTCCGTCGCTGCGTCTCCCGCGAACAAGCAATGCGCGGGCGATATAGTAAAATTTTTGTCCGACAATCTGTCAATTCCTTTTTGCGATTTTCGGCGGACACAGGTCGAGACCGGCGTCATTTTGAGGCCTCATGCACGCAATGCCGTAAGCATCGGTATTCCGACACCCGGTTGAGTTTGATGTGGTCTTTCCTGTTAGTCTTCTCTCGCCGCCACGTTCCGATTTGATCGCGCTTTTCGCGTTCGCGCGGCACAGACAACAGCACGCCTATGGCAGCACAAGCTGTTTGACCATCATCAGGTTTCGTCCTTAAGCTCTTCTTTTGCCCAATCAGACGCCCGGAGTCCGTACCCGCTAAGAAGAGCGCAAAGTCAACTCAATGCGACGAGGCGCGGCTTACGCATTGATATTTGCCGCGACCGCCTCGCTTAGTAGGCCAAAAGAACTCGTCGACGTCTTTGCGTCTCCGAGTGTTGAGCCTGGAGCGTGCCTCTCTTATACGTCATAACCGAAGTATGCTGATGCGCAGGATAAGAGGACCAGCGTGTGGCGAAATCGTGGGGCCATCCTACAGCACAATCATTTTTCTCCGTGTCGACTCAACGGCCTCCAAGGTCGGTTGGCGTAGGTTCTCTCCCACTCATAGCACTCCCACCCTTCCCGTGACGGGCTGCGATCGAAAGCAGCCCGTCACCCCTCGCCTTGGGAGGCATCTTTAGATTGATTTGCCGTGCGGGAACTCCACTAGAACCGTGGCAGATTTCCCTGATGCTGCCTTGCCTTTGATCAGGAATAGCATTAACGTATATCAGACAATCTGTCAATCTGTTCGAGGCTTGTGGAAGCCAGTCATCGCATCATTAGAGGCTTCCCAACTGCAGCGCTGAAAAACTAGGAGGCCATCTCGAGCGGGAGAACGTGGATGTCGGTGCTGGTGATGATCCGCCATGACGAAAGCCTAGGGAATGAGAGATTCAACCGGCCTCCACAAAGGTCCGAATCGGTCATGTACGCGATCAAAATCGCTCGCACGCCATCCGGTCTCGAGCTTTGAAGGTTTGGAAAACTAGTCCCGGCATGTGCGAGTTGGTGTTCATAGATAGGTTTATATTGGATGACCGAAAGTTTGTTCAGCAAGCCCGATGAAGGGACCTTAGTGAAAGACAACTTTATCGAGGGCTCCGATCCCGAACGTCTTTTGCCTTTGATATCATCGCCCCTGGCGTCCTCTGACCTTGCTCAACACGACAGTAGATCGCTTAACTCTCGCTGCAGTCGAATTTCCCTTGATGGTTTTGGCGTTGCGGATGCCCATCATGAAGGGGCGTTCTCGGTCATGATAGATTCCCCAGTTGACGTCGTAACGGTCTTCCTGCCGGCGTCCGGGAATGCAGTCTTTCATTGGTCTGGGCAACAGGTAGAGTCGCCGCATGTTGCAAATGCTCCGCTGAATGCCCGACAAGATGGCATAAGATCTCAACTGTCATTGACGATCGATACGCAATCCTTGCGTGACAAGCTTTCTCGCATGCTCGATCGGACGATCAGCGGAAATCTGCAAATTCAGCCGACCCTTGATCTTGCATCGAGCGCGGGAACGCTCATGCGAGAACTAGCCCTGTCTGCCCATCGCGGCCTCAGTGCCGGGGGGGCTCTGCGACAATGCCCGTCGGCCTATAGCTCGCTCCTCGACGCGATAGAGTACCTTTTGATCGAAAGCTGTATGCATCGCTATACCGATGAACTTCGTCGTCCGTCTCCGTCTCCCACGCCTCGTCACGTGAAACGGGCAATGGAGTTTATGGAAGAGCATATGGCTCAACCCATTTCCCTTAACGATATCGCCGCTGCGGCCAAGGTCAGCGTGCGGACTTTGCAGCACGGCTTCCGACAATTTCGTAATACCAGCCCCACAATGCACCTCCGAGACTTGCGTATGTGCGCAGCTCGACAGGAACTGCTGCAAAACGGCGCTAAAATCAGCGTTTCGGAAATAGCGCTTAAGTGGGGCTTCACACACCTCGGCCGTTTTGCTGCAGAGTACAAGAGACGTTACGGCGAACTGCCATCTAAAACAGTGCATATGATGGCCTCTCCGCCCGAAAGCTGACCCGGAAATAGCCCTTCGCGATGGCGCTGTGGTTCGCAGCGCTCCACCGGGCTATACCATCGCTGCGCCCTTAATTTTTCGGTCTGTCGCCACAGACGGTCAGCAGCCGAGCGTACAGTGCTTCAAGGTGATTGGTGATTTGGATCATTTGCAGCCGCTCTTGCTCCAGGCGCTGCGACTGTGCATCTTCGTGGCTTTCTAAGTGGGTATCTGTCTTAGCCTGTTGCCCGAAATTGATTGCGATAACTTTGGACATCTTCGAACTCTCGTTGAATTTCGTTAATACTCCGCGTCTTGAAGGAAGACAGTCGCGGAAGGTGAAAAAGCAAAAGTCTGCTAGGCAGCTGCGATGCGTCCTGATTGGTGCCAAACCTTTGCTCAAAACTAAGGGAGCATTCCATCCCTTGTTCAAGCGGAGTGATTCCGTAGCTGAAGGTTGGGTCGAAGTCGCGCCTAAGTCCGAACCGGTTGGATCCGATCGCCGTTGATCGATAGAATGCCAGAGACCTGATCGACGACCGGGCCGATGATACCATCTGCTACCTCAACGACGACAATGGCGCTGTGGCTAGACCGATGGGATTGGTTATCTCGGCAGCAAGCTCTATCACCGGAATGACAGAACCGGCAGATCCCTGAACCGAGAACATGCGTTAGGGGCAGCGGCGTCGCCTCTGCTAACCCCCGGATTTCCGGGATCAACGTCGTCTTCATGCAGAACTGCTGGCTGCCAGATGGAAACCGATAATATCCTGCGGTGAATTATGACATGATTCATTAAAACTCTTCCCATTCCTTAGTCGCGACAGCGGCTGTAGTACGTCCGCCGAAGGCGCCGGCAAGCTTCTGGGAGAGGGCACGCGCTGGCGAGGCGGCCGGCTTACCGTTCTGGTGGGCAACACGCCGTACAAAAGTCGAACCGTCGAGCCTGAAGCGCGCAATAAGCCGCGCCAGATTGGAAGCCTCATCCGCCAACCGGTTGGTGGCCGCCGTCGATTCTTCCACCATCGCCGCATTCTGCTGGGTCGTCTGATCCATCTGGTTGACCGCAGTGCTGACTTCCGCCAGCCCGGTCGATTGCTCTCGTGCCGCCGTCGAGATCGTATGAACGTGCTCGTTCACCTTGATCACGTGGCCTCGGATTAGACCAAGGGCATCGCCTGTGGCCGTTACCAGCCTGACCCCAGTTTTGACCTCGTCGCCGGACCGGTTGATCAGCGCCTTGATATCCTTGGCGGCAGTGGCGGAGCGCTGTGCCAGTTCACGCACCTCCTGAGCCACAACGGCGAAACCCTTTCCAGCGTCACCCGCACGCGCCGCCTCGACGCCGGCGTTAAGGGCCAAAAGATTGGTCTGGAAGGCGATCTCGTCAATGACGTTAATGATCTGGCCGATTTCATCCGAGGCCTGCTCGATGCGGCCCATGGCGGCGACCGCGTCTTTGACAACCGCGCTCGACTGCTCGGTGCTTCTGCGTGCCTCATCGACCATATGGCTGGCTTCCGTGGCTCTTTCTGTCGAGCTTTTTACCGCCACCGTGATTTCCTCAAGCGCCGAAGAGGTCTCCTCCAGGGCCGCGGCTTGCTGTTCCGTGCGCTTTGAAAGGTCGCCTGAGGCGATGCGCATCTCGCCGGCTCCGCCGTTGATCGTGTCGACGGCGGAGCGAACCTCGCCTAATACGGATCGAAGGGCTGCCATGGTGGCGTTGACATTACTCTTCAGTTCACCAAAGGCTCCCTGAAACTCGCCGCACATGTTTTCCGTCAGATCCCCATCGGCAAGCGCTGAGATAACTCGGCGAGTTTCGGCGATGCCCCGGTCAACAGAGGTGACCAGCTCATTGACGCTTCCTGCAAAACGGTCGAGAGCCGCATCGCCGTATTTCTTGGTGATGCGATGGGTGAAGTCACCGGCTACGGCGGCTGACACCACCTCGGCAATGCTCGACTGCAAGTCGGCGCTCTTGGCCTGCAACGCGGCCTCCTGCGCGTTCAGATCGCGGGCCTTGATGCTGTTTTGCTTGAATACCTCAACGGCTCTCGACATCTTGCCGATTTCGTCGGCGCGCATTGCGAAAGGAACCTCAGTGTCGAGATTACCATCTGCCAGTACGCCCATCGTGGTAGTCAACCGCGAGATCGGATCGGTAATCTTCCGGATGCAGTAAAGCAGGGCTATAATGCCCGTCGTAGTTGCCAGCGCCATGGCAAGAATGGTGACCAAAACCGTCGATGAAACGGCGCCCATCGTGTTTCCGACGGCCGCGACTCCACCACGCTTGTTAACTGCGACATCCTGGTCAAGGAGCGCTCCGCTATCATTATACAGTTTCGTCGTGGCGTCACTCGTTAGAAGAGCAAATGCTTCATCCTTCTTGCCTGCCTGCATTAGTTTAACAATCCGCTCGCCATCCTCCTGATATTGCGTCCACAAAGCGGAGAACGCGTCATAGGCCTGACGCTCCTCGCCGGATGTCACCATCGGCTCATATTCACCACGGGCATTCGCGAGATCCTCCATCTTCTGGCGGAAGGTGGTGATATTATGCGCAAGGCTCGTCGAATCTGATGAGTTTGTCACCAGCCTGAACTGCAGGATGCGGTAGTCCCCGGTGATCGTATTGATCCGATTTATCACATCGATCGATGGCAGCCAGTTGCTGGCAACTTCGGATATATTGCTCCTAATGGACAGCAGCTTGACGATACTCACGATGCCCTGGCCCGCCGCGAGAAGAGAGAGCAGAACAAATATCAAAGATAAAGCGAGTCTAATGGACTTGGGCATAAAGGCAAACCTTTTAGGTGAGGTGGACGATCGACTTGTCTACTCAAATCTTCCAATTGCCGTTTCATTCATTCGAACGGCAGATCAATCTTGTGGGTCTGTGACATAGCTGAGAATACCTATTGGTTGCGTTGGTTAATGAAGCCTTTCCTGCCCGTCTCGAATGCAAAAAGACGACGTTTTAAGGATAGTCAGGCGTCCAATGGATCGTCCGCGCTTACAAGGAGGATGCAGCCGGCAAAATTTCATTTGGCGCCGTTCGAAGAGCATCATCGTTTTCAGCAACCGAGTTTCGCCCCGCCACGAGCGACCTAGAGCAAGTCCTGCGATCGATG
Source organism: Rhizobium redzepovicii (assembly GCF_019793435.1). Classification (GTDB taxonomy): domain Bacteria; phylum Pseudomonadota; class Alphaproteobacteria; order Rhizobiales; family Rhizobiaceae; genus Rhizobium; species Rhizobium redzepovicii. Next base: position 55,922 of record NZ_JAILYH010000020.1, on the reverse strand, counting down.
AATCGATTGTGATGTGACGGCGTCCATCGAAGCTGATTCAACTCCACAGAGAAGAGGTGGATGATGGGACAGGCCCTGAGCGATGATCTTCGAATACGGGTTTTGAAAGCGTCTGCGGCGGGCATGTCGGCTCGACAGGCTGCGGCTCGTTTCGGAGTTGGGATTTCGACGGCGATCCGCTGGATTGCAAGAGCGAAAGAGGGTGAGCTGACTGCTCGGCCACAGGGCTGGAGACGACCTTCGGCAGTGGATGCACACGAGGAATTCGTTGTCGCGTTGATCAACGAGCGTAGGGATGTGACGCTCGATGAGATGGTTGAGCGCTTGTCCGTCGAGCGGCAGGTGAAGATCAGCCGCAGCGCACTTGGCGCTTGGCTTCGAAGCCGTGGGTGGACCTTTAAAAAGGACCGCACACGCACTGGAGCAGGACCGACCGGACGTCCTGAAGCGCCGGCGCGCCTGGTTCGATGGTCAATTGGACCTCGATCCGGAGAAACTGATCTTCATCGACGAAAGTGTGCTGCAGAGGCACGGAAGGAGTTCAGTGTGAGCTAACCCCGTAACGTGAAGCTGCGTGAATGATGGAGGATGGCCCTCCGGGATCGGCTTTCAGGAGCGGGTCTCAAACCAGTCCGAGCTGCTGCGGTAAAGAGCCGTGGTGGTGAGCGCCGGATGAAAAGTTCGGACGAGATCCGAGCAGGTGCGTGTCCGAAGACGAACGAAAGTGAACCCTCCGAAGACGCGCCGTTATGAATATAAGCGTCGTCGAAACCAGGACTGTTTCGTCATCCTGGGACAAGTCCGCCGGGTGCCTGATGATTGGGCGGGCGGCGACCGGCGTAGAGGGGGCGTGAGTTGGACACAGGCTTTCACCCGGAACTGCAGGAACCAGGCTCCTGATGCCAAGGGAGAAGCCCAAGCGGAGAAACCGTAAGGCGAGAGTACCGATGCAGGAGACTGGGGCGGACCGATCCGTATGAGCGTTGAGGGCCCTGTAATGGGGCCGGAGCAAAGGGATCGGATCAGGTGGTCGTATTGTTTGGAACAACTGGAAACAGGACTTCGATAGGTACGACAGACAAGCCGTTTCGGATTGAGAAGCGGCAAGTGTACGAAGCTTACAAAGCGGTCAAAGCCAACCGTGGTGCAGCCGGGTGGACGGTGAGACCCTGGAGATGTTTGACAAAGACCTTGCGAGAAATCTCTACAAGATCTGGAATCGGCGGTCAGTGATCGGATCGCGCAGATGGTGGTCAAGCAGATGATTGATCCGGAATCCGACATCAAAGCTGTTCGACAATCTTCCGCATGATCTCTTGCTGAAGACGGTCAGAAAAGACGTTAAATGCAACTGGGCTCTGCTCTACATCGAAAGATGGTTGACCGCGCCTATGGAAAAGAACGGAGAAGTCATTGAGCGGATGCGTGGTACCCCGCAAGGGGGCGTGGTCAGCCCGATCCTATCGAATCTCTTCCTGCATTACGCGTTTGACGTCTGGATGACCCGGACGCATCCGGATCTACCATAAAGGCCTGGCGCCGGCGAAGATCGGCGGCTACGTCAAACCGACACTGAGGGTGCGGCCGCCGACAACTACACCTTGACGCGTCGCTGGTTGACGCGAATGGCTTTCGCTTGACCCTCCACGCTGGCACGTGCAGCATCGTCGGCCTGATCGATTTCAGGACGAACGCGTGCATCGATCGGGTGGTGATCATGCTCCTGCTCAGGACTCCGATACGTTGAAACGACAACGCCACGGTGCAACAGCTCGTTCATGTCGTGTTACCTCTTCGAAGGCTACAAGCTATCTGGGAAAGACTTACCTTGTAGGGCATTGGCGGAAGGATCGACAATCGAAAAGACAGGCAGAAATCTCGTCTGCAAGGCCGGCCCCAGAAGGGGTCGGAAGGGAAGATCCGTAGGACAGCTCCCGCGAAACCTCTAGAAAAGTCCAGCCTTTTGAGACCTCGCAACCGGCGGAGAGGATGTTGCTGTCCTGCCTCTATTCAACAGACCTCTCCCCCTTTAAGTTCAGTCGGCGAGCGACCCTTGGGCGATCGCTATGCGCCGATCCCGCCCATGCAGACGTATTTCATGGATAAGAAGTCATCCATTCCGTACTTTGAGCCCTCTCGGCCGAAGCCGGATTGCTTGACGCCGCCGAATGGCGCTAATTCGGTGGAAATCAGACCCGTGTTCACGCCAACCATGCCGTATTCCAGCGCCTCTGTGACCTTCCAAACGTTCCTGAGGTCGTTGGCGAAAAAGTAGGCTGCCAAGCCGAATTCCGTATCGTTCGCGAGTTCGATGACTTCCTCGACAGTATCGAACTTGAACACCGGAGCCAGAGGCGCGAAGGTTTCCTCACGCGCAACCTTCATATCCTTTGTGGCACCCGAGAGAAGCGTTGGTTGGACGAACGTGCCTCCGCGAGCATCGCGGTCACCACCAACCACGACAGTCGCACCCTTGGTCACAGCGTCATCGATATGACCATAGAGCTTTGCTACCGCTTCATCGTTGATCAACGGGCCGATCGTCGCCCCGCTCTCAAACCCGTCAAGAACCTGCAAGGCACTCACGCGCATTGCCAGCTTCTCGACGAACCTGTCATGGATCCCGCTCTGTACGTAAATACGGTTCGCGCACACGCAGGTTTGACCCGCGTTACGAAACTTAGAAAGCATAGCCCCCTCGACCGCCTGGTCGAGATCTGCATCGTCGAAAACGATAAACGGCGCATTGCCGCCGAGTTCCAGGCTCAGCTTCATGATCTTCTGGGCGCCTTGCGCCATCAAGATACGGCCAACTTCGGTCGAACCGGTGAAGGTCAGTTTCTTGACGACCGGGTTGGAGCAGACCTCCTCGCCAAACATTCTTGCATTATCCGTCGGGAGGACGCTGAACAAGCCATCGGGTATTCCGGCACGCTCCGCGAGGATCGCCAATGCAAGCGCCGATAACGGAGTCTCGGCAGCAGGCTTGAATACGATCGCGCAGCCGGACGCGAGCGCCGGCGCGATCTTGCGGCACACCATCGCCGACGGAAAGTTCCAAGGAGCGATGGCGGCCACAACGCCAACCGGCTGCTTGATGACAAGCAGTCGCTTGTCGGCCTGGTGACCTGGAATGGTGTCACCATAGACACGCTTGGCTTCCTCACCGAACCATTCGATGTAGGAAGCGCCGTAAGCAATCTCGCCACGCGCTTCCGCCAGTGGCTTGCCCATTTCCGATGTCAGAATTACGGCCAGGTCTTCAGCGTTAGCTACCACCTCTTCGTAGAACTTCCGCATGATCAGCGAGCGTTCCTTCGCCGAAACCCTAGCCCACTTCTTCTGTGCAGCCTTTGCAGCATCGATAGAGGCTCGCACTTCAGCAAGGCCAGCGCTAGGCAAAGAGGCAAGGACGTCCATCGTGGAGGGGTTTAGCACGTTGATGCGTGTGCCGTTTACCCCTTCGCTCGACCACTTTCCTCCAACCAGCATCTGCTCGCGAACGAGAGTCTGGTCCTTCAAACGGCCTAGCAGGGTGCTGGAGATTGCCATGGATCTTCCTTTCTATGCATTGATCATATCTGATTTCGAATGTGTGGTGACCGTGCGTATATCGCGACCATCGGAACGATGAGCAGACCGACGACAGCCTGCTGCGCCGGAAAGTTCAGTCCGAGGCCAACTAGAAGCGAGGTCAGTACAGTCAGGACAAGAACACCGAGCACTGTCGCGCCATAGCCGCCCGCCCCACCAAGAAGCGACGTCCCTCCAATCACCACCGCTGCTACGGTGGTGAAAAGATAAGGGTCGCCCACGCCGACGAAGCCACCACCGGAAAACCCTAGTAGCAGCATGCCCGTGATTGCAGACATGGCACCGCTGACGCTATGGATGACGGTCCAGACCTTGAATTCGGAGATTCCGAGGCGGGCGGCCGCCGTCCGGCTTCCGCCGACGGCGTAAATGCTGCGGCCAAACCAGGTGTTGTACATGAACCATCCAAGCGCGATGGCGACGATAGCCCAGATCACGATGACCGGAGGCAGCGACAGGCCGAAAAACTTTCCGTTGAACGCCGAAATGTTCCTCAGCCATTCGGGTACCGGAGCAAACACTGTACCACCAAACGCCGAGCCGAGTGAGGTGTAGATCTGGACCGCACCGACGGCCGCGAAGCCAACTCCGAGCGACATGATCAGCGCTTGCCCTTGGAGACGGAAGCTCAGGGCGCCATTGGCGGCCCCGACAAGCGCACCGAGGAGCATGACAACCAGCATCGCGAGGGGAGCGGGAATACCTGCGACCATAAGGCTGGGAAGGAGGATGTTCGCGCCTCCAATAATATATGGTATCGAAAGATCGAGCGCACCGACCAGAGCGCACAGGGTCTGGCCAATGGAGGCAAGCCCCAGAAACGCTGCGAGAAGAAGGATTGAACGCGCGTTTTGGGATGATACGAAGCCGGGGACCAGCAATGCACCGAGTGCTAAGAGAGAGGCCAGAAGAACAAAGCCAATGACGATGCTCCGATGAGCCTTGAGCGGGTTAGACTTCTGAGCCGATTTGATTTCGGAATTCATAACTGTCGCGACCATTATCTTGCTCCTTACACAACCGCGCGGCGACTGATGACAAAGACGTTCACGAGAAGTGATCCGACGAGGATTAAGCCGAATGCCATCTGGGTAACGAACCCCGAAACCGTGCCGAAGTTGAAGGTGGAGAGGAGATAGGAGATGAGGAACATGTTGATCGCGCCAAGCGTAGATCCAAGTGCTCCACCACGACCACCGGAGAGGCTCGCACCTCCGAGAACCAGGGCCGTAACAGCCTGAAGGGTGTAGGTGCTGCCCTGCGTCGGATCACCAGAGGAGATCAGCGCCGTGTAGCTGAGGGCGGCAAGTCCAGCGAATGCTCCACCAACAACGTGGGCGATGATGCGGACTGCGTCCACTCGAACGCCGCTCGTATACGCCATGCGCTCATCCGCACCCGTCATGCGAAGGTTGCGGTAAAACATAGTCCCCCTGAGAAGGAGCCATAATGCATACGCTGCAACCAGCAACAGCAAAACAGGTGACATGATGTCGGTCCCCGCCCCCCAGCTAAGCATCCAGTCGGGCGCGACTCCACCCGGTCGGGACATCACCATCAGGTTCAACCCGGAGAGGACAAGAAAACCCGACAGCGTAACGATTATCGGAGCGACACGCACATAAATGATAACCAGCGCCTGGAGTAGCTGGAATGCCGCTCCCAGGCCGACTGCCCATACTATCACTGCGATAGGGTTGGTAATTCCGTTACCCACAAGCCAGGTAATAAGGGTAACGTTGATGAACCCCATCAAGGGGCCAACTGAAAGGTCCACTGCTCCACGACCCGCCATGACAATGGGGGTGAGGGCAAGCGCCGTTAGAATCAAGGGCGTGGCGACAAGGATTGCACCTGCGAGGCCGTTGTTCGTGAATAGCCCGTGTCCGCGTAGGGCAACGGCGACCAAAAGGACAATGAATAGGCCGGCCGGCACGAAGAGGGAACGGTCCTGGGTGATTTGACGGAATGCGATTCCAGACATCATGCAGTCCTTTCCAGATCGAACTCGATGGAGGCGTTTGGCGATTTTCCAAACATTGCGGCCAAGATTGGCTCTTCCGCTATGTCCTCGCCTGCTAGCGACCGGAAAAGCCTTCCAGCAAAGAAGACGTCGACGCGGTCCGCAAAGCCGATGAACTCTTCGATTTCGCTTGATAGATAAATCACGCTGCCACCCTTCTCCGTGAACAGGCGCAGTTCGCGGTAGAGATCGCGCTTCGTTCCGAGGTCGACACCGCGAGCGGGATCGTTAAGGACGATGACGGACGGTTCGTTTGCAAAGGCACGGCCGATCAAAACTTTTTGCTGATTTCCGCCCGACAGTGAGGTGATCTTGTTCGCCGGACTTCCAATCTTAATCCGGAGCCGATCCACCTCGCGTTTGAACATGGGTTTGAGGCCGGCCTTATTGATTATACCAAGAGGACCGAGGTTCTTTCGATAGACGCCGATGGCAAGATTTTCGAAGATGCTCTGCTGAGGGAAGATACCTTCACGCTTGCGGTCGCCGGAAATATACGAGATTCCTGCTTTGGTAGCGTCTTCGAGCGATGCGACCTTTTTCATTCTCTCGGTGCTGGATGACCAGACTTGGACATTACCACCAAAAGGCTGGATGATACCCGCAACGGCGCGTACGAAAGCGTCCTGCCCCTGCCCGTCGAGTCCTGCAACACCGATGATCGCTCCTTTCGGTAGATCGAAATCGAAGGGCGCTGCCGCGCTGTGAGTAACGAGGTCTCTTACCGCTACCACGGCCGGCGCGGCGGCGCCTACTTGCTTTGATTCGTACGCCTTCGCGTCGCTTGCGTTTCGGTCCGCGGGCGTCATCATTGAAAGCAGGTTCTCTTCAGTTATTTCATGCTTCTCGAGCGTACCAATGGTGACGCCGTCGCGAAGGATCGTGGCTCGATCGGCGATGCGGACAAGTTCAGCGATCCGATGCGTTACGATCAGCACGGTCGCACCTTCCCTACGGAGACGATCAATTTCCTCGTGGAGGCGGATCGTGGAATCGAGGTCTAATGCCGCAGACGATTCATCGAGGATGAGGACCTTCGGCCTGCGCAAGACCGCTCGCGCAATAACTATCCATTGCTTGACGCTCAGAGGCAATGCCCCAACGTTCTGATCGAGATCCACGGGCTTGCCGACGAGGCGTTTCAGGATCTCCTCAGCCTCGGTACGCCGACCACTGCCGCCCTGCGAGCGGAAGATGCCGTCGCGCCCGACATACAGGTTTTCCAATACACTGGCCTCGTCGGCCACCAGCACTTCCTGGAAGATCGTTGTCAGCCCGATGCGCTTGGCGTCAGTCGGAGTCGAAATCTCTTCTCCAAGGACCGAAACGCTCCCGGAATCTGGGTGCAACACTCCAGACATGATCTTCGCCATCGTGCTTTTGCCACTTCCATTCTCTCCGACGATGGCGTGCACTTCTCCGGCCCGGGCTTCAAAATCACACTTCTTTAAGGCCTTAGTCTCGCCGAAAGACTTGGCAACATTGATCAACTTGATCGTAGTTTGGTTTTGCATCGGAGATCCTCTAATCCCAACGGCCGCGCGAGGCGGTCCTCCCACAAGAGAAACTTCTGTCCGGTGGCAAGACCCACCGGGCAGAACAGTTTCACTTCGACACAGGCTTCCAGGGATTAGCCGGGCGTTCGAAGTAGTCTGCAGCAATCGCAGCAGGAAACCACCCGTCCGCCTTGGGCTCCACGAAGTCTGTCGAGTTCAAGTCGCAATCTTCTGGTATTGCCGCGCGGACTTCATCGATGGTGTAAGGCAAGACGGGTCGAAGGAAGGACTGAACCTTAGGGCCTTGTCCCTCCAATGTGCGGAGCATGATCTCCCACATCTGTTGCATCTCGCGACGCGGCGGCCAAATATGGAAACTCCTGTCCACAAACTCGGGGTTCTTGCGCCAGTAGCACGCGGCGGAAGCTTCCCCCCCGAGAGTAATCGGGATCATGTCTCGACCTGACTGCAGCATTGCGTTGAGAACGCCGTTCTCTTGGGCCCCCTGCGTGAGGATCCCATCAATCTTCGTCGGGTTCGTCGCAAGAAACTTCTGAACTTCGACCTGGGCCACCTGGTCGGTCCACTTCCCTGCAACTTCACCGACGATCTTTATGTCGGGGTACTTAGCAAGTGCTTCCTTAGCCGCTTTGTCAAAGCTGTCCGAAGAAGCGAAACCGGGAATACCAGAAACGAGAAGGATATTGCCCTTCTTTCCTATTTTTTCCGCCAGCCACGTCGCCATCTCGGCACCGCCCTGCGCGTGATTGGCCGCGCCATTGATGGCGTATGGCGACGTCACGTAGCCCGAAAATGAGAACACCGGCACACCGGCTTTGTAGGCATATTCGATCGTCTGATTAAGAGCCGTGACGTTCGAGCAGCAGATGATGATTGCATCGACGCCTTCGTCCACCATTTGACGCATCTGCTGGATCTGAACGGCGTCTTTAAGATCCGACTGGGTGACCACGACATCAGACACCAGGCCCGCAGCCTTTGATCGCGGTAAAAGATCGCTCATGACCGCATCGAGAGCTGCGGCTCGCCAGGTGTTGCCAGCGTAGCTGCTTGCATAGCCGATCTTCCACGGAGGACCCTTTTTGGGCTTGAAGTCTTTGTAGGCGCTCGCCCCCAATGGAATCTGCGGATCTACAGTTTCATAGATCTTCTTTTCTGTAGCCGGTAGCTGATCGACACCATCCGCGTAAGCGGTTGTCGCCAGGGCGCTAACCGAGATCAGCGCCCCAAGTGTGACATTCAGAATGCACCTCATTGAAGTTCTCCTCCCGAGAAAAGGATCAGGCAACCTTAGACCGGGCTGCTGATGACTGTTGGATCTCCTCAAGAATCGGCAACAGATACTTCCGGAACTCGCTATAGTCCTCAGTAACGGGAAAATGTCCGAGCTTTTCCATTGTCCAAAACTTGGAGCCTTTGACCAGGTCTGCAGCAATCTTGGTATCGGCCGGGGACGTGTTTGGATCGTATTCGCCCGTGAGGAAGTATAGCATACATTTCGACGTATCGATTTTGCTGGCTTCTTCTGGCGACACATCGTGGTCGTAGTAGTAGTAATAAAGATCACCCGCGAAGATTCCCGGTCCACCGCAGCTGTATTCCCACTGGATTTCACGGACATTCGCTTCTGGCGAGTACGGTGAGATATTCAGCATCATCGCCGCACCGATGGAGGTGCGATTGACGTTTGGATTGTCGAACTCCCTGCGGATGCCAGCCATACCGACGTCGACGTACTCCGCCGCCGAGCGCAACGCACCTTCGACCGAGATCGTGGCGCGGAAGTTGTCCGGATAGTTCGATGCCAGGTCGATCGCGAGATGGCCGCCCATGGAGCTGCCCAAATAAACGGGGCGGTCTAGGTCGAGCGCTTTTGAGAGTTCGAGCTGGAAGTCCATCATGAACTTCTTGGTCATGTTGTATTCCTTCTCCCACCAGCGAACGCCGTAGGGGGGAAGGGACTTGCCGTGATACGGCAGATCGAACGCGATGACGCGAAAATTTTTCGTCACGTCGGAATCGCAAAGCATATGACGGTATTGGCGACCGTCGGACCCTGCCGTATGACCGACGAGAAGCGGAATCCCCTGGCCCGCTTCTTCGTAATAGACGCGGTACTCGATACCTTCTACGGTGAGATAGAGATAACGGCCGATAATGGGGTCAAACTTGGTCATGCTGCTGCTCCTTCAGAACGGGCATTGCGCATCAGGGTGGTCATGCGGTTGAGAGCAGGCAGATACGCGAAGGTTTCGTTGTTACTGCTAAGGTAGAGGCCATGCTTGATGTTTGATGACTGCAAGCACTGATAAAACGGCAAGGGTTTGTGCTGAAGCAGCGCCTCCCACTGTGAACCGGTCCCGCGTATGACGATAGTGCACTTGTCGTCGTCGTATTCGGCCTCTTCCACCTTTAGCAACGTACCGTCCTCGAAATGAAGCGCTACACTGCGGGTAGGGAAATCGCATTTTAATATACCGTTAAGATAACGAGTTTCGCGCTTGAACTCGAAATCCTCCCGCACGAATTCTATGAATTTCTTGAGATCTATCGCCATTTTAGGCTCCTCCCTTGTTGATAAGCGCTGAGAACTCCGCGCATGTTGTACATGCCCCCTCACGGGACAGCACATTCTCAAATGCCCATTTCGGTGAATACTTCCTGGGCATGCCTGAAACTGTCGATGCCTGCTGGCACACCAACGTAGATAGCCACCTGAAGGAAGATCTCCTGGATCTCCTGTTTCGTAACACCGTTGTTGATGGCGCCGCGGATGTGGCCTCTGAGCTCGTGCGGTCGGTTTAAAACCGCTATCATTCCAAGGTTGAGGATCGATCGAGCGCGACGGTCGAGGCCAGGTCGGTTCCAGATATTGTCCCAACAATACTCGGTGACGAGTTCCTGCATCGGCCAGGTGAAGTCGGTCGCCTTTCCGAGGGCCGCATCAACGTAAGCGTCCCCCATCACCTGCCGACGAGTAGCAAGTCCGCGCTTGAACTGCTCCGATGGAGCTGTTCGCTCGCCGGCCTTAGACCCCTTATCTTTCCTGTCCAAAGTGGCCATTGGGTTTCGCTCCCTTCATCATATTTGACAGATTATCAGACAATTTTCAACTGTCAGTTTGGCGTAGTTTTTCGCGGTCAGGCCTGATCTTTCACGAACTGCGCAATTTTCGTATGGTCGACATCGGGGCCTAAAGCATGCCGAGCAGCATCCCAGGCATCAGCGGTACCGGCCAATGTCGGCAGCTGGAGATTGAGCGCCTTCGACAAGTCCGCTGCAATCCTAATGTCTTTCGCCATAAGCCCCAAAGCAAAACCAGAGCCAAAAGTCTCCGAGAGGATGAACTGCTTCATCTTCACTTCTGTTGCGTTGTTCTTGCCAGACGACGAGTTGAGAATATCGACGATCGTTCTAGGATCGAGACCAAACGTTCGGCCAAGAAGAACGCCTTCGATAGCTGCCAGAACCCCGGCTCCCGATACGAAATTGTTGATGGCTTTCATGGCGTGCCCTGAGCCGATCGGGCCTGTCCTAAAAATCTGGCCGCCCATGGCGCACAGGATGGGATCAGCTTGATCGATATCGTCAGAAGCACCGCCTGCCATGATAGTAAGAGAGCCTTCGACGGCTCGCTTCACTCCGCCTGACACGGGAGCATCGACCAGCCGCAAGCCCTTCTGATGCAAGCGTTCTGCGAGCTCACGAGTATCATTGGGCGCCGATGAGCTCATGTCGATGACAAGCGCGTCAGCACTCAGGGATTGCCAGGCCCCATCCTTGAAGAGCGCGTCTTGAACAACCTTGCCGTTGGGAAGCATGGTAACCGCAACATCGGCCCCATTGAATGCTTCCGCTACCGTCTCTGCCGGAACGCCGCCGACGGCCGCGAACCTTTCCCTAGCCTCGGCCGATAGATCAAAGCCAGTGACTTCGAATTGAGCCGACAACAGATGTTGTGCCATCGGCCCGCCCATTGCGCCGAGACCAATAAAGGCGACGCGCAGATTTTTTCGTGGTGACAACGTCCCGCTCCCGAATGTGAGGCAAGCACAATCAGCTACCTCCGTTAGTGAGGAGTAGTTAACGACCTATCAGACAATCTGTCAATCGGAAAATTCATGCTTGGGCCGGCCCTCCCTCGCTACGACGCCAATTTTGCCGTCGCTTCTTCAATCACCTCACTTAAAATGACCGTGCAAGCAGCACCCATCTTATCGTCCGATGGACACCAGAGAGGTTGTTGCGTTGTCAAAAGCACCGTGCCCTGAAGGATTTAATTACACCCGGCCACCTCCAGCATCAGACAATCTGTCAATTTTCAGAAAATCTTATGGCATCAGCCTGAGGTGTTGTTGCGCAGGTACTCGAGTGCGACTTTCGCAGCCATATCAATGTGGTGCTTACAAGCGGCCGCAGCCCTGGGTCCGTTGCGATTTTGGATCGCTTCGGCAATCTCTTTGATTTCTGCAATGCTATGTTTGAGGCGCCCCGGTTGTGTCATCGAAGTCATGCGCAGAAGATTGATCCGGTTGTGCAGCGATGTTAGCATTTGCCTGACGAAGACGTTTTTGCTGCCATCCATCAAGCAGTCATAGAAGGCGTTTTTGGCAGCGATGAGCCTGTGTCCCACGCCGCTTTCCGCCGACGCTTCGAATTCTCTAACGGCATCTTGCAAAGTGGCAATATCTTCCGCCGTTCCATTTTCGGCGAACTGCTGACCAGCAAACCCCTCGAGCAGCGCGCGGACGGTGTAGAGCTGAGCGGCCTCCTCATAGGTTATGATACTGACAACTGGACCCTTGTGGGGGAAGCTTGTGATCAATCCCTCTGCCTCAAGCTGCCGAAGCGCTTCACGGACGGACGTGCGACCCACGCCGATCATTTCGCAAAGCTCGCGCTCGACGAGCCTTTGCCCCGGCTTGAACTTGCCCGTCGCAATAGCCTGTCTGAGCCTTTCTTCGACTTGCACTCGAAGAGAGGCATTTTGCCGAGCGACCTGCAGCTCCACATCTACCATGATCAATGTCCTACGTAGCACTAATGAATTTGAGCTAAATATATGGCTGCTTCGCGGGGAACTTTCAATCAGATTGTCTGATGAGCGGTCATTAGCAACTATTCTAGAGGATTGAGCCCGCTGTGTAGAGGTCGGCTTCCCGATCCATGAGGAACCGATCGGTTGGCGCGCCATAAGTGGAAATTCTAGTCCAAATGGCCTAGTTCAATTGGTGTCCTGATGGCCGACAATGTCCGCCCGCCGATTTCTCAAAACCAGCCACGGTTGCGACCCTGATCGACGAGGTGTCCACGGTCACCGACACCACCGCATCTTCCAGGAGCACCCGTTCGACTAAGGGCCGGGTGCAGCTTGGCAATCGGCAAAAGCCGCATCAGCAGACGATAGTGGTTCCGATCGCGCTTCCAGTCCGGAGGCGGCATCGATCTTGAGCACCTCAAGATCCGCCATCTTTCTTCGCCTGCCAGCCTGGCTCGTACTTGCGCTATCGCTCCCGCGATTCCCATTCTAACCACTTTTCTCTCTGACCATCTCTCTTGAAAAATTGTAACCTTCGTGCTACATATCTAGTGCAATCTGTAGTGCGAAGGTGACAAATTCCGACACCTCACAACGCTCCGGCCGCTGTGCGGCGCGCGCTGCGCAAACTGGGCGCAGACATCCACGACGCACGTCGACGTCGCCGCCTGCCTATGGCGGTAGTAGCCGAACGTGCCTTCACCTCACGCTCAACGCTTCAAAAGATCGAGGCCGGCGACACCAATGTCAGCATCGGCATCTATGCAGGCGTCCTCCAGGCACTCGGCCTGCTAGATGGGCTGAGCCAAGTCGCCGACATCCGTAACGACAGCGTCGGCCAGTCTCTGGCCAATGCAGAGTTGCCCAAGCACGCTCACCCAAGGCGATCACCGGGATCGTCACGCGATGGCTGATTTCGAAGTTCATCTCGACCTTCACGGCCGCACACGTCCCATCTGGCCCGGAGCAATCGCGCCCGTGGTGCCGAAACAATCGTGTTTGAGTATGATCGTGCCTGGCTCGAGGACCCCGGCCGCTTCTCGCTGCAGCCCGCTCTAGCTCTGAGCTGGGGAGAAAAATCACGGCTTTCTGTGGCTCAATAAAGCCAGCTGGTCGTTGTCCCCTGCCTATGACCTCAATCCAGTGCCTACGGATGTCAAGGCGCGCGCGCTGACGACAAACATTGATCTTGATGAAGGCACCTGCTCCCTTGACCTGCTGGAAGAAGCTGCAGGGCTCTACGCCCTAACGCTCGCCGAGGCTCGCGCGATCATTAAGGAAGTCGCGACACCGCAAGGTGGCGCGAGACCGCCAAGGCGGTCGGTGCGCGGTCAGCCGAGATCAACCGTATGGCCAGTGCGTTCGATCACGATGATTTGCAGCGAGCGCCAGCCCTATGACGAGAGCCTTCCTCCACAGTTTCAATCCGCCCTCTGCCGGCCCGATCACTGAACCGGATTACGGCATCGTTGCGTTGTAAAGGACGGATGTCCAATGGCAATTTTCCGATCTGCGGTCCTGGCTGAATTTGCGATGGAATTGTTTCAAGCGCCTCCGTGACCAACGAGCGAAAACCAATAATTATGTGATTCGGTGAGATCGAGACGCTACTCTACGAACAAACTATGTCACTGCCAGCGGATCCTCAATCACATCGACGATCGATGGCTGGCCAAGCACGTCCGCGAAGCGCTGTAGCATGGCAACAGTACTCGATGACATCTCCGCCCTGGAGCCCGGGATATAGCAAGCGGCTGCATAAGCGAGTTGCCGTTGCCTCGGTTCCGTTAGCAACAGCGGCAGCGTCTCCATTGCTTGCTCCGGCTCAAAGGTGACGATAGCCGTCTGCACGCGAGTGATTTCGGCCAAATGATCAGCGCTTAGTGAGCGGAAGGGCTCGTCCTCGGTCAGCACCCGTGACCAGCGCGCCAGGCGGTCGCGTCGGATCCCGCCACGATCGCTCACCAGGAGTACGACCATACGGATGATGGCATCGGCGAGTCCGCCGATCGCGATCCTCCTGAGCGCATTGGCGATGTCCGGCTGCCATCTCATATCGTCAAGTGTCGTCCCTTTGCGGTATGCTTCGTGGGGATTGTCAAAATATCGCTGCCAAGGGTTGTTCCAGATCATGTGAAACGCGAGCTCATAACCCATGTCGCGCCAGTCGCGCATGACCACGATCGCCTGTTCGACAGCCTTGAAATAGAGCGCTTCCGCAGCCAGGAAAGGATTTTCCGCTGCTGCGTTCGCCCGGGAGTTCCGTACCTGCTCTGAAATTGACTTATAGCCAACCATGATCGGATTCTGAGAAGACAGCAGCGATCGCTCCAGCCGCTTTGGATGGAACATTCGGCTGGCGTCTGCTGAGATGTCTGTGACCGCGGCCTGCACAAAGGGGCGGGCAACTGTGTGATAGATCTGCGCTTGCAGTTCAGAGACGCGGGCGACGGCAGCGAAGGGACCTCCATCGTCATGGCCATCGTTAAACTCACGGATATTCTCGAAGGTGCGCTCGATCAGTTCAACACTATAGCTCTTGTGTCCAGCATCTTCTTGAATGTCCGTGATGCGCATCTCGTAAAGGCCAGGCAACAACGCCTCAATTGCCTCGAGCGTGCTTGCAACCTCATTGTATTCTTTGTTGATTACTCTCGAGGAAACGAATGTACCGAGGTGACCGACGTCGTTGTGTACCATATAAATAATGTGCTGGCCGAGAAGGCGGATTTCCTCCTCGTTGTCATAGATTTCGGGGATCCAATTCAGCGCCTGCTGCGGCGGCGTTACATTGTCGCCATGACTGGCAAATATGATAATAGGCGCCCTGATCTTCTTAAGGTCGAAATGCCGCCGGTCCGGCTCCCCATACGCCTTGTTGTGCGCCAGTCGATTACCAACAAAGAGGTGCTCAACTATCCAGCGGATCTCGTCTCCCCGCATCAGGCAGAAGCCGCCCCACCACTTCTCAGCCTTAAGGAAGGCTTCGCTCGCCGCATCCACATCTCGGAACAGTTCGACATACTTCATGAATAACTGGCGCTCGGGATTGAGCGTTTAGAAATTCTGTACGAGATGGGCGCCGTCGAAGATGCCTCCGCCCAGATCTGACAAAAACATGGTTATCCAAGCTCCCCCGAAGAGGCCCGCCATGTAGCGGAGGGTATTTTCACCGATATTTCCCGAGGTAGGTGTCACCGGCGATCCGTTGAGGATGATCGGGCCAGCTAAGTCGAGATTTGTCGCAACCATCAGAAGGGTAGCCCAGCCAGCTTGGCAGTTGCCGACTACGACTGGAAGGCGGGCAAGCGGATGCAGGCGCATGACCTCACGAACAAAGGCCGCTTCCGCATACGTGACATTAGAGAGATACTGCCCCCCCCTCTGGCTCTCGGCGGAAGGACACCAAATAAACCGGGTGACCTTCCCGGAACGCTACGCCGACCTGGCTGTCTTCTTTGTGGCCACCGACGCCGGGACTATGTCCGGCGCGCGGGCAAATGATTATGAAGGGGCGCTTCGTGTCATCGACGTTAACACCTTGGGGCGGGATCATTCGAAGTAACACGTAATTGGATTTCAAGGGCAGATCGTTTCCATCCATAACTGTCTCGTAGTCGCAGAAGAAAACCGGCGGACAGCCTGCCGCTTCATGTTCGAGGAAGATGTCGCCGCGCTGTCGGAGAAGATCCATGCACAATATGGCGCGCTCACTAGCGTCGCGCAGGTATTCCGCCCAAGCGTAGCCCAAATTCCCATTGCCGTGCACCTCGCGTAGACTCTCGGCAAGACGTTCGGCCTCAGTAAAGAGCTTTCCCTGGCGGGTAGAGTGGCTGTCGCACATGACTTGCACGCGGCGCAATAAGGCAACCTGCAGAATTTTAGCGGTTTCAGCGCCCGCTTCCGCCAAGCGTTGGAACATCGGGAATAGACTTTGGGTCACTTGGCTCTCCAGTTCCGTGGATGGCGCTTCAATCCACCGGAGCGGGTTTAGAGATGTAAGAATATCCGCCATCGTTTCAACTCCTCTATGGTTATGATCCCGTACGCATACATACGTGCCAGATCGATCGTGCTTCCGTCTGGCGAGGTGCTCGGTAGGCAATGCCGACGCCTAGGAAAGCAGTTTGACGACTTCCGACCCCAACGAGTTACCGCCGCATTCATCCCCTGCAATGTCTATGCCAAGCACTGGGTCAGCCAGCTACGCCGGGAGAGGGGCAGCAAGCTCGTCGCCAGGGAATGCCACACAAAGTCTTCATTCAGCCTGGATCAGCAGTTTCTCCCAGCTCGTTGGAGACTATCGGAGGACAGGAGGTGATGGATTCGCCTGCGGTGTGGGATCCCACCAACTAGGATGTTTCAGCGGCCGTCCGCGTGGCTTTGGTTGGGGCTAAGGCTGGTGGTGGCATGGTTTATAGACGATGCCTTCTGTCTGACGCTCACCGATGACGGCAGTCTTCATCCGGTCGCAAAGCACTCCCGCGGAGCGCCGCCGAGAGCCTCGAAGGCCGCGATGTGGAAACGCAGGCCGGTCATCTCATGCATGACGAAGCGTGCCCAGATGGGACGGCTATGACCCGGCACTATCGTGAACTGCCAGATGATCCTCGGCGCCAGTTAAAGTGCCGATCGCGTGACACCGCCATTTTCGCTGGCGTTAGTGTTGGTCAGGTTTACAGCAGATCACCGATAACAGTGGACAGGTTAAACGGAACGATTCCGATCTCACCACGCGGCATCCTGTCGAGCAAGTCGACCGTGCGGGCAAAGGTTTCGACTTGCTGAAAGGCGTAATCAGGGTCGAGCCGGTCCAAGCCTCCGCCCGGCAAGACCTGGCAAAGATAGTCCGGTATCGGACAGCTTGATATCGTCGGAATTCCTGATGCGTATAATGGCTGTCCTTCGCCCAACATCACCTGCGCCGCCGCTGGGGCGACTATCAGCGCGCGTACCTTTTTGCGCCCGCGTGCGGCAGCGATGTACACGCCACTCATCGACTTATTACTGGTATAGATCAAATCGAGTTCCGGCTTCCCGGTGGGCGCGGGGTGCCCTTTTGCAAAGTCATCTCGCCACTCGGTACATCCAAGATGCTCAATCGTAGCTCCTGCAACGGCTTTAGCATGGCCGGGTTTGCCGTCCCACAATTCTGGATGCATTTCGAGCCAGGTCGCCGTCGCCTGATTCCCGTGGCGGCCGAACTGGGCAAGCTGGAAATGACCCGTGACGAGTACGAAGACGAGGCTTCGGTTGCGGGCAGATTTCGGTAGCGAGGAGAAATAATGCGCCAGAGCGAGTACCCCAGCACCGCCGTTCTCTTCGCACGCATTAGGTCCATCGGTGTGGGTGTTGATGATGATTGTCTCAAGCAGGTTGCAGCCCGGCAAAACCGCATAAATCGTATCGGTCGCAACGTCTTCCAACGTGCCATCCAAGGTCAGGCGACCGCTCAAACCGTGCTTGATCGCGGCTTTGATCCGCTCTCCTTCAGATTGCGCCACCCATATTGCAGGTAAGCCCCAATACGGTGTGGTGAATGGCAGCACCTGCCCCTTCAACTGCACTTCCGAGACGCCTTCGAAAATGCAAACGACGGCTAAAACCCCTGCTTCACGCGCCTTGTCGATCGGTACGCCAAGCAAACCGGTGATAAGCGGCGTGGTTACGGCTTTGGGAAAGTCTATGCCTTCCGGCAGGCTGCCGCGTCGATTGGTCACCAGTTCGAGGAATGCCGCCAGATCCCGACGCTTTACCGTCACCACCGCAATTTTGCCGCGGGCTTTCTCAAACGCCTGAACCCGACCGTTGAAAAGAACCATCTTACCCGAGATACCGCCGGGAGGTGTAAGCCCGGAATACGGGAACGGCGCCGCTACCTCAATTACTTCACCATTTGACAGTTTGAACGCGGTGGTTCGTGGCATCCACCGGCGCATCGTGAGTTGATCGCGCTTCACCTCAAGGCCCATCCCTCTCAACTCACCAGCAAGATAATCGATTGCCCGTGCTTGCGCCGGGCTGCCGGTCAATCGGGGGCCGAAACTGTTGAGCCTTTTGATCCAACTCCAAAGTTTCCGCTGATCAGGGAGTGCGGGGATGGACGGCTTTCGCTGCTCACTGAATCCGGTGCTGGGAAAAGCCGGGAATACGATCCCGGCGAGAAGAGCAGTGAGCCCAACAGTCGAAAAATCTCTTCGTTTCAAGACTAACCTCCGCGCCTCTCTATCACGATACCTATGGCCGCACGCCGCCCGTGTCCTTGCAAATCCAGTGCCATTAAAAGCACACGTCTAATCTTCAGTTTTGAATTGAACGCGCAGTCTGAATCGGTTTTGGACCGCGTGCGAAGTCAATGCAGCTTTCGGACAGACTCCGCGCAAGCATCTGAAGTGGTTGAAGAGTCACTTTACTGATCTAGGAACGCGTCGTTGGTTCAATGCCTTTAAGAGCGACTTTATCTTGAGCCTAGTCTCGGGTCGGCCAAAAACCTTTGCCTGCTTGCAGACGACCATCAGTCGCCGAATGCAGCGGCAAGACTGTAAACTGTTGACCACGATAGGCGCTGCGCGTTGGACCTTTGTCACAACAACCTATCAAAACCCTCTATTTTATCCGGCGGACTTTCATTGCCGCCAAGGTTCTGGAGCTAGCGGCAAATCAGCCCCGACTGCCAATCTATTCGATGCTTGCGTCGCTGATAGTGATGCTGGCGCCCGAACCGCCGCCTGTTTGAGGCTCCAGCCGGATAATGACGGTCTGTGGCTGACGGCAAGACGGGTCATCGGGCAAGGGAAACCCAAATCGTTGAGGCTTTGCCCCGTCCAATACCGAAAACGCCTTGTTCGGAAAAATACCAAACCTACCAATTTCGCGAACGTTACTGCCGCAGTCAAGCGAAACGACCGTCGTCACTGGTCCTGAAGTCGACGGTTCATAACCAGTGACAGTAAGGACGACCCGCGCACTGGTATCAGCCGATGAGTGGACTGCTCTGCTCGATATGGTTATCGTCGCGGGCTTACTGGTCGTTGCCCGCATGTCGCTCTCGTTAGCTTGAACCGGGCTGACGATGCGCAGCATCGATAATGCCGCCGCACGAATAGCGATAAGCACCCAACGATGATAGCGCATCGATGTCTCCACAACCCAGCCAGTCCGGATGTTAGGCGGACACTATGGCTATTTCTAGCTTTGCGGGCTCTACGGCGCCGGGTTTGCCCGCTCCCGATCCGACAGGAATGAGCTGCAGGTCGATGGCCTCGCCATCCGTCTGCCCCCTTCCGCCGTAAACCCGCTGGATCGCGTCCGTCAGATCGAGGACGAAGGATGGTTTGCGATGATGGTCGCCGTCATGACCGAGAACGGCGAAAGAACCGACGTAATGGGGATCGGTGACGGGCGTATCGGCCTTAAGGTCGTTCTTGCCGAGAAACACCCGAACGCTGGTCGTGCTGGCACTGGTGATCTCGACATCGCGCAGGAATGCCAGCACACGAGGAGCGGAGGCCGCCTGCTCCTGTGCCGCGCCGAAATCCATTGTATCCATGCCGGATGGCAGAGGCGGTTGGCGGACGATCTCCTGCAATGCGCCCGCCGGGATCTTGATCGGCAGCGAAAGCGGCACGTTTTCCGTTGCCGCCTTGCTGTTGTCCGTGGAGGTGGTCGTCACGCCGGCGACTGCAGCATCGGTCGCCGTCGCCGCGATCACGGACGTGAGTTTATCGTTCAGGGCCAGCGTTTTGGCGCTCGCCGCCGCGACCTTGAAGTAGGTCCGGAAACCATAATTGTATCCGAGTTCCTCTGGAACATAAAGGTCAGAGACCTTCGGGGACCAGAAGTTGCCGTCGACATCGTAAAAATTGTCGGTGAACGGCATGTCGGCCCAGAGCCGATCCGTGCTGTTGGCGTTGCGCAAATTCCACGTCGCCCAGATGCGGTCGATGTTGCAATGATGCATGAAGAAGATCGGATCGCGGGGCGACGACATTTCCGGCATCCAGCCACCGATATTGTTGTGCACCTGATTGTGCGGTGTGTATTCCAGCGTCCCCTGCGTGCCGCTGC
Organism: Rhizobium redzepovicii; assembly: GCF_019793435.1. Lineage (GTDB taxonomy): Bacteria > Pseudomonadota > Alphaproteobacteria > Rhizobiales > Rhizobiaceae > Rhizobium > Rhizobium redzepovicii. The sequence goes on along the minus strand of NZ_JAILYH010000020.1, from coordinate 35,683 downwards.
TGGTGGTGACCCAGGAAGGATCGAGTGAGTTCTGTCCCTGGGGGCGGGTGGTGCCGAAGACCTCGTATGGCTTCGCCGTTAGGATGGTGTTGAGAACCTGTGGCCCAACTATATTGTCCGGCATCGGCTGCGTGATTGGCCAGGTGCGCGACGAAACATAAAGTGGATTGTCCTTGCCGTCGGGCGTCTTTTGCATTGTGAACACTTCGGGCAGGTACGGATTGTCGGTCCAGTCCCAGAACGGCATAGCGAAATCGTTGTTCTTGGTCACGTGCCGAACGATGCGCTCGTACATAGCCGTATAGGCCCTGTGCCACGGCAGGAAATACCAGTTGCCATGCGGGCAGTATTTGACGACGTCACCGCTGCCGTGAATTTTCGAGAGGTTGACCCAGTTGAATTTGTCGCTGGCGGGAAGGGCGTTGAGAAGGCGCACTGCGTCGCGATAGGTCTCGATGATCGGGTCGTTCCAGGCCAAGCCCTGCAGTGAGCGCCGCCAAGGGATTGACGGTATCTGCGCGAAGGCTTTTGTCCCCGGTAGGCCGCTGGCGAGCAGGCCTGCTGCAATGACGCCACCCTGAACGATGACATGTCTGCGTGTGATGCTCATCTTACTCTCCCTTGGATTTGAATTGTCCTTCGCCAAGATTAATGCCGCTTTTAGGACGGTTCCGCGCCGTCTGGGCGCGGGAGCAGTGGGCAATTCGCACCACCATAGAGCTTGCGTTGGCTCTTTCTGAGTTTCGGTGAATCGGCGGCACGAGAAATGAAGCAAGCGACGTGCCACTCGAAAATGCAGCGTAAAATGCGAGCTAAAAACGCTACTACCGATCGTCTTCCTGCATTCCAGTTGGAATCCAGATTCCGGAAAACTTAGTATCGCATTCCATGATCGTTCGAGCGACGGCTTGCCGACCAGCCACGGCAAGCACGTTCGGTTGCGAAAACCTCAAATGATCAAGCTGAAACAGTTGTTCAGACCGGTGAGAGGGCCCAAGATGCTGAAAACGCCCTGTGCGACGATAGAGAAGCACGCATCTCGAACAGGCTTTCGCTATCGGACCCCCAGCAATGACGGAGCCGTAGCCCGCTCGCTCTCAAATTCAAAACTGCGAAGCAGGCACCACTCCGTGGCTTGACGGGTGCGTAGAGCAGAGCGGGACAAACCGATTGTCGTGATCTCGACAAATGCGACAAAGGGCGGCGGCTGTCCGACATTTGCGAGAATAGCGGCGGGATCTCCGCGCGGGAACAACGGGCTCACCAAGTGATCCCACTTTCAGTCCCATTGTGCCCACTCATTCGGGCTTACTGTCGGACCCTATCGAGACCTCGCCGCAGCTGCGAAGCCCCACTCATATCCGTTTGAATTTGGCATCAAGGCTTGACGCTTGCCGTCCACACGGGGCAATTCGGGCAGTGTATTAGCCTGCTGTCCCGCTCGTTTCCTGACCCGACATCACAGCGGGGCAGGCCGATTTGGGGATCATCGCTCATTTGGGCCATGGTCTCAAGCGTCATATACCTGGCGCGTTGAACGGCCCATTCATCATTCTGTTCGAGCAGCAATGCACCGACGAGACGGACGATGGCTTCGTCGTTCGGAAAGATGCCGACGACCTCGGTGCGTCGCTTGATTTCGCCGTTGAGACGCTCAATTGGATTCGTCGAGTGCAGCTTTGCCCGGTGCTCTTTCGGGAAGGTCATGTAGGCGAGCACGTCCTCTTCAGCGTCGTCCATGATGGTGGCAAGCTTCGGCACTTTCGGCCTGATTTGATCGGCGACACTGCGCCATTGTGCGGCTTGCTGCCTCCGGGGTCTCCTGGGCAAAGGCCGTCGCGATGAAGGCGGATACGACCCGCCTGCCGCTCTTTCCAGCATGCGCGAGCACGTTCCTCATGAAGTGAACCCGGCACCTTTGCCAAGTGGCATTGAGAACCTTGGAAACGGCAGCCTTGATGCCCTCATGTGCATCAGAGACAACAAGGTTCACACCACGTAATCCTCGACGTGTCAGCCTGCGCAGGAATTCCGTCCAGATCGGTTCGGCCTCCGAGGTGCCAACTTCCATACCCAGGACCTCGCGCCGACCGTCGTTATTGACGCCGACCGCGATAATGACGGCGACTGAGACGATGCGGCCGCCACGCCGGACCTTGAGATAGGTCGCGTCCACCACAGGTCGTCGACAGAACGAGTCGAGATTCCCTGGATATACGCTTCCTGGATAACGGCCGTCAGAGCTTTCTCTGCCATGCGGCGCGGTTCAAGGAAGCTCGGAAAGTAGCTGCCCTTGCGCAGCTTCGGAATGCGAAGCTCGACGGTGCCAGCCCGCGTCTCCCAATCGCGGTCACGGTAGCCATTGCGTTGAGTGAGCCGCATCGGGTTCTTCACACCGAAGTCAGCACCCGTGGCCGAGCCGACCTCCAACTCCATCAGCCGCTCGGCAGCAAGACCGATCATCTCACGCAACAAATCTGCATCGGCACTCTTCTCAACAAGCGAACGCACGTTCATCATGTCATTGGTCATCGGTGATCTTTCCGTCAGGTTGGTCTTGAACAACCCGACCCTAGCGGAAAACACTGATGGCCGCCCGCAAAGCCGATCACCCGCTACAGCGCAACGAGAAGCGCGCGGGCGCTCGGCTTTACTCCCTACCGTCAGCTACACCAGGTGCTGGGACACGATCCGCGTTGCCGGTTGCTCACACCGCGCCACTTGGCGTATCAAAACCGCCGAGGCTCTAATCGCCGCTGGATGAAAGTTCAGTGGCAGGTCACGCAGGCTCAAGACCCTCAAGGGCCTCACACTACGAGTTCGTCTGCAAGACATAGACTTCGCAGCCTGAACGTTTCACCCTCGATCCGCTCCATGAAAATGCCGGGACTGAACAACGACGGCTGAGTGCAGGCATCAAGACTTAAGTCTGTCGTAAAGCAGACAAAGCGAATACAAACGTGGTGCGAACTGTCGGCTATTGGCTGACACGAAGATGCAGAACCCTCGACGTGCTGGAGGTGCCCCAGGCACCTGCTATCATCGCAGGTTGGGGCCAAGGCTGGCCTGCTCTGATCCCCGGTAGTGGGCGGGGTACACCCTGCCGATTTCAATGAAGCTACGCCTTTTTTCCCGGCTGATCTCGTCCACCGTTCAAAGGCCCAACCGCCACGTCAGCAGCGTTTAGGCGAATATACGCTCCAGCATCTCTCTTAACTGCAGCGCTTCGCCGCCATCTGAGGTTTCGCGACCGCACGCGCTTGCCATGGCAGGTCCCGCAATCCGTCGCCCAAAGCCGTTATGGATGCAATACGAAATTTCCCGGCAATCTGGACATCTGCCGCGTGAGACCTGGAATGCAATATTCGAGTTCTGGTGCCTATTCAGCTCGCATTCGTGCTGCATGTCCGAGTGGCACGTCCCTTGCTTCACTTCATGCTACTGATTCACCGCAGAGAGCGAGGATGAACTGACGTAAACTCTATTTCTATCGCCCCAGTCGCTTTGTCGGAGATGGGTCACGAGCCGCATCGACGGGGCAGGAAGGCCTCAGATCGGGATTTAGCCCCAACGAAGCTGAAACCAGGGAGGCGCTCGCGCCGTGCTGGCCTTCGCGCCAAGGGCCGGCGAATTCTCCTGCGATATCGTGGCGCGGATGCACTCTGAGCCTCGAGAGGTAAGTGCTACCCTGCTCGTCAACGAGACGCCAATGAGCGTGCGGCGTCACGGAAACATATGGCACGGATTTTTTCCACGGTAAACGTCCGTACTTTCGAAAGCTGGCAATGGTGAATCCTTCAACATACTCTGCGCAACTCGCCGACGGCACTATCTCGGTTCACGTGGATCGAAGCCTTGTACCCCCCATCGAGATGTTCGGCTTCGGGCAGCGAATCAACCCGAACCGCTCGTTTCTGTTTGTTTCCAAGGTTCTTGGTCGATTCCTGCCGATCCGCCCTTCGGTCATGGGAAATGCATTCGACCTCCTTGCACGTCAGATTCCTGCCGATATTCCTGGTCCGGTTTTGTTCATCGGAATAGCCGAAGCGGGCATTGGCCTTGGTGCGGGTGTCCATCGGCGGTTCCGCGAACTCACTGGTCGCGGCGATGCAATATATATCTGCTCCACTCGCCATGATCTTAAACTGCCGCTGCTGTGCGAATTTGAGGAAGAGCATAGCCATGCCCCGCGGCACCTCCTGCACGAACCATGCGAGGCAAGGCTCCGCGACTTGGTTCATGGTGCGACCGGCTTGGTACTCGTTGACGATGAGGCTTCGACAGGTAAGACATTTGCCAACATCTTCGCTGCCCTTCCCGCAAAAATTCGTTTGAAGCTGAAGCACACAGTCCTACTTACGCTTACCGACTGGTCAGAAGGCGCTGCCCGCGCGGAGATCACGGGAACAGTCAGTGAGGCTACTATCGTTTCCGGACGGTACAGTTGGACTCCGCGTGGGGATTTCACGGCAGCTACTCCGCAGGTCCCTTCCTGTGACCGTCCTAAGCGGCCCGAGGTCTGTCCCGACGTCGCTCGAGACTGGGCGCGTCTCGGCGTCGTCGATCACTTGCAGGGTCTCAATGCAAACGCTGCCGATGACGGGATTACCCTCGTACTCGGAACGGGCGAACACGTGTGGCAGCCCTTCCTGCTTGCGGAGCGCTTGGAAAAGGAGGGCGCTGAGGTTTTCTATTCATCCGTGACGCGTTCTCCCCTGTCGAAAGGCCACGCGATCGGTTCAGTACTTTCGTTCTCCGACAACTACGGCGGAACAGTTCCACATTACCTCTACAACGTCGATCCAGCGCTGTACTCGAAAATTATACTCTGCTCGGAGACAGGCCCGGAAAATGTCTGTGCCAGCCTGATGTCCGCACTGGGCGATCCCATTGTCCTTTCAGACGTAGAAGGTGAATGAAGCCGCCTTAGGCCATGCGGTCTGCCGCTTCGAAATCGGCTCACTCGATCGGACATTTCCGCCAGTCCACGGCGACACAACACTGCTGTCGCGTTATCTAAGGACATCACTCCCATGGGGGATACCTATGACAGCATCGCCTCCCCTGCCACACTAGGCTCCTACGCCGAATACGACGTGACGCTCCTTCTCAAGAGAGTGGATATTCAGCCTACTGACACGGCCACGAGGGAAGAGGCCATCCAATCCGGGCGGCGGCATTACTCGGAAATGATTTCCGCCGAGATGGCCCCGACCCGCGAATACATGGAGCTGTTTGCTAAGGCCATGGCCACTGGTGGCCCGCGCATGGGCGCCGAGACGGCACGCCTCGCCCTCGCGATCGTGCAGTCGGTCGAGGGTCCTATTACCCTTGTCAGTTTGGTCCGCGCCGGCGTGCCCTTCGGCATCCTTCTCAAGAGGGCCATCGCCTTACTCGGCCGGGACGTCGGACACTACGGGTTGTCGATCATTCGCGACAAGGGCGTTGACGACGAGGCTATGCGCCACATTCTTGCCAGGCGTCCTGTCGAGAGCATCGTCTTCGTAGATAGCTGGACGGGCAAAGGAGCAATTGCGAACCAACTCGAAAAGAGCTTCAAGGACTACTCAGACCGGCCTGCGCGGCTAGTTGTATTGGCCGACCCCTGCGGCTGCGCATGGCTCGCCGCATCGGGCGACGACTGGCTTATTCCCTCCGGAATGCTAGGATGCACCGTATCCGGGCTTATCAGCCGCTCGATCCTCAACGCTGCCCTCGTCGGTCCCGGTGACTTCCACGCCTGCGTCCAGTGGGATAATCTCGCGGAACACGATATTTCCCGATCATTCGTGGATGGTATGTGGAATGATGTCTCCACTGTGATTGCAACCGAAATCCCGAGCGTCTGGAGTATCGAGACCCGCCGGGCGCATCGCGATGCCGCCGCCGCTGCCGTCGCCTGGGTGATGGGGGAGGACGCCGTAACGAACATCAACCGAGTAAAGCCGGGCATTGCGGAGGCGACCAGGGCCATCCTGCGACGTGTGCCGGAAAAGGTGTACGTCTCGTCGCCAACCGATCCAGAACTCGCGGCCCTCATGTACCTGATCGACAACAAAGGCGTCCCGTATGTCGTCTCCCCTAGAAAGATCGCCCCCTACCGCGCCGTCACGCTGATCCGGCACGTCTCCTAATCTCCACGTATGTCTACTTACGAGCTCGGCGCGCAGGTCAAGGAAACTGAGATGTGACAAATTCCGTATCGTAAAATTCATTGCCAATGGAGAATCCGCGAAAGCTCACATCTGGCAATCGATCAAATATTTAACCAGTCGCATTTTGGAGTACGCATATGAAGCCCATTGCTCTGGTGGACCTCGACGACACCTTGTTTCAAACCAAGAAAAAGATACCGGAGATTGCGGAAGCCGATCTGGTATTGGCGTCCAAATCCATTAATGGAAGCAACTCCTATATGACGAAGATTCAAGCTGCCTTTGTCGAGTGGCTGCTCGTCTCCACGGAGGCCATCCCGGTTACGGCGCGCGGCTCTGAGGCTCTTTCGCGCGTTACGATCGCGTTTGAAAGCTACTCAATCGTATCGAACGGTGCCGTCATCCTCAAAAAGGACGGCAAGCCTGACGCCGAATGGCATGAGGTCGTCGCAAGGGAGCTCCGGCCGCTTGCCGGCTTTTTCGATAAGCTCCTCGATGAGGGCAGGACCAAGGCGAGGGAACTTGGCGTCCACATCCGGTGCTGGTCGGTGATGGAAGCTGATCTCGCGACATATGTTGTCTTCAAAGAGATTGACGGAGACGGCTCACGCCTTGAAGAGATTGTGCCGATCATTCGAGAAAAACGGGGTTGGGTTCGACACCACAACGGCAATAACCTTGCGCTAGTTCCGCCTGCGATCTCAAAACGGGTGGCCTCACAATTTCTGCTCAAAAAGCTTCGGACGGAGCATCCAGGTCGCCCAGTGATCGGCTACGGTGACAGTGTGAGCGACTTCTCCTACCTGTCCCTCTGCGACTGGTGGGGCGCTCCGGGTAACTCTCAAATGACAGACCTTGTCGTTTCCGCTGTTGCGCGTGAGAGATAGGTGACACGCGTACTGCGAACGTGGTGATATGTGAGGAGGGTGCAGGAATGATCCTGCACCTCCAGTCTTTTAGTAGAAACTTCCTATAGGTAAAACGCCGCGCCATATCGCGGTAAGAACCATGGCAAGCGCGGCGAGGATCGCGAGATTCCCGTCGGCTTTTACCACGAGTACGTAGAGCTTGTATTTCAGCATGATATGACCTTTCGATGAGCTCATTAGGAACTGCCGTCTCGACGGTTCGTGCCTTACTTGCGCAGAGCGAAATTTCGCGCCCATGATCCTCTCGGCGTCGATCCGCCGGAAATGGTCGACGATGGGTTGATCGTCATAGACCATGGCCGCGCTCTTGACGCAGCCGAACATCATGGCCTTCAAAGACGCGACCGGGCCCTCGCCCGCAGCCGGCGCTGGAGATAGGAAAACTTGGTTGCTTGCCAAACGCGTCCTGTCGATCTTATAAAAACGCAACGTTAGCCGAAGCGGGATCCATTTGGGATCCACGGCAACCAGCCGCCGGTCTCCCGCTCGAAACAGCAGCACATCGGCGCGCATGTCCGGCGTGAACCGTTTGCCGAACCAGCCAAGATCTTCGAGCACACCATCGAACGATGCCCCGTCGATTGGCGACTGTCTATCCATTCAAGCGGCCAGTGCGGCTGCTCGGCGTCACGCTTTCAACGCTGACGACCTCCGATCGGCAATGCACGACCCCAGTCCCAACTTGATCTCGGGCTCTGACGGCCCATCGCCCCGAAATAGAAAAGCCTGCCGCGGGAGGAGGTGCGGCAGGCTTTCCTAAAAGAACCGAACGGCGACCTGGGAGGAGGAGTGCCGCTGTTCCCACAGACGTCCCTTTGGGAGGAGGAGTGGGCCGTCTAAACTTCGAAGCGTTGCGGGAGGAAGCATCGCTTCGATGAAAATAGCAATACTCGGGCCAGCGCCATGAAGCCAGCGTCTATGTTGCACTGCAGCTATGCACCCGCCGCAACAATCGGCAGGACATCGAGCATTCCTACCCCTGATTTTGTCGGCGGCTCTGCCGCTGTTACAGAGTGGAACCGCTACAACGTCAATTTCGATATCGAAAGCCCCAAGAAGGCCGTGACAGTTCGCGGCGGCCCTGCCGTCATGGAAAGTAGCGCCGCTGGAGACGGTGGCCGGCAGCTAAGCTGGATCGGTGCGGTTCGCGACAGTCATTAGGGGACACCCGGTGACAGACAGTATGAAGTGGCAGTCGCTCCCAGAAGCGCAAGATGTTCTGCGGGTATGTTTTCACCGTTAAGACCCGGCTGTACAATCCCGATCCGGTACTCGATGAACTTGCGTTGGGCAGCCTTTCGAAGCGTGGCCAAGTCATTCAGGCTGCCTCGAATGAAACGGGCCCGGCCCTTAAGATGTGATGTTTCTCTCACGGTCAGGTGGTTGATGAGGTTCTTCAAGCTCCATGTCCCCTTCACCCCCTTCTGTGCTTGACCGCAAACGAGGTAAAGATCGTCCGCCCGGCGCCCCATTACTGCCTGCGAGTATTTCAGATGCCAGAGAAGTACGGTGACGGTATCGTCCGTCTCCTCGATCGCCACGACGTCCGCGCTCTCCCAGGTGTCATCGTCATCTCTTCCGGGAGAGTGGGCAGACAATCCTCGCAATGGGCGTTCCGCTGATCGCACCTCCTTTGGTTTTCTGACCACTTTACCGCCCGAAGCGTGACCTCTCGCTTTTGAGGCAAGTGTCCGAGCGTAAAGGGAAGCCATTGAATCTTGTAAAGAATTCGGTTGCGCAGCGGGCGGATTCCCGCTATCTTTTTCGATAGGGCAGTACGCGCTGCCCTGGGGTGTGGAAACCCCTACACGTGGTTGATGCCGGCCGTAACGGCATCACACTCCTTGACCTTCGGTCGAGGAGCCTGTGGCGTATGTCCAGGTTCCTCGGAACTAAAGGCCACAGGACCGTCGTGTACGGTTTCCAACTCCCCGATCAGTGGGTTTAGCGAGTTTTCAGCGGGGGCGCACCGCGTGAAACTCTCCATCGGGGTGTCCACCATGAAGCGCTATGCAGCAGCACAGGTCCGGACTTCGAGGCCTGCGCAAGCCGAACAGTCGAATGTAGCGCGCGAGTTGGTGCATCCAGTTGATCGGCATGTCGGACAGCAAATCCGTATCCGCCGAATGCAGTCGAATGTATCCCTAGGGGATCTCGGCGCCGGCATCGGGGTCAGTTTGCAGCAGGTACAAAAATATGAAAGCGGTAAGAACCGCGTCAGCGCTTCGATGCTCTACGAGCTTGCCAATTGCCTCAAGATCCCTGTTTCGAGGTTTTTCGAAGGTCTTCCAGATCCCGAAACCACTCAGGGCCAGCAAATCATAACAGAGATCGATGAGAAGATTGCCTACATTTCCACGGCGGAGGGACGGCGTCTGATAGACGACGTTTTGCTCCTTTCTCCGCGTGTGCGCAGCCGGGTCGTTGCCCTCGTCAGCTCGATTGTCGAGGAAGAGATGGAAGAACAGAAGCCGGTTGGTTCATCTGCTGGTTCTTAGCTCCCTACCGGTCGATTTTCTCCGCTGCTTCAAGCGAAAATTCGGTGCGCAATACCGCCTTCTGTGCCCGCGAAAAATCGGCGGCGACGTGTTCTGCCCGCTCTTGCGCAGCCAGCCGGTCGGCTTTGCGCTGCGCAAGCGATAGGCCGGCAACGGCTTCATGGCTGCGCAATACGGATTGTCGCATCAGCGCGTCCTGAAGCTCGGCGGCGGAGATAGCGCCGCTCTTGCGCAATGCGTCGACGACAGGATTGCCGGCGGCCAGGCTTGCCGCGATGTCGAGCGCTTCGGAGGCTTCCGTTTCCCGCTCCCGCGCGTTTTCGGCGTCCGCCCGCGCCTCAGAGAGGCTGCGGGAAAGATTATCCGCCCGCAGGCTGCGGATCTCCAGCAACTGCCTGAGAGACTTCAGCGCCTTCATATCAGCCGCTCAGGCACCGTTGTTCGTCGTCAGGACTTCCAACTGGCCGCCCTTGATGACCTTGATGCTGTCGGCTTGCGGCCGGCTCAGCACGTCTTCGACGGCCTTGGTGAAGACCGCGGGCCCGCGCACCAGCACCAATCCGCTGGCGGGATCTTCACGCAGCGCATCGTCCGGCAGCAGCGGGAACAGCGCGCGAATGGCGTTTTGCTCGGTCTTCCAGCTGCGGCCGCCGCGATCGAGGACGACGGTGGAGACCTCCTGCTTCGGCGCGATGATGATGCGGCTGCCGTCATAGGCGACGAAGAGATTGCTGGCATCGCCAAGCTTGACGAAGGCCTTGGCTCCGCTTTCCCGGACGGACCAGTGCTCGACCTTGCCGCTCAGCGTCCCGACTGTCGTGACCGGGATGCCGGACATGAAGGACAGCGTCTGGACAACTTCGCCAAGCGGCAGGGAGACGACATCCAGGCGCACCTCCCGCTCGCTGGCGCCGGCCGATGGAGGAAAGGAGGCCAGCAGTCCGATAGCGGCCATGTAAACAAAACGCGCAAACATCTGAGTTTACCTCACGATCCGGATATCGCCCGACAACTAATGAACGAAGGCAGGCAGTGAGTACGGAATCCAGTCTATTAATAATTATCCGATCTACTGTTGCAGATCATCGGTCCTCTGGGAACAGGACGGATATCCATTTCGCGCATTTGTTGTACATATCGCGAATTAATAACTTTTTAACATAAGCTATTGAATTCGATCTTGAATTCTGCAAGGCTCTGGCCGCCAAAACCATGCAAGGAGTTCAAGACATGGCTAGTACTTCGACACTTGATGCGGGCATCGGCTCGGCGATTTCCGCCTTCAAGTCGGCCCAGAACGAAGCGACCGAGCAGAGCCTGAAGGTTGCAACCGAAATCACCAAGATCAACGGCGTCGCAAACGCCATCAAGAAGATCGGCCCAGGCTGATTGAAACAATGGCGAGACGGGTTCGCCCGTCTCGCTTCCCCGCTTTCGAAGACAATAAAAGCCGCTCGACGGACGGTTCGGGAACAAGATGGTTATGGATCTAGATTCCTCTTCGCCGACATTCAGAGGTAACGCCGGCAACGCTGCGTCAGGCAGCGGCGGACCGGTCTTGCGCATCACGCGCGCCGGGCGCAGCTCCAATCTGCCGCTGACGACAGAGCGGCAGGTGGTCGGCGGCAGCGCCGATTGTGACCTGATCGTCCTAGGCGCCAAACCGGAACCCGCCTTTGCCATCAGTCTGCAGCGCTCCCGCGGCTCCGACACGGTGTCGTTGACCGCGTTGCGGGATGACGTCGTGATCGACGGTCGTTCCATCCCGCGCGATCGGACAATGACCCTTACGAAGAGACAGACCATCTCCTTCGACGGCACGATCTGTGAGCTCGAAGGTCTCGGCGCCGGGCGCGTGCGGTTCGCGCCGCGCCGGATTGCGGCTGCCGGCCTTCTCGGGCTGGCGGCGTTGCTTTTGCTGGCCGGCCTTTACAACAGCGATGCGCCGGCTCACGAAGCCCCGCTCGTCAGGGTTTCCGCCGCACCCGAACCGGCGCCGGCGGCGGCGGCGATCGCGGCCGAAATCCGCCAGGCCATTCGTATGGCGCAGCTTCCCCAAGATCTGAGCATCGTCGCCACCGCCGACGAAATTCGCATCGGCGAAGGATCGCGGCCTCTCGGCCTGCCCGACAAGACCAAGCTGCGCAGCATCATCGCCTCGATGAGCCGGCGCGGTTCCGTTTCCATCGTCGATCTCACCGCCCTCTCTTCCGGTCTCGACGGCTTCGTTGCCGCCGCCGGCTATACGCCCGTCAGGTTCATCATCGGCTCCGACGGCCGCCGCTACGAGGAAGGCGATGTCGTTTCGAGCGGCTGGCGCATCAAGGAGATCGGCAAAGACCAGATGATCGTTTCCCGTGACAGTGAGGACGATACGGTCAATTTCGCCTCTGCCGGCAATGCCGAGCCGAAGCTCGCCGAAATTTCCAGCAGCGAACAAGAATAGGCGATGGCGTCGGAAGCCGGATCATGAAGGTAAGGTCATCCGCCTTCGCCATGCTTGCGCAGCGCACCGATATGCTGCTTGCGGTTTTTTTCGCCTCCGTCGTGACGATGCTGGTGCTGCCGCTTCCGACAATCGTTCTGGACGTGCTGATCGCTTTCAATCTCTCCTTCGCTTTCGTGGTGCTGATCACCACGACCTATCTGAAGAGCGTGCTTGAAATCTCGACCTTTCCCGCGGTCATTCTGATCGGCACGCTGTTCCGCCTGGCCTTGACGATTTCCTCGACCCGGCTCGTGCTGGCGGACGCCGATGCCGGCGAGATCATCATGGCCTTCGGCGATTTCGTCGTTGCGGGAAATGTCGTCGTCGGGCTGATCATTTTCCTGATCGTGGCGCTGGTGCAGTTCATCGTGGTGACGAAGGGCGCCGAGCGCATCGCCGAGGTCGGCGCCCGTTTCACGCTCGACGCCATGCCGGGCAAGCAGCTCGCCATCGACAGCGACCTGCGCAACGGCCATATCAGCACGGAAGCCGCGCAGAAGCGCCGGTCGCGTCTCGAACAGGAGAGCCAGTTCTTCGGCGCGATGGACGGCGCCATGCGCTTCGTCAAGGGCGATGCGGTCGCAGGATTGGTGATCGTCGCCGTCAATCTCATCGGCGGCCTGGCGATCGGTATCTTCCAGAAGGGCCTGAGCTTCGCCGAGGCCGCCCATCTCTATACGCTGCTGTCGATCGGCGACGGTCTGGTGTCGCAGATTCCGTCCATTCTGATGGCAGTCTCGGCCGGTATCGTCGTGACCCGCGTGTCCGATGACGGCAACGGCAGTCTCGGCAGCGATATCGGCCGCGAACTCTTCCGGGAGCCCCGTGCATTGGCGATTGCGGCGGCGCTGACGATCTGCGCGGGCTTCGTGCCGGGATTTCCCACAGGCGTGCTCGGCGCGATCGGCCTGTGTCTGGCGGGCCTTGCCTTCATGGTGCATCGCCGGCGCGCCGGCCCAGCCGCGGCCGCATCGGCGAATGCCGTGGAAAGCGCCAATTCCTATCCGCTCGACAGGACGAAATATGGCGATCCCGTCATCGCCACCGTCGCGGTGGAAACGCTGGCGCGGCTTGAGGCGATGCGACTCGGCGAAATGCTGGACGGGCGGATCCGCATGGCGGCGCGCGCCGTCGGCGTCTCCGTGACGGTGCCGACGTTCAACGCCGATCCCCGCATGGCCGAGGATCTGATCCACCTTCAGGTCGAAAACGTGCCCGCCGGTCTCGTCAGCTGCGGTCCCGAACGGACGGCCGAACAGATTGCCGACGGCATCGTGCGCATCGTCCGCCGCCATATCGGCGCCCTGTTCAGCGTCGACGACGCGGCACAATGGCTGGGCAGCCTCGAACCGCGTCTCGGCAAACTGGCGATCGACGTCGCCACCCAGGTGCCGCTGATGCTGACGGTCGCGGTCGTCAGACGCCTGCTGGATTCCGGCGTGACGCTTTCCCAGCCGCGCGGACTGCTGGAAGTGATGCTGCACGCCGGCACCGATCACGCGCCGGATGCCCTGGCCGAAATGGCGCGCGCCGCGCTGGTCAAGCAGATCGCCTTCGGGCTTCTCGACCGGCGCGGATTGCTGCCGGCGCTGGTGCTTCCCGCCGAATGGGACCACTTCATCCGCTCCTATGACGCCGCTGGAGCGACCGAGAAGATCGAGATAGCCGAAAGGCTGCGCCTGCTGGCCGAGAAAGCCAGGCAGGCTCTCGAGGACGCCAACGAGCGGGGATACGATCCCATCATCATCGTGCCGGGCGAGTGGCGCCTGCTCACCCAGACGCTGATGATCCACCACAACTGCCGCATTCCGGTGCTGGCGGCGGAGGAGATCGACAGGGATATAACGATCGAAACCATCGGAGAGATCGGGCAAATCCGGAACGCTGCCGGCTCCAAACAAAGGCCGGGCTGATAGAGCAAGTGAAGTAGACGAGACCAACTGGGGATGAATGCAATGTGTGGCGTAGATGGACAAAGGCCCATAGACTTCGACAGAACCTCCCGTTTCGACCTTGAGTCCGATTGCCTTGGCGGCAGCAATAGGGCCGACACGGATTTCACCACCATCCGAACCCGCAAGGTCTCGCCCTTCGAAGATTTCTCCGGCAACCCGCCGACACTGACCTCCTATGTGCCGAATTCGCGGGAAACGTCGGAAAACGGCATGGATTCCGACCCCAAGGATCTGCTGCGCAAGCACATCAACTGGCAATCCGACTCCAAGAAGGTGGATCCATCCGACGAGAAACAGGCCACGACTTTGCAGACCACGACGGAAAAACCCGACCTCTCGAAAGAGGGCAGCGTCATCGTCGTCAACGAGCCGATCGTCGTGGATGGCGGCGTGTTCGACGGCAAGGGCGCGACCTATACGGCCTCGTCCAAGCTCGGCGATGGCGGCCAGTCCGAAACCCAATCGCCGCTGTTCATTCTCAAGAACGGCGCGACGCTCAAGAATGTCGATCTCGGCGAGAATGGCGCCGACGGAATCCACGTCTATGACGGCGCGACGCTCGAAAACGTCAATTGGCAGAATGTCGGCGAGGATGCGCTGACGGTAAAAAGCGCCGGCGACATCACTATTATCGGTGGCTCCGCCAAGGGCGCGACCGACAAGATCTTCCAGATCAATGCCGACACGAGGTTCTATCTGAAGGATTTCGTCGCTGACGGCTTTACCACGCTCGTGCGCACCAACGGCGGCAAGCAGATCGACGCCGACGTCACCATCGATGGCGGGGCGTTCTCCCACGGCAGCAACGTCTTCCGCACCGACAGCTCACTTGCCAGCGTGACGTTCCTCTCCGATATCACGCTGGACGATGTGAAGAACTGGACGCGTGTAGGTGACAACCAATCGGGCGTCTGAGACGCCCGACCACCGGAACCGCAAAGCGAAGATCAAGCGGGCGGCTTAGGCTCCCGCTTTTCATTGCCGGCCTGATCCTTGCCTGCGCGGCGGGCTGCTGCGCATTTCCGCGCCGATTTGCCGGCGCGCCGATTTCAGCTTCGGGTCGCCCTGGGTATCCTTGTATTCGCGCCGCGCCTCGGTCTTGGTCATGCGGTGTTCGTGCCTGAACAACGCGCGCGAAATGCGGATATCGAAAAACGCCGCCGCCACCATGATGCCGGCGGCAATGACGAGGATCGAGCCGAGGAGATGGGCTGTCGTGGAGAGCGTGCATGCTTCTCCGCAAAGAGGCGACCAGAAGATGCTGTTGAGGAAATAGAGGATCGCACCGCCGCCGGCGGTTGCGAGCAGGACAAACTTGACGAGCCCCTTGACGAACTCGGCGATGCTCGCGAGCGAAAAAAGCCTCTTGATGCCCTCGAACGGATTGAGCCGGGTGAAATCGAAGCTCATATGTTTGAACGATACGGGAAACCCCTGCCCGTCGAGGATCGACACCAGGATGGTCGCGGCAAGACCCATGGCAAGCGGCAGCCAGATGAGATCGAGCAGCGCCACGCCGGTTTCGCTCAAGCCGACAGTGACGGCGTCGGAGACGTCGGCTCGCGCGGCGGACTGAAGGCCGGCATCGAAACTGCGGGTGAAATCCTCGAGGATATCAGGCAAGCCCCAGGTGACGTAGACGGCGATGGCAAGGACGGAGATCGCAACCGGGATTTCCTTCGAGCGGGGAACCTGGCCCTCGCGGCGGAGCCGATCGAGCTTCACCCGGCTCGGCGGCAGGGTTTTTTCCTCGGTATCGTCATTTTTGGCCATGGGTCACCTCCAGCATGGCTTTCACCTCGTTGAATCCGTCGATCCAGAGATCGTGGAAATAGCTGGAGATAAAGGCCGTGTAGATGACGAGAATGACCACGACCGCGAAGTTCTTGATGGCCGGCAGGCTATCGTTCAGCGGGAATTGTTTCGACGAGCGGCCAACGAAGGCCAGCGACAATTCGAGCGCGCAGGTGACGATCATGAACGGGGCGGCAAGCAATCCGGCCGCTTTGAACAGCCGGCCGAATACACCGAGGATCATGTCGAGCGGATCGTCGGGCATGGCGGGCATGAGCTTGAAGAGCGGCCAGAACTCGAACGACTTGTAGAAAATCGCGACCAGATCGATGATGCCGCCGGCGCTGACGAAAATCACCAGGGCGATCGACATCATCAGCGAGCCGAGCGGCGCGGTTTCCAGCGCGTTGATCTGGTCGAAGAGATTGGCGGCATTGGCCCCGCGATAGACATCGGTCATATCACCCGCCGCCTGGGCCGCCCAGAAGGGAATGCCGAGCCCCATGCCGATGAGCGCCCCGAAGCAAAGTTCCTTCATCGAAAGGGCGGCCAGATCGAACCAGGACGTATCTCCGATAGCCAGCACCGAATAGGCGAAGGCGACGGAGGGCGCCGAAAGGCCGATTGCCAGGCCGAAACGCAGAATGCCGACGATGCTGAACAGCGAGAAGATCGGGAAGATCAGCAGGATCCCGAGCGCGCGGGCGGCGCCGAGCATGGCTGCGGCCGGTGCCGCGACCTCGATGCCGACGAGCGGAAGATGATCCGGCCCCATCCGCCCCGCCTCACTGAACCATGGTCGGGAAGTCGTTCAGGATATGAACGGAATGTTCGATCAGCGGCGTTGCCAGCACCCGGCCGAACAGCAGCAGGGTGATGGAGATCACGAAAATCTTGACGATCTGCGCGATGGTCTGTTCCTGGATTTGCGTTGCAGCCTGGAAAATGGCGATGATCAGCCCGAGAAGCGCGGCCAGGCCCAGAATGGGGCCGGCCAAGGCGAAGGTCGCCATGACGGACATGCCGATTTCAGCTGCGACCTGGTCTTCACCCATGGTGGCAGGCCTTTCGCGTGGGCGCGGCAGGCGCTCGAACCGGGGCTTTCGTCAAGGCGCGATGCTCACTGCGCATAGGACAGCACCAGACCTTCCAGCAATCGCCGCCAGCCGTCGATCGAGACGAACAGCAGCAGCTTCAGCGGTGTCGACACCACGGTCGGGGACATCATCTGCATGCCGAGCGCCACCAGAATGGCGGAGACGGCGAAGTCGATCATCAGGAAGGGCAGATAAATCAGAAATCCGATTTCAAAGGCCCGCGTCAGTTCCGAAACGAGGAAGCTTGGCGTCAGCACGGTGATATCGTCGGAGGCAATGGGGGTTGCCGGCGCGTTTGCCCAGATCTTCTGCGACGCCTGCACGAAAAAGTCGCGCACCTCGGCGTCGGAAAATTTCAGCATGAAATCCTTCAGCGGCGCTGCCACTTTGATCATGCCGTCCGCCATGCCACTGACCGTGCCGAAATCGCCGCTATGGGCGAGCAGCAATTGCCAGCTGTTTTGCAGCACCGGGTTCATCACGAAGGCCGAGAGCACGATGGCAATCGCAAAGACCAGGAGATTCGGCGGCGTCTGCTGGATGCCGATCGCATTGCGCACGATCAGCAGGACGACTGAAATCTTGGTGAAGGAGGTTGCGATCACGGCAATGACCGGCAGCATCGAGATCGCCGCCATTGCCGCGAGGCTCTGGGCAAGAGGAAAGCTCTGTTCCATCAGTCGTGCAGCGCCGTGACGCGAACGGCGCTCAACCCATCCACGGAAATGATTTCGCCCCGTCCGATAATGCGGCCCTGGGCGATGATATCGACGGCGTCCGACAATGGCCTGTCGAGGTTGAACACATAGCCCTCGCCGATCGTCTCGAGTGTGCGCAGCGGCAACTCCAGCCGTCCGGCATCGAAGACCAGCTTGATCGGGATGCTGTCGACAGGCGACGGACGCGGCTCGCCCTGCAATTGCTGATCGACGGTGTCATTCGTCATGAAATGCCTCATTGGTCCGGTTGGCGTCGACAGGAGCGGCTCGGTGAGGACCGCGCCTTTGTCCGAGCGCATGCAGGTTGCAAGGTAACGTTCACCCGTGATCGCGACCACGGTCTCCGGTGCCCCCCCATCGATGACGATGCCGTCCCCCAATCGCAGGGATTTGATCTGACCGACCGACAGCACGGCATAACCGCGCCGGATGTTGACCGCCGTCGTCAGGGCATTGAGCGTGCGGCGCGGTAGGCGGCTTGCCCAGCCGACGAGGCCGGCAAGGAAGGTTTCATCGAAACGGCCGCTCAAGGGCAGGCTCATGCCGCTCCAGCCGATTTCGAAGCCGAAATTGCCGCTAAAATCCGGCTCCGGCTGCGCGCCGATCTCCAGCAGCGAAAGGCCGATGCCGATCTTGTTCTCGATTGCCTCGAAGGCCTCGGCGAACTGATGTTCCACCACCGCCGCCTTTTCATGCGGTGACAGTTTTTCCCAGAGCAGCAGCGGTTCCAGCCTTTCGGCCAGCAGCCGCAATGCTCCGGCCGAAGCAATCAGCATCTGATCCTGCTCGCCGACGCGGCAGAGAATGCCGACAGGATCGGCGATCCGCGTGGCCGCGATATCGGGGGACAGCGGGCGAACGGAAAGCGTCTGCTCCCGGACCGGAATTTGCCAGGCGGCGCGCATCGTCGTGCCGGAACGGGAAAAGAAGCTCCCGGCCATCGATGAGTCGGGCCATGCGGGCGCGGCGATATTCATCGGACAAGCTCCTCGAGCGCTTCGACGATCGCGCCGAACGGCTGCGGCTTGCCCTGGCCGTCAAACAGGAAGCGCTGGATGAGCCCGTGTTTGGCGACGGCCTCGTCGACGGCGGCATCGCGCCCCTGGCGATATTCGCCGACGCGGATCAGCAGTTCCACCTCGTCATAGAGGGCCAGCAGGGCGCGCAGCCTGTCGGCTGCCTGGCGATGGCTCTCGCTCACCACCGCGCTCATCGTCCGGCTTCGGCTGGCCAGCACATCGATCGCCGGAAAATTGCCCGCCCTGGCAATCTTGTCAGAGAGCACGATATGGCCGTCCAGCAGCGACCTGGTTTCTTCGGCGATCGGATCGTCCTGCTCTTCGCCTTCGACGAGGACCGTATAGAAAGCCGTCATCGTGCCGTTTGCGCTGTTGCCGGCGCGCTCGAAGATCTGCGGCAAGACGGCGAATACGGAAGGCGGAAAGCCGCGCCGCACCGGCGGTTCGCCGGCAGCAAGCCCGACTTCGCGCAAGGCGCGGGCCATGCGGGTGACGCTGTCGATGACGAGCAGCACATGTTTTCCCTGCTCGCGAAAATATTCGGCGATCGCCGTTGCCGTCATCACCGCCTTGAACCGCTCCAGCGCCGGGCGATCCGATGTCGCCAGAACCAGCGCCACATTCGAGGCAACGCCTTCCGGCATGTTGTCGGCAACGAATTCGCCGACCTCGCGTCCGCGTTCCCCCACCAGCGCGCAGACGATCACATCGGCCTTGTTGTTGGCGACGATCTGGGACACCAACGTCGACTTGCCGGCGCCGGGCGCGCCGAAAATACCGATGCGCTGGCCCTGCCCGCAGGTCAGCAATCCGTCCAGGGCGGCAATCCCCGAGGTGAACGGCTGGCGGATGGGACGGCGCGACAAGGGGTTGACCGGCTGGCCGTAGAGCGGCTGCAGGAAACGCGCGTCATCGCCGGCCGGATTGGCGGAGGGACGCAGGACGTTGCCGTGCGCATCGACGACCGCGCCGAGCAGGAAGTTGCCGACAGAGATCGCCGGCTCCCGGCCGGTCGGGACGATTTCCGTGCGCTGGGAGATGCCGCGGGTTTCGCCGTGAAGCGAGAGAAGTGCCGTCTCGCCGTCGATACCGACGACATCGGCGAGGCCGATGCGGCCCCTGCCCGGCTCATGCAGTTCGCAGAGCTCGCCGATCCGAACCGAGGGGATGAGCGCCCGCACCAGCAGGCCCGAAACACTCGTCACGCGGCCGCTCTGCCGCCGCACGTCCGTCTGTTCGAGCGTCCGCTCCATGCGAAGCAATGCGTCAGCCATGGACGAGGGCCTCGATCACGGTGGCGAGCTGGTCTTTCAAGCCGATCTGGCTTCGTCCCGCCGATGTCTCCAGGACGATCTCGCCGGCAGACATCAGCGGATCCGTTTCGATAGTGATGCGATGATCGATATCCGCAATTGCCTGGGCGATCATGGCGGCATCCTCGGGGGCGACATGGAGGGCGATCTCCTGGGCCTCTGCGGTCTGGGATATGGCGTGGCGGACCAATCGCCTGGTGCGTTCGTCGGCCTCCATCGATCCGAGGATCAATCCGACCGATTTCAGAACCACCGCCTCGACCCAGCTGTCGAGATTGGCAATCTCCTGTTCGGCTTTTCCGAGCGAGGCGGCAAGCCGTGCGGCGGCATCACGAACGCCCTGTTCGAACCCGTCGCGATAGCCGTTTTGGGCGGCCTGCTCGCTGGCGGCTGCAAGTGTGGCCTGGGATTGGGCGGCGTCCTGGCGGGCAGCCGCCAGAATTTGCGCCGCCTCCCTGATCTGGCCGAAGTTTTCCGCCGGAATGATGCGGTCGTGGCGTGCAAATCCCGAGCTCATCGTCCGGCGCCTTCCTGTGTGGAGGCGACCTCGTCGACGGCGGCCGTCGCCAGAACGAGCGCCGGGCTCTTCAACAGGGAAGCCGAGCCGTTTTCGGCCATGTCGCGCCAGCCCGCCCACCGCCATGCCGCAGAGATCCGATATTCGTCTGCCAGAAGCGTCAGCATCGACCAGCCATCGGCCTCGACGACATGCCTTGCCTGCTCGCTCAACAGATCAAGCGGCGGCGTTGCCGTGGAAAGATTGATGTGGCCGAGGGCGAATGCGACCGCTTCCTCGCCGTAGGCGGCCCTGAGCCTCGCAAGGGTCGGGCGATCGACCGCGGGGCAGAAGGCTGCGAGATGATAGGCGAAGCCCGCCCGGAACGCGGCCTTTGAGAGTCCGTCCGCGTCCATGGAAATCAGGCGGCGGGCGCCGTCGGCAAATGTGGCGGGGTCGCCATGGGCTTCTGCGATCTCCGTGAAAAGCCGCCGGTGCAGCCGCCGCGACAGGGTAGACCCATCGGCAAGGAGCGGCGCGGTCCCATCCCATCGGGCGGCCGTCAGCATATCCGCGGAAAGCAGCGCTGCCCTGCGGATCCTCGCCGCATCCGAGATCGCCTCGCCGTCCGAACGCGGCGTGCGCATGCTCAGCGCTCCTTCCGCTGCGGCAACAGCAGCAGCAGGCATGCCCCGATGGCGAGGATAATTGCGCCGATCACGGCCAGATTGGGGGCCTTGAAAGCCGAGAGAGCGCTTTGCACCATCGAGAATGGCGCTGCGGCGGGTGCCGGCGTCACGGTTGCCGCCGGGGCCGATGCTGCCGTTGCCGGCGGGGCCGCCGGCGCGCCGACCTCCGACCAGGGGCTGACCACCACCGAGACATCTTCGTAAGAGAGATCACGGATGCTGTTGACCAGAACGGACCGGCTTTTCATGTCGATCTCGTTGAGATTGGCGCCGGGGCGATATTGCAACACGGCCGCCGCCTTCGCCTTTTCCTTGATGAGCCCGCGGCCGTTTTCCTCCGGCAGCACCACATGGACGCGCGCCGTCGCCACGCCGTCAAGCCCCGAAAGCGTTTCGGCAAGCTGCTGCTCGATGGCGTAGCTCATCCGGGCTTTTTGTTCGTAAGGCGTCACAAGGAAGCCGTTGCCGGGAAAGAGTTCGGCGACATTTCCGAACGACTGACGCGGCAGACCGGCGCCCGCCAGCAACTCGATCGCCCGGGCATGATCGGCTGATTCAGCGGCGATCGCATAGGTCCCGCCCTTTTCGCTCCTCATGGTGACGGAGATGCCGGCGCGTTCGAGCAGGACCTGAGCATCCAGCGCATCGCGCTGATCGAGTCCCGTCAGCACGTCCTGGCTGCAGGCGGCGAGGAACAGGCAGAAAGCGAGCATGGCGGCCTTCGGAAGGACTTTGCGCGCGGGCGAAGTGATCGGTGATCTCGCAAGGGCCGATGTGATCATGATATTCACTGGCCCTGCGTCAGCCGTTTGGACGACGACATCACCGACTGGGTGAGTGACGACAGCAGCGTCGTGCCGGTCGCGAATTGCTGTGATTTCTCCAGCCGGTCGATCGATGTCGTGATGTCTTCGATCTTCGGGCCGCTGTGATCCTTGTCCGCGGCAAATCGCACCAGCGGCGTCTCCGGCTGGCCGTTCCCGGCCACCGGCATGAAGAATGCCGACAGCCGGTCGAGAATGCTGGAGGGCCTGGTATTGCCTTCCGGTGAATAGGAGGGCGGGACGGCGTCGGACTCAGGCGCGATCTTGCGGCCCTGGATGTTGGGAATGGAGGTGAGTTCGGTTGGCCGAAGGCCGGCGAAATCCGCCGGCTGCAGCCCGATCCGCTCCGCCACGATCTCCGAGGTCTTCAGCACATTGCCTGTCGATACGCCATCAACGGGCGGCGTAAAGGCGCGGCCGGTAAGTTCTTCTCCGCTCATTGCAATTCCTCAACTCGGTACACGTCAACTGCAAACGATGAACGGGAACGCTACTCGTCGCTGCCTTCGTCGATCGCCTCCTTGGCGAAATTGAAAAGCGAATTGTTCAGCATCAGGGTGTTGGAAATCATGCCTGGCAGAAACGCGTCCACGGCAGCGGAGAGTATCTCGCTCTCGCTGTTCGGATCGACCTTTTTCGTCGTGCTGCCGGTGGTGTCCTTGGAATCTGTCTTATCAGTCGTCAGCTCCACCGAGACAGGGTTTGCAGGCGCCAGGTTCAGGTCGGAATTCACTGCATCTACGGCCATATGAGCACTTCCATCAAGGAGTTATCAAAATGAATGCATGATTTGATATGGATAAAAAAACGGCCGGTCAATTGTTTAAACTTAACCGATGGTTAATTTTCGGAAATTACAATCGCTTTGACAACTTTCTCGACCTTTATATTAAAATTGAACGTTTTTATCCATAAAGCGCAGCAGATATCCAGATTGCGCATGAAATTCATACTTAAATTTATTGCTATCAAATATTCACAGGCCCGACCGCCTCTACGCCAACCGGGCCTGTGAGTACCCAGATATTTGGTGTTGCGAAAGCGTCCCGGATCAGCCCACCGCCGTACCGCGGCGCTTCTCGATATCGGCGATGATCGCGTCCCAGTTCTCAGGGGTCAGCTCGCGCTGTTCCGGGTCGCGGGGCGCGGGGGCGACGCCGCCCTTGGCGCCGACGCGCTGACCTGTTTTGGCGTAGATGCCGACCGTGTCGTTGACAGTGCGCTTAAGCATGTCGTTCATCATGTCGGTCTGCTTGTGGAAGGCTTTTTCCTGCTTGATGCTCTGGTAGATGGCAAAGCCCGCCCAGGCCGCCCAGGACACCGCGCCGGCGATCGCGAAGGCGAGCGAGAAGCCGCCGGAGACGAGCGCTACCGTTGCGCCCGTGCGCCCGAGGAAGGTGGAATTCACCAGCATATTGGCAACGCCTGCGATGCCCTCGATCGCGCCGACCGTGTCCGCCGCGGTTCCGATACCCATGAAGATGAGATCGACCGGATCGCCCTTGCCACTGGTGAGCCCCTGCAGGAACTGGTAATATTCCACCGGCAGCCAAGCGACGCCGGCAACGGCGCCAACCGTCGTCCCGGTATTCTTGAAAAAGGCGGAGAGCACGCTGCGCTGCGCCCGCGCCAGCTCGTCGGAAACGCCGACGAGTGAACTGATCCCATCCAGCAGCGAAAAATTCGAGGCTTTGATCGCCGAGCCGAGCGCACTGCCCATGTGCGCGAGAGCGCCAAGGGCGTGCAGAACCACGATGCCGATGCTGTCCCAGGTCGGGCTCGTCATGTTGAGGCCGGCATAGATGGAGCGGGATGCGGTAAGCACCGACATCACGCCGGAAGAGAGCGCCGCCTTGTATTTGACAGGATCGACCCCTGCCGGCGCCGCCGTCGCGGTCTTGTCGATCAGCTTGGCAAGGTCGGCCTTGATCGTTTCGACGCTGCCGCCCGGTCGCATCGTCGCCCAAAGCGCGGTGAAGATCGTCGTGAAATTGGTCTTGTATTGCGCCATGGCATCGGCATTGCCCTTGAACAGGGTTTCCGCCAGCGCGTCGAGGCTCGGGGCGATGATCCTCTTGATCGCCTCTTCGGCGGTCTTGCCGTCGACGATGATTGGATCGATCACATCCGTGCCGGGCATCAGCGTCTTCATCAGGCCTGACATGGAAAGTCCCATGTCCTTGAGGCTCGATGTCAGATATTCGCTGTCGATATAGGGCAGATCGAGACTTTGGATGGTCTTGCTCCAGCCATTGTCCTTGGTGGCGAACATGCGCTCGGCGATCCAGGCGTCGCCCCCGCTGCCGGCGAAGAAGCGCCCGCCGTCTGAGCCGTTGGCGGCAATGCCCTTGCCGGCCAGCCCGGTGCCGATCATGATTGCCGCCATGACGTCGTTGAACGAATAGCTGGCGAGATTGCTGGAGGGCAGCGGCGAGACGCTCTTGTCCCACTCGGCATTGGCCGGCAACTTCGAGACCAGGCTGGCGCCCATGACGAGCCCTTCCAGCGCGGTCTGCACCGCATGGCGGTAGCCCAAGACCTCCTTGCCGCCGGGTGCGCTCAGGCGCGACGTCAGGCGCTCCAGATTGCCGGCGAGATCGCCGATGCCGATTTCTCCGGCGCCTACCTTGTCGAGCAGCGGACCGAGAAGCGCCTTGACGTCGGCCTTGAACTGATCGCGCACCTCGGGGCTGTCTGACCCGTAAAACTGGTTGGCCATCGCCTGGATGGTCGGGTTGAACAGGTGGGTGATATTGTTGGGAACGGTGCTGCCGAATTCGGAAGCGGCAACCTTTTTCAAACCGTCGAGGTCGATCTTGAGATCGGGGAACAGGCTCCCGCCGAGCCCGAGCGACTGGTCGAAATCCACAACCGGCAGGATGGAGCCGAGCCCCTTCAGTTCCCGCTCGGTCTTGTTGCCGGCCAGTCCCATGCGGATCAGGCCATCGAGCGCCGTCGTCGGATCGGAGATCGTCGGCAGCACGTTCTTGTCGAAGAATTCGGCATAGGTCTTGTCGGCAATCGCCGAGCGCTGCTTTACGAAATCGTCGGGAAGCACCATGGAATAGAAGCCGAGGGCGGCATTATATTCCTTGAGAATGGTGGTGACGTCCTTGCCGGATTTGAGACCGTCATTCAGCAGGCCGCCATTGACGATGTCGCGCTCAAAGGCATCCTCGACCTTCGTACGCAGGTCCTTCATCTTCTCGTCACGCGTTATCGTGTCGTTGATGATCTCGGAAGCGTCCTTGTTCGTATCGGCCGGCGCCACGCGATAACCGGAGAAGATCAGCTTGAAGGCCTTCAGCGCCTTCTCCGTCATCAGCGAGTTGACGTCGGGGTCCGAGCCCAGGATGGCGATCGACTTGTCGAGATCCTTCAGGATCTCCTGGTCGTTGTAGATGCCGCGCTGGTTGTCGCCGAGGCTGTCCTTGTATTGGCCGAAGGTCGCCTTGGTCTGAAGCAGATCGAGATACATGATCAGTTTCTGCTCGGCAGTGTAATTGTGAGGGTTTTTGACGACGTCGATGCTCTCGAAGGATTTGTCCTTGTCCTTCAGCCCTTCCATGAAGCCCTGATTGATCTCGCTCATGAAATCGGAATTGAACAGGAGATCGATGACCGGCTGGATCGGCGCGGTAGGGCGGGACGTGCCATTCGACGTGGCGGCCAGCGAAACGAACTTCGGACTGCTCGTCTGCGCCGATATAGAGGAGAAAATCGTCAGGGCTGCCGTCGTGGTCCCGTCAGAGGCAAAAGGCGATGCCTTCTTGACCGTGGTGCTCGTGGTTTTGCCCTGGCTCGTGGAATTTTCGGACTTTGGATCGGAATTGGCGTTTAGCCGGAGAAATGAAACCGTATCGATATCCGAAGATGCTGGTGCGATCGATGACATGCGTTCCCTTTGATTTTCTTTTTCCGCTTTTCGCGGATGACGTCGTTTACCTTACGTTAGGCATAAGATCGACCTTTGCGTGATAATTCAAGCCCGATCGGACATCGCGGTTGCATAAAATGCAGCGGCCTCGCGCCTGGAGATCAAAAATCACATTTTTACCGAGGGGTCGCAGGGTATTTCCCAGGCTGTGGCGGTCATCGTTGCCGCCCCTCTGCCTCTACCAGATGAATGACGGGTCTGGCCCAAATTCGAGATGCACGGACTCGCCGGTGTAGCGTTCAAGCTTCTCGTTCAGCTGCTTTTCCATTTTGTCGAGCTTCTTCACGCCATTGGCCATATCCCACAGACCAAGCGCCAGCCCGACGGCCGAGGCAACGAGGCCGGTGACCAGTCCGGCCGCGGCAAGGCCGGTTTTGGCGGCGCTGCTGAAGATGGTCACGACTTCCGGCGCCACCGTTCCGAGTCCGGAAAAGGCACGGGACATGGCATTGGTCAGATAAAGCATCGCCTCGGAGAAACCGATCAGCGCGTTGCCGGTACCGGCAATGCCGCCGATTATTTCGAGCGCGCCCTTGGCGCGGTCGCCGGCCTTCATCGACCGCGACGCCGAATAGAAGCCGAGGCCGGCCATGGCGAGGCCGCCGGCCGCGCCGAGGATCTTGCCTGCCGCTTCCATCGTCTTCGGCGAGAAGTTCATCGAGATCCCCTTGCCCCAGCTGCCAGGCTGATTGCCGAAGGCGCTGAACGGTTTGCCGGCAACGTCGAGGTTCTTGCCGAGCCCCTCCATCGTCATGCCGACGATCTGTGTCGCCGAGCCGACCGCAGCGGCGATATCGGCCGGCGTCCACTTGCCGCCGACACCGAGGCCGTGCGCCACCAGCACGCTCGACATCGTCAGCATCTGCACGGCGTGCATCAGACCGGCCTTGTACACTTCGGCATCGATGCCGGCAGGTGTACGGGTCTGGCGCGGCAGGTCGAGCGAATCCTTGAAGGAGGCAAGCGCGTCGTCGAGCTTCATACCGCCGCGCACCATGCGCAGAACGCCGTCGACGTCGCGCGCTATATCCTGCGCCAGGTTCTGCTTCAGCGTCTCGCCGCCATCTGCCGGGCCGTTTTTGCTGATGAAATCCTCGGCGAAGGTGTTTGCCAACTGGCTGATGGCGTCATTCGTTGCGCCGGGCACAAATGTGTCATCCGGACCCGACAGCAGCGGCTCGAGATCGACACCCTGGCCGTCGCCGATATAATGTTCCTTGACGATGTTCGAGAAGGTGACGTTCGCGGCGTCGAGATGCGCGTCGATATAATCCTGGGGCAGGAGATCGACGAGCGTGTTGAGTTCGGAATAATAATCCTTCAGGGCATCTTCGAAGCTCTTGCCGGCGCTCAGCGCCCGGTCGATCGCCTTGCCGCCGCCGATATCGATCAGATAGGCGTCTTCGATGTTGGTGAGCAGATCGGAATTCTCCGGGCTTTGCAGATATTCCTTCATGCCGCTCGCGAAGATATCCGAGAGATGCTGCTGCGTCGCCGGATCGGCCGTCAGCTTTTCGATCCGCGCATCGAGGTCCTTGCCGACGCGCTCGCCATCGGGCACGCTGTCGCCATACTGGTTCATATAGCCATTGAACTGCTGTTTGATCTCGATGAGATCGTAGAGCACCGTCGCCTTCTGTTCCGGCGTCAGCTGGTCGAGGTGGTCCATGTTGTCGGGCGCGACGAAATTCCGGTTCACGTCCTTCACGGCGTCGCCGAGAATGCCGTATTTGAGTTCGTCGAGCTTCTTCAGCGTCGGCTCATAGGCGGTCGACGGAGCGTAGCCGCGCAGCACCTTGCTTTCCAGGATGTCGTTCTCGTCGATCGGGCGCTCCACGACCGGCTCGATGGCATCCGAGCCCGACATGACAAGGTCCATCTTCTTGAGGCTCGATGTCAGATAGTCGCTGTCGATATAGGGCAGATCGAGATTTTGGACGGTCTTGCTCCAGCCATTGTCCGTGGTGGCGAACATACGCTCGGCGATCCAGGCGTCACCGCCGCTGCCGGCGAAGAAGCGCCCGCGATCTGAGCCGTTGGCCGCAATGCCCTTGCCGGCCAGCCCGGCGCCGATCATGATTGCCGCCATGACGTCGTTGAACGAATAGCTGGCGAGATTGCTGGAGGGTAGCGGCGAGACGCTCTTGTCCCACTCGGCATTGGCCGGGAGCTTCGAGACCAGGCTGGCGCCCATGACGAGCCCTTCGAGCGCGGTCTGTACCGCGTGGCGGTAACCCCAGACTTCCTTGCCGCCGGGAGCGCTCAGACGCGAGGTCAGGCGCTCCAGAAGGCCGCCAAGATCAGCCTGACTGACCTCTCCGGCGCCTACCTTGTCGAGCAGCGGACCGAGAAGCGCCTTGACGTCGGCCTTGAACTGATCGCGCACCGCGGGGCTGTCTCCCCCGTAAAACTGCTTGGCCATCGCCTGGATGGTCGGGTTGAACAGGTGGGTGATGTTGTTGGGAACGGTGCTGCCGAATTCGGAAGCGGCAACCTTTTTCAAACCGTCCAGGTCGATCTTGAGATCGTTGCCCGGGTCGGTTTCGGGCGTGCTCACCTTTGCATCGACCAGGATCGCGGTGGCGCCGCTTTTGCTCTGGGTAAACCCGACGAAGCCCCGCGCAGCGGAGATGTCGAGTGCCTGCCCGTTGCCGCTCGGCGCGATCTTGCGTATTTCGCCGGCGTCGATGGTTTTTGTCGATGCAGAACGGCCAGTCACGTCTTTCTGGTCGAGGTCCACGACCAGGGTTTCGACCTCTTTCGATCCGCTGCCAACACGTTCCAACATGATTTCGTCACTCCTGATCGACGGCCGCACCCTGAACGGAGGCCCGGAAAGCCTCGTTAGGTCAGAAGTTTTTCAGTGATATGACAAATGGGTGCTATCGGAGCGGCAAAATTGAACCATTGACCCCCACATAGCGCTTCCAAATTATACCGCAGTACAAATGCTGGTGACACCGCAGTCGCCAAGGTGCGGCGCAATAGAGCACGCTACCGTAGGGAATGCGCTCACGAGACAGATCAAAGTCGGTCCTCGGGCTCGGTTTTCAGACTGCATTGTCCGGCAAATCGGTATAAGCCGTCCTCTCGAACAAATCAGGGGACAACATGGAAACCGTGGAAATCAGCAGCCGCAGCGACTTCGGCCTTTGGGCAATTGAGCGGGCGCGGGAAATCGTAACGTCCGAGGGAACTGCTTTTGCGATGGCCGCTCGCGATATGGACGACGAGGCGCTTGCAAACGCTGCAGCCGCGCTAGGCAAGGCCATCAGCGATGCGATGGTGGAAGTGTTTGACGGCCTGATAGATGAATCGTGATTGTGAAGAGACAGCGGGTCACTGACCGATAAAAATTGGTCAGCACCGTCCGGGCTCGCCGTCTTCCCCTCTCATTGCAAACTGTCAGAAACTTGCATATAATTCTGACAAGAGAAATGCCATGCAAAAGCTGACATAGCAAATCATGGGACATGCTGAACGACTGCCGGAAGGACCGCGCTTTCGGCAAAGAGTTTTTTGCATCTCGGAAATCGAGCCGCCCTGGATCAGGCTCTGTCGCGCCTGGCCGAGCGTGGCGAGCTCGTCCGGGCGGGCCGTGGTATCTATATGCGGCCCGTCAAAAGTCGCTTTGGCAGTCGGCCGCCGACGGTCGAACAGGCCGTAGAGGCGGTGGCGCAGCAGCGCGGTGAGGTCATCGTCTCGATGGCGCCGCCGCGGCAAATGCCCTGGGCCTGACCTCCCAGGTCCCGGTCCGCTCCGTCTACCTGACATCCGGCCGTAGCCGGACGATGACCCTTGGACAGCAGACGGTCGAGCTCAAGCACGTGCCGCGCTGGCAATTGGCCTTGGCCGATCGACCTGCTGGCGTGGCGGTCCGCGCACTTGCATGGCTTGGGCCGGAAAGGGCCGATGAAGCACTGTCGCGGATCAAGCGAAAGCTGCCGCCAAACGCGTTCGGCGAGCTGGTGGCGGCGGCTCCGCAGTTTCCGACCTGGCTTGCAAGAAGCGTAGGAAAGGCTGCGCATCGCTGATCTGTTTCTGACCTTGTCAAAGGATAACCGACGCGAAGCCTTGGCGGTGGCGGCCGACCGCACCGGACGGCCCATTCATCTCCTCGAAAAGGATGTCTGGGTCGTCTGGACGCTGCAGACGCTCTTTTCGTCCAAGCTCGGTGAGCATCTCGTCTTCAAGGGCGGCACCTCGCTTTCGAAAGCCTACGGTGTCATCAAAAGGTTCTCCGAGGATGTCGACCTGACCTACGATATCCGCGCCCTGGCGCCGGACTTGGTTGGCGACAATGACGAAGCACTGCCGAAAACCCGCAGCGAGGAGAAACACTGGACCAGCGAGGTGCGAAAGCGGCTTCCGGTCTGGGTGGCGGGCTCGGTGGAGCCGGTTATGGCGCGTTGCGCGTTCAATCTCTTCCGGCGGCAATCCGCCTCGAGGACGATACGCTCTACCTCGACTATGAAGCGGTGAGCAGCGGATCCGGCTATGTCGCCCCGAGCGTCATGCTCGAATTCGGAGCGCGGTCGACCGGCGAGCCGGCCAGTATCCGTCGACTGTGACGCGTCGGGCCAGGTTGATGGTGTCGAATTTCCGAAAGCGAGTCCCCGCGTCATGCACGCGGAGCGGACGTTGTGGGAGAAAGCGACCGCCATCCATGTCTTCTGCCTGCAGGAGCGCCTTCGCGGCGATCGTTTTGCCCGCCACTGGCATGATGTCGTCCGGCTGGACGATGCTGGTTTCGCCGACAAAGCATCCGCGGATCGGCAACTCGCCAATGCCGTGGCGAAACACAAATCCATGTTTTTTGCGGAAAAGGCGGCCGACCGCTCGCCCATCGACTACGCCGCAGCCGTCAACGGCAATCTGGTTCTGACGCCATCCGGAGAAGGTCTGCGTGCGCTCGGCGAGGATTACGCGCGCATGGTCGACGACGGCCTGCTGCTCGGCGATTCCGAGCCGTTCGAGCACCTGATCGAGCGATGCACGCAAATTCAGGCGCATGCCAACAAAAGCGACGCGTCAAAATAAGCAATTGCCGGCCCACAGCCGCACCCTGCCCATTACTGTGAGTGCCCTGTCACCGACGCGGTTTGGCTTCGCGCCAATTATAAGGCGTTTGCTCGTGGCAGGCACCCTTGATGTGATGAGAGTGAAGCTCGGACCCGGTTATTCCGGCTCCGGCCTCGGCGAGGATGTGGCCAAATACCGCACGGGTGCGGGTTCGTTTGAGGAAAGTTGCGCCACGTAAAATGAAGATCCGGTGTGTTTGCAGTGAAGGCATTCAAATTCCCAATTTCAATCTCGCCGGAAGCCCGAGCAAGCTCAAAATCGCTGACGCGAGAATCGACACGGATGTTCCACTTGCCGCAACGGCACGTTCTCGCGCCAAGTGCCGTCCTCCCACTGGCGCGCCGCACGCTTGATTGGCTCTATTCCCGCAGGGGGGGTCGACAAGACGAAGGTCACTTCTTGGCGTCCAGCGGATCGACGTCGCCTTTCATCAGGAAGGCCGCAATCTCGACAGGGCCAGCGCGCGCGGGCGTGACGATGATTTTTGCCATCGCCTTGTCTGAATGAAGATGCGTCGAAGCCGGCTGTGCTGCCGCAGCGATAGGCGCGCGGTGGCGGCGTGAATCGCCAAGTTGCCGCAACGGCCAGCACGAGGAACTCGACCAACGTCTCGGCGGCGAAATAGCGGAAGGTGCATTCCGGTAAACCACGGCGATCGAAACTTAAATCCGTCGCAATCTTCTCGACACTCACGTAGCATGAGCCTCGCGAACAAACGCCGCCACGCCACTATGGCAATTTCACTTCTCCTCCTCGGGATGAAATGGGACCATTCCTGAGGCGCTCTATTCCATCTCGAATACGGAGGATCCGGCATGCCTACGGTGTTGTTCAGACACGACCTCGCTTAACGATGTACTGAAGATTGCAGTCTACACGAAGCACGTTGCAGGCAGTGCTATGAAGTGTTCGCGGAAGATGGTTCGAGGTCTCGTCGGACGCTCTGTCGCGGCGAGCGCGGGACGTGTCTGATGCCCTCGATTTCAGTGAAGAACCATATTTCACGTGTTGCCCACCTGCCGACAACTTCCACCATCGCAAAAATGCACGTCCGCCTACCGAAGCTGAACGCTAACGATCCCCAAATGAGCTCAAAGATCACCTGTCGGCGGCGGCGGCGGAATTGGACTGATGAGGTGAGGGCACAGATTCTTGCCCACAACGTTCTTCAACTCGGCCCAATCCGGCGATATGTTCCCTCATCCTGGTTTCAGGCCTGCCTTCAAGGCCCTGTCGGCTCGACACTTGGATTTTACAGGCGCCTGGCTGCTGGCCGACTGCCGCGCCCATTCCGTGATGATAAAAGTATTGTGCCGTGTTGGGTTCTTCACAAATATGTCCAGCACCCGACGTAGTTCTCTGCTCGGAAGCGGTTGAGGTCTGCGCCTTGACGCCGAAGATGGCCCTCTACAAGTTGGGTGACAATGTCCCGAGAGTTCTGCTCGCATTGGTTAGACGGGCAGGCTGGCTCTTTTATGCGTAGCGGCGATCTCGATGAGATTCAGCGTCAATCAGGATGAGACTCGCGCCGGGGTGTGACGGAGTGAGGGCGTAGCCCGATCGTAGTCATACCCCGGCGTGGCGCAGATTTTCGGCGTCTCATGATCGCGGTCGGTCCGGTACATTTGCGGTTTTCTGGATTGGAGAACCAGTTTGTGCCGGGTCGCCATTTAACCGATCATCAGATGAGACTCTTCATGAAGTACCGACAAACGCATTCCGTAGAGGTCGCCGCGTCAAAAGCGTCGATCAGCCGAGCCACGGCATACCGCCTCGACAAGGAGGTACAACTGCCTTCTCAGAGCAAAGCGCCGCGCGGACGCCGCCGCCCTGATCCCTTAGAGCTGATATTCGAGACCGAAGTCGTCCCGCTCCTGAAGGCCGCACCCGGTATCCGTGCCGTCGCTGTCTACAACGAGATGCTGCGCCGACATCCAGAACTCTCTGAAGGTATCCGCCGCACGCTTGAACGACGCATTCGGTCGTGGCGTGCTGTCCATGGCGAAGCGCAGGGGGTCATCTTCCGCCAAACGCACGAGCCAGGCCGGTTGGGCCTTTCGGATTTTACCGACGCCAGCGGTCTTGGTGTGACCATCGCCGGCCAGCCGCTTGATCACCTGTTCTATCACTTCCGGCTTGTCTGGTCGGGCTTCGAACATGCCCATGTCATTCTCGGCGGCGAAAGCTTTGTCGCGCTGGCTGAAGGGCTTCAAAATGCCCTGTGGTCCGTGGGAGGTACGCCGCTTTATCATCGAAGCGACAGCCTGTCGGCGGCATTCCGCAACCTCGACGCCGATGCCAAGGTCGATCTCACCCACCGATACGATCAGCTTTGCTCCCATTATCGAATGACGCCGACGCGCAACAACAAAGGCGTCGCGCATGAGAACGGCTCTATCGAAAGCTCCCATGGCCATCTCAAGAACTCTGTTCATGACGCCCTGCTGATGCGGGGGGCCAAGGAATTCGACGACCTCAGTTCTTACCGCGCCTTTGTCGATGACATCGTCAGCCGTCGCAACGCTGCCCATGGCAAGCGCATTGATGCTGAGCGATCCCATCTGCAGGCGCTGCCCGAGCGCCGGACCACGGACTTCGAAGAGATTGTCGTTACGGTGTCCCGGACGGGCGGCTTCACCTTGCGCAAGGTCTTCTACACCGTGCCATCCCGCCTGATCGGCCACAGGTTAAGAGTTCGCCTGTTCGACGATCGGCTGGATGTCTTTGTCGGCGGTACGCATCTGATGACGTTGCGCCGAGGACGCGGCCATCCCGACGGCCGACACGACCAGGTCGTCAACTACCACCACGTCATCCATTCCCTGCGCAAAAAGCCGATGGCGCTCCGCGGCCTCGTTTATCGCGACAAGCTCTTCCCGCGTCAGGAATATCGCAAGGCCTTCGAAGCCCTCATCGAGCATCTTCCCGACAAGCAGGCTTGCAAGATCACCGTCGAACTCCTGGCGCTCGCGCATGACCGTGGTTGCGAACGCGAACTTGCCGAAGAATTGGCCAGGATACTCGATGCTGGTGACTTACCCAATCTGGCTACCATGCGAGCGCTCTTCGGTCCGGATCCAGCCAAGCTGCCGACCGTTCATGTGCAACTCGCATCGCTCAACGGTTATGAGGCCCTGATCGGGACGGGAGAAGCGGCATGAAGAACGCCCACGTTATCGATGAAGCACGCCTCGGCATCATGCTCAACGAGCTCCGGCTGCCGACGATCAAAATGCTGTGGCCACGATTTGCCGAAGAGGCGGACCGGGAAGGATGGCCGGCAGCTCGCTTCCTGTCGGCTATTGCCGAGCACGAGCTGGCAGAGCGTGCCAATCGCAGGATTGAACGGCATCTCGCCGAAGCGCACCTGCCGCCCGGAAAGACCTTAGACAGCTTCGCCTTTGACGCTGTACCCATGATCTCGAAGGCGCAGGTCATGGCAATCACCGCCGGCGACAGCTGGCTTGCCAAGGGAGCTAACATCCTCATGTTCGGTCCGCCCGGCGGAGGAAAGAGCCATCTTGCTGCTGCCATCGGCCTTGCGCTGATCGAGAACGGATGGCGGGTCCTGTTCACCCGGACCACCGATCTTGTGCAGAAGCTTCAGGTCGCCCGAAGGGAACTGCAGCTTGAGTCTGCCATCGACAAACTCAACAGGTACGACTTGCTCATCCTCGATGACCTCGCCTACGTCACCAAGGACCAGGCGGAAACAAGCGTGCTATTCGAGCTGATCTCGGCACGATACGAGCACCGGTCGATCCTGATCACCGCCAACCAGCCGTTCGGAGAGTGGAACCGGGTCTTTCCCGACCCTGCCATGACACTCGCAGCAGTCGACCGGCTCGTGCACCATGCCACGATCTTCGAGATGAACGTCGAAAGCTATCGCCGCAGAACTGCGCTTGAGGAAAAACGCCAGCGCGGCCGACCGGCCTCGTTTGCGACAATCAGGACATCAACGCTGTCTGTCGCGGAGCGGCAATCAGAAAACGACGAAGAACTTGTCAGCGGCAATCAGCATGATAATTTGATCCCGACCGCGACCTAAGAATCTCATCCAGATTGTCGCAAGCGTCTCATCCTGATTGCCGCGCTATTAGCTATTTTGCATCGATGGGCAGGCTCAAGGTTCTCTTGGAAGTCAGCATTTAGCTGCCTCACCATGGCGTTGAATAGGCTGAGTCGACCAAAGTGCTGCGCCCATTACCGAAGATTGCGATGAGGCATCAGCGTCCTTCAGCAATCTTGCCAAAGAATGCAGGCTTGCGAGATCGACGTGCGGAACCGCCAGGCTGCGCCAACAACCACTCATTGATCGGTCGAACATCCACGATGGGACCTCAAGAAGTCGACCAGAAGAAGAACCAGAAAGGCTGCAGCGGAAATATGCTTCCCTTTGGACACCGCCTCATGCACGTGAACGGGTTGCCCGGACCAGGGATGCCACGGATACAAAAGCTCGCGAACCTCGGTCCCGTGGGTGTTCTGTCGTCGTGTTGTACAACCATTTCCGGCCGCACTCATCGCTCGGATACCAGACCCCGGCCGAGGCTCTAATTGTGAGCTTTCGGGAGGTTGTCCATTCAAAGCGGATTTAGGAGACTGGAGCTATCACACCTCGAGTCGGAAGGATCGCCGCGAATGAACATTCATAAGAATGCCCGACTGACGCCGTTGCGCCGGGA
>NZ_JAILYH010000002.1 GCF_019793435.1 Rhizobium redzepovicii | reverse complement strand
CCTTGCCGGCTTCTTTCAGCCGCAGCGCCTCTTCCACCGAGATCTCGTCGAACGGGTTCATCGACATCTTCACATTGGCAAGCTCGACACCGGAACCATCCGGCTTCACTCGGATCTTCACGTTGTAGTCGACGACGCGCTTGACGGGCACGAGAATCTTCATGGTGTCCTTCCTTACGCAAATGTATAGGCTGTCTTGACCGAGGTGTAGAATTCCGCGGCGTACCGGCCCTGTTCGCGGGGGCCGAAGGACGAGCCCTTGCGGCCGCCGAACGGCACGTGGAAGTCGACGCCGGCCGTCGGCAGGTTGACCATAACCATGCCGGCTTCGGCATTGCGCTTGAAATGCGTCGCATGTTTCAGGCTTGTGGTGGCGATGCCGGAAGACAGGCCGAAGCTTGTGTCGTTTGCGACAGCGAGTGCTTCGTCATAATCCTTCACCCGGATGACGGCGGCAACCGGGCCGAAGATTTCCTCCCGCGCGATCCGCATCTGGTTGGTCGCTTCGGTGAAGAGCGCCGGTTCGAGATAGAAGCCGGGTGCTGCCCGCTCCAGCCTGTTGCCGCCGAAGGCGAGCCTTGCGCCTTCGTTTCGGCCGATGTCGATATAGTCGATGTCTTGTTTCAGCTGGCTTTGATCGACGACCGGACCGATATGCGTGCCGCTCTTCAGCGCATCGTCGACCACAAGACCCTCGAGGCGTTTCGAAAGCGCCGCCACGAAGCGGTCGTGAATACCTTCGGTCACGATCAGCCGCGAGGATGCCGTGCAGCGCTGGCCGGTGGAGAAGAAGGACGAATTGGCAGCTGCCTCGACGGCGACGTCGAGATCGGCATCGTCGAGCACCACGAATGGGTTCTTGCCGCCCATCTCCAGCTGGAACTTGCGGTTATGCTCTATCGAGGCAAGCGCGACGCGTTTTCCGGTCGCCGCTGATCCGGTGAAGGTGAGCGCATTGATATCGGGACTGTCGAGCATGGCCTGGCCGACCACGCTGCCGCGTCCCATGACGAGGTTGACGACGCCGGCGGGTGTGCCCGCCCGATGGAGGATTTCGACGAGGGACCAAGCGCAGCCGGGCACGAGATCGGCAGGTTTCAGCACGACCGTATTGCCATAAGCAAGTGCGGGCGCGATCTTCCAGGCAGGAATCGCGATCGGGAAATTCCACGGGGTGATGACCCCGACGACGCCCACCGGTTCGCGCGTGATATCGATGCCGACGCCGGGGCGGACCGATGGCAGCGTTTCTCCCGACAGGCGGAGAACCTCGCCGGCGAAGAAATCGAAAATCTGGCCGGCGCGGGTGACTTCGCCGATTGCCTCGGTCAGGGTCTTGCCCTCCTCGCGGGCAAGCAGGCTTCCAAGCTCCTCCTTGCGCGCCAATATCTCGTCGCCGGTCTTCTTCAGGATGGCATGGCGTGCCAGGATCGGCGATTGCGACCAGACCGGCAAAGCCGACTTTGCGGCCGCGATGGCCGTCCTGACGTCATCAGCGCTGGCGCGGGAGAATTCGCCGACAATGTCATTGGTGTTGGACGGGTTGATGTTCAGCGAGATATCGCCTGCAACCCATTCCCCGGCAATCAGGTTCTTGTGCAGCATGAAGGTCTTCCGTTCAGTGCAGTCCGAGATAGGCTTTGCGGACGTCTTGGTTGTCGAGAAGCGAGGCGCTGTCGCCGGAGAGATGGATGCGGCCGTTGACCATGACATAGGCGCGCTGAGAGAGCTTCAGCGCATGGTTGGCGTTCTGCTCGACGAGAAAGATGGTCTTGCCCATCGCCGCGATCTCTCCCAGGACTTCGAAAACCCGCTTGACGATCAGCGGCGCCAGACCCAGCGACGGTTCGTCGAACAGGATCAGCTCCGGCCGCGCCATCATCGCGCGGGCGATGGCGAGCATCTGCTGTTCGCCACCCGACATCGTGCCGGCGGTCTGGTTCCGGCGCTCCTTGAGGCGCGGGAAGAGCTCGAACATGATGTTCCGGTCCTCTTCGAACCAGGCCATGCCGATCGGCGTCGTGCCCATCATCATGTTCTCTTCGACCGACATTTCCTGATAGATCTGACGCCCCTCGGGAACGAGCGCTATGCCGCGTCGGGAAATCCTGTTGGTTGGCATGCGGGAGATGTCTTCGCCGCGATGCAATATCCTGCCCGACGAGGCGCGCGGCGCGCCGAAAATGGAGGACAGCAGCGTAGTCTTGCCGGCTCCGTTCGCGCCGATCAGGCTGACGATTTCACCGGCGGAGATATGAACGTTGATGGCCTTCAGCGCTTCGATCGGACCGTAATGGGCATGAACGTCGGCGAATTCTAGAAGCGGCACCGGCGTGTCGGATGGCTGGCTCATGCATGGACCTCCTCTTCGCTGACGCCGAGATAGGCCGCGACGACGGCCGGATCGTTGGCGACGTGTTCAGGCGTGCCGTCGGAGATGACCTCGCCATGATCGAGCACGACGATGTGGTTTGAAATGCGCATGACGAGGCCCATGTCGTGCTCGATGACGAGCACCGTCTGGTCGTGGTCGGCGCAGAGCCGATGGATGACCTCCGCAAGATCCCGGGTTTCCGAGGGGTTCAGGCCGGCGGCCGGTTCGTCGAGGCATATGAGGCTCGGGCTCGTGCACATGGCGCGGGCGATCTCGACGCGGCGCTGTCGGCCATAGGGCAGCTCGCCGGCAAGGCGGTTGGCGTCTTCGGCGAGATTCATCTGCCGCAGCCAATGATAGGCGCGGTCGACTGCCTCTCTCTCGGCCTTGCGGAACATCGGCGTGCGGAAAACCCCGCTCAGAATATTGTTGCGGGTTGCGAGATGCTGGGCGACCAGAAGGTTTTCGATGACCGACATTTCCTTGAACAGGCGGATGTTCTGGAACGTCCGGGCGATCCCGGCGCGGGTGACGAGGTGCGAGCCGCCGGTGATCGGTTTCGTCACCAGCTCGCCGATATCGGTCGGACCATCGCGCCCGTTCAGGATGATGCGGCCGTCGCTGGCGCGATAGAAGCCGGTGATGCAGTTGAACATCGTCGTCTTGCCGGCGCCGTTCGGGCCGATCAGCGCGGTCACCGCGCCGCGTTCGACGGTGAAGCTGACGTTCCTGTTGGCGACGATGCCGCCGAAACGCATCGTGACGTTCTGTACGTCGAGGATGGTTTTACTCATCGCCCCGCCTCCGCCTTGCTGGGGAAGGACAGTGCGCTGCCGACGCCTTCTTCCATCGTGCTCGGAAAGAAAGCCGGGCGTTTGATGCGCACCAGCCCGCGCGGCTTCCAGATCATCATGACGACCATCAGAATGCCGAAGACCAGCACCCGGTATTCGGCGAACTCGCGCAGGAGCTCGGGAAGAATGGTGAGGACCAGAGCCGCCGCGATGACGCCTGCCGTCGATCCCAGGCCGCCGAGCACGACGATTGCCAGGATCAGCGCGGATTCGAAAAACGTGAAGGATGTCGGGTTCACGAAACCCTGTTGTGCGGCGAAGAAGACGCCGGCCAGCCCGCCGGTGGAAGCGCCGAGCATGAAGGCGGTGAGCTTGGTGAAGACGTGATTGACGCCGAGCGAACGGCAGGCGATCTCGTCTTCGCGCAGTGCTTCCCACATGCGGCCGAGCGGTATGACGCGCAGCCGCTCCACCGCGTAGATAACGAAGCAGACGACGAGAAACAGCACGAAATAGAGGAACCAGAACTTGTAATCCGCACTGTAGGGGATGCCCAGATATTCATGAATGGGCACGCCGCCCTGTTTGGCCGTGCGGGTGAATTCGAGGCCGAAGAAGGTCGGCGGCGGAACCGGAGCGCCGTTGGGGCCGCCGGTGAACTCAAGCCAGTTGTTCAGCACCAGGCGGATGATTTCACCGAAGCCGAGCGTGACGATAGCAAGGTAATCGCCATGCATCTTGAGGACGGGAAAGGCGAGAACCATGCCGCAAAGGCCGGCGAGGAACGGGGCAAGGATCAGCGCGCTCCAGAATCCCAGGCCAAGATATTGCGATCCGAGCGCCAGTAGATAGGCTCCGACGGCGTAGAAGGCGACGTAGCCGAGGTCCAGCAGGCCGGCAAGCCCGACGACGATGTTTAGCCCCAGGCCGAGCAGGCAGTAGATCAGCGCGAGGATTGCAATGCCTAGGAAATATTTGTCGGCAAAAAACGGCAGGCTCAGCCCTGCGACAAACAACAGGGCAAGGACGAGCATCGGCGACCGTTCCTGGCCGTTCATGACGGTCACGCCGGCGCTGTTGCCTGCCATGCGCAGGCTGAGCTTTCGACCGAGGCTGCTCATCTGAAATAGTGAGAGCGCCGATCGGCCCACCGTGACAATGGCGGCGAGCAGCAGCGCCCGTGTCAGTTCGTTGGTGAACGAAAATCCGTCGAGCACCAGTCCCGAGATCGGGCCGAACAAGATGATGGAGACCGTGAAGGTGAGGAGCGCTTGTTTGAGGAGCGTGTAAAGGCGATTGGGTTCCATGATTTCTGCTCCTCCTCAGACCTTCTGGATTTCAGGACGGCCAAGCAGGCCATACGGTCGGAAAAACAGAAGGGTGATGAGCAATGCGAAGGCGAAGACGTCCTTGTAGTCGGTGCTGACATAGCCGGCGAACAGCGCCTCCGTCAGGCCGAGGACGATGCCGCCGAGCACAGCACCCGGCAGCGAGCCGATTCCGCCGAGAACCGCGGCCGTGAAGGCCTTGATGCCCATGACGAAGCCGATGAAGAAGTTGAAAGACCCGTAATTGAACGTGACCAGCGTTCCACCAACGGCGGCGGTCGCTGCGCCCATGACGAACACCGTCGAGATGATCCGGTCGGTATTGACCCCCAGGATCGCCGAGATGCGGATATTCTGCTGGGTGGCGCGGCACTCGCGGCCGATCCTCGTGTAGTTGATCACATAGGTGAGCAAACCCATGGCGATCAGCGAGGCGAACAGGATGACCGTCTGCATATAGGTGATCTGCGCGAAGTGAGTTTCGTTGCCGATCCGGAACGCTCCCTGGATCAGCGTCGGTACGCCCTGGTCGCGCGCGCCCTGGGCGATCTGGACATAGCTCTGCAGCATGAGCGAGATGCCGATCGCCGAGATGAGCGGAGCAAGCTTGGTCGAGCCGCGAAGCGGTCGATAGGCCACGCGCTCGATCACCCAGCCATAAACGGCGGTGATTGCGCAGCTTATCACCAGCACGGATATCAAGGCGAAGGGAACCGACTGGACGCCGAAATAAGCAAGCACGGCAAGGGTGATGGCGGCGATATAGGCCGATACCATGTAGACGTCGCCATGGGCGAAATTGATCATCCGGATGACGCCGTAGACCATGGTGTATCCGACCGCGATCAGGCCGTAGATCGTCCCGAGCGTGATGCCGTTGAATAATTGTTGAACCAGGATGTAAAAGTCCATGGTGAACCCCTCTTATGTTTTCGGGGATGGATAAGCCGGCCGAACCTTGGGGTCCGGCCGATCCGGCAAAATTGCCTTACTTCACCAAGACAGGGCTTCCCTTGTCGTCGAAATTGTAGAAGACGAACTTGAAGTCCTTGATGTCGCCCTTCGCATCCCAGGTGATCTTGCCGATGGCGGAATCGACGGTGTTGTTGCGAAGATAGTCGGCTTGGGCCTTCAGCTCGTCGCCGGCCTTCAGCGCGGCGACGACCGCCTGCGCATTGGCATAGCCGTAGAGCACGTAGTTGGCGGGCGTAATATTGGCTTTCTTCAGCGCATCCTGGACGCCCTGCGTGGACGG
The DNA here is from genome assembly GCF_019793435.1 of Rhizobium redzepovicii. Classification (GTDB taxonomy): domain Bacteria; phylum Pseudomonadota; class Alphaproteobacteria; order Rhizobiales; family Rhizobiaceae; genus Rhizobium; species Rhizobium redzepovicii. Next base: position 510,151 of record NZ_JAILYH010000002.1, on the reverse strand, counting down.
ATCCGCCAGCGGATCCGGTGTCGCCGAATAGTAGACGTTCTTCAGATTCTGAGCGCCGCCGGCGGCTGCGACGAGTTCTGCCTGGGCGAAGGCGTCGCCGCTGACGACGGCCACGTCGACACCCTGTTCCTTCAACTGGCGGATCAGCGGGCCGCCTTCGGGAATGAGCCCGCCGAAATAGACGGCGTTGGCGCCGGAGCTCTTGATCTTGGTGACGAGCGCATTGAAGTCGCGTTCGCCGCGGGTGAGACCCTCATACATGACCGGCTTTACGCCGCGCGCTTCGATCGTCTTCTTGACGGCGTCCACCAGGCCCTGGCCATAGGTGTCCTTGTCATGGATGAGGGCGATCTTGTCCCGCTTCAGCGTATCCAGAATGAAGCTGCCGGCCACCACGGCCTGCTGGTCGTCACGGCCGCAGCCGCGGAACAGATTGTCGAAGCCGCGATCGGTCACGGTCGGGTTGGTCGAGGACGGCGTCATTTCGAGGATGCCGGCGTCATTGTAGACTTCGGACGCGGGGATGGTGTTGGACGAGCAGAAATGCCCGATCACGGCCTGGACCTTGTCCTGGTCGACGAAACGGTTGGCGACCGCCACTGCCTGCTTCGGTTCGCAAGCGTCGTCGCCCTTCACCAGTTCGATCTTCTTGCCTTTGATGCCGCCATTGGCGTTGACGTCGCCGACATAGGCCGAGACGCCGCTGAACACCTGCTCACCGAAGGTCGCATTGGCGCCGGTAAAGGGGCCGGCGACGCCGATCTTGATCGTGTCGGCTGCGAAAGCGCTGGAAAAGAGCAGGGCGGAGGCGAGCGTGGTCGCCGTAAGAAGCGTTGAGATGGATTTCATTGTGCTTTCCCTCTGGTTGAAGCAACTCTGATGTTCTTGTCTTTCGGGATGCGGGTTCGGCCCGCATTCACCCTTCGTCGTCACGCGAAGCCATTATTTTTATTCAGTTATTCGGCGTTCTCCAAAAACGCTTGGAAAGCGCGTTTCGAGATTTTTGACTGTTTTTCCAATTGACACTTATATGATAAGTGACATATACGAGGATCGTCAAGCGGAAATGTTGCAGCGGCGCTGGCAACAGTGAAGAATGGCTGGATGCGGGGCCGCATGAGCGCGGACTCAAACGTGAGAACTGGGGAACAAGACGGTGAGCAGCACGCCACGAAACTGCCGGGTGGGCGTCGATATCGGCGGCACCTTTACGGATATCGCTCTCGACCTCGATGGGACGCTTCACTCGACGAAGATATTGACCGATTATACGGCGCCGGAGCGGGCGATCCTGAAGGGCGTCAAATCCGTCGCCGAGATGGCGGGCATCGCTCTTTCGGAGATCGGCATCCTTATCCACGGCACAACGCTTGCCACCAACGCTCTCATCGAGCGGCGCGGCGCCAGGACCGCTTTCGTGACGACCGAAGGGTTTCGCGATGTGCTGGAGATGCGCACCGAGAACCGTTTCGAACAATATGATCTCAATATTTCCCTGCCGCCGGCGCTGATCGCCCGCGCCGACCGCTTCGTCATACGCGAGCGCATCGATGCTACCGGCAAGGTCCTGCTCGATCTGGACGAGGCCTCGGTCGCCGCAGCCGTCGAGAAGATTGCGGCGGGCGGTTACGAAAGTGTCGCGATCGGCTTCATTCATGCCTATGCCAATGGCGCGCATGAAATTGCCGTCCGCGATGCGATCCTGAAGCGGCTTCCTGGTATTTCCGTTTCGATCTCGTCGGAAGTTTCGCCGCAGATGCGCGAGTTCGAGCGCTTCAACACGGTCTGCGCCAATGCCTATGTTAAGCCGGCGATCAAATCCTATCTCGACCGTCTCGTCGTGTCGCTGAAGGAGATCGGCGTCGGCTGCCCGGTCTTTATGATCCACTCCGGCGGTGGGATCGTTTCGGTCGAGAGCGCCTCCGAATTTCCGGTGCGCCTCGTCGAATCAGGTCCTGCGGGCGGCGCGATTTTTGCGGCCGACATCGCCCGCCAATATGGCCTCGATACAGTTCTGTCCTTCGACATGGGCGGCACGACCGCGAAGATCTGCCTGATCGAAAACCAGGTGCCGAAGACAGCTAAGACTTTCGAGGTCGCGCGCACCTATCGCTTCCGCAAGGGATCCGGCATGCCGATTTCCATCCCTGTCGTCGAAATGGTCGAAATCGGCGCCGGCGGCGGTTCGATCGCTTCGGTCGACGGCATGCGCCAGATCCGCGTCGGGCCGCATTCGGCTGCCTCCGAGCCGGGGCCGGCCTGTTATCAGCGCGGCGGCAAGAATCCGACGGTAACCGACGCGGACCTGATCCTCGGTAAGCTCGATCCTGATAATTTCGCCGGCGGCGCCATCCCGCTTTCCATCGAGGCGAGCCGTAAGGCGATGAGCGACGCTATCGGCGCAGTCATCGGCCTCGACCCGGAAGCTTCCGCCTACGGCACCTGCGAGATGGTGGATGAGAACATGGCAAATGCCGGCCGCGTCCATACCGTCGAGAACGGAAAGAACATTTCCGATTTCACCATGATCACCTTCGGCGGCGCAGGCCCGCTGCATGCCGCGCGGCTCTGCGAAAAGATGGGGATCTCGACCTTCCTCGTGCCACCCGGCGCCGGCGTCGGTTCAGCGATCGGCTTCCTCAAGGCGCCGTTCGGCTATGAATCGGTCCGCAGCGCCGTCTTCAACCTGTCGCATTTCGAATATGCCGAGGCCAACCGGCTGCTGGAAACCATGAAGGCTGAAGCGCTCGGCTTCGTCGAAGGCGGTCTCGACGCCGGGGCTCCGGTCATCGAACGCACGCTCTTCATGCGCTATGCCGGGCAGGGCTGGGACATTCCGGTGCCGCTTGCTGACGACAACTTCGATTCAACGAGCGCTGAAGCGATCGCAGCCGCGTTCGAGCGTGAATATGAGCGCTTCTTCGGTCGTGCCATCGAAGGTTTGGATATCGAGATCGTCAGTTGGTCGGTCAAGGCGAGTTCGCCGCTGCCGCCGGTCGAGCGCATCCCTTCCGTCGCCGAAGGCGGTGTCGTGCCGCCGGTCAAGACCCGCCGCCTGTTCGAGGCCTCGCAGGGCGCCTATCTCGAAGCCGGCATTCACGAGCGGACCACGCTGAGGCCGGGTGACGTCGTCAAGGGTCCCGCCGTCATCGTCGAGCGCGAGACATCGGCGGTCCTTACCGCCTCCTTCAAGGCCATCGTCCAGCACGACGGCTGCCTGCTCGTAACCCTGATCTGAGGATCGTCACATGAACAAATCCATGATCGATATACATATGCAGGTCATGTGGAACCGGCTGATTTCCGTCGTCGAGGAGCAGGCGCAGACGCTGATCCGCACGGCCTTCTCCACCTCCGTCCGCGAGGCGGGCGATCTGTCGGCCGGCGTTTTCGACCTCGACGGCCGCATGCTGGCGCAGGCGGTGACCGGTACGCCCGGCCACGTCAATGCGATGGCGGAATCCGTCGCGCATTTCATTGCCGATATCGGGCCGGAGAATATCTTCGAAGGCGACGTCTACATCACCAACGATCCGTGGAAGGGGACGGGTCACCTGCACGACATCACCGTCGTCACCCCCTCCTTCCATCACGGCAAGCTGGTGGGGTATTTCGCCTCGACCGCCCATGTCGTCGACGTCGGCGGCCGAGGCTTCGGCCCGGATGCGCGCGAGGTCTATGAAGAAGGCATCTTCATCCCGATCATGAAGTTCTTCGAGCGTGGCGAATTGAACCGGACGCTGATCCATATCGTCCGCAACAATGTGCGCGAAAGCGACAAGGTTGTCGGCGATTTCTATGCGCTCGCCGCCTGCAACGAGACGGGTCATCGCCGGCTCGCCGATATGCTGACGGAATTCAATCTCCCCGATCTGTCGACGATCGGCGGCTTCATCCTCAAGCACAGCCGCGAGGCGACGCTGGAGCGGCTGAGGAACCTTCCGCATGGCGCCTGGAGCTACAGCCTCGATCTCGACGGCTATGACGAGCCGGTGCATCTGGCAGCCAGGCTCAGCATCGGTCCCGAGGGCATCGTCGTCGATTTCGACGGCACCTCCGGCATGAGCAAGTTCGGCATCAACGTGCCGCTCATCTATGCCAAGGCCTATGCCTGCTACGGCATCAAATGCGTGGTGGCGCCGGAGATTCCGAACAATGCGGCCTCTCTCGCCCCCTTCGACGTGGTGGCGCCTGAAGGCTGCATCCTCAACGCCAAGCGGCCGGCGCCGGTCGCGGTGCGCCACGTCCTCGGCCATTTCGTGCCGGATCTCGTTTTGGGCGCGCTGCACCAGGCGCTCCCGGGCCAGGTGCCGGCCGAAGGTGCGAGCGCGCTCTGGAATCTGCATATGAGCGTGCGCCCGCTTTCCGACCAGATCGGCGGCAAGGGCGCGGAAATCCTGATGTTCAATTCCGGCGGCACTGGTGCGCGCGCCTCCCTCGACGGCTTGAACGCCACCGCCTTTCCGAGCGGCGTGCACACGATGCCGATCGAGGCGACGGAGAATGTCGGCCCGGTCATCGTCTGGCGCAAGGAGTTGCGGGAGGGGTCGGGTGGCGCCGGCGCGCAACGCGGCGGTCTCGGCCAGATGATCGAAATCGAGGCGGCCGAAGGCTTCAGCTTCCGCTTCTCCGCCATGTTCGACAGGCTCGGCCATCCCGCGCGCGGCCGTGATGGCGGATTGGACGGCGCGGCCGGCGCCGTTGCGCTCGATGACGGCACGGTTCTCAAGGGCAAGGGGCTGCAATTCGTGCCGGAAGGCCGCCGCCTCGTTCTGTCGCTTCCGGGCGGCGGCGGTTACGGCGATCCGGCCGCCCGCCCGAGCGAGGCGGTCGAACACGATCTCATGCATGGATACATCACCGAAGAACAGGCTGGCGCTTACGGCCGGAGCCGGAGCCAGGGAGAGAAGGCATGAATATGGTTGCATTCGAAAGCACGCGTGTCGCGACGATCAAGTCCTCGCCCTCCATGGCGGTCTCCATGGCCGCCAAGGCAATGCGGGCCAAGGGAGAGCATGTCATCGACCTGTCGCTCGGCGAGCCCGATTTCGATACGCCCGCTCACATCGTCGAAGCTGCGATCGGGGCGATGAAGCACGGCATCACGCGCTATACGGCGCCGGACGGCCTGCCAGAACTGCGCCAGGCAATCGTCGCCAAGTTCAAGCGCGAAAACGGCCTCGACTATGCCATGGACGAAATCTCCATCGGCAACGGCGCCAAGCAGATCCTCTTCAACGCTTTCCTCGCCACCTTGGAGCCCGGCGACGAAGTGGTCGTGCCGGCGCCTTACTGGGTCTCCTACACCGACATCGTCATCCTGCATGGCGGCGTGCCGAAGGTCGTTGCCTGCGGCGTCGAGGATGCCTTCAAGATCACGCCGGAACGCCTCGAAGCGGCGATTACGCCAAGGACGCGCTGGTTCCTGTTCAACTCGCCATCGAACCCGACGGGCGCGATCTACACGGCGGACGAGTTGAGGGCGCTCGGCGCGGTGCTGGCGCGCCATCCCCATGTCGCCATCATGTCGGACGAGATCTACGAGCATATCGTCTGCGCCGACGTGCCGTTTACCTCCTTCGCCGTCGCCTGCCCGGAGCTGAAAGAGCGCACGCTGATCATCAACGGCGTCTCGAAAGCCTATGCGATGACGGGATGGCGCCTCGGCTATGCGGCTGGTCCGAAGCAATTGACCAAGACCTTGAACAAGCTCCAGTCGCAGAGCACGACCTGCCCGTCCTCCATCACCCAGGTCGCGGCCGCTGCCGCCCTCGACGGCCCTCAAGACTTCGTCACGACGGCGGTCGCTGAATATAAGGCGCGCGGCCAACTTGTCGCCAAGGGTTTCGCCGCGATACCGGGCCTCGAAGTGCGGGCGCCCGAAGGTGCCTTCTACCTCTTCCCCAAATGCGCCGGCTATATCGGCAGGACGGCGCCTGACGGCACCCGGATTTCCAACGATACGGAACTGGCCTCCTATCTCCTGAAAGAGGGGAAGGTCGCCACCGTCCCCGGTGCCGCTTTCGGCGTCGAGCCCTATATCCGCCTTTCGTTCGCAACATCGCGCGAAAATCTCGCCATTGCCATCGAGCGCACCGCCGATGCGCTGGCCAGACTTCGCTAAGGGGAAAATATTATGACCGATTATCAGCGCACGCTTCTGACCGGCGCGGCTGGCGCTCTCGGAACCCAGCTGCGCGAATCCGGAACAAGGCTCGGCAAGATCGTCAGGCTGTCGGCGCGCAAACCCTGCGAAAACCTTGCTCCGCACGAGGAGGATGTTCCGGCTGATCTTTCCGATTTCGACGCCGTCTCGAAAGCGGTGGAGGGCTGCGACGCCATCATCCATATGGGCGGCCAGGGGCTGGAAGCGTCCTGGAACACCATTCTCAACGCCAATATCGTCGGCAGCTACAACATTTATGAGGCGGCCCGGCAGCACGGCGTCAAGCGTATCGTCTATGCCAGCTCCGTTCACGCTATCGGTTTTTACGAGCGCACCGAGACGATCGACGGCAATGCGCCGACCCGCCCCGACAGCCTCTACGGCGTGTCGAAGACCTTCGTCGAAAACCTCGGCCGCTATTATTTCGATAAGTTCGGCATCGAGACGGTCAGTCTGCGCATCGGCTCCTCCTTCCCGGAGCCGACGGACCGGCGCCATCTCATCACCTGGCTCTCCTATCGCGATTGCCGCCAGCTCGTCGAAAAGAGCCTGTCGGCCGAACGCGTCGGCTTCATGGTCGCCTATGGCATGTCCGACAACAGCCGGGCTTTCTGGGACAACCGCACGGCGGCTTCCCTCGGTTACAAGCCGGAAGACAGCGCCGACGACTACGAAGAAAAGGTCTTCGCGAAGACACGGCAGGGCGATCCCAACGATCCGGCCGTGCGCTTCCAGGGCGGCAGCTTTGCCGCCGCCGGCCATTTCGAAGACGAGAAGAAGTGAGACGCCGATGCAAGCATCCAAGTCATCCTATGACGTGGTGATCGTCGGCGGCGCGGTAGTCGGCAGTTCGGCCGCCTACTTCCTCGCGACCAATCCCGACTTCAAGGGCTCGGTCCTGGTGATCGAGAAGGACTGGACCTATCAGCGTTCGGCCACCGCGCTTTCCTCCAGTTCCATCCGCCACCAGTTCTCCAATGCAATCAACGTCAAGGTCTCGCAATTCGGCACGGAGTTCATCCGCAACTTCAAGGAAAACGTCGCGATCGATGACGACACGCCGGAGATCGGCTTTCACGAGGCCGGTTACCTGTTCCTTGCCGAGGACGAGCGCGGCGATCAGGTCTTGAGACGCAATCACGAGACGCAGCTTTCCTGCGGCGCCGAGGTGACGCTTCTGGATCCTGACGGCCTCGGCCGGCGGTTTCCCTGGCTCAATCTCGAAGGGCTGACGCTCGGCAGCACCGGTGAGCGTGGCGAGGGCTGGTTCGACAGTGTCGGCCTGCTGCAAGGCTTTCGCAAGAAGGCTCGCTCGCTCGGGGTCGAATACATCGAAGACGAGGTCGTCTCCGTCAACAGAGAGGGACACCGCGTCGTATCCGTATCGACGAAGAGTGGTCAGACGATCGCATGCGGCACGATGGTCAATACCTCAGGCACCAACGGCAAGAAGGTTGCGCGGATGGCCGGTCTCGACGTTCCCGTCGAGCCGCGGCGGCGCTCGCTGTTCGTCGTCGATTGCCGCACGCCGCTCGAGGGAAAAGTCGGCCTGACGATCGACCCCACGGGCGTTTTCTTCCGGCCGGAAGGCAAATTCTATCTGATGGGCACCTATCCCAAACACGATCCGGAAGTGGACCCGAACGATTTCGACGTCATGCATGACGAATTCGACGAGGAAATCTGGCCGATCCTGGCGAACCGGGTTCCGGCCTTCGAAGCGATCAAGGTCGTCAACTCCTGGGCCGGCCATTACGACTACTGCACCCTCGACCACAATGTCGTCCTCGGGCCGCATACGGAAGTCGGAAATTTCCTCTTTGCAAACGGCTTCTCAGGCCACGGCCTGCAGCAGTCGCCGGCGATGGGCCGGGGTCTCTCGGAGCTGATCGCCTATGGCGGCTTCAAGACCCTCGATCTTTCGCCATTCGGCTATGAGCGGGTGACGGTGAACCGGCCCTTCCTCGAAGACGCCGTCATCTAACGAACAGGAGAGGGAACCCGATGAGAAACGAAACATCAAAGCGCAGCGGCGGCCAGGTGCTCGTCGATGCCTTGCACATCCACGGCGTCGATCGTGTGTTCGGCGTGCCGGGTGAAAGCTATCTTGCCGCCCTCGACGCCTTCCACGACCTAGAAGAGGCCATCGAATTCGTCATCTGCCGGCAGGAGGGCGGGGCTGCCTATATGGCGGAAGCCTATGGCAAGATGACCGGCAAGCCCGGCATCTGTTTCGTGACCCGCGGGCCGGGCGCCACGAATGCGTCTATCGGCGTGCATACGGCTTTCCAGGATTCGACGCCGATGATCCTGTTCATCGGCCAGGTGGCGCGTGACCAGATGGAGCGCGAAGCCTTCCAGGAGATCGATTATCGCCGGATGTTCGGCCAGATGGCGAAATGGGTGGTCGAGATCGAGGACGCCGCCCGCATCCCCGAACTCATCAGCCAGGCCTTCCACCGCGCCGTCAACGGCCGGCCGGGACCGGTGGTCGTCGCGCTTCCCGAGGATATGCTGACCGATATGGTTGATGTCGCCGACACGCCGCCCCACAAAAAGGTCGAAGCCTTTGCCGGCGAACAGCAATTGGAGGAATTGCTCGGTCTTCTCTCGCAGGCCAAGCGCCCGATGACCGTCGTCGGCGGCGGCGGCTGGACGCAGCAGGCCGTGGATGACCTCAAGGCCTTTTCCGAGGCCTTCAGCCTGCCGATCGCCGCGTCCTTCCGCTGTCAGGACCTGTTCGACAACCGCCACGAAAACTATGCTGGCGACCTCGGCCTTGCCGCAGGGCCGAAGCTGATCAGGCACGTCAAGGATTGCGATCTGCTGATATCGATCGGCGCCCGTCTCGGGGAGATGACGACAGGCGCTTATACGCTGATCGACATTCCCGTTCCGAGGCAGTCACTCGTTCACATCCATCCGGGCGCCGAAGAACTCGGGCGGGTCTATCACGCAAGCCTGCCGATCAATGCCAGCGTCGCCGGTTTCCTGTCGCAGGCGGCAAAGCTGAAGCCGCCTGTCGCACCGGTATGGACGGATTGGACCAGGACTGCCCATACCGACTACCTCGAAAACCTCAAGCATCCCGAGGTGCCGGGTCCGGTGCAGATGGGCGACATCATGGAATGGCTGCGCGGCCATCTCAAACCCGATGCCATCCTGACCACCGGCGCCGGCAATTATTCCGCCTGGGCTCATCGTTTCTATCAGTATCGCTCGTTCCGCACCCAGCTCGGGCCGACCAACGGCTCCATGGGTTATGGCGTGCCGGCGGCGGTCGCCGCCAAGATCACCGATCCCTCGCGCACGGTGGTTGCCTTTGCCGGCGACGGATGTTTCCTGATGAACGGCCAGGAACTCGCAACGGCGATGCAATATGACGCCCGGGCGATCTTCCTCGTCATCAACAACGGCATGTACGGAACGATCCGCATGCATCAGGAGCGCAGCTATCCCGGCCGTGTTTCCGGCACCCGCCTGACGAACCCGGATTTTGCCGCGCTGGCGCGGTCCTACGGCCTGCATGGCGAGACCGTGGAGAAGACGGAGGACTTCGCCGGCGCTTTCGAACGCTGCGAGGCATCGGGCAAGCCCGGCCTCATCGAAATCCGAATCGACCCGGAAGCGCTGACGCCGAAAATGAGCCTGACGCAGATTCGCCAGCAGGCGATTGCTCAGGGAAAATGATCGGGAATGCGCCGCCTGAAAGCTAGGCGGCGCGCTTCAATCTTCCGCGTCGATGCTCGCCGGCTCGTCGAGCATCGTGCGGTAACGATGCAAGCTTTCTTCCAGGTGGGTGATCAGCGCGTTCTTCGCGGCCTTGACGTCACCCTGGGTGATCGCGGCCAGAATGGCGGCATGTTCCTTGTTTATCTTCTTCAGATAACCGCTGTAGCCGCGCGCCGATTGCCGATGCTTGAGCACGAGATCGAAATTGATGCTCTCCATCACCGCTTCCAGAAAACTCGGAAAATGCGGATTGCGGGTGGCACGGGCGATCGCAAGGTGGAATTCGTAATCGGCGCGCGCCTCGACGACGGCATCATCGGTGACCAGGTTTTCGAGGGCGTCGTAGGCCCGGGCGATCTCGGCAAGCGCCTCTGGCGTACGCCTCGCGGCTGCAAGCGCGACGGACTGGATCTCGACGCCGAGCCGCAATTCCAGGATTTGCATCGCCGAGCGAATATCCTCGATGCGGCTGATCTCGAAATTGAGAGTCTTGGCATCCTTGTCGGAAACATAGACGCCGGCGCCCTGGCGCGCGGTCACCCTGCCGCCGACCTTGAGCGAGGTGAGCGCCTCGCGAATGACGGTTCGGGAAACGCCGAATTCCTCGCATAGCTGGGCACTTGACGGAATTTTCTCGCCGGGCGCATAAAGGCCGGAGTCGATGCGCTCCATCAGCTTCGCAACGACGATTTCCGCGAGATTGCCTCGTTGCGTGATGATTGACACTTGTGTGCTCCGGTTTCCACGATCGAATTTAGCACATATCACATGTCATGCCACATATGATCACGAGATGTCCGGCTTTTCGGAAATTATCCGGTTGATGACCTGAAACGGATGCGGGATACGCTTGCCGTCGATTTCCTTTACCTGGGAGCGGCACGAATATCCTGTCGCCATGAGGATATCGGCTTCACCGGCCGCATCAAGCTCGGGCTTCCAACTCATCGCATAGAGGCGTTCGGAGATCGGTCGGTTGCGGGCTTCGTGGCCGAAGGTGCCGGCCATGCCGCAACAGCCGGTTTGTGCCGCCTGAAGGTCGATGCCGAGGCTTTCGAATATTTTCTGCCATTGTGCGACGGAGGCGGGCGCATTGGTGCGCTCGGTGCAATGGGCCATCAAGCGGAAGCTTTTGCCTTCGGCAGCGGAAGGCGAGGCGGCGAGCCGATCGAGGTTGGCGACCAGCCATTCCTGCGGCAGCAGGACATTCGCCTTCGATATCCCCTTATATTCGCTGCGAAAGGCGAGCGTCATCGATGGATCGAGCCCGACGAGCGCCACGCCTGTTTCATCCAGTCGCTCGAGATAGCGGGCCGTCCGCTTGGCCGCCGCCTCGAAGCGTCCGAGATAGCCATGAACATGCAGGGCTTTGCCATTGGTGTGGGAGGCTGCAAGGAACGGCGTGAGCCCGATTTTTCTGGCGAGCCCGATTGCGGCAAGCGCAACGTCAGGATCGAAATAGGCGGTGAAGGCGTCGGCGACGAAGACGACGCAGCGCTGCCGTTCTTGCGGCGGCAGAGCTTCGATCGTTTGAGAGGTCGCAAGCGGCACGCCGAGGCGGGCGGCTTCCCTGGCGAGCGAGATCCGCGGCAAATGCGGCAGGGAGGTCAGCCCGACGACACGCATCATCGTCCTGCCGGCGCGCGTGCCCACGACCAGATTATAGGCGGGCCGGATGCGCCGGACGAGCGGCAGGGTGGTTTCGATCGCCGCGACCAGCGGATCCTTCAGCGGGCGGAGGTAGCGTCCGTAATACAGTTCGAGGAATTTCGAGCGGAAGGCCGGCACGCTCACCTTCACCGGACACTGCCCCGCGCAGGCCTTGCAGGCTAGGCACGTGTCCATCGCCGCGCGCACCTCGTGGGAAAAGTCATCGCGGTTTGCCGGGTTCAGCGAATTGAAGGCGCGCCGCGCGAGGCTGGCGAACGGAATGCTCCGCCGCAGGCGCGCCGCCTCCTGGCGGGGGTCGATGCCCTTCTCGGCCAGCAGCCTCAGCCATTCCCGCATCAGCGCGGCGCGGCCCTTGGGCGAAAAGCGCCGGTCGCGCGTCGCCTTGTAAGAGGGGCACATCGGGCTCGTTTCGTCGAAATCGAAGCAGGCGCCGTTGCCGTTGCAATAGGCGGCATTGTCGAAGGCGGAGCGGATCTCGTTGCCGATGATGCGATCGATGCCTCCGCGCAACGGAACATTGTCGATCTTCGTCAGTCCCTCCGCGGAAGGGGTCGCGATCTTGCCAGGATTGAGCCGATTCTCGGGATCGAATGCCCGCTTGATCTCCTGCAGGCTGGGATAAAGATCGCCGAAAAATTCCGGCACATATTCCGAACGTACGCCCTTGCCATGCTCTCCCCAGAGCACGCCGCCATATTTGCGGGTGAGCGCCACGACGGCGTCGCTGACTTCGCGAACCAGCCGGACGTGATCAGCGCGGGTCAGGTCGAGCGCCGGCCGCACGTGCAGGACGCCGGCATCGACATGGCCGAACATGCCGTAGGAAAGGCCGGCGCCATCGAGAAGTGCGCGGAATTCGCGAATATAGGCCGCCAGATTTTCCGGCGGCACGGCCGTATCCTCGACGAAAGCGACGGGTCTGACCGGCCCTTCCACGTTGCCGAGCAGGCCGACCGCGCGCTTGCGCATCGACCAGATCGCCTCGACATCGGCATGACCCCGGGCGATCGTATAACCGGCATGGCGGGCATTCGCGCCCGTGTCGAGCGCGGCGGTCACCTCCGCAAGCTGGCGTTCGAGTTCCTCTTCATCGTCGGCGAGCACTTCGGCAATATTGATGCCGTTCGTCGTGCTGTCCGGATCGTCGGGAAAGAAGCGCGCAATGCCGGTCCAGACGATGTCGCCTTTCGCGAGGCCGAGAACTTTCTCGTCGACCGTTTCCACCGAGGCGACGTTCAGCGCCACGAGGTTGCGGGCATCCTCCAGGGCGGTGTTGAAGTCGCCGTAGCGGATGTTGATCAGCGCCGCATGGGCGGGGATCGGCAGGAGGTTAAGCTCGGCTTCGGCGATCATCGCCAGCGTTCCCTCCGAGCCGCAGAGTATGGCATTGAGGTCGAAGTGTCCGTCGCCGCGCCTGACATGGGCGAGGTCGTAGCCGGTCATATAGCGGTTGAGCTTCGGGAAGATTTCGGCGATCCGCTCGTGTTTTTCCCGGGCGATCCGTTCAACCGCCCTGTGGATCTTGCCGACGCGGCTCTCTCGCGCGGCGATCTCCTCGAACGCTTCCGCGTCGAGCGGGCGCGACCAAAAGTCGGACCCGTCCGTAAGAACGATGCGCAATCCGAGGACGTGGTTGCTGGTCTTGCCGTAGAGGCAGGAACCCTGGCCGCAGGCGTCGGTGGAGATCATGCCGCCGATGGTGGCGCGGTTGGAGGTGGAGAGTTCGGGAGCGAAAAAGAGGCCATGGGGCTTCAATGCCCGGTTCAACTGATCCTTGACGACGCCCGCCTGGACGCGCGCAATCCTTCGGACGGGATCGATCTCGAGAACGGACGTCATGTGCCGCGAACAGTCCAGCACAATGCCCGATGTCAGCGATTGACCGTTGGTGCCGGTGCCGCCGCCGCGCGGCGCGAGGCCGATCCCTCGGAAGGCGGGTTCCGATAGCACGGCCGCCACGACCTGCAGGTCTTCGACGGCCCGCGGAAAAAGGATGCCGGTCGGTTCGACCTGGTAGATGGAATTGTCGGTCGAAAACACGGTTCGGCTTGCCGCGCCGGTTTCGATATCGCCGGAAAACCCCGCCTCGACAAGCCGCTGGAAGAAACCTGCGGGGGGCAGGGGGATTGAAACCTTCGGCTGGAGGCGTGGAATCATTTCGAAACCTTCAGAATGCACTTGAGCTTTGCCAAGCTTAGCATATAAGTGATAACATACAATGATGGCGCAGCGCCAAACAACGAGGTGGAACTTTGAAGAACCAGACCGCAATCATCGTCGGCGGCGCTTCCGGGCTCGGATTGACGACGGCGAAGCTCATGATCTCGCATGGGGCCACCAGGATTGGGCTCATCGATCGCAACGAGGAACTGCTTGCTTCGTCGGCTACGGCGCTGCGCGCGCTGGGCGCCGAGGTCGCAACGGCCGTTGCCGATATTTCCAAGTCGGAAACGGCGCATCGCGGGTTTAACGAGATCGCCGGCACGCTCGGCCGGATCCATGTGCTCGTCAACAGCGCCGCCATCTATCCCCGGCGGCCTATCCTTGAGATCACCGATGAGGAGTGGGATCTCGAAAATGCGATCAACGTCAAGGGTACCTATCATATGATGGTCGCTGCCGTCCTGCATATGCGCCAGCATGTGAACGCGCCCGCGGTGACGGGGCGGATCGTCAACGTGACCTCGGTCGATGCTTTCAAGGCCCACCCCCAAAACGCCCATTATGCCGCAACCAAGGCTGCCGTCGTCAGCCTGACGAAATCTTTTGCCCAGGAATGCGCCAAGGATCAGATCCTTGTCAATTCCGTCGCACCCGCCGGTTTTGCGACCGACCGCGCAAAGGAGCTCGGATTTCTCCCCGAGCTCGCCAAGGCCAGCGCGCTTGGCCGTGCGGCCGAGCCGGCCGAGATGGCGGAATGGATCGTCATGATGGCGTCGAGCCGCAACACCTATGCCACCGGCGAAAACGTCGTCGTCAGCGGAGGCTACATCTATGTCTGAGCCGCTGGCCTATCGGGTCGCCGTCGTCACGGGTGCGACGAGCGGCATCGGCCGCGCCACCGTCGGCAGGCTGCGCGACATGGGGCTGACGGTTTATGCCGTCGGCCGAAACGCCGAGGCACTCGATGAATTGGCCGCGGAGAGCGGAGCCAAGCCGATCCGGGCCGATGTCCGCGACACCGCTGAAATCGTGCGGCAGCTTGATGGCGTTGATGTCGACATCCTGGTCAACAATGCCGGCATTCTCTCGACGCGGGCAACGTTCAGCGAGATCGAACCTTCCGAGATCGATGCCATGATCGACATCAATCTCAAAGCGCCGATGCATCTGACCCGCGCGTTCCTGCCTGCCATGGTCGAGCGAAAGCGTGGCCATCTCATCTATATCGGTTCGAGCGGCGGCCAGGCGCCCTATCCGAACATGGCGGCCTACGGCCCGTCGAAGGCCGGGCTCAGCCTGTTTTGCGACAATCTCCGCTGCGATCTGCTCGGAAGCTCGGTTCGCGTGACGGAGGTAGTGCCGGGCCGCGTCCAGACGGACCTTTATCGCACCGCAATGGCGGGCAATCAGGCTCGGACCCTGCTCTACGACGGCTACCGTCCGATACAGTCCTCCCACATCGCCACTATCATCGCCAATGCCATCGAGCTTCCCATCTTCGTCGACGTAGCCCGGATCGAAGTCTTCCCGACGGATCAGGCGACCGGCGGCGGCACGATGGTCAAATTCCCTGGGCAGTAGGCGGGCAATCTGGAGACTTGCCGATGATGGCTGAACTTTCCGCTCCGGACTGTCGGCAATCCAGCGCCTCGATCGGGCGGCAACGATGCCGGTGCCGAGGCACCTGCATCGCCCTCCAGGGAACAGAAGCGCCACTCCGGCGTTCGAACTAAAGACGACGGTTCTCACGTCTTTTGGGAGTGCGCGATATGGAAGAGATGACCAATATCATCAAGGACCTCAGCATCGAGGAACGCGAGGAAATCTTCGTCGACATCGCTCGTACGCTGGAAGACACGGCACGTGAGGCCCTTGTCGAGGGCAATATGCAGTTTGCAGAAATTTCCAACAACATGGCCGAAGCGATCCGCGTCAACGCTGACGAACTCGCCCGCGACGATCCTGAGAATGCCGAGCGCGTGCTGCTGCAGGCAACGGCGATGATCTCGCAGTTCGAGGCCGTGCACCCCTATCGCATGGTGAGCATGGCCGTCCACTGACGGCCGGCCGAGTGCTCCGGTTGATCCTCCGTTCAAATCATTTGCCATAGGCGGGAACTCTCGCTACCCGCGAGGGTTATCGGATCACAACATCCTTTGCATGAATGGAAGGAGGACCGCTATGACGTCCAGATCCGTTGTGCCGCCGGAAAGCGGTACCGACGACGCGCGCTCCGCCGACACGCGAGATGCCGAGAAGGATCGCCGAAGGACATTGGAGAATGTCCGCAGCACCGTAAGGCCTGAGACAGACGGCGACAGCAACACCGAAACTCCAAGCCTGAAGCTCGCGAAGGAATATCTTAGCCTCGGCGGGCGCCGCCGGTCCAAGATTGACGACAATATCACCGAAGTCCGCCAATGGGATCGAGATCCGCCCGAGGCCGAACGGTTCTGGACGGAACGGGTAGAGACGCTTTCAAAACATGACCGTAAACAGGTGGAGGATTTTCTTCCAACCATCAACACGCCCTGAACGGCTCATTGAAATGTGTTGGAGGAGATCATGGCTATAGACAAGCACGAGCAGATACGCCGCCGTGCCTATGAAATCTGGGAGGCCGAGGGCCGCCCTGATGGTGCGGACCAGCGCCATTGGCTGCAAGCCTGCGATGAACTGGCTGGCGACGATGAGCATGAGACCCTGCAGGACCTGCTCGATGAAGACGATAGGGATGATGCGGCGCTGCTTCAAGGCGCCGGTGAGAGCGGCGACCTCGATCGGCCGCCACCAAGGCTTGGCCGGGCCGCCCTGACTTCCGTGCCCGATATCGAGGTGACCACAGGCGAAAAGCCGTCCTCCCAGCGGAAGATCAGGAAGACTGAAGGGCCTTAATCGGATTCAGCATCTCGATCACGCCATCCAGATCGCTCTCGAGGCGCATGAAGGGCAGGCTGATAAGACCGACCGGCCGTACTTCGAGCACTGCCAGCGGGTAGCCCTTCTCGTTTCCGGCGACGAGACGCGAACGGTCGCCTACCTTCATGACGTCGCCGAGAAGGGAAACGGGTGGACGCTCGACAGGCTGAGGGAGGAAGGCTTTCCGCCGGCGATCATCTCCGCGGTGGATGCCTTGACACGGCGGCCCGACGAGGCGGACGACGACTTTGTCAGACGCGCGGCGTCAAACCCGCTGGCGCTGCCGGTCAAGCAGGCCGACCTCGAAGACAATCTTCGCCAGGCCGAACAGGCCAGCAAGAACACGGAGAAATACCAGCGCGGCCTGGATCTCCTGCGCGATCTGAGGAGCGGGCAATAGGAGCGCTCGGAAGAGCGCGTACGACCCGACTTCAAGTCATGCGCCGAGAGCGGCTGCAGTCGTTTGCCCCATCTCACGTTTTATTGGCAAACCACACGGTCGGAGTGCCGAGCACGCCTCCGTTGCGCATGGCCGTCTTCAGCTCTTCGAGCTTGCCGAAGGCCTGAGCTGCTTCCAGTGTGGCGAACTCGTGCGTGACGGTAATGTCGTTGGGATTGTCAGTGGCCCGGTAGACGGCTTGCGCCGTAACGCCATTGGCCTTTTGCACCTGATCAAACGCATCGTATATCTTGCGCCATGTGGCGTAGTCGGAGACCTCGTGCCTCACGAATAGAGTGGTCATATCATCCTCCCGCGTTGCCCGCGCTGCATTGCCAAGTCCCGTTGAGATGTGTGTTACGATTGAACCAGGATCATCATGGTCTCCGGTAGGACGCCGTCACTCGCCATCGCATCGGCCGCGGTCTTAGTCTGCATGAAGGCCATCAACTTTTGTATGTCTGCGACCTCCATCACCAAACCAACGCGGTTGGGCGTTTGAGGGTCTGTAAAGGTGCGAATATTCGTGACGCCGACGGGTTCCAGCACCTGCTTGCGAACAGGCGAGGCGAGCCAGTGTTTCGTGTCTTTGACGTTGTGGCAGACCATTACGGTAGGCATCGCATCCTCCTCCCATGACTCCGAAATGAAGTCGGAGTATACCACTGGGGCAGGCTGGATTTCACTTAAATAATATTGCATTTAAGGAGAGCTAAACTATGAATTAAGGGGGTCAGTATGATTATTATAAGTAATCCGAAAATATTAATGGCGCGCG
Organism: Rhizobium redzepovicii; assembly: GCF_019793435.1. GTDB lineage: Bacteria > Pseudomonadota > Alphaproteobacteria > Rhizobiales > Rhizobiaceae > Rhizobium > Rhizobium redzepovicii. The sequence goes on along the minus strand of NZ_JAILYH010000002.1, from coordinate 492,283 downwards.
AGATAAATACATAGAACTCGCCAAATCTGAAGGATCGTGACGGATTTTGGGATACCATGGCAATATCGGTCGACGTATCATCGACAATCGAAGCGCGCACGAGAGGGTCAGCAATGATCGAACGCGTACCATTTGATCTCAAGGCCTATGTGCGCGGCAGTGAAACAAGGCCATGCTTTATCTGCGGCTTGGTCAACAACGACCCCGCTTGCTTTCATCATCGCATTTTCGAGGACGATGAGACCATCATCTTCCTGAGCAAATATCCGACCCTTCCTGGTTATTGCCTTGTCAGTCCGAGGGAGCACCGGGAGGATCTGGCGCGAGACATATCGACAGACGAATATCTTCGATTGTAGGAGAAGGTTCACATCTTGTCGCGCGCCCTCAAAAGGGTGTTCGACGCCGAGCGAATTTATGTGCTTTCACTCGGCAGTCAGCAAGCCAATAGCCATTTACATTTTCACGTCGTTCCCCTGCCTTCGGGCGTGCCGCTTGAAAAGCAGCAATACCATGCGTTGATGGGTGAGCATGGCGTTCTGCAGATACCGGACGATCAAATGGCAGAATTGGCGCGGCAGATCGCTGAAACTTACGATACTGAACGGATCGCATCATAGCTAAACGGCGTACTTGGAGTCGACGTGGCCGCCCTAATTTGGTGACGCTACCGGTCGCCGCACTGTGTGAAAAGCAGTCGGCATCCGATCTCAACTCAAAAAATCCGGAAATCCCGTATATTACGGAAAATAGGTGATCCGAATGACATCCACAGTCACGGCCGCTGCCGTGTCCAAGAATTTTGGTGCCTATCAGGATGCGGCTGTACGTGAGCCGGTGATTATTACAAAGAACGGTCGGCCGCGGACGGTATTGATAGCCTATGAAGACTATCTCCGTTTCACGAAACGCGATCGTCGTGTCGACCTGACGACGACCCTCGGCGATGAAGAGCTTGCGGCGATCGAAGCGTCGCAGATGGGGCCGGGGCTTGAGCATTTGGATTCCGAACTAATGAATAAGCATGCTTCCGACTGAGCCGAAGGTTGGTTGGTTTTTCCGCTATTCTTATCTCTGGCATTGGCAGCATCTCGAAGGTCGAGAGGAGGGCGACAAGGATCGTTCGGCCCTGGTGCTTGCGATCGTCACCGCGCTGGACGATGAAGTGCCGATCGTGCGAGTGCTGCCGGTGACCCATTCGCCACCGTTCGATCCGGCTGATGCGGTTGAAATCCCGGCCGCCACGAAACGGCGTCTTGGGCTGGATGACGAGCGATCGTGCATCGTACTGACGGAAAGCAATCGCTTTGTTTGGCCGGGGCCGGACGCTCGGCCGCTCGACAATGAGAGCGGTTATTGGGCCCGCTGCCGCCGGCGCTGTTCGACGAAGTCAAGCGCCGTTTTGTCGAGCTGGCGCGCGGACAGCGTCATCGCGCCACTCCCCGCAGCGAATGATTGTGCCGCTGCAATAGGCCCCGAAGGGCGCCCGATCCCGAGCTAAGACTGAAGATCAAAGGCCGGCACGCGCACGCCGTTCTCACCGAAGTGCCGCTCCAGCTCGTCAAGATCCGGACGGGCCGGCGGATTGCCGAGCGCCTCTGCCCAGTTCTCGCGGCTGGGCAGGGCCATCGCCGCGGTGACGAGCACGGTGGTTCCCGGGCCGAGTTCGCCGCGCAACTGCGGCAGCAGGGTCTTGGCATGGACGAGGTTGGTGTTCGGGATCGGGCTCATCGTATGCCCGGCCCTCGGACCGGATGACAGATCCACGATGGCGCTGACATCCGTCTGCCCGTACCAGACGGCCCGGCCTTCCGCCTGTTCGGATCGATCGGCATTGAAATCGGCGCGTTCGATCGCAAAACCACCTTCTATGGTACTGAGCCCATGCGGCGTGGTTATGCGGTGGATGCGGATGTGCCAGGGGTTTGCGGGAATGAGCCAGGTCTCGATGGCGACATCGTTCCAGGGGCGCCAGCGCGAATAGAGCAGGTCGCCCGATATCAACGCCTCTTCGAGGGATTCCCGCATGCGGAAATGGACGCCGTCGTCGGAGAGGCCGAGCGTGCCGTCGAAGCTCGCGGCGGCAAAATTGCGGTCGTCGGCTTCGATATTGAAGGCGTAGCGGGTGGAGTAGACGAATTTCGAATATTTCTCGTTTGCGCCGCGCATCTTGTCGTGCTGCTGGCCGGAGGAGAGCACGACGACATTTCCCGGCGTATGCATGGCGACCATGCCCGCCGGCTTCAAAGCCACCGGCTCTGAGAATTCCGGCTGCGGCGCTTCTTCGGCCGCCCAGAAAGGGTGATCCTGAGGAAGGGCGAGCGGCAGGAAGAATTTCAGCGCCCAATAGGGCGAGCCGGGAGAGTTATAGCTCTCGCTCATCAGCAGGTTCGGGTAGCCGTAGCCAATGGAGAGAACGCCATCCCGGTCGGCGATCGGCAGCGCCGACCACCAGCGGATATGGCGCATGTAGTAGCCCTTGATCTCGGCCCAGGGCAGCGCCTCGAGGCCGGCAAAGGCAAGCGCGCCCCAGAAGCCGCCGGCGGCGAAACGGTAGGTCTGGCTGCGGCCGAAAGCAAGGGCGGCGCCATCAGGGCCGAACCAGTGGCGGATATCCCGGGCGAAGATTTCGGCGCGATGGCGGAAGCGCTGCTTGCGCGCCTCGTCGCCGCGCGCCAGCACCGCATAGATCAGGCCATAGAAATGCATGGCGAAGGGAATGTAATGATCGACCCGCCGGACCGGTCCGTCGCGATACCAGCCTTCCCCGAGGTCGAAAGCTTCCAGTTCTTCGAGATAGGCGAGGGTTTTCCGGTGATCGAACGCCACGCTTACGCGTTCCAGCCCGAGATCGATGAGCACACGAAAGAATTTCCAGTTGTTGTCGATGAATTCCAGCTCGCGCGCTCTGAGAAGATAGGCAGCGACCGTCTTCTTATCGCTGTCGTCAAGCGGTTCCCAGATATGCTCGGGGACAAGCGCCAGGGCGAAGCCGACGGCGGCGAGCTCGACCAGCCGCTGATTGCGGTCGGTAAGATCGCCCCAATATTCGGGATGAGCAGGATTGGTGCCGTTTGCGAGCCCGCGCCGATAGAGCTCCCAATGCGGGAACGCACCGCCGCCGGCAGCGAGCGGAACAATTCCCCAGAGCGGCCGCGCAAATCCTTCCAGATCCGCCGCTGCCCGGTCGAAGATCGCGCCGGCTGCACCGAGGCGCACACGAGCGCCGCCTTCGGAAAAATACGGCAGCAGCGGTTCGAACAGATCGATGACGGCCTTGGAGAGGTCGTCGCGTGTCTTCAGGGGATTGCCGAAAAGCGGATTGGCCCGGGCGGGATCATATATCATTGTCAGCTCGAAATTCATGGAAAACCCGATCGGCCGCGGGCGGATGGTAACCCGCGGCCGTCGATATCTCGTGGGCCTACTTGATGGCCTTCACGCCTTCGGTCATTTCCTTCAACCCGTCGTCGACGGAGGTGTTGTCGGTCATGATCGCGTCATGCACACGGTTGAGCACCACCTCGATCTTGGCGGCGTTCGGGTTGACCGCCATCTCAAGGTAGGTTTTCAACGGCTTCAGCGCCTCCTTGCTGGCGGCATCCTCAGGAAAGCCGGGCGTTGCCGCGATCTTGGCGCTGACGTCATCCGTCTTGAGCGCGGGGAAGGTGCCCGTCGACGCGATGACATCAGCGCCCTCAGGACCGGTGACGAACTTGATGAAATCGAGAGCTGCATCCTTGTGGTCGGAATTGGCGTTGACCGCCAGCCCGGAGATCTGCGCGGCCGTTGTCCCGGCCGCGACGCCATCGGGATGCGGGAACTTGACGATGCCCCAGTTCTTGCTCTTCGATTCACCCGATTTCACCTTGGTGATCTGGGTGCCGACGAACCAGGTTCCCATCGGCAGCATGCCGATCGTGCCGTTGAAGAAGAGCGCCGAATAATGCGTGTTTGACGTCTTCAGGAAGGCGTAGGAGGGAATCGCCCCATCCTTCTGCAGGGTGAGCGCCCTATCGTACCAGGGCTTGAGGAAGTCGTAGTCGCCGTCGACCAGCGTGTGTTTTCCGTCGAGGACGCCGGGCAGCTGAACGGTCGACCGCCAGGTATGCAGGAGCGCGCCGTAGGTCTTGTTGGTGCCCATGCCGCCGGTAAGCTTCTCGGCAGTCGCGTCGAATTGCGCCCAGGTCATGTCATTGGTAGGGTAGGGGACGCCTGCTTTGTCGAATATGTCTTTATTGTAATAGACGATCCAGAAGTCGGAGCGGAACGGCAGCGAATAGACCTTGCCGTCGATGGTCAGTTCCTCGATCAGGCCGCCATAGGGAGCCGGGTCGATCTTCTGATCCTTCACGAAGCTGCTGAGATCGGCGATGTTGCCGGCGCGCACCAGGTTGGTGTAGCCCGGCACATCTTTGATGGTGACGATGTCGATATCCTTGGAGCCGCCGGTCAGCTGCGTCGAGATCATCTGCTGATAGTCCTGCGAGCCGAGGTCCATCGGCTCGAACTTCACGTTGGGGTGTTTGGCCTGATAGGCCTCGATCAGCGGCTTGTAATAGGCGGTTTTGTCCCAGTCCCACAAAGCCCATTTGAGCGTCACAGCGTCCTCAGCAAGCGCTGCGCCGGCAGTCGTTGCGGCCAAGGTGAAACCTGCCAAGGCAAGTCTCATCGTCCTCCCGAATTTATCCAAATACATTCCCGTTCTCCTTCCCTGGATCATCTCTGGATCAGTTGTTTTATGAAGCGTCTCGTGCATGCGGTTCGCGGTGCGGCTGCGTTGCGTTTGGCAGGTCTAGAACCGTCACCGCCGCCCGATGGACGCCGAATGCGACGGCGAACATTCCGAGTGAAAAATTGAAGGTTGCCGGCATGAACACCGAAACCGGATAGAAGAGGATATGCGCCAGCCACAGGCTGGCGGCGAAGGCGAGCGCGGCTAGCGCCGGGAGCGGGCGGATGACCGAGGCGAGCGCGGCGAGGCGCAGCAGCCTAGAAGCCGGCAGATCGCGCATCACCATGAGAACGATGAGATGGCAGGCGAGGACCGCGATGAAAGCGGTGGCGACGAGGGCGATCGTCAGTGGTGCGCTCAGCAACAGATTGTCGCGTGCGCCGGCGGCATAGGTGACAATCGCATGGATACCGATTGCAAGCGCGCCGCTCAACGCCAGGCCCCAGGCGGTGGCGCGCCAGAAGTAGCGCAGAAAGGCTTCCGTGAAGTCCCGCAGCAGATAGGTGTTGCGATCTTCCACCAAGGCGACCGAGACCCGGGCCATGGCGGCGAGGGCTGCCGGCAGCGTCACGAGGAAGAGGCCGGCCAGGATGAAGAGGATGTTCAGCTTGACCATCTCCCACCATTCGCGGACGAGGATCTCGGCGAACAGAGCAAGGCCGGTCCTCTTCGGCGCATCCTTCGCAATGCCCGGTCCCTCCCTCGTCCACATGTCCCGCAACCACTGCATAGCCGTCTCCCGCAGGCGCCTCAGTATAGAATCGAGCGTTCCGTTTCCTTGTCGAACAGCTGCGCATTGGTCATATCGGCGACCAGCGTCGCCTCCTCGCCGATATCAGGCCGGTAGCGCGGCGAGACGCGGGCGATGAGATTGCGCCCGCCTGCCACCATGTTCAGATGCACTTCCGAGCCCATGGGCTCGGCCAGTTCGACGACCGCCTTGAGGGGCGCCAGGTTCTCCGGTGCGATGTCGGCCGGCGGCAGCTCGTGGAAATTCTCCGGACGGATGCCAAGCACCAGTTCGCGGCCCTCGTAGGGGGCGATCCTGCCCTTGTCGAAATGGGCGGGCAGCGGCAGTTCCCGGCCGTCGAAGACGGCGATATAGCCGTCGTCCCGGCGCAAAATGGTCGAGGGCAGCATGTTCATCTGCGGCGCGCCGATGAAGCCGGCGACGAACATGTTGACGGGACGGTCGTAGAGGTTCTGCGGCGTATCCACCTGCTGGATGTGCCCGTCCTTCATGACGACGATCCGGTCCGCCATGGTCATGGCCTCCACCTGGTCGTGGGTGACGTAGATGAAGGTGGCGTTGAGGCGCTTGTGCAGCTTGGTGATTTCCGAACGCATCGTGCCGCGCAGTTTGGCATCGAGATTGGAAAGCGGCTCGTCGAGAAGGAAGACCGCCGGATTGCGCACCATCGCACGGCCGAGCGCGACGCGCTGGCGCTGCCCGCCCGAAAGCGCCTTCGGCTTGCGGTTCAGGAGATGAGAGATGTCGAGGATCCTGGCGGCGTCCTGCACCTGGGCATCGATGAAGTCGCGCGACACCTTCCTCAGCTGCAGACCGAAAGCCATGTTCTTGTAGACGGTCATATGCGGGTACAGCGCATAGTTCTGGAAAACCATGGCGATATCCCGATCCTTGGAGGGAACGTCGTTCATGACGTCGCCGCCGATCTTGAGCTCTCCTCCCGATATCTCCTCGAGGCCGGCGATCATCCGCAGCGTCGTCGATTTACCGCAGCCGGAGGGGCCGACCAGGATGATGAATTCCTTGTCAGCGATTTCGAGGTCGATGTCGTGGACGACGGTGAGCGCGCCGTAGGATTTGTTCAGCTCTTTAAGCGAAATGCTGGCCATCGGGTCCTCCTGAATTCACCAATAGGAAGACCAGCTGCGCGAAAGGCGCGTCAAAGCTTCCATGTAATAATAATCTCCCCAGGAGACGCATTCATCGACACCCTCGCCGCGGCAGGTGTTGAACGGCGATTTCTTCGAATAGGTGGCGTGCAGCACCAGGCCGTTGGAGACGGCTGGGTCCTTGACCGCGTAGTGATCGGCAAGGCTCTTCATCATGCGGCGCGCCAGGGTGCGATAGCGTGCGGCCGGTTCCGGCTCGACGAGATCGGCCATTTCCAGAAGGCCGCAGGCGGTGATCGACGCCGACGAGCTGTCGCGCGGCTCGCCGTCGCCGTCCGAAAAGACGAGATCCCAATAGGGCACCATGTCGGCCGGCAGCCGGTTGAGATAGAAGGCGAGCAGCCGGTCGAAGGTTTGGCGGTATTCCTCGATCCGCTCATAGCGATAGGAGAGCGCCATTCCCGAGATGGCCCAGGCCTGTCCGCGCGCCCAGGCGCTGTCGTCCCTGTAACCTTGCTTGGTGGCGCCGCGCACCGGCGCTCCCGTGACCGGGTCCATGTAGAAGGTGTGATAGGTGGAATCGTCCGGCCGAACCGAATTGGCGAGCGTGGTGCGGGCGTGAATGAGAGCGATCTCGCGATATTTCGGATCGCCGGTCTCGCGGCTCGCCCAGTAGAGAAGCGGCAGGTTCAGCAAGCAGTCGATGATGTAGCGGTATTCTTCCGCCACCCCCTTGCGGCCCCAGGCCTGGATGAACTGGCCGACGGGTTGGAAACGCTCGATCAACTGGTCGGCTGCCAGGATGGCGGCCCTGCGGCCATCCTCATCTCCGACAAGCTTCCAGGCGGCGATGCAGGAGGGCGAATAGAGAAAGCCCATGTCGTGATGATCCGTCTCGATGCGGTTCACGATCCGATGCAGGAACGATTGGACCTGGATCTGCGCGGCATCGCGGAAAACCGCCTCGCCGCTGTGCTCGAAAGCGAGCCACAGCTCTCCGGGCCAGAAACCCGCGGTCCATTGGTCGTTCGCCACCGCGGGATAGAAATTTCCGACGCTTGAATGGTTCTGCGAGGCATGGGTGAAGGCGGGAAGGTTGCGCCTGATCTGCCCGACGGCAAGATCGAGCGCGGCTTTGACCTCCTGGTCGGTGATCGGCTGCGGGGCGACGGACGAGACGGCGTTCATGGATTTAACCCTTCAGTCCGGTCGAGGCGATACCCTCGACGAAGAAGCGCTGGAGAGAGAGGAAGACGACGAGAACCGGAATGAGGGCGACGACAGAGGCCGCCATGATGAGCCCGTATTCGGCCGAATATTGCGAGATGAACATGCGAAGGCCGATCTGGACGGTCTTCAGCTCGGTCTTGGTCAGGTAGATCATCGGCCCGAGAAAATCGTTCCAGGTGGTGACGAAGGTGAAGATCGTCAGTGTCGAGAGCGCGGGCTTCGACAGCGGCAGCATGATGCGCGCCCAGATCTGGTACTCGTTCATGCCGTCGATGCGGGCCGCCTCGCAGAGCTCGGTCGGGATCGACATGTAGAACTGCCGCATCAGGAAGACGCCGAAGGCGGTGAAAGCCTGCAGGCAGATCAGTGCCAGATGGGTGTTGTTGAGGCCGAATTCGCGCATCAGCAGGAATTGCGGCACCATATAGACCTGCCAGGGCATGGCGATGGTGGCGATGTAGCCGAGGAACAGGGTGTTCTTGTAGGGGAAATTCAGCTTGGCGAAGGCGTAGGCGGCAAAGCTGGAGGTCAAAAGTTGCAGCAGCGTGACGATGATCGTCAGCTTCGAGGTGTTGTAGATGAAGAGCGCAAGCGGGATCTTCGTCCAGATATCGACGTAGTTATGCCATTGCGGCTCGGACGGTATCCACTCGATCGGGAAGGCGAAGACGTCGCGGCTGAGCTTCAGGGATGCCGAGAGCATCCAGGCGAAGGGCATCAGCATGACAACCGTCACCGTGATGACGATCGCATAGAGGAGGACCGATTTGAGGGTCACCTTGCGTCCTGCGATCCTCATTCACCATCCTCCCTCTGGCGCCGGAACTGGAAGACGGTGACGGCGAGCACGAGGAAGAACAGAACGAGCGCAACCATGCTGGAATAGCCGAGATCCCAGGAAATGAAGGCCTCGTTGTAGATGTGGTAGACGAGGACGAGCGTCGAGGTGCCGGGTCCGCCCTGGGTGATCATGTAGATCTGGTCGAACACCTTGAAGGACTGGATCGTCAGCATGACGGTGACGAAGAAGGTCGTTGGCCCGAGCTGCGGCACCGTGACATGGATGAACTTCTGCCAGGAATTGGCGCCATCGAGATCGGCGGCCTCATAGAGCTCCGAATTGATGCCCTGCAGGCCGGCCAGATAGATGACCATGTAATAGCCCATGTTCTTCCAGATGCCGAAGAGGATCACCGTCACCATCGCCCAGTGGCGGTCGGCCGACCATCCTGGCATGTTCTTGGGGTCAAGGCCGAGCGTGTAAAGGATCATGTTCACCGGCCCCATCTCGGGGTTGAAGATCATGTTCCAGACGACGGCGACGGCGACCAGCGAGGCGACATAGGGGAAGAACATTGCCGTGCGGAAGAAATTCCGTCCCACGATCTTCTGGTTGAGAAGAACGGCGAGACCGAGCGCGCAAAGGAGCGTCGCCGGCACCGAGGCAGCCGTGTAGATGATCGTGTTCCAGAACGCCGCGATGAAGGCCTTGTCCTCGAAGAGCCGCCAGAAGTTGTCGAGGCCTGCGAAGGTGATCGCGTTCGAGCCGTCCCAATGCATGAAGGCAAGCGCGAAGGCGAAGAGGATCGGGCCGAGCGTGAAGACGGCGAAGCCGAGGAAGTTCGGCGCGATGAACGAATAGGCGACGAGCGCATTGCGGACCTTGCGCTGGCGCTTGGACAGGACGGTGACCTTCCGGCGGGCCACGGCCGGGGCGCCATCCCTAGAGATGACCGAATTCGATATGGACACCGATGCTTCCTCCTGGACGGGCATTCTGCGGCTGGCGGCTTCCAGGATTCTCCAACTTCAATCCAGAGCCGTTTGGGCGCGCGGGCGCCGCCTGTTCTTCCTCCTGCCAAGGACATAGCACATCTCCGGTATTGGTCAAACAAGTTCTGAATAGATCATACAAATTTTATGGCGAGCGCCAAAAACATATGATAGGTGAGCATCAGGCCGATGCCGCCATCGAGGCTTTTCCAATGCGGGGAGGGACATGTTCAGCGAGATTTCAGAGAAGCTGCCGGACGTCCTCGGCGATTTCACGCCGGGATCTACCTACTCCGACCGTGAGAGATGGAACGCGGTGCCGCAGACTGCGCGGGATGTGGTCGTGCGCGATGCCGAAGCCACATTTGCGCGCGCCTGGCCTCTCATCACTGCCTCCGATTACCGGGAGTACACGCAGACCGGCAACCGCTCGCACTTCGAGGCGCTTTATTTCACCCGTCGGCGGATGCTCAATGATCTTGTGCTAGCCGAACTCTTGGAAGCGGGGGGGCGGTTCCTGCCGAAGATCGTCGACGGCATCTTCCTGATTGCCGAGGAGAGCGGCTGGCAGCTTCCGGCGCATAATGCCTATGGGCGCGGCGGCCCGCGTTTGCCGCTTCCCGACACTTCGCAGCCGGTTGTCGATCTCTTCGCGGCCGAAACGGCAGCCCTTCTGGCGACGATCGTCGCCCTGCTCGGCGATGCGCTCGACGGCATCAGCGCGGAGATTGCGGCGCGTGTGGAACGCGAGATCGAGACCCGCATCCTGACACCCTATCTCGGCCGGCATTTCTGGTGGATGGGCAGCGGCGAGGAGCGGATGAACAATTGGACGGCCTGGATTACCCAGAATGTTCTTTTAACCACCTTCTCGCTCAAGACCGACAAGCCTACACGCCGCGCCGTGGTCGAAAAAGCGCTCGGCAGTCTCGATGCATTCCTTAAGGATTATGCCGAGGACGGGGCCTGCGAAGAGGGCGTCGTCTATTATCGCCATGCCGCACTCTGCCTGAACGGCGCGCTGACCGTGCTCGATAGCGTGGCGCCCGGCCTGTTCGACGGGATCTGGCAGCAGCCGAAGATCCGCAATATGGCCGAATACATCGCCAACATGCATGTTGCCGGCCGCCATTATTTCAACTTCGCGGATTCCTCCGCGGTGGTCGAGCCTTGCAGCCTACGGGAATACCTGTTCGGCAAGTCTGTTGGTTCGGAGATGCTGGCGACGTTCGCCGCAGCCGACCGGGCGGCAGCCGAGACCCCGCACCTGCCCGGCGAATGGAACCTCTGGTACCGCGTTCAGGAGCTGCTGGTCGGTCATACGATCCCCGCCGCCGAACCGCAGCCGGCATCCGGCCGGGATATCTTTTATCCCGGCATCGGCCTGTTCATCGCCCGCGACGGGCAATTTTCGCTCGCGGTCAAGGCCGGCAACAACGGCGAAGGCCACAATCACAACGATGTCGGCAGCCTCACGCTCTACAAGAACGGCCGACCCTTCCTGATCGACGTCGGCGTCGAGACCTACACGGCAAAAACCTTTTCGCCGCGGCGTTACGAAATATGGACGATGCAATCGGCCTATCACAATCTGCCGACCTTCGAAGGCGTCATGCAGTCCGCCGGCGAAGCCTTCGGCGCCGGCGATGTCGATTTCGATTTCGGCGACAGCGAGGCGCGCATCTCTCTCGATATATCAGGCGCCTATCCCCCGGAAGCGAATGTGCGCAGCTATCGGCGCACGGTCTCCCTGAAACGGGGTCGCCATGTCGAGATCGTCGATACCTATGACGGCGGCAAGCCGGCCGTCCTGTCGCTGATGACATGTGTGGCGCCGACCGTTGCCCCCGGCCGGATCAATCTCGCCGATCTCGGCAGCATTTCCGTCGATGGCGCCGGGTCGATCGAGATCGACGAGATCGACGTTGATGACATCAGGCTGAAAGCGGCCTGGCCCGAGAAGCTCTACCGGCTGCGCCTGCCGTTTGCCGGCAAGCTTCTGAGATTGCGGATCGTCTAGCCTGAGGAGGGCGAGCATGGAATTGACGCTGAAGATCATGGATGCCGATGGCTTCGTGCTGGCAAGCGCCACGGGGCAGGGCGAGACGTTTCTGGTCTATCGGCAGAGCTATCGCGAGGGCGACTGCGTAGTCGTGGAGGCGTCCGAACCCGGACATATCTTTCTGGCGCTGGACAGCGCGAATCAACCCGGCCCGGTCTATATGAAGGGATGCGATTATTGCCTCGCCGTGCCGTTCGGCGACAAGCGTAAACCCTATTCGCCGAACGCCTTCAGGGGCGATATTCATCGGCTTTCGGTCCGAAGCGCGCGGCCCGACGAGATTGCCCAGCGGCGTAATCTCGCCCTGAACCCCTGGGACGATCACGCCAATCGGACGCTGTTTCCGCATGCGCGCGCGAATGTCGAAACCCGGGGTGAGGCCGTCTTTGCCGCGCGCAACGCCATCGATGGCGAAAAGGCCAACGACGATCATGGCTTTTGGCCCTATACCAGCTGGGGCATCAATCGAGATCCTGAAGCCGCGCTGACGGTGGAATTCGGCCGGCCCGTCCGCATCGATGAGATTGTCTTCTACCTCCGGGCGGACTTCCCGCATGATTCCTGGTGGGAGAAAGCCAGCGTCACCTTCTCGAACGGCGGGAGCTGCTCCTTTCCGCTGGTGAAGTCCGGTGCTGCGCAAGGCTTTTCCATAGAACCCTGCATCGTCGAATGGGTGGAGCTGCACCGCCTGATCAAGGCGGAGGACGGCTCGCCCTTTCCGGCGCTGACGCAGATCGAAATCTGGGGAACGGAGGTGCCGATGGCCGGAGACCGGAACTTCGCAGCCGTTGCCGTCGAGGGCGAGGCCGAGCACGCCTAGAACCACCCGTGTCGCGCTTCCGCCAGACCGTCTGCCCGTGCTAAGGGGGATGGATGAGACTGCTTGTGGTGGAGGACAACAAGGATCTGGCGGCCTGGCTGGGCAAAGCCCTGCGGCAGGCGCAATATGCTATCGATATCGCCCATGACGGCGAGGATGCCGAGCATATGCTCAAGGTGGCCGAGTATTCGGCGATGATCCTCGACCTTGCGCTGCCCAAGCTTGACGGATTGACGCTTTTGAAGCGGCTAAGGCAGTCGGGAAACAAGCTTCCGGTGATCATCCTGACCGCGAATGCAAGCTTGGACGGCCGTGTGGCGGGGCTCGACAGTGGCGCCGACGACTATCTCGCCAAGCCCTTCGAAATTGCCGAGCTCGAAGCGAGAATCCGCGCGGTGGTGCGCCGCGGACAGGATCGCGCATCGTCCGAGATCACCGTCGGCAACCTGCGTTTTTCCGGCGGAACGCGGCAGTTTTTCGTCGCGGACGAGCTGCTGCAGCTGACGCCGCGAGAATATGCCGTTCTTGAACAGCTCGTCATGAAGCTGGGCAACACGGTGTCGAAAGCCGCTCTTTCCGAAAGCGTGTTCGGTTTCGACGACGAGGCGGATCCGAGCGCCATCGAAATCTACGTCCACCGGCTCAGAAAGAAGCTCGAAAGCAGCTCGGTTCAAATCGCGACGCTGCGCGGGCTCGGTTATCTCCTCAGACATGTCGAATAGCATCGTCATAAAGGCCGGCGCGACGATTGCGCGGCTCAGCCGGAGCCTGAGAGTACAGTTGCTCTGCTGGGTACTGCTGACCCTTCTCGGCGCGATCGGCTTCAATCTTTACGACAGCTTCTGGACGGCGGATGCGACGGCGAAGCTGGTGACGGATCGAACGCTTCTGGCCTCGGCCCGCGTCATCGCCGAGGCCGTCCGCGTCGACGAGGGCGGCAATGTTCAGGTGGACGTGCCGCCGGCAGCGCTCGAGATGTTCGATACGGGTTTCGGTGACCGGGTCTCCTATCAGGTGATCACCGCCTGGGGCAGTCTGGTGAGCGGCTTTCCCGATTTGCCGTTGCCGACTGTCCAACGGGTAGGTGAGGATCGCGCATTCCATGGCGCCAATGTGCGCGTCATGATGCTCGACCATCCCGTCGTCGGTCTTCCTGATGACGGCACCATCTCGGTCACTGTCGCCGTGACCCATAACAGCCAGTACGCGATGCGAAGGCAGCTGTGGCTTTCGGACTTCTCCAAGCAGTTCGTGCTCGTCTTCGTTGCAAGCCTGATGACCATCCTCGGGCTCCAACGCGGCCTCGCCCCGGCTCTCCGACTGCGGGACGCCGTGCGCCAGCGCGGCCGCAACCGTCTCGATCCGCTGCCGCCCGAGATGGTGCAGAGCGAACTGCAGCCGCTCGTTCATGCGCTCAACGACTATATGGAGCGTGTCCAAAGCCAGATGGCCGCGCAGCGGCGGTTCGTATCGAATGCCGCCCATCAACTGAGAACGCCCCTGGCGCTGATTTCGACCCAGGCAAGCGTGGCGGCCCGCGAAGCCGATGCGGCCCGCCGCGACGAGGCGCTTTTTGCCCTTCGCACCAGCACGCGGCAGATATCGCGCCTCGCCAGCCAGCTCCTGACCTTGTCACGGGCCGAGCCCGGAAGCCGGCGCCCGCGCAGCGATGCGGCCGACCTCAGCAAGGCCGCCCGCGAGATCTTGGAAGCGCATGCCGAAGAGGCGTTGAGGCGCAACATCGACGTCGGTCTGGAAGCGGACGGCCCCGTCATCGTCGAAGGCGACGGGACGATGTTGCGGGAGATGCTGGTCAACCTCGTCGACAACGCGATCCGCTATACTCGGGCGAATGGACGGGTGACTGTTGCGGTGGGGCAGGCCGATAGGCATGCCATCGTAACCGTCGAAGACAACGGGCCAGGTATTCCGAGCGGGGAGCGCGAACAGGTTTTCGAACGATTTTACCGGATCATGGGGACCGAAGCGGAAGGCAGCGGCTTGGGGCTGGCGATCGTCCGGGAAGTCGTCGAAGGCGCTGGCGGTTCAGTCTCGCTCGGCGAAGCTGAAGGCGGCGGCCTCGTCGTGACCGTGCGGCTTCCGCTCACGTGAACCTGAAGCGCATCAAATGCAGAAGGCCGGGCATGATGCCCGGCCTTCTCTTCGATCTGCCTTGGGAGGAGGTCGATCGTATTACTGCGTATCCATGTGCTGCTGCGGGCGCCATTTCGCCAGGCGGTTCTCGATCACCGTCATGATGAATTCGGCAACGAGCGTGACGACCATGACGAGCAGGATCGCCGCGAACATGCCGGCCGCGTCGAACGTGCCCTTGGCGATCGAGATAAGCTGACCGATGCCGAAGCGCGCGCCGACGAATTCGCCGACGATCGCGCCGATGATCGCAAAGCCGAAGGAGACGTGCAGGCTGGCGAAGATCCAGCTCATCGCCGAGGGAATGACCACCGTGCGGGTCACCTGCCAGTCCGAGGCGCCGAGAATGCGGGCATTGGCGATCATGTTGCGGTCGGCCTCGCGTACACCCTGAAAGGCGTTGGCGAAGACGACGAAGAATACCATGATGAAGGCAAGCGCGACCTTGGAGGGCAGGCCGAGACCCATGATCATGATGAAGATCGGGGCAAGCACCACGCGGGGGATCGAGTTGATCGCCTTGATGTAAACGGAGAAGATGTCCGACAGGAAGCGGTTGCGGCCGAGGCCGATGCCGACGAAGACGCCGGTGATCGAGCCGGCGAAGAAGCCGATCAGCGCCTCCTCCATCGTCACCCAGAGATTATACCAGAGCGACCCTTCGGTGGTGCCCTCGGTTGCCCATTCGTAGAGACGCTGAAGAACGCCGCTCGGGCTTGAGTAGAAGAACGGATCGATCCACTGCATGTTGGAGGAGAGCTCCCACATGCCGATCACGAAGACCAGGATGGCGATCTGCCAGAAACGCACGAGCGTATTGCGCCGGCGTATTGCCTTCAGCGCGGAGGCTTCGATCTCGGCATCTGATGTGCCCGGGCGAAACAGCGCGGCGGAACCGGCCTCGAAAGTGGTATGTGCCATGATATCCTCCTCTCAAGCCGCTTCGCTTGCGCGGCGGTAGCTGGTCTCGACCTCTTCGCGGAGGTCCTCCCAGATCGTCTTGCAATAATCGATGAAGTTCTGCTCGTAGCGGATCTCCGACACGACGCGCGGGCGGGGAAGATCGATCGTGTAGACCGACTTAACCGTGGCGGGGCCGGCTGTGAGCACATAAACCTTGTCGGCGAGCGCCACGGCCTCTTCGAGATCATGGGTTACGAAGACCACAGAAGCCTTTCGCTCCGCCCAGAGATTGAGGAGCTCCTCGTGCATGACGGTGCGGGTCTGCACGTCGAGCGCCGAGAAGGGCTCGTCCATCAGCAGGATTTCCGGTTCGTTGATGAAGGTCTGCGCCAGCGAGACGCGCTTGCGCATGCCTCCCGACAGCTGATGGGGATAGTGGTGGAGAAACTTCGACAGGCCGACGCGCGCCAGCCAGCCGCGGGCCATCTTTTCTGCCTCGGTGCGAGACTTGCCGCGGAACAGCGGCCCGGCCATGACGTTGTCGATGACGTTCTTCCAGGGGAACAACGCGTCGGTCTGGAAGGCGAAGCCGACCCGCGGATCGATGCCGGTGATCGGCCCGCCCATCAGGCGGACTTCGCCGGCGGAGGGGCGTGCCAGGCCCGTTACGAGATTGAGCGTCGTCGATTTGCCGCAGCCGGTGGGGCCGACGACGGCGACGAACTCACCGCGGGCGACCGTCATGTTGAAATCGCGCAGCGCGGTCAGTGATTTTCCGGTCGGCGAGACGAAGCGCCGGCTGACATTGATCAGCTCGATCGCGGGGATCTGTTTGTTGTCCTGTTGCATGGTAATACCCGAGGCGTGCTTGAGGGCGCGCACGCAAAGCCCATGATCGAACGGAGGCCGCTCCCGCTTGGGAGCCGGGAGCGGCGCGACTGACTTACTTGACGTTCTTGACGAATTCCGTCGTGTAGGTCTTGGAGAGGTCGATCTGCTTGCCCTTGACGTTCTTGGAGAATTCCGAGAGCACAGCAAGCACGGTCTTCGGACCGTCTTCGGGCATGACGCCATCCGGCGTGAACATGCCCTTGCCGTCGTTCAAAGCCTTGATGTAGCCGTCCTTGTCGCCGACGTAGAAATCCTTCGGCATCTTATCCGCGATCTCGGCTGCGGAATGCGTGTTGATGTAGCGCAGGGTTTTGACGAAGGCGTTGGCGAGCTTCTGCGCCTCGTCTTTGTGCGCGTCGACCCAGGCGGTTTCCATGTAGAGCGAGGCGGCCGGATAGGTGCCGCCGAGCGCCTTTCGGGTCGATTCGACCGTCCGCATGTCGACGAGAACACTGGCTTCGCCGGTTTTGATGAGGCGCGAGATCGTCGGCTCCGTCGTCATGCCGGCCTGGATCTGGTCCTGCTGCATGGCGGCGATGAACGTGCCGCCGGCACCCACAGGAACGGTGACGACGTCACCCGGCTGCAGTCCGGCCTTCGAGGCCATGAAGAGCGTCAGGAAGTTGGTGGACGAGCCGAGGCCGGTAACGCCGAGGGTCTTGCCCTTGAAATCGGCCGGCGATTTGATCTCAGGATGCTTGCTCGAGACCATCTCGACCTCACCCGGCGCCTGGCTGAACTGGACGAGGGATTCGACGAATTTGCCCTTAGCCTGCAGGTCTACGCAGTGATCGTAGAAGCCGACGACCCCCTGGACGGCGCCTGCCAGCAGCTGGTTTTCGGCGTCGACGCCGGCAGCTTCGTTCAGGAGCTCGACGTCGAGGCCCTCGTCCTTGAAGTAACCGAGAGATTCGGCGAGCTTGGCGGGCAGATAGATCTGCTTCTCATAGCCGCCGACCATGATGGTGATCTTGTCGGCCGCATGGGCAGCTGTTGAAGCAAAGGATGCCGCGGTCAGCAGCGTGGAAAAAGCGACGGTGTGAAAAAGGCTGCGTGAAGAACGCATTGATATCTCCTCCTGGTGGTGTGACCGCATCGTCGTCTCGCCACTTAGACCGTGTCTCCTCCACGATGCTGCCCTTTCCTATGACCTCGAAGCTTTCAATTAGCTTTCAGCCGCTGACGGGGTAGCCAGTCCGTCCATGCATCCCGCTGATGCGCGCCGGTGCAGAGGCGATCACAATAAAGGCGGCTGCGCAAACCGGCCAGCAGGTTCGTTCCCGACGCCACGTTCGGATGGCGGGTTGGCTGGTGATTTCCGGCTTCTGGCAGGCCTCAGCTCGTAAAGCTTCGCAGATCCTTCAGCAGGTTGCGGTATCTGGCCTGGCTGCCGACCAGATGCTCGCGCATTGCGTTGCGCGCGGCCTGATCATCCCTGTCGGAGATGGCCATGACGATCGCTTCGTGTTCCCTGTGGATCAGCTTTCGGTAAGCGGTCTGCTCGGCGGTTCTCGTTTCCGGAACGAGCCGCGACTGCGGGATGATCACGGTTCCCTGCGATTCCAGGAAGTGTTTGAACAGCGGGTTGTTCGTCGCCTCGGCGATCGCGACATGGAGGTCGAGATCCGCCTCGCGGATGGATTGATCGGTCTCGATGCGCTGGAGGATTTTCCGGTGGCATTCGAAGATCGCCTCCTCTTGTGCCGGCGAGCGGCGCAAGGCGGCAAGTCCCGCCGCCTCGATTTCGACAGGCGTCCGGATTTCGAGCACCTCCAGATCGGAGGCGACGCGGGCCTTGTCGACCTTTCTGCCTGACAGTGACGGATCGGCGCCGATCACGAAAATGCCCGCGCCCTGGCGCACTTCGACCAGTCCATCGGAACGAAGCGCAGCGACAGCCTCGCGCACTACGGTGCGGCTGACGCTGTGCGTCTCGGTGAGTTCATGCTCGCTCGGAAGCTTGTCGCCGGCGGCATACTGGCCGCTGAGGATTGCTTGCCGGAGGCTTTCGCCGACCTGCGAGACCAGCGACCCCGAGCCTCTGCTGCGATCCTTTGCCTGCATAGCCACGCCTTGACCCCCGCTCCGGCTTTGATCCGCATGCCGACAAGATTGGCGGCATGCGGAATCTATATTCATCACACATGTATGACAAATCCTCCGATCTTTCAATGACTAGCGGCATCGTCGCTGTCTGTTTTGCTGGAGTGTCGCCGGGCGCAGAGCGTCTTGTTGGCCTTAGTCGGCATCATCCGACGCTCCTCATGCTGAGGTGCGCAGCCGAAGGGCCAAGCCTCGCAGCACGCCGCAACGCTGCTTCTTGCATGTATCAGCGCCTGAGCACCCACCTCGTCCTTTGCCTAGTCAGCAGAGCCCGAGGGAGGGGACTCAGAGCCGCCTGGTCGACTCCCCGCGCACGAATCTCGGCGTCAGGATAAAATCCTGCGGCGGCTCGGCGGCGGCCTCGGGGCTTGCGATCCTTGCCAGCAGGCGCTGGGCCGCGAGTTCGCCGAGCTTCTGCGCATCCTGCACGACCATGGTGATGCGCGGCGTGATGACGTTGCTCCAGGGCACGTCGTCGACCATCGCCAGCGATACGTCGTCGGGGCAGCGGAAGCCCATTTCCTGCATCACCTGCAATGCTGCCAGGCCCATCATGTTGTTGGCGCCGATGATGGCGGTCGGGCGGTCGCGCCGCGTCAGCAGGCGCATCGCCTGCGCATGGCCGCCGGTTCTGGTGTAGCCGCCTTCGACCACCAGCGAGGGGTCGATATCCACGCCGGCGGCGGACATCGTATCCATAAAGCCCTTCAGCCGCTCATCGGCGGTATGCAGGCCGGAGGGGCCGGAAATGAAGCCGATGCGCCGGTGGCCGAGCTGCAGCAGATGCTCCGTCAGAATGGTCGTCGTCAGCGGATTGTCGGAGCCGACGAAATCGCGCGCCGCGCCCTCCACCTTCTGATCGAACATCACGATCGGGGTCTTGAAATCGCGCAGGAACGCCGCGTATTCCGCGCCGTGGCCGTTTGTCGCCAGCGCGATGCCGGCGATCTTCTGCGCTTCCATCCGCTCCAGCAAGGCCCGTTCGAGTTCGGCCCGGCCGGAAGAATCGGCGATCAGGACGAAATAGCCGTGATCGAGCGCCTGATGCTCGATCTCCCGGCGGATATCGCCGAAGAACATGTTGCCGAGATTGGCCGAAACAAAACCGATCAGCGAACTGCGCCCGCGCGCCAGCGTCTGGGCCACCGGATCGATGCGGTAACCGGTCGATTTTATCGCCTGCTGGATGCGGTCGAGCGTCTCGACGCCGACCCGCTTCGGGCTGTTGAGCGCGAGCGAGACGGTCGAGATCGAAACTCCCGCGAGGCGCGCGACATCTCGTATGGTCGTCATGTCTATCGAACCGGTTCTAAAGCTTTGTTATGTCAGTTTCTATTTCTCGGTGCAACAGACTTTTCTGAAATGGCGCTTTATGGCTGGGAAAACTTTTCATAGGCGGCTGTGGTGGAATCGGCTTGACAGGCGGGGCATCAAGGAAGATGTTCAGTCACCGAACCGGTTCGATATGGTGTGGAGCCGGAAAACAGGGAGGAGAAACCTGTGACGAGTTCGGAACACCAGCCGGAAAATTCTGTATCGGGAGAGGCGGGCAAGCACGCCTGGTTCAGCCATGATCGCCTTGGCATGTTCATCCATTGGGGCCTCTATGCTCTCGGAGCCCGGCACGAGTGGTTGAAGAACCGCGAAGAGCTGACCGATGAGCATTACCAGCGCTATTTCGACAATTTCGATCCCGATCTCTACGATCCCAAGGAATGGGCCCGCCGGGCGCGTCTCGCCGGCATGAAATATGTCGTGGTGACGACCAAGCATCACGAGGGCTTCTGCCTTTGGGACAGCAAGGTTACCGATTACAAGGCGACGAATACGCCCTGCGGCAGGGATCTGCTGACGCCGCTGGTAGAGGCGTTTCGCGCCGAGGGGCTGAAGATCGGCTTTTATTATTCGCTGCTCGATTGGCACCATCCTGATTTTCCGATCGACGTCCACCATCCCCTCCGCAACCATGCCGACGCCAAGGCGCTGAACGCCGGCCGCAACATCGCTAATTACGCCGCCTATATGCGCGAACAGGTGCGCGAGCTTCTGACCGGTTTCGGCCGCATCGACATCATCTGGTTCGATTTCAGCTATCCCGGCCGCGAATATCACGGCCTGCCAGGCAAGGGACGCGCCGATTGGGAAAGCGAGCGGCTGATCGAGCTGGTGCGCGAGCTGCAGCCCGAAATCATCGTCAACAACCGCCTCGACCTGCCGCCGGGCAAGCTGCCGGATGTGACGACGCCGGAGCAATATACGCCGCGCGTGGCGCCTGCCATCGCCAGCCAGGGGGTGCTCTGGGAAGCCTGCCACACCTTCAGCGGCTCCTGGGGCTATCACCGCGACGAGGATAGCTGGAAGAGCCCGGAACAGATCATCCAGCTGCTGATCGATTCCGTCGCGCTCGGCGGCAACCTGCTGATGAATGTCGGCCCGACCGGGCGCGGCACCTTCGACGCGCGCGCCGTCGATGCGCTTGCGGTCTACCAGAACTGGATGGCCATCAACGGCCGCTCCATCTACGGTGCCGGGCCATCGGAACTGCCGGTGCCGGCCGGATGCCGCTATACCCAGCGCGGCAATCGCCTCTATCTGCATGTCTACAACTGGCCCTACCGCCACATTCATATCGAGGGCCTCGCCGACAGGATCGCCTATGCGCAGTTCCTGCACGATGCCAGCGAAGTGCGTTGGCTCAGCCAGACGAAGGAAGTGGATTCCAATATCGGCGTGATGGTGCCGGAAGGCATGATCACGCTCGAACTGCCGGTTCGGCGACCTGACGTTACCGTCCCGGTGATCGAGATCGTCCTCAAGGCGTGAACTCGGTCGCATCCGCGTGTTCATTGCGTCATGGAGGGAGGAGAAACCCATGAAGGTTCTGAAGAAAGCGCTTTTGCTTGCCACAATCGGCGGCAGTCTTTTTGCCACAGCCGCATCGGCCGAACAGGTCAACCTGACCTGGCAGATGTGGACCGGTTCCGATGCCGACACCAAGGGCTGGCAGCACCTGGCCGAGATGGTCACCGCCAAGTATCCCGATATCAAGGTGACGCTGACGACGACCGGCTGGGTCGATTACTGGACGAGGCTGCCGGTGCTGGCGGCGTCGGGACAGCTTGCCGACATCGTTTCCATGCAGTCGCTGCGCATGCCGAATTTTTATTCGCTGCTTGAGCCCCTGAATGATCGGATCGCCGCCGACAAATTCGATGTCGGCGCTTTCACCCCCTCGATCATCGGCGGCATGTCCGTCGACAAGCAGCTTTACGGCCTGCCTTACGACGTCGGTCCGTGGGTCATCTATTATAACCAGGACGCGCTCGAAGCCGCCGGCGTTCCGCTGCCGAAACCGGGCTGGACGCTTGCCGAATTCACCGATGCCGCCAAGAAGCTGACCAAGGACGGTAAATACGGCTTCGGTATCACCCCGACCAACTATTCGGTCCTGGCGGCTGCCTGGGGCGATAAATATGTCAACGACGCGGGAGAGCTCGACCTCACCAATCCGAGCGCCGTTGCCGCGGCCGAGAGGGTGATCGGCTTTGCCGCCAAGGACAAGGTGGCGCCGCTGGTGCCATCGAGCGCCGATGCCGGCACGGTCATCCAAGGCCGGTTCTATTCGGGCAATGTCGCCATGTATGTCGACGGTCCATGGTCGATCATCGGCATGAAGGACAAGGTTAAGTTCAAAATTGGTTCCACCTCTCTCCCGCGCGGAGACGGCGAGCTTACCGCCGTCACGGCGGGCTCCGGTTTCGGCATCGCCACGACGAGCAAGAACAAGGATGCGGCCTGGAAGGCGATCCAGGTGCTGACCAGTCCCGAGGCCCTGCAGTATCTTGCCGAACAGGGGCGTGCGCTGCCGGCGCGTGCGGCGTCGCAATCCTCCTGGTACAAGGTGGCCGCCAAGGACATCACCAATGGCGGCGAGGCCATCGACTATTCTCTGGCGCATTCCGTGCCCTACGTGATCACCAACAACTGGGCGGCGGTCGAAAATCTGTTCAACCAGTATTTCCCGCCGGCCTTCGGCGGCAGCGCCGACGCCAAGCAGACGATGGAGTCGATCCAGAGCCTCGCGCAGCAATAGAGCCTATGCGTCCGAAAGGATGCGCAGGCGCCCGCCGCGGCAGGAATTGCCGCGCATGGAGGAAGACATGTCGGAAAGCGCCGTTGCCGAAATGACCCTGCAGCCTGGTCGGCCGCAGCGCTTTCTGAAGCCTGAGACGCAGACGGCCATGCTGTTCCTGCTGCCGAGTTTTCTCGGCTTCATGATCTTCATGGCCCTGCCGATCCTGGCGTCGCTGGCGCTCTCCTTCACAAACTGGCAGCTAATCTCGACGCCGTCCTTCGTCGGTCTTCAGAATTATATCAAGCTCTTCACCGTCGATCCGGCCTTCTACACCATCCTCAGAAACACGCTGTTTTTCGCCGTCGAATATCTGGCGGTGAACATCATCGTCTCGCTGCTGCTGGCGGTTTGGATATCCAGCCTGAAGCGCGGCAAGGCGATCTTCCGGGTGATCTTCTTTCTGCCGACCTTCACGCCGACGATTGCCGCTTCGGTGGTGTGGCTGCTGATCTTCACGCCGGATGGACTGGCCGACACCGTCATCCGTTCGCTCGGCCTCGGCCTGCCGAATTTCCTGCTGAACCCGACCTGGGCGATGCAGGCGGTCGTGATCGTCACGCTCTGGGCCAATGTCGGCTATAATGTCGTGATGTTCAACGCCGCCCTCGATCTGGTGCCGAAACACTATCTCGAAGCGGCGACGATCGACGGCGCCAATGCCTGGCAGCGCTTCTGGCGCATCCGTCTGCCGCTGATCTCGCCCACCGTCTTCTTCGCCACCGTGATGACGGCGATCACCTCGCTGCAGGTCTTCGACGAAATCTTTGCAATGACGCGCGGCGGCCCGGGCTCGGCGACGGCAACCCTCGGCTTTGCCATCTACCAGAAGGGCTTCACCAATTTCCAGATGGGCTATGCCTCCGCTCTCGCCTGGGTGATGTTCGTCATGATCATGGCGCTCACCATCCTGCAGTTCCACATGCAGCGCAAATGGGTGCATTATGACGACTGACCCGACCTCACGGCATCCGTATTCCGTCTCCGCGGGTCGGCATCGTCTCCTGCGGCGCATCGGCACCTTCTTCAGTTATGCCGGCCTTTCACTGATCGCGCTGCTTTTCCTCTTCCCCTTCTTCTGGATGGTGTCGAACGCGGTGCGCTCGAATGCCGAGGTAATGGCCGTGCCGGTTCGCATCTTCCCCGAGGAATATCATTGGGGCACATTCGTCGAGGCCCTGGTGGCTCTGCCATTCGGCACCTTCCTGCTGAATTCCCTGGTGGTCGCCTGCGGCGTCACGGCGATCGTGATCGCGGTATCGTGCCTTTCCGCCTACGCCTTCGCGCGGCTGCGGTTTCCCGGCCGTGAGGGGCTGCTGCTTACCTATCTCAGCACGCTGATGATCCCGCAGGTGATGCTGGTGATCCCGCTTTTCCTCCTGGTCAGCAAGCTCGGCTGGATCAACACCTATCATGGCATGATCCTGCCGGTCGCCTTCTCGTCCTTTGGCACGTTTCTGCTGCGACAGTTCATCCTCGGCATTCCTAAGGATCTCGACGAGGCCGCGATGATGGACGGTGCCTCGCGCCTGCGCATTCTCGTCACCGTCATCGTGCCGCTCGCCATGCCGGCAATCGGCCTTTTGTCGCTCTTCACCTTCATCGCCCAGTGGAAGAGTTTCCTGTGGCCGCTGATCGCTACCAGCGGGGTGGAAAAAGCCACACTGCCGCTCGGGCTCACATTGTTTCAGACCCAGCAGGGCACGGCGTGGAACTATATCATGGCCGGCGCGACGATCTCTATGCTGCCGGGCGTGGTCCTGGCCATCGTGCTGCAAAGGGTGATCTATAGGGGCATCACCGTCAGCTCCGGCTTCGGCGGAAGATAGTAAAAAACAGAGATTTATGTGCATCGCGCGAAGTTCGAGACGAAGCCTGTCAAGGTCGGTTGCTCGCCGCCGAAGAAGGCGCTTCCGCGCCACAATATCCTATCCCCGTTCTTAACTTTCGTTTCCTCACGAAAAGTAAAATTTAACCAAGATTTGAAATAACGCATTCACATCCGAATTGCGTAGGGGAATTCATGAAAACGGCCACGCTTGCATCCATCGCCTTGGCGATATCGGTCTCTGTTGCCAATGCACAGACGATCGGGGTTTCGATGACCAATCTCGATAAATTCAGAGAGATGCTTCTGAACGGCGTCGTCTCGCACGGGAAGACGATATCAGGCCTCAAGCTCGTCACCGCGAATGCCGAGGGCGACAACGAACTTCAGAAGAAGCAGGTTCAGCAGTTCGTTGCCGACAAGGTCGATGCCATTATCATGATGCTGTCTGATGGCGATTTCGGACCGCAAATGACCAAGATCGCAGCGGATGCCGGCATTCCCCTGATCTACATCAACACGACGCCCTCCAATCTCTCGGACTTGCCGGACAATCAGGTCGTTGTCGCCTCCGATGAGAAAGACTCCGGTACGCTGGAGACAAAGCAAGTGTGCTCTCTGCTCAAGGGCAAGGGCCGTGTCGTCGTGCTGATGGGGGAGGTCTTCCATGTGGCCGCCCGCACCCGCACCCAGGACATCGCCGATGTCATCGCGACGCCGGAATGCAAAGGCCTTGAGATCGTCGAGCAGCAAGCGGCCTATTGGTCGCGCGATTATGCCGATCAGCAAATGCAGGAATGGCTGGCGGCCGGCGTCAAGTTCGATGCTGTTATCGCCAACAATGACGAGATGGCGCTCGGTGCGATCCGCGCCATGAAGAAGGCCAATATCCCGATGAAGGACGTCGTCGTCGCCGGCGTCGATGCTACCGACGATGCGCTTGCCGCCATGGTGGCCGGGGATCTCGACGTCACCATTCTCCAGAGTGCGGTCGGGCAGGGGGCGGCGGCCGTCGACGCTGCCGTGAAGCTCGTCAACAAGGAGAAGGTGCCTCGCGAAAACAACGTCCCCTTCGAACTCGTCACACCCGAGAAAATAGCCCAATACCTGCCGAAGAGCCAGTGAGCATAAGAGGCCTATGATGTTGCATTTCTGGAATAAATTCGGCATTCGCGCGCAGATCACCGCAGGCTTCGTGCCGTTGATCCTGCTGATGAGCCTGCTCACCGTCAGCGCGATCTCCGGCATGAACGGGCTTGCCGCGATCTTCGCTTCCTATCGTGTCACGGCCGGCCAGAGTCTGGCTATCTCCGACTACAGCGACCAGTTGCACGAGATCCAGATGTCGGCGGAGGCTTTCCGTTCGACCCCGACGCAGGCTGTCGTCGACAGTTTCCGCGCCGGCGTGAAGGCCTTCGAGGCGGACGACCCGCGTTTTGCCGGCAACAAGGACCTGCAGTCGGGGCTTGCAGAAATCCGCCAGGATATTGCCGCCTACGGCAAGGCCTTCGAACAGATCGTTTCCTTGCAGGCTCGGCGCGACATGTTGATCTCCAAGGTCACCGAATTCGGCCCCTGGACCAGTATCGCGCTCAACGACGTCGTGCGCAGCGCCTGGCGCCAGAACGACGTGACGCTGCTGCAGATGACGGCGGCGACGCTGGAGGCCTTGAACCGCAGTCTCTATTTCTCTGAACGCTTCGTGCATTCCAACGATTTCGCGGCTTACGACACGGCGCA
This sequence comes from Rhizobium redzepovicii, assembly GCF_019793435.1. Taxonomy (GTDB): domain Bacteria; phylum Pseudomonadota; class Alphaproteobacteria; order Rhizobiales; family Rhizobiaceae; genus Rhizobium; species Rhizobium redzepovicii. The sequence continues at coordinate 466,052 of NZ_JAILYH010000002.1, read as the reverse complement.
GGCGGCTCTCGCCGAAGCCGTGGCGCTCAATGACGCCGCCGCCAAGGCTGCGAAGAATGAGCTGCAGAAGAAGCGCCTGATGGGTGCCGGGCAGCTCATGCAGAACTACACCGCCCGTCTCGGCGACATGAAGGAGGTGCTGCAGGCCTCCGGCAATATCCGCCAGACGCAGCTTGGCGTGCTCGCGCCGAAAATATCAGGCGAATTCACGGATTTGCAGGCGACCGTGACAGGTGCCCAGAAGGCCCTTGATGGTTCCGTGGAGGCGACGGTCGCCTCCGCGACCAGCACGACGCTCGTCATCAGCGGGCTGCTGATCGTCATCGGCCTCGTGCTTTCCTATTTCGTCGGCCTGCTGATTTCCTCTGCGGTGCGCAAGATGGCCCAGTCCATGGAGCAGCTTGCTCGCGGCGAGGAAGGGATCGCGATAACGGGCGTCGAGCACCGCCACGAACTCGGCGCCATGGCGCGTTCGCTGAAGGTTTTCCAGGAGACGGGCCGCGCCAAGCTGATCGCCGAAGCCAATGCCGAGCGAGCTCGCCTCGCCGCCGAAGAAGAGCGGCTGCGCCAGGAAGCCGAGCGGCTGTCCGATGCGCAAGTGATGGAACATGCCTTCCGCCAGATTTCCGTCGGTCTCGACGCGTTGTCGAAGGGTGATCTCACCGTTCGCGTCGGCGAAGTCGACCATCGCTACGTCAGGATCCGCGATCATTTCAACAATTCGGTCGCAAGCCTCGAGGAAGCGGTCGACTCTGTCATTCGCGCGGTCGCCACCATCCGCTCCGGTCTGTCGGAAATCTCCACCGCCTCCAACGATCTCGCCCGCCGCACCGAGCAGCAGGCAGCCTCGTTGGAAGAAACGGTCGCAGCACTCGGCGACGTGACCCGCGGCGTCAACGGCACGGCAGAGGGCGCAGGCCGCGCCCAGGCCGTCGTTGCGACGGCCCGCACCAATGCCGAAAAGGGCGGCGAAATCGTCGCCCGGGCTATCGACGCGATGACGGAAATTCAAAATTCGTCGTCGAAGATCGGCAACATCATCAGCGTCATCGACGAGATCGCCTTCCAGACCAACCTCTTGGCGCTGAATGCCGGCGTCGAAGCGGCGCGCGCCGGTGAGGCGGGCAAGGGCTTTGCCGTCGTCGCCCAGGAAGTCCGCGAGCTCGCCCAGCGCTCCGCCAATGCGGCGCGGGAGATCAAGCAACTGATTTCCACCTCCTCCGCGCAAGTCAAGACCGGTGTTCAACTGGTCGGCGAATCCGGTCTCTCGCTGGAACAGATCGTCGAGCAGGTTACCGCCATGAATGCGACCGTCGCCGAGATCGCCGTTGCTGCCCGCGAACAGGCAACGAGCCTGCGCGAAGTCTCGGCCGCCGGCGACCAGATGGACAAGGTGACCCAGCAGAACGCCGCGATGGTCGAAGAAACCACGGCGGCGGCCCAGAGTCTGACGCAGGAAACCGAAAGTCTTGCTGATCTGTTGCGGCGGTTCAAGACGGGCAGCGGTCGGGCACGAGACCATCGCCCCTGCGCAATGGCATCGTGACGATCTGTCGGAGCGGTTAATAGAACACCGCCGCTCCGAAAGGGCGGCGGTGACCCCGTCAGTGGCTTTCGGATGTGGGGCCGTGCGGCACGCCGGCGATGCTTCGGCGCACGTGACGGACCGCGGTCCAGACGGCGAAGAGCACGAGCGGGATGGCGCCGAGAACAGCGAGTTTTGCCACGTGCGGATCGACGCCCAGTGCGGAAATGCTTTCGAGGCAGATCTTCACCAGGCCGACGGTATAATAGGTGATGGCGATGACCGAAAAGCCTTCGACCGCCTGCTGGATATGCACCTGGATGCGCGCCCGCTCTTCCATTGAGGTCAGCAGTGAGGCATTCTGATCCTCGAGCTGAACCTGCACGGTGGTTCTGAGAAGGTCTCCGGCCAGGCTGACGCGTTCGGCCAGCTCGTCGAGGCGCCGTTCTGCCGCATAGACCGAGCGGACAGCCGGTTGGAAGCGTCGGTCGATGAACGTACCGAGCCTTTGTCTTTGCTCGACCCGCTCTTCTCGAAGCTCCGACAGCCTGCTCGCCACGATCTCGGCATAGGCTTTTGTCGCGCCGAAGCGGTGGCGGGCGAGTGCCGAGAAGTTGAGCACATCGGAAGAGAGCCTCGTCACCTCGGACAGCAGCGCCTTGTCGACTTTGACGGCGCTCTGCATATGGACGATCAGGAGATCGAGGCGCTGGTCAAATGCGGAAAGCTTCGACACGGTCTCGCGCGCCATCGGCAACGCCAGCAGCGCCATCATCCGATATGTCTCGATTTCCAGGAAACGCCGGACCATGCGGCCGGTCCGATAGGCGTTGAGGTTGCGGTTGAAGAACAGGAACTCGAGGAATCCGCTGTCGGTCAGCCGAAAGTTCGAATGCACCTCGGCGTCGCCGCCGCCGACCCGCGAAGCGACATAGTCGAGTTTGGGTTTTTCCAGGATGCGCCCGTCCTTCTCGTCACGCACCAGCACGCGCACGGCCGCGATGACCTTTCCGCCAATCTGGCCGCAGCAGGCCCGAAAAGCTTCCGGCGGGTTGCTGCCGGGTTCGGCCGATGCCGGCACCACGAAGGTGAGGGTGAGGAACTCGGTATGGGCTTCCCATTTCAGTCGGCCGTCGCCGACGCGGCCGATGCCGTGATTGCCCTCGCCCGTCGTGGTGACATCTTCCAATCCCGGCAGGGAACCGGGCAGCGAAGGAGGGCCATTCTCGCCGATGATAGCGACATGCCAGACATCGGTGTCGCCATCGAAATAAAGCGACGGCCGGGCATGCAACTCGTTGTGAAGCTCCCTGCGCAGCGGATGCTCGGAACCCATCGGCATGGAGATGCACCTCTATACGATAGACAGTCGCTGGATCGCCGGCGGAAGGACCGGGTGCCGGCGCTTGATAATTTGATATGGCGCCTGGAGCTGCCCCCAGGTCGACAACGCCTATAGCCTCTCCCGCGGCTCGTGTCACGACGCCTTCGCAGCAGTCGCCCAATCGCGCGTTCAGAGTGAGCGCCAGGCAAGGATGCTCCCGAGCAACTGCACGCTGCCGCCTGCAGACATCGCGACGATGAAGCCGGTTTCGGCTTCTCCGAGGAAGGCGAAGATCGCCCCGAGCAGGGCGACGCCTATCGTCGCGCCCACCATGCGGGCAACGTTTATCAGGGCGCTCGCCGTGCCGGAACGATCGGCGGTGACGGTTGAAACCGCGACCGCGGTTAGGGGGCCCGTCGCCATTCCCATGCCGACGCCGGTCAACAGCAGCCCGATCTCTTCGGCAACGAACCAGTCGGCCAGGAAGGATGCGCCGAGCAGGAGATTGCCCAAACCCATCAGCGCCAGCCCTGCCGATATGGTGCGTTTTTTCCCAAGGCGCTCCGAGATCGTGCCGGAGAAGGGGGAGATCGCGATGAAGCTGAGGGCCATCGGCAGCAGCGATAGTCCTGCTTCAAAGGAGGCCAGGCGGCCGAGGCTGAGGGAGACCAGTGGAAAGAGAAACAGCGTGCCATACATGCCGAAGGTCATCGCCGCCGTTCCGGCCATCGCCCCGCGGAATTGGCTGTCCTGGAACATCGACATCGGAACGAGGGCCGTCTGTTCCAGGCGCTTCTCCACCATGACGAAGAGCAGCAGGAGAGCCGCGCCGGCGATTGCCAGGAGCGCCGTCCACAGCGGCGGCAGATGCGATGATTCAATCGCGGTGAGGGTAAGGGCGGTGAGGGATGCGATCCCCAGCAACTGACCCGGCAGGTCGAAGGATCTGCCCTGCCGATCGGCGCTTTCCGGAATGAAAAGCCACGCGCTCGCCGCCGCGATCAGCGCGATCGGGATGACCACGAAGAAAACGGATCGCCAGCCGAAACCGCGGATCAGAAAGCCGCCGAGGGTGGGGCCGATCGCAAGCGACATCCCATTGCAGCCGGCCCAGATTCCGAGCACGCGCGCACGGAGCTTCTCATCCCGGTAGATGACCCGGATCAGTGAAAGCGACGCCGGCAGCAGGAGGGCGGAGCCGAGACCGGTCAAGGCCCTGGCCCCGATCAGCATTGCGATGCTCGGGGCAAAGGCGCAGACGAGGCTCGCCAGGGCAAAAACCGCACAGCCGATCACGAACATCCGGCGCCGACCGTAGAGATCGGCAAACAGGCCGCCGCTGATGAGGAGTGCTGCGTAAACGAGATTATAAGCGTCGACGACCCACTGCAATTGCGTCACCGACGCCTTGAGGTCGAGGCCTATCGGCTGGACCGCCAGATTGACAACCGATGTGTCGACCTGCGCCACGATCACGCCGAGGCAGAGAATGGCGAGGGCGGCTGGTCTCAGGTCCGAGCGGGAGCCGGTGTTTCGATTGATGATATCCATAACGCTACCTTTCGTTGCGGGAAGACGTAGCGTGGTTCAGTCCATCGACAATTCGAAACCGATCGAACTGTTCGGCATGTTGGCATAGGCAGAGGCAAAAAAACGATCAGCCACGGCCCGTTGCGAGGCCGTGGCTGATGCAGCGCGCAATCTGTGGGAGACAGGCGCGGCCGTTTACTTGTTGGCGGCGAGGGCGACGTTGACCTTGTCGACGTCTGCGCTCATCGCCTTGAAGGTGTCCTCAAGGGAAAGCTCGCCGACGATCAGCTGGCTCATCCGCTGGACAATGAGCTGATAGATGGCGGAGGAGCCCTTCAGGCGTTCCAGGTCGCGAGCTGCCTTCGGCGCGCTGTTGCGGCTTGCGAGGAAGACGGCCATGGCGTCCTTGGCGTTCTTGCTATCGAGCTTGTACTGCGGATCCTTGATGTCGGCGCCGGTCAGGATGACGTAGTTTTCGGCGATTTCACGCTGGACCTTTTCAGAGCCGAGGAACTCGATGAAGGAGGCGACGGCCTGCGGGTACTTGGTGCGCTTGAAGCCGACGATCGCGGTACCGCCCGGCATCGCATAGCAACCGGCATCGCCGCAGGGCGCGCTGATCGCCGTCCAGTCGAAGGCGTCGCCGATCTTCTTCTGGAACGGATTGACCATCCAGTTGCCGGCAAGATAGGTCACGACATTGCCGTTGACGAACTCGTCACCCATGTTCTTGTACTGGGTTCCGCCGGCCGCGCCCCACATTTCCTTCGGGAAAGAGCCGTCCTTCGTCCAGTTGTAGAGATCGGTGATGTAGTGCTTGGCGGCATCGTCAGGGAAGGAGAACTTGCCGTCCTTGACGTAGTTCGAGCCGTAGGAGAAGGCCGCGCCGGAGAAACGGTGACCCGAGCGGTCCATCGTAAAGGGGATCTGGGCGCCGGTCGCCTTGGCGACGCGTGCCGAGGCTTCGACGATGTCCTTCAGCGTGGCGGTCGGCTTCGGAAGCGGTTCTTTCGCCTGCTCGAACAGCGTCTTGTTGACGAAGGGCAGGTTGAAGGTCTGCGACGCGACGTAGCCGTTGATCGAATTCGGATCGTTGACGCCGGGGAAGCGAAGGGTGTTCAGGCTGTCGCCGTGCAGCTTGGCGAAGCCATCGGGATCCTTCATCAACGGGCGCATGTCGAGGTAATAGGGCGCCAGCTGCCAGTCGGTGATCTTGGCGATGTCGGGACCTTCGCCGATGGCAAGCTGCACCGGCAGCTGTTTGGCGACGGCATCGTAACCCGAGGAGACGAAGTTCACCTTGATGTCGGGATGCGCCGTCTCGAATTCCTTGCTCAGCGCTTCCATCCGCTCGACATAAGCCTGGTCGTCGTCGGTGAAGAGAAAGGTGATCGTCTGCGTTTCCGCCATGGCCACGCTCGACCATGCGAAAGAAACCGTAGCCAACGCCAGTGCGAAAGCCCCTGAAAGATACGTTTTCATTTTCATCCTCCCATGAAAACATTTTCATCAATCGCGGCCTTGGCCATCGATAAGTGAATTTCATATACTTGACATTCGTTCCGTCAAGCTATTTTCTACGCAAATAGCGATGTTTTTGAGCAATTTTCAAAAATCATGCACCCAAATAACCTAATGAAAATATTTTCATATGATTGCGGAGGAGGCGATCTTTGAAAACGGAAAGCATCAAGCGGCCTGATGGCATGGCCCCGGCATACAGCGTGGCGGCGGGGCAGACGGTGACGGCCTGGGCCGTTTCCGCCCTCATTGAGCGCTATTTTCCCGGCGAACCGGCCCCGGCCGAAGATCGCGTGAACTATCGCTTCATCAACGGTTTCGTCGATGTCGGCGACCTGCCGTGCCGCAAGGCCTTCTGGTCCACCATGGTCGGGCGGGCGCTGGAGCCGGACACGTCCTGGCCGACGGAAAGCCTCTATCTTCCCGGCTCGAACCGCCGCGTGGAGTTTACCAGCTTCTGGCATGTGCCCGCACATGTCAGGCGATGGCTGAAGGGCACGTTCAGGACGGAAGCCCCGCGCACGCTCAATCTCGCGCTCAAGACCTGCGGCGGCGTCCGCATCTGGGTCAACGGGCAGGAGGCGGTGCGCTTCGAACCCTTCAGGCGCAACGTCGAGAGCGCAACCGAGATCATGCTGACGCTCGAGGCCGGCGACAACGAGATCCTCGTCCATACAGAAGACCTCGCCGAGCGCGACACGACCTGGTTCTTCGAGCTCGAAATGCTGGACAAGGAGCCGCTCTGCGTGCTGCTGCCGGTGCCGCTGGATCAGAACGAGGTGCGCGAGCTGGAAACCCTTTCGCGCGGCGTGCGCCCGGCCCGCGACGTCTTCATCAATCAGCCGCTGGAGATCATCTTCGACACGGCGCCCGAGCGCGACCTGCCCGTCGATCTCAAGGTGGTCGGCCATGGCCATGAGCGGCCGATTCTTGCCCATTCGAAACTGACCCTGCGCGCCGGCGAGAGCCGTCTGATCGCCGAAGAAGTCTGCGGTATTGCGGACGGTTATCACGGCATTCACATGACGATCGGTTCCGGACCGGGTTCGGTCACCCGCGTCATCGATGCCGCCTTCATGAGCAGCCTATCGCCATTGCCTGAAGAGGCGTCGCTTTCCGCCCGCAAGCGGCAGGCGCTGGAATACAGCGCCCGCTTCGGCGCCAATCGCGCCGGGCGTCTCATCGCGATGATGGAAACAGGCCATCACGATCCGGAAAGCTTCGAGCGCATCGTCGATGCGACCCTTGCCTCGATCGATGCGCGGGAGGATTGCTCGGACTTCATCATGGTGCCCCTCCTCTGGCTGCTCGGCGCCTATGGCGACCGGATGCCTGCGGCCACGGTCGAACGCATCCGCCGTTCCGTTCTCTCTTATCGCTACTGGGTCGACGAGCCGGGCAATGACGCGATGTGGTTCTGGAGCGAGAACCATGTGCTCTGCTTCCATACCAGCCAGCTGCTGGCCGGGCTGTTTCTCCCCGATGCGGTGTTCTCGGCCTCCGGGCGGACGGGACGGCAGCAGGCGGAACTCGCCGTCGAGCGGCTCGGGCGCTGGTTCGACAGCGTCGAGGCTCATGGCCTGGCGGAGTGGAATTCGGCCGCCTATTACCCGATCGATTTCATCGGCCTGCTGGCGCTGGAGCGCTGGGCCGAGAGGGGGATTGCCGATCGCGCCCGCGGCCAGATCGACCTCATCTTCCGCATGATCGCCCTTCATACGCTGGCCGGCGTTCCGGCCGGCTCGCAGGGCCGCGCCTACGACAAGGAACTGCGCGCCGGCCCGCTGACCGAGCTTGCGCCCTTTGCCCAAGTGGCTTTCGGCACCGGTTGGCTCAACAACGGCGTGGCGGCATTGACGATGTTCTGCGCCGGCGGTTACGAGCCGCCCGCCGATCTGATCGAGCTTGCCGCCCCTTCCAGGGGCAGAAGCGTCGAGGCGCGTTACAGCCAGGGGCTCGAGAGTGGAAAGCTCGTGCTGTTCAAGAACGAGGCGGCGCAGCTTTCGACGGTGGTCGATCACAAGACTGGTCGGAAGGGTCACCAGCAGCACGTCCTCGACATCAGGCTGGCCGGCCATCCAATGGCGCGACTCTGGGTCAATCATCCCGGCGAGGACGATCCCTGGGGCAATCAAAGGCCGTCCTATTGGGCCGGCAACGGCATCCTGCCGCGAGTCGCCCAGCATCGCGACGTCGCGCTTTTCATCGAGGACACCGGCGACGCACGGCACGCATGGACGCATGCCTATATCGGCCGCGATGGCCTCGATGATCTCATTGTCGAAGGCAAGTGGCTGATCGCACGGTCGGGCCGGGGATTTTCCGCCCTCTGGGCCTCCAACGGCCTGGAACTGATCACCGAGGGGCCGACCGCCGGCCGCGAGGCGCGCTCCTACGGGTCGCTCTGTGGCTGGGCTGCTATCGTTGGATGCGGCAATGGCGACGCCTTCAAAACCTTCCTCGAACGCCGGTACCAGACGGCGGTTTCCTTCGATCCTGCGCTTCGCCTGCTAACGCTGACGCCGCCGGGCGGCCCCGTGCTCTCGCTTTCCTATGCCGACGGTCTTTCGATCGCCGGCAAGCGCCGGCCGTTCACACATGATCAGCCGCACCCGATTCTCACCCACGACAGTGCCGCGTCCCAAGCCGGTACTGACGGACCGCTCTACTCGTAAAACATAGGTCCCCAGCATGAACACTACATCTGTCGATAACGCCGCGCTCCTGACGACGATCGATCGCGTGGCAACGGCTTTCAGCCGGCTTAGAGGCATCAAGGAAGGTCTCGTGACCGGAAGCTCCACCTCCGGGATCCAGTTCGACGAGTGGGACTGGGAAGTCGGCGTCGGCCTCTACGGATTCTTGCGACGTGCGATTTCCACCAACGATCAGAAAGCGCTGCAGGAGCTCGTCGCCTGGTATGCCGGCCAGATCGAGCGCGGCCTGCCGCCGCGCCAGATCAACAGCACGGCGCCGATGCTGCCACTGGCAATCCTCGTCCAGCATGTCGACCGTCCCGATTTCCGCGCGCTGGTCGAGGATTGGGCCGAATGGCTCGTCAAGGAATTGCCGAAGACGGAGGAGGGCGGCTTTCAGCACGTCGTCAAGGAACGCCTCAACGACGGCGAATTGTGGGATGACACGCTGTTCATGGCCTGCCTGTTCCTTGCGCGGGCCGGCGTGCTCTGCAAGCGCAACGACTGGATCGATGAGGCCGTCTATCAGTTCGTGATCCACACACGCTATCTCTCCGATCCGGTCAGCGGTCTCTGGTATCACGGCTGGACCTTCAACGGCCGGCACAATTTCGCCAACGCCTTCTGGGCGCGCGGCAATGCCTGGATCACCGTCGCCATTCCCGAACTCTTCGATCTTGTCCCGACGCTCGGCGAGAAGGATCGGCGCTTCCTTTCGAATGTTCTCGTCAGCCAAGTGCGCTCGCTGAAGGCATATCAGCGGCCGGACGGGATGTTCACGACCCTTCTCGACGATCCGTCCTCGCCGCTGGAAACCTCGGCGACGGCAGGCATCGCTTACGGCATATTGCGCGCTATCGATGCCGGCATTCTGGACGAAAGCGACAGGGCCTATGCCGAGCGTGCGCTTGCGGCGGTGCTGGCGCAGATCGACGAGGAGGGCGTCGTCCACGGCGTCTCGGACGGCACGCCGATGGGGCACGACCTCGATTTCTACCGGCGCATCCCGAACCTGCCGACGCCTTACGGCCAGGCGTTGACCATGCTGCTGCTGACGGAAGTCTTTCTCGAAAGCGGTCAGCGTCAATGAGTGCCGCCTCCCTCGTTTCGATCGAGGCGCTCGACGGCGACAATACCGAGCGCCTGCAGGCGGCGATCGACGATCTCTCGGCTTCCGGCGGCGGACGCCTGGAGCTCCTGGCGGGCATCCACATCTGCCGGGGGCTCCGGCTCCGTTCGGGCGTCGATCTGCATCTGGCCGCCGGCGCGATCCTGCGGCCGGTTCCGGACTATGCAGCCTATGCGCATACGACTGTTTCGGTGATCGCCGAGAAGTCAGATCGCGGCATGATCGTCGCCAAGGGCGCGCGGCGGATCGGCCTGACGGGGCCGGGGCGTATCGAAGCCGGCTGCGAGAGCTTCATCATCGGGGATGACGAGACGGTAGGGACCTTCATTCCGGCCGAATTCCGCCCCCGCGTCGTCGTCTTCGAGAGCTGCGACGAGGTCGAGATCAGCGCGCTGCATATCAGCCGTTCGCCGATGTGGACGTTGCACTTCGTCGACTGCACCGATGTCGCGGTCCGCAACGTCACGATCGAAAACGACCGCCGCCTTCCCAATACGGATGGTATCGTGTTCGATGCCTGCCGCGGCGCCGTCATCGAGGATTGCGCGATATCGACGGCCGATGACGGCATATGCCTGAAGACCAGTATCGGCCCGCAGGGTGTCGCAATCGGGCGATGCGAGAATATTTTTATCCGCCGCTGCGCCGTTCAGAGCCTCAGCTGCGCGCTGAAGATCGGCACGGAAACGCATGGCGACGTCACCAATGTCGTCTTCGAGGATTGTAGCGTTTCATCTTCCAACCGAGCGCTCGGTATCTTCTCACGCGACGGCGGCCGGATATCGAACGTCAGGTTTTCGCGGATTGCTGTCGAGTGCCGCGAAACGCTCGACGGCTTCTGGGGCTCGGGGGAGGCGCTGACCGTCAACGTCGTCGACCGTGTCGCTGAGCGCCCGGCAGGCGCCATCGAAAACCTCATTGTCGAAGACATTACCGGGCGCATGGAAGGGGCGATCACCGTCATTTCGGCTTCGTCCGCCGGCATTCGCAATGTATCGCTGGCGCGCATCGGTGTGGATCAACGGCCCGGCGAACTCGGCACCGCGCAGGCCTACGACCTGCGTCCGACAAACGCGGACCTTGCGCCGAAGGCAGACGGTGGCGGCCGCGCCAATGCCTGGACGCGCGGGGCGGACGGGCGGGTGATCGGCCTGCAAGACTATCCGGGCGGAATGCCCGCCGTCTACGTGGCGGGGGTCACCGGGATATTGATGAACGAGGTGCGGATCGCGAGACCGACACCGCTGCCGCAAGGCTGGAACGCAATCGACGTCGTCTTCGAAACGGCGGCACCCGACGGGAGTGGGGCATGGCAGAACTGAAACTTTCCACCGTCAACAAGTCGTATGGCTCCGTCAAAGTGCTGCATGACGTCGACCTCGATATAAAGGACGGCGAATTCGTCGTCTTCGTCGGCCCGTCGGGATGCGGCAAGTCGACCCTGTTGCGCGTCATTGCCGGCCTGGAAGAGGTTACGTCGGGCGGCATTGCCATCGGCGGCCGCGACGTCAGCGCCCTTTCGCCGGCCGAGCGCAAAATCGCTATGGTCTTCCAGTCCTACGCGCTTTATCCGCATATGAGCGTTCGCAAGAACCTCGCTTTCGGCCTTGAAAATCTGAAGTTCAAGCGCGCCGAGATCGAGGCGCGCATTGCCGAAGCCGCCAGGATGCTGGCGATCGAACCCTATCTCGACCGGCGCCCGAAGCAGCTTTCCGGCGGCCAGCGCCAGCGCGTGGCGATCGGCCGCGCCATCGTGCGCGAACCGGATATCTTCCTCTTCGACGAGCCGCTGTCCAATCTCGACGCGGCGCTGCGCGTCCAAACCCGGGCTGAGATCACCAAGCTCCATCGCGAGATCAAGACGACGATGATCTATGTCACGCACGACCAGGTCGAGGCGATGACCATGGCCGACAAGATCGTCGTGCTGCGCGCCGGGCGGGTCGAGCAGGTCGGCGCACCGCTGGAACTCTTCGATCATCCGCGCAATCTTTTCGTCGCCGGCTTCCTCGGCTCGCCGCGCATGAACATCATCAAGGGGAAAGTATCGGGCATCAGCGAGAGCGGTGTCGCCATCGATGTCGCGGGCGGCGGCAGGATCGTCGGCGACGTCGATCCCGAGGGCATTACGGTCGGACAGGATGTGCTTGCCGGCATAAGGCCCGCGCATTTCTCCCGCTCCAGCGAAAAGGGCCTGCCGTTCATCGTCCAGTATCACGAAGGCCTCGGCACCGAGACCTATGTTTACGGCAATCTTGCCGGCCAGGACGAGCAGATCATCATCCATGAGGCCGGCCATTTCGCGCCTGTTCAGGGTGACCGGATCATGATCGATGCCGATCCGGCACGCGTTCACCTGTTCGATCCCGAAAGCGGCTTGGCCTTTGCCCGCAGATCACGACAGGGGAGGCGCTGACCATGGCTGCTGCTGGTGCATTGCTCTCCCAGGCGGGCGACATGGCGATGAGGGTGGTCGAGGCTCCGATGAATGCGGTCGAGCGCATCTTCGGCCGCAAGCGCATGCCCTGGCTGTTCCTGGCGCCGAACCTCGTTCTCTTCGCCATCTTCACATTCCTTCCGATCGCGATCGCGGTCGGCTACGCCTTTACCGGCGGCACCAATCTTTTCGTCTCGGAGCGGCCCTTCGTCGGCTTCGACAATTTCCGCGCCCTGCTTTCCTGCGGCAATTATCTGCAGCCGGGAACCTGCCAGGAATCGCTGTTCTGGACGGCGGTTTGGAACACGCTCTGGTTCGTGGCATTGAACGTCACCGCCACATTGCTGGTGGCACTGATCACGGCATTGATCCTCAATAGGGCGATCTTTGCACGCGGCTTCTTCCGAGCGATGTTCTTCTATCCCGTCTTGCTGTCGCCCGTTGTCATCGGCCTGATCTGGAAATGGTTCCTCGATCGCAACGGGCTGCTGAACGCCTTCTTCCAGATGATTGGCGTGCCGCCTGAGATTTTCCTGCTGGATGTCGGCTGGTCGCGTTTCTTCGTCGTCGTGGTGTCGGTTTGGTTCCATATGGGCTTTTACACCCTCATCCTGCTCGCCGGTCTCCAGGCGATCCCGAAGGAACTCTACGAGGCCGCCTCCATCGACGCCGCTTCGCCGCGCCGCACCCTCTTCAGGATCACGCTGCCGCTGCTTGCGCCGAACCTGCTCGTCGTCTTCATCCTGCTGATGATCAAATCCGTGCAGATCTTCGACGAGGCCTGGGTTCTGACGAATGGCGGCGGGCCCGGCACGGCCAACAGCTTCATCGTCCAATATATCTACCAGATGGCCTTCAGCAGCGATCTCCGCCTCTTCGGCCTTGCCTCAGCCGCCTCGGTTCTGATGGGATTGGTGCTTCTGGTTCTCACCCTCATACAACTGCGCCTCGGCAAGCGAATGGAGTCCTGAATGAACAGCTCTATGAACCCGATCCGCTTCATGACGCGCACGCGCCGGGCCGGACGCATCGACATCACCGATATTCTGTCATGGGTCTGGCTGATTGGCGGAACACTGGCGGTGCTCGTTCCCGTCGTCTGGGCGGGACTTTCCTCGCTGAAGCCGGCGGCCGAAATCACCCGCTTTCCGCCGACGCTGCTTCCGCGCGCCGCCGTGGAGCAGACCGTGCCCGGCTTCGACAAGCCGCTCAGCCTGTGGCAGGTCACGCTCGACGGTCAGCCGCGCGAAATGGCCATGGTGCGGCGCATCGGCCTCAAAGCCCAGATGGTCGATCCGGCAAATCCGGGACAGCCGGTCAGCGTCGACGTGAAGGGGATCACGCCGGTCCAGCATCTGACCGTCGCCACCGAGAATTACACCGACCCGCTGACGCGCTTCAGCTTCCTGACCTTCTTGAAGAATTCAGTGTTCGTCACCGTGGTCGCGACGCTGCTGACGCTGATCGTCAATGCCATGGCCGCCTTTGCGCTGTCGAAATATAAGTTCCGCGGCGACACGACGGTTTTCGTCATCATCATCTCGACCCTGATGATCCCGCTCGCCGTCGTCATGGTGCCGGCCTATCTCGTCATCGTCGGGGTCGGGCTTGCCGACAATCTGTGGGGCGTCATCCTGCCGACGATCGCCTCTCCGACTGCCGTCTTCCTGCTGCGGCAATATATGCTGACCATCCCCGACGAATTGATCGAGGCGGCGCGCGTCGATGCAGCGAGCGAATTCTGCATCTTCTGGCGCATCATCCTGCCGCTGACAGCGCCGGCGCTTGCGGTGCTGGCGATCTTTTCGGTGCTCTGGCGCTGGAACGACTTCCTCTGGCCGCTCATCGTTCTCAACAGCCGTGAGAATTTCACCCTGCAGGTCGGTCTGAACGCATTCCAGGGCGAGTTCTCGGTCCAGTGGCACTATATACTGGCGATGACCTTCCTCAGCCTGCTACCCGTCACCGTCGTCTTCCTGTTCCTGCAGAAATACATCACGACAGGCATTGCAGGTACAGGGATGAAGTGATGAATTCTAACGCGTCGTCCGTTCTGAGCTGAGTGCTTCCAATCTCGTCGCGCCGGCTGATGCGCGCCAAACTTGATCCTGCAGTGCGATTCAGTCCTTCTTAGCGACGCCGTCACGCATTCTTGCGTGCCCCGGCACGAGGGGATGCAGAGTTGGAAGCACGGGCTTGACTGCCGGAGCCTCACAAAACGGTTTCGAAGAGTGGGATCAAGGCCGCGCCAATCGCGCCGGGAGCATCAATGATCTCCGCAACTGCAAGCTGCGGAACGTCGCGCACTGCGCCGTGACGAGGCAGATTGTTGAATTCGGTCCGTTCGATCAGCATTCTCGCAAGGGAATGCGGAAGCTCGCCGCCAAGGACGATGAGCGCCGGATCGAAGATCGCGCAGATCGCATTGATGGCGCGATTGTGGGCCGGCATGACCCGGTCGACCCACTCCTCGACGCCGTCCCAACCCACCAGTTCTTCGTTCTTCAGGTCGTTCAGGGTCAGGCCCGGGCGCCCTTTGGCGCGAAGATGTTCGAGCAACTGGTTGAGTGCGGGACGGTCGTCATAGTCCTCACGCGCAAAGAGAACGGAGAATTCGCCGGCGTTGCCGAAACTGCCGCGAAACGGCATGCCTCCGGAAACCAGGCCGCCACCGTAGCCGTGAAGATGGGCAATATAAGCAAAATCCGCGGCATCTCGGCCAACGCCGAAGATCGCTTCCGCCAAGGCTGCGGTCCTGGCGACATTGTCCGCCCAGACCGGCAAGGCAAGCTGCTTCCCGAGCAAAGGTGCGAGATCGATCAGTGACCAATGAGCAAGCGGCAGAGGACAATTGAAGGCGGTCTCCAGCATACGGTGGCCGGCGACCGCAAGGCCGACGCCGAGAATGTCTCGGCGTTTGGCGCCCCGGCGGGCAAGAATGTCTTCGACTGCCGCTTCGATCCGTTCCAATTCCACCGACAGCAAGTCGCCTGCCTGCGGGATTTCCATATTCTCCAGAGGTTCGCCGAAACCCATGAGACAGAGGCCGATCGAGCCGACGTTGACGGCGATTCCGAGCGTCAGACACCAGTCTTTTCGAAGGGTCAGTTCCGGGCTGGGCGGGCCCGCCCGCCGGGCTTCGGCATGGGAAAAGACGATCATTCCTCGCTCATGAAGCCGCGCGACGATCCTGTGCAGGGATTGCTGGGTGAGGTCGAGCGGCTCGGTCAGGTCGGAGCGCTCGATCCCTGGGGATTTCCAGATCAACCGCAAGAGGTCCCGCTCGTTGCGGGACGCCACCCGGGCCGGTTGTGCATCGCGCAAAAAATGCGTGGCAACATGTTCTAGCGGATCATACTTCATTTGCAGATCGTTTTGATTTACACTGTGAGTGTGAAGCACATTGAAGGGGCGTGTTGCTTCTGTCAAATGAGGGGATTCGGTCCCTCGTTTGCCGAGCTTGCTTACCTCATCAAGATTGGCCAAGCCAGCCGAGATGAGCTTGTTTCAGGGACTCAAAGAGCGGGTCCGTTCGTTTGGAGGAGAACCCATTCGCCACCACTCAAGCCTGAGCGGGATGGAACGTTCGGCCATGGGGAGGCGGGTGCTGAAAGAGAGGATCGAACTGCATGAGGTACGAGAACACGGCGCGCGCTCCTGAGCGCGAGGATTATGAGTTCGCACCGACGCACCAAGGCCACGACTTCGAGTCGATGGTTAAAACATTGTCGACCGGTTATGGGGTTTTTGCCGCACAACCGCTGGGCAACGACCGAAACTTCCGTTGGGCGGCAGACTTGAGAAGAGGCGATGGGTTTACGGTCCTTCACTCCGTCTTTCAAAGTTCATGGACAGTTCGAACGCTCAATGAGACGCCCCAACACCTTGCTTTCTACCTCCCGCAGACAGGGTCCTTTCGAGTGTCCATTGGGAAAAGGGCGGTTGAAAGTGGAGCGGGTTATGTTCTCATGGCCAATAACCATGAGGCCGGTGATCGTTTCGTCCAGGGTCCGCACACTTCGGATGTCCTCTTCCTCGACTGGAAAATCGTGAAACGTGCGCTCATTTCACTTGCGGAAACGCCGCTGTCCGAATCGCTCGACCTTGAGCCCATCCTGGATCTTTCGACACAATCGGGCCAGCTTATCGGCAACCTGGTGCAGACGATCGTGCAAGGCATGCGCAACGGCGGTCCGCTTCTGTCTTCTCCTCTCGCCATGGCAACGATGAGCGAAACGCTCGCTCATCTTGTCATCCGATTTGGCCACCACCGCCTGTCCGGCCATCTGGAAAAAAAGAAAGTGTCGCTGGTTGCGCCTTGGCATGTCCGGCGTGCCATCGACTATATGCATGCCAATATCGCCGAACCTCTCACCATGACGATGGTTGCGGACGATGTCGGCGTTTCACTTCGCGCCCTGCAGACGGGCTTCAAGGCCTTCAGGGGGACTTCGCCGGCTGGTTACCTGCGCACGATCCGGCTGCAAGCGGCCCGTGAGCAATTGCGGGATCCAACGAACCAGCAATCCGTCCGCGAAATCTGCACGATATGGGGCTTCGCGCATGCGGGCAGGTTCTCCATCATCTATCGTAGCACCTTCGGCGAAAGCCCGCGGGATACGCGCCTGCGGGCGGAGCGCTTGCGTTGATTTAGGCTTCAGCCTTTGACGCCTTCGGATGATTTTTTTAGCGCGGCGGGGCGATGCTGCCGCGCAGAACGAGGTGGCATCCGAGTTCCAGGCGATGGGCCGGCCGCTGCGGGTCGTTGGCGACCAGCCTCTGTTCGATGAGCGCCAAGGCGGCAGCGCCGAGCTTGTCGGTAGGTACGCTGACGGTTGAAAGCGGCGGACGGCTGAATTCGCCGGGGACGATATCGTCGAAGCCCAGCACGGAGATCGCTTCAGGCACGCCTATGCCGTGATCGGCCAATGCCTTCAGGCAGCCGAGCGCCAGATTGTCGGCGGCGCAGAAGACGGCGGTGGCACCTTTCATCGTGGGATCGCGGTCGAGCAGCGCGTTGATGGCAGCCTCGCCGTGACGAGGCTCATATCCTTCGGCCTCCACGATCATGTCTTCGGGCACGGGAAGCTGTGCAGCGAAATAGGCATCGGAAAAGCCGTCATATCTGCGCTGGATGGTCGTGCGGCCCTTCCAGGTCAGGTGCAGGATGCGGCGATGTCCGAGCGCCAGCAGATGCTCGATGCCAAGACGCGCCCCGAAGCGGTTTTCCGGTGTCACCGTATCGACCAGCATGGCCGGATCCTCGCCGTTGACGATAACAACCGGCATATCAGGGGAAGAGAGGCTGCGGATGAGTTCCGGCTGATCGTCGTTCAGCACCACGATGCCGTCGGCGCGCTCGGAGAGCGCGATCTGCCTGACCTCAGCGCCGTCGATGCGCCGTCCGGTGCTGACGAAAGGCACGATCCGGATGCCGCGACGCTCGCACTCCTTCCTGAGGCCGTTGAGGATGGTCCAGCTCACCAGGTTAAGGTCGCTCTCCGGCGCGGCATCGCCCGGAATGGCAAGAAGCAGGACGCGCAGCGCCGCGATCGTCGCCTTCTTCCTGCGGCGGTCGAGATATCCTAAGCGTTTGGCCGAATCCAGGACCCTTTCGCGCACTTCGACCGTCAGCGGCGCGGTTCCGTTCAGCGCATGCGAGGCCGTACTCAGCGATACATCAGCGTCGCGCGCGACATCCTTGAGATTGACTTTGCGTTCCACTTTTATTCCGTCGCGAATTGAGGTTGTGCCTTCGAAGACACAAGCTAACGCGATGTTTTCACATAAAGACTTCAGAAAAGCTACGTGCGCTTTCGCCTATTTTTCCGCTTTCGGCGATAACTGGCCGCAGCGCTGCCGCAAACGGGCGATGATTGCGGGCGCCGAGAGCCATTGGTGATCACAGGGGATTGGCGAGCAGGCCGTTGAACAGCAGGTCGAAATAGGTCCGCAGGAAGGCCTCCTTGTTGGGAGTGGGCACGCGGCGGTCGTCGAATATCAGCCGCAGAACCGTCGTCGTCAGGATAGGCGCGACTACGATGTCGGAAAATTCCACCGGAATTGGACGAAACTCACCCGCCGCCACACCCTCCAAGATGAGGGCGTCGATCTTGGCAATGATCGGCGCGATGAACTGATCGTGGTGGCGATCGATCAGGTCGGGGAAACGCTGTCCCTCCGAAATGACCAGCCGCGTCAATTCGCGCGTCGTGCGGTCCTCGGGGATTTGGTCGTAAAAGAGGCCGAGAATGGACGTCAACCTGTCGGTAGCGCTGCCACTCAGCCGATCGGCGATCGCGAGCAGCTCCTGAAACGGCACGGAGAAGTGAATGATCATGGCTTCGAATAGCTTTTCCTTCGTCTCGAAGTAGACGTAGATCGTGCCCTTGGTGACGCCGACTCTGTCGGCGATGTCTTCGACCCGTGTGCCGGAAAAGCCGCATTTGACGAATTCCTCAAAGGCGGCATGCAGGATCTGGACGGGCCGTAGCGCCTTCTGTTCCGCCCTTGTGAGCTTCTTCTGAGCTGCCATTTCCCACCTCCCCGCTGTTGCGCGCGCACTCGTCCCTGCGGCGCAAAGTTTCATTGACTAATGCGTCAGTCAATTATATAGCAGCTGCCGTGGAGAGCAAGAGGTCAACTATGAGAACCATTCGGATCGCTATCGCGATCGTATGCGCCATCGGTCTCGGATCATGCAGCGATTCGAGCGGGCCGACAGAGCCGATCCCGCGGCAGGTCGGCGTCGTCGTGGCCAAGTCTGAGCCACTGGCCGAGGGCGGCGCGCTGACCGGAGAAGTTCGGGCCCGTATCCAGACCGATCTGTCCTTCCGCGTCAGCGGCAAGATCGTCGAGCGGTTGGTGGAGGTCGGGCAGAGCGTGAAGGCGGGCCAACTGCTTGCGCGCATCGATCCGGAAGAGCAGAAGGCCGACCTGGATGTGGCCGCCGCCAATCTTCAGTCCGCTGAGGCGCAGCAGACCCAAGCGCAGCTTGCCTATGATCGCCAGCAGAGTCTGTTTCGAACGCAGGTGACGACGCGTGCCGCGCTCGATCAGGCGCAAGAGGCGCTTCTGACCGCGCAGGCATCGGCGAAGTCGGCGCAGGCACTGTTGGAAACGGCTCAGGACACTCTGTCCTACACGGAGTTGAAGGCGGATGCCGACGGTGTGATCACCGCGCGCAATGCCGAAGTAGGGCAGGTGGCGCAGGCAGCCCAGGTTGTCTTTACCCTTGCTCATGACGGCGACCGTGACGCCGTGTTCGAAGTGGTCGAAAGCGCATTCCTGCGTCCGGTGGACGGCGATGGAACCGTGACCCTTCTGTCGGCCCCTTCGCAGAAGATCACGGCTAGGGTTCGCGAAATTTCTCCGACGATCGATTCCTCCACCGGCACGATCAGGGTCAAGGTCGCGATAACGAGCGATGCTCCCATTCCGCTCGGCGCTCCCGTCGTCGGGCGATTCACTTACGTCCCGCAGGACGTCATCCAATTGCCCTGGTCGGCCATGACCTCCAAGGATGGCAAACCGGCCGTCTGGATCGTCGATCCCGCGTCGTCGGCAGTTTCGGTCAGGGCGGTCGACGTTGCCGGTTACGAGACCGGCAGCTTCATCGTGAAATCGGGCGTCTCGACAGGAGAGACCGTGGTGACCGACGGGACCAAATTCCTCAGACCCGGTGAAATCGTGTCTTATCTCAAGGAAGCTTCCAAGTGAGTATTCGTCTCAAGATAGTCGCGCTGATGGTGGGCACGGCCCTGGTTTCCTCTTGCGCGCCGAAGGAAGACGAGAGCGGAAAGGAGGCGCCTCGTCCGGTGCTGTCGATGACCGTCAAGCAGACGTCCGCTTCGAGGCTCAGCCTGACGGGCACGATCGAGCCGACGATCGAGACCGAACTCGGTTTCCGGATTCTCGGGCGAATGATCGCCCGCAATGTCAATGTCGGGGATGTCGTCAAGAAGGGTGACGTGGTTGCCGCCATCGATCCGCTGGGGCTGGAGCTTGCGGTGCGCAGCGCCCAATCCGACGTGGAAAACAGCGACGCTCAGCTCAG
Source organism: Rhizobium redzepovicii (assembly GCF_019793435.1). Lineage (GTDB taxonomy): Bacteria > Pseudomonadota > Alphaproteobacteria > Rhizobiales > Rhizobiaceae > Rhizobium > Rhizobium redzepovicii. The sequence goes on along the minus strand of NZ_JAILYH010000002.1, from coordinate 445,834 downwards.
AAACGCCGTGACCACCGAGCAGCGCCAGCGCGCGTTGCTGGAGTCGCGCTCCGGCACCGAGGCCGCGCTCGAAGAGGCCGAGCAGGCAAGACGCACGGCCGCAGCTGCCGTCGCCAAGGCGCAGGCCAATCTCGACAAAGCCAAGGAGCAGCTCGGTTATGCCCAGCTTCGGGCGGAATTCGACGGGGTGGTGACGGCGACCTCGGCCGAGGTCGGTCAGGTCGTCTCCGCCGGCCAGACCGTCGTGACAATCGCGCGGCCGGACAAGCGCGACGCCGTTGTCGACGTGCCGCAGGGCGCCGCCCAGAGGTTGAACATCGGTGCGCCGTTCGAGGTGACGCTGCAGCTCGATCCGACGATCCGCACATCCGGCGTCGTGCGCGAGATTGCGCCGGAGGCGGAGACGGCTACGCGGACGAGCCGGACCAAGATCGCGCTCAGCGATCCGCCTGAGGCTTTCAGGCTTGGCTCCGTCATCACAGCCTTAGCCACCATCGCCGCCGATCCGGAGATCGTGCTGCCGTCTTCGGCAATCCTTGCCGCCACCGACGGCCCGAGCGTCTGGATCGTCGATGTGCCGGGCAAGAAAGTCTCGCGCCGCCGCGTGAAGATCGACGGAGACGTCGTCGATGGCGGCACTGTCCGCGTCACCGAAGGGCTTGCCCCCGGAGAACGGGTGGTCGTGGCCGGCGTGCATAAACTTGAGGATGGCCAGGCCATCAGGATCGACCAGGAGATCAGCCAGTGAAGTCCTTCAATCTCTCCGACTGGGCGCTCGAACACCGGTCGCTCGTCTGGTACTTCATGATCGTCTTCATTCTCGCCGGCGCCTTCTCCTATCTGAATCTCGGCCGCGAGGAAGACCCGAACTTCACGATCAAAACGATGGTGATCACCGCGCAGTGGCCGGGCGCCTCCGCCGATGAGGTGACGCGGCAGGTGACCGACCGGATCGAGAAGAAGCTCCAGGAACTGGAATCGCTCGACTACACGAAGAGCGAGACCGTCGCCGGCCAGACGACAGTCTTCGTCGAACTGCTGCCGACCACCAAGGCAAGGGATGTCGCGCCGACCTGGCTGCGCATCCGCAACATGATCGCCGACATCAAGGGCGATTTCCCGACCGGCGTCGTCGGTCCCTTCTTCAACGATCGCTTTGGCGACGTGTTCGGAAACATCTACGCCTTCACCAGTGACGGCCTGACCCAGCGCCAGCTTCGCGATCTTGTGGAAGATGCCCGCTCCGAGGTTCTGACCGTGCCTAATGTCGGCAAGGTCGATGTGGTCGGCGCGCAGGACGAGGCGATCTATCTCGAATTCTCCACCCGCCAGATCGCAGCCCTCGGCATCGACCAGCAGTCTGTCATTCAGACCCTGCAGGCGCAGAATGCCGTGACGCAATCCGGCTTCGTCGATGCCGGGCCGGAGCGTATTGCCTTGCGGGTGAGCGGACAGTTTACCTCCGAGGAAAGCCTGCGGTCGATCAACCTTCGCATCAACGACCGCTTCTTCCCGCTGACCGATGTCGCTACGATCAAGCGCGGCTATGTGGACCCGCCCTCATCGCTGTTCCGGTTCGACGGCCAGCCGGCGATCGGACTTGCCATCGGCATGAAACAGGGCGCCAACCTGCTGCAGTTCGGCGAGGGGCTCGATGCGCAGATGAAACGTGTCGTCGGCGATCTTCCGATCGGTGTGGACGTCCACCGTGTTTCCGACCAGCCGCATGTCGTCGATGAGGCGGTTTCCGGCTTTACCCGGGCGCTCTTCGAAGCGATCGTCATCGTGCTCGTCATCAGCTTTATCAGCCTCGGCCTTCGCGCTGGTATGGTGGTGGCGATCTCCATACCGCTCGTGCTGGCGATCACCTTCGTGGTGATGGAATATTCCGGCATCTCGCTGCAGCGCATCTCGCTCGGCGCACTCATTATCGCGCTCGGGCTGCTCGTCGATGACGCCATGATCGCTGTCGAAATGATGGTGGCCCGCCTGGAGGCGGGCGACGATCTGAGGAAAGCTGCAACCTACGTCTATACGTCGACCGCCTTTCCGATGCTGACGGGAACGCTCGTCACCGTCGCCGGCTTCATTCCCGTCGGTCTCAACAACAGCGCCGCCGGCGAATTCACCTTTACGCTTTTCGTGGTCATCGCGGTTTCGCTGGTCGTTTCCTGGATTGTGGCGGTGCTGTTCACGCCGCTTCTCGGCGTCACCATCCTGCCGAAGACCATGAAGTCGCATCATGAGAAGAAGGGCCGCTTTGCCGCCGTCTTCTCCTGGCTTCTGGGGTTGGCGATGCGCTGGCGCTGGATCACCATCATACTGACTGTCGGCGTCTTCGGCCTCTCGATCGGCGGCATGGGGCTGGTGCAGCAGCAGTTCTTCCCCAATTCTGACAGGCCCGAGCTGATCATCGACTGGAACCTGCCGCATAACAGTTCGATCGCCGAGACCAACAGGCAGATGGCCATGTTCGAAAAAGAGATGCTGGCCGGCAACAAGGATATAGATCACTGGACAACCTATGTCGGCCAGGGCGCCCCGCGCTTTATCCTTTCCTTCGACGTGCAGACGCCCGACGTGTCGTTCGGACAGACGGTGATCGTCACCAAAGGCCTCGACGTGCGCGACAAGGTGCGGGCGGAACTGCAGGACTATCTGACGAAAACCTTCCCGGGCACCGACGCCTTCGTCAAGCTTCTCGACATCGGTCCGCCGGTGGGCAAGCCGGTCCAGTACCGCATCAGCGGCCCCGATATCCAGACAGTCCGGGAAGTCTCCCAGCAATTTGCCGGCGTCGTCGGGCAACATCCGCTGCTGTCGAACATGGTGCTTGATTGGAACGAACCCTCGCGTGTGGTCAAGGTCGATGTGCTGCAGGACAAGGCGCGCCAGCTCGGCGTCTCCTCGGAGGATATCGCCACCGCTCTCAACGGCATCGTTGAAGGCTCTACCGCCACACAGATCCGCGATGACATCTATCTGGTCAACGTCGTCGGGCGCGCCCGGGCTTCCGAACGCGATTCCATCCAGACGCTTGAGAATCTGCAGCTCTCGACCTCCAACGGCAAGGTCGTGCCGCTCTCGGCGGTTGCGAATTTCCGCTACGAGCTCGAGCAGCCGACGATTTGGCGTCGTGACCGGCAGCCGACGATCACCCTCAAGGCGGCCGTCATTGGTTCGACGCAGCCGGCCACGATCGTCGACCAGCTCAAGCCGAAGGTCGAGGAATTCCAGAAGAGCCTGCCTGTGGGATACAAAGTGGAAGTGGGCGGTGCGGTCGAATCCAGCGCCGAAGCGCAAGGGCCGATTGCGGCGGTGGCTCCGCTGATGCTGTTCATCATGGCGACGATCCTGATGATCCAGCTGCAGAGTTTCAGCCGCCTCTTCCTGGTCTTCGCGGTCGCCCCGACGGCGCTGATCGGCGTGGTGGCGGCGCTGCTGCTCAGCAATGCGCCGATGGGCTTCGTCGCAATCCTCGGCATACTGGCGCTGATCGGCATCCTGATCCGCAACTCGGTCATCCTGGTCGTGCAGATCGAACATCTGCGCGCCGAGGGTGTTGCGGCCTGGCAGGCGGTCATCGAGGCGACCGAGCACCGCATGCGGCCGATCATGCTAACCGCTGCGGCTGCCACCCTCGCGCTGATCCCGATCTCGCGCGAAATATTCTGGGGACCGATGGCTTACGCCATGATGGGCGGCATCGTTGTGGGAACCGCGCTCACCCTGCTGTTCCTGCCGGCGCTCTACGTCGCATGGTTCAGGATCCCGAGAGACGAAGCCGTCAAGGCCGATGTCCCGGCAGAGGCATGAACGAGTCCGTCAGCCATCGCAGCGGCCGAAGCGGCCGCTGCGCGCCTTGACCTGCGAAGGGATCGCTCGGTGGAGCAACGACGTTTGAACGGGCTTGCGAAGATAGCTCCTGCCGTGCTGGTCGCGCTCGGTCTGGTGGCGCTGACGGGCTGCGTCTCGAGGCCGTCGCCTGATGTCTTGAAGCCGGTGCATCTGCAGGCTCGGGCCGATGAGGCCGTTTCGAACCGGGTTAGCGTGCTGGCTGCGACGAACAGGACCCCCGATACCATGCGGGGCGGTTTTGGGAGCGCATGGGCCGACAACCTCACCTATGAGCAATATGCATTTTCGGTCCCTCCGGACAGGAAGGGTACCACGATCGCATACCCGACCTCGACACTGGATCCCGAACGGCAATTTGCCGTCATCGGCCGCAAGCAGCTTGCAAAGGACGCCTTCGTTGAGGAGGCGCTCCGGTCGGTGCAGCCGGACGGCACCATCGGCATCTTCGTGCATGGTTACAACTACAGTTACCAGGAGGCGCTCTATCGTACGGCGCAGATCGCCGCGGATGCGAAAATGCCGGGGGCTCCGATCCTGTTTTCCTGGCCTTCGGCTGCAGCCGTTGCCGGATATGTCGCTGACCGGGATGCGGCGCTCGCCTCGCGTAGCGCGCTCGATTCCCTCGTCACCTCGCTTTCGGCCTCCGGCAAGGTGAAACGCATCGTCCTGTTCGGACATAGCATGGGTGGGTTCCTGGTCATGGAGACGGTCCGCCAGCTCACGCTGCAGCATCGCGACGATGTCGTCGGCAAACTGGCGGTAATCCTCGCTGCCCCCGACATCGACGTCGATGTCTTCCGCTCCCAACTGGCGGATATCGGGCGAATGCCGATCCCCATATCCCTGCTCGTTTCCAAGGACGACCGGGCGCTCGTGGCCTCGAGCTTCATCGCAGGGGAGCGGCCGCGCGTCGGGCGTCTCGATATTAACGATCCCGTTATCGAGGAGGCCGCCGTGAAAGAAAGGCTCCGGGTCATCGACATCACCTCGATCCAGGCGTCCGATGGACTGGGGCATGATCGCTATGCATCACTCGCCAAGTTCGGTGCGCAGCTTGCCTCCTTCGAAAGCGGCAAGCGTACATCCGCCGGCGATGTCGGCGCCTATGTCTTCGACGCGGCCGGCGCTGCAGTCGCAAGCCCGTTTCGTCTGGCTGGACGCGTTGTCGGCGCGCACTGATCCGCGCGAGGCGCCCAGCGGGATCTGTACAGCGCGGGCACCGACATTGTGTACAATATGACTATTAAATTGTCAGATGCCTAAATGAGGCGCAAACTTCCGTCCGGGGTCGAGTCGGCCTCAGGGGATATGGGAGGGCATTCATGAGCATTCGAAATCCGTCTCCCTCGTTATACAACGAGGATCTTGCACCCGCCGAGGAGCGCAAATGGGGTGCGTTCAGTATCTTTAACGTCTGGACATCTGATGTTCACAGCCTGTGGGGCTACTATCTGGCGGCGAGCCTGTTCCTGCTGTGCGGCAGCTTCGTGAATTTCGTCATCGCCATCGGCATCGGCTCGCTGGTCATCTTTGTGCTGATGAGCCTGGTCGGCAATGCCGGCGTGCGCACCGGCGTACCCTTTCCGGTTCTGGCCCGTGCCTCCTTCGGCACGTTCGGCGCCAATGTTCCGGCCCTGGTTCGGGCGGTGGTCGCCTGCTTCTGGTACGGCGCGCAGACCGCCGCCGCATCCGGCGCGATCGTCGCTCTTCTGATCCGCAACGAGAGCCTGCTCGCCTTCCATCAGAACAGCCATATGCTCGGCCACTCGACCCTCGAACTTATCTGCTACATCGTCGTCTGGGCGCTGCAACTGCTTATCATCCAGCGGGGCATGGAGACGGTTCGCAAGTTTCAGGATTGGGCAGGTCCGGCCGTCTGGATCATGATGCTGATCCTGGCCGTCTATCTGGTCGTCAAGTCGGGCACCTTCTCCTTCGGTTCGGAGATCCCGCGCGACGTGCTGATCGAGAAGACCAAGGATGCCGGCGTGCCGGGCGAGCCCGGCTCGTTTGCAGCACTTGCCGCGGTGGCCGCCACCTGGATCACCTATTTCGCAGCACTCTATCTGAATTTCTGCGATTTCTCGCGTTACGCAACCAGCGAAAAGGCGCTGCGCAAGGGCAATCTCTGGGGTCTGCCGATCAACCTTCTGGCCTTCTGCCTTGTCGCAGGCGTCACCACCACGGCGGCCTTCACCGTCTATGGTGAGGTTCTGCTGCATCCGGAAATGATATCGGCGAAATTCGAAAGCTGGTTCCTGGCGCTGCTTGCGGCCCTGACATTCGCGATCGCCACGCTCGGCATCAACGTCGTGGCGAACTTCGTCTCGCCGGCCTTCGACTTCGCCAACGTCTTCCCGCGCCAGATCAACTTCAAACGCGGCGGATACATTGCCGCATTGATCGCTCTCGTGCTTTATCCGTTTGCTCCCTGGGAGACGGGTGCGGCGCATTTCGTCAACTTCATCGGGTCGACGATGGGGCCGATCTTCGGCATCATGATGGTGGACTACTATCTCATGCGGAAAAGCCAGCTGAACGTCGAGGCGCTCTATCATGAGAATGGCGAGTTCCGCTTCCAGAACGGCTGGCACGGCAATGCCTTCATCGCATTTGCGGTCGGCGCGCTGTTCTCCTCGATTCTGCCGACCTTCACCAGCATCCTGCCGGATTGGTGGGGCACCTATGGCTGGTTCTTCGGCGTCGGAATCGGCGGGGCGATCTATTTCGTGCTGAGAATGGGCGCCCGGCGCAATCCGGCCTTCGCCGCACGATAAAAAGAGAGGCGCCCGGCATTGCCGGGCGCCTTCATCTCTGGTCTGTGCAAGCGGTTAGGGCGAGGGCGAGGGCAGTTGCCGCAGAACCGCTGCACACTTTTGCGCGACCTGCTTTAGCGGCGAGCGGCAACCGCATGGATCGCGGCGCGGGCTGTCGGCTGCGCCATCGTTCTTGCCGTCGAGCGAAGGGCTGACGATTGGTTGGACGTCGTATCGTCGAGCCTGAATTGGGCGATAAGCTCGCGAAGTGTCTGGGCTTGCTGCGCGAGTGAATCTGCTGCCGCCGTTGACTCCTGCACCATGGTCGCGTTCTGCTGCGTGGTCTGGTCCATCCTGTTGACCGCAACGTTGACTTCGCTGAGGCCGATCGACTGCTCTTTCGCAGAAGTGGCGATCGAGTCCATATGGTGATTGATCTGGGTGATGAAGCCGCCGATGGTCTTCAGGGCCTGGCCGGTGTCGCGGACGAGCTTGACGCCGCTTTCAACTTCCTTCGAAGAGTTCTGGATCAGCCCCTTGATTTCCTTGGCTGCACTTGCCGAGCGCTGGGCGAGTTCGCGCACTTCCTGGGCGACGACGGCAAAGCCCTTGCCGGCCTCGCCGGCACGGGCGGCTTCCACGCCGGCATTGAGCGCGAGAAGATTGGTCTGGAACGCGATTTCGTCGATGACGCTGATGATGTTGGAGATCTGCTGCGACGAGGTCTCGATGCGTTCCATTGCCTCTTCGGCGTGGGAAACGACTTCCGCGGAGATACCGGCGCTGCGGTTTGCCTCGGTGGCCACCGTGCGCGTCTCCTCGGTCCGTTTGCTGGAGTTCGCAACGTTTGCGGTGATCTCTTCCAGTGCGGCTGCCGTTTCTTCAAGCGAGGCCGCCTGCTGCTCCGTGCGCTTCGACAGATCGCTTGCACCGGAGGAGATTTCGCGCGTGCCTTCATCGATCGTGCCGATGCTGTCGGAAATAGCCCGGAGCGTCGCGCCAAGCTGGGTGACGGACTGGTTGAAGTCGTGGCGCAGTGCCTCGAAATCGGGCGCGAAGGCCTCGTCGAGTTGGAAGGCAAGGTCTCCTGCGGCCAGCCGCTTCAAACCGGCGGCGAGACCCGAGGTGGCGATGCGCAACCGCTCCGATGCGTCGGCTTCCGCCAGCCTCTGGGTGTCAACGCGGTCAGCCTCCGCTCGGACGCGGTTTTCCTCGGCCTCTGTCGCCATCCGCTTGTTCGCGATGGCGGCCTGGCGGAAGATCTCCACCGCCCCTGCCATGGATCCGATTTCGTCGGCGCGGTCGGCAAATGGGATCTGTGAACCTGTGTCCCCCTCTGCCAGACGCCGCATCGAGGTGGTGATGCCGGTAATCGGGTTGGCGATTGCCTTCAGCACGAAAGCGACAGCACCGAGAACGAGCAACCCGGCGACAGCGATCGTTGCAAGCAGGTAGAATTCTATGGAGGCGAAGGTCTCCGTGCTGAGGTCGGCGGCCTTCTTGCTGCCGATGACGTTCAATTCGACCAGGGCCGCCGTGGCTTCCTTGAGCTTGTCGGAATAAGAGCGCATTCCCCCGCCGAGATATTGCCCGGCTTCCTCGGTCTTGTTGGCACGGGAAAGGACGAGGAGTTGCGAGCTGCTGGAGATGTAACCTTCAACGCTTTCCTTGATCGTCTTGATCAGGTCGCGCTCGCGATCGGACGACGCCAGCGGAAGATAGGCGTCGACCGATTTGCGTATCGCATCCTCGGCAACTTTGATTGCCTCTTCGCGTGTTTTCTTTTCCGCCTCCGACTGCGCGATGATGTGATCGCGGTAAGTGAGGCGCAAATTCGTCATGGCGAGATTGATTGCCTGCGACGCCTGCACGCTTGGCAGCCAGTCGGTGGCAATTTCCTCGGTCGAGCCGTTCGTTTTGCAAAGACCGTCGACCGCGAGATAGGCTACAAGACCGAAAAGAAGAGCTACACCGCTGAAAATCAACAGCAAACTCGTTTTAATGTTTGGACGACGCATAGAAAGTCCTCGATCGAACGGTCCGGCCTCATACCGGCTTGGCTAGGGACATTTGTACCGAGAAAAATTTAACGATTTGCTCAATATGTAAAATGCCGTTTACCAACCCTTCCGGAAACCGACGTCGCTTTTGCGCAAAACATATCCCGATCGCGCTGGAAATGTTTATCGATGCGTCAAAGAGATGAGAGGAGCCATACATGATGAAGCGCCTGTTTTCTGCCCTTCTTGCATTGATCCTTCCGGTTCAGGCAGCCGTCTCGCAACCCGCCGATGAGGCAGGGGCGCGCAAAGCCCGGTCTATCGCTCAGCTTCAATCGGAAGGGGTGCCGACGATCGATCATCTGCCGACCGTCGAGCCCGAGAGCGAAAGTACCCGCCGAAATACCAAGGCGGTCGTGCAACGCACGATCGCGCTTGCGATCGTTGCCGTGAAAGGCGAGACCGGCGACCATGCCATGGGTCAGGCTCTCATCCGGCAGTTCGATGCAGTGAGTTTTTTCACCCCGAAAGAAAAGGCCTTCATGGACGATCCTGATCCCTCCGATCAGGATCGCGCAAACTTCGCGTGGCGTTACGAAGGCGTGCACGTCATGTTGTGGGCACTCGGGATTTCGCCGCAGCTCGAACGTCCCGACCATATCTGCGACGTCCCGTTCATTGCGAAAACGCTTCGCGAATTGGGAACGGACGGGTTGATGCGTCGCGCCAAACTGCGCCCGCAAAAAGAACTGCTCGACGCCGCCGACCTGATCTACCGCTATGATTGGGCGGCCGTGAACGCAAGACTGAAGGGTGAAGAGCCGCCGACCGGATTGGACAAGGGCGTGGTCTACGAATGGCATTACGCCCTCAACTGGCTGATCGGCTACATGGATCAGGACTGGGATGACATTTCCACGGACACGTGATGTGGGTTGCGCGTTCTGCAATGAGTCGCTGGCGCAGAGCTGACAAAAGCCAATGCGCAATCAGCGTTTCTTGGTTCCGCACTGAGACGGATGCATGTTTTACGAAATAGCATTATGATCGACGCGACGCCTGGCCGGCGTTGGTGCGGATGCGTGATCCGTGCGGGAGCGGGAGGACGGCAGGATTTGGAACGGCTGAAGGATCTGGACGAAATTTCCGCGCAGGCGGGCGGCGGTTCGGCATCGTTGCCCTATGAACGGCCCGGCGTCGTGGCTGCCGCCGTGTATCAGCATGGGCAGCGCATTCGCGACATCAGGATAGAAGAAGCCGGCGAATGGCGCAGTCGGGAGAACGCCATCGTCTGGATCGGTCTGCACGAGCCGGACGAAGTGCTGCTGCATCAGGTCCAGGCCGAATTCAATCTCCATGCACTGGCGATCGAGGACGCGGCACAGCCCCACCAGCGACCGAAGCTGGAGATTTATGGGGACGCAATGTTCATCGTTGCCCGGACCGCCCATATGAAGGATGACGAAATCATCTTCGGCGAAACGCATTTGTTCGTCGGCCGCGGTTATGTCGTCTCCGTTCGCCACGGTGACTCGTCCTCTTATCTGTCGGTGCGGCAACGGTGCGAAGCAACGCCCGCGGCGCTCGCCCATGGTGAAAATTACATCCTCTATTCCATCCTCGATTTCATCGTCGACAACTATATGCCGGTCATCGAAGTCGTGCAGGAGGAGGTCGAGAAGCTCGAGGATCTGGTGCTGCGCGAACAGCTGGGGAAGTCCGATATCGAGCGGCTTTATCTGCTGCGGCGGAAGCTCTTGCGGCTGCGCAATGCCGTTGTGCCGCTCGTCGACGTCTGCCGGCGATATGAGCACATCGATCTTCCCGGCATGGATCCGACGCTTCAGTCGCTGTTTCGCGATGTGACCGATCACGTGCGCCGGGTTCAGGAAGATATCGACGCTTTGCGCGAGGTGCTGGCCTTCGCCTTCGAGGCTAGCGTGATGATCGGCCAGACCGAGCAGACGGCGATTGCCCGCAAGCTCGCCGCCTGGGCGGCAATTCTCGCCGTTCCCACGGCGATCGCAGGCATTTACGGCATGAACTTCAGCGATATGCCGGAACTGAAAACCCAGTATGGCTACTTCGTCGTGCTCGGCGTCATCGGCGTCCTGTGTCTCGGCCTCTTTGGCTTCTTCCGTCGGAGGAAGTGGCTCTAGCTATAGGAGCGCGTTCAGCAGTCGGTCTCGATGTTGCTGCACATAGTCGATATCGCTTAGATACAGCTGAGCGTCCCCTGCGGCTACGTGCTCCGCGAAGGTCTCGTCTCCGGCCGAAGCCCTTGCCTGCATGAAATTGGCAAGCGCCTGGAGCCGCCCGCAGACCATCTCCGGGAGCTGTTGCCGTTCTTTTGCCGTTGCCCCGTAGGCCGTGCAGAAGATTTCCGCCCGCCGCAGCTGTTCATCGAGACCTGACAGCACGCCGGGATGGGAGGGATCGGACAAAGGCGCCCAGCGATAGACCGCGTAGGCCAGATCCCAGAGTCGCGGTGCGGGATGCGCGGTATCGAAATCGATGATCCCGACAGCCTCATGCTCTGTCGTGGCGACGTTGTAAGGCGCGTAATCTCCGTGGCAGACGATTTCCCGCGGTTCCTGTGGCGGCAGCATCCACGTCTGGATTTCACCATCCTGCTCCAGAAACCCTTGTGATGCCGCGTGAAAATCGCGCAGAAGCCTGGCCGCCGAAACCAGCATGCGCTCCGATCCGACAAACGTGTCGCCCAGGTCTTCGCAGACGCGCCCGGCGACGAAGCTGACGATCTCCTGGTTTTTCCCTGTGATGTCGATCGGCTCCGGCGCCGCCAGAAAACCTCTGTCCCTGACATGGCGCAAAAACCGGTGCACCGTGGGCGTCCACGCGCCTGATGGTCTAACGACGGTATCGCCGTCGCGCCAGATCTGCCCGGTTCGTCCGCCTTCCAATGGCTTTATGTCATTCTCCCCCTGCAGATCCATCTACGCGGATTTCCGTTTTTCCATGTGGGCCTGAAGGGTGGCGCCAAGGTTTGTCTCGTGGCAGTTCCGGTAGAACGTCACCGTTTCCGCAGGCATGCCGTCGGGGATGGCGATGAAATCTTCAAGCCGGAAACCGCTTGAGCGGCTGAGCTGAACGTCCGCCAGCTGGTTCTCGCTCAACCCGTCGACACGTTCGGCCAGGGCTTCGAAATAGGCAAGATTTGCCTTCACCGTCGAAGGCGAAGATGTCTGGCCATGCGCGGGGATGACCAGCCTCGGTTCGAGATCACGGATCCGCTCCAGCGATGAACGGATCAGGCGAAGGTCTTCGGCACTTTTACTCCAGACTTCGGGGATAGGATATTCCACCGCATCGACGGCCAGGCAGATGCGAAGCTCGGGAATCCAGACGGCGATATGGTCGGGCGTGTGCCCGGGCGTATGGATGAGTTCGAGCTTCAGATCGCCGCCGTTGAGAAGCATCGAGCCGGAGAAGGTTATATCGGGACCGATGAGCTCGACATTGCGAAACCGCGGTTCCTGGCCAGCCTTGTCTTTCAGAACCTGTTGCTCGGAGGGATCACGCAAGCGGTCGAGTGCTGCGGCATGCGCGATAATCGGAGCGCGGCCGGCAATGGCGGCATTTCCCCAGAAGTGATCCCAATCCATATGCGAATTGATGACAATCAAGGGGCGAGCCGCCGTCTTTTCTTCTAGCAGATCCAGCGCCATCCGGCATAGCTCGGGCGTTCCAAGCGTATCGATCAGGACGCTGAACCTCTCGGTCCGGACAAACACGCCATCGACTTCATCTCCCGCCCGAACGATCACGATCCGGTCGTCAAGTTCGGGATAGGAGCACAATTCTACCGGTGCATTCACGTCTGGTCGCCTCTATTGCAATCGGTCTCTCATTCAGTACATCAAATCAGCTCGGGTGCTCGCCCTTAAGGGTGGTGCGTCTTTCGCTCTACTGGGACATGTACATCCCACCGTTTCATCACAGCATTCGGCACCGCGTCTGGGCAGACGACCATCACGCTGGGTTTTGAGCGGCCGAGGCTCTTCGGCGTCCACTGTGTCTGAAGCGGGACCGCACATCGGGGAACCAGCACCTTCGCGTTGGGCTCCAGCACGTTCCACTGCTCGTGCTCACTGGCGTTCTCCTGCGCGACGAAGCGCCTGGCCTCCTCGCGAATTTCGAACAGGCCGTGTTTTAATTCTGTCGAACGATCGGTTTCGATGCTCCAGGAGGTGAGGCACAGTATGCAAGCCGACAGGGTTGCGGCGACGAGTATGGATCGAAGCTTGGATGCGCGCTCAATAGCCACCTGACTCCCTCTCCCCGGACGGCGGAAGATTATCCGGATGCGGCTGGAATTCTCAAGGTCTCTTCGTCCCCTGGGCGGGCTTTGGTGCTCGAACGAAATACGTCCCCTCGATCCGGCGCCGATGCGGCTGATGCTTTCGTACAGCCGCGAATTGGCCGTGCCGGTGGAACAACAACCGCCAAAGGAAGTTTGCCTGAAAAGCAACTCGAGGCGGCGGCCGATGTTATTTTCTGCGAACGGGGGTGTGTTGAGCACCCCACCCCGGATCTATTATGCCAATCCGCTCCTTCTCCAGGGCATCGATGCATGGCGCGAGGTTTTCGACCATGCGGCGGACACCGGTTTCGATCACGTGCTGACGGCGCCCCTCTTCGACCGGGACGGGGAGCGCAGCGTGTTTGCTTCCCGGGACTTCGATCGTCTCGATCCTGAACTGTCGCTCGGAAGCGATGTCGGGGAGGGGGTGGCGCGTCTGGCGGAGGCTGGCCGCAAGAGCGGCGTTGCCTTGATGATGGATCTGATGCTCGACGGCAGGGGGAGGCATCCTCAGGCGGGATTTCGTCCCGTCGATCCGAGACGCTCGCCACTGGACCCGGCAGAACCGATGGCGGCGATGGGGGCGGAACGACAATCGCAGCTGTTGGCGGAATGGACCGAACGGCTGCAGCGGCTGTCCGACGCCGGTCTCGCCGGCTATCGGGTGCTTGGGATAGATCGGGCGACGCCGGCGTTTTTCAAATCGCTGATGGCGGCGGTGCGCGAAAAGACCGAGGCGCAATTCCTCGCCTGGACGCCCGGCACCGATTTTGCGGTGAGGGGGGGTATCAACGAGGCAGGTTTCAACGGTTGTTTTTCGTCGATGGCCTGGTGGGATTTCGACGAGAGATGGTTCATCGACGAGCATCGCGTGCAGCAGCCGCTCGGCTGGCAGATCGCTTTTCCGGAACCGCCATTCGCGCGGCGTATCGCGCACGGAACCGAGAGCCGCGAAATCCTTGAACGGCGCGCCGTGAGAGCCCTGCGCCTTGCCGCTTCGCTCGGGGGTGGCCTGATGGTTCCGATGGGCTTCGAATATGGCGCAGCCACGCCGCTCGATCCGACGCATGGCAACAGGGCGGGTCTCAGGGGATTGCGTCACGACCTGGCTTTCGATCTCTCTTCCGAAATCCGGCGTGCGAATAGCGAAATCGGCACGATCGACCATGCGCCTGCTTCATCGCTGCGCCTGATCCGCAACGCCAATGGGCCGGTCTCGGCACTCCTGCAATCCGAGGTGCAGGATCTGCGCAGCGCCGACAATGTGCGCTTCATCCTGCTGAACAGAGACCTTCGGCGAAGCGCGCCCGCGCCGGTGACGGCACTTCGCGAAGCGGCCTCCGGCTTTCTGCCCGTCGCAGCCGACGGTGGGGTTCTCCGCCTGCGGGCAGGGGAGGCGCTGGTCATCCAAGGCAAGGCGCCAACGCCGATCACCTCCAGACCCGCCCTGGAGATCACGCAGGCGACGGCATCGCCTCGGCTTGCCATCGAAAACATCACGCCGCGTGTCGATGATGGGCGCTTTCCGGTCAAGCGGGTGGTGGGCGACATCGTTACCGTCGAGGCTGACATCTTCGCCGACGGCCACGACCCGATCGCCGCCGTCCTGCTCTGGCGGCCGCTCGACGCCATGGCGGATTGGAACGAGACGGAGATGCATCTTATCGAAAACGACCGCTGGCGCGCCGAGTTCCTGCTCGAGCGCACCGGCCGCTACGAGTTCGCCGTCGAGGCGTGGAAAAACGCTTTTGCGATCTTCCGCTACGAGCTGACCAAGAAGAACGACGCCCGGCTCGACCTGAAGCTCGAGCTGCAGGAGGGATTGAACCTCGTCCACGCCGCACAGGCCGGGGCGCCTGCAGCGCTCGGCCCCGAACTGCACGCCCTGAGCGACAGTCTCGAAAGCGCCTCGGACGCCGAGCGGACGGCGATCCTGCTCGATCCCCAGACATCCGAGCTGATGAACAAAGCCGACAGGCGGCCGTTCCGGCTCCGCTCCACGGCAAGCGCCGTCGATGCCGAGCGCAAGGAAGCGGCCTTTGCCAGCTGGTACCAGATCTTCCCGCGCTCGCAGAGCGGTGATCCCAACCGGCACGGCACCTTCGACGACGTCATCCCGAGGCTGGCCGATATCCGCGGCATGGGCTTCGACGTGCTTTACTTCCCGCCCATTCACCCGATCGGCTCGACCAACCGGAAGGGGCGCAACAACAGCTTGAAGGCCGGTCCCGGCGATCCCGGGAGCCCTTATGCGATCGGTTCCGAGGAGGGCGGCCACGATGCCATCCATCCCGAGCTCGGCGATTTCGAGGATTTCGGCCGGCTGGTCGAGGAGGCGGGCCGGCACGGGCTGGAGATCGCCCTCGACCTTGCGATCCAGGCGTCGCCGGATCACCCCTGGCTGAAGGAACATCCCGGCTGGTTCGACTGGCGCCCGGACGGCACGATCAAATATGCCGAGAACCCGCCGAAGAAATATGAGGACATCGTCAACGTCGATTTCTACACCAAAGACGCGCTGCCCTCGCTATGGATGGAGCTGAGGGATGTTGTCCAGCTATGGGTGGACCAGGGCGTCAAGCTGTTTCGCGTCGATAACCCGCACACCAAACCCTTTCCCTTCTGGGAATGGCTGATCGGCGATATCAGAGCGCGTCATCCCGATGTGGTCTTCCTGTCGGAAGCCTTCACCAAGCCCAAAGTGATGTACAGGCTGGCGAAGATCGGCTTTTCCCAGTCCTACACCTATTTCACCTGGCGCAACGCCAAATGGGAACTCGAGCAATATATGCGCGAGCTGACTGAGACGGAGGCGAAGGAATTCTTCCGTCCGCACTTCTTCGTCAACACCCATGACATCAATCCGGACTTTCTCCAGAACGCGCCGCGCCCGGCCTTTCTGATCCGCGCCGCCCTTGCCGCCACTCTCTCTGGCCTGTGGGGCGTCTATAACGGCTTCGAGCTCTGCGAGGGGCGACCCGATGTCAAGCGCAAGGAATATGCCGACAGCGAGAAATACGAGATTCGCGCCTGGGATTATGACCGGCCGGGCAATATCGTCGACGAAATCAGGATGCTCAACCGTATCAGGAACGAGAACACTGCCCTGCATTCGCATCTCGGGCTGACGCTTCTGAATGCTTGGAATGACAATATCCTGTTCTTCGAAAAGGCAAGTAAGGCCCGCGACAATGTCCTGCTGATCGCGATCAGCCTCGACCCTCACAATTTTCAGCAAAGCGATGTCGAACTGCCGCTCTGGCACTGGTCGCTCGGCGACGGCGGCACGCTGGATGCCGAGGATCTGGTCGGTGGGCATCGTTTCAAATGGACCGGCAAACGGCAGAGCATCAGCCTGAACCCTGAGATCCTGCCCTTTGCGATCTGGCGCGTTCGAGCAGCGGAGGCATGAATGGACACGATGAACCCCGATGGCATTGAGCAGCCCCTCTGGTACAAGGATGCGATCGTCTACCAGCTGCACATCAAGTCGTTCTACGACGCCAATGGCGATGGCGTCGGCGACTTTGCCGGCCTGCACGCCAAGCTCGATCACATCGCGGCGCTCGGCGTCAATGCCATCTGGCTGCTGCCTTTCTTTCCCTCGCCGCGCCGCGACGACGGCTACGACATCGCCGACTACGGCAATGTCAGCCCCGATTACGGCACCTTGGAGGATTTTCGCGCCTTCGTCGACGCCGCACACCAGCGTAATATCCGCGTCATCATCGAGCTCGTCATCAACCACACCTCCGATCAGCATCCCTGGTTCCAGCGCGCCCGTCAGGCACCGGCCGGATCCCCGGAGCGCGATTTTTACGTCTGGTCGGATACCGATCAGAAATTCCCGGAAACGCGCATCATTTTCATCGATACCGAAAAGTCCAACTGGACATGGGATGCCGTGGCGGGCGCCTATTATTGGCATCGCTTTTATTCCCACCAGCCTGACCTCAACTTCGACAGTCCCCTGGTCATGGAGGAACTGCTGAAGGTGATGCGCTTCTGGCTGGAAACCGGTATCGACGGCTTCCGCCTCGACGCGATCCCTTACCTTGTCGAGCGCGAGGGGACGATCAACGAGAACCTGCCGGAAACCCATGCGATCCTGAAGCGCATCCGTGCCGCTCTCGATGCCACCCATCCCGGCGTGATGCTGCTGGCCGAGGCCAATCAATGGCCGGAGGATACGCGCGAATATTTCGGCGACGGCGACGAATGCCACATGGCCTTCCACTTTCCGCTAATGCCGCGCATGTATATGGCGATCGCCAAGGAGGACCGGTTTCCGATCACCGATATCCTGCGGCAGACGCCGGAGATTCCGGAGAATTGCCAATGGGCGATCTTCCTGCGCAACCACGACGAACTGACGCTCGAAATGGTGACGGACGCCGAGCGCGACTATCTCTGGGAAACCTACGCATCCGATAAGCGCGCCCGCATCAATCTCGGCATCAGGCGGCGCCTGGCGCCGCTGATGGAGCGCGACCGCCGGCGCATCGAGCTGATGAACGCGCTGCTGCTCTCTATGCCGGGAACGCCGGTGATCTATTACGGCGACGAGATCGGCATGGGCGACAATATCTATCTCGGCGATCGGGATGGGGTGAGGACGCCGATGCAATGGTCTCCGGACCGCAATGGCGGCTTCTCCAGGGTAGACCCGGCGCGTCTCGTCCTGCCGCCGGTCGCCGATCCGCTCTACGGTTTCGAGGCCGTCAACGTCGAGGCACAGAGCACGGACGCGCATTCGCTGCTCAACTGGACGCGCAAGATGCTGGCGCTGCGCGGTCGGCATCCGGCCTTCGGCCGTGGTTCGCTGCGGTTCCTCGCGCCGGAGAACCGCAAGATCCTCGCTTATCTCAGGGAATATGAAGGCGAGACGCTGATGTGCGTCGCAAACCTCTCGCGCCTGCCGCAGGCCGTGGAACTCGACCTGTCGAGCTTCGAGGGCCGCGTTCCGATCGAATTGACCGGCATGTCGCCCTTTCCGCCGATCGGTCAGCTGACCTATCTGCTGACATTGCCGCCCTACGGTTTTTTCTGGTTCCAGCTGGAAGCCGATGCCGACCCGCCGGCATGGCGCACCGCTCCGCCGGAGCAGCTTCCCGATCTGGTGACGATGGTCACCCGTCGCGGCCTGCTCGACCTTGTCGATGAACCCAAGCTTGCACGCGTTCTCAGCAACGAAATTCTGCCGGCCTATCTGGCGAAGCGGCGGTGGTTCGGGGCAAAGGACCAGCCGCTGCAGGCGGCGCGTCTGATCTCCGCAACGCCGATCCCCTTTGCCGACGGGATTGTTCTCGGCGAACTGGAGGCCGTGCTGCCGAACCATAGCGAATCCTACCAGCTGCCGCTGGCGGTCGCCTGGGACGATGCGCAACCATCGGTGCTGACCCAGCAGCTTGCGCTCGGTCGGGTCCGCCAGGGCCGGCGCGTCGGTTTCCTGACGGACGGATTTGCCGTGGAGGCGATGGCGCGCGGCATCCTGCGCGGGCTTGGCGACCGCTCGCGCACCACCGGCCGCACCGGCACGCTCGAATTTCTCGGCACGGAACGGCTCGACCGTCTTGCCGTCACCGACGACCTTCCGGTCCATTGGCTCTCGGCCGAACAGTCCAACAGTTCGCTGATCGTCGGCGATCTGGCGATGATCAAGCTGATCAGGCACATCTTTCCCGGTATTCATCCGGAAGTCGAGATGACGCGCTATCTCACCCGCGCCGGCTACGATCACACCGCGCCCTTGCTCGGCGAGGTCGCGCACACGGACTCCAGTGGACGCCGCTCGACATTGATCATCGTCCAAGGCGCGATCCGCAATCAGGGCGATGCCTGGAACTGGATGCTGAACAACCTGCGCCGCGGGGCAGACGAACTCGTGCTGAACGACCCGGCCGTCCAGCCGGGCGACGACGTCTTCCAGCCGCTGATCAGCTTCGTTGCGATGGTCGGCATGCGTCTCGGAGAACTACATGTCGTGCTTGCCGGGGAGACTGCGGACGAAGCCTTCAGCCCGGTAATCGCCGGCGACAGCGAAGTCGAGGCGATGAAGAAGGCGGTTGCCGGCGAAGTCGCCTATGCCATGTCGAAACTTGCCGAACGGGAGGAGAATGCCGATCCGGCGATCGACCTGCTTGCAGCGCCGTTGCTCAAGCGCCGCTCCGAACTCGTCGAGCTTGCCGCGACGCTGGCCGAGTCCACGCGCCATACGCTGATGACGCGCACGCACGGCGATTTTCACCTTGGTCAGATCCTCGTCAGCGAGGGTGATGCCGTCATCATCGATTTCGAGGGCGAGCCCGCGAAAAACCTGGCCGAGCGCCGCGCCAAGACCAATCCGCTGCGCGATGTCGCCGGGCTTTTGAGGTCACTGAGTTATCTCGTCGCCACCGCCCAGCTTGATAACGACGCCGTCATCGAACATGAGAACGAAGTCCGGCGCGAGGCCATCGCCCGCTTCGGGCGCCAGGCGGAAGAGGCGTTTCTCGACGCCTATGCGCAGGCGGTTTCGGCATCGAAGGCGCTTGATATGCCACCCGATCAACGACGGAGGGTCCTCGATGCCTTTCTTCTCGAAAAGGCCGCCTATGAGATCGCCTATGAGGCCCGCAACCGGCCGAAATGGCTTCCGATCCCGCTTTCCGGCCTCACCGAAATCGTCTCGCGTCTGGCGGGGGTCCCGGCATGAATGTTGAGCGCTCGGAACTTCTCGCCGGAATCGGGCACGATGCCCTCTGGGCTCTGATCGAAGGGCGCCACGGCGATCCTTTTTCGATCCTCGGTCCCCATGAAAGCGGCGGGATGACCATCGTGCGGGTCTATCTGCCCGGGGCGGAGGCGGTCGATCTCATCGAGGCTGGGAGTGGACGGGTGGTGACGCCCTTCAGTGTCGCCCATCCCGCCGGCCTGTTCGCGGCGGCAACCGGTTTGAGGACCGGATACCGGCTGAAGATCACATGGCCGGATGCGGTGCAGATCACCGAGGATCCCTATAGTTTCGGCCTGCTGCTCGGTGAGCTCGACCTCCATCTAATATCGGAGGGCACGCATTACAGTCTGAGCCGCACGCTTGGCGCGGTGGCGATGTCGATCGACGGCATATCAGGCGTTCGTTTCGCCGTATGGGCGCCGAATGCCCGCCGCGTCTCGGTCGTCGGCGACTTCAATGCCTGGGATGGGCGGCGAAATCCGATGCGGCTGAGGCAATCGGCGGGTGTCTGGGAGCTGTTCATTCCGAGCCTCGCCGCCGGCGAAAGATACAAGTTCGAGATCGTCGATGCCGAGGGCACCTGCCTGCCGCAAAAGGCCGATCCGGTGGCGAGGGCGAGCGAAGCTGCCCCATCCACCGCCTCGATCGTCGCATCGTCGACGCCGTTTCGATGGACGGATGACGGCTGGATGAGGGACCGCTCCCGCCAGGAAAGGCTGGAAGGCGCGATGTCAGTCTATGAGGTGCACGCCGGCTCCTGGTTGCGCGACGGGCGGGACGGCAACAGATATCTCGACTGGGTCGAGCTCAGCCAGCGCCTCGTTCCCTATGCCAGCGACATGGGATTCACCCATATCGAACTGCTGCCGATCATGGAGCATCCGTTCGGCGGCTCCTGGGGTTATCAGCCGCTCGGCTTGTTTGCTCCGACCGGCCGCTACGGCACGCCGGAGGATTTCGCCTATTTTGTCGACCGCTGCCATGGCGCCGGGCTCGGCATCATCCTCGACTGGGTGCCGGCTCACTTCCCCACGGATGTCTGGGGTCTTGCCCGCTTCGACGGCAGCGCGCTCTACGAGCATGAGGATCCGCGCGAGGGCTTTCACCGCGACTGGAATACGCTGATCTACAATCTCGGGCGCAACGAGGTGAAAGGGTTCCTGATCGCCAGCGCGCTCGAATGGCTCGAGCGCTATCATGTCGACGGCTTGCGCGTCGATGCCGTGGCCTCGATGCTCTACCGCGATTATAGCCGCAACGAAGGCGAATGGATTCCAAATCAGTATGGCGGCCGGGAGAACCTGGAGGCGGTTGAGTTCTTCAAGCACCTCAACAGCATCGTCCACGAGCGCTGCCCGCATGCAATGACGATCGCCGAAGAATCGACGGCCTGGCCGGGTGTGACGAAGCCGCCGGAAGAAGGCGGGCTAGGCTTCGACATCAAATGGAACATGGGCTGGATGCATGACAGTCTGAGCTACATCGAGAAGGATCCGGTCTATCGGAGCCATCATCATGGCACGATGACCTTCGGCATGATCTACGCCTATTCCGAGCGGTTCATGCTGCCGATCTCCCATGACGAGGTGGTCTATGGCAAAGGCTCGCTGCTGACGAAGATGCCGGGCGACGAATGGCAGAAATTTGCCAATCTGCGCAGCTACCTCGCTTTCATGTGGGGTCATCCCGGCAAGAAGCTGTTGTTCATGGGGAGCGAAATCGCCCAGCCGGGCGAATGGAACCATGATGCTTCGGTGAGCTGGGATGTACTGGAGCGGCCTCAGCATGTCGGCATTCAGCGGCTGGTCAAGGACCTGAATAGCCTCTACGGGGAAGAGCCGTCATTGCAATTCGGCGATTTCCATCCCCAGGGCTTCGAATGGGCAGCAGCCGACGACGCCGCCAACTCCGTCCTCGGCATGCTCCGTTATGGCAAGGACCGCTCTTCATCCGTCCTTGTCGTATCGAATTTCACGCCGGTGCCGCGCTACGGCTATAGGATCGGCGTGCCTGATGATGGCGTGTGGATCGAGCGGATCACCACGGATGCGCGCGAATATGGTGGCTCCGGCCTCGTCAACGGCGCGCTGTCGAGCGAACCCATCCCCGCCCATGGGCGGCCGGTTTCCCTGTCGCTGACGTTGCCGCCGCTGGCGACGATCTTTCTCAAGGGACCGTCGCCTAGATAGGGATTCATTCGGCGTGCGGCGCCGGATGAATGAACGGCCAGGGACTTGCCTCGGATCCCTTTTCGATCGGAACCTCGATGAGCACGGGCTCGTCGAGAGAGAGGGCTTTCTCGATCCTCTCTTTGAGTTCGTCGGGGCTTGTCACCTTGAACGCGCGGACACCGAAGCTCTCGGCAAGCGCGACAAAATCCGGATTGGTCAGCTCCGAGCCAAGATAGCGACCCTGATACGCCTGCTTCTGATCGCGCAGAACATTGCCATAGGCTGAATTGTTGAAGACGATGGCGACGACATTGATCTTGTGCTGGACGGCAGTGGCAAGCTCTTGAACGCCGAACATGAATCCGCCATCGCCAGAAACGGAAACAACCGCTTTATTGGGATTGGCGACCTTCACGCCCAAGGCGGTGTTGAAGCCAAAACCCAGATTGTCCTGATAACCACATGTCACGTATTGGCGCGGGCCGTAGACGGGGAAGGCAAAACGGGCGGTAAAGCCCATCTGGCTGATCTCCTCGACGAAGAAGCCGTCTCTGGGAAGAGCCTCACGAATGGCGTCGAGATAGGCAAGCTGCGGCTGCACTTCCGAGAACCGAGATCTGGCCTCTTTGTTGATGTCGGCAAATTCGCGGGTGCGATCGTCGCGCCGGGAACCTGACAATAAATCGATCAGAGCCCGCGTTCCCGCCTTGGCATCGGCGACGATGCCGACACCGGGCTTGAGGCGGACCATTTCGGTCGGATCGATATCGATGCGAATGATCTTGAGGCCTTTGGGAAGCCATTTCCAACGCATGAACTGCAATTCGAGCCGGCTGCCGATACCGATCAGAACGTCCGTCTTCTTCCAATATTCATAGGCGGCGACGAAATTCAGATAGTTCGGGTGATCGTCGGCGACGATGCCCTTGCCGGAACGATGGGAGGTGACGGGCGACTGCAGCAGTTCCGCAAGCGCGGCGATCTCGGCGCCGGCCTCCGCCGCGCCGCCGCCGACCATGATCATCGGATTGCTGGCACACGCTATCAGCGCCGCTGCGGCAGCGATCTGATCGGAGTTGACAGCCGGGTGAGGCGCTCTCGTACCGACGGAAAGATCGACTTCGGGGCCGGATTGGCCAAACACGTCCCATGGGGCTTCGACCGCTCCCGGACCCTGGCGGCCGGAGAGCATCTTGCCGACGACCTCGGCCATGACGGGGCCTGCCTCGGACGGATGATTGATGCGTTCCGCCGTCTTGGTAAGCCCGCGCATTGTCGCGAGTTGATCGGGCAGTTCGTGCAACTGCCCTCTGCCCTGGCCAATCAGGTGGGACATGATGTTGCCGGTGATGCAAAGTACCGGCGCGTTGGCGCCGTAAGCGGTGCAAAGCGCTGCCCCGGAATTGAGAACACCCGGGCCGGGGACGACGGTATAGGCGCCGATCCGCCCGGTGGATTTGGCATAGCCATAGGCCATATATCCGGCGCCCTGTTCGTGCCTAGTGTGAATGAACCGAACCTTGTCGCGGGCGCCGTAGAGCGCATCGTTGAAATCATACATGTGGGCGCCCGGGATGCCAAACACCGTGTCGATCCCATGGGCGACGAGCGAACGGGTCATCGCCTGGCCGGTCGTTTCCTTCTTGCTCATTTCAAGCAGCCTTCAGCGCGAAGTGCGGTCACGATGGCGCCGGCATCGGCCGGCTGCATGCCCGCAAGGTTCATACGGCCGGAATCGGCCATGTAGATGCCGTGTTTGGCGCGCAGCGCTGCGGCCGTTTCTTTCGACATGGAGAGATTGGAGAACAGGCCGCGCTGCCGGCTGATAAAGGCCAGATCGGCGGCTGCAGCGGCGAGCGCCGCGCGGTTGCCGTTGACACGCTCGCACATCTCCTCGAGTTCTGCGCGCCACATTGCCGACATTTCGGGGCTCTCGAGAATGGTTCTGACGATCGCGGCGCCATGATCGGGCGGCATCGACCAGTTCACACGGGCAAGGGCCGCCATATTGCTTTCGGCCTTGCCGATGTCGTCGACATTGCGGGTCATGAGGTAGAGCGCGCCGACGCGCTCGCGATAGAGACCGAAATTCTTATCGCAGGAATAAGCGATCAGCGCCTCGTCGACCGCGTCGAGGATCATCCGTGTAGGTGCGGCGTCCTGTTCGAGACCGTCGCCAAGCCCTTGATAGGCAAGATCGATGAACGGCACCAGCCCGTGTGCAACGAGGAGTCCGGTAATCTGCCGCCACTGCTCCATGGTGAAATCGATACCGGTCGGATTGTGGCAGCAACCGTGAAGGAGGACGACATCGCCTTCCGCAGCGGAAGACAGGGCGTCGACGACGCTTTCGAATTTGACCTGTTGCGACGTCAGATCGACGAAGGCGTAGTCCTTTACGGCCAGCCGCGCCGAGGCGAAGATCGGCGCGTGGTTCGGCCAGCTGGGCGTCCCCAACAGAACCTTAGCGGATGGATTTGCCGTCTGGATGAGCTCGGCGCCGAGACGCAGCGCGCCGCTGCCGCCGGGTGTCTGAATGCCGACGAGGCGATGATCGAACGTCGGCGATTTGCCGAAAATAATGGGTTGCAGCAGTCGGACGAATTGCAGATCGCCTTCCGGGCCGAGATATTTCTTGCTGTCCTGGGTCTCGAGAAGAAACTGTTCCGCCGCCTTTACGGCTCGCATCACCGGCGTACGGCCCATGGCGTCGCGATAGACGCCGACGCCGAGGTCGATCTTTCCGCTGCGCTCGTCGACCTGAAAGGCCTTGATGAGGGCAAGCAGGCTGTCGGCCGGCCGGTTATTCAGTTTCTCAAACACAAGTCCACCTCCGTTTTATCCAATGGCTGGAGACTAACGGAACTTCCGCGGCGATTTTATGCGATTATCTGCCTAATGCGATATGAAGATGCAGACAATCTGCGTCATTTGGCTATACTATGCGGAAATTCTGCTTATTTGGATGGGCCATGCTTGACCAGTTCGATATCAAATTGCTCGCCGCCCTCCAGCAAAACAGTGAGGTGACGCAGGGTGAATTGTCGCAGAAGGTCAATCTCTCCGCGACCCAATGCGCACGCCGTTTGGAAAAGCTGCGCAATGAGCAATACATCCAGAGCGTCGTTGCTATCCTCAATCCTGCAAAACTGGGTTTTGCCGTCGTCGCTCATACCCTCGTCAGCCTGCGCGCGCATACGGAAGGTGGAAACGAGCGGCTTCATCGCTTCATCGAAACCGCGCCGGAGATTCTGGAGTGTTATTCGCAGACGGGGGATGCCGATTTTCTGATGAAGGTGATGACGCGCGACCTCGACCATCTCAGCCAATTTCTCGAGAGAATGATCCGGGTCACCGATAATCTGGCCTCGGTGAAGTCAAGCATCGTCCTGAAAACGCTGAAAAAGACGACTGCTTTGCCGCTGCAGATCGTGACGTGAGGTGGCCACTTTCATCTGAGATAGTGGATATGCGGGCGCGAATGATGGGGCGAGGCTTCGATGCGGGCTTCGACGGAAAAGACGTCGCGCAGAAGGTTCTCGCTCAGCACGTCTTCAGGTGCGCCCGACGCGACGATCCTACCCTGCTGCATGATGATCAGCTCATCGCAGAACATGGCGGCATGGTTGAGATCGTGCAGGGCGACGATGCTGGTGATCGGCAGGCTGGAGACGAGCCGCATCAAGCCGATTTGGTGCTGGATGTCGAGATGGTTTGTGGGTTCGTCGAGGATCAGCTCCTGCGGCGACTGGGCGAGCGCTCTGGCAATATGGGTGCGCTGCTTTTCGCCGCCCGACAGGTTTTGCCAGCGATCGTCTCGCTTCTCTGCCATACCGGCACGCGCAAGTGCCGCTTCGACCGCCTCTTCGTCGGCTCTCGTCCAGCCGGAGAACATGGAACGATGCGGGAAGCGGCCGAGCTTGACGACATCAATAACCTTCAGATTGGCATTGGTCGCCGCATGCTGCTCGACGAAGGCGATGCGCTGGGCGATCGAGCGGCGGCTGATCGTGCCGATGTCGTTCCGATCAAGAGTGACGCGGCCGGAATGGGGCCGCTTCAGGCCGGCGAGAAGCCGCAGCAGTGAGGTCTTGCCGGAGCCGTTCGGCCCGAGTAGGCCGAGCATCCGGCCCGGCTGAGCCTCCAGGGAAACGCCGTCCAGGATGGTCTTCCTGCCAATTTTCCAGGTGAGGTTGTCGGCCTTGATGCTCATGACGCGCGCTGGAACCGGTAGAGGATGATCGAGAAGAAGGGAACGCCGACGAGCGCCGTGACGACGCCGATCGGCAGGATTTGGCCGGGAATGAGGGCGCGGGCGGCGATATCGGCGAGCACCATGAAGATCGCTCCCGCGATGGCGCAGGCCGGTAGCAGGCGGATATGCAGCGGCCCGACGACGAAGCGGGCGACATGCGGCACGACGAGGCCGACAAAGCCGATCGAGCCGACCATGCTGACGATCGTCGCCGTCATCATGGCAGTGAGCGCGAAGAGCACCATGCGGGCGCGGCCGACATTGACGCCGAGCGAAGAGGCCGCCTCGTCGCCGAAAGCGAAGGCGTCGAGCACGCGGGCATAAAACAGACAGGCGGCAAGACCGAGGCCGACGACAACCGAGACCAACGCGAATTCCGGCCAGCGCACGCCGCTGAAACTGCCCAGCAGCCAGAACATCACGTCGCGGGCCTGCTGGGCATTGGCCGAGGTCGTGACGATATACGAAGTCGAGGCATTGAAGAGCTGCGAGGCAGCCACGCCGGCAAGGATGGTGCGGTCGGCACCGCCGCGGGTGCCGTTCGAGAGCAGCGCCACGAAGAAGAAGGCGGCGAAGGCGCCGGCAAAGGCGCCCGATGACAGCGACACCGCGCCCGCGCCGAGCCCCAGGATGACGATCGCCACGGCGCCGGTGGAGGCACCGGCGGAGATGCCGAGCACATAGGGTTCGGCAAGCGGGTTGCGCAGCAGCGACTGCATAATGGCGCCCGACAGCGCCAGGCCCGCGCCGCAAAAGGCGGCGACCAGCGCGCGGCTTAGGCGATAATCCCAGATGACCGTTTCGTGGATGCGGTTCAATTCGACCGTGGTCCATCCGAGCCGGTTGGTAACGGCCGAAAAGGTGGTCGCCAGCGGAATCGGCAGATCACCGATTCCGACACTGACGCCGATGGCGACAGCGATGAGACAGAAGGAGGCCAGGAGCAGCGCGGCGACCGCTCCCAACTGCCTGAAGAGACGGCCCGCGTCCGTCACTTCAGGAGACCGAGGGCCTTCAACTGCTCGGCCACCTGCTCGGCGCCGTAAATCGTCCGAATGGTCGGGTTCATCGCCTGGCCGTCCATGACGACGAGCGCCTTGTTCTTGACGGCTGGGGTCTGGCTGACGGCCGGATCGGTGTTCAGGAAGTTGATCTTGGCCTCAGGCTTGTCGAGCTCCCAGCGGTTGCGGTCGAGGCTGGCGACGACGATGACGTCCGGGTTGACGGCGATGATGCCTTCCCAGCCGACGGTCGGCCATTCTGCTTCCGCGGTGATTGCGTTGTGGCCGCCGAGCACGTCGGCGATGAAGCCGGAGGCGCTGTTCTTGCCGCCGACATAGGCGTCGGCCGACGGGCTGGGGCTGGAGAACCAGAAGACGTAGGAGAGGTTCTTGCCGTCCTTGGCAACGCTTCCGCGAAGCTTGGCTTCACGCGCCTTGAAGTCGGCGATCAGCGCCTGGCCGCGATCGGCGACGTCGAAAATCTGCGAGAGTTCATCGATCTCCTTGTAGAGCAGATCCATGTTCCACAGTTCGGCGCGGCTGCCGTACTGGTCCTTGACGTCCTTGGTGCTGAGGCAGGTGCTGGGCGAAAGATAGGTGGCGACGCCGACCTTGTCGAAATCCTCGCGCTTGGCGATCTTGCTGTTCGGTCCGACCAGGCTTGGCAACGCCACGGCCACGAAGTCGGGATTTTCGGCGAGCATCGATTCGAAGGTCGGCATCTCGACTGTGAGAAGCTTGACCTTGGCATTGGCTTCCGCCAACTGCGGCAGCACCTTGCTCGGCCAGAAGGCGGTGCCGACCATCTTGTCCTCAAGGCCGAGCAGCAGCAGGATTTCCGCGCTGTTCTGGCCGAGGCCGATCGCCCGCTCGGGAGCCTTCTTGAACGTCACCTCAGCGCCGCAGTTTTCCAGCGTCAGTGGGTAGGTCGTCGAACCTGCCAAAGACGGGGTTGCGGCAAGGCCGATCAGGGCGGAGAGGCCGCAGGCGGCTAGAAGTGATTTGAGGCTGGTCACGTAGAAATCCCAGTGCGTGTGTGTATTCGGCCGGGGTATAGCCTCAGAAACGCCGGGAAAACAAGACCAAATAAATCAACTTATCTGGAAAAGTCGACAATGCTCGACAAGCTGCCGGACAGCGTGCCGGATCCATCCGAGCGATGCGGCGTTTTGTAAACCTTAGACGTCAGCTCAGTTTTCCCACAAGCTTCGCATAATCCGAAAATGTCAGCTGTTCACCTTTCCCGGCGGCTTCACCGGCGAGTTGCAACACCCGGATGGGAAACAGGATCGCGGCGCGGTTGGCGCCCGACAGTTCATGATCGTCGTCCTCCTCGATTGCCTTTTGGGCCTTCGACAGCGCGGCGTTGATTTCCCCGCGCGTCAGCACTTCTTTGTCGACGATTGCGTCGCAGATCGACGTCATCGCCATGATCAGCCCCTTGAGCTGTAGATTGGCCGTATTCATGAGAACTCCAATAAAAAGGGGTGGCCTCTAATCCGGTTGGACTGGGCGGATCGTGTCGACCGAGACCATGCCCTCGACGATGCCGCGCTTGATATCGCGTCTGTTCCGGTCGATCTCTATGACAGTATAGAGCTTGTCGTCGCGGAAGGCACTGGCATTGACCGTGGTCACATCCTCGGCGGGAGCCGCATCCACTTCCATGAAGTCGAGTTCGCGCGCCGCGGCGACGATCCTTGCATCACCCGGCGTTCTGGCGGCCACGATGACGATGCCGTGGCCGGGGGCATTGTCCCATCTTGGATCGTCGGGAGCGGCGATCGGTTCCAGCCGGTAGATGTTGAGCATCTCGCCGCCCGTTTCGGGTGAGGCTTCCGCCGCCGCATCCTGCATTTGCGCTTGGCTCTCGACCGACTTTCCGAAGGTGGTCGGGCTGGTCGCGCTGTTGATCTCTTCCTTGCCTGTCCTTGAGACGTTCGACATGTCGCTCTCCATTATCACGACGGAAACGACGGGTGGCGCGGAACTGTTCCCGCCTGCACGAAAATCCGCAAATCCTTTGAAAGGTCTCAGGCGGGCGTTGTGGATTGATGCAGCTACCAAGTTCATTTTGAATGGCAAATGATGATAAGCTGTATGCGGGGATAGCCCATACCATTTTCCGCGTTGAGCACTAAATTACCAGTCGTCGAAGAGGGGGATTTTCGTGAGCAACCAAACCAGTGAACGCGCGCGCGACAGCGTCGCGGCAGACAGCCTCAATGGCCACGACCACAAAACCATGGCATTCGACGATGCCAGCGCGCTCCTGGAGGTCCTTGTCGCGGTCAGGCGCGGCGACTTTTCGGTGCGGATGCGGTCGGATCTGACCGGCGTCACCGGCAAGATCGCCGATGCCCTCAACGACATTATCGCCGGCAATCAGCGCATGGCCCAGCAACTGGAACATGTCGGCCAGGTTGTCGGTCGCGACGGGCGCACGAGCACGCGCGTGCGCTTCGGCCTGTCGGATGGTTCCTGGTCGGAGATGGAGGGATCGATCAACGGCCTGATCGACGATCTCCTGTGGCCGACGACGGCCGTCACCCGGACGATCACCGCGGTCGCCAAGGGCGATCTGCTGCAGACCGTCCCCCTCGACGTCGACGGCCGGGCGCTCAAAGGCGAATTCCTGCGCTCGGCCGATATCGTCAACACGATGATCAAGCAGCTGAGCGTCTTCACCTCCGAGGTGACGCGCGTTGCCCGCGAGGTCGGCACGGACGGAAAACTCGGCGGGCAGGCGCAAGTGCCTGAAGTGACCGGCGTCTGGAAGGACTTGACCGAAAGCGTCAACTCGATGGCGTCGAACCTGACGGCGCAGGTGCGCAACATCGCGGAGGTGACGATCGCCGTTGCCAACGGCGACCTTTCCAAGAAGATCACCGTCGACGTGCGCGGCGAGATCCTGCAGCTCAAGGAAGCCATCAACACGATGGTCGACCAGTTGCGCTCCTTCGCCTCGGAAGTGACGCGCGTGGCCCGCGAGGTCGGCACCGAAGGCAAGCTCGGCGGCCAGGCGCTGGTGCCGGGTGTCGCCGGTACCTGGAAAGACCTAACCGACTCCGTCAACGCCATGTGCGGCAACCTGACGGCGCAGGTGCGCAACATCGCCCAGGTGACGACGGCCGTGGCGCGCGGTGACCTGTCACGCAAGATCACCGTCGACGTCTCGGGCGAAATCCTCGAGCTGAAGGAAACCATCAACACGATGGTCGACCAGCTGAACGGCTTTGCCGGCGAGGTGACGCGCGTGGCGCGTGAAGTCGGCACGGAAGGCCGGCTTGGTGGCCAGGCGCAGGTGCCCGGCGTCGCCGGCACCTGGAAGGACTTGACCGACAACGTCAATTCCATGGCTTCCAACCTCACCGCGCAGGTGCGCAACATCGCCGAGGTCTCGACCGCGATCGCCAATGGCGACCTGTCGAAGAAGATCACGGTGACGGTGTCGGGGGAAATTCTCGAGCTGAAGGAGACCATCAACACGATGGTCGATCAGCTGAACGCCTTTGCTTCGGAAGTCACCCGCGTCGCCCGCGAAGTCGGCACCGAGGGCCGGCTCGGCGGCCAGGCCAATGTGCGCGGCGTCGCCGGCACCTGGAAGGATCTGACCGAGAATGTCAACTCGATGGGCGGCAACCTGACGGCGCAGGTGCGCAACATCGCCGAAGTCTCGACCGCGATCGCGAATGGCGACTTGTCGAAGAAGATCACCGTCGACGTGAAGGGTGAGATCCTGGAGCTGAAGGAAACCATCAATACGATGGTCGATCAGTTGAACGCCTTCGCCTCGGAAGTCACCCGCGTCGCACGCGAAGTCGGAACCGAGGGCCGGCTCGGCGGCCAGGCCAATGTGCGCGGCGTTGCCGGCACCTGGAAGGATCTGACCGACAGCGTCAATTCCATGGCCTCCAACCTGACGGGACAGGTGCGCAACATCGCCGAAGTCGCGACCGCCGTCGCCCAGGGAGACCTGTCGAAGAAGATCACCGTCACCGTGTCCGGCGAAATCCTCGAGCTGAAGGAAACCATCAACACGATGGTCGATCAGTTGAACGGTTTTGCCGGTGAAGTCACGCGTGTGGCGCGCGAGGTCGGCACGGAAGGCCGGCTCGGCGGCCAGGCCAACGTGCTCGGCGTCGCCGGCACCTGGAAGGACCTGACCGACAGCGTCAATTCCATGGCGGGCAATCTGACGGCGCAGGTGCGCAATATTGCCGAAGTCTCGACCGCGATTGCCAATGGCGACTTGTCGAAGAAAATCACCGTGTCGGTTTCGGGGGAAATCCTGGAACTCAAGGAAACGCTGAACACCATGGTCGATCAGCTGAACCGGTTTGCATCAGAAGTCACGCGCGTCGCCCGCGAGGTCGGCACCGAAGGCAAGCTCGGTGGCCAGGCGCAGGTGCCGGGTGTCGCCGGCACTTGGAAGGACCTGACCGAGAACGTCAATTCCATGGCCTCCAACCTGACCGGCCAGGTGCGCAACATCGCCGAAGTCACGACGGCCGTGGCGCGCGGCGACCTGTCGCGTAAGATCACCGTCGACGTGAAGGGGGAAATCCTCGAGCTGAAAAACACCATCAATACGATGGTGGATCAGCTCAATGCCTTCGCCGGCGAAGTGACGCGCGTCGCCCGCGAAGTCGGCACCGAAGGCAAGCTCGGTGGCCAGGCGCAGGTGTCCGGCGTCGCCGGCACCTGGAAGGACCTGACGGACAGCGTCAACTCGATGGCCGGAAATCTGACGGCGCAGGTGCGCAACATCGCCGAGGTGGCGACCGCGATCGCCAATGGCGACCTGTCGCGTAAGATCACCGTCGACGTGCGCGGCGAAATCCTGCTGCTGAAGGATACGTTGAATACCATGGTCGACCAGCTTCGCTCCTTCGCCGGCGAAGTGACGCGCGTGGCGCGCGAAGTCGGCACCGATGGCCGCCTCGGCGGTCAGGCCGTCGTTCCCGGCGTCGCCGGCACCTGGAAGGACTTGACCGACAACGTCAACCTGCTCGCCGCCAATCTGACGACCCAGGTTCGAAACATCGCCGAGGTGACGACCGCCGTGGCGCGCGGTGACCTCTCCCGCAAGATCACCGTCGACGTGAAGGGGGAAATCCTCGAACTGAAGAACACTATCAACACCATGGTGGACCAGCTCAACGCCTTCGCCGGTGAAGTGACGCGCGTCGCCCGCGAAGTCGGCACCGAAGGCAAGCTCGGCGGCCAGGCGCAGGTGCCGGGTGTCGCCGGCACCTGGAAGGACCTGACCGACACCGTCAACGTCATGGCCGCCAACCTGACCGAACAGGTGCGCGGCATCGTCAAGGTGGTGACGGCTGTGGCGAACGGCGACCTCAAGCAGAACCTCACCGTCGCCTCCAAGGGCGAGGTGGCAGCACTCGCCGAAACCATCAACAACATGACCAATACGCTTGCGACCTTCGCCGATCAGGTGACCACGGTGGCGCGCGAAGTGGGCGTCGAAGGCCGCCTCGGCGGCCAGGCGAATGTGCCAGGTACGGCGGGGACGTGGAAGGATCTGACCGGCAACGTCAACCTGCTTGCCGCCAACCTGACGACGCAGGTGCGCGCCATTGCCGAGGTGGCGACCGCCGTCACCAAGGGCGACTTGACGCGCTCGATCAAGGTCGATGCACGCGGTGAAGTCGCCGAACTCAAAGACAATATCAACACGATGATCGACAACCTGCGCCTGACAACGGAGCGCAACACCGAACAAGACTGGCTGAAGACCAACCTGGCCCGCTTCACCAATATGCTGCAGGGCCAGCGCGACCTGACGCTGGTGGGCAAGTTGCTGCTGTCGGAGCTGGCGCCGCTCGTCAGCGCGCATCAGGGAGTGATCTACCAGGTCGATGCCGATGAGGAACAACCGTTCCTGTCGCTTCTGTCGGTCTATGCGCAAGGGGTCGAGGCGGCGCATCCGCCGCGGCTCGATTTCGGCCAGGGACTTGTCGGCCAGTGCGCCAGTGATGCTCGCCGGATTCTTGTCACCGACCTTCCCGAGAATGTCGTTCCGATCAGTTCCGGCGTGTTCACGACCCTGCCGCGAAGCGCGATCGTGCTGCCGGTGCATTTTGAGGGGCAGGTGAAAGCGGTGATCGAGCTTGCCTCCGCCGGCGAATTCACCGAGCTGCAGCTGTCCTTCCTTGACCAGCTGACAACGTCGATCGGCATCGTCCTCAATTCGATCGAAGCGACCATGCAGACCGAAGGCCTACTCAAGCAGTCGCAGAAACTCGCCGCCGAGCTGCAGACGCAGCAGCGCGAGCTGCAGCAGACTAACGAGCAGCTCGGGCAGAAGGCGCAGCAGCTCGAAGAACGCAACGTCGAAGTCGAGGCGAAGAACCAGGAGATCGAGCAGGCCCGGCGCGCGCTCGAGGAAAAGGCCACCGAGCTGGCCCTGACATCGAAGTACAAATCCGAATTCCTCGCCAACATGTCGCACGAGCTGCGCACGCCTTTGAATTCGATCCTCATTCTCGGCCAGCAGCTCGGCGAAAACCCCGACGGCAACCTGTCGGGCAAGCAGGTCGAATTTGCCAAGACGATCCATGGCGCCGGAACCGACCTTCTGAACCTGATCAGCGATATCCTCGACCTGTCGAAGATTGAATCCGGAACGGTTTCGGTCGATGCCGAGGAGATTTTCGTCAGCAACCTGCTTGAGGTGATGGCCCGGCCATTCCGTCACGAGGCGGAAAACCGGAGCCTGTCGTTTGCGGTCGAGATCGGCGGTGATGTCACGAAGAGCATCATCACGGATTCGAAGCGGCTACAGCAGATCCTCAAGAACCTGCTGTCGAACGCCTTCAAATTCACCGCGCAAGGTGGTGTGACGCTTCGCGTCGCGTTGGCGGCGGGTGGCTGGTCCCCGGATCATCCGTCGCTCCGGCACGCGCCTTCGGTCATTGCCTTCGAAGTCGTCGATACCGGCATCGGCATTCCGCCGGAAAAACAACGCATCATCTTCGAGGCGTTCCAGCAGGCGGATGCCTCAACGAGCCGCAAATATGGCGGCACCGGTCTCGGGCTGGCGATCAGCCGCGAACTGGCAAACCTGCTCGGCGGCGAGATTCAGCTGCGCAGCACGCCGGGCGTCGGCAGCACCTTCGTCCTCTATCTGCCGCTCACCTATGTCGGCGCCGGCGCGGTTGCGCCGAAGTCCCTTCCATCGGCCAATGTGGTGGAGTTCGCCGAGGCGGCAGCCAGCCGCCGCGCCGAGAAGACCATCGAACATGTGGAAGACGATCGCCACCAGATAGCGGCCGGCGATTCGGTGCTGCTCGTCGTCGAGGACGATGCGCATTACGCTCGTGTCCTGGTCGATCTTGCCCGTGACAGCGGATTCAAGGTTCTGGTGGCGATGCGTGGCAGCGATGCGCTGTCACTCGCGCAGGACTACCGGCCGGCGGCGATCTCGCTCGACATCTTCCTGCCCGATATGCTCGGCTGGACGGTGCTGAGCCAGCTCAAGCAGAATCCGCAGACGCGGCATATCCCGGTGCAGATCATCAGCCTCGACGAGGATCGCCAGCATGGGCTCACCCGCGGCGCCTTCGCCTTCATGAGCAAGCCGACGACGCCCGAGGGCCTCGGCAAGGCGCTGTCGCGCTTGAAGGCCTACGCGCAACCGCGCCGCAAGCATCTGCTGCTGGTGGAAGACAACGAGGCCGAGCGGCTGAGCGTCACCGCGCTTCTCGGACATGACGACATCGACATCACAAGTGTCGGCTCCGGATCGGAAGCGCTCGCCGCCCTCAGGCAGGATCCGCCGGATTGCGTGGTGCTCGACCTTTCGCTGCCTGACATGTCCGGCTTCGATGTACTGGAGCAGATACGCGACGACGCCGAGATCGGTGAGGTGCCGGTGGTCGTCTTCACGGGTCGAGAGCTTTCCCCTGAAGAAGATGCGACGCTGCACAGTATGGCCCGAAGCGTCGTCGTGAAGGGCGTCGAGTCTCCGGAGCGTCTCCTCGATGAGACGGCGTTGTTCCTACACCGGGTCGTCGCCGACCTGCCGGCGGCAAAACAGGCGACCCTGCAGGAACTGCACAGCTCGGACGAGGATCTCGTCGGCGAGACCGTGCTGCTCGTCGACGACGATGCCCGCAATATCTTTGCGCTGAGCAGCGTACTGGAACGCCGGGGAATGCGGGTACTGACGGCCACGACCGGCAGCGAAGCCATCGACGTCATCAACAACGAGCCTTCGGTGGCGATCGTGCTCATGGATATCATGATGCCGGGAATGGACGGCTACGAGACGATGCAGGTCATCCGTTCGGAGCCACGGTTCCGACGGCTGCCGATCCTGGCGCTGACGGCGAAGGCGATGAAAGGCGACCGCGAGAAATGCCTGGAAGCGGGTGCATCCGATTACCTGGCGAAGCCGGTCAATACCGAACAGCTTCTGTCGGCGCTTCGCATGTGGCTGCACCGCTGAGGATCCGGTCATGAACCCCGTCAACATCCTCCTCGTCGACGACCAGCCTGCGAAACTTCTGAGCTACGAGGTCATTCTCGAAGAACTCGAGGAAAACCTCATCAAGGCGCAATCGGCGCGCGAAGCTTTCGAGCACCTACTGCGCACCGAAATCGCGGTGATCCTCGTCGATGTCTGCATGCCGGAACAGGATGGCTTCGAGCTGGTCGGCATGATCCGGCAGCATCCGCGCTATCAGAACACCCCGATCATCTTCGTTTCCGCGGTGATGCTAGCCGAACCCGACCGGTTGCGCGGCTATGCGGTGGGCGCCGTCGACTACGTCTCCGTCCCGATCGTGCCTGAGGTGCTAAGAGCCAAGGTCAGGGTCTTTGCCGATCTTTACAGGAAGACGCGGGAACTCGAACGGTTGAATACCGAACTGGAGGCTCGGGTTCGCCAGCGCACCGCCGAACTCGAGGCCTCAGCCGCTCAGCTGCGGGAGCTTAACGAGGAGTTGGAGCACCGGATCGATCAAAGGACGCGCGAGCGTGAGGAAGCGCTGGCGCAATTGTTCGAGGCGCAGAAGCTCGACACGATCGGCCACCTGACGGGCGGGGTGGCGCACGACTTCAACAACCTTCTGATGGCGGTGCTCGGCAGCCTCGGCCTCCTGAAGAAGCGGCTTCCGGCGGATGAACGCAGCGAACGCCTGCTGACGAATGCGATCCAGGCGGCCGAGCGCGGCACGGCGCTGACCCAGCGCCTGCTTGCCTTCGCGCGCCGCCAGGAGTTGAAGCCGCAGGCGGTCGATTTCCTCAGGCTGTTCGAAAACGTCGAGGATCTGCTCGCCAAGGCGGTGGGGCCGCGCATCGAAATCCACAAGCGCATTCCGGCGGATCTGGCTCCGCTTCTGGTGGATAGCAACCAGTTGGAGCTGGCGCTGCTCAACCTGTTCGTCAATGCCCGCGACGCGCTCGAAAGCGGCGGCGCCGTGACGGTTGTCGCGGCAGCGGCCGAAGACGGTCGGCCGGCCGGCCTCGCCGGCGGCAATTACATCAGGATATCGGTGTCGGACGATGGCGAGGGCATGGATGAGGCAACGGTCGCTCGCGCTGCCGAACCGTTTTTCACCACTAAAGGGGTCGGCAAGGGCACCGGCCTCGGCCTGTCGATGGTTCATGGCCTGGCGGCGCAATCCGGCGGCTCGATCCAGATATTGAGCGCGAGGGACAAGGGCACGACCGTATCCCTTTGGCTGCCCGTCGCCGAGGCCTTCGTCAAGACGCAGCCGGCCGTCGAGCCTCCTGCGACGGAAGCCTTAAACCCGGTATCACGGCCGCTCGCCATTCTCGTCGTCGACGACGATGCGCTTGTCCGGACGGGAACTGTGGCGATGCTGGAGGATCTCGGACACCTGCCGCGCGAGGCATCTTCCGCCTCGCAGGCCCTGGAATTCCTCGCTGACGGACGAGATTGCGATCTCGTCATCACCGATCATGCGATGCCCGGCATGACAGGCGCCGAGCTTGCGCGCCACCTCCGCTCAGCCTTCCCGAGCCTGCCGATTATTCTTGCCTCGGGTTATGCCGAATTTTCCGAAGACCACGGCCTCGGCCGGATGCTCCGGATGACCAAACCCTTCACCCAGGAACAGCTTCAGGCGGCGATGGACAAGGCACTCTCGGGCAAAGTCGCGGCGGCGTGACGGTCGAAACGCAGCGGCGGAGTGCGGTCGAAATCTTGGATGAGGTTGAACCCGAACGGGTGGAGTTGGAGCATTTCCACTTTCTATTTGCCTACCTCCCAGGAGACGATCAGAAAGTATGAAAAGCTATCCATTTTATTATCTCTGGGGTTTATCGCCAAAGCTGCCTCATCAAAATCCCTCGTGCCACTCAGAGTGTAAACTGTCTTGCATCTGCCGAGAGTGTCTACCGTTGGATCGCAAAATGTCAGATGGCGACGTTCTATATTTAAATCCTCATTTATAATCTTGCCGACCTCCGACAATATTTCCTTTGCATGAGTGTCTGGATTTCTAATGTAGGAACTGCCGTCAAAGTTTAAGCTCTTCGCGAGTCTTAACGTCCGCTTGCTTCCATCGCACTCCACAACAAGCACCGCGTCGGATGAAGTTTTTCCAAAACCGGGGCATTTAATTTCGACGGAGTCGAGCGACTTTATGGAAAAGTCCTCTGGCAGATCAGGTGTATACAGCCCGAGTATAAGAAACATTGAGGCAAAGCTGAAAGTGTGGACCATAGTCGTCATCTTCGCATCACGGCTGATCGCTGTACAACATAAGCGCGGCTTTCAAATTTAGTGTCCGGAGCTTTCACCAAGCCACTGGTTGCGTTTTGACATATGGCAACGCTTCATCAGTCGTCTTCCCGATCGATTTCGTCCATGCGTGCTTCGAGCCGCTTCCGGGCTTCTTCGAGAAGCTTGGCCCTTGTGGGGTCGGCCTTATGGGCATCATAGGTGGCCACGACTTCAGTTCGCAGCCAGTGCTCGACAGCATTCTCGCGTTCCTGCAAAGCTCGCAGGCCCTCGCGTATGACTTCGCTTTCCGAGGCGTAATCACCGTCGGACACCCGCTGCTTGACTCGCTTCGCCATTTCCACGGGAAGTGTGATGCTCATCTGTTGCGTCGAACGCATACGCTGCACTCCTATTTTGCAGGATAGTTATAGCATACGGTAGGATAAAATCCTACTCGGGATGGATAGAGTCATACTCTTTCCAGCATTTGCTGAACGAGGGATGCCCGATGGCGTCCGCGTGCGGACGAAACTTTTTGCTCCTGCAAAAGTTACCCAAATCCTATGCTCTTCACAGAAGGCTTTCCCTTGACCAATATGACGTTCGGCCCCGCAGTCACTGAAGAGGGTATTCTGTTTCGGCTCTGGGCTCCCCTGCATGAAAGCGTGTCGTTGAAGATCGAAGGCGCCGATCCGCGGCCGATGCAGACGGCGGAAGATGGCTGGCATCGATGCACGGTTCCGAATGCCCATGCCGGCACGCGCTATCGCTTCGTTCTGCCGGACGGTCTTGAAATTCCCGATCCCGCCTCGCGGTTCCAGCCGCAGGATGCGCATGGCCCGAGCGAAGTGGTCGACCTCACCGCCTATCGCTGGAGGACGAGCGACTGGAGCGGCCGGCCGTGGGAGGAAATGGTCATCTACGAGATGCACATCGGCTGCTTCACGCCGGAGGGGACTTTCACAGCCGCGATCGAGCGGCTCGATCATCTCAGGGAGTTGGGCGTCACAGCGTTGCAGGTCATGCCGGTCAGCGAATTCCCCGGCCGCTACAGCTGGGGTTATGACGGCGTGCTGCCCTATGCACCTGACAGCAGTTATGGCCGGCCCGAAGATTTCATGGCGCTGGTGGACGCAGCCCATCAGCGCGGCATCTCGGTATTCCTCGATGTGGTCTACAACCACTTCGGGCCTGACGGAAATTATATCCCTTCCTACGCGCCGCTCTTTACCGACCATCACAAGACACCCTGGGGCCACGGCATCAACTATGACGGCGACGGATCGGAGATGATCCGCGAATTTATCATTGAGAACGCCATCTACTGGATCACCGAATTCAGGCTCGACGGCTTCCGCTTCGATGCCGTTCACGCGATCAAGGACGATAGCGACGAGCATTTGCTTCACGAACTTGCCCGCCGCGTCAGGGCTGCAGCCGGCGACCGGCACGTTCATCTGATCGTCGAAAACGAGGAGAATGACAGCGATCTGCTGAAGCGCGACGAAAAAGGCGAAGCGAAGCTGTTCACCGCCCAGTGGAACGACGACGTCCACCATCTGCTGCATATCACTGCCACCGGTGAAACCTTCGGCTATTATGCCGATTACGCCGGCGACGCCGGTAAGCTCGGCCGGGCGCTGGCGGAAGGCTTCGTGTTCCAGGGCGAACCGATGCCTTATCGGGGGGCAAGCCGCGGCAGGCCGAGCGGTCACCTGCCGCCGACGGCCTTCATCTCCTTCATCCAGAACCATGACCAGATCGGCAACCGGGCGCTGGGCGACCGGGTGTTGGCGTCGAGCCCGGCCGACGCCGTCAAAGCCGTCATATCAATCTATCTGCTGGCGCCCGAGATTCCGATGCTGTTCATGGGCGAGGAATGGGGCGCTGCAGAACCTTTCCCGTTTTTCTGCGATTTCGACGAGGAGCTGAACGAGAAGGTCAGAAAGGGCCGTCGCGAGGAGCTTTCGCGCCTGCCGGGCTTCGACGCCGACGACCTTCTCGACCCGACGGCGCCATCGACCTTCGCTGCGGCCAAACTGGATTGGTCGAAACGCGCTTCCTCCGAGGTGCTCGATTTTTACAGAACGCTTCTCGACCTCCGGCACCGGAGGATCGTTCCTTTGCTGAAAGGCGCGACGGCCGGAAGCGCTGTCTACCGCTCGGCGGGACATGCGATCGCAGTGGATTGGCCCCTTGCGGAAGGCCGGCATCTTCACCTGCGCGCCAACCTCGGCGACGAGGCGACAGCGCACGACTCGCCGCCGGACGATGCTGAGACGATACTCCGGCTCGGCGGACGCGACGGCGGCGGTTTGGCGCCCTGGGCAGTGATCTGGAGCCTGAGCGAGGCGTGACGGCGGTGGGAGGAAAGGGTCGAATGATGAAATCCGCAGAACTCGACAAACTCGCCCGCCGCCACGGCATCAGCCCGACCAGGCCCAGTCCCGAAAACCGGGAGGTGGTGATCTCGGCCGCGACCAAGCGCAAGATACTCTCGGCATTGAATATTGAATTGACGGCGGATCAAGAGGCCGGCGCGCCGCAGTGGAAAGCGAAGCCGGCGCGAGGGAAGATCCCGGCGTCGTTTCTTCCGGATTTCCTGTCTGATACCCGGATCTGGGGCATGAGTCTGCAGCTCTACGAGATCCGGTCGGCACGCAACTGGGGTATTGGAGACTTCCAGGATCTGGCCGATATGGCCGATCTGGCGGGGGCGCTGGGAGCGGATTTC
This sequence comes from Rhizobium redzepovicii, assembly GCF_019793435.1. Classification (GTDB taxonomy): domain Bacteria; phylum Pseudomonadota; class Alphaproteobacteria; order Rhizobiales; family Rhizobiaceae; genus Rhizobium; species Rhizobium redzepovicii. Next base: position 405,306 of record NZ_JAILYH010000002.1, on the reverse strand, counting down.
ATCGGCCTCAATCCGATTCACGCGCCGTTCCTCGCCGATCCCAACCGCTGCAGCCCCTACGAACCTTCAAGCCGCCAGCATCTCAACCCGCTCTATATCGCGGTCGATCAGGTGCCGGGGTTTGCCGGCAATTCCGAACTCGAACAGGAATTGGAGCGCCTTCGCCAATCCGATCTCGTCGATTACATCGGCGTCGCGCGGACCAAGCTTGGAGCCCTTCGTGATCTCTGGTCGGCGCGGCGACAACGCCGTGTTGATGACGAAGCCGAGTTCGACGCATTTGTCGCGCATGGCGGCGACAGCCTTCGGCTGCATGCGCTGTTCGAATGCCTCTCCTCGTCCATGGTCGAGCGCGGGGCGGGCGCCGGCTGGCAACGATGGCCGGCCGAGTTCCAGCGCTTCGACAGCGACGCTGTCGGCGATTTCGAACGCGAGCATGCAGATGATGTTCGCTTCCACATGTGGCTGCAATGGCTCGCCCACCGCCAGCTGATGCAGGCGGCAGATCGGGCGCGCAAGGGCGGCCTCAGGATAGGACTCTATCTCGATCTTGCCGTCGGGGAGGCGGTCGACGGCTCGGCGACGTGGAGCGAGCCGGATATCTATGTCTCGCAGGCCACGATCGGCAGTCCTCCCGATCCATTCGCCGTCGATGGGCAGGACTGGCACCTTGCCGGATACCTGCCGTCCGAAATTGCCGGAGGGGAGATGTCGCCTTACCGGCGCATGGTCGGCACCGCCATGCGCTACGCCGGCGCCATTCGTATTGATCACGCCCCGGCGATCCGCCGCCTTTTCCTGGTTCCGTTAGGCAGCAGGCCGGATAGCGGCGCCTACGTCCGCTATCCCGAGGACCGGCTGTTGCAGATCCTCGCCGAGGTTTCCGCCGAACATCGATGCCTTGTCATAGGGGAGTCCCTTGGAATGATTCCCGAAGGCTTGCAAGAGGATCTGGCTACCGCCGGCATTCTCTCCTACCGGATCCTTTCCTATGAACAGGATGAGAAGGGCTTCAAGCCCGCCAATGCCTATCCGGTCCTCGCGCTCGCCTGCATTTCGACGCATGACCACCAAACGCTTGCCGGCTGGTGGCGCGGCGCCGACATTCAGGATCGCTGTGAACACGGTATCGTGCCGCCCGATATCACCGAAGAACATCTCAAACACCGCAGGCGCGAGCGGAGGTATCTGAAAGCGGTCTTCAACGCCGCGGGCCTCGACGTGCCGCCCCGGCTCACGGCGGCGCGGGCAAGCCAGGAAGCCTTGCAAGATCTGACGGTGAGCGCCTATCGTTTCATTGCGCGCACTCCATCGCTTCTGACATCGGTGCGGCTTGCCGATCTCACCGACGAGAAAGCGCCGACCAATATTCCGGGCACCAGCGACAGCTATCCGAACTGGAAGCCGAAGCTTTCGGTTTTGCTGGAGGATTTGCTGTCGGTCCCGCTGCTGAAGCGCGTAACGGCGGCGATGCGGGAGGAAAGGCCGCGCTTCGCCTCCGCGGCGCGAATGGAAATCGATCGGGGACGGAACGAATAGGAAGCCGGCGAATTTTTATCAAATAAGGACAGGGAAAGCCGAGATGAGGGCCTATCCGCTGTCGCCGCTTTAAATGCGGCACGACCAATATGATGGAAACAAGATCATGACGACCGCATTCATCCTTATCGCATTGGCCCTGATCATCATCTACGCCGGCCCAACGTTGCTGTTTTTCTGCGTCGGCTATGCCGATTATATGCTGGAGCGGCGAAGACACATGATCGCGCTGAAGCACGCCGTGAGGCGTCGCAGCGACGAGCTGTAGAGCAATTCCAGGAAATCGCCGAATCTCGGCTGGGGAAATGGAGCTGGAGGCAGGTCCGAACCCGCCTCCAGCTGCTGGCGCGCCAGCTTAGTCGTTCGCTGTGACCTTGACGCCAAGGACCGACGGAATGGTGTTCGGCGCACCCATGGCGGCGCCGATGATCATCGGAAATGGAACGGGCTTTTCCGGTGCTGCGCTGACCGTCAGGTTCTTCGGCCCGTCGAGATAGGTGTTGACGGCAGCCGACACCTGGTTCTGCAGCTCCGGCAGGTTGAGCTGCGCCATCATGATCGGCACAAGGCCTTTCAGCGATTGCGTCAGCTGGTCGCCCGTGACGCCCTGTTGGGCGCCGGCATAGTCGAGTGCCTTCTTGGTGATCGAGGCATCGTCGAAACGGATCGAGGCGCTGTTGAACGTCAGCTGCTGCATCAGTCCCAACATCGCAAGGCCGACGGCCTGGTTGGCCTCTTCCTTGTTCGGATTGGCCTCGGCGGTCTTCACCGCTTCCTGCAGCGACTTGACGAAGGCCAGCGTGTAGCCGGAGAAGTCGACGGCGATATTCAGCCGGCCGATATTCTTGAAGTCGAAAGCGTATTCGTCGACAGCGATCTTGCCGCTATCGACTTCCCAGCTGCCCTTCATCGTCACCGTGCCGTCGATCGTGGTCAGCCCGAGTTTCTCGATGGCGTCCTTCGCGCTCGCATCCTCGACCTGCGACAGGTCGGCTTTAAGGCCAGCGACATTGGCGTCATAAGTAAAGCCGCCATCCTGGCGCTCGAGGTTCGACTCGATGCCCTCGATGGCAAACACGTCCTTGCCCTTGATGTTGAGAGCGATCGGCCCGGTGCTGACCGTTTCATAAAGGAGGATGTCGTTCAGCGTCTCGCCCGTGGCATTGGCCGGAATCGTGAGGCCCGCGATCTCGATGTCCTTTGCGGAAAAGCGGCCTTCTTCCTGGCTCATGTCGATATCCGGGAAAGAGACGGTTTTGGCGTGATAGCCGCCGCCTTCGGTCTCCTCGACGCCCTCGAAGGTGAGCTCGCCGATCTTCAAAGTGTCGCCGGGCAGGTTTGCATATCCCACCTGGACGCCCGTCGCGGTTACCGTATCGCCATCGACATCAGCCTTTTCGAAGGTGATGACCGTGCCGCCGGCACTGGTAGCGGCATTGAGCTTTTTCATCATATCAGCGCCGTCAAGCGCGAAGGAGGGGCCGGCGAGGGCCAGGAAGGCAGTGCTTGCCATCATCAGGCGGAGATTGCGCATATGCTTCATGAAAATATCCTTATGGAGTAAGTAGACGTGGGGTTGTGAAATTCCCGGACCTATCCGTCCTGCTCCGAAGGCCCGAGAGCTGGGAGGGATGTCGCGGTTACATCTGGCCGCTAATTCGGTGGTGAGGAGGTCACGCACCGCCGGAACTGTCGGGCCGAGGAGATATAGCCGGCCTTCCCGAGAGGAGGGACGGCGTGATTTTCTCCAGCACGGGTCGTTTTGCGGCTCATTCTCAGACGTAGAGTGTATTCCCTCGATTCTTGCAACCCTGTAATTCCGTTGTCACGTGAAGCCGCTCAGCCCGCATTTTTTAAAACTAATATATTTGTATTTTAGTGTGGACGGCCGCTGGCGGATCGCGATAAGACCGTGGCTGCAGATGCTGGTCAGCGCGCTTGCGGTATCGAACGACCGATATGGCATGGGCTGCACTCGTCGATCAGGAGAAATGGAATGCAGCCCGGTCGCACAGGCCTTGCCGTCTGCATGATGGTGGCGGCCGCCTTGTTAAACAGTCTCGACGCAATCATCGTGCGCTCGCTGGCCGGCGGTGTACATCCATTGATGATCGGCTTTTTCCGATCGTTTTTCGGGCTCCTAGCCGTCTCGCCGTGGATCGTGTCTCGCGTTGGTCTGAGAGCCTCTCCCTACCGGGTCCTGCATGTCGTGCGTGCGGGTCTGAAGCTTGCCTCGCTGGTTGCTTTGTTCATCGCCTTTGCGCATGCGCCATTGGCCGATGCCACAGCGATCAATTTCACCATGCCGATGTTTCTCGTTCTCGGTGCGTGGCTCGTACTCAAGGAACGTGTCGGCGTTTCCAGCGTCGCTGGCATCGTGGCAGGCTTTATCGGCGTCATGATCATCATTCGCCCTGGAGCGTCCGCTTTCGACCAATGGCTGCTTTTTGCGCTGGCGGGAGCGGTCTTGACGGCGGCCAGCCAGTTGATGCTGCGGCGAATGGCGTTGAGGGACAGCGCGGACCGGCTGGTTGCATGGAACCTGATCACGACGGTGCCGCTCGGCCTGATTGTCATGCTGCCTGTTTGGTCGATGCCGAGTTGGAGCCAACTCGGGCTGCTCGCCATGCAAGGGGCACTCGGGGCATTTAACATGACGCTGATCACCCGCGCCTTCGGCATGGCGGCTGCAAGCGTTCTGGCGCCGCTCGACTTTCTCCGGCTGCCCATGGTCGCGCTGATGGCCTTTTTGTTTTTCTCGGAAATTCCTGCGCCCCAGACCTGGATCGGCGCGGCGGTCATCATTGGGGCAACCATCATCGGCACGGGCGATATCGCTTGGAGACGGAAGCCGCCGGTCGATAAGAGCTGATGAATTTGAGAAAGGGGGTTCACAAAAATTCTAGATACACTAATATTTCAGTTTCCGCTTGTCGACAGGGAACTGACGGCGGACACGCGAAGACCAGGCGAACGGTCCCTATGGGTTTCACTCGGGAGGAGTGGCATGAAGAGTTTCATCGGCAAACGCGCGATCGCCAGCGGCGTGTCGCTCGTGGTGCTTATCGTCATCGTGTTCTTCCTGTCCCGGCTGACCGGCGATCCGACCGATCTCTACCTGCCGATTGATGCGACCACGGAAATGCGCCAGCAATTCCGCGAAATGAACGGGTTCAATGAACCGTTGATCATCCAGTTCGGCCGTTATGTCGCGGATCTCGCGCAGGGCAACTTCGGTCAGTCGCTGCGGCAGGCTCGTCCTGCCATGGACGTCGTGCTGGAGGCCTTCGTCTGGACCTTCTGGCTGGCTGTCATCACCATGGCGCTGGTCACAGTCGCCGCGATCGTCATCGGTTCGCTCGCGGCGTTTCGCGTCGGCGGTGTCTTCGATCGTCTTGCCACCTTCTTCTCGCTGATCGGTGCTGCGGCCCCGGATTTCTGGCTTGCCATCGTGGCGATCGTCATTTTCGCCGTCAAACTTCATGTCCTGCCGACATCCGGAACGGGAACCTTCTGGCACTGGGTCCTGCCGGTCAGCGTGCTGTTCATCCGGCCCTTTGGCCTGATTCTGCAGGTGGTGCGCGGCTCGATGATCAGCGTTCTGTCTTCCGCCTACGTGAAGACGGCGCGCGCCAAGGGCGTCCGTTCCAACTCGATCATCTTCGTTCACGGATTGCGCAACGCCATGCTGCCGGTGATCACCGTCATCGGCGACCAGGCCGCCGCTATCTTGAACGGTGCCGTCGTCGTCGAGACGGTGTTTGGTTTTCCGGGAATCGGCAAGCTGATGATCGATTCCATCCTGCTTCGCGATTTCGCCGTCGTGTTGGCCGTCATCATGGTCTCGGCATTGGCGATCTTCATCATGAACCTGTTGATCGACATTGCCTATGTGCTGCTCGATCCGCGCATCCGGTATTGAGCGATGGCGATGACCGACACAGAAATCCTCGTCGAGAAAAAACCGAGTGGCCCGATCGGCCGCTGGCTGACCATGCTGTGGGCGGACAAGCTGGCCTTCTTCGCCGCTCTATTCCTACTGATCGTTCTTCTCTGTGCGATGTTCGGCCCGTTTCTGCTGGAGGGCATCGCCACCAAGCAGAACCTGCGGGGCCGAAACGCGCCGCCCTTCGATATCACCCGCGGATGGCTTTACATCCTTGGCGCCGATGCGCTAGGCAGGCCGCTTTTGGCCCGCGTCGTCGTGGCGGCGCAAAACACCATGCTGGTTGCCGCGGCGGCGGTGCTTGCATCCTCCGTCGTCGGCACGGCGCTCGGTCTGGTGGCCGGTTACAGCCGCTCTTCCGCCGCTCAATGGATCATGCGCCTCGGCGACGTCATCATGTCCTTTCCGTCGCTGCTTCTGGCGGTGATCGTGCTCTATATGCTCGAACCCTCGGTCACCAATATCGTCCTCGTCCTGGCGATTACCCGGATCCCCATCTATCTGCGCACCGCCCGCGCCGAAGTGCTTGAGGTGCGCGAGCGGATGTTTGTGCAGGCGGCCCAGGTCATGGGGGCATCGAACCGGCGCATTGTGTTCCAACACATCCTGCCGGTGATCTTTCCGACGCTGGTGACCATCGCCACGCTTGATTTCGCCTTCGTCATGCTGGCGGAATCCTCGCTGTCGTTCCTGGGGATCGGCATTCAGGCGCCTGAGATCACCTGGGGTCTGATGGTTGCTCAAGGGCGGCCCTATCTCACCAATGCCTGGTGGCTGTCTTTCTGGCCCGGCCTTGCAATCATCCTGACGACGCTGTCGCTCAATCTTCTGTCGAACTGGCTGCGCATCGCGCTCGATCCGACGCAACGCTGGCGGCTTGAAATGAGAGGCCGGGAAATGAGAGGCAAGAAAAATGGCTGAACATCTTCTGGACGTTCGTAACCTTTCGGTCGAGTTCCACACCGCCAGCGGGACCGTCAAGGCGGTGCAGGATGTCAGCTGGCATCTCGATCGCGGCGAGACCCTGGCGATCCTTGGGGAAAGTGGTTCGGGCAAGTCTGTCTCCGCGTCGGCGATCATGAACCTGATCGACATGCCACCCGGCAAGATCACCAGCGGCACCATTCTCCTCAACGGCCGCGACATGCTGAAAATGACGACCGAGGAGCGGCGGACGATCAACGGCGCCAAGATCGCCATGATCTTTCAAGACCCACTCGCCCACCTCAATCCGGTCTATCCGATCGGCTGGCAAATCACCGAGATGATGACGACGCATGGCCAGTCGGCGGAACGCGCCGGCGCGAGGGCGCTCGAATTAATCGGGCGCGTCGGGATAAGCGATCCGCAGGCGGCAATGCGGAAATATCCATTCCAGTTCTCCGGCGGACAGCGGCAGCGCCTGATGATCGCCATGGCAATCGCCTGCAAGCCCGATATTCTGATCGCGGATGAACCCACCACCGCGCTTGATGTTACGGTGCAGGCGCAGGTGCTCGAACTTCTACAGGAGTTGCAGCAGGAAACCGGAATGGGCCTGTTGCTGATCACTCACGATTTGGGCGTCGTTGCCGAGATCGCCGACCGGGTCGTGGTGATGAATTCCGGCTGCGTCGTCGAAACCGGCAATGCGGCCGAAGTCTATCGCAACCCGCAGAACGCCTATACGAAGAAGCTGATTGCCGCCGCACCCGGGAAGGGTGCGATGGCGCAAGAGCGTGACCGGCAGGGCGAACCGCTGCTGCGCGCCATCGGCTTGAAGAAGAGTTTTGGCGCATTTCAGGCGCTGAAGGGCGTGGACTTCGTCATCATGCCCGGCGAGACGGTTGCCGTCGTCGGCGAGAGCGGTTCCGGCAAGTCAACTCTTGCCCGGGCGATCGTTCGCCTCGACGATCCGCAGGAGGGAAAGGTCCTCTACCGCGGAAACGATCTGCTTGCGATGACCCCTAGAGAAATATTCGGGCTGCGTCGCGATTTGCAGATGGTCTTTCAGGACCCGACGCAATCACTCAACCCACGGATGAGCGTGTTCCGGTTGATTTCCGAGGCCTGGGTCATTCACCCGGATATCCTGCCGAAAGCGAGATGGAAGGAGAGGGTGGCCGAGTTGCTGGTCAAGGTTGGCCTGAAACCGGATATGGCCGACCGGTATCCACATCAGTTTTCCGGCGGCCAGCGCCAGCGCATCGCGATTGCCCGTGCGCTCGCGATGGAGCCGAAGCTGATCATCTGTGACGAGGCGGTTTCGGCGCTCGACGTGTCGATCCAGGCGCAGGTGATTGCCTTGCTTGAGGGCCTGCGTCGCGAATTCGGCCTGTCCTACCTCTTCATCGCACACGACCTGCCGGTGGTTCGCGATTTCGCCGATCGCGTCATCGTCATGAAGGCTGGCGAGATTGTCGAGGAGGGTCCGGTGGAACAGATCTTCAACGCGCCCTCCCACCCTTACACGCAGGCGCTTCTTGCCGCGAGCCTCGATCCCGATCCAGAAATCCAGGCCACCCGACGCGCCGCCCGCCAACTACAGGAAGGACTCGTTTCCGCATGAAGCCCGATGTCATCGTCGCCTATCCGCTCCGGCCCCATCAGATGGCGATGCTGGAAGAGACCTACACGCTGCACCGGCTGGATCTTGTCAAAGGCGAAGAGCGGGATGCTCTCCTGCGGAAAGCAGGCCCGGTCTCTTCCGCACTGGTCTGCAACGGCCATGTGACGATCGACGAAGCCCTGCTTTCGAAATTGCCGGCATTAAAGCTCGCCGCCTGTTCCTCGGCTGGCTACGACCAGATGGACGTCGAGGCGATGACACGGCGCGGCATCAAGCTCACCAACACATCCGAGGTGCTTTGCGACGACGTTGCCGACATGGCACTGCTTCTGATGCTGGCGGCACGCCGGCGCCTGCCGGAAGGCGATCGCTATGTGCGCTCCGGCGATTGGGGGAAGAAGGGCATGATGCCGCTGACGACATCGACGTCGGGTAAGAAGGCCGGGATCGTCGGCCTCGGCCGCATCGGGATGGCGATTGCCAAGCGATGCGAAGCTGTCGGGCTAACGGTCGGCTATTATGGGAGGACGAAGAAGGCCGGCAACGATTTTGCCTATTTCGACGCACCGGTAAAACTGGCGGACTGGGCTGATATCCTGATCGTCGCGACCCCTGGCGGACCCTCGACCGAAGGACTGATATCGGCGGACGTGCTGAATGCGCTCGGGCCGACGGGCAGCTTCATCAACATTGCCCGCGGCACCGTGGTCGACGAGCCGGCCTTGATCAAGGCCTTGCAGGAAAGGCGGATCGCCTCGGCCGGCATCGATGTCTACCTCAACGAACCCAATCCAGATCCGCGCTTCGCAGCACTCGATAATGTTGTGCTCTATCCCCACCATGCAAGCGGTACCGAGGAAACGCGCGACAGGATGGCGCAATTGACGGTCGACAACCTTGCCGCCTTCTTTGCAGGCAGGCCGCTGCTGACGCCGGTCAATTGACTTCGGCAAAACCCGCGGCGCGGCAGATCAGACGAAATAGTCCGGGAACTCCTTCCGCATGTCTTCCACTTTTGCGACGGTGCGGCTGAGATGCTCGCGGATCGCATCGACCGCGCCCTGTTCGTCGCGAGCGGCGATCGCATCGATGATGGCGTGGTGCCCATCGAGAATGCTCGCGATCTTGCCCTTTTCGGGCAGATGCAGACGACGAATGCGCTCGAGATGACCGGACCGCTCGCGTATCAATTGGTGGAGGCTGCTGCGCTTGGCGCCTGCGAACAACGTCTGGTGAAAGAGTTCGTCGAGCTCCTGGAAGATCGCGATCTGATCGGCGTCGTCAGCGACTGCCGACTGCATCTTGATGATCGACCGGGCGCGGGTAATGACGCTCGGATCCGGATCCGGATCGGTTGCGAGGCGGCGGCAAACCTCCGTTTCCAGCGCCACGCGAAGGAAATGTGCCTCGTAAATTTGCAGGACGTCGATCCTGGTCACCACAGTGCGGGATTGCGGATAAATGCGAACCAGACCCTCCTGTTTGAGAAGCTGCAATGCGTCCCTGATGGGAGTCTGGCTGACTTCATAAGTCTCCGTAAGCTCGGTGCGCGACAACGTGGTGTCTGGCGGTAGCTGAATGGTGATGATGCGCTTTCGCAGATCATCATAGACCCGCTGGACCGTACTGCCGGCGACGACCGGAAAACCGGGTGCAGTCAGGCCGAATGTGGAGGCGAACTGGGAATTCATGGTGAGGCATCCTTTTCAGTCCATTCATAGCTTTGCACGACCTAATGCACAAGAACGCAAACTTTCCATTGATATATATGTCAAACTAAAATATCAGTTGGTGCAAGCGCTGAGATAAGCAAGCGAAAGTGTGGGAGAGAGCCGTGGCCGCAAGAAAAACCTACGAGCAATTGCGGTCGGCCCGTTGGATGCTGCCGGACGATCAGCGCTCGTTCGGCCACCGGTCGCGGACCATGCAGATGGGTTACGCACCGGAGGACTGGCAGGGAAAGCCGATCATCGCCGTGATCAACACCTGGTCCGATGCCCAGCCGTGCCACATGCATTTCCGTGAACGCGCCGAGTGGGTGAAGCGCGGAATTCTTCAGTCGGGTGGGTTCCCCATGGAGCTGCCTGCTCTTTCCCTTTCCGAAAACTTCGTCAAGCCGACCACGATGCTCTACCGCAATATGCTGGCGATGGAGACCGAGGAGCTGCTGCGCAGCCATCCTGTCGATGGCGCCGTTCTGATGGGTGGCTGCGACAAGACGACACCCGGCCTTGTCATGGGCGCAACCAGCATGGGCATTCCGTTCATTTATCTGCCCGCCGGCCCAATGCTTCGCGGCAACTATGCCGGCAAGACGCTAGGCTCCGGTACCGACGGCTTCAAATACTGGGATGAGCGCCGTGCCGGCACGATCACCCAGGAGGAGTGGCAGGGCATCGAAGGCGGAATCGCCCGCAGCTATGGCCATTGCATGACCATGGGCACGGCGTCGACGATGACGGCGATCGCAGAGGCTATGGGATTGACGCTGCCGGGCGCATCCTCGATCCCGGCAGCCGACGCCAACCACCAGCGCATGTCGGCGGCCTGCGGCCGCCGCATTGTCGATATGGTGTGGGAGGATCTGACGCCGGACCAGATCATCACTTCCGCGGCCGTCGACAACGCAGTCACGGTCGCCATGGCGACCGGCTGCTCCACCAATGCCATCATTCACCTGATCGCCATGGCGCGGCGCGCCGGCGTCCCGCTGGAGCTCGATGATCTCGATCGCATCGGTCGCACGACGCCGGTTCTCGCCAACATCCGTCCTTCCGGTTCGACCTACCTGATGGAGGATTTCTTCTATGCGGGTGGCTTGCGTGCGCTGATGAAGCAGCTCGGCGACAAGCTGGATCCCACCGCGATCACCGTGACGGGAAAACCCTTGGTGGATGGTCTGGACCAGGTGAAGATCTACAATGACGACGTTATCCGGCCACTGTCTAACCCGGTCTATCACGAAGGTTCCCTGGCCGTGCTCAAGGGGAACCTGTGTCCCGACGGCGCGGTCATCAAACCGGCGGCCTGCGACCCGAAATTCCATCGCCATCGCGGCCCGGCGCTGGTCGCCGACAGCTATGCTGAGATGAAGAAGATCATCGACGATCCCGACTATCCGCTGACGCCGGACACGGTTCTCGTGCTCCGCAATGCCGGCCCCCAGGGCGGACCGGGCATGCCGGAATGGGGCATGATCCCGATGCCGAAGGCACTGTTGAAGCTCGGCCTGCGCGACATGGTGCGCATCTCCGATGCCCGGATGTCCGGAACCAGTTTCGGCGCCTGTGTGCTGCACGCCGCGCCGGAATCCTACATCGGCGGGCCGCTGGCGTTGCTGAAAACGGGCGATATGGTCGAACTCGACATTCCGGCGCGCAGCCTCAATATGCTGGTTTCGGAAGAGGAGATCGCAGCCCGCCGCGCCGCCTGGGTGGCGCCGACGCGACACTACGAGCGCGGTTACGGCTTTATGTTCTCCAAGCATATCGAGCAAGCCGACAAAGGCTGCGACTTCGACTTCCTGACGACGGAATTCGGTGGCAAGACTCCCGAACCGGCTATCAACTGAGGCACCACGATGTTTGATCCCAATCGACGCACGATCCCCGCGCAACCGCCCAAGGCTGGTTTTGCGGCCGGCCCGGCCAAGCTGGACGCCATCCGATCGGTCACCCTGTCGCTCGCCTATCTGCCGTTGGCGCGGCCGATCAGCGACGCCAAGGTTTTGACCGGCCGGCAGAAGCCGTTGACGGAGGTTGCGTTTCTGTTTTGCGAGATCCTCTCCGAAGCGGGTCATAGCGGCCTTGGCTTCAGTTATTCGAAGCGGGCAGGCGGGCCAGCGCTTTATGCACATGCCTGCGAGATTGCCGACAATCTGATAGGCGAGGACCCCAACGATACAGCGCGGATATGGGACAAGCTCTGCTGGGCTGGCGCCTCGGTCGGCCGTTCCGGCATTGCGACGCAGGCCATTGCCGCCATGGATATCTGCCTCTGGGACCTGAAGGCGAAACGCGCCGGCCTGCCGCTCGCAAAACTGCTTGGCGCCCATCGCGACAGTGTTGCCTGCTACAACACCTCCGGCGGCTTCCTGTCATCGACCGTCGAGGAAATCCGCAACGCCATCGACCATTCGATCGCTTCCGGTATCGGCGGCATCAAGATCAAGGTCGGACAGCCGGACCCGATGATCGACCTTCGCCGGCTCGATGCGGTGACCAGCCATATCGATGGCCGTGTCCCGCTGATGGTCGATGCAAACCAGCAATGGGACCGCACCACGGCCTTGCGTTTCGGCCGGCTGGTCGAACCGCTCAATCTCGAATGGATCGAAGAGCCGCTCGATGCCTATGACGCCGAGGGCCATGCGGCACTGGCGCGCGAACTGGCCACGCCGATCGCTACCGGCGAGATGCTGGCAAGCGCCGACGAACATATGGCCCTGATCCGTGCCGATGCGGTCGACTTCATTCAGCCGGATGCCCCGCGGGTCGGTGGCATCACGCCCTTTCTGCGCATCTGCACGCAAGCCGAGGCGAAACGCATGCGGCTGGCGCCGCATTTCGCCATGGAAATCCATCTGCACCTGGCGGCCGCCTATGCGCACGAACCGTGGGTGGAGCATTTCGATTGGCTTGCGCCACTGTTCAACGAACAGCTCGATATCAGGGATGGCCGGATGATCGTGCCCGCCCGTCCGGGGCTTGGTTGCAGCCTGACGGGCAAAGCCCGCGACTGGACCGTGGAAACGCGCAGCTTCGGCAGCTGAATTCGAACGAGGAGAAGGAAATATGAACCCCGCAACCCGTGAAAAACTGATGGGTGTTTCGGTCGCGACGCTCTGCTCGGCGCTGTTCAAGCGTGGCCTGAGAAATCAGACGATCCAGGATGTCCGGCCGGTGCAGCCGAAGGGCCGCAATATGGTGGGACCGGCCTTCACCCTGCGTTACATGCCGGCGCGCGAGGACCGCAATGCGATGAACGTGTTTCGGAACCCGAAACACCCGCAGCGGCTTGCCATCGAGACCTGCCCGGACGGCCATGTTCTGGTGATGGACAGCCGCAAGGATCCGCGCGCAGCCTCTGCCGGCGACATCCTAATTACTCGTCTGATGATGCGCGGCGGCGCCGGCGTCGTCACCGATGGCGGCTTCCGGGACGCCATGACGATCGGTGGCCTTGATATCCCCGCCTATCACAACCGTCCCTCCAGCCCGACGAACCTGACGCTGCACGAGGCAATCGACATCAATGTGCCGATAGGCTGTGGCGATGTGGCGGTCTTCCCGGGCGACATCATGGTTGGCGACGACGACAGCGTGATCGTCATTCCGGCCGAGATCGCCGACGAGATCGCCGACGAAGCGGTGGAGATGACCGCCTACGAGGATTTCGTCACCGAGCGCGTCAAGCAGGGGCATACGATCATCGGTCTCTACCCGGCCACCGATGAAAGCAATCTGACACTCTTTGCCGAATGGCGGAAGGTGAACGGCCGCTAGAACAGGATGATATCAGGCCCGAAAACCGTGCACACTTTTCGGCATCATGTTCTACGCGGCGCATCTTGCGCAATCACCGCACATGGACGGAGCGAGGCTCCGCCAAGGAGATAACAATGAGCTGGACCCCTTCAGGCAGGCATCTGATCGCTGGCGAGTGGATTGCCGGAACGACGACCTTTCGCTCCGAGCCGGCACACGGCCCGGCCCATGATTTCGCCGTCGGCACCACGGAATTGGTCGACCGCGCCTGCCGCGCCGCCGAAGCCGCATTCGCGGCGTTTTCCGCAAAGACATGCGAGGAGCGCGCCATTTTCCTCGAGACCGTCGCCGAGGAAATCGACAGGCGCGGCGCGGCGGTCACCCTGATCGGAACCGAGGAAACCGGGCTCCCCGAGGGCCGGCTCAACGGTGAGCGCGCCCGCACCACCGGCCAGCTCAAGCTGTTTGCCGAGCATATTCGCAAAGGCGCACATCTTGATGCTCGCACCGATGCGGCGCAGCCCGACCGGCAGCCGGCGCCGCGGCCTGAAATCCGCCTGGTGCAGCGGCCGATCGGCCCGGTCGCCGTTTTCGGCGCCTCGAATTTTCCGCTGGCATTCTCGACGGCCGGCGGCGACACGGCAGCCGCGCTTGCCGCCGGCTGCCCTGTCGTGGTCAAGGGACATTCAGCCCATCCCGGCACCGGTGAGATCATTGCCGAGGCGATCGCGGCTGCGATCGAGCGCACCGGCATGCCGGCTGGCGTCTTCAGCCTGATTCAGGGCGGGCGCCGTGATGTCGGAACGGCTCTGGTGACGCATCCCGCTATCAAAGCGGTCGGCTTTACCGGGTCGCTTGCCGGCGGCCGTGCGCTTTTCGACCTTTGCGCCCAGCGCCCTGAACCGATTCCGTTTTTCGGCGAGCTCGGCAGCGTCAATCCGATGTTCCTACTGCCGGCTGCGACCGCTGCCCGGGCGGAGGCGATCGGTTCAGGCTGGGCCGGTTCACTGACGCTTGGCGCCGGCCAGTTCTGTACCAAACCCGGTATTGCCGTCGTCGTCGACGGGCCGGCGGCGGACAGGTTCGCCGGCGCTGCCAAGTCGGCTCTCGAAAAGGTGGCGCCGCAGACGATGCTGACCAAAGGCATTGCCGCCGCGTATCACGAAGGTGTCGAGCGCATGCGGGCAAGCAATGCCGTTGCGCCGGTTCTCTCTGCAAAGAGCGCCGGCCGGGACGCCGGCCCGAACCTTTTCGAGACCAATGGCTCGGCCTGGCTTGCCGATCATTCGCTCAGCGAAGAGGTGTTCGGTTCTCTCGGTCTCGTCGTGCGCGTCGGCTCGCCGGAAGAGATGCTCACCCTTGCGGAAAGCTTCCGGGGACAGCTGACAGCGACGATTCATATGGACGACGCAGATCTTGGCTTTGCCCGCGACCTGCTGCCGATCCTCGAAAGGAGGGCGGGCAGATTGTTGGTCAATGGCTTCCCAACCGGCGTCGAGGTTGTCGATTCCATGGTGCATGGCGGACCTTATCCGGCCTCGACCAATTTTGGTGCGACCAGCGTCGGGACCATGTCGATCCGCAGGTTTCTGCGCCCTGTCGCTTACCAGAATTTCCCCGCCGGCCTGTTGCCCCAAGATCTGCGCAACTGAGACCGGGGAGTATCAAATCGATCGCGGCGACGAAACTTCGCGATCATTCGCCGGCTTAAAGGCGGGCCCAATGCGTGTGCCGCTGAGCGGCTCTTACCCATGAAGAGATGCGCGGACTGACGCGCTTTACCACGGCTAAAAAACGAGAATTCAGACGGGTGACAGCTCGTGTTTCGGGCGCCGCGCTTGATCGCATTTCTCAACTAGTATATTAGTGCTCTTATGTATTAGATTGGCTCTCGCATGAGGAGGCGAGGGCCGGACCACCGAAAGACAAGACGAGGTTTGCTTTAAGGGGCGCCGCCGGCGCATGGGAGGAGAACGAAATGAAACTGCATTTGGTAGCTGCCTGCTTTTCAACCGCGGTGATCGGGCTGAGTATCGGCTCGGCTCACGCTGAAGGTGCCAAGAGCAACGTCACTGTTGTACTTGCCGAAACCGTCGATGTCGTCGAGCCCTGTATGGCAGCGCGCCAAGACGTCGGCCGGGTCATTTCCGAAAACGTCAACGAGATGCTGGTGGAATTCGACTACGTCAACGGCGGCCTCAAACCCCGCCTGGCGACGAAATGGTCGAAGATTGACGACGACACCTGGGAGTTCAAGCTGCGCCCGAATGTCAAATGGCACGATGGCAAACCGTTCACCGCCAAAGACGTCCAGTTCACGATCGAGCGCAACAAGAATAAGAAGCTCAGCTGCGAGACCGGCGGCAAATATTTCGGCGGCACGGAATTCAGCTTCGAGACGCCTGATCCCAACACCATCCGCATTACGACAAAACCGGCGCAGCCGATTCTTCCGTTGCTGATGACGGTGATGGCCGTCGAATCGGCCGAAGCGACACCCGCAGACGAATTTACCCGCAAGCCGGTCGGCACCGGCCCCTATACCTTCGACAAATGGGAGATCGGCCAGTCGATCGTGCTGAAGCGCAATCCGGACTATTGGGGGGACAAGCCGCAGGTGGAGCAGGCGACCTATCTGTTCCGTTCGGATAGCGCCGTCGCGGCGGCCATGGTCGATGCCGGTGAAGCCGATATCGTTCCGGCCGTATCAGTGCAGGATGCCACCAACAAGGAAACCGACTTCGCCTATCCGAATTCGGAGACGACATCGCTGCGCATCGATACGCGGGCAGCGCCGCTCAACGACCGGCGCATACGCGAAGCGATGAACCTCGCCATCGATCGTCAGGCAATGCTTGGAACGCTGTTTCCCGAACAGGCGAAGATCGCCACGCAACTCGTCGTACCCACAACGATCGGCTACAATGCCGATATCCCCGCCTGGCCTTATGATCCCGAAAAAGCAAAGGAATTGGTCAAGGCGGCGAAAGCCGACGGCGTCCCAGTCGATCAACAGATCCGCATCATCGGCCGCAATGGGCAATATCCCAACGCCACCGAAGCGATGGAAGCGATGATGGCCATGCTTCAGGACGTCGGCTTGAACGTCAAGCTCGACATGTATGACGTTTCCGTATGGAACGGCTATTTCGTTGCACCTTTCGTCGCCGATTCCGGTCCGACATTGACCCAGTCGCAGCACGACAATGCGACCGGCGATCCCGTCTTCACCGCATTCGTGAAATACGCGGCCGACGGCTCTCACTCCATGGTTCGGGATCCTGCGGTCGACACACTCATCGCCAAGGCGACCTCAGCCACCGGCGACGAGCGCACGAAACTCTGGAAGGAGCTTTTCGCCAAGGTTAACACCGAGATCATCGCCGATATTCCGATGTTCCATATGGTCGGTTTCACCCGCGTTTCGCCGCGTCTCGACTTCAAGCCGACGATCGCAACGAATTCCGAACTGCAGCTGTCGCAGATCCGCTTCAAGTAAGCTGGTTTGCGGACTTAAAGCGCGGGCCACACTCTTTCGGATGGCCCGCGTCTTCCATGACATGACGGATGGATGCCTATGCCGCTGATTGACCGCATTGCCCTCACTCAATTCGCCGAGCAGATATTGACCGGCGCCGGGATGGAGCCCGACAAGGCCGAAACCACAGCCGCTGTCCTGGTGGAAGGCGACATGATCGGCCATGAAACGCATGGCGTCAGTCTGCTGAACTGGTATGTCGAAGCGTTGGAGGACGGTTCGCTGGCGAAATCCGGCAGCTATCAGGTGGTCAATGACCGCGGCGCGGCCTTTGTCTGGGACGGCAAATCCTTGCCCGGCGCATGGCTTTTGACCAAGGCGATCGACCAGGCCTGCGAACGCGTACGCGATCATGGCGTCGTCACCGCGGCGATCCGAAACTGCCATCATACCTGCGCTCTTTCGGCCTTCATGCGGCAGGTTGCCGAGCAGGGCCTGATCGTGCAGCTATCGGTGTCGCATCCCGCGGCAAGCCGTGTCGCGCCCTATGGCGGCACCAAGCCGCTACTGACGCCGAACCCGATGGCGGCCGGTTTCCCGACATCGGAGGATCCGATCCTGATCGACGTCTCAGCTTCGATCACCACCACGACTATGACGCAAAACCTGGCGAAGGCCGGCAAGAAGTTTCCCGAGGCCTGGGCTTTCACCGCCGCTGGCGAGCCGACCGATGACCCGCGCGAGGTGACCGAACGCGGCGGAACGATGATGCCCCTTGGCGGCCAATTGAAGGGACATAAGGGTTTTGGGCTCGGGCTGATCGTCGAATTGCTGGGGCAGGGGCTTTCCGGCAAGGGCCGGGCGAACACGCCGCCTGGCGTGTTTTCGCAAAGCGCCTTTCTTCAAGTCATCGATCCCGCCTTTTTCGCCGGGCTGGATGCCTTTACCGCGCAGTCCGATTTTCTCGCCTCTGCTTGCCGCAGCAACCCTTCCGCGCCCTGGAACAATGGCCCGGTCCGCATGCCGGGTGACAGCGCGGCACGAAGGCGCCGTGCGGCGTTGGAAGAAGGCGTGCCGGTCGGCGATGCGGCTTGGGAGAAACTTTGTCGACATGCCGAGATCCTGGGCTTGCCTATTCCTGCAGTCGCCGCCTGAGGGGCTTGAAGGACGGGTTCGAACGCCAAGCCCATACGCTCAAAGGCGAGCCTTATGCTGTTGGGCAACTTGTTGCGACGTCTCCAGCCGATTCTGGAACAATGTCCGTCGTCCCCTGTTACATTGGCGATGGAGTAAGTGACGTCCAAAGGACGGAACGGCTGGAGGTTCTATGAAGCGGAGCACGGGATTTTGGCTGGTCTTTGCCGTTGTTCTGGCGGGCTGCACGACCGGCGAAGGATATTACACGTCGGCTGGACTGGCCCCTATCCCCGGCAGCATCACCTATAATGGTCAGCCACGCACGAAGTTGACGAAATCGCCCGTGGGTTCTTCTTTCCCACACAGCTTCACAGATCAATGGGGACGGCAGGTCGAGGAAACTTACATCATCCGGCCCGACCGGAGCTTGCTGATTGCCGAGCGCCACTATCGGCCGGTTTTCTCGTTCGATGACGACTAGCACAGAGTGATCACTTTTGCGAAGGAGATGGATCATGCCGCGACGCAAGAGCACCGAGACGGCTACCCTCGACCCCGAAGGAGGCAAGATCGGCGAGCCGGTGCCGAAAGCCGTTATCGACAGGAGCACGGCCTCCGTCGGCGTTCCCCGGCAGCCTGATCACGGCCTGGGCGAAGAGTTGAGCGCGCTGCGATTGCAAATCGAAACGCTCCAGCAGCAAATCCGTGATGGCGCCCGATCGGTAAAGAGAGGGGCCGGGAAAGCGGTGGGTCAGACGGAAGCGGCGGTGAAGCTCTATCCGGCCTCGACGCTCCTTCTCGTTGCTGCGGTCGCGGCTGCTTTCGCCTTTGCCGGACGGCGCGCCTCTCTGCCGCGCCGCCGCCACCAGTCGGCGCTGCGTGAGGTGTGGGATTTCTACGACACGATCCGCGCGCGCATCTGACAAGATTTTGGGATTGTCAGCATTCCGATTATGCCCGACACTTGGTCATTCAAGCGGGGGCAACTGCATGCTCGACATTATCATACGAAGCGCTCTCGATATTGTCGGGCGCACGGAGCGCCTGATCGAGGCCAGCAAGCGGTTGCTGCTCACTGAAGGTCTTGACGAAGTCGAGGTGTACGAACTGGATTGCGAGATCGAACGGCTCGGGGATGCGGTTTTCGTCGTGGACGAAGCCATTCGGTCGCTCGCACGCACCGTCGGATACTGGCCGCACGCCGCCCGTCCCTATGGAATACATAGAACATTGCATTGATGGGCTGTCGTTGCCCTTGGTGAAATCGACACCTCACAATGCCCGTTTCGGACAAGTTTTCGAGCCGTGATCTGCATGTCACGCCGATGTCACGCGACCGTGGAAACAATATGTGCTTGATCGGCGTCTGTAGTGTGAGGCCAAGTCTCTGATCTGGAGGCTGCCGGTTCGATTGCCGGAACTGACCGCTTTGTCGCTTGGCCGAATATTGAGCGCATTGGAGGCACTCGATGAGGGATGTGTTGTCGACTATCACGCGTATCCTGAGCTGGGGACGGCCGGGTCAATGCTGCCGTCATTTTGCTGGGGCATCACAATGAGCTCGAAGCGGTCCAGGCGGAAATCTCAGCCCCACGAATTCATCTTTCAGGTTCACACGCGCACGATCGCACAGATCAGGTACGATAGCCTCAGCCGCGTTATGACGGTGGTCTACCACGACGGCCGCTCCACGACGACGACCGGCATACAAGGCCCGGCGATGCTGAGGATCCTTGCCCAGCGTCCGCTAGAGCGCTCGCCGTTTCTGTTGCAGACGGTCATCTGAGGCGGATGTCGTCGCCGAAATCCGCATGATCGTGCATCCATTTCCCGCGGGCTGCGTTCATCTCCAATAGTCAGAACCTAGTGGAGGGAATTCCGATGACCTTTCCATCGCCGAAAACCGAAGCGCCCGCGCAACGCTTCAAAGAGGCGACTGATGCCGCGCGCGACGCATTGGAAGGACTGGTTGCCGCCGCCAATGAAGCCGGATGGGCAACCGAAGAGATAACTGCAGCGCTGCTTGAAGCCGCCCAGTTTCTGCGTGATGCCAACAAGAAAGATCCCGATCCGGCCGACGATCCCGCTATCAGCGACACATCTGCCAGGCAGGAGCAGATTGGTCATGGCGAGCTCTATGATTAGAGCATATCGGCTTTAGCCCGGATCTCACCGGCCGATCGTCGCCACGGAGCCGCGCACGACAAGGCTCGTGGTAACGCGCAGATGTTCGACGGCAAGCGGGGTGCGCTCGATGCGGGCGACGAGCCGTTCGCCGGCGAGTTTGCCAAGCTCGTAGACGCGCTGGTCGACGATGGTGATCGGTGGAACGGTGACGCTGGTCCAGTCGGCGTCTAGAAAGGAAATCATCGAGACATCCTGCGGGATCGACAGGCCGAGCGATTGCAGCGACTTGAAAATGCGCAAGCCGACGAGGCTGTCGGATGCCAGCAGCGCCGTCGGCGGTGATATTTCCGAAAGCAGACGTTTCATCACCGCGTCCGTCTGATGCTGGTCTGTGGCACCGAGCCTGACGGAGTGAAGAGGGTTCGGCAAATCCGCCTCGGTCAGAGCGCTGACGAAGCCTTCCACGCGTTCGCGCACGGCGGAATTCGAGATAAGCGCGATATCGGTGAGCCCGCCTCTCTCGGCATCCATGGCCGAGACATAGGCGAGGCGGCGATGTCCTTGGCCGATCAGATGCCGGGTCGCGGTGAGGGCTGCCTCCCGGTCGTCGCCGGTCACGGCGTCGACATCGAGTTCGGGGATGGCCCGGTCGAACAGAACCAGCGGCACGCCGGCGCGGCGGACATGCTGCAGGTGATCGAGGCGGTCGCAGCGGGCCGGCGTGACGATCAGGCCATCGACGCGCTTGCCAATCAGCAGGTCGACGGCCGATCTTTCAGCATCGAGTTGTTCGCCCGAATTTGCGATGATGATGTTGAAGCCTGCAAGGCGGGCCGCATCGCTGATGCCGCGCACTGCCAGACTGAAGAAAGCGTTCTCGATATCGCCGACAACCACGCCGATGATGCCCGACCGTCCCGTGCTCATGCTCCGGGCGAGCTCGTTCGGGCGGTATTCGAGTGCGGCGGCTGCCGCCATCACCTGATCCTTGATCTGGACGCTGACGACGCCGTAGCCGCCGAGCACACGGGCGGCCGTTGCCTTCGAGACCTTTGCGGCCTTCGCAACGTCGGCGACCGTGACTGGCCGTTTCGGATGAGCGGAATCTTCCATAACCGAGGACTACAAGAGTTGTTGACGGCCGGTCAATTGACAGATATCAAATATGTTGTGAGACCGGTCTCTTTATATCAGAGACCGGTATCCTGCCCATAAAGCTCTGCTGCTGATACGCGACAGAGTGTGGGCGAAGCAATATGCCGACAAGAGCATTCCTTTCAGAGCGGAGAACGACGATGAAGCCTTTTGAAACATTTGCGGCCACCCTCGCCCCATTGCGGGCCGGCATTCTGACGTGCCTTCTTGCGATGGGGGCAGGCTCTGCCGTTGCGGCCGACAATCCCTATAACCTGATCGAGACGGGGACGATCAGCGTCGGCACGATGGGAGATTCCAAGCCCTATACATTTGCGACGGCCGACGGTCAGTTCACCGGCTTCGATATCGAACTGTTTCTCAACGTCGTCTCCCGCCTCGGCTTCCCGAAAGACAAGGTGACGTTCACGGGCCAGGAATTTTCAGCCCTCCTGCCGTCGGTGGCAAACGAACGCTTCGACGTTGCCGTCGCCGCGATCGGCACCACCGAAGCCCGCAAGAAGACCGTCGATTTTTCTGACGGCTATCTTGCCGGTTATCTCTCGGTTTTGACCGCGGATGCCGGCATCAAGGATGCCGACGGCCTCAAGGGCAAACGTCTCGGCGTCGTTCAGGGCACCTTGCAGGAGGTCTATGCGGCCAAGAATTTCGGTGGAACCGATCTAGTGAAATTCCCCGATAACAATTCCGCCGTCGCCGCCCTCAACAATGGCACGGTCGATGCGCATTTCCTCGATTACGAGGCGGCCAAACAATATGGCGAGCGCTATCCTGCGCTGAAGGTTGCGGTCAACATCCCATCCTTCGATGCGCCGGCGGGCTTCGTGATCCGCAAGGGGAATGATGCCTTCCGCACGGCGCTGAACGGCGCCCTTCACGACGCGATGCAGGACGGCACCTGGAAGACCCTCTACGAAAAATGGTTCCCAGGCTCGCCGATGCCGGACCAGTATCTTCCTAAGAAGTGAGGCCGCAGGCCGTCCGCTCCGGCGGACGGCCTTATGCCCGGCGTGGGCTTCGATGGGGATCTCGATGAACTGGCTTGAAAATCTGCGCCGCAGCTTCCTGGATTGGGACGCCATGGCGGAAGTGCTGCCGAGCATGATCAGCGTCGGCCTCAAGAACACCCTGATCCTGGCCGCCGCCTCGACCGTGCTCGGCGTCGTCATCGGCATGGCTCTCGCCGTGATGGGCATCTCGCAGTCCCGCTGGCTACGGCTGCCCGCGCGCATCTACACCGATATCTTTCGCGGCCTGCCGGCAATCGTCACGATCCTGATCATCGGTCAGGGTTTTGCCCGGATCGGACGAGAGATCTTCGGCCCGTCGCCATTCCCGCTCGGCATCCTGGCGCTCAGCCTGATCGCCGGGGCCTATATCGGCGAAATCTTCCGCTCGGGTATCCAAAGCGTCGAGCGCGGCCAGATGGAAGCCTGTCGAGCGCTGAGCATGAGCTACGGGCAAGGCATGCGCCTGATCGTCATCCCGCAAGGCATCCGGCGCGTCCTGCCGGCGCTGGTCAATCAGTTCATCGGAAACGTCAAGGATTCCAGCCTCGTCTATTTCCTCGGATTGCTCGCCTCCGAGCGGGAAATCTTCCGCGTCGGGCAGGATCAGGCTGTCGTAACGGGCAATCTGTCGCCCTTGCTGCTGGCGGGCGTCTTCTATCTCGTCATCACCGTGCCGCTCACCCACTTGGTCAACTACATCGACGTGAGACTACGCCTGGGAAAACAGGGCCGCGGTACGGGTGCTGCGAGTGGTCTGGCCGAGGTCAGCGAGTTGCAAGCCGCTGCCGTCCCGCAGCCCGCGGCCAAATCTTCCGGAGAGACGAAACCGCGCTTCCAGGGCGGCGCCCTGAACATCCGGGATCTGAGCATGGCCTATGGCGATCTCGACGTGCTGAAGGGTGTCGACCTCGACATCGCCGCCGGGACCGTCACCTGCATCATCGGCCCCTCCGGTTCGGGCAAATCGACGCTTTTGCGCTGCATGAACAGGCTGGTGGAACCGAAGGGCGGTGACATCCTGCTCGATGGCGACAGCATTCTGGCCATGAAACCGGAACGGTTGCGCCGGCGGGTGGGGATGGTGTTCCAGCACTTCAACCTCTTTCCCGATCACACAGCGCTTGAGAACGTCATGCTTTCCCTGACGAAGATCAAGAAGATGCCGAGGCAGGAGGCGCGACGCATCGCCGAGGCGCGTTTGGCCGAGGTCGGTCTTGCCGAGCGCAGGGATCATCGCCCGGCAGGTCTATCGGGCGGGCAGCAGCAGCGCGTCGCCATCGCGCGAGCTCTTGCCATGGATCCGGAGCTTATCCTGTTCGACGAAGTGACGAGTGCGCTCGATCCCGAACTGGTCAAGGGCGTTCTCGACTTGATGGCGGCTCTCGGCCGCCAGGGCATGACCATGGCCGTCGTCACGCACGAGATGGGATTTGCGCGGAAGGTGGCCGATCAGGTGGTCTTCATGGATGAGGGCCGGATCGTCGAGGCCGGCTGCCCACAGCAGATCTTCGACAATCCCCAAAGCGAGCGGCTGAAGCGCTTCCTTGCGGAAGTCCTCTAGCCCCTGACGTGAAGCATGCCGCCAACGTCACTCACGACGGATGCATCGGAATTCGTTCGACATAGCAGGAAACAAGGTTATCGACATGAATGCTACCCCAAAACCTTCGAAGGTTGTCGTCATCGGCGGCGGCATATTCGGCGTCTCGACGGCTGTCCATCTCGCGCGCCTTGGGATCGCCACCGTGCTCGTCAGTGACGGGCCGCTTGCCAATGGCGCCTCCAGCCGTTCGCTCGCCTGGCTCAATTCTGCCCGGAAACGCTCCGACGCCTATCACCGGCTGCGCCTCGCCGGTATCGACCGGTATCGAACGCTCGCCGCCCGATATCCGGATGCGCCTTGGCTGCGTTTCGATGGCGGGCTGACCTGGGATGCCGATGACGCCGGTAACGAGATCGCCGAGGTCTTCGACTATGAGTGCAATCTCGGCTATCACGCGCAATGGCTGACCCAGGAAAACATTGCCGGCGCGACGCCCGGCGTCGACGCCAGCGCGGTGACGGTGCAGGGTGCGATCTTCAATCCTGGGGAAGGCTGGGTCGATCTCCCATCTCTGATCGGCATTCTCGCAGCGGAGTTCCGTTTGCTCGGCGGCGAGGTCGTGACAGACGCTGGGCGCGCGATAATTGATGTCGAAGGCGCCCGCGTCCGCGGCGTGAGCACGGCGGACGGCAGGCACTGGCAAGCGGAGTCTGTGCTGCTTGCCGCGGGCAGCGCCGTTCCGGCAATCGTCGCCGAAGCCGGTCAGCATATCGCCGACGCAACGCCGGTCGCCCTTCTCGTCAGGACGAAGCCGATCCGCCATTCGCTGAAGGCCGTGCTTAACACTCCCCGCGTCGCCATCCGGCCCATGCCCAATGGCGGGTTCGCGCTCGATTCGGCCTGGTCCGAGGAAGAGGTCGGAATGAAGCCGGACGGCAGTTATGAGGTCAGACAATCGACGCTGGACGGGCTGCTGCGCGAGGCGTCAAAAGTTCTCGAAGGCAACCCCACGCTCGAGATCGACGATTATGGTGTCGGCCCGAAGCCCATTCCGGGCGACGGCGAACCGGTCTTCGGCGAGCTGCCGTCGATCTGGGGTTATTTCGTCGCCTTCAGCCATAGTGGAGCCACGCTCGGCCTGATCGCCGGCGAACTGCTGGCGGACGAGATCGCCACCGGACGCCGTCATCCACTGCTGGCGGAATTTCGGCCGGAGCGTTTCAGCGCATCGCGGCCGTGATGGATCAAATAGAGCCATCGAGCGTTCTGCCGAGGAAACAACGGGAGACGCATCATGTTTAAGGACGAGCCCGCCGGTGTCGGCGCGGAACAGAGACACGACGATGTCGGCGCGCGGACGGCGAACGGAGAGGAGACGAGCATCAACCCGGAGCTGATCCGGCGTGAGGGGTTTGCGAGCGAAGCCGAGTACGAGGCCTACCTCGCAACGCTCGGCCAGGATGCTCTTACACCGGCCGATGCTTATATGGAGGAACCGTTCCTGGTCTCGGAGGAGCATGTTCTGGAAAGTCGGTTGCGGGAGCTGAGGAAGGAGCTCGAAAACCTCCAGGCCCGCCTTCATGTAATCAGAGACCAGACTGCGGCCGTCGTGACTGAAAACGTCCGATGGGCAGATGCCAGTGCCCATGCCCAGCTCGGCAATCAGCCGTGGCTGAAGCTCGCCGGCGCGATGGCTGCGGCATTCGTTATCACCCGGGGTATCAGGCGACTGCCCCTCGGAACCGTCGCGACCACGGCGCTGCCCTTGGTCGCCGCCACTATGAATCGGAAATTCGCCAGAGGATAATGCCTAAAGCTCCAAAGCGAAATCTGCACCTGTTTGCGCATTTGGAACCGGCTTCCGCACATGGCCGATCGGGTCTGGGACCGTCATGAAACCAGTGTCATCTTCTTGCCGAAGTGTTCGTGACATTTTACATCTTAAGGAGGCGAACATGACTGGACATGACGACCGCTATATCGAGATTACGACACGTCTTCGCTCGGTGCGATCCTTCTGCGACTTCCTCTCGCAGGGCGGGATCGTCCGTGTCGCCTTGAAGGACGGCGCTCCCTATAAAGACGTCACGGCCGTACTCCTGGAACGGAATCGCAGGGAGGCGGAAGCGCTCGATCGTACACGCCGGCGGCTCTATCCGGATCTCTCGGATGAAGAGGTGATGCCGCCGCTCTACAGTCGTCACTGACCCGCCCGCCCGTCACGGGCGGCTACGAAGCAGAGCGGAGCCCCACTATGCAGCGTTCACGCGACGCGTCTCTGTTTCATCCAATTGGAATTGGTCGATCAGTTGCAGGAGCGTCTTCGTCTCGTCGGCAAGTTCCTTCGTCGCCGCGCTCGTTTCCTCAACCATGGCCGCGTTCTGCTGCGTCATCTGATCCATCCGGTTGACGGAGGAATTGACTTCGTGCAGCGCGTTGTATTGCTCCCGGCTCGACCGCGCAATGACGTCCATCTGCTCGGATGCGGTGACCACTTTCGCGGAAATGCTTTCGAGGACTTCGCTGGTTTCCCGCACGACCCGCGCCCCGTTGGTAATCTCCGTCCGCGAGCGCCCGATCAGCTGTTTGATCCTTTGCCCGGCCTCGGCGGAGCGCTGAGCGAGATCGCGAACCTCCTGAGCCACGACCGCAAAGCCTTTTCCAGCCTCGCCGGCGCGGGCTGCTTCGATGCCGGCATTGAGCGCGAGCAGGTTCGTCTGGAATGCGATGTCGTCGATGACGCCGATGATCTGCACGATCTCGTCCGAAGCGGCTTCGATCTTGCTCATCGCCTCGATGGCGCTGGCGACGACACCGGATGAGGAATCGGCCGTCTTCTTGGTGTCGGTGATGATCTCGCGGGCATCGTCGGCGCAGGCTGCCGACGAGCGAACCGTGGTGGTGATCTCCTCGATAGCCGCGGCGATTTCCTCAAGCGCGACGGCCTGCTGCTCGGTGCGCTTTGCGAGGTTGCTTGCCGACAGATCCATCTGGCCGGCATTGCCTTCGATCATGCGGGTGTTGGTGCGGATCTGATCGATCGTTTCCTGCAGGCGAAGCAGCGACGAATTGAAGTCGTTGCGAAGCTGCTCCAGCCGGCCGAAGAAGGGCGACGCGATCGTCTGTGAAATATCGCCTCGCGCCAGGCGCCCGAGCCCTTCGGCCAAGGCCGTCACTGCGAAGTCGATCTGCTGTTCGACGGCACGTTTTTCCTCGTCGTTGCGATGCCTTTCCTCCTCAGCCTTCGCCCGTTCGATCTCGCTACGCTCCTCGATCTCGACCTTGGCGATGGCATTGTTCTTGAAGACTTCGAGCGCGCGGGCCATATCGCCGATTTCATCGGCCCGGGTCTCGCCGACGATCGACGTTTCAAGCTTGCCATCCGCAAGCCGCCGCATGGCCGAGGTGATCTGGTTGATCGGGCCCTTGAGTGTGACCGTCAGCCCGACGCCGGCAAGGATTGCGATCACCGCGCCGAGGATCGTCGTTCCCAAAGACATGGCATTGGCGTCGGTACGTTCCTCGGCTGCGTTCTGCCGCTGCATTTCGGCGAACGCCGTCAGTTGCGACCACATCCGGTCGACATCGGCAGCGGCGGCGCGGAATTCTTCCTGGCGCTGCGCGCTGATGCGGACGAGATCGGTGGCGGCCTTCTGCATCTTATCAAGTGCCGGCAGAAGCTTCGGTTTGAGATTATCGAATTGGGCAACGCCGCCCGCATTCGAGATCAACATATCCAGCCCTTTTCTGACAGCGGTGATTTCCTGCGAAAGCCGCTGGAGATTGGCGTCCGTCGGGGCGAGCGTCAGTTTCGCCAGGACGATCTGGATCACATATGCCGAGGTCGTCAGCTTCTGACCGTCTCTCTGGCTGGTCTTGGCACGCTCGACCGTCTTGGCCGTTTCAGCCGCTTTATCCGTCACGGCCTTCAACCGCCGCGTGGCGACGACCTGCAATTCGGGCAGCCTGCCGACGATCTGGGCCGTCGCATCACGAAGGCCAGCGACGCGCGCCTCGGTCTGGCCGGAAGCCTCGACAAGCGGCTTCAGGGTCGCGATGGTATCGTCGATCGCTTTTTTAGCGTCCGGCGCATCGCCGCCGAGCGCCATTCCGACGATGCGCTGTTGCCGGGCGAGTTCGTCGAGATCCGCGCCACTGATCGGGCCGGCGGCTTGGGCCTTGTCGTTCAGCGATTGGGTGAAGGACGCGAAATCCGAAATGCGCCGCGCGTCGCCGAGCGTGTTGCGAGACTCGTCTTCCTGCAGGTCGGCCGCGCGTTGGAGAACCTTGGAGCCCTCGACGATATCCGTCTGGGACGACACGACGACGCTCTGCGCTTTCTGGAGATCGGCAAGGAGTGCCGTCCGGCTTTCTTGAAGCTGCCACAGCGAGTCCATGCGTGTCGAAATTCCATCGATCGAAGAGAGCGCCTGTTCCAACTCCTGCTGGCCGCTGCGATCCGCGGCGAGCCTGTCGAGGCCGGATTTCAGAAGAGCACGCTGATCGGCAAGCTTGGCGGTGACGGCGTCTCTGTTTTCCTGCGTGGCATTGGCGAGGAATTCGGCCATCGCGGCAGATAGATTGCGAAAGCCGCTCAAGGACTGCAGGACGGAGTTGGAAATATCCATCCGCCCCTGGAGCAGGCTCGATGCATAAAAGCCCATGGCGCCGACGGCCATGATGCTCAAGACGAATGGCGCGATGAACACCATCACCTGCGTCTGGATGCGCACACGTGACAACAGCCTAGCCAACATCAACCCCTCCTCTTCCTCCAAGAGAGCAGTCGATTTCGAGTGAAGGTCCCGATCCGCTCGAACGACTGAACATCCATCACCCGGACACATGATGCGCGGGCGGAACAGATATTCCATATAACATTATTCGTGAAATATTCGTTTCAATGTCGCTGCAAGCGCTGATGCGTGTCGTTTTTCAGTGGATAACAACGCCTAGGAGGTCGCGCGTGGCGCCAGCGTTCAGGCGAAGCAGATTTCTGCAAGAAGAGGGAGGTGATCCGAAGCGATCCTCGTCAGCCGGTTTTGCAGCACGGCCGCTTTCTTGACGACGAGATCGTCGCTGACGAAGACGTGGTCGATACGCATCAGCGGGTAGCGGGAGGGAAAGGTCGCTTTAGGCCGGTCCTTGCCTGCGAGCTGGGCGTCCTTCAGCGATCGCGCGGCAAGTCGGTACGTCGCCGACGACGGAATGGCGTTGAAGTCGCCGCAGAGAATAGTGGGAAGCGGTTCGTCCGCCGTGCCGCGCAGCCAGCCCGCGCTCAATAGCGTCGTCATCTGCCGCATGCGCTCGCGGCCGCGAAGCCCGAGATGAGTGTTGACAACCAGCAGTTTTCTGTCGCCGACCAGGATTTCGACGGAAAGGGCGCCGCGCTGTTCGCCGATGGATGGCAGCGGGCCGGCCTTGACCGCGCCTGTCGGCAGAGCGGTGATGATCGCATCGCCATATTGCTCTTCGGCAACCGACAGCGCCGGATGAAAATGGGCCTGCATTTCGAGCAGCGAGGCGATCATATGCGCCTGGTCGATGCCGCCGGTCCTGCGCCTGAGGACATCGACCTCCTGAAGCGCGACGATGTCGGCTTGCGCCTCGGCGATGACCGAAGCGATGCGCCCGGGATCGAGCTTACGGTCGCTGCCGATACAACTGTGCACGTTATAAGTCAGGAGTCTGATTGATTTTTCCGCCATGGGTCCGCTGAAACTCGTCCCTTGGGACATCGATCGTGTTCCGGGGGAACACAAAACTCGTTTGATCGTTCCAGATTATCGACCCACCACGCTCGCACTCCCGAGGACAATCGATGAGCTTGAAAAGCATGATCTGGAATGGACTGCTGGTTGCCGCCCTTTGTTTTGCTGTCTTTCTTCTCTATCGCATCTTCGAGCAGTACAGCCTCGACCAGATCGTCCAGTCGGTTCGCAGCATACCGCTTTCAAGCTTCTGTACAGCGCTTCTCTTTGCTGCGGCATCCTATCTATGTCTTGGCTGTTTCGATCTGCTGGCGATCCGTTCGCTCGGCAAATCCTTGCCTTATCCTAAAATTGCATTGGCTTCGTTCATCAGCCTGTCGCTCGGCCACAATATCGGTTTTGCCGGGCTGAGCAGCGGTGCTTTCCGCTACCGCTTTTATTCGCGCTGGGGACTGACGACCGAGGACGTAGCGAAAATTATCCTGTTCTGCGGCGTCACGGTCGGGCTCGGGCTGATCACGCTCGGCGGCCTTGCTCTAATCGTCAATCCGGGTGATGCCGGGCGCCTGCTGCGGCTTGATACGGCCAATGTACGCATTTTCGGTGTGCTGGCGCTCATCGTGCCGGTCGTCTATGCGGCGCTGGCGTTTTTCATCCGCGGCAAGTTGCGCCTTTGGCGATGGTCGTTTCAGTTGCCGCGATTTTCGATTGCCGTCGCGCAGGTCGCGATCGGGACGATCAACTTCATCCTCGTTTCCGCCTGCCTGCACCAGATGCTCTCTGCCTTCGGCGACGTCGCCTTCTTCAGGTCGGTGACGGCGTATGTGCTGGCCAATTCGGCAATTCTCGCAACCCATGTTCCTGGTGGGCTCGGCGTGCTGGAGGCGACTGTCTCCTATGCCGTGCCGCAGGAAGCCTCGATCGGCGCGCTGATCGCGTTTCGCTGCGCCTATTTCTTCATTCCGTTGGCGCTCGGCACGACGCTTCTCCTCATCAGTGAGATCGTCTTCCGAAGATCACGCGGGACGGACGAGGAAGCGGACGAGCGCGCCGAGGCCCAATCGGCGTAGC
The DNA here is from genome assembly GCF_019793435.1 of Rhizobium redzepovicii. Classification (GTDB taxonomy): domain Bacteria; phylum Pseudomonadota; class Alphaproteobacteria; order Rhizobiales; family Rhizobiaceae; genus Rhizobium; species Rhizobium redzepovicii. The sequence goes on along the minus strand of NZ_JAILYH010000002.1, from coordinate 374,555 downwards.
GGCAGGAAAGGCCGGGCCGGGTCAAAGAACCCGGTCCCTCTGACCGGTGAGGTGCTGCCGGAAAGCTCGACTACGAATTCTCTCAGACCCCGGGCGTCGTCATTCAGCGCCTCGATCCCTTCGATCACCGAGCCGCTTTGCGCGTAGGCGGCTGCAACGGTCTCGGTGCCTGTTCCGAGATATTCCGCCAGCAGGCGGTTACGCAGCTCCGCCACCGCGCGGCGGTGCTCGTCTGTTTCAGATTCGAATAGGATATCGCATTCCGAATCAATCCCTTCGGAGCGATTGTTGAGATTGGAGGAGCCGATGCGCACCAGCTCATCGTCGGCGATCATCAGTTTGGAATGGATGAGCACCTCGACCTCGTCGACAGTCGCTGGTGCTGTCCGCCCGGGCACGAGTGGCCCGGGCACTGTCGGCCCGGGCACAACGGGAAAATAGACCCGCAGCCGGTTCGCGCGATCGGCCCGTTTGAGAAGGCGGATGACGCGGTCGCGATTGCCGCCCATGATAATCTTTTCGATCAGCCCGTGGGAGCTGCGCGTGCAGATGATGACGACCTCGGGCCCGTCTTCCTCCTGCAGCCGTGCGGCTATGGCGTCGGCGACGCGGAAGGAGGCGAGATATTGCGCCTCGATATAAAGCAGGCGCCGTGCTCGCGAAATGATATCCAATGTCGAGGCGATACCGTCGCTGATGCCGGCGCACAAGGTCGTCGACGGCTCCGTCAGCGCGAAGCTCACCGGGATATCCCGCAGCGAAACAGCAAGATCGTCCGGCCAGGGAAAGGGCGCGCGCTCGGCAAGCGGCGGGTGCCTTTCGCCGGTAGCTGTTTCCCAGCGTCGCCTGGCGATATCGCCGATCAGCCGTGCGGCGTCGCCCGTGACCATCGCCTGAACGTCATGGAGCGGATCGTAGGACACGCCCTCGGGGTCCCGCCGGAGCCTGTCCCTGGCATGATGGCGCTTTGTGTCCCATCGCCGCGACGTCAGGTCGATGCCGCCGATGAAGCCGACGGCGTCGTCGATGCAGACGAGTTTCTGATGGTGAGAGCCGCGAACGGCACCCTGAAGATCGAAACGCAGGTCGATCCGGGCATTCTTAGGGAAGTTCTTCTTGCGAAGCACCTGCAGGGATTTTTCCGAATAGACCGGCCCGAGCGCCCAGATGAGGATGCGTATCTCGAGTTCGGGATTGGCCGCCGCGAGCCCATGCAACAGGTCTGCCAAAGTCTCGTCGGATTGCTCCGGTTCCAACGGGATGTCGGGATTGAAATCCCAGCCGATAATCCAGATCGTGCGCCGTGCCTGCCGCAGCGCCCACGAAACTTCGGCGAAATATCGGTTGCCGTTGATCAGGAAGGCCGCCTTCTCGGCGATGCCCTCCAGGCGCAAAGCGCTGTGATTCCGTTTTTCGCGGCCGTCCGGCCATTGCGATTTTGCCTGGGGCAGGCTCGGGTTATTGAAGACGGTCTCGATTGCGGTCATGATTGCCTCGGCTTCTAACTGCGAAAACAAACGCCTGGAATATTTTTGGGTTCCGTGCGGCGTCGGAGTGATGGAAAGCGTAAGGAAACGAGATGTCACAACGCGCAGGCAGCGCCGATCTTCCCCTTCACGGGGGACGTGTGCCGCATTGGCTCGGCGACCGGATGACGCGGCTCGGAGCCCTGATCGCCGAAGCGATCGTGCATCACTACGGCCGGGACGAATTCCTGCGCAGGCTCGCTCATCCCTTCTGGTTTCAGTCCTTCGGCGCGGTGATGGGCATGGATTGGCATTCCTCCGGCATCACCACAAGTGTTCTCGGTGCCTTGAAGCGCGGGCTGAAACCGCGCTCCGGCGAACTCGGCCTGCATGTCTGCGGCGGCCGCGGCGCGCATTCGCGCAAAACCCCGCACGAGCTCGTCTCGATCGGCGAACGCGTCGGCCTCGATGGCGAAGGCCTGGCGACAACGAGCCGTCTCATCGCCAAGGTCGACAGCGCTGCGCTTCAGGATGGGTTCGATCTTTATCTGCACGGTTTCATCGTCGCCGATGACGGCCATTGGGTGGTCGTGCAACAGGGCATGAACGGCGACAGGCGGCAGGCACGGCGCTATCACTGGCTGTCGGAGGGGCTGGAGAGTTTTGTCGACTCGCCGCATGCGGCAATCGAGGGCAGGAGCCAGGGCACGATCGTCAATCTGGCCGACCGGCGCGCCGAGCGGTCGCGGCGCGGCCAGCTCGATCTGCTGGCAACACTCGGTCCTGACCGGATCATCCGCGAGGCCGCCGCGCTGCTGCGTGTCAAGCAGCCGGCGCCCGAGCCAGCCGAGCAGCCGATGCTGCCGCACCTGATCATGCCGGCGCATCACGACGTGCGCGAGAGCGATGTCAATATGCGGCGTCTGCATGGAAATCTTGCTGCCGCAGCCGACCGCGGGCCGGCGGATTTCGAAGAGCTGCTGCTGGTTCCCGGTGTCGGCGCCCGCACGGTGGAGGCGCTGGCTATGGTGGCCGAGGTCGTCCACGGCGCACCCTGCCGTTTTTCCGATCCGGCACGCTTCTCCATCGCCCATGGCGGCAAGGACCGCCATCCCTTCCCGGTGCCGCTCAAGGTCTATGACGAGACGATCGGCGTAATGAAATCGGCAGTGCAGAAGGCCAGGCTCGGACGGGAGGAAGAGTTGCAGGCGCTCAAGCGCCTGGATAATCAATCCAGGCAGATGGAACGCTATGTGACAGGCCCTGACCTCAAGGAAATCATCGCCGGCGAATTCCGCCAGTCCGCCGATTTCGCCGGCCGGAGCGTCTTCGGCTGGGAAGAGCCGCCCGCAGAGTAGGGCACACCGTTATGCCGCTCTCTTAGCTCGCTAATCCGGGTAGGGTGACCTCGCCGTTTTCCTCACCATCCCAGTAGCGGATGGAGGACGCCGAAACTTTGATAAGAACGATCCCGGGAGTGTCCACACCTTCCGGAAACCACCGCTCGAGATCGGGCACCCAATGGTCTTCGAATGCCGCCTTGTCCCGCACCAGTGAGGCGACGCCCTCGACAGCTATGAAGATCCCCGGCTTGCCGAGGAGACTGGGCGGTGCCGTGAACGTCAGCGAGACCATGTCGATGCCTTCGATCTCCGTGATTTTCCTGCTGTCCTCATACGAAAAGAACCAAGAATCCCCGTCATATTCGACGTCGCCATTATTGCTCATCGGGCGGGCCGAGATGCGGCCCGACCCGGCGTTCGTCGACAGCATGCAGAAATCGATCTTCTTCAATTGCGAGGATAGGTCTTCGAGGGTCATGAACGCCATTGCGATCTCCCGGGTTTGAATGCTCGGGAGTAGCGTGCAGGCGTCCAAATTGTTCCGTGGAAATGCAGGAATTCCAGGGGTTACAGCGGCGTCCTGTGCGAAACTGAAAGATAAGCGGCGCTATAGCCTCAATGGCCGTCGGGCGGGACGGCTTCGACCGGAACCGTCTCTTTCAGGTTCTTCCGATGGAAGATGAAGAGCCCGGCAAAGACGATGATTGCGGCGCCGACGATGATCTGCATATCGGGAATATCGTTGAAGAAGATGTAGCCCAGCACGATCGCCCAGAGCAGCAGCGTATATTGCATCGGCGCCAGCAGCGATGCCGGTGCGAGCTTCAGCGAGCGGGTGATCAAGAGATGCGCGCAGGTGGCGACGACACCGAGCAGGAGCATGCCGGACCAATTGACGAGCGTTGCCGGCTGCCAATGGCCGATGCTCAGCGCAATGCCGGTGGCAAGGGCGGCGATCGTCTGCCACGTCACCAGGGTCGTGTCGCTGGTCGAACGCAGATAACGGCTCATCACCAGCGACAGCGCAAAGGCAAGGCTGCCGGCAAGGCCGAAGAGCGACGGAAGCGACAGCATCGCCGTCGACGGACGCAGCGCGATGACGACGCCCGCGAAGCCGACCAAAACGGCTAGCCAGCGACGCCAGCCGATCTTCTCCCCAAGAAAGAAATGCGAGAGCGCGGCTATGTAGATCGGCCCGGCCATATAGAAGGTCATGACGTCGGCGAGCGGCAGATAGGCGACGGCCGCGTAGAACAGGGCGACATCGGCGGTCGCCATGAAAACACGTATGAACTGGAGGCGCTTCTGCTCGACACGGAACAGGGCCATCGGCCCTTGCCGTGCGATCATCGGCCCAAGCACGATGAAAGAGCCGACCGAGCGGATCACCAGTACCTGACCGAGGGCGAAGTTCGTGAGCAGCCATTTGCCCATAGCATCGTTCAGCGCAAAGAGCAGATCGCCGAGCAGCATCAGCACGATACCCGTCATGATCAGGTTTCCGGCGTTGGCTGCAGCCGCCTTGGTCTTCATCTCTCGAATCCTCGTGAAAACGGCCGCGCATTGCGCAGCCGAGTGCGGCTTCGGCCTTAACACCGCCAATGTCAATGGTCAGTTTCGTCCGTGATTTTGTTTGCTCGCCGTCTTCTATCGTTCGGCACTTCATTGGCAGCTTTCAGCAAGGAATGCCTAAAAGTGCTGTCAATGGAGATTTGTCATAGCGAGGACACCGCAAAGGCCGCCTGAATCCGTTCCGCCTCAAGTCATCTTCCGTATTAAGCACTTTGCGTTGCCGGGAGGTGCCGTGGTAGGAGCTGGTTATGAACTCACTAAGCGATCTAGATTGCCAAACCTGCGGTGCGTGTTGCTCCTTTTCACCTGACTGGCCAAGATTTTCCACGGAAAGTGATGCTGCTCTCGATTTGCTGCCACCGCGCTTCGTCGCTGCAGATGAGACGGGAATGCGTTGTAACGGGTCGCGTTGCGCTGCATTGTCCGGTCGGGTCGGTGTTGAGACATCTTGCGTCGTCTACGATATTCGGCCTGTCGTTTGTCGCGAATGCGTTCCCGGAGATGCTGCTTGCCTGATGGCGCGTGACGCCTTCGGTTTAACGCTTCCCTCCGATATGTCAGCGCTTTAAGGGGGACTCAAATCCATAGCTCAGCGTGGAAGCCCAACGAACGGCGCATCTCGATCATCTAAACGCCTGGACAGTCCTTTATCGCAGCTTCTCGACTGCGATGGCGAGACAGGTCTTGAACGCGGTTAAATCCGTATAGAGCGCATCGCGAGCCGCGTCTCCGACGATGAGGACGCCGCCGCGCCGCTCGATCCCGGCGTGCAGCATGAGATTGTCGGCCAGGCCGAAATCCTCGACCGCGATCCCGTTCGGGTCTCGCAGCCGACCTTCACCATCATAGGCGACGGCGCCGCCATAAAGATCGCTCACCCGTCCGCTGTGATCGCGGGCCACATTCGTATAGGCGAAGACAGGCTTGCCGCTTGCGCACATAAAGCCGAGTTCGAAAGCCGTCCCGGTATCGGCGGCAATGCCGCGAAACGGTGTGAGATTGGCGATGATGGCATCGGCCTCCATCATCATCTTCTCATCCACTGCGTTTATCGCTGCCGCCCGCTCGCGCTTCGAGTTCGTTTGCGGGATTTCCAGATCACCAGGTGAGAGTGGGTGAAGTCCCGCCTCGCGGGCAAGCGCGGCCTTCCGGTCGAGCATTTCACGGGCGTTTGGAAGGAACACTTCAGGACCGGCGAGATAAATTTTTTTCGTCATAGATGAATTGCACCTTAAGGGGACGGGCTCGGAACACGTCCCTTGCTGTAGAGCGAATGAGGATCACAATCCAGTGGAGGAGAACCGCGCACGTGCAGCGCATAAGGATCTTTCGCCCGACCGTATGGGACCAAAGTCCCATGCTGGAACGAGCCCGCGCAGATGACGTTCAGCCATAGCCGAAGAGCTGAGGAGATGTCGATGCGCCGCGATTTTTGGGACCAGCCCGTTGAGGTCATCGTTGGGGATGGCGACCATCTTAAAAGTATCCGCAATAGCAGGGACGCGCTCGCATATCTGATGACCTGTTGGCCGCGTGAGAAAGCGGCATCCTTCGCCACCGCCAAGAAGATCTGCACGGACGCCGTCCACGGGCGAGCCGATGCAGCCGCGGCCGCATTGGCTTTCAAAGTAGCGGCCGAAGAAGCCGGCGTGCTCCGTTAGCCCACGCGTGCGGCAAACAACCGATCCAAAGACCTAGCGAGTGAAATATATTTCAGTGTGTGAATTATATTGACAGGCTGCTGTGTCTGGGATTACCTGCCCATACCGGATTTCGAGGAGGAACTCCGGTCTTCAATGGATCATCGGCAGCCGCTAAGGCGCCGCCGGATATTTGGGAGGGGCTTCGGCCTCGAGGAGGAAACTTGCGCAATTTTCTAAGCACGACCGCATTGGCGGTCCTTGCATCGACGCTTTTGGCCGGCGTGGCCAGCGCGGACACGGAAAATCCGTTCCGCTGCAAGCCGGGTGAAAAATACGTCATGAACGTCATGGTATCGGGCGTCGAATATTGGTTCCCGGTCTATGAAATGTTCAAGCAGGCCGGTCAGCAGCTCGGCTGCGAGACCGCCTATACCGGCACGCCGGAATATGACGTCAACAAGCAGATCGCCACTTTCGACCAGGCGCTGGCCCAGAACCCGGCCGGTATCCTCGTTCATCCGATGAACTCCGATCCGTTCATCGAGCCGATCAACCGGGCAATCGACCAGGGCACGGCGGTCGTGACCTTCGCAGCCGATGCACCGCTTTCCAAGCGCATCTCGTTCGTCACCTCGGACAATACCCGCGAAGGCACCTATGCGGCGGACGCGATTGCCGAAAAGATGGGTGGCAAGGGTGAATATGCCGTTCTCGAAAATCCGGGCCAGGACAACCACGACAAGCGTATCGCCGCCTTCATCGCCCGCATGGAGGAAAAATATCCTGACATGAAGCTCGTCGGCCGCGCTGCGTCCAACCAGGACCCGAACAAGGCCTATCAGGGCCTGATGAGCTTGGTGCAGGCCCATCCGAACATTGGGGCCGTCTTCCTGCCGGAAGCGAATTCGGCCATCGGCGCTTCGCAGGCCAACAAGGAAAGCGGCGGCAAGATCCTCGTGATGTGCGCCGACGTCAATGCCAACATTCTCGATATGATCAAGGCAGGCGAAGTGTTCGGTTCGATCAATCCGAACCAGGGCATGCAGGGTTACATGGGCTTCATGCTTCTGTGGCTGGCCAAGCATCCGGAACTCATCGACCCGATGAACGACGCCAAGCGCGCCGGCTTCAACCCGATGAGCATTCCGTTCGTCGACAACGGCCTGTCGATCGTCACGGCTGATAATGCCGACGACTTCTACTGGGACAAGTATCTGAAGCGGCGGGGCACCAAAGGCATCGAGGAGTAAGCCTTTGTGCCGGCTGTCCGGAGGCAGGAAACTCCGGACAGCCACCGCGAGCGTGAGGAGGAGACGATGATGGCGTCGGTGCCGGTTCTGGAAATCCGCAATGTCAGCAAGCACTTCGGGGCGGTGAAGGCGTTGACGGATGTGAGCTTCAGCCTGGAGAAGGGCGAGGTTCATGCGCTTTGCGGCGAAAACGGCGCGGGCAAGTCGACGCTGATGAACATCATTGCCGGCGTGCAGCAGCCGACCGAAGGGGACGTTCTCGTCGATGGCGCGCCGGTAACGGTGACGTCGCCGGCCGTGGCGCAATCGCTCGGGCTTGGCCTCGTGCATCAGGAAATCGCGCTCTGCCCCGATGCGACGGTGGCCGAGAACATGTTCATGGCCGCGACCAACCGCCGCCGCTCCCCTTTCATGAATTATGGCCGGCTGGAGCGGGATGCGCAGGTCGTGATGAATCGTCTGGCGCCGATCGACGTGCGCCGCAAAGTCGGCGACCTGTCGATTTCCAGTCAGCAGCTTGTCGAGATCGCCAAGGCGCTGACGCTCGATTGCCGGGTGCTGATCTTCGACGAACCGACGGCTGCTTTGACGGAATCGGAGACGCAGGTCCTGTTCGGAATCATCCGCGACCTCAAGGCGCAGGGTATTTCGATCATCTATATCAGCCACCGCATGGCCGAAATCTTCAGCCTGTGCGACCGGGTCACCGTGTTTCGCGATGGCCGTTATGTCTCGACGGAGAAGGTGGCGGACTTGACGCCGGATGATGTGGTGCGCCGCATGGTCGGGCGCGAGATCACCCAGCTCTATCCGGAAAAGCAGGCGCTGGCGGAGCGGACCGATGAGATCATCTTGAGCGTCCGCGATCTCGGCGACGGCAGCCGCTTCACGGATGTGAGCTTCGACCTGCGCAAGGGTGAAATTCTCGGCGTCGGCGGGCTGATCGGCTCGGGGCGCACGGAGATAGCTGAAGGTATTTGCGGATTGCGGCCTGTAACCGGCGGCGAGGTGCAACTGCATGGACAGCGGCTGCGGGCGCGGTCCTATGCGCAGGCAGCGCAGGCGGGTGTCGTCTACCTGTCGGAAGACCGGAAAGGCTCCGGCATTTTCCTTGATCTTTCCATCGCCCAGAACATTGCCGTTCTCGATTTGAAATCGCTGACCGGACCGCTGGGACTGTTGGATTCCAAGGCCGAGGCGGATCGTGCCCACAACCTGGCCCGGCGGCTCGGCGTACGGATGGGTGGCATCGATATGCCGGTCTCGTCGCTGTCGGGCGGAAACCAGCAGAAGGTGGCGATTGCCAAGCAGTTGGCGGTCGATCCCAAGGTCATTCTGATGGATGAGCCGACCCGTGGCATCGATGTCGGCGCCAAATCGGAAATCCACCGGCTGCTGCGCGATCTCGCGCGCTCCGGCATCGGCATCGTCGTCATCTCGTCGGAACTGCCGGAGCTTCTCGGCCTGTGCGATCGGGTGCTGGTCATCCACGAGGGCACGGTCGCAGGCGAGGTCGAGGGCGAGGCGATGACGGAGGAAACGATCATGCGGCTCGCCTCGGGTATCGGCGGTCACAACAATTCAAAGGCATCAGAGCATGCCGCGTAGGGAAAAAGCAGGGGCAGGAGACAGGGTCATGGCGGACGCTACACTGGCAACGGCACATCAGGCACGCGCGCCCGGCTGGAAACGGCTGGGGACGATGCGCGAGGCGGGACTGATCGCGATCATCCTGGCGCTCTGTATCGTCATGAGCTTTGCCTCGCCGCATTTTCTGACGCTCGGCAACTTCCGGGCGATGCTGATGTCGTTCTCGGTGGAAGGGATCGTCGTCGTCGGCATGACCATCCTGTTGATTGTCGGCGGCATCGACCTGTCGGTCGGCTCGGTCGTCTGCTTCTCGATGGTGCTGTCGGGCTCGCTATTCCTGATGGGGCTCGATCCATGGAGCGCATCCTTGATCGGGATCATTGCCAGCGGCCTGATCGGCTGTGTCATGGGCTTCTTCGTCACGGTCGTCGGGCTCAACCACTTCATCACCTCGCTTGCGGCGATGGTCATCGTGCGTGGTATCTGCCTGATCATCACCAAGGGTACGCCGCTGTCGCTGTTCACCTTGCCGCCCTCGTTCAAGGCGGTCGGGCAGGGCACATTCTATGGCGTCCCCTATGTAATCCTGATTTTTGTTGCGGTCGTCGTGCTGTTCGACTTCCTGCTGCGCCGGGCAACCGCCTTCCGCAAGGTGTTCTACACCGGCAGCAACGAGAAGGCGGCGCTCTATTCCGGTATCAAGACCAACCAGGTGAAATTCTGGGTGACGGTGCTCTGCGCCACGCTGTCCGGCGTTGCCGGGGTGATCTACATGTCCCGCTTCGGTGCCGCGACCCCGACCTTTGGTGTCGGCATGGAGCTCAACATCATCGCCGCCGCGGTGATCGGCGGTGCGTCGCTGAATGGCGGTTCCGGCACGATCCTTGGGGCTATTCTCGGTATTGCCCTGCTGTCGGTCGTAACAAGCTCATTGATCTTGCTTGACGTGTCCGTCTATTGGCAAGACATGATCAAAGGCAGCATTCTGCTTGCCGCCGTCTCGATCGACCATTTCCTGCACAAGCGGAAGGCTGCCTGATATGCCGATAGCCAAGCTCAAGCCCGCAAATGCGCCGCGCGAGGAAATCGTCATCGCCCGGCAGATGCACCAGGCTCTGGTCCTGCATTTCCTCGAGGGGCTGACACAGGCGCAGATTGCCGATCAGCTGGGCATCTCGCACGCCACCGTCAACCGCCTGATCAAGCGCGGCCGCCAGCTCGGTCTGGTCGAGATCAAGATCAAGTCGCCGGTCGAGCCGCTGGTCGATATGGAAGAACGGCTACGAGCGCTTGGCGGCATCGGCCGTGCTGTGGTGGTGCCGACCGTGTCCGACAATCCGCAGACGGCGCTTCAGGCCGTTGGCGAAGCGGCAGCAAGGTTGCTGCTGGAAGAGATCATCGACGGCGATACGATCTGCATCACCGGCGGCAAAGGGGTGAGCGCCGTCGTCGCCGGTCTGCAGCCGCCGCGTCGGTTCAATGTCGAGGTCATTCCAGCAACCGGCTGCGTGCAGGGTAAACACTATACTGACGTCAATCATGTCTCGACCTTGATGGCCGACCGGCTTGGGGGACGTTCCTACCAGATCCACGCGCCCCTCTTTGCCGATGATGCCGAGCAGCGGGCGATGCTGATCAACATGCGTTCCGTCGCAGACGTTTTCAAACGGGCGCGCGAGGCGAAAGTGGCGGTGGTCGGCATCGGCTCGATCCTCTCGGACGATTCGAGCTATTACGACCTGCATCCATCCTCGAGCACCGACCGCGCCGCGATCGAGCGGTCCGGCGCCTCCTGCGAATTGCTGGCGCATCTGCTCGATGATCATGGCCAAGTCTGCGACTATAGCCTCAACCGTTCGCTGGTGTCGCTGACGCTGCCGGAATTCGCCTCGATCCCCACCAAGATCGGTGTGGCGAGCGGGCCGAACAAGGCAGGCCCGATCCTCAGCGTTCTCAGGGGCAATCATCTCGATACGCTGGTGACCGATGAGGCGACGGGTGCGCGGGTGCTGGCACTGGCGAATGGCGAAGGAAAATGGGCATGAGCGGACAGCAATTGACACGTGAGATCGGCAAATCGGGCGTTTCCGCCTCGGCGGTGGGACTGGGCACCTGGGCGATCGGCGGCTGGATGTGGGGCGGGACCGATGAAGCCGAATCCATCGCCGCGATCCAGGCATCGCTCGATGCCGGCGTGACGCTGATCGATACGGCGCCCGCCTATGGGCTTGGACGTTCCGAGGAGATCGTCGGCAAGGCGCTGACCGGGCGCCGCGACAAGGCAGTCATCGCCACCAAATGCGGCCTTGTCTGGCATACGCAGAAGGGTCGTCATTTCTTCGATCAAGACGGCAAGCCGGTGCACCGTTATCTCGGCCGCGACGCCATCCTGCATGAGGTCGAGGAAAGTCTGAGGCGGCTTGGAACCGATTATATCGACCTCTACATCACTCATTGGCAAGATCCGACGACTTCGGTCGAGGAAACGATGCGGGCGCTGGAAGACCTGCGCACATCGGGCAAGATCCGGGCGATCGGCGCAAGCAATGTCAGCCCCGACGAACTCAATGCCTATATTGCTGCTGGTGGTCTCGATGCGATCCAGGAGCGGTTCAGCATGATCGACCGGGAGATCGAGGCGGAGCTTCTGCCGCTGACCAAGGCCAACAGCATTGCGACGCTGAGCTACTCGTCGCTGGCGTTGGGGTTGCTGTCCGGCACCATCGGTCCGGACCGGGTGTTCTCAGGCGACGACCAGCGCAAGGATAATCCGCGCTTTTCAGTCGACAATCGCCAGAAGGCAACGGCGCTGGCCGACGACATCCGGCCGGTCGCCGAAAAACACGGCGCCAGCATCGCCCAGATCGTGATTGCCTGGACGCTGGCGCAGCCGGGCGTCACCTTTGCACTTTGCGGGGCGCGCAATCCGGCGCAAGCGCTCGACAATGCGCGAGCCGGGACCATCCGGCTGGATTCGGCCGATCTTGCGGCCATCGATACGGCCATAGCGGCGAAACTGACTGACATGGACAGGTAGCGGATCGCCATCATGAAACGGGAAGAGATATTGGACGGGCTCCGCCAGAGCCCGAAGGTGGACGTGTGCGTCATTGGCGGCGGCATCAACGGCATCAGTGTCTTTCGCGAGTTGTCGCTGCAGGGGCTGAACGTGCTGCTCGTCGAGAAACACGACTATTGCTCAGGGGCCAGTTCGGCGCTGTCGCGCATGGTCCATGGTGGGCTTCGCTATCTTGAAAATGGCGAATTCAAGCTGGTGCAGGAATCGCTGGTCGAGCGGGATCGGCTGCTGCGCAATGCGCCACACTACGTAGCGCCGCTGCCGACGACGGTGCCGGTGTTCGATATATTTTCCGGCCTCGGCAATGGCATCGTCCGCTTCCTGGGCCTCAGCCGCCGCCCGAGCCGGCGTGGCGCCGTCGCCATCAAGGCAGGCCTGAGCATCTATGACTTCCTGACCCGCAAGCGGGCGCTGATGCCGCGCCACCAGTTTCGCGACCGGCGCACGACGCTTGCCAAGTGGCCGGCGCTCAATCCCGACATCAAGAGTTCCGCCACCTATTTCGACGCCTGGGTCAGCCATCCGGAGCGGCTGGGCATCGAGCTTCTGCAGGATGGTCTTTCAGCAAAATTCGGGGCGATGGCGCTGAATTACGCGGAACTGCATCGGACAGAGGATGGCCAATATCGGGTCGAGGACCTGATCGGCGGGGCTTCCATTAGCGTCGAACCGGTGCTGATCATCAACGCCACCGGCGGCTGGATAGACATCGCCAATCAGACCCTGTTTTCGCCAGAAACACGGCCGGCGCCGCTGATGGGCGGTACCAAGGGCTCGCATCTGGTCGTCGACAATGCGGACCTGCGCGACGCACTCGCGGATCACATGATCTACTATGAAAACGAGGACGGGCGGATCTGCATCCTGTTTCCCTATCTTGGCAAGGTTCTCGTCGGTTCGACCGATATCCGCGTCGACGATCCGGAAACGGTGCGCTGCGAGGCGGACGAGCGGGATTATATCCTGCAATCGCTCGCCTTCGTGCTGCCTGATATCACCGTCCGGCCGGAACAGATCGTTTTCCAGTTTTCCGGCGTGCGGCCGCTGCCGGCCAGCACTGACAGCTTTACCGGCCGCATCCCGCGCGATCATTTCTGCACGGTCGTGGAGCCGAAGGATGGTGGCCCACCGGTTCTGTGCATGATCGGCGGCAAGTGGACGACATTCCGATCCTTCGGGGAACTGGCGGCCGACATGGCTCTGGAAAGGCTGGGCAGGCGGCGCCGCATTGCGACAACCGATCGACCGATCGGCGGCGGGCGGGCATTTCCCGCCAGCGCGGCCGCCTGGCTGACGCAGATGGCGGCCAGCAAGGGCCTTTCCGGCCGGCGCATGGCTGAGCTGTTTGCCCGATATGGCACGGATGCCGAGGCGGTTGGCGACTTCATCGCGGCCGGCCCCGATGCAGTGCTGCCGCACGCCGCCTACTCGATGCGCGAAGTGCAGTTCCTGATCCGCGAGGAAGCGGTGGAACATCTCGACGACCTGCTTTTGCGGCGCACGACGCTGGCCGTTTCAGGCGAGCTTACGCTCGACATGATGGATGCCGCACTCGACCTGTTGGCGCAGGAAAAGCGCTGGACGCTCGCGCATCGCGCCCGTGAGCGCGACCGTTTTCTCACCCTTCTCAACCAACGCCACGGCGTCGACGAAGACATGCTTTCCGCAAGGAACGAACCAAGGAGCACAGAATGCGACACAACAGCAAAGTCCGGATGAACCGGCTGTTCGGCGGCGGCCGCTGCCTCGATGTGGCGATCGATCACGGCGTCTGCAACGAACCATCCTTCCTCAACGGGCTGGAGGACATTCAGGCCGTCGTCAAGGCGCTGGTTTCTGCAGGGCCGGACGCGATCCAGATGAATTACGGCCAGGCCGACCTGCTGCAGCATGTGCCCGGCAAGGACAAGCCGACGCTGGTCATGCGCATCGACATGGGCAATCCCTATAACCGGATCCGCCACCGCGACATGTGGGCGGTGCTGCAGAACGAGGCCGAACCATTGATCGGCGCGATCGAGATGGATGCAGCCTGCGTCGTCGTCAACCTGTTCATGCTGCCGGACGAGCCGGACCTTTTCCGCCAGTGCGTTGAGAATATTTCCCGCGTCCGGGCCGATTGCGACAAGTATGGCATGCCGCTGATGATCGAGCCGTTGGTGATGCAGCCGGTGACGGAAAAGGGCGGCTACATGGTCGACGGCGATGCCGACAAGATCGTGACGTTGACGCGGCTCGCCCGTGAGATGGGTGCGGATATCGTCAAAGCGGACCCAACCACCAATGCCGAGGATTTCCACAGAGTGGTGGAAGCAGCCCGTTGCCCGGTTCTGGTGCGCGGCGGCGGCAAGGAGGATCTTCGTGCCGTCTTCGACAAATCCGCGGCCTTGATGCGGCAGGGTGCAATGGGCATGGTCTATGGCCGCAACATCTATCAGCACGCCAATCCGAGTGCCGTGGTGCGCGGGCTGATGGCGATCGTGCACGAGGACGCGAGCGGCGACCAGGCCTTTGCGCTCTATCAGCAGGGCTGAGCAGCGATTTCGAATCTCGGGAGGGTTCTGCATGGGAGAGTATCTTTTGGGGCTCGACGCCGGAAACACCGTTATCAAGGCGGTGATTTTTGACCGCCACGGCAACGAGATCGCGGCTGCGTCCGAAGAAGGACACAGCCGCATGCCGAGCCCGGGGCATGTCGAGCGAGGGTTGGACGAACTCTGGACAAATGCACGGCAGGTCATCCGCGCCTGCATCGAAAAGGCAGAGATCCAGCCGGAGGAAATCGCCGCGATCGGTTGCGCCGGGCATGGCAACGGTCTTTATGCGCTTGATCGCGACGGCGCTCCGCTCATCGGCATCCAGTCGCTCGACACGCGGGCGGCCGGGTTGGTCGATGAATGGCGAGAAGCCGGTGTTGGTGACCGGACCTATCCGATTGCCCGCCAGCGTCCGTGGCCATCCCAGACGCCGACATTGCTTGCCTGGCTGAAGCGTCACCGGCCGGATCTGTTCAACCGCATCGGTACGGTGTTCTTCTCCAAGGATTTCGTCGTCAACCGCCTGACCGGCCAGCGTGTCAGCGAAGTGTCCGACATGTCGGGGGCCGGTCTGCTGGATCTTGCCGCGCGCCGCTACGACAAGGCGCTGATGGAGGCCTATGGACTGGACGATTGCATGGACCTCCTGCCGCCGCTCATCGAAAGCGCCGACATTGCCGGTACGGTAACGGAAGAGGTGGCGGGGCAAACCGGGCTCGCCGCTGGTACACCGGTGGCCGGCGGACTGTTCGACGTCGTCGCCTCGGCGCTCGGCTCGGGCGTTGCACGCACCGGCAGCGCCTCGATCATTGCCGGCACCTGGAGCATCAACCAAGTCATCATCGACAGCCCCGACCTCGGCGGGCCAGTCTTCATGTCCTCGACCTTCGATCGCAGCCGCTACATGGCGATGGAGAACAGCGCCACCTCGGCTGCCAATCTCGAATGGCTGGTGCGGGAGTTCTTCGAAGGCGAGCATGCTGAAGGCGTTTCGCCCTTTGATGCCTGCTGCGCGCTGGCCGGGGCGATCGAGCCCACGACAGACGATCCGATCTACCATCCATATCTCTATGGCGCCCAGCAGGACGGCCACGCGCGCGCCGGCTTCTACGGTCTTGCCGGTTGGCACACCAAGGGACATCTCGTTCGCGCGCTTCTCGAAGGTGTCGCCTTCGGTCATCGCCAGCACATCGAGACGATCCGAAAGGCGGGCGCGGTCTTCAACGAAGCCGTGCTGTCCGGCGGCGGCTCGCGCAGCCTGATCTGGCCGCAGATCTTCGCCGATGTGCTCGGCGTTCCGGTCAGCGTTGCCCGCTCGCGTGAAACCGGTGCGCTGGGAGCGGCGATTGCGGCCGGAACCGGCGTCGGTGTCTTCGCGGACTTCGGCGCTGGTGCTGCGGCCATGGTTCGGGCAGAGCGGAATTATCGTCCGGATGTCTCGCTCGAGGCGCACTATGCGCGGCGTTACGCTCTCTATCAGGATATCGCCGAAGCGATGGCACCGCTCTGGCGGCGTCTGACAGCGGTCCCGCCGGCGGCAGCGGGGGCGGCGGCATGAACATGCGTATGAATGATGCAGCCATTGATGCGGGAAGCTACGACTTCATCATCGTCGGCGCCGGATCGGCGGGATGCGTTCTGGCCAACCGGCTGTCGATCGATCCGAAAAACCGCGTCCTGCTGCTCGAAGCCGGCGGCAGCGACCGGTATCATTGGGTGCATGTGCCGATCGGCTATCTCTACTGCATGGGCAATCCACGCACCGATTGGATGATGAGGACGGCGGCGGAGGCAGGACTGAACGGCCGATCACTGCCTTATCCGCGAGGAAAAGTGCTGGGAGGCTGCTCGTCGATCAACGGCATGATCTACATGCGTGGCCAGGCGGCCGATTACGACGGCTGGCGGCAGGCGGGTAATTCCGGCTGGGGCTGGGACGACGTGCTGCCCTATTTCCTCAAATCCGAGGACAACTATCGTGGCCAGTCGCGGATGCACGGGGCAGGCGGCGAATGGCGGGTGGAAAAGCAGCGGCTTTCCTGGCCGATCCTCGATGCCTTTCGCGATGCAGCTGAAGAACTCGGTATCCCGAAGACCGACGATTTCAACGATGGCGACAATGAAGGCTCAGGCTATTTCGAGGTCAACCAGCGCGGGGGCCTGCGCTGGAACACGACGAAGGCCTTTCTGCGCCCGGCGATGAAGCGGCTCAATCTGCGTGTGCTGACCGGCGCCGAAACCGAGCGGCTGGAATTCGACGGCAGAATGGTGACCGGCGTGCGGTTCCGGCTAAACGGGCAGAATCATCTGGCTCGCGCCGGTCGCGAGGTCATCCTGTCTGCCGGTGCGATCAATTCGCCGAAAATCCTGGAGCTTTCCGGGGTCGGTCGCCCGGATGTGTTGTCCGCCGCCGGGCTTGATGTCACCCATGAACTTCCGGGTGTCGGCGAAAACCTGCAGGACCATCTGCAAATCCGTACGGTCTTCCGCATCGAGGGCGCAAAGACGCTGAACCAGCTCTATCACAACCTGTTGACCCGGGCGGGCATGGGGCTTGAATATATGCTGCGCCGCTCCGGGCCGCTGTCTATGGCGCCGAGCCAGCTTGGCATCTTTGCCAAGAGCGATCCGGCCGTTGCGACCGCCGACCTCGAATATCACGTGCAGCCCCTGAGCACCGACCGACTGGGCGAGCCGCTGCACAAATATCCCGCCGTCACCGTCTCCGTCTGCAATCTGCGGCCGGAAAGCCGAGGCACCGTGCATGTCGGCGGCCCGGATTTTACCGTGGCGCCGGACATCCGCCCGAATTATCTTTCGACCGTTGGCGACCGGATCGTGGCAACGAAATCGATTCGGCATGCGCGCCGGCTGATGGAGGCCGGCGCCATCGCTAGGTACCGGCCGCAGGAGATGCTGCCGGGCAGGCAATACCAGAGTGACGAGGATCTGATTCGCCGCGCCGGCGATATCGCCACAACGATCTTCCATCCGGTCGGCACCTGTAAAATGGGCAGCGACACGATGGCGGTGGTTGATTCGCAATTGCGGGTGCATGGGCTGGCGAAGCTGCGGGTCGTCGATGCCTCGATCATGCCGACCATCATCTCGGGCAACACCAATTCGCCGGTGATCATGATTGCTGAGAAGGCGGCCGAAAGCATTTTATCGGAGGCGTAGATAGCGCCTCGCGTCGGCCTGACGTGGATGCGTGAAGCATTCCTGCCGTCCCGGTACCCCAAAACGACACGCACAGACCTCGATTACCGTCGTCGCGGCCTATGGCGTTGCGACGAGCCCAACCCGCTCAACGCGGGTTGGGTAATCTTCGACTTTGAATCAGAGGGTTGAGACGTTCTCAGCCTTCGATTTTCCGGTCTTGCGATCCTGTCCGACGTCGAAGCTGACCTTGTCGCCTTCGCGTAGCGACCCGCCGCGCTGCAGAGCAGACACGTGCACGAACACGTCCTGTCCGCCATCCTCGGGGGTGATAAAGCCGAAGCCCTTGTCGTCATTGAAGAATTTAACCGTACCTGTCGGCATGAGATAACTATTCCTTGTGTCATTCGTCGATTTGCGAAAGCGAAACTATACCGCCGCCGCTCCTCTATCAACCTTCATACCGGTGACGCAACTTTAAAGGCGAAGAGGCAACAGTTTTGGCGAGGTCAATCCGGCTCTCGGCAAACCGATCGCCTGACGATCGCTCGGTTTTCATCGTCTCGATGCTGCGTCCGGAGGCATCAGTGAAATATGTATCTCGTGTCGCTCGCGTTATCGACAGGACCAACGCGGGATTGCCGCCTGCGCGTGTAGAAAAGCATTGCCGATCGCCCGCAACAGGTTGTAGATCGGTATCACACAATGGGATTGTGCAAGCCGGTCTGGATGACGCCAACTCCGCTCGTTGGTCATCGGCCGCTTTGAAGCTTTACCGGCGCGCTGCGCTGTCACATGAGGGGTCCGACGCCGTTGTCTTCGCTTGTTCTCCCCAGCCGCCCGCTCTCACTGGCGCGCAACGTCATCTCCACGCCGAACGCTTACTTCTGGTCAACGCCCATTATCCTGGCATTGGCCGTCTTTCTCTTCGTCTCGGAAGCACCCGGTGTGATCCGCGATTTCCAGATCAGCCAGAATCCCTTGGTGCTTGAGAACGGTGACGTGCAAAACGGGAAATGCACGACACGCAAGGCAGTCTTCACCGACTGCGAGGCACACCTTGTCTACAGCTACGGCGGACGAAACTACGACACCGAGGTCGAGGTCATGTTCGTCGATTTCCATACCGGCGATTATGAAACCGATCTTGTGATTTCCGTCGACCATCCGGAACTCGCGACAATGAGCCTGGGTCTGGACATGCTCTGGAACAGGATCATCACGCTCACGCTGTTCGTGGTCCTGCTTGGCGGCATGAGCCTGGGCATGATTTTTCTTGGTATCCGCATTTGGCGGGTCAAGGGTCAATTGCGCCGGCCTGCCAGGCTGATCCCCGTCCCCGTCGAGATCAGTGCATTTGACCGCAAGCGCGGGGTCCTTTCCATCACCTACAATGACAAGATCGCCGCTGACAAAACGGGACGATCGGCTTACACGCGGATGAAGAGCGGACAGGAGCCGCTGATCGTCGGTGAAGCCAATGGCAAGGCGATCGGAATGGCCGTCAGGCACGGCAATACGGCCCTGCCGGTGCTTCTGGACAATCGTCTGCAGCGGGTCGAGCTCACGGATGCCGAGCGCGCCGCGGCTCTCGCACCTCTGGGGCATCAGCAAGACGGCGATCAGGCTGCGCCGGTGTTGATCGAAGAACCCAAAAAGACGGTGTCGATCTTGAGGCGGCTGCAGCTTTTCTTCGGCACTTTGCTTCTGATCGTCGTCGGTGTGGTCGGCTTCTGGCTTTGGTACGTCACGAGCTCGCCGACGCAATTCCAATCGCCTGGCATGGACATCAACAACCTCATGCCGGCGCCGTTGAACGAGTGGGGATGCGAGCAGCTGAAGAAGCGGTTTGGCCAAGATCGTGCGCCGTTTGGTTGCACCGCCGCTGATTACACGAGCTGGAAATAGCCGCGCCCTATTGTTTGATCGGAACGCCTGGAGGCCGACCCGGCCTAAAATCATCCTGTTCTACATTAAGGACTTAGAACATGATGTCGTCCGAAAACCGCTCACACTTTTCGGCATCATGCTTGACAGTCGGTCGACGACCTCCTCGACCAGCCGGCTCTTGCCGCCGCCTGCTTCCGCTCCGAGGAGAATGGAGCGTTGCCGACCGCCGGAGACGTCCCGGAACGCGGATTCCATCGCATCGAGTTCTGCTGCACGGCCTGAGAACAAGGACTTTTGAGGGATGTCGACACAAAGTCCTCCGATAGGTGAAGTTTAAGATTAGCAGAGATGGAGACGTAGTCATCCCATGTGTGTTTTGAACCCGCCCTAGGCAAAATGCCTGATGCGGCACACCTGCCTTAGCCCCATCATGGGTTATGGCTGCTGATATCAGGACCCAAGCCTTCGCCGCTTCACCCGATACACGTATAGGACGCTCCAAGTGACTGAACGCAATATCAAGTTTGATGACGTCGAGATCGCCACACAGGCCTTTGGCGACCCGGCGCATGAGCCGATCCTGTTGATTATGGGCGCGATGGCGTCGATGCTGTGGTGGCCGGACGGGTTCTGCCAGAAGCTCGCCGCTCTAAAATATTATGTCATTCGCTATGACAATCGAGACACTGGCCGTTCGGCGATCTACGAGCCGGGGGAACCGCCTTACACCATGGACGACATGGCTGCGGACGCCGTCAGGGTACTGGATGGCTACGGCATTGACCGCGTCAATCTGATCGGCATGTCACTGGGCGGCACGATTGCCCAGATCGCAGCGCTCTCCTATCCCGAACGCGTCAAGACGCTGACGCTGATGTCCACCACGCCAATAGGCATTGATACTAGCGGGCTGCCGCATACCACTGACGCCTACATGGCGCACGCCGCGACGGGTGACGCCATCGACTGGACAGACAATGCCCAGGTGATCGAATTTCTTGTCAGAGACACCCGGATGATCGCCGGGGTGGCGCACACCTATGACGAAGGGCGGGCGCGCGCCTTTGTCGAACGGGATGTCAGGCGGGCGAAGAACTTCGTCAGTGCCACAAATCATTTCATGTTGAGGGGCGGGCAGGCCTTGAAAGGAAAATTGGCGGAACTGGCCGCGTCCCTCCTCGTCATACACGGAACGGCCGACCCGATTTATCCGGTTGAGCACGGCGAACTGCTGGCAAGAACCGTCCGGGGCGCGAAGCTTGTCCGCCTCGAAGGTGGCGGCCACGAAATTCATCCCAACGATTGGGAAGAGATCATTTTCGCCATCGACGCCCACTTGCGGTGACCCGCGAAGCGGCAGGGCGTACCGATCGACGGCTACACCCTCCCGTACATCCGGCTCGCCCGCAGCAAGCGTTGCGAATAGGGATGTTCGACGGCGCCTCGGCGCAGGGCCTCGATATCGACCTGTTCGACGATCTCGCCGGCTTCCATGATGGCGACGCGGCTGCACATATGGGAGACGACGGCGAGATCGTGGCTGACAAGGAGGTAGGTGAGGCCGCGCTCGGCGCGCAGATCCTGCAGCAGATTGAGGATCTCGGCCTGGACAGAGACATCGAGCGCCGATGTCGGTTCGTCGAGAAGCAGGACGTCAGGGTTCAGCATCAGGGCGCGGGCGATCGCCACACGCTGGCGCTGCCCGCCGGAAAGCTGATGCGGAAATCGGTAGCTCAGCGCCGGATCGAGGCCGACCGATCTGAGTACCGCGTTGACGTCGACGGAATTCGTCTCCAGCCCCTGGTTGCGCAGCGGTTCTTTCAGTTGCGAGCGGATGGTCTTGCGGGGATGGAGCGATCCGTAGGGGTCCTGAAACACCATCTGCACCCGGCGATAGAACGGCCGGCTGCGCTGCCGGTCCAGCGTCTCGCCCTGGAGTTCGATGTTGCCATCATAATTGGCGTTGAGGCCGGAGAGGGCCCGGAGAACTGTGGACTTGCCGCAGCCGGACTCGCCGACCAGGCCGAACGCCGTCCCCCTCTCGACCGTGAGGTTCACATCTCTGACAACGGGCCGCTGGCCGTGTCCGAAACGGATAGTAAGGTTGTCGATCCGGATCATGGCCGCACCTCCATTGCGAGGTCGTCAAGCCAGGTCGGGTCGCGTTTCAGGATGGGCAGCCGGGCAGGAGGATTCTCGATCGTTGGCAAAGATGCCAGCAGCCCCTGCGTATAAGGGTGTTTCGCCTTGTCGAGATCGCGCGCCTCCAGCACCTCCACGACACGGCCGGCATACATGATGAGGACGCGGTCGCAGAAATTGCGGATCAGATTGAGGTCGTGGCTGATGAAGATCAGGCCGAGATTGCGGCGTGAGACGAGTTCGTCGAGCAGCGCCAGGATTTCGAGCCTGACCGTGACGTCGAGCGCCGAGGTCGGCTCGTCGGCGATCAGCACTTCGGGTTCGGCGATCAGCATCATGGCGATCATCACGCGCTGGCCCATCCCGCCCGATATTTCGTGCGGATAAAGACGGGCGACGCGCTCGGGATCGCGGATTTGGACGGCTTCGAGCATGTCGAGCGCCTGTTGATAGGTCTGCTTCGCGCCCGCCTTCGGATGATGGAAACGGTAGGTCTCGGCGATCTGTTCGCCGATGCGCATGACCGGATTGAGCGAATATTTCGGGTCCTGCAGGATCAGCCCGATCCGCCGCCCCCGGATCGTCATCATCTTTCGTTCGTCGGCCTTGAGGAGGTCGACGTCGCGAAAGGCCATCCGCTCGGCGCGGACGATCGCGGTCGGCGGCAGCAGCTTCATGATCGCCCGGCCGACGGTGGATTTGCCCGATCCGGATTCGCCGACGATGCCGAGTTTTTCCTGCCCGAGCGCAAAGCTCACGCCGCGCACCGCGCGCATGTGGCCGCCGCCATAGGCGATTTCGAGGTTTTGAATGTCGATGAGCGGCTCTGTCATTCCGAACCTCTCGGGTCGAGCACGTCGCGCAGCGCATCGCCGACGAGATTGAAGGCGAGGCTGACGAGTGCGATGGCGATGCCGGGCGCGGCGATCACCCAAGGGCTATCGAGCATGAACTCACGACCGCTGGCGGCCATCGAGCCCCATTCCGGCCAGGGCGGTTGCGCGCCGAGGCCGAGGAAGCCAAGACCGGCGGCAGTGATGATGATGCCGGCCATATTGAGGGTGACGCGGACGATCACCGAGGGAATGCACATCGGCAGGATGTGGCGGGTGATGATCGCAAGCGATGTCGCGCCCTGCAGGCGCACGGCGGCGATATAATCCGCTTTGCGCAGGCTGAGCGTTTCGGCGCGCGCCAGCCGCGCGATCGGCGGCCAGGCCGTCAGCGAAATGGCGATGATCGCATTGGTGATCCCGGGGCCGAGGGCGGCGGCAAAACCGAGCGCCAGCACCAGTCCGGGGAAGGAGAGGAAGATATCGGTGATGCGCATCAGGATCTCATCGACAATGCCGCCGAAATAGCCGGAGACCGTGCCGATCAGCAGGCCGAGCGGTGTGACGATGATCGTCACCAGCATGATGATGTAAAGCGTGGTGCGGGCGCCGTAGATGACCCGCGCAAAGACGTCGCGGCCGAAATTGTCGGTGCCGAGAAGATGGGCGGCCGAGGGCGGCGCGAGTCGCCCGGCCATATCCTGCACGATCGGATCGTAGCTGGTGAGCAAGGGGGCGGCCGTCGCCACGACGATCAGCAGCACGATGATGAAGAGGCCGGCCAGCCCAAGCGGGTGCAGGCTGAATTTCAGCCAGCCCTGATGGATTTGCTGCGCCGACGACTGGAACCAGCCCTGAGGCTCATCTGCCCGCAACCAACTGCGAAAGCCGAGGGTGTGGGCGTCTGCGTCTTCTGAGGAGATCGTCATGGCGTCACCGTGTTCTCGGATCAAGGATGCGGTAGAGCACATCCGACAGGATGTTGATCGTCAGGAAGACGGCGCCGATCGTCAGAACCGAACCCATGACGACGTTCATATCGTTCATCTGTAGCCCGCGGGTGAGATACTGGCCGAGCCCCGGCCAGCCGAAAACCGTCTCGATCAGCACCGCGCCTTCGAGCAGCCCGCCGAAGGTCAGTGCCAAGATCGTCAGCAGCTGCACGCGGATGTTCCGGAAGGCGTGCCGCCAGACGACCTTGCGGGTGCCGAGCCCCTTGGCCCGGGCGGTGATGATGTATTCCTGGCTCAACTGCTCCAGCATGAAGCTTCGCGACATGCGGCTGATATAGGCGACGGAGTAATAACCGAGGATCGCCGCCGGCAGGATGATGTGGCCAAGCGCGTTGTAAAACACGTCCCATTGCTGCTGTATCGCCGCGTCTATCAGCAGAAAGCCCGTCATGGGGGTGACGAGGCCCTCATAGAAGACGTCGATGCGGCCCGATGCGCCGACCAGCTTGAGCTTGGCGTAGAAAAGGAAGAGCGCCATCAGCCCGGTCCAGAAGATCGGGATGGAGTGGCCGGCAAGCGCAACGATCCGGGCGATGTGATCGATGATGGTTCCGCGCCTGACGGCAGCCGTGACGCCCAAGGGAATGCCGATAATGGCGCCGATGATCATGGCGATGATTGCAAGCTCGATGGTGGCGGGAAAGATCGTCATCAGATCGGTGAGGATCGGCTGGCCCGTCGTCGCCGACGTGCCGAGATTGCCTGTGGCGATCTTTCCGACATAGGAGAGGAACTGCATCCAGATCGGCTGTCCGAGCCCCAGCTCGTTATAAACCCGATCATAGACCTCCTTGCTGACCTCCGGCCCGGTGATAGCAAGCACCGGGTCGGCAGGCAGCAGGCGCCCCATCGAAAAGGTCAGGAAAAGCAGACCGAGCAGCGTGGTCATAACAGCCACCACGCGTCCCGCCAGGCGCCGCAGCAAGCTCATCAACGGGTGCGGGGCCGCATCGGCGAACCCGCCCGCTTGAGAGCGACGGCTTTCCTGCTTCGATGTCAGATCGGCGCTCGCCACGCGCTCTACTCCTTGGTCACGTCATGCCAGCGCGTCGACCACGTCGTGTGCCCGTGATAATTCTTGACGTTGGCGCGCATGACGTAAGGGTCGGTTCGCTGGAAGAAGATGACGAGCGGGGCGGCCATGCCGGCATAGATGCCGTCCATCTTCTTGAACATATCCGTGCGCTTGGCCGTATCGCGCTCTTTCATCGACTGATCGATGAGGGTGTTGAGATCGTCCACCTTCATACCTGTGCGCCAGAGATAATAGCTGCCGAGGCGCGCTTCGTCGCTATTGTCAGGGTTGAAGGCATATTGTGTGGCGACGGCGAAGGGATCCGGCAGGCGGGCGCCGGAATTGCCGAGCAGCACTTCGAATTTGCGTTCGCGGAAGGCGGGCGTGAACTCGCCGGGCACCAGATCGAGATCGAGGCCGGCAGCCCGCGCGCTCGCCTGCAGCGCTTCGGCGAAGGGCAAGGTCGCTGCCCCCGACGGATTGAGCACTTTCTTCAAGCCGTTCGGATATCCGGCCTCCGCCAGCAGCTGCTTGGCTTTGGCGGGATCGTAATCATAGCGGGCGGCAGCCTCATCGGGCGCGCCGATCATGCCGCGCGGAATCATCGACTGCCAGGGAAAGCCCGTATAGCGCATGATGTTGCCGGAGATCGCCTTCCAGTCGAAGGCGTGCTGGAAGGCTTCGCGAACCTTCGGCTTCTGCAGATCCGGGTCTTTCTGATTGAGGGCGATATAATAGAAGCCAAGACCCGGGACATTGTCGATGACCATATCCTTGTTGGTGGACAGCGCATCGAGATCGCCGCTTGCCACATACTGGCCGACATCGACGTCGCCGGCTTCGAGCTGCAGCCTGAGATTGCCGGATTCCGGGATGTGGCGGGCGACGACGCGGGCCATGGCGGGCTTGCCGCCCCAGTATTTCGGCTGCGCATTGAAGATCGCCACGTCGTTCGGCCGCCATTGCGCCAGGCTGAATGGACCGCTGCCGGCGGAATTGGCCGAAAGCCAGGCGCCGCCGAAATCGCCATTCGCCTCATGCGACAGCACCGTCTTCTTGTCGACGATGCCGATCGACGAGCCGGCCAGCGAATAGAGCACCAGATCGGTATTCACCGACTGGGGCAGCTCGATTTCGAGCGTATGCTCGTCCTTTGCCCGAACGAGTTTTTCGACGTTGTCGGGCTTGAAGCCCCAGAGCGCCACGTCAGTCGAGCCGACCTGGCCCATCTTGATGACGCGCTGGATCGACCAGGCCGCATCCTCGGCGGTCACCTTGTTGCCGCTCTGGAAGACGGCGTCGTCGCGCAGGGTGAGCGTGATGATCTTGCCGTCGTCCGAGACGCTCCATTGCGTCGCAAGCATCGGCTTCAGCGTCTTGAGATCGTCCGGCGACAGCTGCACCAGGTTGTCGTAGAGGTTCGAGATCAGCTCGGAAACGGTGCGGGCATTGTTCTGGGCCGGATCGAGCGTGCGGATGCCGGTGAGATTGGTGCCTATGACCAGCATATTGGGCGGCGAGGCAGCCCAGGCAGGCTGCGTCGTTATCAGGGCGCCGGTAATTGCGATCGTTGTCAGTAGCTGTTTCAGCATCTCTAGACCTCCCAATCCTGTTGTTTGCAGAAATAATGTCGAACTCAGCCGGCCGCCTTGGCAGGCTGCTGCCGGTCCGGATCAGTTTGAATGCTGCCCTCGGCCTCCCAGCCTCGTAGCAGCCGATGAAGTTCCTCGCGATCATGCTGGTCGAGCAGCGGCAACCCCGGCACGCGCACGGGGCCGACATCGAGGCCGGAATAGGTGACCGCCTCTTTCACGACGGTCACATTGGCGCCGTTGCGGAATTTGGTTCGCATCCGCTCGAACGGCTCGAGCTTGTTGACGATCGCCCGTGCCGCGGCAAAGTCGCCTTTTTCGAGCGCGGCGTGGACGGCAAGCGAAAGCTGCGGCGCAACGTTGACGAGGCCCGACGTGAAGCCGCGCGCGCCGGCGGCGGTGAATGTCGGCGCCCAGCTCTCCGCCAGGCCGCAGACGAACAGGGCACCATCGGGATCGGCCGCCGGAATCGCGCGCGACAAGAGCATCAGATCGGTCGTGGCAAACTTGATGCCGGCGATATTGCCGTGGTTGGCGAGGCGGACGATATCGTCGACACCAAAACCCTCGGCCCTGACATAGGCGACGAGCGGCAGAGTGGACGCATCGGCAAGATTGCAGAAATAGCCAATCTGGGCCGAAGGTGCTGCGAAAGGATCGACGGGCTGATGCGACATGACGGCGGTTGCGCCGATCGCCGACGCATCCCTCGCCATGCCGATCGCCTCGCGCAGCGACCGGCCGATCGCCGCCGTCACCGGCGCGCGGCCGTCGACGCCTGATACCGCCGCTTCGTGGACGATCCGGATTTCCTGCGGCGTCAGCGCGTAGAATTCCCCGGTATTGCCGGCAGCGACGATGTTGTGAATGCCCGCGGCCGCCACCCGCGCATAGACCTTGGCGGTAATCCGCGGTTCGACTTCGCCTTTGCTGTCATAGGCCGTGACGGGAACACCCGAAACGCCCGTGAGCGCCTTGCGCATGATCGCGATGCTCATTTTTCTTCCCCGTTCGCTTTCAAGATAATTGGTTGCCGAAGCGGAAGGGCGGCAGCCCTTCTGCATCCACGTCGAAGGCGATGACCGTGCCCGCCTCGAAACGTCCGGTGCGGTCCGTCGACAGGCTGGTGACGAAGAGGGTGCTGAGATCAGGTCCCCCGAAACACGGCATGGTCGGTGCCGGGACCGGCAGAATGTAGATCTCGACGATTTCACCTTCGCTCGATATGCGGTTGAGGCGGCCGGCGGAGACGCCGGCGCTCCAGTAAAACCCGTCGCGATCAGTCGTCGCCCCGTCCGGCCGCCCCTCATCTTCTGTGAAGCTGCGAAGGCGACGTCCTTCACCGAGACTGCTCGTCTCGGCATCGAAGTCGAATGCTTGCAGGAAACATTGCCGACTGTCGGAGTGATACATCCGCCGGCCGTCCGGCGACCAGGCGAGGCCATTGGAGCTGGTCAGTCTCGTTGCAACCGTCCGCGTGCTGCCATCGGCGCCGACGCGGTAAAGAGCGGCCTCTTCGATCTGCGGCTTGGCTTCGCTGATCGAGCCGACCCAGAAATGCCCGTCCGGACCGACCTTTCCATCATTGAGTCGGCCGATCATCTCGCGCCCGACCGGGTCGCATAGAAATTCGATATCGCGGGAGGCCGGATCGAAGAGATGGACGCCCGTCTGGAGGCCGACGACAATCCTATGATCGCGGCAAAGCCCGAGGCTGCCGACCGCCGCTGGCATGTCGAAGCGGTCGATCTTTCCCGAAGCCGAGAGCCGCACGACGGCCGAAGCCAGAATGTCGACGAACCACAGCGTGCCGGTCTCGTCGTCCCATACCGGCGATTCACCGACCGTCAGCGGTTGCTCGATCACGGAACGGACTTGCGGGTGGATGATCCGAGGCGCCGTCATTCGGCCGCCTCCAGGCTTTTTGCCAAACCTTCGGCGTTACGCATGCGGATGGTGCCATCGTGGTTGATTTCACAGAATCCGCCACCCTGGAACGCAAGCGCGACAGGCCCTTCGGCTCCCTGTTCGATGCGGGCGTGATCGCGCGGCCGGTCTTCCGGTTGGTAGCCGAGCCTCCTCGCCAGATCGTTGTCCCACCATTTCTCGTCGGTATCGGAAACACCGTAAACCACCGTCGCGGCGATCAACGGATGAGTGAGCCCGATCCGCACCAACTGCGCCAGATCCCGCGCGCTGATCCAGATCGCAATCGATCGCTCGCTGTTGGGGTAGGTCCCGGCATTGCCGATGCGAATGGAAAGGGAGCGAATGCCTGACGTGTCGTAGTAAAGCCCGGCCACCAGTTCGCCCCAGCATTTGGAAAGTCCGTAGGGGCTGTCGGGACGCATCGGATCGAGCGGCGATATGATTTCGCCGCGGGGATAGAAGCCGGTCGCATGGTTGCTGGAGGCGTAGACCACCCGCTCGACCTTGTTGATCCGGGCAGCTTCGTAGAGATTGTAGGTTCCAAGCACATTCGCGTGCAGAATGGCGTT
This sequence comes from Rhizobium redzepovicii, assembly GCF_019793435.1. GTDB lineage: Bacteria > Pseudomonadota > Alphaproteobacteria > Rhizobiales > Rhizobiaceae > Rhizobium > Rhizobium redzepovicii. Next base: position 345,933 of record NZ_JAILYH010000002.1, on the reverse strand, counting down.
CATGTCGGTGCCGCTGGCGATACCCGCGAGATGAACGACGCCGTCGATATCCTTCAGCGCAGCCTTAGTCTCGTCGAGCTTTGTAAGGTCGGCCCTGACGAAGGTCTCGTTGTCGCCAAGCCCGGTGGGCTCCTGCAGATCGATCAGGCTGACGTGCCCGAAATGTGCGCGGAGGAGCGGGCGCAGCAGCGTTCCGACTCGTCCGGCAGCCCCCGTCATAGCGATCCGTTTCATCGTTCTTCCTCCCATTCTCGCTCAAACGCCCTGGAACATGCGGGCGCGAGCATTCAATATGTGTTTCTTCATCGCATCGTGCGCTTCGGTTTCCCGGCGTGCGAAGATCGCCTCCACGATCACCGCATGCTCGTCCTGGACGCTGCGGATCTGCTCCAGCGTGCGCTTCAGGCTCAGGCTTCGTGTAACGGAATGCCCGATGGCGAAATGCGGCCTGAACCATTCGCGCACGGTGATATGGAACTGGTTGCCGGTCGCCATGGCGATGGCATCATGCAGAACCTGATCCTCCTCGGCGCCGAGCTCTCCGTTGCGCAGGCATTGCTCGATCGAAAGAAGCGCTGCCGTTATCCTCTCCTTGTCGGCGGGCTGCCAGTTTCGCGCGGCGAGCTCCGCCGCCTCGGCTTCGAGGCCTGCGCGGAATTCGAAAAACCGCTGGACATCGGCGAGCGATCCGACCGGCACCATTTTCAGCATCGACGAATCCGGTCTTTGCCGGACATAGGAGCCGGAGCCCTTGCGGGAAACGACCAGGCCATCAGCTCTCAAGCGCTCGAGTGCCTCGCGCACGACGGGCCTCGAAGCGCCGAAATCGGCGGCGAGCTTCGTCTCCGACGGCAACCGTTCGTTCACCGGAAAATTGCCGTCGGCGATCATCCCCACGATCTTCTCGTAGATGATGTCGCTGAAGCGCGTCGCGCCTCGGTTCGGAACGGCGTCGGCCGCGAATGTCATTATCGTCCTTTTCTCTGAACGTCAGGCAGTTGTCCGCCAACGACATTTCAATGCGATGCACAGATTCTGACAGATTGGCGTCTTTTGTGTGCTCAAGCCTAGGTTTTAAGGCGTGTAATTCAAGCTTTCATGCTGCATCGCTACAAAATTTGTAATTATCTGTCAACTCTTGTAATCATTTGGGAACGTGTCTATGGTTCCGTCCGGGCGCCGAGGAGGGCGCAGCGGCAGGTCGGGAGCCCGCCGCATCAGCCGGCTCAAAAGTTGCGTCGGCATAGAAAGGGAGGAACTCGATGCCTAATGAAATTCTGTCGCGCGGCGTTACCCGCCGCGCCGTGCTTGGCGGCATGGCCGGTGCAGCGGCGCTGTCCATCGCGGGCCGCGCTTTCGCCGCAGGCGGCGAGGCGCCCGCACTTGCACAACTTGTGAAAGATGGAAAACTGCCGCCGCTCGCCGAGCGCCTGCCGAAGAAGCCGATGGTGGTCAAGCCGTTCGAAAAAGTCGGCACCTATGGCGGCTCTCTGCGCCGCGGCCTTCGCGGTTCATCCGACCATAACGGCATTCTGCGCATGGTCGGCAACCAGAGCCTCGTGCGCTGGAACCTCGAATTTACCGCTGTGGAGCCGAACCTCGCCGAGCGCTGGGAAGTCAGCGACGACGCGACGCAATTCACCTTCCATCTGATCGAAGGCGTGCGCTGGTCGGACGGTCATCCCTTTACCGCCGATGACGTCGTTTTCGCGATCGAAGACTGCGTCAAAAACACCGAGCTCTACAGCGCGACACCGGCGCAGCTTGCTGTCGCCGGCAAGCCGGTAACCGTCGAGAAGGTCGACGATTATACGGTCAGGTTCACCTTTGCGGCGGCCAACGCCCTTTACCTGGAAAACCTCGCCACGCCGCTTGGTCAGCATCCGACGCTCTTTCCGAAGCACTACTGCAGCCAGTTCCTGCCGAAATATAATCCCAATATCGAGGCCGATGCGAAGAAAGCCGGCGTCACCAGCTGGACGGAACTGTTCCGCAGCCGCTGCGGCGACATCGAGATTCCGACGCGATGGGGCAATGTCGACAAGCCGACGCTCGATCCATGGGTGGTCAAGGAGCCCTATGTCGGTGGCGCCACCCGCGTCGTGATGACCCGGAATCCTTATTTCTGGCAGGTCGATACCGAGGGCAATCAGCTTCCCTATATCGATGAGATCAACTTCGGCATCTCGCAGGACGTCGAATCGCTGATGCTGAACGTCATCTCGGGCAAGATCGACATCCAGGAGCGCCATATCAGCGTGCTTGCCAACAAGCCGACGCTGTCCCAGAACATGCAGAAGGGCGATTATCGTCTGCTGACGCTCGTGCCTTCAGCCTCGCAGCAGTGCCAGATCTACTTCAACATCACCCACAAAGATCCTGCCATGCGCAAGATGTTTGCGGATAAATCGTTCCGGCAGGCGCTATCGATCGGCATCAATCGTCCGGAGCTTATCGATATCGTCTATTTCGGACAGAGCGAGCCTTACCAGGCCGGACCGCGTCCGACCCATCCCTGGTACAACGAGAAATACGCGCGCCAGTTCACCGAATTTGACGCCGACAAGGCAGGCGCGATGCTCGATCAGGCCGGCTACAAGAAGGGCGGCGACGGTTTCCGCCTCCGGCCGGACGGCCAGAAGGTGTTTTTCTCGATCGACGTCATTCCGACGCTCTATCCCGACCTCGTCGACGCACTCGAGCTGGTCAAGACGCATTGGGCCCAGATCGGCATCGACATGAAGGTCAACACCATCGAACGGGCGCTTTATTACACCCGCGGCGACGACAATGCCCACGATGCGCAGGTATGGCCGGGCCCCGGCGGTCTCGATCCGATGCTCGATCCGCGCGATTTCTTCGCCTTCCATCCGCAAGGCTCGCGTTACGCCATTCCGTGGACGCTGTGGTACACCTCCAACGGTGCACGCGGCGAAGAACCGCCGGAGAGCCAGAAGAAGCGCATGAAGCTTTTCGACGAGGCGCGTTCGACGGCCGATCTCGACAAGCGCGGTGCGGTCATGAAGCAGATCTTCGATATCGCCGCGGAGGAATTCGAGACCGTCGGGCTTTGCCTTGCCGTCGGTGGCTTCGGCATCATCCGCAACAACCTGCGCAATGTTCCCGAAAAGGAGCCGGACAGCTGGTCCTGGCCCAATCCGGGGCCCGCGCTGCCGCAGCAGTTCACCTTCACGAGCTGATTTGGATCTCCGGCGCCGTGCCTGACGGTACGGCGCCTTCTTTCGGTTCGCCCTCCGAGATGCCTTGCCGGCCCTGACAGCCGGCAAGGCACGGAAGGCAGCGTTCAATGCAAGAGGCGCCCATGCTGGTCTTCATCGCCAAACGCTTGCTATGGATGATTCCATCGCTTTTTGCCGTCAGCTTCCTGGCTTTCGTGCTGATCCAGCTGCCGCCCGGCGACTATGTCACCACCTATATCGCGACGCTGGCAGCCTCCAACGAGATCGTCGATCAGAATACGGCGGCGCAATTGCGTGAGCGTTTCGGCCTCGACGATCCGATGCTCATCCAATATTTCAAATGGATATGGGGCATCCTCTCGCGCGGTGATTTCGGCATCTCCTTCGAATGGCAGCAGCCGGTCTCGGATCTCATCTGGGAGCGCATGGCGCTGACGCTTATTCTGGCTCTGTCGACATTGATCGCCACCTGGGCGATTGCGCTGCCGATCGGCGTCTATTCCGCCGTGCGCAAATATTCGATAGGCGACTATTTCTTCACCGCCTTCACCTTCTTCGGCCTGGCCGTTCCGTCCTTCCTGCTGGCGCTGGTGCTGATGTATATCGCGGCGGTCGAATTCGGACAGGATGTCGGCGGGCTGTTTTCGCCGGAATACGAGAACGCGTCCTGGAGCTTCGCCAAGATGGTAGACCTCTTCTCGCATCTTTGGCTTCCCGTCATCATTCTTGCCGTCTCGTCGACAGCAAGCCTCATCCGCGTCATGCGCGCCAACATGCTCGATGAACTGCCGAAGCCTTACGTGACCACCGCACGGGCAAAAGGTCTGTCGGAATTCCGGCTGCTGATGAAATACCCCATGATGATCGCGCTCAACCCGTTCATCTCGACCATTGCCTGGCTGCTGCCCAACCTCATCTCCGGCTCGGTCGTCGTCGCGATCGTCCTCAACCTGCCGACGGCCGCACCCCTGCTGCTGCAGGCGCTGATGGCCCAGGACATGTATCTGGCGGGTGCCTTCGTTCTGCTGATCTGTGCGCTGACGCTGATAGGCTCTCTGATCAGCGATATCCTGCTTGCGCTGGTCGATCCCCGCATCCGGTTGGAATAGGAGCCTCACGTGGCCGACATTGCCGTTACAAATATTCAGCCGGATCGCGCCGCCGTCGCATCGCAATGGCAGCTGATCTGGTGGGCTTTCCGCCGGCACCGGCTGGCCATGGTGGCGCTCGTCGTCACCGTGATGATGTATATCGTTGCCCTGGTGCCCGGCTTCTTCGCCATCAACGATCCGAACCTGCAAAATGCGCGGGCGACCTTTCACCCGCCGCAGAAACTGCATCTGATCGATACCGAGAACGGGTTCTCTTTCGGTCCGCATTATTATCCGATGAAGCTGACCCGCGATCCGGAAACGCTGGCCGCCATCTTCAAGGAAGACACGACAAAGCGTGTCGACGTCCAGTTCTTCGGGCGCGGCTATGAATATTCCGTGTTTGGCCTCTTCAACACAAACATCCATCTGATCGCCTCGCCCGACAAGACCACGCCGCTGCTTCTCTTCGGCGCCGACCGGCTAGGGCGCGACGTCTTCAGCCGAACGGTGCAAGGCTCGCAGGTTTCGCTGTCGATCGGTCTCGTCGGCGTCTTCCTGTCGTTGATGCTCGGCATCGTGATCGGCGGCATCTCGGGATATTACGGCGGCCGCATCGATTTCTTCATGCAGCGGCTAATCGATTTCGTGCTGTCGCTGCCGACGATCCCGATCTGGCTGGCGATGGCCGCGGCCCTGCCGCAGGATTGGCCGGCGACGCTGCAATATATGATGATCACGATCATCCTGTCGCTGACCGGCTGGGCGCAGCTCGCCCGCGTCGTTCGCGGCCGCTTCCTGTCCCTGCGCACCGAGGAATTCGTCGCTGCCGCCAGGCTCGACGGCGTTCGTGAAGGACGCATCATCTTCCGCCATATGCTGCCGAGCTTCGCGAGCCACATCATCGCGTCGATCACCCTTGCCGTGCCGGCGATGATCCTGGCCGAGACCTCGCTTTCGTTCCTGGGGCTCGGTCTGCAGCCGCCGACCATCTCCTGGGGCGTGCTGCTGCGCGAGGCCCAGAACATTCGTTCGATCGCCACGGCACCCTGGCTCTTCATGCCGGGCTGCGCCGTCGTCGTTGCCGTGATGGCGCTCAACCTTCTCGGCGACGGCCTGCGCGATGCGGCCGATCCCTACAATAAATGAGGCCGGCATGACCGATATCGTTCCCATTGCCGGCAGGCCGCTGCTCCAGGTGAAAAACCTGACCGTCGAATTTCCGCTGCGCACCGGCGTCTTTTGCGCCGTCAGCGATCTGTCTTTCTCGATCGAACCGGGCAAGACGCTCTGTGTCGTCGGCGAAAGCGGATCCGGCAAGTCGGTGACGGCGCGTTCGATCCTGCAGATCGTCGACGCACCCGGCCGGATTGCGGCCGGATCGATCATCCTGAACGACCAGAACGGCGGCTCGACCAATCTGACCAGCCTCAATCCGCGCGGACGCCAGATCCGGGCGATCCGCGGCCGCGACATCGCCATGATCTTTCAGGAGCCGATGTCGTCGCTATCGCCGATCCACACCGTCGGCAACCAGATCGTCGAGGCGCTTCGCCTGCACACGCGGATGAGCAAGGCGGAGGCGCGCACCGAGGCCATATCGCTGCTCAAGCAGGTCGAGATTCCCTTTCCGGAAAAAGCCCTGGATCGCTATGCCTTCCAATATTCGGGCGGCATGCGCCAGCGCGCGATGATCGCCATGGCGCTCGCCTGCAAACCGCAGCTATTGATCGCCGATGAGCCGACCACGGCGCTCGACGTGACAACGCAGGCCGAAATTCTCGACCTGATCGCCCGCCTGCAGAAGGCCAACGGCATGGCCGTTCTGTTCATCACGCACGACATGGGTGTGGTGGCGCAGATCGCCGACGATGTGCTGGTGATGCATAACGGCGTCGCCAAGGAATATGGGCCGGTCGAGCAAATCTTTCATGCGCCGCAAGACGACTATACCCGCATGCTGATCGGCTCGGTGCTGAAGCTCGAGCAGAAGGCCGCAATCCGCCTCGCACGCCCCCCTCTCGACAGGACAAAAGCGCCGATCCTCGAACTGCGCAGCGTCTCGATGGATTTCGGTGAAGTGAAAGCGCTGGACGATGTTTCCATTTCGCTTCTGCCGGGCGAGACGCTCGGCATCGTCGGCGAAAGCGGGTCCGGCAAGACGACGATGGGCCGCTCGATCATGCGCCTGATCGATCCGACTGCTGGCGAAATCCTTTATCGCAATGCCGGCGGGGACATCATCGATCTGGCAACGGCAAAGGGTCCCACACTGGCCGCCGCGCGCCGCGAATTGCGCATGGTGTTTCAGGATCCGTTCGGCTCCCTCAATCCGCGCATGACCGTCTCCCAGATCATCGGCGAGCCGCTGCTCGTCAATGGCGTCGCCAAGGGGAAAGCGCTGGAAGAGCGGGTCTGCCACCTCATGGAGCAGGTGGGCCTCGATCCAAGGGCGCGCGAACGCTACCCGCACGCATTCTCCGGCGGCCAGCGCCAGCGCATCGGCATTGCCCGCGCCATTACGCTCAATCCGCGTGTGATCGTCGCCGACGAGGCGACCTCGGCGCTCGACGTCTCGGTGCGCTCGCAGGTGCTCGACCTCCTGATGCGGCTGCAGGACGAACTCGGCCTCGCCTATATCTTCATCAGCCACGACATCGGCGTCATCCGCTACATGTGCGACCGTGTCGGCGTCATGTACAAAGGCCAGCTCGTCGAAATCGGCGAGGCGGAGCAGGTCTGCCGCACACCCGAGCATGCCTACACGCAGGCGCTGATATCGGCGATCCCACGCCCCGATCCGCGCGATCGCGATCAATCCAGGCGTTTCCGCTACGTCGCGCCCGTCAATTTGGAGCCCGGCAATCTGAAGCCAGACCATCTGAAAAATGGAAGTTCTCAGAGATGAAAATCACCGGAATCCGCACATTTCTCATGCAAGTCGGTCAGCCCGACCCTTCCAACTGGGCTTCCGATCATCGTCCCGGCGGCGCTACCTCTAAGCAATTCGGAGGCACCCGGAACTGGCTTTTTCTGAAAATCGATACCGATGAGGGCATTACCGGCATCGGCGAATGCTCGGGCTGGCCGCGTGTCGTCGAGACGGCGATCCACGACCTTGCGCCTCTCCTCATCGGGGAGAATCCGGCTCATATCGAACGGCTTTGGCAGAAGATGCATATCACCATGATGGGGCACGGCATGCTTGGAACGGTCGGCGGCGGTGCAATGACCGGGATCGATATGGCGTTGTGGGACATCAAGGGCAAGGCGCTTGGCGTGCCGGTCTGGATGCTGCTCGGCGGCAAGGTGCGCGACCGGATCCCGATCTATTCGCATGCCAATACGCCCGAGCGGGCGCTTGCGCTCAAGGCGCGCGGCATCAAGGCAATCAAGTGCGGCGGCGTCGCCGACCCGGTCCGCAAGGTCGCGGCGCTGCGCGATGCCGTCGGCGACGACATGGATATCGCCATCGATCTGCATGGGCCGCCATGGCTGACGCCTGCGGATGCCTGCCGGCTGGTGCGGGCGCTCGAACCCTATGAGCTGATGTGGGTAGAAGATCCGATCGCGCCGGAGAATTTCGACGGCTACCGCCGCATTCGCGACGCAGCGCATGTGCCGCTTGCGGCCGGCGAGCGTTCGGCGACCATCTTCGGCGAGCGCGAGCTTATCGAGAAGGAACTGGTCGACGTGATCCAGCCGGATACCGGGCGGGCCGGCGGCATCACCCAGATGAAGAAGATCGCCGCCATGGCCGAGGCCCATCATATCCAGATGGCGCCGCATTCCGGATCGCTGGGGCCGGTGGCGGAATATGCGGCTCTCCATCTGCTGGCGGCCATTCCGAACGCCCTCATTCTCGAGCGCCTCGACGATGACTGGGACGGCCGACGCCAGACGATCGTGCCGCATCCGCAGCAGGTCGACGGCCTGATCGCCGTTCCTGACGGCCCGGGGCTCGGCTGCGATATCGACGAGGAATTCGTGTCGCGCTTCCCGAGCGGCGGCAACGTCTCGGTGCCGCAAGCTGCCGGCGCCTACAATCCCGGAACCGACAAAGAGCATGTCTACGTGCAGGCGCGCGTAGCGCGCCGCAGCTATTTCAATCGCTAGAAGGACAGAATGATGAAGATCGACCGCATGCGGGTTTTCATGACCCGCGACAAGGACCGTCCGCGCGTGATCGTCGCGCTCGATACCGATGACGGGCTGACCGGCTGGGGCGAATGCTACAATCACGGCCCCGACAAGGCACTGCCGCCGCTGCTCGATTACCTCTATGCCTTTGTGGCCGGCCAGGATCCGACACGGGTCGACTATCTCGTCAACTTGCTGATCCAGCAAAGCCGTTTCCCGCCGGGCGCGCTCGGCCTTGCCGCTATCTCCGCGCTCGATCACTGCCTGTGGGATCTGGCGGCCAAGGCGGCGAACGTCCCGGTCTACAAGCTGCTCGGCGGCGAGGTGCGCGACCGCATCAAGGTCTATGCCGGGGTCTACACCGCGCCGGATGCGCCGGCGGCCCGCGACGAGTTCGATCGCCTGAAGGAGGGATGGGGGTTGACCGCCTTCAAGCTCAGCCCCTGGCGGATCGACATGCACGCCAATCGCTGGGGCAATGTCGTCAAAGCCTCGGCGGATTATTTCCGCTCGCTGCGCGAAACGGTCAACGACGAATACGAGATCGCCTTCGACGCCCATGCCAAGATTTTCGAGCCGATCGCCGCGCGCCAGCTCGGCAACGCGCTGGCGCCCTACGATCCGCTGTTTTTCGAGGAGCCGCTGCGGCCTGAAAACATCGAGGCCTGGGGCGATCTGAAACAGGGGCTCAACTGCGTGCTCGCCACCGGTGAATCGCTTTACAGCAGAAACGAGTTCCTACGGCTGTTGCAGGTCAAGGGCGCCGATCTGATCCAGCCGGATATCTGCGTCGTCGGCGGCATCAGCGAAATGCGCCGCATTGCGACACTTGCCGAAGCCTTCTTCGTCGGCGTGGCGCCGCACAATCCGATGGGGCCGCTGGCAACGGCGGTCAACGTGCATTTTTCGGCCGCGGCGCAGAACTTCCGCATCCTCGAATACCGGCTGCCAAAGGGCCAGGCCTATGTCTATGGCGGCAACGATATCGAGAAGCGGGAAGGGGAAACCCGCTACGTCGTCGATCCCTATCTGCCGAAGGACGGTTACCTCGAACTGCGCCCGGATCGGCCCGGCTGGGGCGTCGAGATGGACGAGAAGGCAATGGAGGAGGAAGGCTACATCCACTGGCAGCGACGGGTGCCGAAGCGGCCAGACGGTTCCTACGCTTTCGCTTAAAGACGTAGCTCGAAAAATGGAAACTGGCTGCTGCCGCATGGGAGCGGCCAGTTCCTTTTAAACGTCGTCTAGGCGTCTTTCGGCAGGACCGAGCGCACCCTTGCGATGAAAACATGGAAATCCTGCATGAATTTGCGAAGGAAATCCGCGGTGGCCTCGTTCGTGACTTCGCCGTCATCGGTGATCAGCCCCGGTGTGAACTGGATGTAGGCTTCCGGGGCATTCATCTGGGGCGAATTGCAGAAGCTGAGCACGCTGCGCAAATTCTGCTGGGCGACTGCTGTGCCTATCGCGCCCGGCGACGTGCCGATAACCGCTGACGGCTTGCGTGTGAACGAGTTGGTGCCGTAGGGGCGGCTTGCCCAGTCGATTGCGTTTTTCAGCCCGCCGGGTATCGATCGATTATATTCGGGCGTGACGAACAGCACGGCGTCGACGGCGGCGATTGCGGCCTTGAATGCCTTGCCGGCCGGAGGGTAGTCGGCGTCATAGTCGTAGCTGTAGAGCGGCAGGTCCTTGAAGGATATCTCCGACATTTCAAGTTCCGGCGGGGCGAACCGCACCAACGCCTTGGCGAGTTTGCGATTGATCGAGCCCTTGGCTAGGCTGCCGATGAGATAGCCGACTTTATGCGTGGTCATGGCGTTCTCCGATATCGCGCGTGATAGGACGTATCATGCGCAGGAAACATGGAAGGGGTCTCTCGTCTTCTGAGCGCAGCAGCTAATCGTCGACGAACGTGACCGTCTCGGCAAGCGGGGCGCGGCCCGTACGGGCAAAACTGACCGCGGCGTCCTCGTACCCGATCGACATGCCGCAGAAGAGGATAAGCCCGTCCGGGGGCGACAGGACCTCCGCGACCGTCTCGCGAACCTGTGACCACGCCATCTGCGGGCAGCTGTGCAGTCCCTCGGCGCGGAGCAGCAGCATGACGGTCTGCAGGTACATGCCGACGTCGGCCCATTGGGGCGGACCCAGCTCACGGTCGATATAGCAGAACAAGGCGGCGGGCGCGCCGAAGCAGTTCCAGTTGGCGATCGCTGCCCGCTGGCGCGCCTCCCAATCCTCGCGCGCAATGCCGAGCGCGCTGTAGCGCTCCTTGCCGAAAGCGGACCGGCGCTCCCCGTAAGGGGACTTCAGCGCCGGAGGATACATCTCGTACTGCCGCTTGTCCCAGGCATCGCCGTGGGCCACGCGCTCGACGGCTGATGTCTTGAGCTCGGCCAGCGGCGCGCCGGTCATCACGTAGGTATTCCATGGCTGGATATTCGATCCCGACGGCGACCAAGCCGCGGCGGACAGCACGCGCTCAAGGATCTCCCTTGCCACAGGCCTGTCTTTGAATCCGCGCACCGACCGTCGGCTGGTGACTGCCTCATATACGTCCATGATCGCCTCTTCCTGACCGTTTCGTTGCTGATGTGATTGATTATCTCCATTCGCAACGGAGGCGTAATCACACCGTGGTCTAGGAGGCGTACATCAAACGTCCATCAGGGCTCGATGTGACCTGATTGGCTGCAAGGTCATCCTATCCTCGATAATTGGCGACCAATCACGAGTGCGGGAGCGAGGCTTGGTCATTTCGTCAGGCGCCCGGCTTGGACGCGTTCTGCTGGGGATCGACGGCGCGATCCGAAGATGTCGGCGAGAGTATCGAGCATCGTCCTCGCCGTGCCGGATTGAAGTGAATAGAAGATCGTCTGGGCAGCCCTTCGCGTCTGCACGAGTCCTTGTTCTCGAAGAATTGCCAGATGCTGGGAAGTCGAAGATTGGCTCAATCCCACTTCCTCGGCCAGGTCGCTCACCGACACTTCTCCTTCGGTCAAGACATGCAGGATGTGAAGCCGTTTGGCGTTCCCCATGGCCGACAAGAAGTCTGCTTCGATGTCGAAGGCGGTGGTTTCTGGGGAAGGTGCGGTTAGCGATCGGTTGTTCAGGCGTGATCTCCTTTATGGAATCTAGGCCGGGCATGAGGTCATGTCCCTGAGCTTTAATTTAGAGATAACGCATGCGGGCGACGGCGAAACCCATTGCCGGCGCCGCGTCGTCTTTTTCAACGCGAATCGGATACGCGGCGCATCAAATGGACAGGCAACTGATGTTCGAGACCGGAATACCTCAACCATTGGAAAGCGCCCGGCAGAAAATTAACGCGAGCCAGCTTGCCGCATTTGCGCCGGCAGCGTCTCCCAGGCTCGGATCAGTTCGCCGATCGAGGCGGCCTCCATCTTGTGCATGACGTTGCTGCGATGCAGCTTGACCGTCACTTCGCTGATGCCGAGATCGAAGGCGATCTGTTTGTTGAGGCGTCCGCGCGCCACTTCGTGCAGAACTTCACGTTCGCGCTGCGTCAGTGTCTCCAGGCGTTTGACATTACGTTTGGCGATTGCGGCTTCGGCCCGTCGTTCTGCATCCATCGCAATGGCCGCAGTGATGGCGTCGAGCAGCGTCTGGTCCCGCACCGGCTTAGTGAGAAAATCCACAGCACCCGCCTTCATCGCCTGGACGGTCATCGGAATATCGCCGTGGCCGGTCAGAAAAATGATCGGCTTGGAAATGCCGTTTTCGGCCAGTTGGCTCTGCAGGTGGAGGCCGCTTGCTCCGGGCATGCGCACATCGAGGATCAGACAGCCGGGGTTTTCCAAGATATCGGCGTCAAGCAATTCACGGGTCGAGGCAAAACTGACCGACTGAAAACCCGCCGACAGGATTAACTCCGACAGCGCTTCGCGAACCGACGCGTCGTCATCGACGATAATGACGAGCGGCTGATCCTCTTCATACCTGCCCTGCAATGATAACGGCGCCGATCTCCGCAGCAACGGCTGGTCAACTCTCATGTTACCCTCCATCTCTCGATTGGTGTAAAGCATTGGCGATAGCCGCCAGCAGGGCCTGGGCATCGAACGGCTTGCGGAAGAAACCGCCGCCTCCCTGAGCGCGGCCCTGATCGGCTATCTCATGGCGGCCCGTAATCAGAAACACCGGCAACTCGGGACGTGATTTTCTCACCAGGTCACGAAGCTCGAAGCCGTCGATGCCGGGCATTCCGATATCGGTGATGAGCAGGTCGAGGTCCGACAGCCCGCTGACGAGCAGCGAGCCCGCCGATGGGAAGCCGCGGGCCACATAACCCGCCGATTCCAGAAGGTCGCCCATCGATTCAAGCAGTCTTGGATCGTCATCGACAACGGCGACGACATGTCTTGTTTCGTTCATGTTCAATTCCCCCCCACCCGGCGCGAGTGGGTAATCGGTATTTCCAGTTTCTCCGCGATCCGCACGAGGTCGGCGAGCGACGCCGCCGCCATTTTTTGCATCACGTTTCTTCTATGGATCTGCAGCGTGACTTCGCTGATTCCGAGTTCGGCTGCCGCCTGCTTGTTGAGAAGACCGCTGACCACGAGCGGCAGCACTTCGCGCTCGCGCGGCGTCAAGTCGAGATAGTGTCGTTTGAGCATGTCGAGCTCGGCGCGTCCCGATCGCTTTTCCCGATCCTCGGCGAGCGCTGCATGGATTGCCGTCAGGAGATCCGCGTCACTGAACGGTTTGGTCAGGAAATCCACGGCGCCGCTTTTGATCGCACGCACGGAGGACGGGATGTCGCCATGTCCGGTAATGAAGACGATCGGCGGATGATCGCCGTCGGCAATCTGCCTCTGCAGATCGAGGCCATTGATGTCGGGCAGCTCGATATCGAGGATAAGGCAGGCGGGCACATCGGGCTTGTCCGCTGTCACGTAATCGCCGGCGGATTCGAAGGCGATGGCGCGCATGCCATGCGCGTCCATGAGCTCGCTGAGCGCCTCCCGGACACGTTGGTCGTCATCGACGATGAAGACAATATGGTCGTCTTCCGTCATGACGCCACCTTCGTTTCTATTGGCAAGGTGAAGATCAACGTCGCGCCGTGCGGATCGTTCTTCTCTGCCCACAATCGTCCGCCGTGCAGCTCGACGATCGAGCGGCAAATCGCCAGACCCATGCCCATGCCATTTTCCTTGGTCGTGAAGAAAGGTTCGAACATCTTCTCGGGGAACTCGATACCCTGACCGCGATCGCTGATTTCGGTCTGAATGGCATTCCCGATATGGCGCACGCGCATCCCGATCACCCTGTCGCCGTCGACCGTGTCCATCGCCTCGATGCCGTTGCGGACGAGATTGATCAGAACTTGCTGGATCTGGATGCGATCGATGGCAATGAGTGGAAGGTTGCCATCAACCTCCACTTCCATACGGGCGCGACGGCGAGCCGCTTCTTCGGCCATGAGGTTGCGTGCTTCACTAACGACGCCTGAAAGCGTCGTATGAACTCTCCTGTCCGCGGATTGTTTGAACAGGGCGCGGATGCGGCTGACGACATCGGCGGCCGAGTTGGCGTCGCGGATGATGCGCTCGACCGTCCTCTGCGCCCGCTCCATATTCGGCGGTTCGGCCATCAGCCAGCGCTGGCAGGCATGCGAGTTGGCGACGACAGCCGCGAGCGGCTGGTTCACCTCGTGAGCGATGGAGGCCGAAAGCTCGGCAAGGCTCGCCACCTGGCTTGCCCGCGCAAGACCCTCGCGCGCCTGGCGTAGATCTTCCTCCGCCCGAACTTCAGCGTCGACATCGAGGCAGATGACGTTCCACTGGACAATGACGCCTTCGGCATTTCGCATCGGCGCAGCGCGCGTCTCGACCCACCGATATTCGCCATCGTAGCGCCGCAGACGATGCCGGCGCGCATAGGGCTCGCCGGTGGACAATGAATGGGCATAATTCTCTTTGACACCCGCCACGTCGTCGGGATGAACGCCGGCGTCGAGCGTGCCGTCCAGCCGGGTTTTCCCCGTTCCATCAAGCTCTTCGAGCTTATATCCGAGAAAGTCGCGGAGCTGGGGGTTGCGATAGACCGGCTCTCCGTCGGGAGCCGCGCAATCGATCATGGCCGGCAGCGTTTCGACGATCTGCCAGAGCGAGCGCTCTCTTTCTCGCAGCGCTTCCTCGACACGTAGCTGATCGTCGATGTCGTGCGAGAGACCGTACCATTGAACAATCCGGCCGCTCTCATCCCGCAGCGGCTCGGCGCTGCCTCTGACCCAGCGATAGATGCCGTCGGCGCGTCGCAGGCGATACTGCTTGGAGAAGCGCTCGCCGGTGGCGAGAGAATGGTTGAGTGCTTGGGCGAGACTGGAGGCATCGTCGGGATGGACGGCGGCCTCGATGAGGTCCGTAAGCCGGCTCAACCTCGGCGTTTCCCTATTAATGATGTCGAGACCAAGAAAATCCTTCAGGCGCTGGTTGAAGAAGGTCGGCGTCCCTTCCGGATCGAGCCGCCAGAGCAGGCTCGGAACCATGTCTACCAGTTGCGAGAGCTCGCGTTCCCGGTCGCGCAATGCTTCCTGGGCGCGCATCTCGTCATCGATATCGACCGAGATGACGTACCATTGCGTGATCGTGTCGTTCTGATCCCGCAGCGGCTCGGCGCGGCCGTCGACCCAGCGATAGGCTCCGTCGAAACGGCGCATGCGGTATTTGATCGAGAAGGGATCGCCGCTGGTGAGGGAATGGTGAATCGTCTGGAGCAGTCTCGGTGCGTCGTCGGGATGAACGAGAGTATTGATGACAGCCGACAGGCGGCTGACGCCCGGCTTATCCATGTCGCCGACGTCGAGACCGAAGAAATCGATCAGGCGTTTGTTGAAGAAGACAGGCTCTCCCGTCGGTGTCAGCCGCCGGATCTGGGCCGGGACCATGTCGACGAGCTGCGAGAGCTCGCGCTCGCGCTCACGCAATGCCTCGAGTGCACGCACCTCCTCGTCGATATCGAGAGACACGCCGTACCATTGCACGACCCTTCCGTCGTCGTCGCGTCGGGGTTCCACTCGGCATTCCGCCCAGCGGTAGACGTCGTCCTTTTCGCGCCAGCGAAACCGCATGGCGGTACCGCCGCCGCTTTCGAAACAATTGCGCAGCGTGCGCTGGACGTCGGGCGCGTCTTCAGGATGGATCAGCTGCCGCAGCAGGTCTTCGATGCGCGGCTCGCCGAGAGCGTCGAAATCGGCGATGACGGCGCGGAAATGATCCTGGTAGCGTTTGTTGAAATAGACCGACCCGCTCGCCGGCTCAACGCTCCAGACGCGAACCGGCACCGCGTCGATCATCTGCTGCAGCGCTCGCTCGCTTTGGCGCACCGCCTCTTCGGCACGGACCTGATCGTCGATGTCGTGGCAAAGGCCGTACCATTGGACGATGATGCCGGTCTGATCCCGCATCGGTTCGGCGCGGCTCGACATCCAGTGATAGACGCCGTCGGCGCGGCGCAGCCGATACCGCAAGGCGAAGTTTTCGCCGGTGACGAGGCAATGATTGAGCGCATCCTGGAAGCCTGCTGCATCATCGGGGTGAATGACGGCCTCGATGACCGCTTCCAGCCGGCTCATGCCGGGCCTGTCCGCATCCGCGACATCGAGGCCGAGGAAGTCGACCATCCTTCTGTTGAAGAAGGTTGGTTCGCCCTCGGGTGTCAGACGCCAGACGTGGCTCGGAACCATATCGACGAGCTGCGAGAGCTCTTGCTCCCTGTCGCGCAACGTCTCAATGCTTTGACGCAATGTGTGCACGGCCAGCTGATGCTGCCTGGATATGGCAGCGACGATCAGCGCCGAAAATGCCGAGATCGCCAGGAAAAGCTGCAGCATGATCTGCTTGTGTTTCTGGGATTCGGCATCGCCGACAAATTGGCCGGCGCCTGTTATCGTGAAGACGGCCGTGATCAGGGCCAGGAGCACGAGCGATATGGCCGCACCCTTGAATTCGAAGCGGACCGCCGCCCAAAGAAGGGGCGGCATGATGATGTAGGCGAAGGGAAGGTAGCCGCTGAGCGAAAGAGCGGCGACACCGAGAAAAATCAGCCCAAGGACGCAAGCTTCCACCCATTGCGCCGCCGAGAGGCGGGTCTTGCCGCGCCAGTTATGGAAGACGGAGAGCGCCAGCGGCGCGACGATCAGGACACCGGTTGCATCACCGATCCACCAGAGAGGCCAGGCGGTCACGAAGGATTGCGATTGGATGCCGAACCATGCGAGCGTCGCGCTTCCCACGGTCGCGCTGACGATCGGCGCAATTCCGGCGCCCAGGACGACGAATGCGAGAACCTCCTGCAAGGTTTCCAGCTGGGCCGGCCGCGTCAAGGCCCGATTGACCAGCCATGCCGCGACCACTGCTTCAAGAGCGTTGCCGACATATATCAGAAAAGCCGCCGGCAGCGGACTGTAGAACCAGAGGGCATTGCTGAACAGCTCAGCCGCACAGCCTCCCATTATCCACCACGGCCAGCTGCGCCTGGGGGCGAGGATGAGCGTTGCAATGAAAAGCCCGCCCGGAGGCCAGATGGAAATGCCCGTTCCCGGCACGATTGCGAGTGATTGGGCAAAACCGCAGCCGAGCACATACGCGGCGACGAAAAGCCCCAGATACAGGGCGCGGGGGCGGTGCGACCACAGGCTCGTCATCCACCATTCCTGCCGGGCAGACAAGGCCGGGGGATCATTCGCATTTGGTGCAGCACTCGTTCTTGATGTCGGGGCTGGCGAGCTCATGCTGCGAACCGTAGTCCCGTCAAAGCACAGCCGCAACTCATGGAAATCCATACATTGCGCGGAGGGGTAGTGTTGCACCGAGCCCGGATCCTCGGCGCGAAAGAGCAAGTGTGAGATCGCTGCCGTTCCGGTGGGTCATCCTAGACCTTAGGTCTACTCCGCTATACCTAAGGCGAAGGCGCCGAGCCACACGCATGATGGAAGGGTTTTGGGCTTCCGGTCATTGTCGATCCAATCGATCGCGAGGATGCCGACATGAAAATCACCGTGGTGGGAGCAAGCGGCCTCATCGGAACGCGGCTCAGCGAAAGGCTGCGCCGGTCGGGCCACGAGGTTACGGACGCGTCCTTGTCGTTTGGCGTCGATACGGTGACCGGCAAAGGCCTTGACGCGGCTATCGCGGGAACCGACGCGGTCGTGGATGTGACCAACGCCGCATCGTTCGGTGACAGCGCGGCACTGGATTTCTTCAGGGCGTCGACGAAGAATTTGCTTGCCGCCGCCTCCGAGGCAGGCGTCGGGCATTATCTCGCCCTCTCCGTCGTCGGCACGCCCCGGCTCGTGGAAAGCGACTATTTTCGCGCGAAAATGGTGCAGGAAAATCTCATCCGAGCCTCAGATCGCCCCTACACGATTCTCCGCTCCACCCAGTTTTACGAGTTCATAAACGGATTGATCGACATCGGTGCGCAAGGCGACGTCTTTCGGCTGCCTCCTGCCTTGATGAGGCCGGTCGCAGCCGCTGAAGTCGCCGCTTTTCTGGCCGAATTGACCCTCGCAACGCCTTTGGGCAGGATCGTTGAAATCGGCGGCCCGGAACAGTTCGGTATCGATGACGTCGCACGGATCTATCTCGCCGCGAACGAAGACGAGCGGCCGGTGATAACGGACCCGTCGACCCCGTATTTCGGCGTCGAATTGACCGATGACGCATTGCTTCCGGACGCAGCCGCGCGGGTGGCGGCGCAGACGCTAGCTGACTGGCTCTACCAATCGATGGCGGATTAGCGGCAGCCTTGAAATTTGTCGAATGAAGTAATACTTTCTGTCAAAAGAGTATTACAAAGGCGCTCGCTATGGCCACAACCGTTACCGCGAAAGGGCAGGTGACCATTCCCCGGCGCGTGCGGGATATGCTTGGCATCGTTCCAGGCAGCAAGGTCGATTTTCATCGTGCTGCCGACGGCAGTGTGGTTCTGACGCGCGCCGACAAGAAACGGCCGGCCAGCCGCTTCGAGAAGCTGCGCGGTCATGCTGGCGAGGGCCTCGATACGGAAGCCATCATGGCTTTGACACGCGGCAATACGTGACACTCGTCGATACCAATGTGCTCCTGGACCTCGTGACCGACGATCCGAAATGGTCGGATTGGTCTATTGCTCAGCTCGAGGCAGCGAGTATCGAAGGTCCGCTGCTGATCAACGATGTAATCTATGCCGAACTTGCGGTTCGATATGAAAGGATCGAGACGCTGGAGGCTTTTGTGGAAGAGGCTGGCCTCGACATGAGGCCTATACCCAAGCCCGCTTTGTTTCTTGCGGGCAAGGTGTTCACGCAATATCGCAAGGCTGGCGGGACGCGCACCGGCGTGCTTCCCGACTTCTTCATCGGCGCTCACGCTGCCGTGCAACAATTGCCGCTCCTGACGCGGGATGTCGGCGGCTATCGCAGCTATTTCCCCTCGCTGAAATTGATTGCGCCCGGTTCCTGAGTCGGAGGCCTGCATAGTCTATGCGAGAGTTTGAGAAATCTTCATGGAAGCTCCGGGTTGAAAAGCTTTTGCGCGGCTCCAAATCCCGTCGGCGGTAGTCGAAGGAAGAGGAGAGCGGCGCATGGGCTGCGCGCATGTCGATCGAATTGGCAAAGTCAAATCAGCCTTCAGCTTCGTTCTCGTGTTTTTCTGTCTTCTGTCCTCCTCCCAGGCATTGGCAGCGCCTGCCGATATCGGCGGCCTGACGGTGACGCTGCCTGATGCCGGCTGGCGGAAGGCCGGCAAGGGCGATCTCTTCATGCTGCAGAAGGATTTTCCGGAAACGGATGACGACAAGCGCGGCAGTGCCCTGATCCAGATCACCAAGCCGCTGTCGAGCCCGCGCGCGTCCCTCCCGGCCGGAATGAAGACCTTCGTCGCGACGTTGCCTGACATGGCCAAGGAAGATATCCTCATCAAGCATTACGGGATTACGATAAACGGCCACGACATCCGTGTGGAAGAACGCTGCTGCATCAATCAGAAGAATGTGAGCATCAGCCAGATCGTCGTCGGCGTCGCCAGCGACAAGCGGCAGGTCTATCTGCAGCTCGTGCTCTTGAACCTGAATGGCGACCGAAGCGAAAGTGCCGAAGCCGATTTCGAGGCGCTGGTGCGTTCGGTCAAGCTTGATCCCTCCGATAAGGATTTCGATCTTGTGCCGGCAGGCGGCGACGGCGGGCTCGACGGCGTCTTCACCCATCTCGATACCGGTGTCCGGCCGAATGTCTTCGGCGGCGTGGATTTCTATTCCGATAGCGAGATCACCATGTTCGATCCGAGGGGCCTGTTCAGTACGGAGCTGCCGAAGGACGGCCGGAGCATGGCCGAACACTGCAAGGAAGACCCGGCCGACTGCGGCCTTTACAAGCTCACCGGCGGCGGCTTCTTCTCCTCCGCCGGGTCGATCGAGATGCGCAGCGTCTCCTCTGCCTACGGCACGATCGAGATCGAGACGAAGCCATTTTCGAAAAAGGGCGACGACCTGGTGATCGACGAGGATGACCATCGTGCAGTGCCGCCGTTTGAGGATGGCGCGACGCTCGACGGCGAATGGGTCTCCACCTTCGCCTCGAGCGGCATGACCGCGACCTCGTCGGGATCGGTCGCTTCCAGCCACACGCTGACGCTTCATTCAAACGGCACGTTCGAACGCACGGGCTGGTCCGGCGCCTCGATGACGAACGAAATCGCCGGATCGCGATCGGGCGTCACCACGTCGGGCAACCGGCCTGGCGCCAGCGGACGCTACACGCTTTCCGGCTATCGTCTCGACCTCACCGACGCGAGTGGCAAGACGGAAAGCCTGAGCATATTCGAACCGGACAAAGCCTCCGACGGGCTCCTGGTGATCAACGGCAGCAACTACCTGAAGGATGACGGACAATAGGCAGGCCGAGCCTTTCCGTCCCGCCGGCGGCATCACATAAAATTCAATGAATTTCATGTGCATAACGAGACCGCCGGCCTTGCTCGTCAGCACTGCGGGAGGGTGCGAATCACCCGCCGATTGGCCTGCGAAACCGCCAGATTCGCGCGCTCGTTTGACATGCCTCGAGCCGCCTTTTGGTTAAGCATTTGTAATTCGGTCACGAATCGCGGCATATAGCAACTGCGCAACTGAAGCGCTTTCGTTCAAAATTGCGCAGTTATTTGGGAAACAGATCATGCAGCCGAGTCTTGCTCTTCAGGACGATCAAGAGCATCTCCCGTCGCTTCTGGCAACAGACGCGAAAGAGTTGTCCTATCAACTTCAGCAGCATCAGGCAAAAATCTTCCCGCCGCTATCCCAAAAGACCATCAGAACATTTTCGCCGGCTGAGGCTGCGGCCTTCATCGGCATCGGCGAAGGTTATCTTCGGCAGGTGGCTGCCGACGGCCACGGGCCCGATCCGCTGGCAAACGGACGGCGGCTCTACAGCGCAACCGATATGGATCGGATTCGCCGCGTCCTCGACGAGCGAAACGGAACGCCGAAATATGTCCCGGCCCGCAGGCCCGGGGAAAAGCTCCAGATCGTCTCCGTCATGAACTTCAAGGGCGGTTCCGGCAAGACCACGACCGCGGCCCATCTGGCGCAGTTCATGGCGCTGAGGGGTTACCGCGTGCTCGCCGTCGATCTCGACCCGCAGGCGTCCCTGTCCGCCTTGTTCGGCCATCAGCCGGAATTCGACGTCGGCGAGGGCGAAACGATCTACGGCGCAATCCGCTACGAGCAGCCGCGCCCCATCGCCGACATCGTGCGCGCCACCTACACGCCCAATCTGCATCTCATCCCAGGCAATCTCGAGCTGATGGAATTTGAGCACGAGACGCCGAAGGCGATGTCTTCAGGTAGGGCGGAGACGATGTTCTTTGCGCGCATCGGCGAGGTCTTGACGGAGATCGAAAGCCTTTACGACGTCGTTGTCATCGACTGCCCGCCGCAGTTGGGTTTCCTGACGATGTCGGCGCTCTGCGCAGCGACCTCGGTCCTGATCACGGTTCATCCGCAGATGCTCGATGTCATGTCGATGTCGCAGTTCCTGACGATGACGAGCGAATTGATGTCGGTGGTCGAGAAGGCCGGCGGGCGCACCAGCTATGACTGGATGCGCTATCTGGTGACGCGGTTCGAGCCGAACGATGGGCCGCAGAGCCAGATGACCGGTTTCATGCGGGCGATCTTCGGCAATCGGATGCTTCACAATGCGATGGTGAAATCGACGGCGGTCTCCGACGCCGGTGTCACCAAGCAGACCCTTTATGAGGTTGAGCGGTCGCAGTTCACCCGCGGCACCTATGACCGGGCGCTGGAGTCGCTCAATCTCGTCAACAGCGAGATCGAGGCGCATATCCGCTCGACCTGGGGGAGGAAGTAGATAGATGGCGCGCAAGAATCTCATCGAAATCTCCGCTCCGAACCCGGCCAGGGTGGAAACTGTCGCACCGCGCGACAATCGCCCGATCGCTGGATTCGTGCCGCAGGAGCGCAGTACGGCCCCGGTCGGCGGCATTACCAAGACACTCGGCAACATTACCGAAAAGATGGAGCGGGCGAGTGAGCTGGAACGGCAGCTCGCCGCCGGCCAGGCCATCGTCGAACTCGATACCGGCCTGATCGACGCGTCTTTCGTCAGCGACAGATTGGCGATCGACGCGGCCGAGTTGGCACAGCTTGTCGAACAGATCCGTGAGCATGGGCAGCAGGTTCCGATCCTCGTCCGCCCGCATCCCGAAACCAGGGGACGCTACCAGGTCGCCTACGGTCATCGTCGCCTGGCCGCCACCAAGGAGCTCGGCATCAGGGTGCGCGCGGTCGTCCGCGACCTCACCGATGGTCAGCTGGTCGTCAGCCAAGGCCAGGAAAACAGCGCCCGAACCAATCTCTCATATATCGAACGCGCGCTCTTCGCCTCAAGGCTCGAAGACCGCAGCTTCGGCCGCGATGTGATCATGGCGGCGCTCGGCGTCGACAAGGCGGCGCTGTCGAGAATGCTGATTGTGATACGGCAGGTTCCCCTTGATCTCATCAACGCCATCGGTGCGGCGCCCGATATTGGCCGCCGGCGGTGGCTGGAACTGGGCGAGCGGCTTGAAGGTGCCGATATCGAGAAGATCATCGTCGAGTTGTCCGCGGACGACGCTCGAAGAATTCCAAGCGACGAGAGGTTTCAGCGCGCACTGGTGCTGGCAACCAAGCGGACGGCGGCGTCGAAGCCGGCGATTGCCAAGACCCAGGTCAGCGGCGTGCCGGTTACGATCAAAAAGACAGCGTCCGGGGCAACCTTCGTTTTCGACGGCAAGACCGCACCCGGTTTCGATCAATTCGTCCAGGAAAGGCTGAAGGGCCTGTTCCAGGAGTTCAACAAGGACAGAGGAGCGTAACGCGCAAAAGAAAAAGGCCCCCAACGACGGCGTCGTGGAAGCCCTTCTCAGATCTTAAGCACATCGAGAATCGCATTTCCACGAATCACAGTCAAGCGTCTTAGGCACCAAATTGGTGGATGGTTTTCTTTTGCCTGAACGAAGGTGAAGGCAAATGGAGAGTGGATATGTGACGACGCCCTTTGGGCGGCGGCCGATGTCGCTTGGCATGCTGGCAAGCCAGCAACTGGCCGAGACCATCGAGCCGGGGATGAAACGCAGCAAGTGGAAGCTGTTCAGGGCAATCTGCGAAGCGAGGCCGGCGCTCGGCGTGACCGATCGGGCGCTGACGGTGCTCGACGCGCTGCTGACCTTCTATCCCGATGACGAGATCTCCGAGGAAAAAGGCCTGATCGTTTTTCCGTCGAACGTGCAGCTTTCACTCCGCGCCCGCGGCATGACGCCGGCCACACTCCGGCGGCATCTGGCCGTGCTGGTCGAGGCTGGCCTGATCCTGCGCAAGGACAGCCCGAATGGAAAGCGTTATGCCCGCCGCGACAGGGCTGGCGCCATCGGCGAAGCCTTCGGCTTCAGCGTCGCGCCGCTGCTTGCCCGTGCGGCCGAGATCGAAGGCCTTGCCGCTCAGGCGATTGCCGACCGGGAACTGCTGAGAGCAACCCGGGAACGGCTGACGGTTTGCCGGCGAGACATTTCCAAGCTGATTTCAACGGCGATCGAAGAAGCGGTTCCGGGCGACTGGGAGCAGATGACGATGATGTTTCGTGCGATCGTCGCCAGGATCCCGCGCGTCGCGAGTATCGAAGCGCTGGCATCGTTGCTCGACGAGATGGGCCTACTGCGAGACGAAGCCGTCAACTTGCTGGAAAGGCAGATTAAAAGAAAAAAAATAGACGCCAATGAGTCTCATATTGAGCGTCACAAACAGAATTCAAACCCCGACTCAATTAATGAACTTGAACCACGCTTCGAAACGAAGCAGGGCGAAAAGGCAGCGACAAGCAACGAGGCTATGGCCGAACCGCCGGGTGAGCAAAGGCCGAGGCCGCTCAAGCCGTCGGTTGGAATGGTTGGCAAGGCAGCTCCGGTGTCCGGCCTAGGTCTGAAATCCTTCCCGCTTGCACTTGTTCTCCAAGCCTGCCCACAAATTCTCGATTATGGGCCGGGCGGAACAATCGGCAATTGGCGAGATCTGATGTCCGCCGCGGTCTTGGTGCGCTCGATGCTCGGCGTCAGCCCCTCGGCCTATGAGGAAGCTTGCTCCGGCATGGGCCCGGAAAATGCCGCGACCGTCATCGCCTGCATTCTGGAAAGGGGAGGGTATATCAATTCGCCCGGTGGTTATCTCAGAGATCTCACCCGCAGGACCGAAAGAGGCGAGTTTGCGATCGGGCCGATGCTGATGGCGCTGGTGCGAGCAAATGGGCCGACAGCAAGACATGCCGGTTGAGGGAGTTCCTGCGCGACAATCGTATAGTGCTCAGCCTGCAATCATCTCTTTACAACTAACATGTCACTCTGCTACATCGATTGCGATAATCGGGAGGGATATATTTGACCCAGAAATTCGGGCTGTCAGTCGCTCTCGCCACGCCGTTCGACGGCAATGGCGATATCGCGATTGAGGTTATGATCGCGCAGGCAAGACGGTGCCTTGCTGCCGGATGCTCCAGCGTCACGCTGTTCGGGACGACGGGTGAAGGCTCCTCGATCGGGAGCCGGGAACGGGACCGCGTCTTTGCGGCCTTCCTCGATGCCGGGATCGCCGCGAAAAACATCATCGTCGGCGTGCTGGTCGACGCTGCCGAGGACGCGGCGATGCAGGCCGATCATGCGCTTTCCGAGGGTGCTCGCAATATCCTTCTTGCCCCACCGTCCTATTTCAAGAACGTCAGCGACGACGGTGTCTTCCAGTGGTTTTCGGCCGTCTTCGCCATATTGGGCGACAAGGCGCGGGATATCATCGTCTACAACCTTCCTTCGCTCACCATGGTTCCGCTGACCGTGTCGCTGATCGGAAGGCTGCGGAGCGCCTTCCCCAAGATCGTCACAGGCGTCAAGGATTCTTCCGGCGACTGGCCGTATACCGAAAGCCTGCTCAAGGCGCATAGCGATCTCATCATCCTGGTGGGTGATGAACGGCATCTCGCCAAGGGCGTGCGGCTCGGCGGCCAGGGGGCTATCTCCGGGATGGCGAATTTTGTACCCCGCGACGTCAAGCTGATGGCCGAAGAAGGCCAGGACGACCCCCGCATCGAGGGGTTCGTGGCCGAACTGTTGAAATATCCTGTCGTCCCGGCCGTGAAGGCGATGGTGGCGCACGTGATGTCGGAGGAGATCTGGCTTGCGGTTCGCCCACCGCTCGGTTCAATATCCGGCGAAGGGCAGGCGCAACTCGTTATGGCTTTCGATAAGCTTTTCCAGTCGAAAGCGGCATAGTCGAGCATGCTGCGGGAAGAGGCGATGGACGGAATGGACGAGCAGCCGACGCTGCGGGAAAAGGCGTATGCGAGCTTCACGCGCCATCTTCTTGCGCGTGACGTACGTCCTGGCCAGTTCGTGTCGCAACGCCGTCTGGTGGAGCTGACCGGACTGACGCTTGGCGCCATCCGTGAGCTCATCCCAAGGCTTGAAGCCGAGGGGCTGATCAAAACGGTGCCGCAGCGGGGATTGCAGATCGCCCACATCGATCTCAATCTCATCCGCGAGGCGTTTCAGCTGCGCGTGTTCCTGGAGAAGGAAGCCGTGGCGCTCTTCACCCGGTCGGCTTCGGACGAGACGATCGCCGGGCTTTTGAAGCAGCATCGGGATATCGCCGACGCCATTCGAAGCGGCGATGGCTCGCATGAGCTCGAACTGCGCGCGCAGGCCGTCGACTGGGGCATGCACGACGCCTTTATCGATGCGCTTGGCAATACCATCATTTCGAACGCCTACCGCGTGAACTCGATCAAGATGCGCCTGATCAGCCAGGACCGGTTTCGCATCGACGGTCACGTCGGGCCCGTCATGGGCGAACACCTGAAGGTGCTCGAAGCGATCGAACGACGATCGGCGGAGGACGCCGTCAACAGCCTTGTCGCACACATCAACGGTGCAAGGGATCGTGCGCTGAGGATATAATCGGGAATAATCAGCCGGAGGTGAGGAGACCGCCGGCAAAAGGAGGAGGAATACCATGCCATCATTTTTGAATCCGACGAGACGCGGCTTTCTGGCGGGCACGGCCGCTTTCGGGGCGAGCAGCATGCTCGGCTTGCGCTCGGCGTCGGCTGCCGTCGACTGGAAGCGCTTCGCCGGCACCACGCTCGAGGTCAATCTGGTCAAGAGCCCGCGCAGCGAAATACTTCTGAAATACCTACCCGAATTCGAGGAGCTCACCGGCATCAAGGTCAATGCCGAAGCGACGCCTGAGCAGCAGCAGCGCCAGAAGACGACCATCGAGCTCAGCTCGGGAAAGCCGAGTTTCGACGTGGTGCACATGAGCTATCACGTCCAGAAGCGGCAGTTCGAAAAGGGCGGCTGGCTTGCCGATATCGGCGGCTTCCTCAAGGATCCTGCGCTGACCGACCCATCGCTGACGGAGGGTGATTTCGCCGAAGCCGGCCTCGCCTTCGCCAAGGACGCCGGCGGCGCTCTGCGTTCTCTTCCCTTCTCGGTCGATTACTGGATCATCTACTGGAACAAGGCGCTGTTCGAGAAGAAGGGTCTTTCCTACCCGACGACGTTCGAAGAGCTGGCAAGTGCGGCCGGAGCCCTCACCGATCCGTCGACCAATACCTACGGCTTCGTCGCCCGCGGCCTGAAAAACGCCAATACGCCGGTCTGGACGTCGCTGCTGCTCGGTTATGGTTCGAGCCCGCTCGGCCCCGATGGGAAGCTGCGCACGACTTCGCCGGAAGCGGTCGATGCCGCAAAGCTCTACCAGAAGCTGATGACCAAGACCGCCCCTCCCGGCGTCTCCGGCTTCAACTGGGCTGAGGCACAGTCGGCCTTCCTGCAGGGCAAGATCGGCATGTGGCTGGATGGCGTCGGTTTTGCGCCGCCGATCGAGAATCCGGAAAAGTCGCGCGTCGTCGGCCAGGTCGGTTACGGCATCATGCCGAAAGGCCCGAAAGCACAGGCCGCGGGAACCTTCGGCGACGGGCTCGGCGTCGTCGCGGCCAGCCAGAAAAAGGAAGCCGCCTACCTCTTCTGCCAATGGGCGATTTCGCATGACATGGGCGCCCGTCTGCTGCAGGCCGGCGCCGGCGTTCCTTTTCGCCAGTCCGTGCTCGAGGATGCGAAAGTCCGCGAAGGCGTCAAGATGCCTGGCGCATGGCTCGATGCCGTCGTCGGTTCCGGCAAGATCTCGCAGCTCGCACTGCCGGTCATCATTCCGGTCACCGAATTCCGCGACATCTATGGCGTCGGTCTTACCAATATGATTGGCGGCGCCGATCCGGAAGCCGAACTCAAGGCCGCGACGGCGCAGTTCGAACCCGTCCTGGCGAAAAGCGAGGGATAATGACCTCGGCAAGCATCGAAACGGCCGCAGCCGCCAAGGCCGCCTCGAAGGCAAGGAGCAACGCGGGTCGCGTTGCTCCCAACTACTGGCCCTTCGTCATCCCGGCGCTGATCGTCATTGCGGCCGTCATCGTTTTTCCATGGGTGTTTACCCTTTGGATGAGCGTCAACAGCTGGACGCTCGGCCAGTCCCAGGTCTTTGCCGGGCTGGACAATTATGCCCGTCTGGCCGTGGACATGCGCTTCTGGGAGTCGCTGTGGCATACGGTGCTCTATACGACGCTCTCCGTCGTGGCGCCGCTTTTTCTCGGGACGCTCGCCGCGCTGATTTTCGATGCGCAATTTCCGCTGCGCGGCCTTCTGCGTGGCATATTCGTGATGCCGATGATGGCGACACCGGTCGCCATCGCCCTTGTCTGGACCATGATGTTCCATCCGCAGCTCGGCGTCCTCAATTATCTTCTTTCCTTCATCGGTATCGGCCCGCAGGAGTGGATCTATAATCAGAACAGCGTCATCCCCTCGCTGGTGCTGGTCGAGACCTGGCAATGGACGCCGCTTATAATGCTGATCGTGCTCGGCGGCCTGGCGGCGGTTCCGCGCGAGCCCTATGAAAGCGCCGAGATCGACGGCGCCAATGTCTGGCAGAAATTCCGCTATCTGACGCTACCGATGATCGCGCCCTTCCTGATGATCGCCGTGATCATCCGCAGTATCGATGCGGTGAAAAGCTTCGACATCATCTATGCCATGACTCAAGGCGGCCCGGGCACGGCGTCGGAAACGATCAATATCTATCTCTACAACACCGCTTTCGCCTATTACGATATCGGTTATGGCTCGGCCATGGCGGTGGTGTTCTTCATCCTCATCGTGCTGCTCTCCTTCGTCCTTCTGATGCTGCGGCAGCGCGCCAACTGGTCCGATGGAGAGGCACGCTGATGAAGCGCAAGACACTCGATCGCATCGGACTGCTGTTCGTCGCCCTGGTGATGATCTCACCGGTCGTGCTGTTCTTCCTGTGGATGATCTCGCTGTCGCTGAAATATGAGATCGACAACGGCGCCTATCCGCCGATCTTCATTCCGGAGCGGTTCGCCTGGACGAATTATCTGAAGGTCTTCGAGGAGAACAATTTCTTCCTCTATCTCTGGAATTCCGTGCTGGTGACGGGTGCCGCCACGCTTCTGGCGCTGCTGATCGGCGTGCCGGCCGGATACGGCATCGCGCGGCTGAAGGCGGAGAAGTCTGCGATGGTCATCATGATCGCGCGCATGACGCCCGGCCTTTCCTTCCTGATCCCGCTCTTCCTGCTGTTTCAGTGGCTGAACCTGCTCGGCACGCTGATGCCGCAGATCATCATCCATCTCGTCGTCACCGTGCCGATCGTCGTCTGGATCATGATCGGCTATTTCGAGACGACGCCGATGGAGTTGGAAGAGGCTGCAAGCATCGATGGCGCGACGCCCTGGCAGATTTTCCGCCTGGTCGCTTTGCCGATCGCCAAACCCGGCATTGTCGTCGCCTTCATCCTGTCGGTCATTTTCTCCTGGAACAACTTCGTCTTCGGCATCGTGCTCGCCAGCCGCGAAACGCGTACGCTTCCGGTCGCGGTCTACAACATGCTGTCATTCGAACAGGTTAGCTGGGGCCCGCTTGCGGCGGCGGCGTTGATCGTCACCTTGCCCGTGCTGATATTGACGGTGTTTGCGCAACGGCAGATCGTGGCAGGGCTGACGGCCGGCGCCGTCAAGTGAGCAGGTGAGACGACGGTTTTGACGACTTCCTATGCCTTCGATCCGGAGCGCCGCATTTTGTGCGTCGGCGCTGCCGTCCTGGATACGCTGTTTCGCGTGCGCTCGTTGCCGACCGGTCAAGGCAAGATTCTCCCCTACGATATGCTGCAGGTCGCCGAAGGTATGGCGTCGAGCGCGGCCTTTGCGGTCGCCCGGCTGGGCGGCCATGCCAGCCTCTGGGGTGCGGTCGGTGATGATGCTACCGGCGAACGCATCATCGCCGACCTCGGCAACAGCGGCATCGATACCAGCGGCATGGTCCGTGTGGCAGGCGCCCGCTCGGCCGTCTCGACGATCCTTATCGATGATCAGGGCGAGCGCTTGATCGTGCCCTTCTACGATGCGGCCCTGCACGAGACGGTCAAACCGGTGACAAAACAGGACGTGTCTGCTTTCGATGCGGTTCTGGTCGACGTCCGCTGGCCGAAGCTGGCATTGCGGACGCTGCTCGCCGCCGGAGAGGCGGGCAGACCAGCCATTCTCGATGGTGACGTTGCAGGCGACGGCGTAATCGAGATGCTGGCACCGGCGGCCAGCCACATCGTGTTCTCGCAGCCGGCCGCCGAGCGCCTCACTGGAACTGCCGAGCCGGCGAGGGCCGTCGGCCTTCTGAAGCGAAAGTTCGAGCACGCCTTCATCAGCGTTACGTCAGGAGAAAACGGCTCCTTCTGGTGCGACGACCGAAGCGGCGAAATCTTCCATCTTGCCGCTCCGAAGGTGAGGGCCGTCGATACGCTCGCGGCAGGCGATATTTTTCATGGCGCTTTCGCTCTGGCGATCGCAGACGGCGTGCCGACCGCCGAGACGATGCGCTTCTCGTCCATGGCGGCGGCGCTCAAATGCCAGGTCTTCGGCGGCCGCATCGGCGCGCCGGGCAGAGCCGATGTCTGCGATGCGCTACGGAGCTGGGACGCACCGGTGACGAAGATGAATCCTGTTCTAAATTAAAGAGTTAGAGCATGATGTCATGAGAAAACCGCTCACGGCATCACGCTCTAGAAGAAGTCCGAAAGCCAGTAGCAGAGCGCTGAAATGGTCGCGGCGGCCGGGAGTGTGACGACCCAGGCAATAACGATATTGCCGGCCAAGCCCCAGCGAACGGCTGACAGTCGACGGGCGGCACCCACGCCGATGATGGCGCCGGTGATCGTGTGCGTCGTCGAGACCGGGATGCCCAGCCAGGTTGCGCCGAACAGTGTTAAGGCTCCCCCGGTTTCGGCACAGAAGCCCTGCATTGGGTTGAGGCGCGTGATCTTCGATCCCATCGTGTGGACGATTCGCCATCCGCCGCAAAGTGTGCCGAGCGCCATTGCGCCCTGGCATGAGAGAACGACCCAGAGCGGCACATGGAAGCCGCCGGACAGATAGCCTTGCGAATAGAGCAACACGGCAATGATGCCCATGGTTTTCTGAGCGTCGTTGCCGCCGTGGCCGAGGGAATAGAGCGAGGCGGAGACAAACTGCAAGATCCGGAATGTCCGATCGACAGCGAACGGCGTCTGCCGCACGAAGATCCACGACACGACCAGGATGAGCAGCAGCGCAAGGAAAAATCCGACCGCCGGCGACATCACGATGGCGCCGGCCGTTTTCAACAATCCGCTCCACACGATCGAACTGAAACCTGTCTTCATCAGACCGGCACCGACCAACCCGCCGACCAGCGCATGCGATGAGCTCGAAGGGATACCGAAGACCCAGGTGACGATGTTCCAGACGATCGCGCCCACCAGCGCCGCGAAGATGACCTGCGGCGTGACGATCGCCGGATCGATAATGCCGGTCCCGAGCGTTTCTGCGACGTGCAGACCAAAGAACAAGAAGGCGATAAAATTGAAGAAAGCCGCCCAAAACACCGCATATTGCGGGCGCAGCACCCGCGTCGACACGATCGTGGCGATAGAATTGGCGGCATCGTGCAGGCCGTTCAAGAAATCAAAGAAGAGGGCAACAGCCACGAGCGCGGCAAGGAGGGGAAGGGCGAGGGTGGCTTCCATCAAACGTTCTCGATGACGATGCCACTGATTTCATTGGCGACATCCTCGAAACGGTCGACGACCTTCTCAAGCTCGCCATAGATCTCACTGCCGATAAGATAAGCCATCGCATTTGAGGCGCCGTGGCGGCGGAAAAGATCCTTCAGGCCCTGCTCATGCAACTCGTCGGACCGGCCCTCGACGCGCGTTACTTCTTCCGCCAGCGCGGCCAGACGCGGGGCGTTGGCGCTGATCCGGTCGAGAAGGGGAAGGGCTTCGGCGATCAGATGTGCCGCCTGGACGATCGTCTTTCCCATTTCCTGCATTACAGGGTCGAAGCTCTTCTGCTCGAACAGCCGGATGGTCTTCACGGTTTTCTGCATCATGTCGATCGCATCATCCATCGACTGGATGAGATCCTTGATGTCGCCGCGATCGAAGGGCGTGACAAAACTGCGGCGCACGGCAAGCAGCACTTGCCGGGTAATCTCGTCCGCTTCATCCTCCAATTGAACGATCCGGGCGCAATGGCCTTCAATGTCCGTGCCGCCCAAAAGTTCGTTGAGCGCTTCGGCCGCACCGACGACGGTTTTTGAGTGTTGAGCGAAGAGATCGAAGAATCGATCTTCCCGCGGCATGAGTTTTCGAAACCAGCTTAACATCGGCACTCCATGGACTGTCACAAAATCGTCATAAAGCACGACGGCTGCCATGGAAAGCCGCGAGACCGGAGAAGGGAAGTCATTGACAGGAATCGCAATCCGTTGATTGCGCCGTCCTGCCGCTTTCGGTAAATGTTCATTTGAACATTTCATTATTGCAAAGTGAACTATGGCTGTTACCATTGCCGGACGTCTGGAGCGGGAGGCTGCGGACCGAGACCAATGGGAGTGAAGATGAACAAGATCGCTTTTTTCCTGTCTGCAGGATTGACCAGCCTGTCCTTATCCGTCCCGGCCATGGCCGCCACGAAGATCCAGTGGTGGCATGCGATGGGCGGCGAGAATGGCGCGAAGCTTGAACAGATCGCCAAGGGCTTCAACGCATCTCAGTCCGATTATGAGATCGTGCCGGTCTATAAGGGCACCTATGACGAGACGCTGACCGGCGCGATCGCTGCGTTTCGTGCCAAGCAGCAGCCGGCAATCGTCCAAGTCTATGAAGTCGGCACCGGCACGATGATGGCCGCACAGGGGGCGGTCTACCCGGTTTACCAGCTGATGAAAGACGAAGGCGAGGCCTGGGACCAGAGCAAATTCATTGCCCCGGTCGTCGGTTATTACTCGGACACCAGCGGCAATGTCCTATCGCTGCCCTTCAATTCCTCGACGCCGATCATGTATTACAACAAGGACGTCTTCAAGAAGGCCGGGCTCGATCCGGAAACGCCGCCGAAAACATGGGCGGAGGTGGAATCCTTCTCGCGGACCATCATGAAATCGGGTGCGGCCAAATGCGGCTTCACCAGCGCCTGGATCTCCTGGATCCAGACCGAAAATCTCAATGCCCTGCACGACAAGCCGTACTCCACCAAGGCTAACGGTTTCGGCGGCCTGGACGCCGAATTCACCTTCAACAACGATCTGACAATCCGCCATTGGGACAATTTGAAGAAGTGGCAGGACGAAGGTCTGTTCAAATTCGGCGGGCCTGTCGGCGGCGACAATGCGCCTCCGATGTTCTATTCGCAAGAATGCGCGATGTATATGAACTCGTCGGCCGGCCGGGCCGGCGTCATCAACAACGCCAAAGGCTTCAAAGTCGGTTTTGCACCGCTTCCTTTTTACGATGACGTCATCAAGCAGCCGCTCAATTCGATCATCGGCGGCGCCACCCTCTGGACGCTGAAGGGCCGTCCGGAAGAGGAATATAAGGGTGTGGCGAAGTTCTTCACCTACCTGCAAAAGCCGGAGGTTCAGGCCGACTGGCATCAGTTCTCCGGCTACCTGCCGATCACCGAAGCTGCCTATAAACTCGGCCAGGACCAGGGTTACTATGAGAAAAACCCCGGCGCCGACATCGGCATCAAACAGCTGACGCGGGTGACGCCCACCGACAATTCCAAGGGCATCCGCTTCGGCAATTACGTCCAGGTGCGCGGCATCATCGACGATGAGTTTGCCGCTTTGCTGGGTGGAAAGAAGACGGCGAAGGAAGCGGTCGATTCCGTCGTCGCACGCGGCAACGAACAGCTTCGCGATTTCGAGTCCGCCAACTAATGGGCACCGCGACGGGGGCTGGCGAAAGACCGGCCCCCGTTTCCCATCCGTCAGTGTGAGGGCTCATGCAAACCAAACGGACCGTATTTCCCAACAAGCTTTTGCCTTACCTGCTCATTGCCCCCCAGATTTGCGTGACCGTGGTATTCTTTCTCTGGCCTGCGGCAACGGCCTTCTGGCAATCCTTCCTGCGCGAGGATGCCTTCGGCTTCAAGACGATCTTCGTCTGGTTCGAAAACTACCGGCGGCTTTTTGCCGATCCGATCTATATCAATGCCTTCGGCCACACGCTGATCTTCGCCATTCTGGTGACGGTGCTGTCGACGTCGATCGCGCTGCTTCTGGCGGCCGCGGCAATGCGCGTGCTCCGCACCTCCCGAATTTATTCGACCCTGCTGATTTGGCCCTATGCCGTCGCCCCGGCGATTGCCGGCATTCTCTGGTGGTTCATGTTCAATCCGTCGATCGGCATCGTCGCCTATATGCTGCGGTCGATGGGCGTCGATTGGAACCATCTGATCAATCCCAACGACGCGATGATCCTGATCGTGATCGCCGCCACCTGGAAACAGATATCCTATAACTTCTTGTTTTTCCTGGCTGCGCTGCAGTCCGTGCCCCGCTCGCTTCAGGAGGCCGGCGCCATCGATGGGGCCGGGCCGACCAAGCGTTTCTGGACGATCGTCTTCCCGCTGATCTCGCCGACGACCTTCTATTTGATCGTCATCAATATCGTTTACGCGATGTTCGATACGTTCGGGATCGTCCATGCGACCACCCAGGGCGGGCCGGCGCGCGCAACCGAGATCCTGGTCTATAAGGTCTATTTCGACGGTTTCATCGGGCTGAATCTAGGCTCGTCGGCGGCGCAGTCCGTCATTCTGATGGTGATCGTCGTCGCCCTGACGGCGGTGCAGTTCCGCTTCATTGAACGCCGCGTGCAATATTGAGGGAGCCCGAGGATGGTTGAAAATCGCCCTTTCCTGAATTTTCTGGCCCATCTTGTGCTGATTCTCGGCGTCACAATCGTTGTGTTTCCGGTCTACGTCGCTTTCATCGCATCGAGCCACGGGCCCAATGACTTCTTGTCGGGCGTCGTGCCGCTGACCCCGGGAAGCCACATCATCGAGAACTATTCGACGATGCTGTCGTCGGGGATGACAAGCTCGGGAGCGCCGCCAATCGGGCCGATGATGATCAACTCGCTGATCATGGCGGTCGGCGTCGCCGTCGGGAAGATCGCCATCTCGATCCTTTCGGCCTTTGCCATCGTCTATTTCCGGTTTCCGTTCCGGACCTTGGCATTCTGGATGATTTTCATCACGCTGATGCTGCCGGTCGAGGTGCGCATCGTGCCAACGTACAAGGTCGTCGCCGACCTCGGGATGCTGAACAATTACGGCGGCCTCATCATTCCGCTGATCGCCTCGGCAACGGCGACCTTCCTGTTTCGCCAGTTCTTTCTGACGGTGCCTGACGAATTGATGGAGGCCGCGCGTGTCGACGGGGCAGGGCCGATGAAGTTCTTCCGCGATATTCTGCTGCCGCTGTCGATCACCAACATCGCCGCCCTGTTCATCATCCTCTTCGTGCTCGGCTGGAACCAGTATCTCTGGCCGCTCATCATCACCACCGACCAGAGCTTCTATACCGTCGTGATGGGAATTCAGCGCATGGCAGCGGTTGCCGATGCCGAGCCGCGCTGGAACCTCGTGATGGCAGCGGTCATTCTGGCCGCCCTGCCGCCCATCCTCGTCATCGTCGCCATGCAACGCCTTTTTGTCAAAGGCCTGGTCGAAACGGAGAAATGAAATGGCCACGATCAATATCATCGACGTCAAGAAGAACTATGGTGCCGTTCCGGCTGTCAAAGGCATTAACCTGTCGGTTGCAGACGGCGAACTGATCGTGCTCGTCGGTCCCTCCGGCTGCGGCAAATCAACCCTGCTTCGCATGGTTGCCGGGCTGGAAACGATCAGCGAAGGCGATGTCGAGATTGCCGGCCGCAATGTGAACAAGGCGGAGCCGGCCGACCGCGACATTGCGATGGTCTTTCAAAACTATGCGCTTTATCCGCATATGACCGTGCGCGGAAATCTCGAATATGGTTTGAAAAACCGCGGCACCGAACGGGCGGAAATCAACCGCCGCGTGGCGGAGGCCGCCGAGATCCTGGAAATCGGACCGATGTTGGATCGCAAACCTCGCGAACTCTCCGGAGGGCAGCGCCAGCGTGTGGCGATGGGGCGCGCCATCGTCCGCGAGCCGGCCGCCTTTCTGTTCGACGAGCCGCTCTCCAATCTCGATGCCAAGTTGCGGGTGCAGATGCGCGTCGAAATTCGCCGGCTGCAACGGCGTCTGAAGACCACCAGCATCTACGTCACCCACGACCAGCTTGAAGCGATGACCCTTGCGGACCGGCTGGTCGTGATGAACGGTGGCCTCGTCGAACAGGTCGGCACGCCGGTGGCGGTCTACGATCGACCGGCGAGTTTGTTTGTCGCCAGCTTCATCGGCTCGCCGCCTATGAACCTTGTGCCGGTCGACGTGCTCAGGGCCGCCGACAGAGCAGGCACCCTGGCATTGCCTGCCGGCACCGACATGGTCGGCCTTCGCCCCGACGCGTTGCTCGTCACCGAGCCGGCGGAGCCGACCGTTCGCCTGAATGCGACGGTCGAGTTGCTCGAGCCGATCGGCGGAGAAAGCCACCTGCATGTGCGATTGGGTGAGAGTCAGCGGACAGTCGTCCTGACGGTGCCGGGCCGCCCGGACTTTGCCGAGAATGCGAATATCGACGTTTTCGCCCGTGTTGATGCGATGCACCCTTTTAACAGCAATACCGGAAAACGCACGGATTGACGCGGGATTTTTATTTCTTCATCCAGCAGAAGACGACGAAAGAGATGAGACGATGACGACCGTAGAGCCGCGATCAGGCCCGCCACGCAGTGAAATTCAGGCGCATCGGGGCGCCTCTGCGGTGGCGCCCGAAAATACCATTGCTGCCTTTCGGGCAGCCGCCGAACAAGGCGCGGAATGGGTCGAACTCGACGTCGCCCTTCTTGGCGATGGCACCCCGGTGGTGATCCACGATGTTTCAATCGATCGCTGCTCATCGTCAAAGGGAAATCTTGCCGACCTCACTGCGTCGGATCTCAAGACCATCGACGCCGGCGCATGGTTCGGCTCGCAATTCGAGGGGGAACCGCTGCCGACGCTGGCGCGGGTCGTCTCGGCCCTCGGCGAATTTGGCCTCAACGCCAATGTCGAGATCAAGCAGCATGCCCATCACAAATCGCTCGACCAACTGGTCAATGTCGTCGATCAGCATCTGAAGGCACGGGCGCCGCACACCAGGATCATGATCTCGAGCTTTGATGCCGCTGCGCTGAAAGGAATGCATGCGCTCGATCCAAGTTACGAGCTCGCCATGCTGTGGAGCAAGGTGCCTGCGGATTGGCTGGATCTCCTTCGGTCGATCCCGGCAACGACCATCCATCTTGACTATAAGGCTCTCAGTATCGGGTTTCTCGAAGAGGCCGTTCGTTGCGGCATCAAGGTGCGGGCGTGGACCTGCAACGACCCAAGGCGGCTCGCATCTTTCTGGGACGCGGGTTTGACCGGCGTGATAACAGACGATCCCAGTGTCTACCTCACCTAAGGAGCGGCGATGGGGCAGCGGATCATATCGAGCCGGCAACGCGAGATCCTTGCGCTGATCGAGACCGAAGGTGTTCAGTACATCGAGGAGCTGGCACGTCGGTACGATTTGACGACGCAGACCATTCGTCGCGATATCAATGCCTTATGCGATCTGGGGCATGCGCGGCGCTTCCACGGCGGCGTCGACCTGCCGGTCGAGGGCAGCAACATCTCGCTCAATGCCCGCGCCCAGCTCAACCGGCGGGCCAAGCGGCTTATCGCAAAACGCGTCGCCGCCGACATCGGGGCGGAGGCGACCGTGTTTCTCGGCATCGGCAGCACGGTGCAATTCGTTGCCGACGCGCTGCGCGATCACCAGGGTCTGACGGTGATCACCAACAACATTCACGTCGCCTTGAGCCTGTGCGACGCCCCGAGTGTCGAGGTCCATTTGACCGGCGGTCTTTTGCGACACGATGACCGCGACGTGGTCGGCACGGATGTGATCCGGTTCGTCGAAAAATTCTATGCAACCCACGCCGTGGTCGGCGCAGGTGCTCTGAGCCCGCTCACCGGC
Source organism: Rhizobium redzepovicii (assembly GCF_019793435.1). GTDB lineage: Bacteria > Pseudomonadota > Alphaproteobacteria > Rhizobiales > Rhizobiaceae > Rhizobium > Rhizobium redzepovicii. The sequence continues at coordinate 308,411 of NZ_JAILYH010000002.1, read as the reverse complement.
CTGATGGATTTCAGCTACAGCGAAGCCCAGATCACCAACGCGCTTCTTGAAAATTCACAAACACAGATTCTCGCCGCAGATGTCAGCAAGTGGACACGCACCGCCTCCGTGCGGGTTGCGCCATTCAGCAAACTCACCCGTTTTTACACGGATCGACTGCCCGGCGAAGCGTCGGCCGCCAATGCCCTCGCCGAAAGCGGGTTGGACGTGGTGACATGCAGCGAGGAGACGACATGAGCTACGTGGACCTGGCGCCATCAGCGCGGGAGCTGCAGGACGTGCGCTACCTGTTCACCGACATCGACGATACCCTGACGACAGAGGGCAAACTTCTGCCGCAGACCTTTGAGGCTTTGTGGGATCTCAGCCGGGCCGGCATTGCCGTCGTGCCGGTCACGGGCGGCTCAGCCGGCTGGTGCGAACATATCGTCCGCGCCTGGCCGGTGGCCGCCGTCATCGGCGAAAGCGGCGCATATTGCGTCACCCGCCGGGATGGCGACGTCGTCTTCGACTTTTGGGAGGATGGCGTCCTGCAGGGCGAGCGCCAACGCCGGCACCTGCAGGCGATCAAAGCGCTGATCACGCAAAAGAGCAGGCCGTTCAGGATCGCCCACGACCAGGTCTTCCGGCTGGCGGATGTCGCAATCGACATACAGGGTCACGATCCGCACGAGGTCGAGGATCTGGCGTCCAGCATCAGGGCCATGGGCGGAACGGTGGCGATCAGCTCCATCCACATCAACACCTGGATCGGCGACTACAACAAGAGATCGATGAGCGAGCGGGTTCTGACCGGCCTGTTTGGTGTCGATCCGACTGAGACGCCCACCGTGACCGCCTTCGTCGGCGACTCTCGAAACGACGCGCCGATGTTCGGCTTTATCCGCAATTCCTTCGGGGTCAACAATATCATCCCGGTCCTGCCGCACCTGCAATTCGCGCCCAAGTGGGTCTCCTCGCAGCCCGCCGGACTTGGCTTTGCCGATATTGCCCACTCGATCCTGCACGCGGTCGGCGAAGTTTCGCAATAAGCCGTGGCGGATATCAACGCTTAAGAAGAATTGGTCCCTCCTCAGCTTTTGACCGAGCCGGCGGTCATGCCCGCCAGGAAATAGCGTTGGGCAACCAGGTACAGCACCAGCAGGGGCAGGGAGCCGAGCACGCTCATCGCCATCATTTCATTCCATTCGAAAGCGTGCTGGCCCATCAGCAGCTGGATGCCGATCGGAACGGTTCTGAGATCCATCGACTTTGTCAGCGTCAGGGCGAAGAGGAATTCGTTCCACGCCAGCAGAAACGTGTAGACCGCCGTGGCGACGATCCCGGGAATGGAGACGGGCACGATGACACGCCAAAGCGCCGTCCAGCTCGAGCCGCCGTCGACAAGCACGGCCTCGTCCAGCTCTTTCGGCAGGGTGTTGAGATAGCCCGTCATCAGCAGCACCGCGTAAGGCAGTGTGAAGACCATGTAGGTGAGGATCAGTGCCAGATAGGTGTCGAAAATCCTGAACGCGACGACCATGCCGAAATATGGAATGAGAAGCGTGATCGGCGGAACGGTCTGGGTGCTGATGATGAAGATGTTCAAGGTGTTCTTGAAGCGGAACGAATAGCGGCTGAAGCCGTAGGCAGTCAGGATGGCGATGACGAGGGTCAGGCAGGTGACGACGCCGGCGACGAAGTAGCTGTTGATGAAGAACCGTACCTTCACCGGATCGTTGAAGATTGTCAGATAGGCGGCCACGGTGAAATCCTCCGGCAGAAGCCGCGGCGGAAGGGCGAAGATTTCCGTGTTCGATTTCAGCGAGCTGAAAAACATCCACACGATCGGGAAGGTCGAAAAGACGAGGCCGACCGCCAGCCCGAGATAGGTCAGGATGGTCGGCAGGGCCGAGCTTTTGAAGGAACGCTTTGCCATGGCGGTCACCTGCGCTGCTGGTGTTTGATGTAGAAGTAGGTGACGCTCATCGAAATGATGAGGATGATCATCGCACTCGCCGAAGCCAGAGAGAATTCATACTGGGAGAAGGCGAGCTTGTAGGTGAAGGTGGACAGAACCTCCGTCGAATAGATCGGGCCGCCACCGGTCGTCATCCAGACGAGCGGAAAAACCTGCATCGTCCAGATGAAATCGAGAAGCGCGATGCTGATGATGATCGGCATCAGCTGCGGAATGGTGATGTACCAGAATTTTTCCAGTTCATTGGCGCCGTCGATCCCGGCCGCCTCGTAAAGCTCCTTCGAAATGCCCTGGAGACCGGCGAGCAGGCTGACCATGTAAAGCGGATAACCCGCCCAGATGTTGGCAAAGGTCAGGGCGTGAATGGCGGTGTGGGTCGACGAGAACCACTCGACTTTGAAGTTGATGATATGGAGCGCCATCAGCACGCTGTTGACGACGCCGTTCGGGTCGAGCAGCAGGCGCCAGATGATGGCGATGATGACGGCCGTGAACAGCCACGGCAGGATGAAGAGCACACGTAATATGCTCCGGATCAGCGGATCGACGCGGTTGGTGTTCAGCAACAGCGCAAAGGCCAGGCCGATGATGAAGTGGAAGACGACGCTCATGATCGTGAAATACATCGTCTGGCCGACCGACTGCCAGAAGACCGGATTTTCGAAGATGGTCAGGTAATTCTGGACGCCTGCGAATGCAGCGTCCTTTTTCATGATGGCGCCGTCCATCAATGAATATTTGAAGACCATCACCATCGGGAACAGCATCAGCAGAACAAGCAAAAAGGTGGCCGGCGACACGTAGAAATACGGCACCAGCTTCCTCAAGGTGCTGTAACGAAGCCATCTTTTTTTCCGCGCGTTGAGTTGCGCAACCACCAGAGCCGGAGCGGAATGATTCATGAGCTGTGACTTCCCATTCTGCCGAGATTTGACGACTTACGCCGGCAGCGCCACGTCGCGCTGCCGGCGGTCTCGTGAAAGTGATGTGCTTAGTCTTTGGTTTGATGCATCTCGTTATCCCGCAACCGCTGCGCACTTCCGGGCGACAGGCATCAGAACTTCGCGAGCCAGGCCTTCTCGGTATTGGCAGCCGCGTCCTTGGCCGACTGGCCACCGTCGAACATCTTCTGAACTTCGACGTTCATGTCGCGCATCAGTTCTTCGGCAACCGGAAGGCCGACGAATTCGTTGGCAGGATAGCCGCTCTGGAAGATTTTGAAAGCTTCGGCGAAGATCGGGTCCGATGCCACGAAGTCCGGCTTGGCATGGACGTTGCCGGGGAAGGCGTTGGCAATCGACACCAGGCGGCCGTTGACGTCCGGGCTCATCAGATATTCCACCAGCTTCCAGGCTTCTTCCTTGTGCTTGCTGCCCTCGCTGATGCCGATGCCCCAGGATGCATAGGGCATGCCGCGTTTGCCCGTATAGCCGTCGGTGGCCGGCAAGGCGGAGATGCCGAATTTGAGCTTCGGATTGCGTTCGCGGATGAGATTCACATGGGCGAGGGAATCGACCATCATGCCGACGCGGCCGTTGACGAATTCCTCGACCTTGTCCTGTTCCTTCTTGGCGAAAATGCCGGGAGAAATAACGCCTTCCTTGTTGAGGGAAGCCAGATAATCGAGCGTGCCGACGACGGCCTCATTTTCGAGGTCAGGCTTGCCGTCCTTCATCATCGAGGCGCCGGAGGCCCAGACCCAGGACATCACGTCGTTCTGGATTCCGCTCGGAGACTGCAGCGATAGCGGCAGAACCCAGCCATACTGGTTCTTTGACGCGTCGGTCATCTTCTTGGCGGCTTCGGCAAATTCCGTGCGCGTGGTCGGCAGCTTGTCGACGCCCGACGCCTTGGCGATATCGAGGTTGACGAAGACCGGATAGACGAAGGATGCCAGCGGGAACATCACGCTCTTGCCGTCGACCTTGACGATATCGGTGATCTGGCTCTTGTCGTATTTCGCCTTCTCCATCAGTTCGTCCATGGAGGCGATCGCGCCCTGCTTGGAGAGACCGTTGACCCAGGCGCCATCCAGGCCGACGACGTCGCTTAAGGTCCCGGAGGCGGCGCCGACGACGATCTGGTCACGGGTCGTGGCATAGGGACCGCTGACGAGCGTCACCTTGATGCCGGGATTTGCCGCCTCGAAATCGTTCATGATGCCGCGCAGTGCACCGGACGGCATTTCCGGTTCCCACCATTGAATGAATTCGATGGTGGTGTCGGCGAATGCCGAGGTGGCGCAAAGCGCCCACACCGCCACGGCAGCCCGCATGGTCACGCTGAATTTTCTGATATTCATCTGTGCCTCCCATAGATTTTCAGTGATCGATCCTCCTCAAGACCGTAGGCAAATTAGGTTCCCTGAGGTGCCTGTCTGTCAATGGAGAAATGCGATGCGGAAAAAAATCGACGTCCGCATGGGTGATGTATCCTTTGCTAAATATTTGATAATAAAACATATTATGAAGCATCGAGGCCGATATTTTTTCGGAGAATTTGTATTGCTTGTGATGCATTTTTTCTTTACTTTCGTAAACAAATGAAAGTTTTCAGCCACCGGCATAGGAGGGGAACAGACGGAGGGAGGCAATTATTTCCTGTTTAGAAAGGCAGTGCCGCCAGTGCGATTATCAAATAGATCCAGCGTGATCATCCCGTCGTTAAGGAACTGAATGGCCAAGAAGAGTTATAAATCGATGGATGATTTCGCGACCGCCTCCGGCGTGTCGCGTCCGACGCTGTCGAAATATTTCAATGATCCCTCGCAGATTAAAGAGGTGACACGCAAACGTATCGAGGCGGCTCTCAAGAAGTCGAATTTCGAGCCGAACCTTTTCGCGCGGCATCTCAATCGCAAACGGACCAGGAATATCGGGATCCTGGTCCCGACCATGTCGGACCCCTTTTATGTGCAGGTCGTGTCGCTGATCGAGCTCGAGTTGCGCGACAAAGGATTTTGGCCGGTCCAGATCTCGTCGCACACGCGGCCGGAACTGGAGGCGGAGGCGGTGCGGACCTTGCTGTCGCTGAAGGTGGCCGGCGCGATCGTGGCGCCGCTCGGGGCCGGTTCGCGCCGCTCCGCGCTGGAAAGGCTGAAAGACGCGATCCCTGTCGTCTGCTTCGACAATCCTGCCAGCGGCGATCTTCCTTACGTCGGCAACGACAACGCCCAAAGCATGGCAGCCATTGTGCAATATCTCTGCCGGTCCGGTGAGCCGCCGATATTCCTGGAAATTCCGCATCTGACGGAAAACGCCGGCGAGCGGCAGGCGAGCTACCGTGCGACCATGACAAGGGAAGGGCATTCGCCGCTGGTCATCGATTGCGACGCACCGCCGTCCTGGGAGTTCGAGCGCCTCGGATACGAGCAGATGCAGAGGATTCTCGCGCGTGGCGGCCTACCGGGCAAAACTCTGCTCTGCGCCAACGACCGCTTCGCTTTCGGCGCCATGGCGGCGGCCTTCGCATCCGGCCTGAAAATCGGCCGCAGCGACGGCTGCGATGTGCGGATTGCCGGGCACGACGACCACCCGCTCAGCCGATATACCTGCCCGTCGCTGACGACGATGGCCCAGAACGCACCGGAGATCGCGGCAAAGTCCGTGGAACTGTTGCTTTCTCATATTGAAAGCGAGGACGAGGGGACTACCCCTTCAACGAACAGGGTGATCCTGGAAGCGACGCTGGTGATGCGCGACTCGGCTTGAGATCAGTCGTCGGTTGCAGTTGAACGGGCCAGCGCAGGGTCCATGGCGCGCCATGCCGTTGCAATGGCTTCAAGAGCCTCCTGGGCCTCCGGAATGGCCCGCCGCTTCGAGACGAAGCCATGGATCTGTCCGGGCCATGTCCGGCTTGTCGCCTGGGCTTCCGAACTGAGCCGCTCGGCATAGAGGGCTCCTTCGTCGAAAAGCACGTCGTGACCGGCAAGGATGACGACGGCGGGCGCCACGCCCGCCAGCGACGCCGCCCGCAGCGGCGAGGCTCGCCAGTCGGACCCGCTTGCGGTGTCCGGCAAATAGTGGTCGCGGAACCATCGCATCGCCGCTGCCGTCAGGCCGAAGTCTTCTGCGTAACGCAAATAGCTGTCGGTTGCCTGCAACTGGTCGGTCACCGGATAGATTAGCACCTGGCCGATGACGGCAGGCACCTGTCCGTCCCGCGCCAGAAGAGCGATGACAGCGGCGAGATTTCCGCCGGCGCTGTCGCCGCCAACGACAATTCGTGCCGGATCGATGCCGAGTGCATCAGCCTGATCCCTCATCCAGATGAGCGTGGCCGCACAGTCCTCGATCGCTGCCGGAAATGGATGTTCCGGGGCGAGGCGATAGTCGGGCGAAACCACGACGGCGCCAGCCATATTGGCAAGGCTCCGGCAGATGTCCTCATGGGTTTCAGGCGCGCCGATTACAAAGCCGCCGCCATGAAGATACAGCAAGGCGGGGGCCTGCTGGCGCGGCGCGGCGCGGCCGCGCCAGATCTTCAAACGGGTTGCGCCGACATGTCTTTCCAGGATCTCCGCCACATCCTCGAGCGGCCACTGGATATCTGCGAAACCGTCCAGATACTGTTGCCGCGCCAGCGCCGGCGTACAGCTTTCCACCGGCTCCTGCGACTCGCCGGGCCAGGCCAGTGCGCGTCTTGCGGATTCATCCAGTTGCGTCATGCGAGCAGGCTCCTTGCTTCGTCTTCCCGCAATTCGCTTGGCTGGGCGACAGTATCCGGAATGGTCTGGGCGACACCGGTTTCACCTGCCCGGAGGATTGCTTCCATGACATCGAGCACATGCAGCGCGAGATCGCCTGAAGCACGTGGCGCTCGGCCTTCGATGATGGCGCGGGCGAGCTCGGCAAGGCCAAGCATGCGATAATTGGCGCGGTCCGGTGCCGCGATCGGCCAGTTGACGGCACCGAAGAGTGCGACTGACGTATCGGTTTCCTCCCAAGGCGCGCCACGGTCGGAGAGCGCAATGCGGCCGCCGAAATTGTCGGGGTCGGGCAGGCGCAGCGAGCCTTCGGTGCCATGCAGTTCGATGGGGTGGTTGGAATGGCGGAAGACGTCCCAGGAAGTGCCAAAGGTAACCGTGGCGCCGCAATCGAATTCCAGCAGTGAAAGCACGCTGGTCGGTGTGCCGACTTTGAACGTGGTGCCCTGTTTCGGCCCTTCGGCGGTAATGAGCCGCTCTTCCTGCCCGCTTGTGGCGACGGCCTGCACACGGCGGATCGGCCCCATCAGATTGACCATCATCGTCAGATAATAGGGGCCCATGTCCATCACCGGGCCTGCGCCGGCCTGGTAGTAGAAGCCGGGGTCCGGATGCCAATGCTCCATGCCGCGGCCCATCATGAAGGCTGTTCCCGTCACCGGCCTGCCGATGGCGCCGGCTTCCATCTGCCGCCGGGCATAGCGTCCGGCCGCTCCCAGGAAGGTGTCCGGGGCCGAACCGAGCATGAGATCCTTTTCGGCAGCAGCGCCCACCAGCAGGCGGCCTTCCGCGGCCGTGACGCCGAGCGGCTTTTCGGTGAACACATGTTTGCCCGCCGACAGCGCCCGCATCGACACGTCGAAATGCGCGGCCGGGATCGTCAGGTTGAGGATCAGGTCGATATTCCTGTCGTCGATAAGGGCATCGACCTCTGCTGCCCGCAGGTTGAACTCGGCTGCACGGCGCCTGGCGGCGTCTGCATTGATGTCCGCACAGGCGGTGATTTCGACGCCGCGAAACAGCGGCGCGTTGCGCATATAGGCGAGCGAAATGCTGCCGCATCCCACAACGCCGATCCTGAGTGTCTGTGCCATTGAAGAACCTGACCTTGCCGTTCCAAGCGCGGAGTGCCGCGGATGCACGTTGAATTCGCGAGCAATAAATTATGTTGACGCACGCTAACATTTTCCCCTACGAAATGACAAGACGTTGGGAAGCGTCGCAATTCCCGGAGGCAAAGCCCTTCGTAGGGCCGCGATGATCGCCTGCGTGGAGCTCCTTCGATTTCGGTTGTCATCAACGAATAGGTCAGGACCAAGTTATGCACGATGCTGCGCTGAAGATCGGCTGCCAGACATTCACTTGGGAGATGCTGGGCAAGGGGTGGAGCGGCGGGCCGGACGATCTGGTGCGCGCCATCGCCGATGGCGGATATGCCGGTCTCGAAATCACCGACACGATGATCGGTCACTACGCGCTTAAGCCTGTCGACTTTGCCCGGACGCTTGCGGAGGCCGGTTTGACACTGGTTTCCTTTGCCTTCGGCTCCGCCAGCGGTTTCACGGTGACGGAAAAGATCGCTTCCGATCTGGAGACGGCCCGGCGATGGGTGGATTTCGCGGCGAATTTTCCCGGTGCGATGGTCTCGATGGGATCGGCCACAGTCGTTTCGGATGGGCCGCGCGAGGACAAGTTCGCCATCGCGGCGGAGTGCTATAATCGCGCGACCGAGATCGGACGGTCGGCCGGCGTCGCCGTCGCCGTCCACCCTTCCTCGCACCACAATACGCTGCTCTTCACCAGAGCCGACTATGACCGGCTGTTTGCTCTCCTGGAACCACGCGTGGGTTGGGTGCCGGATACCGGCCATATCCTGCGGGGCGGCCAGGAGATCGGCGATACGCTTTCGGCCTACCGGGACCGTATCCGCTACGTGCATCTGAAGGATGTCGACGCCGGCGGGATCTGGGCGATGCTCGGCGAAGGCGTCTGCCACGTGCCCGCCGTGATTTCGGCAGTTCGGGCGGCGCCGGAGTTTACCGGCTGGATCGTGGTGGAGGAAGAGTCGGGCCATGCCGGAACCGATCCTGCCGCCGCCGTTCGCAAGAATCGCGAGACGCTTCGACGACTGGGGTTTTAGCCGATCTCGTCCCCCTGGCGCCGAGCGCCATAGAGCCGCGGCAAAGCCTCTCCCGGCTCGCTTCTCCCGTGAAGAGAGAGGCTGAAGATCACGCGTAACGGACCTCCACGCCGAGTTTCTCCAGCCGGTGGCGGATGCTGTGCGGCATGTTGCTGTCGGTGATGATCAGGTCGACGCGCGACAGCGAGAAGGCTTTCGAGGAGGCGCCGATATCGAACTTGCTCGAATCCGCCACCAGCACGACGCGCCGGGCCATGCGAACCAGGTTGCGCTTGGTCCGCGCAATATCCTCGGAGACATCGACGACGTCGAAGGCCTGATCGATCGCATGGGCGCTGACGAAGGCCTGGTGGGCGACGAGCCCGCCGACCGCCTTGTCGGAATCCGAGACGATCGTGCTGACGGTGCTGGGAAACACCCGGCCGCCAATCATGTGGACGTCGAGCCCCGGCCGGTACATCAGATGCTGGGCGATGTTCATCGCCGTCGTCGCCACCACGACGTTGTTGACCGGCGGCATCTGCATGGCCACCTGCAGCAGCGTCGAGCCGCTGTCGAAGACGATCGACTGGTTGTCGATGATCTGCCGCGCTGCCACCTGAGCAATGCGCCGCTTCGCATCGAAATTGCGCTGCATGCGCTCCTCGAAGGCTGCGGCCGGCGAGTCGGACGGCAGGGCGATTGCTCCGCCATGCGTTTTGATCAGCTGCTTCTTCGCGTCCATGATTTCGAGATCGGAGCGGATCGTGACTTCCGAAACCTCAAAGAATTCCGCGAGCTGGCGGGTGCGGGCCTGACCGACTCGTTGAAGTTCCAGCATGATCTGCTGCCGCCTCTGTTCTGCAAGCATGTTCGATCCCGGCTGCGGCGCGCCTCGTTGTGATAAGGCGACTTTTGAAAAACGAAAGACAACCGCCTGATGCTGCGGCTTATGCTGCATAAATAGCCTTCAGCAGCAAAAAATGCACGTCAAAAATTCTCTTTCCGCGTGAAAACGAAAGAATTCGAAATATTGAACATTTGTTTGTTTTCGAGTTAGGGTTTTTCAACAACGCCGCCGGCATTTTCGACGCCGCAATCGCAAAGGAAGCATCGCCATGGGTCTCGGAACGAAAGTCCGCCTCGCACGCCTGTTCTCAAACCCATCGGGGCATTTGTTTGGGGGCGCGGTCGATCATTTTGTCGGTTATGGCAATGTTCGCGAGGGCGGGCTTGCCGATCTGCCGGGCGCGCTCAGACGCGTGATGGCGGGAGGCCCCGACTACATCAGCATCCAGCCCGGCGCGGCGCGCCACCTCTGGTCGGATTATGCCGGAAAGGCCGCCCTCGTCATTCAGGGCGGCTGCTTCACCGCCGACGACCGGATTCGCCAACTCATCGCCACTCCGGAAGACGCGGTGCGTTATGGTGCGGACGCGCTGGCCGTCGCCATTCCGGTGCGCGGCGCCACCGAAGGAGAGTATATCCGCTGGCTGACCGACACGGTCAACGCTGCCGCCCGCTTCGAAATGCCGGTCGTCGCCCATGTCTATCCCCGTGATTTCTCCGACGGCGGCAAGATCGTGTTCACCCCGGATGAGATCGCCTATGCGGTGCGCATCGGTTTCGAAGCCGGCGTCGACGTGATCAAGGTCGGCTACACCGGGGATTTCGAATCCTTCCGCGAGACCGTCGCGACCTGCCCGATTCCGGTGGTGATTGCCGGCGGCCCGAAGACCGATACGCTGCTCGGCGCGCTCGTCCAGACATCGGAAGCCTTGCGCGCCGGCGCCAAGGGCGCGGTCGTCGGCCGTAACCTCTGGGGTCACGGCGATACGACCATGGCCGCGCGCGCCTTCAAATTCGTTATTCACAATGGCATGGCGCCGGAGGAAGCGCTGGCGGCCGCCGGTGCTTGAGACGTGTCGCGCCCGCTCCAGGTTCTAGGCTTCGGCGCCCTTGCCATCGATGACATTATCTATGTCGATCGCGGGCTTTCGGCCGGCAAGGGGAAGGTGACGAAACGGGCCACGGACCATGGCGGCAATGTTGCGACGGCCCTTGTTGCCGTCGCTCGGCTTGGCGGGCGCGCCGGCTTTATCGGCTGGCTCGGCGAGGATGCTGCGACCGATCCGGCCGGCGCCGAACTCGAGCGTGAGGGCGTCGACATATCCCTGGCGCCCCGCCACGCCGCTGCCGCGCCGATCCGCTCCGTGATCACCGTCGCTCCTAACGGCGACCGGTTCATAGCCTATGACGACGATGTGCTGCACGGAACATCCGATGCGCTGCCCGATGACGTTTTGATGCGGGCCCCAGTCCTGCTGATCGACGGTTATGCCACGCATTCGGAAAGCGTCGTGGCGCGGGCGCGAGCACTCGGGCTTGCCGTGATAGCCGATATCGAATGGACGGTGGGTGCCGCGACGGACGGGCTCATCGCCTTCGCCGACCATCTGGTGCTGCCACTCGCTTTCGCCAGAGAGTACACCGGTGAAGATGATCCAACGATCATCCTGGAGAAGCTCTGGTCAGCGGAGCGGTCCGCTGTCGTGCTGACCGATGGCGAACGAGGAACCTGCCTCCGCCAGAAAGGCGATCCCACCCGCTGGCTTTTGCCGGCCTATCAGGTCCAGGCGGTCGACACGACCGGCGCCGGCGACTGTTTTCATGGGGCCTACGCTCTTGCCCTTGCCGAGGGCAAAACCCCGCTTGATTGTGTAGCCTATGCCACAGCGGCGGCTGCCATTTCCGTGACCGCACGCGGAGGGCGCCGGGGCCTGCCGGACAACCGGACCTGCCTGGCATGGATGGCGGGGGAAAATGCGCCGGTGCCGCGCCCGATTCCGGGATGCCACGATTAGCGTGCAACTGGTCGGTGTCGAATTTGTGGGCCGCCTGAGCAAAACAACATCTTGATCGCAGGGTTTAAAGGTCCTTAACGGCGACCGCGCTGGCCATAAAAGTTACGCGCGTAAAAATATTTTAGCGCGCATAATAATTCTATTTTTCGGATCAAACGTGATATATTTCAAATGGATACGGTGAGATACCCGACAAGGTGCGCGCGGAATGCGATCGATTCTTTTGTTGACATTGAAGCTCAGGCCTGAGCTTTCTTGTCGAAAGGCTCGGAGGTGGCGGGAAGAGCGCCGGTCGAAACGTGAGCGGTGTGACACGGGAGGATGAGACGTGGCTGTGGTTGTACTGGACAAAATCTGCAAGACCTATGGAAACAGCTACCATGCGATCAAGGATCTGAGCCTGACGATCCATGACGGCGAGTTTCTGATTCTGGTCGGTCCGTCCGGATGCGGAAAATCGACTGCGCTCCGCATGATTGCCGGGCTTGAGGAAATCAGCAGTGGAACCTTGAGCATCGGCGGTCAGGATGTCGTCGATCTTGCGCCCAAGGACCGCGACATTGCCATGGTTTTCCAGAGCTATGCGCTTTATCCGCACATGACGGTGTTCGACAACATTGCCTTTTCGATGAAGCTGGCCGGAAAGACCAAGGCCGAGCGAACCAAGCGCGTTCACGAGATTGCCAAGATCCTGCAGCTGGAAAGCCTGCTCGGCAACAAGCCCGCCCAGCTTTCCGGCGGCCAGCGCCAGCGTGTTGCGATGGGCCGCGCCATGGTCCGTGAGCCCGCGGCATTCCTGATGGATGAGCCGCTCTCCAACCTCGATGCCAAGCTGCGTGTTCAGATGCGCGCCGAAATCGCAAGCCTGCAGCGGCAGTTGGGGGTGACGACGATTTACGTGACGCACGACCAGACCGAAGCCCTGACCATGGGCGATCGCGTCGCGGTGCTGAAGGGCGGCGTGCTTCAGCAGGTGGATACGCCCAAGGCCCTCTATCACCGCCCGGTCAATGCGTTTGTCGCAGGCTTCATCGGCTCGCCGTCGATGAACCTGTTCGAAGGGCGTCTGGAGGGCATGCGGATCCATCTGCCGGGCTTCTCCATCCCGTTGTCCGACGGCGCCTTCGAGCGGGCTCCCGGCCTTTCCGCCTTCGAGGGAAAGGCGCTGATCTTCGGCGTTCGGCCGGAGGACCTCTACGACAGCCGGTTGCCGTCCGGGTCCTCCCATCCGACGATCCCGGTCGTCGTCAAATCGATCGAGGAGCTTGGCTCCGAGTTGATCGTGCATTTGAAAATCGACGCAGTTCGGATCGACTCGGGCGACCCCGACGCCGTCGAAGACCTAAGCGGTGCGGCCAACGCCGTCGCCCGCTTCGAAGCTGTCAGTACGGTCGAGGCAGGCCAATCGATCAATCTGGCAATCGATCCGGCGAAACTTCATTTTTTCCATCCTCAAACCCATGTGGCGCTGTGAAGCGAAGACGAAACCGGCGTTCATCTTCAACATCCGACCTAGAGGGGGTTATCGATGCCAGCAAAACAGGAACGGCGCCTTCGCATCGGCGTATTGGGGGCCGGCCAGATTGCCCAGGCGGCGCACTTCGAGAGCTGCACGAAGGCTGTGAATGCCGATCTCCATGCGATCTGCGACGTCGCCGCGGATCTCCGCGAACGAATGGCGATCACCCATGGAGCGGAAAAAACCTACGACGACTATGACAGGATGCTGGCCGACCCCGACCTTGATGCCGTGATCATCGCCACCGCCGATGCCTTTCACGTTCCGGCCTCGATCCGCGCCCTTCAGGCGGGCAAGCATGTGCTGTGCGAGAAACCCGTCGGTGTCACCGTCGAAGAGTGCCTTGAATTGAAGGCTGAAGTCGAGACGTCGGGAAAGGTGTTTCAGGTCGGGCATATGAAGCGTTTCGACGCCGGGCTTCAGGCGGCGAAATCCTTCATCCGCGACGAGATGGGCGAGATGGTTGCGTTGAAGGCGTGGTATTGCGACAGCACCCACCGCTATCCGATGACCGATGCGGTCCAGCCGCTGATCGTTTCAAGCGCCAATGCGCGAAAGCCCGCTGCCAATCCGAAAGCCGACCTGCGCCGCTACTACATGCTGGCGCATGGCTGCCACCTGATCGACACGGCGCGTTATTTTGCCGGCGACATCGTTGCCGTCACCGCGCGCCTGTCCGAGCGGGCCGGCATCTGGTGCTGGTTCGTCGATGTGGAGTTTGCCTCCGGCACGCTCGGCCATCTCGATCTCACCGTCCAGGTGCGCATGGACTGGCACGAAGGTTTCCAGATCTATGGTAAGAACGGCAGCATTTTGGGCAAGACCTATAACCCCTGGTACTACAAGACCAGCGAAGTCGACATTTTCCGGGAAGCCGACGGCGCGACCCATCGCGTTCTCGGCGCCGACGGTCATTTTTATCGCCGTCAGGTCGAAGGCTTCGCCCGCACCATTCTGGATGGCGCAGTGATGGAAGGTGCCGACATCGATGATGGCCTGGCCTCCGTCCGGGCTATGGTCGCCGTCGCGCGTTCTGCCGAAAGCGGCAAACCGGTCGCGCTGGCTGATGTCACGGGTGGCGTGTGATGAAGCTCGGCATCTTCGCAAAGACCTTCGAGGGAATGGAACCGGTAACCGTTCTCAACTCGGTCGCCGCGGCCGGGTTCACCTGCGCGCAATACAATATGGCCTGCTCCGGCCTTCCGCCGATGCCGGAGATCATCACGGAAGCCCAGGCCCGTTCGGTTGCCGAAGCGGCGCGCGAGAGCGGCGTCGAGATTGTCGCCGTTTCCGGCACCTTCAACATGATCCACCCGGATCCTGCCGTTCGCGAGGCCGGCCTTCGCAACTTGGCGACTCTGGCCGAGCGCAGCGCCGGCATGTCGACGACCTTGATCACGCTCTGCACCGGCACACGCGACCCCATCGATCAGTGGACGGCGCATGCCGACAACAATACGCCGGAGGCCTGGCAGGATCTCCTCGAGGCCATGGGGGCGGCCATCGAGATCGCCGAGCGCTACGAGGTCGATCTCGGCATCGAGCCCGAGCTTGCCAATGTCGTCGACTCGGCTGAGAAAGCCCATCGGCTGATCACGGCACTGAAGAGCCCCCGCATCAAGATCGTGCTCGATCCGGCCAATCTCTTCGAGGTCGCGACGCTGGATGAGCAGCGGAGCATCGTGTCTTCCGCCATCGACCTTCTGGCCGATCGGATCGTCATGGCGCATGCGAAAGACCGCAATCCGGACGGTAGTTTCGCGACCGCCGGCAAGGGTGTCCTCGACTACACGCATTATCTCGGCCGTCTCAAGGCGATTGGTTTTAACGGCAGTCTCGTCACGCATGGTCTTTCGGCCTCGGAGGCGGCCGGTGTAGCGGCCTTCCTGAAGAATATCCTCAATGGTCATTCTGCGGGGGCAGGAAGATGAGACGGGTTCAACCGTTCGAAACTAGCGACGGGGTCACTCTCAATGTGGATATGGCGGGCGAGGGTGCGTCTGTCATATTCCAGCATGGCCTATGCGGAGACGCGGCGCAGACCGATGAAGTCTTTCCGCTCGACGCGGGGTTTCGCCGGGTTACGATCGAAGCGCGCGGCCACGGACACTCCCAAGCCGGCAATCTGGAGCGGTTGTCGATCGCGACCTTCTGCGATGATATCGCCGCCTATATCGAGAAGAACCTTACGCCGCCGATCATGATCGGCGGCATCTCGATGGGTGCGGCGATCGCCTTGCGTCTCGCGGTCAAGCGGCCCGATCTCGTCAAGGCTCTGATCATCGCAAGGCCGGCCTGGCTGACGGCACCCGCGCCGGAGAATATGGCGCCCAATGCCGAAGTCGGGCGGCTTATGAAAACTCTGCCACTGGGCGAGGCAAAGACCACGTTCCTGGCAGGACCGATAGGCGTGCGGCTCGCCGCCGAGGCGCCGGACAATCTGGCCTCGCTTGCCGGCTTTTTCTCGCGCACGCCTCTGGATGTGACCGCCGAAATGCTGACCAGGATTTCCAACGATGGTCCTGATGTGACCGATGATGAAGTCGGCAATCTCGCCCTTCCGACGCTGGTCATCGGCCATGATCGCGACAGCATTCATCCTCTTGGTCACGCACGCGCTCTTGCCGCGCGGATTGCCGGCGCGCGTTTCGTGCAGATCACGCCGAAAACCGAGAGCCGTCCGCAATATGTCGCCGACTTTCGGCTTGCCGTCGGCAACTTTCTGAAGGAGCTTTGAAACGATGCCTACCCCCTCCAAGACCTGGATCGACGATCTTCCGAAGGATCGGCTGATTGCCGAATTCTCCGTCTGGTCGGCCGATCTCATGCGTCTCGCCGATGATCTCGGACGTGTCGATCCTCATGTCGACATCCTCCATATCGATGTCGCCGATGGCCATTTCGCGCCGGCGATGTTGTTTTTCCCCGATCTCGTGGCCGGCGTGCGCAAAGTCTCCACGCGCCCCATCCATGTTCACTTGATGGTTGCCGATAGCATCATCCTGTCGCAGATCGAGCAGTTCGCCGATGCCGGCAGCGACCTGATCAGTCTTCATGTCGAAAACGAAAGCGTCGCGAACGAGGCTCTCGATCTTCTCGATCGCCGCGGTGTCGCAGCCGGCATGGTTCTCAAGGTCGATACCCCGGTCGAGCGGATCGAGAGATACGCTTCCCGGCTGCGTTTCGTGACGCTGCTTGGCACGGCGATCGGCGTAAAGGGCCAGGGCCTCGACGAGAAGGCCGGCGCCCGGCTTCAACAGGCAAAGCGGATCATCGCCGGCTGCGGTGCGGCCGATCGGATCGTGCTGGCGGCCGATGGCGGCATTCGCGAGCACACTGTGCCTCTCTTGCGCCAATCCGGCGCGGAAACGGTGGTTCTCGGTTCCCTGGCTTTCAATGCGCCGTCGCTCGATGAGCGAATGGCATGGATGCGCGCGCTCTAACGGGTGGTTCACATGCAGCAGGTTGCCATTGGTATAGACCTCGGCGGAACGCAGGTGCGCGCTGCCCTTGTCGACGAGCAAGGCAGGATCCTGACGCGTTTGGCCGAACCAACGGATGCGCTGGCCGGCCCCGACCGGGTGCTCGCCCAGATTTGCGGCCTCGCCGATCGGCTGCTTGCAGCATCGAAGCCTGCTTCGGTGGTGGGCGTCGGCGTATCCGCCCCGGGCCCGCTCGATACGGTCGCCGGTGTCGCAACCGATATTCCGACCCTTCCGGGCTTCGTTGATTTTCCGCTGAAGGCAGAGTTGCAGAAGCGGTTTGCGTTTCCGGTCGATCTCGAAAACGACGCCATTGCCGCGGCGATCGGCGAATGGCAGTTCGGTATTGGCAAGGGCCTTGATAACCTCGTCTATGTCACGGTCAGCACCGGGATCGGCGGCGGCGTTATCTCGGACGGTCGCGTGGTGCGCGGTCGCAAGGGCATGGCCGCCCATGTCGGCCACATGTCGGTCGTGCCGAACGGCGAGCTTTGCCCTTGCGGCAACAGGGGCTGTTTCGAGGCCTATGGATCCGGGCCGGCTTTTGCGCGGCGCGCGCAAATGCGGGCGGTGGAAAGCCGAGAGACGACGATAGGCAGCGGTGGCGGCACCATCGACAGCCGCAGCGTTTTTGCGGCGGCTAGATATGGCGATCGTCTCGCAAATCAACTGGTCGACGAGGAAGCGGAGGTTCTCGGTCGCGGCTTCACCAGCCTGATCCACATCTTCAGTCCCGATATCATCGTCATGGGGGGAGGGCTCTCCCACGAATTCGAACGTCTGCAACCGGGCATTCAAGCCTATATCAGCCAGTGGGCAATGCCGGCATTCAAGGATGTCAAGGTGATGCTGGCGGCATTGGATCAGAACTCGGGCCTTGTCGGCGCGGCGGCTCTGGCATTCTTGGCGGGGAAGGTCGCTCCGATCGATCATCTTTAGAAGACACTCGGGTTCTGTACGCGTCGAGAGGTTGCTCCGTCAGGGCGGTGGGGCGGTACTTTCCCTGAGAATCAGTTCGACCGGCCACAATTCATGGACCTCATCCGCGGCACGTCCGGCAATAAGCTGTAGCGTTAACTCAGCACAGCGCGTGCCCGCAGCACGCATCGAGGATCGCGTTGTCGAGAGCGACGGCACCATGTTTTCGGCCGTCAGATAAGGGAAGACGTCGTCATGGGCGATGACCGAGACATCCTGTCCCACCGTCATCCCAAGCGAACGGACGGCGCGGTAAACACCAAGCGCCGTCATCGTGGAGCCCGCGACGATGGCGGTCGGCGCATTCGCTCTCTCGAGGAAGGAGCGGGCATGGCGAAAGCCGCTTTCGTCGGAAAATTTATCGCAGACCATCAGGTTGGGATCGGCAGTCAGCCCACGCTCTTGATGCGCCAGCCGAAAACCCTGCTCGCGGTGGATCGAATAGGTCTTGCCCCTGAGGCCGTTGATCATGGCGATGCGCCGGTGCCCGAGGTCGAGCAGGTGTTCGGTGGACCTGCGCACAGCATTTTCATTATCGATATCGAGCCAGGCGTGAACGTGCTCGGTCTCCGAGCGGCCGTGAACCAGGAAAGGCACGCCGAGGCTGTTCAGCATCTCGATCCGAGGGTCCCGGGGACGTGGCGAATGAATGATCACTGCATCCACCCGGCGGCTTTCGACCAGGCGTCGATAGGCCTGGATCTCGTCGTCATCATTGTGCGCGGTGATGGGCGTGATGAGAATATCCGTATCGGCCGTTTCCAGGCGCTGCGCCATTCCCGACACGAATTCCGCGAAATGAATTTCTCCTGAACGTCCCATCATAACGCCTATCGCTCCGGCTCGTCCGGTCTTTAGCCGCACGGCATTGATATCGGGGCGATAGCCAAGCCGCATTGCTTCGCTTGCAACCCTGGCGCGCGTGGCTTCGCTCACCTCTGGGTAGCCGCTGAGCGCACGGCTGACCGTCGTCGGAGAAAGCCCAAGCTGCTTTGCAAATTCACGAAGTTTCATCGGATGTCTTCTTTATCTAGGCAATCAATGGACGATGCTTTGGCGATGCGCAACGGGTAAGCGCCTAATTCAGCGGCGATTGAAATCGATTTCAATACGGCCGACTTGGGGCATCGCCTGCAGACACCAGAAATTGCCTCTTAAGCTGTATATGATGCCATGATTGATATGTTGTACAACTGTGAAGTGCTGATTTGTCGGCTTGACGCCGCCAAGGCCTTCTGCAATGTTCTGCGGGCCAAATCGATTTCAATTTCTGGGAGGAGATCATGAAACAGTTTGCCTTAGCCTTATCCGCGCTCGCCGTCGCGGTCGCCGGCCCGATCCGCGCCGCCGAAATTTCGTTCGCCGCCAACACCACCGGGAAAAGCATCGAATTTCTTCAGAAGCAGGTGGCGGTTTTCGAAAAGAACACCGGCAATCATGTCAAGCTCGTCACCATGCCATCATCGAGCAGCGAGCAGTTCTCCCAATACCGCCTGTGGCTTGCGGCCGGAAACAAGGACATTGATGTCTATCAGACCGACGTGATCTGGGCGCCGCAGCTTGCCGACCAGTTCATCGATTTGAAGGAGGCAACCAAAGACGTGGTCGGCCAGTTCTTCCCGTCGATCATCGCGTCGCAGACCGTCAATGGCCGGCTCGTGGCGCTGCCGTTGTTTACCGATGCTCCGGCGCTGTTTTACCGAAAGGACCTGCTCGACAAATACGGCAAGCAGCCGCCGAAGACCTGGGACGAGATGGCCGCCACCGCCAAAGAGGTTCAGGATAAAGAACGTCAGGCCGGACAGAAGGACCTCTGGGGCTACGTGTTCCAGGGCAATTCCTACGAAGGGCTGACCTGCAACGCGCTGGAATGGGTGAAGTCGTCGGGCGGCGGCCAGATCGTCGAGACGGACGGAGCGATCTCCATCAACAATGAGAAGGCGGCTGCAGCACTCGAGCGCGCCAAGGGCTGGATCGGCACGATCTCACCGCCAGGCGTGCTCGCCTATCAGGAAGAAGAATCGCGCGGCGTCTGGCAGACCGGCAACGCCGTCTTCATGCGCAACTGGCCCTATGCCTATTCCCTCGGCAATGGTGCCGACAGCGCCGTTAAGGGCAAGTTCGACGTGATGACGCTACCGGTCGCAGCCGCCGGCGACAAGCCGTCTTCGACGCTCGGCGGCTGGAATCTGGCGGTGTCGAAATACTCCGAAAAGCAGGAAGCGGCCATCGCGCTGGTAAAATTCCTGGCGTCGAAGGACGTTCAAAAGGCGCGTGCCGTCGAGCTGTCCAATTTGCCAACGCTGACGGACCTTTATGACGACAAGGATGTTGCCGCGGCACAGCCCTTCATGCCGAACTGGAAGCCCATCTTCCAGGACGCGGTGCCGCGCCCTTCGGCGACGGCCAAAGTCAAGTACAATGAAGTGTCCTCGAAGTTCTGGACTGCAGTCCACAATACACTGTCCGGCAGCGGCTCAGCTGCCGAGAACCTCGAGCTTCTCGAAGCCGACCTGACGACCCTCAAGGGCGACGCCTGGTGACTATCGGGACCGGCGGCTGTCAAGCCGTCGGTCCGGTCTTCGGCCTGAGTCAATGAGGAGGGGCGTTTCATGACAGAAATCGTAGTTCCACAAGCGATTGAACCAAGGGTTTCCAAGCTCAGAGCCTCTACGGAGCTGCAATCCGAACGCATTCGCTCTGCCTGGGTGTTTCTGGCGCCGACGCTGTTGATCCTGGCGATCGTCGCCGGATGGCCGCTGTTCAGAACAATCTATTTCAGCTTTACCAATGCGTCCCTCAACGACCTTGGCAACGCGCAGTTCGTCGGCTTTTCCAATTATCTGTCGTGGGTGACGCTGAAGAGCGGAAGAACCGTCTATCGCGGGCTGCTTGCCGATCCGGTCTGGTGGCATGCTGTCTGGAATACCGCCAAGTTCACCGTCCTTTCGGTCCTGATCGAGACCGTGCTCGGGCTGATCGTCGCCCTGGTGCTGAATGCCCGGTTCGTCGGACGCGGGGTCGTACGGGCCGCAATCCTCATTCCTTGGGCGATCCCAACGATCGTCTCGGCCAAGATGTGGGCTTGGATGCTCAACGACCAGTTCGGTATCTTGAATGAGATTCTGCTCGGCTTCGGCCTGATCAGCGAGAAGATCGCCTGGACCGCCAATCTGGAAACGGCAATGATCGCCGTTTTGGTCGTCGACGTATGGAAGACGACGCCTTTCATGGCGCTTCTGATCCTTGCGGGACTGCAGATGGTTCCGAGCGACATCTATGAAGCCGCCAAGATCGACGGCGTCAATCCGATCAAGGTGTTCTGGCGTCTGACGCTGCCACTGATCCGGCCGGCTATCATGGTTGCCGTGATCTTCCGGATGCTGGATGCGATGCGCATCTTCGATCTGATCTATGTCCTGACGCCCAACAATGCGCAGACGAAAACCATGTCGGTGATGGCGCGCGAGAACCTGTTCGACTTCGACAAGTTCGCCTACGGCGCCACCGCCTCAACGGTGCTTTTCCTGATCATCGCCTCCGTCACCGTCCTTTATATGTGGCTCGGCCGCGTCAAGCTCGGTGGGGAGGAACGCTGATGCTGCTTTCGATCACCAAGAATACGCTCTTCTACCTGCTCGTCACGATCATCGTCATCATTGCGGTGTTTCCGTTCTACTATGCCATCCTGACGAGCCTGAAGACCGGCACGGCGCTTTTCCAAGTCGATTACTGGCCGACCTCGATCTCTTTCGCCAACTACACTTCCGTGATGGGCCAAGGCGGGTTCGTTCGCAGTCTTGCGAACTCCGCGATGGTCGCCTGCGTCGTGGTTTCCGCATCGCTGTTGCTTTCGATCACCGCCGCATTCGCGCTAGCGCGGGTGAATTTCCGCGGGCGGGCGCTGTTGATGCTGACCATCCTTTCGGTGTCGATGTTTCCGCAGATCGCTGTTCTTGCCGGCCTCTTCGAACTCATTCGCTGGTTCGGCATCTTCAACACGCCTTTCGCGCTGATCTTCTCCTACATGATCTTCACCCTGCCGTTCACCGTCTGGGTGTTGACGACCTTCATGCGGGAATTGCCGATTGAGATCGAGGAGGCGGCGATCGTCGATGGCGCGTCGCCATGGGTCATCATCACCCAGGTGTTCATGCCGTTGATGTGGCCGGCGCTGGTGACGACGGGGCTGCTTGCTTTCATCGCCGCGTGGAACGAGTTCCTTTTTGCGCTGACATTCACATCATCGGATACGCAGCGGACCGTCCCGGTGGCCATTGCCCTGCTGTCGGGCAACAGCGAATTCGAGATCCCCTGGGGCAACATCATGGCGGCGTCGGTCATCGTCACCGTCCCGGTTGTCGTGCTTGTTTTGATATTCCAGCGCCGGATCATTTCGGGACTGACCGCCGGCGGCGTCAAAGGTTGAGGGAGTAGACATGGCAGAGATCCGACTGGAGAACATCCGCAAGAGCTTCGGTGCTTTCGAGGTGATCAAGGGCGTGACGATGGACATCCGCAGGGGTGAGTTCATGGTGTTCGTGGGGCCGTCGGGATGCGGCAAGTCCACGCTGCTCCGGCTTATCTCCGGCCTGGAGGACATTACGTCAGGAACCCTCTCCTTTGACAGCACGACGGTGAACCAGCATGCGCCATCGAAGCGAGCGATCGCCATGGTGTTCCAGTCCTACGCGCTCTATCCGCATATGACAGTCTTCGACAACATGGCTTTCGGCATGAAACTGTCCGGGCGCACCAGAGACGAATGCCGCGAGCGTGTTGAAGAGGCGGCCGGTATGCTGCAGCTCTCACCCTATTTGGATCGCTTGCCGCGCCAGCTTTCCGGCGGACAGCGTCAGCGCGTGGCAATCGGCCGGGCGATCGTCCGCGATCCCAAGGTCTTTCTTTTCGACGAGCCGCTGTCCAACCTCGATGCGGCGCTTCGCGTTGCGACCAGGCTGGAAATCGCCAAGCTTCATCGCAGCATGCACAACACGACGATGATCTATGTGACCCATGATCAGGTCGAGGCGATGACGCTCGCCGATCGGATCTGCGTGTTGAGAGACGGCGTCGTCGAGCAGATCGGTACGCCGCTGGAGCTTTACGAAAGCCCCAATTCGCTCTTCGTGGCCGGCTTCATCGGTTCGCCGAGAATGAACTTCCTGTCGGGCGAGCTGGCACAGCCCTATGACAGCCATACAATCGGCGTGCGCGCAGAGCATGTTCGCATCACGGCCGAGTCGCCGGTTTGGAGCGGCACGGTCATCCATTCGGAAATCCTCGGCTCCGATAGCTTCGTCTATATGGATATCGGGGCGGATGAGCCGCTCATCGTGCGGGAGGCCGGTGTCTCCCGTCACGAGCCAGGCCAGACGCTTGGCCTTGCACCGCTTGCCGGCCATGTCCACCGCTTCGACCACTCAGGCCGGGCGCTGGAGCGGGCATCCCTGCAGGCTGCCTGATCTTCCCAGGGTCGATGCTCTTCCCAAGGCTCGATCCGTTTAACCACCAGGAGTGAACAACGTGACCATTCGCACCATTGTCTGGGGTGAAAACATCCATGAGAACACCAATGCAATCGTCCGGGGGATCTACCCTGAGGGCATGCACACGACGATCGCCAATGCGCTGAATAGCGATCCCGGCATTTCAGCGACGACGGCGACGCTGCAGGAGCCGGAACACGGCCTCAGCGAAGCCCGGCTTGCCGAAACCGACGTGCTGACCTGGTGGGGCCACAAGGATCACGGCGCTGTCTCCGACGTCGTCGTCGAGCGCGTCGCCAAGCGCGTCTGGGAAGGCATGGGCCTGCTTGTGCTGCATTCGGGCCATTTCTCGAAAATCTTCAAGCGGCTGATGGGCACGCCCTGCGCGCTGAAATGGCGCGAGGCGGGCGAGCGTGAGCGGCTGTGGACGATCAATCCACGCCATCCGATCGCCGCCGGCATCGGCGAGCATTTCGAGCTCGAGAACGAGGAGATGTATGGCGAACAGTTCTCGGTACCGGAGCCGCTCGAAACGGTGTTCATCTCCTGGTTCCAGGGCGGCGAAGTGTTCCGCTCCGGCCTGACCTGGCGGCGCGGCGCCGGCAACATCTTCTACTTCCGCCCCGGCCACGAGACCTATCCGACCTATCACGACGCCACCATCCAGAAGGTGCTGATCAACGGCGTCAAATGGGCGTACAACCCGCAAGGGTCGTTGACTGGCATTACCGACGCCCCAAATGTGCCGGTAGAAAAGGCCCTGGAGCCGATCGTCGAACGCGGCCCGAAACTGCATCAGGCCGGCGAAGCCGGTTACCGCTGAGGAGCTGAGACACCTTATTCGCGTGGACGCCAAGGCAGGGGATTGGCCCGGAAGAAACGGGTCGATCTCTTTCTTGGCAAGAGCGTCGGGCGCTTGCGAAAAGACGACCGATTCTGCTGCCAATAATTCGACAAACAAATGAGGACAAAGATGCGCTTGATCATTCTCGGAACCGGAGGATGGGCAAATACCCATGCCATGAATTTCTCGGAAATCGCCGGCGTCAAAATTGTTGCCGCCGTCGATACGGACGAGGTCCGGCTGCGGGCTTTCGCGCTCAGGCATGCTATCCCGCTGACGTTCACATCGCTCGATGATGCCCTTGCCTGGGGGGAGTTTGACGCCGTGACCAATGTGACGCCGGATCGCGCCCACTATTCCACGACGATGAAATTACTTCGCGCCGGCAAGCATGTGCTCTGCGAGAAGCCGTTGGCGGTGAACTACCGCGAGGCCAAGGAGATGGCCGACGCCGCAGCTGCCTCCGGCAAGGTCACGATGGTAAACCTGACATATCGCAACGTGGCGCCGCTGCAAGCAGCGCGCAAGATGGTGCTGGACGGGCGTCTCGGCGCGATCCGGCACTTCGAAGCCTCCTATCTCCAAAGCTGGCTGGTCTCGAAGGCCTGGGGCGACTGGACCAAAGAGTCGCAATGGCTCTGGCGGCTGTCGACGAAACACGGCTCCAATGGTGTGCTTGGTGATGTCGGTATCCATATTCTCGACTTCGCGGTTTTTGCCGCCGGAAGCGACGTCAAGGCGGCGGCATCGCATCTTAAAGTGTTCGACAAAAGCCCTGGTAACCGGATCGGGGAATACGACCTCGATGCAAATGACAGTTTCTTGATGATGGCTGAACTCGAAAACGGCGCGGCTGGCGTCATCCATGCAACGCGATGGGCGACCGGCCATCTGAACGAATTGCGCCTGCGCCTGCACGGAGACAAGGGTGCGCTGGAGGTGGTGCATACGCCCGAGGGCTCGACGCTGAGGACCTGTGAAGGTGCCGACGCCGATAAGGCAATCTGGCGCAAGATCGAGGTCGAACCGGTCATCACCAATTTCCAGCGATTTGCAAACGCCGTGCGAAAAGGACAGCCGGACGAGCCAGGTTTCGGCCACGCTGCCAAGCTGCAATTTGTTCTCGATCACGCGGTGAAGACGGCGGGTGCTTTGACTGAGCTTTAAAGCCCTTTCAGATTGAACCATTCTGTTGGCTCTAACGGAGCGCGATGGTCGATCGGCGTCGCGTCTCGTGGAGGCTCCTCGCCAACGGAACAGCAGGGGGCGGCCGACCGCGTCAAATTCTGCGGTTCAGCTGGTCTTCGTTCACGCCGAAATGGTCGAGAATGATGCCGACGTTGCGGCGATGAGACTTGAAATAGACGTCGAAGAGATCGCCGATCAGCGGAACCGTGCCGCAGGCGGCGTCGACACCGAGATTGGCGGCCATGCGGGCGAGTTTATGGCCAGGAAGGCCAAGCCGTCTTGCCTCGTCGATGATGAAAAGACCGATCAGGGATCCGGCAACATCCCCGATGGCCGGGATGAGTCCGAGGACCGAGTCGGCGCCGATCCGGACGCCGATGATCGGCAATCGAACCGCCGTATCCATCAGACGGGCTATGCCGACAGCGCGCCGAATTCGCCCGAGTTCGGCAGAAGTGAGGTATGTCGTCTTGCCTGTGTCCATGGCCGTGAAACGCCGCAAAGCCGATAAGGTTCGGCGGCGCGCGTGATCGGATCGCGCTTATCTCTTGTCCGGAACCACGACCAGTTTGCCGACAAAATTTTTCGCCATGAAATCGCTCTGGGCGCGGTGGAATTCCGACAGCGGATAGACGCCGCCAACGAGAGGCCGGATCTTCCGGCTTTCGATATATCCGACGAGCCGGCGGAAGTCGGCGCGGCTTCCCTGGCTGGAACCATGCAACTCCAATTGTTTGAGATACATGGTCCTGAGGTCGAGCTGGACGACCGGGCCGGCGATGGCGCCGGCCGTCGTATAGCGGCCTTCCGGGCGCAGGATCTTCAAGAGGTCGTTGAACAGCGGCCCGCCGACGAGATCGGCGACGACGTCGATCGGCTGGCCACGGCTGGCGGAATGGACGGCTTCGACCAGATCGCCCTTGCCGCGAGTCACCACAGCCTCGGCACCGATCTCAAGCATCGCCGCCTCCTTGCCGGGACCGGCGACCGCGATTGGGATGGCGCCGCGGGCGCGCGCCAGCTGGATGATCGCCGAGCCGACGCCGCCCGAGGCGCCGGTGACGAGGACACGTTCGCCGGCGGCAAGCCTTGCCCGCTCCAGCATGCGCTCGCCGGTCAGATAGGCACAGCAGAAGGTGGCCAGTTCGACGTCGGTGAGATCGGTTGCAACGACATGGGCGTTCTCGGCCGGCAGGACCATATATTCGGCATAACCGCCGTCGCGGCCATGGCCCATGTAGTCGATGTCGGCAAGGCTGTCGTCGTCGCGGTTGTAGATCGAAAAATCGACCATGACACGTTCGCCGATGCGTGCCGGATCGACGCCGGCACCGACGCCGACGATATCGCCGACCGTATCGGTGCCCTGAATGCGCGGGAAGCTCAGCGTATTGCCCTGCCGGCGCCAGGTGGAAACGGCGGATGGATCGTCCTCTGTACCGTAGGCGCCCTGGCGTACCCAGACGTCGGTGTTGTTCATGCCGCAAGCGGTGACGCGGATCAGAACCTCTCCGTCGGCAGGCGTCGGAACGCGCACGTGCCTGTCATAAACGAGCTTGTCCAACCCGCCATGACCGGTGAGCAGAACGGCCGCCATCTTTTCGGGGATCATCATGCCGCGCTCTCCTCAGATCGTCTTGAAGACGGTTTCGATGGCGTCGGCCGCCGCCTTGACAACGATATCGGCCTCCTCGCGTGTCAGGCAGAGCGGCGGGGCGAAGCCGAGGATATCGCCCTGCGGCATGGCGCGGCCGATGACGCCGCGTTCGAGAAGGGCGGTGGCGACCTGCGGGCCGATCTTGCGGCCGGCGTCGAAGAACTTGCGATCATCCTTGTCTTCTACGAATTCGACTGCCGCCATCAGCCCGTCGCCGCGGACTTCGCCGACGTTGCGATGGCCGCCGACCGCTTTAGCCAGTTCCGAGCGGAAATAGGCGCCGGTCGCGCCGGCATTTTCGACGAGGCCGAGTTCATCGATCAGGTCGAGATTGGCAATGCCGGCGGCAGCACAGATCGGATGGGCGGAATAGGTCCAGCCGTGGCCGATCGCTCCCAACTGGTCGGAACCTTGCACCAGCACCTGCCACATCTTGCTCGAAACGATCGTGCCGGAAAGCGGGGCATAGGCCGAGGTCAGGCCCTTGGCGATGGTGATCAGATCCGGCTTCATGCCGTAATGATCCGAGCCGAACATCGTGCCGAGACGGCCGAAACCGGTCACGACTTCGTCGGCGACAAGCAGGATGTCGTATTTGTCGAGTACGGCCTGAATCTTTTGCCAGTAGCCTTTCGGCGGCGGCACGATGCCGCCGGTGCCGAGGATGGGTTCGCCGATGAAGGCGGCGATCGTGTCCGGTCCTTCGGTGACGATCATCTCCTCCAGCCTGTCGGCGCAATATTGCGAGAACTGCTCCTCGCCCATCGCGCGGTCGGGCCGGCGGAAATAATAGGGCGCTTCGGTATGAAGGATCGGCGCGCGCGGCAGGTCGAAGGCATTGTGGAAGAGTGCCAGGCCGGTGAGGCTGCCGGTCATGACGCCTGAGCCGTGATAACCGCGCCAGCGCGAAATGATCTTCTTCTTGTCGGGTCGGCCGAGGATATTGTTGTAATACCAGATGAGCTTAATGTTGGTCTCGTTGGCGTCCGAGCCCGACAGGCCGAAATAGACGCGGCTCATGCCCTCAGGCGCACGATCGATGATCATCTTCGAAAGCGTGATCGAGGCCTCGGTGCCGTGGCCGACATAGGCGTGGTAATAGGCGAGGTTCTTTGCCTGTTCGGCGATCGCGTCGGCGATCTCCCGGCGGCCATAGCCGACATTGACGCAATAGAGGCCGGCAAAGGCGTCGAGGCTTTTCCGCCCTGTCGTGTCGGTGATGTAGACGCCTTCGCCACCGGCGACGACGCGGGTCGGCGTCTCGCCGCGCGCATGCATGCCCATATGGGTGGAGGGATGGAAGAAGTGATCGCGGTCCCAGGCGGTGAGTTCGTTGCTTTTGTCGAGCATGTCCTGTCCTCTTTTTGAAATGGGCGGTTAGTGCATGTCGCCCGGAAGTGTGCCGCGGTTCCGGGATAACGACATGCATAAAAACAAAGAGCTTTAAGCGGCGGTGTCGATGCAGAGATATTTGAGCTCGGTGAAGGCCTCGAGCCCATGGCGAGAGCCCTCGCGGCCGAGGCCGGACTGCTTCCATCCGCCGAAGGGAATAGGGCCGCCAGTGATCTTCACGCGGTTGACCGCCACCATGCCATATTCGAGCGCGCGGCCGAGACGCATCTGGCGGGCGCCGTTTTCGGTGACGACGTAGGCGACAAGGCCGTATTCGGTATCATTGGCGCGGGCGACGACCTCTTCTTCGGTGTCGAAGGTGGCAAGTGCTGCCACAGGCCCGAAGGTCTCCTCGCGCATGATCAGCGCATTTGCCGGCACATCCGTCAAAAGCGTCGGCTCGTAGAAGAGCCGGGCGGCCTTATGGCGTTTGCCGCCGGTGACGAGGCGTGCGCCCTGCGCCAGCGCGTCGGCGACCTGCTCCTCGACCTTGATGACAGCGCGCTCATGCATCAGCGGCCCGATCTCGGCGCCGTCCTCGAGCCCGGCGCCGACCTTCAGCTCCCCGATGCGGGCGGCAAAAGCCTTGGTGAAGCCGTCGGCGATCCGCCGATGGACGAAGATGCGGTTGGCGGCAAGGCAATCCTGGCCGGATGTGGCAAACTTGGCGTCGACGGCGATCTCGACCGCCTTTTCGATATCGGCGTCGTCGAAGATGATCAGCGGTGCGTGGCCGCCGAGTTCCATCACCAGCCGCTTCATGGTCGGGGCGCATTGGGCGGCAATCAGGCGGCCGACTTCGGTGGAGCCGGTGAAGCTTATGGCCCGCAGGCGAGGATCGGCACACATGCCTCCGACGATCGTTGCGGCATGGCCGGTGACGACATTGAAGACGCCGGCGGGAATGCCGGCCCGTTCTCCGAGTTCGGCGAGGGCAAGCGCCGAAAGCGGGGTTTCCGAAGAGGGGTGGGCGACGACAGTGCAGCCGGCCGCAAGCGCGGCGGCGGCCTTTCGGGTCAGCATCGCAGAGGGGAAATTCCAGGGCGTGACGATGCCGACGACGCCGAGCGCCTCGCGCCGGACGATCATTTCCGCCCCGGGCAGGTGGCTGGTGATGCTTTCGGCATTCAGCCGTTTGCCTTCCTCGGCATACCATTCGATGAAGGAGGCGGCGTAATCGATCTCGCCGCGCGCTTCCGCAAGCGGTTTGCCCTGTTCGAGCGTCATGATCAGCGCCAGATCCTCTTTGGCCGCGAGCATCAGCTCGTGCCACTTCCGTAGGATGGTCGCGCGGTTCTGCGGCAGCATGGCGCGCCAGGCGGCAAAGGACTGCGCCGCCGCATCGATTGCGGTTGCCGTCTCGTCCATACCGAGGCTCGCAACCCAGGCAAGCGTCCCTGAGGAGGCCGGATCGGTAACTTCGAAACTTTTGCCTGTCGTGCCGACGATCCAGCGGCCGCCGACATAGGCGAGATCGCGCAGGAGATGACGGTCGGCAAGCCGCGACAGCGCATCATGATAGGCGGGGCGGGCAAAAACGGCGGTCATGTCCAATCTCCTCGTGGCGGTGACGCAAGTCTTCCACACGAGCGGGCGAGAGATTGTCCTTTGGCGAAGGCCAAAAGAGAGAAACGGTCTAAAGGATGGCCGCCTGCTAGAGAGATTGTCTAGGAGGGGCTCTGTTCCTCGTCGGATGCCGCGAAGGAAGAGACCGGAAGCACCGTTTCTTCCTTCACCGTTTTGGTGACGATATAGGTGAAGTAGCGGTCGATGCCGAGTTCGCGGTCGAGAAGCCCGTCGACCAGCCGCTGATAGGCGTCGATGTCGGCGGTGATGATTTTCAGGATGTAATCGACGCCGCCCCCGACCGACCAGCAGGCAACGATCTCCGAGATTGCGGCAACGGCGCGCTCGAAGCGCTCGAAATCAGTCTGGCGATGGTTGGCGAGGGTCACTTCCATCATCACGCTAGCGACCGGCGCGATGCGCCGCGGGGCGATGCGGGCGTGGTAGCCGGTAATGATGCCCGCCTTTTCGAGCTTGCGCAGCCGCATCCAGCACGGCGTCGGCGACAGGCCTGCCCTTTCGGCCAGTGCCAGCTTGGTGATGCGGCCGTCGCGCTGGACGGCGTCGAGAATGCGCAGGTCGATGGCGTCGAGCTTCATGGTGCTTTCTTTAGAAAGAAATCATTTCAAACGCAGCGAAAAGACAATGGAAGCGCATTTTGGCATTGTCAATTGAACTGATTTTCAGCAGTGTAAAATCATGACAAAGTGGCGCCCCGATCCCTCGCAACTCCGCCGGCCGGCTTACCTCTCGCTTGCCGAGCAGATCGCCAACGCGATCACCGACGGCAAGCTCTCCGACGGGGCGCAATTGCCGCCGCATCGCAAGCTGGCGGACGATCTGCATCTTTCCGTGCAGACGGTCAGCCGTGCCTATGACGAACTCAGCCGCCGGGGGCTGATCTCCGGCGAGATCGGCCGCGGCAGCTTCGTCCAGACCAGGCCGCGCGAGCCGGAGCCGCCTTATCTGCCGGAACGGCTGGGCGAGGTGATCGATCTGTCGATCCTGAAGCCGGTCTGCGAGCAGATCCACCTGGAAAGGCTGCGCCAGGCCTTCGGCTGGCTTGCGGAAAACCTGCCCTCCAGCTCCGCCTTGTCGTTCCGGCCGAACATGGTGTTTCCGCGCCACCGCACGGTCGCCACCGAATGGCTGGCGCGCTGCGGGCTCGACGTGTCGCCGCTGAATATTAGCGTGACGAATGGCGCGACCTCGGGCATGACGGTCGCGCTGATGAGCGTCGCGCCGCCCGGCTCGACCATTGCCACCGAAGCGGTCAGTCACCATACGCTGGTGCCGCTCTGCGGCTATCTCGGCCTGCATCTCGAGGGGCTGGCGATCGACGAGGAGGGCATGATCCCGGAGGCGCTTGATGAAGCCTGCCGCACGGGGCCGATCCGGGCAATCTTTCTGCAGCCCTCGGTGATCAACCCGATGGCGTCGCTGATGAGTGCCGAGCGTCGCCAGGCGCTTGCCGCCGTTGCCGCCAAGCATGACATCGCGATCATTGAAAACGATATTCTCGGTCCGATGGTTGAGAACCGGGCGCCGCCGATGGCCGCCTTTGCGCCGGAGCGGACGCTCTACGTCACGAGTTTCACGAAGATCACCGTTCCCGGCCTCAGGATCGGCTATCTCGTCGCACCCGACCGCTATGTCGCCGCCGTCGCCAACCGGCATCTCGTTTCCAGCTGGATGGCGACGCCTGCCATGGCCGAGATCGCCAGCCGCTGGGTCAGCGACGGCACGGCGATGGAGCTGGTCAACTGGCAACGCCGCGCCCTTGCGAGCCGCCACGCGATCGCAGCAGAGATGCTGGCCGGCCTCAGCTACCGGGCGCACCCGCAAAGCCTGCATGTCTGGCTGCCGCTCGCCGGCAACCATGCGGAAGATGGTTTCGTCTCGCAGGCGAGGCTGCGCGGCGTGGCGATCGCGCCCGGCAAATCGTTCCGCACCGCCGACCAGGGCTCGACGCCGGCCGTGCGCATTTCGCTCGGCTCGACGACCGAAAGCGAGTTGCGGACCGGGCTTGGGATCGTCGCTTCTTTGGCACAGGGAAATCCGGAAGAGCTGCTGCTGGCGATTTGATGGCGCTGCCCCTCCTTTGAGCATTCTCAGAATAATTGTCATGATATTATTTTACGAATTGACATGATTTTGATCGGCCGTCATCGTTAGGGTATTGCTTGTCTCAACAGGGAGAGACATGAATGCCTCAGCCCATCATCCGCATCGACAACATCGTCAAGAGATACGGCCCGCTGACCGTGCTCGACGGCCTGTCGATGAATGTCATGCCGGGTGAGAAGCTGGCGCTGATCGGGCCGTCTGGCTCCGGCAAGACGACGATCCTGCGCATTCTGATGACGCTGGAGACGATCAGCGGCGGCCATATCGAGGTTGACGGCGAACAACTCTACCATATGGCAGGCAGCAGCGGGCTGGTGCCGGCCGATGAACGGCACCTTCATCGCATGCGCGAAAAGATCGGCATGGTCTTCCAGCACTTCAATCTGTTTCCGCACAAATGCGTGCTCGACAATGTGACGCTGGCGCCGATGCTGACCAAGGGCATCAAACGTCCGCAGGCCGAAAAGCGGGCAATGGAGCTTCTCGATATGGTCGGCCTGGCCGACAAGGCGAAAAGCGTCCCGGCGCAGCTTTCCGGCGGACAGAAGCAGCGCGTCGCCATTGCCCGGGCGCTGGCGCTGTCGCCGAAGATCATGCTGTTCGACGAAGTGACCTCGGCGCTCGACCCGGAACTGGTCGAAGAGGTGCTGAACGTCATGCGCCGGCTGGCCTCCGAGACCGATATGACGATGCTTCTCGTCACGCATGAAATGGGCTTCGCCCATGACTTCGCCGACCGCGTGCTGTTCTTCGATCGAGGCAAGATCGTCGAGGAAGGCAAGCCGGGCGATATCTTCAGAAATCCGACGCAGGAGAGGACGCAGACCTTCCTGCGCAAGATCATAGCGGCTGGGCACCGCGTCTGACCTCAGACATTGCCCGCAAAGAACAAAACTCAAAGGAAAGCCAGAGGAGTTGGGAACCATGAAAGCAGGATATGTTTTGAGCGCCGTCAGCCTGTCGGTGCTTCTGGCCGCGGCCGCCGGCCCGGCTTCCGCCGCCGATGACAAGCTCGAGCAACTGAAGGAGCAGGGTTTTGCCCGCATCGCCATCGCCAACGAGCCGCCGTTCACAGCCGTCGGTGCCGACGGCAAGGTGTCCGGTGCCGCGCCCGATGTGGCGCGCGTAATCTTCGAAAAGCTCGGCGTCAAGGAAGTGGTCGCCTCGATTTCGGAATATGGCGCGATGATCCCCGGTCTGCAGGCCGGCCGCCACGACGCGATCACCGCCGGCCTGTTCATGAAGCCGGAGCGTTGCAATGCCGTCGCCTATTCCGAACCGATCCTCTGCGACGCCGAAGCCTTCGCTCTCAAGAAAGGCAATCCGCTGAAGCTGACGAGCTACAAGGATATCGCCGACAATCCCGATGCCAAGATCGGCGCACCGGGCGGCGGCACCGAGGAGAAGCTGGCGCTCGAGGCCGGCGTGCCGCGTGACCGCGTCATCGTCGTTCCTGATGGCCAGAGCGGCATCAAGATGCTGCAGGACGGCCGCATCGACGTCTATTCGCTGCCGGTCCTGTCGATCCACGACCTAATGGCCAAGGCGAAGGACCCCAATCTCGAAACCGTCGCCCCGGTGGTCAATGCACCGGTCTATTGCGATGGCGCCGCCTTCCGCAAGCAGGATGTCGCGCTACGCGATGCCTTCGACGTCGAGCTGAAGAAACTGAAGGAATCGGGCGAATTCGCCAGGATCATCGAGCCCTATGGCTTCTCGGCCAAGGCGGCGATGTCGACCAGCCGCGACAAGCTCTGCGCCGCAGCCAAGTAACCTGATGAGAACGGCCGGCCATGCGTCCTTCCATGGCCGGTTTGCCCTTCGCACGATCTCCAGAGAAGTGAGTTGCCGATGTCGGTATGGTCCGGCTATCTGACACTGATCCTTGAGGGCGCCCTGGTCACGCTTCAGTTGACGGTCATGGGGTCCGCACTGGCGCTGGTGATGGCCTTCCTGGCGGGGCTCGGTCGCCTGTCGCGCTTCTTTGCCGTCAGGGCTCTGGCGACCGCCTATATCGAGTTCTTCCGCGGCACCTCGATTTTCGTCCAGCTCTTCTGGGTCTATTTCGTGCTGCCTTTTGCCGGCTTGACCCTGACGCCGCTGCAGGCGGGTGTCCTGGCGCTCGGCCTGAATGTCGGCGCCTATGCGGCGGAAGTGGTGCGCGGCGCGGTCAAGGCCGTCGGGCGCGAACAGTCGGAAGCCTGTGTTGCGCTCAATCTGTCGCGCTACCAGCGCATGCGCCACGTCATCCTGCCGCAGGCGCTGCCGCTGATGCTGCCGACCTTCTGCAACAATGCGATCGAGCTTTTGAAGGGCACGGCCGTCGTGTCGCTGATCTCGCTGACGGATATGACCTTCCAGGCGCAGGTGGTGCGTGCGCAGACCGGCAATACGCTGGTGCCCTTCGCAACGATCCTCATCCTCTACTTTCTCATGGCCTTGGCGATTTCGGCGGCGATGCGCTGGCTGGAGCGGCGCATGGCCCGCAGCCTCGACGGCATAAGGAGCTGATCGGATGGAATGGGATTGGGACTTCGTGTGGCAGATCATGCCGACCCTTCTCGAAGGGTTCAAGATCACCATTCTCGCGACCATCCTCGGCGCTGCCGTCGCCATGGCCGCGGGCCTTGGCCTTGCCATTGCGCGGCGGTCGCCGGTCGCCGCCATTTCGAGAACGGTCGGCTTCGTCTCGGAATTCATCCGCGGCACGCCGCTGCTGGTGCAGCTCTACTTCATCTTCTACGTGTTGCCTGATATCGGCATCCGACTGTCGCCGCTCACCGCCG
Source organism: Rhizobium redzepovicii (assembly GCF_019793435.1). Lineage (GTDB taxonomy): Bacteria > Pseudomonadota > Alphaproteobacteria > Rhizobiales > Rhizobiaceae > Rhizobium > Rhizobium redzepovicii. The sequence goes on along the minus strand of NZ_JAILYH010000002.1, from coordinate 273,735 downwards.
GCGTCATCGGCATGGGCATTCACTATGCGACCTATACTGCCGAGGTCTATCGCGCCGGCATCGAGAATGTGCCACGCGGACAGTGGGAAGCCGCCAGGGCCACCAATCTGACGACGCGCCAGGCCTGGATCCACGTCGTCCTGCCGCAGGCGATTCCGCCGATGATCCCGGCGCTCGCCAATTATTTCATCGCCATGTTCAAGGAGACGCCGCTGCTTTCGGCGATCACCGTGCTTGAACTGATGAACCAGGCAAAGAGCATCGCCAACAGCAATTACCGCTACATCGAGCCGATGACGCTGGTCGGGGTCTTCTTCCTCATCATCAGCCTGATCTCGGTCGTGGGCTTGCGCTGGCTCGAGGAACGTTACGCCAGGATGGATGATTGATATGACCGCAGCAATCGAGATCATTCCCGTCGGCCGGCTGCCGCGGCTGGACGACCGGCCGCTCGAAAAGCGCATCGGCCTGATCATCCTGGCGACCGACCACACGACGGAAGTCGATTTCCGGCGAATGGTCGCCAGCGACCGCATCGGCGTCTATGTCAGCCGCATCCGCTATGCCAATCCGGTCACACCGGAAAACCTCTTGAAGATGCAGCCGTCGCTGACGGAAGGTGCTGCGCTGATCCTGCCGGATGAGACGCTGGATGCGGTCATGTATTCCTGCACCTCCGCTTCGGTCGTCATTGGCGACCGCAATATCGAGGCGGCGATCCATGCGGCCAAGCCGGGTGCTTCAGTGGTGACGCCGACGGCGGCGGCCGTGAAGGGCCTCCAGGCGCTCGGCGCCCGCCGGATTTCGGTGCTGACGCCTTATACGATCGAAACCAGCCGGCCAATGGCGGATTATTTCGTCGATCTCGGCTTTACGATCGACCGTTTCACCTGCCTCGGCCTGAGTGATGATCGCGAGATGGCGCGGATTGCGCCGGATGACATCGCAGCCTTCGCACGCCAGGCGCTGGCGCCGCAATCCGATGCGCTGTTCATCTCCTGCACGGCTCTCCGCGCCGCCGAGGTCGCCGCCCGCATCGAAGCCGAGACCGGCAAGCCCGTGGTCACCAGCAATCTCGCAACCGCCTGGGCCTGCCTGAGGCTTTGCGGCGATGACCGGGCGCGGCCCGAATTCGGGCAATTGATGACCAAGCCCTACGGGAAAGGCTGAGATCATGGCGAGCATCTTGCCCGTTTCGCTAGAGGGTATTCGCGCGGCGGCGCGGCGGATCTCCGGCCGGGTTATCGAAACACCGATGATGCAGTCGCCATCGCTTGGCGACTTCGCCGGTGTACCTGTCCATCTCAAGCTCGAACATCATCAGACGACCGGCAGCTTCAAGCTGCGTGGCGCGACCAATGCGGTACTCTCCTTGTCGCCGACGGAACGTTCGCGCGGCGTCGTCGCCGCCTCGACCGGAAATCACGGCCGTGCGCTTGCCTATGCGGCGAAAGCTGAAGGTGCCGTCGCAACCATCTGCATGTCGCAGCTGGTGCCGGAGAACAAGATCTCGGAAATCCGCCGCCTCGGCGCCGATATCCGCATCGTCGGATTGTCGCAGGACGAGGCGCAGCTAGAGGTCGACCGGTTGGTTGGCGAGGAGGGGCTGGTGATGGTCCCGCCCTTCGACCATCCGGCTGTCGTGGCCGGGCAGGGGACGCTGGGGCTCGAGATTATCGACGCTTTGCCGGAAGCAGCCACGGTTCTGGTGCCTCTCTCCGGCGGCGGTCTTGCGGCGGGTGTTGCCGCCGCGATCAAGGGTGTCAGCCCGAAGACGAAGGTGATCGGCCTGACGATGGAACGGGGTGCGGCGATGAAGGCGAGCCTCGACGCCGGCAGGCCGGTGCAGGTCGAGGAAAGGCCGAGCCTTGCCGACTCGCTCGGCGGCGGCATCGGCCTCGACAATCGCGTATCCTTCGCCATGTGCCGCGCGCTTCTCGACGACGTCATCCTGCTGACGGAGGCGGAAATCGCCGCCGGCATGCGCCACGCCTATTCCTGCGAGCGGGAGATCGTCGAAGGCGCGGGTGCGGTCGGCATCGCCGCCCTGCTTGCGGGAAAGATCCGCTCCGGCGGTCCTGTGGTTGCGATCTTGTCCGGGCGGAATGTCGACATGGAACAGCACCGACGGGTAATCAACGGTGAGGCGGCGATGTTCGGGGAGGATGGGTCGTGAGCGGGATGATCATTCTGACGGAAGCGGAGCTCAGGAAAATCATCGGCCTTGACCTGGATGCGGTAACCTGCGTCGAGCAGGCCTTTGCAGCGCTTGCGACCAAGGCCGTCGCCATGCCGCCGATCCTGCGACTCGACATTCCGGAACATCGCGGCGAAGTCGATGTGAAGACGGCCTATATCCCGGGGATCGAAAGCTTCGCGATCAAGATCAGCCCCGGCTTCTTCGACAATCCCAAGATTGGGCTGCCGAGCACCAACGGCATGATGGTGCTGTTGTCGAGCCGGACCGGGCTGGTACAGGCACTGCTCTTGGACAATGGTTATCTCACCGACATACGCACCGCGGCGGCCGGCGCGGTCGCGGCCAAATATCTGTCGCGTGAAAATGCATCCATGGCCGCCGTCTTCGGGGCGGGCATGCAGGCGCGGCTGCAGCTTGAAGCCTTGACGCTGGCGCGGCCGATCCGCGAAGCCCGAATATGGGCGCGTGATGCCGCAAAAGCCGAGAGCGCCGCAGCGGAACTGACCGCAAGGCTCGGCTTGCCCGTCACCGCGATATCGGATCCAAGGCGCGCAATCTCCGGCGCCGATATCGTCGTGACCACCACACCCTCGGAAGCGCCGATCGTTCAGGCCGGTTGGCTGGAACCCGGACAGCATCTGACGGCCATGGGCTCGGATGCGGAGCACAAGAACGAGATCGATCCGGCCGTCATCGCCGACGCCGGCCTCTATGTCGCCGACAGCCTGAAGCAGACGCGGCGTCTCGGCGAGTTGCATCATGCAATCGGCGCCGGCCTAGTCGCGCCCGATGCCGTCTTCGCCGAACTCGGCCAGATCGTCGCTGGCAGGGTGCAGGGACGGACCAGCGACGGCCAGATCACCTTCGCCGACCTCACGGGAACCGGCATCCAGGACACCGCCATTGCCAACCTCGCCTTTGCCCGCGCCAATGCGACAAAGGCCGGGACCATATTCGAAAGCTGACGGAAAAGAAGGGAAGAAACATGACCCAGCCCAATCTGAAGTTTTCGCTCGGCGAATATGCCGCGCGGCTGGAAAAGACACGGCGCGCCATGGAGGCGAAGGGCGTCGACCTGCTTGTTGTCAGCGACCCGTCGAACATGGCCTGGCTGACCGGCTATGACGGCTGGTCCTTCTACGTGCACCAGGCGGTGATCGTGCCGCCGCAGGGCGAGCCGATCTGGTTTGGCCGCGGGCAGGATGCCAACGGCGCCAAGTTCACCACCTATCTGAAGCACGATAACATCGTCGGCTATCCCGATCATTACGTGCAGTCGACCGAGCGCCATCCGATGGATTACCTCTCCGGCATCCTGACGGAGCGCGGCTTCGGCAAGCTGACGATCGGCGTCGAGATGGACAATTACTGGTTCTCGGCGGCCGCCTTCGCCGCGTTGCAGAAACATCTGCCGAATGCGCGCTTCGTCGACGCGACTGCGCTGGTCAACTGGCAGCGCGCGGTCAAGAGCGAGACCGAAATCAAATATATGCGCAATGCCGCCCGCATTGTCGAAGCGATGCATTCCCGCATCTTCGACAAAATCGAAGTTGGCATGCGTAAGTGCGATCTGGTCGCGGAAATCTATGATGCCGGCACCCGTGGCGTCGATGGCATCGGCGGCGATTATCCGGCGATCGTGCCTTTGCTGCCATCCGGCGTCGAGGCATCCGCACCGCATCTGACCTGGGACGACCGGCCGTTGAAGACGGGGGAGGGCACCTTCTTCGAGATCGCCGGCTGCTACAACCGCTATCACCTGCCGCTGTCGCGCACCGTTTTCCTCGGCAAGCCGACGCAGGCTTTTCTCGATGCCGAAAAAGCAACGCTCGAAGGCATGGAGGCCGGTCTTGCCGTCGCCAAGCCCGGGAACACCTGCGAGGACATCGCCAACGCCTTCTTCGCGGTGCTGAAGAAATACGGCATCGTCAAGGATAACCGCACCGGTTACCCGATCGGTCTGTCCTATCCGCCGGACTGGGGCGAGCGCACCATGAGCCTGCGGCCGGGCGACCGGACGGAGCTGAAGCCCGGCATGACTTTCCATTTCATGACCGGCCTCTGGCTCGACGACATGGGCTTCGAGACGACCGAGAGCATCCTGATCACCGAAAGCGGCGTCGAATGCTTCGCCGATGTGCCGCGCAGGCTGATGGTCAAGGATTGAGGCTGTCATGACAGAGATTGGCTTGCGGCCGTCGCCGATCAGCGCGACGGTGGATTTCACCGCCGAAGGCGTCCAGCACGGGTTCCTGAGGCTGCCTTACAGCCGCGACGATTCCGCCTGGGGTTCCGTGATGATCCCGATAACGGTCGTCAGGAACGGCAAAGGGCCGACGGCGCTGCTGACCGGCGGCAATCACGGCGACGAGTATGAGGGACCGATCGCGCTTTTCGACCTTGCCCGCTCGCTGAAGGCCGAGGCGGTGCGCGGTGCCGTCATTATCGTGCCGGCGATGAATTATCCGGCGTTCCTTGCGGGAACCCGGACTTCGCCGATCGACAGGGGCAACATGAACCGCAGCTTTCCGGGCCGTCCGGACGGCACGGTGACGCAGAAGATCGCCGACTATTTCCAGCGTGTGCTCCTGCCGATGGCCGATCTGGTTCTCGATTTTCATTCCGGCGGCAAGACGCTCGATTTTCTCCCGTTCTGTGCGGCCCATATCCTGCCGAACAAACAGCAAGAGGTGCAGGCGTTCGAATATGTGACGGCCTTTGCCGCGCCCTATTCGATGAAGATGCTGGAGATCGATGCGGTCGGCATGTACGACACCGCCGCCGAGGAGATGGGCAAGGTCTTCATCACCACGGAACTCGGCGGCGGCGGGACGGCTACGGCCAAGAGTGCGGCGATTGCCAAGCGCGGCACCATGAACGTGCTGCGCCACGCCGGGATCGTTGCGGGCGCCGCCGATATCGGTCCGACGGCCTGGCTCGACATGCCGGACGGCCGGTGTTTTTCCTTCGCTGAGGAGGGCGGGTTGATCGAGCCCGTCATCGATCTCGGTGAAGCCGTCGGTAAGGATGCTGTCATCGCTCGCATCTATCCGACAGGGCGGACCGGAGTGGCCCCCCACGAGGTCCGCGCCGGCATGGATGGCATCCTCTGCGCCCGGCATTTTCCCGGACTGGTCAAATCAGGCGATTGCGTCGCCGTGGTCGCGATCGTCACCGGCTGAAGAGGCCGGCAATCAAGCCGCTTGACGCGGCCTTGACATGCTCGCTGCCGCGTCGATCTGAAAGCGCCTGACGACGCCTTCCAATGTCTGCGTTTGGGTGCCGAGCGCGCGGCAGGCCGAAGCGGTTTCGACGGCCATCGTCGCGTTGTGTTGCGTCACTTGGTCGAGAGCATTGACGGAGGCATTGATCTCGCGGATCGCCACCGCCTGCTCGGAGGATACGGACACGATCCGGGCGATGAGCGCGGCAACCTGCTCGACCTGTCCTTCGATTTCCTGAAGTGCCTTGCCGGTGCGGTTGACAAGCTCCACCCCGTTGGAAACCTGCGAGGACGATGTGGAAATCAGAGCCCTGATCTCCTTGGCGGCGTTGGCCGAGCGCATGGCAAGTTCCCGCACCTCCTGCGCCACGACGGCAAAACCCTTGCCGGCTTCGCCTGCGCGAGCCGCCTCAACCCCCGCATTCAGCGCCAGGAGATTGGTCTGGAAGGCGATTTCATCGATGACGTTGACGATGTCGCCGATCTGCGAGGACGAGCCCTCGATCCGTTCCATGGCGGCGATCGCTTCGCGGACGACGGCCGCCGAATGTTCGGCGCTGTTGCGGGTCTCGGCCATCATGCCGGTCGCCTTGCCGGCATGATCGGAGGCGTCTTTCGCCTTGGCGTTCATCTCACCGAGCGCGGCGGTGGCCTCTTCGAGCATCGCGGCTTGCTGTTCCGTGCGCGATGCGAGGCTCTCGGTTGCACCGGTAATGTCGGCCGAGGCGCTATCCACTTGTTTGGAGGTCTGGGCGATCTCGGCCATCGAGGCACAAAGCGCATCCATGCTGTCGTTGAACTTGGCGCGCAAAGTCTCGTAAGTGGCGGCAAAGGGTGTGGCGATCCGGCAATCGAGATTGCCGTGCGATAGCTGGTCCAAGCCGTGGGTCAGTTGAGCGATCACCGTTTCGCGGACCTGCTCTTCGGCGGACTTTTCGGCCATCTGGCTGCGTTCGCGTTCAAATTCCGCATCGCGAAGCGCCGTCTCGCGCTTTTGCGCGTCCTGCCGCTCGAGCGCGTTGCGGCGGAAAACCGCCACGGCCTTCGACATGCCGCCGATCTCGTCGGAACGGCTGGCATAGGGAACCTCGGTCGAAAAATCGCCGTCAGCGAGGTTGCCCATATAGGCTTTCATGCCGTCGAGCGGCACGATGGCCCGGCGGCGCAGGAGATAGAGCCCGACCAGCAGCAAAGCGAAGGATCCGAAGCCAGCGCCACCAGCATAGATCGTCCAGGTGACGATTTCCGAGGCGGCATTGCGCTCCTCGCCCTTCAGGAAGGCATCGGAATTGGCGACAAGTTTTTCGACAGCGTCCTGGTGCGAATGGAAGGCGACGCGTAATTGCTCGATCGCACCATGCGCCTTGTCCTCGTCTTTGGCGGTCAGCGCCGGAATGATCTCGCGGTTCATCACGTCCCAGAATTTGTCGCCTTTGGCGATGACATCGTTTTCAAGCTCGTCCTTCAACGCCTGCGGTAGTTGGGTGGTTTTCCAATAGGCGCGGCGGTCGTCGTAAGCGGCCTTGAGATTGGCGATCTTGGCAAGATTGGTGTCGGTGAGCTCGGGAAACTTGCTGGCCTCGAAGGACAACATGTAGGATTCGACCACAAACAGCGGCGGCGGCAGAATATCGGCGATCAAATCCTTGCCGTAGACGACCTGCTCGTAAACCGGGCCGTTGACCTTCAGCCGTTCGAGGGCCGATTGCTGTAACCCGATCGACATGAAAAGACCTGCTGAAACGGCGACACCAAATGCCACCAGGCTACGGGCAATAGTAAAAGCCAAAGGACCGTCTCCAAATAATTTTTGGCTTCTCGCTCGCGAGATGCCTGATCTACGTACCCCATTATTTCGCGCGAACGCTGAAATATGGTTAATTCTTCTGGAGATTAGAAGTTGACTGGCCTGTATGGGACAGTAACAGGCGTCCAAAATTGGGGGGATCAGAGACTACGGCTATTTTGGCAGCAACATCTTCGTCCCGCTGACGGGAATAATGAGCGTTATGTTCATCGAAGAGGAGATCAATATGACTGAACTTCGGCTGCCGTACGAAGTGTAAAGGCACGTGATCTTGCACGGCTTGCCCGCCGCGAAAATCGCTCGGTCGCCGAGATTGTCGAGTGGGCTCTTGAACATTGTGGGATATGTCAGGCCGAGCGTACCAGGCGGTGAAGGTAGTTAGGCCAATCGCATCAGCGTATTATTGAGGTCGCCGATCTCGCGCAGCAGCTCGACCAATCTATCCGTATCGTCCTGGCTGAGCCGGCCCGTTTCGCCGCTGTTCTTCCAAAGATTTTGGAATTCCTGGCTCATCTCACGCGCGCTCTGCATGATTTCGATGATTTGCGTGCGGTTTTCCCAGGTCGCGACGACGGTCGGCTCGTCCATCTCGATCGAAATATCCGGTTCGCGTTTCAGCAAAAGCAATTTCTGATTCCTCTTGTGCAATGACGATCTCGTTCGGACGGCGCCATCGAGCGGTGGGCCATCGCCGCACGCGTGCACGCGGTTTGTCTTAATAAGAATTTTGAAATCAAGCGATTGGCTAGCGGGCGTGGGGCGAACCCGTTAGCCAATCGGCAAACCCGTCCTGGAATCACCCAATGCGGATTCGCAAGGGCAATAAAATGGGAAAATTTCCCATATGTCAATATGGGTGACTGCGTTTTCAGTGCGGACCCGGATCCGGGGGCGGCGACCCCGGAGGTGGGCCGCCAGGGCCGGGTGGCGGGCCTCGCCTGTCCGGAGCGGGAAAATCTCCGCCGGGCCCGCCTCTGCCGAAAGGCGCGTGATCGGGCCGCGGCCCATCCCCAGGGCCGTGTGGCGGGCGGGAACCAAAGCCATCGGGACCCATTCCGGGAAAGCCGGTCATTCTGCTTGAATCGCGGACGCCGATATCGACGAAGCCATGACCATTGGGAGAGAGCCGCATCGAGCCGGACTGTGACCCCCCGGGTCCGGAACCCGCCTCGCCTCTGTCCGTTGGCCGGAAGGTCTCGATATTGACGATGCCGCGTTTGAGGCCCGGCACCACGGGTTCGGTCTGAACGCGCGTAATCACCAATCGGTCGGCGACCGCCTTGAGACGCACGAGCGTTTGTTTGCCGGCGAGGTAGCCATGCGTGCTTCCAAGCGACAGGCCGCCGATCAGGACGCGGTTGCCGCTCTTGACGGGAACGCCGCGGACATGGGCGCCGTCGGACACGGAGCGGGGCTCGATACGCCGGGCAATGATCGTGCCGTCTGGTTTGCGGATGCCGAACACGGCGACCCGTTTGCCTTTCCGCAAGCCCTTCGTCGCTAAACCCGATGTGTCGACGGTTTGCGAAAGTATCCTTATCCCGGTCCTATCGATCCGGTCGATACGGCCCTGAACCTCGCTAACGATCGTAATGCGGGCCGCGCGCTTTCCGGTCAGCAGCACCCGGGCGACATGGCCGACTTTCATCGCGCTCGCGGGTACGCGTCGCCCGTCGATCTCGACCGGCGTCGTCGCGCTGAACGGTATGTGAATATTGTTGACGATGATGCTGCCGAAACCCTGGATGGTCCCGACAATACCGGTTCCGCCGATCCCGTGATCTTCGTTCTCGCCGCCTCCCTGGATGGCAAGACCGGAACCGCCGATTCCGTGATCGCTGGTGCCTGTCGGCTGCGCGGCGGCAAGTTCCGGCCGCAGGACCTGAAGCGCGATGCCGCCCAGCAGAAACTGTCTTCTCGAGATCGCCGACGGGCTCATTCGTCGATCTCCTGATTGGAGGCGGTTTCTGCCGCAGGATCCGTTTCGCGTTCCTCGGTCATGATATAGAGCCCCGCGATCCAGCGGCTGCTGCCGCCGGGATCGTCCTTGATCGCCTGATGGGCGATCTTGTTGAGCTTCAGGAGCAGCGTCATGCTTTCCTGGCGCGCAAGCTCGTCGAGCCGGGCCGCCAGCGCGGGCGACATGCCGTCATAGTGAACGGCGCGTTCGAAATAGGGAGGAGGCTCGTTCAGCAAGTTCATGACCGACGCCTGCACATGATCACGAAGGTTGCGGGTGAAATAATGCCGGCGAGCGTCGTCCCCGGCATTCGGGACGATCGATGAGAGGTCGAGCTGAACCCGGCCGTCCTCATCAAGAACGACGATACCTCGGTCCAGCCATTCGTCCAGGATGGAGCGCGGGTGGACGTCTTTGGTGATGTCGCTCACCAGGCTCTCGAATGACGGACTGCCGTCGCTTGATGTTCGGGGCAGGGCGCTCGGCCTGTCCTCGGCGTCGCAATAGAGCGGGTCGGCAAGCCAGCGCGCAAGGATGCGGCTCGTCTGTGAAACGCCGACGGTGAGGAATGAGGGGTCGAGCGCCAGTCCGCGTAGCCGGTTGACGTCCTTGCGGTGGATGCCTGTCAGGAGCGAGATGCGGCTATCCGTCTGCTGCTTGTTCGGCAGCGCGAATTCCTTCTCCGCCACTTCGATGTAAAGGCGGCGAAGCACGGTGGTAAAGGCGGTGAAGTTAAAACCGGAAGCGAGAGCGAGTTTGACCAGCGGGCGCAGGACGCGGATCAGCATGGCCTGCGAGGTCTCTTCGGAGAATGGCAGCTTCGCGCGCGGCTTTGACATCGACAACACACTTGGTCCCTGAAAGACCGTTGCCGAAAGACCTTCGGAAGCAGCCTCGGTCTCCTTTAAGGCAAGGTCCACCCTGCCGCAACGCACAGGCGACATGCAAGCCCAGCCTATGCCATGCCCCCTGGCGACGCGGGCCGGATTACAACACCTTCCGGAGGGTATTTTACATAGTCTATCAATGCCTTGTGTTTTCCGACTCGGGGGAAAGCAAGGCGCCCTGACGCCAGTCGATCAATCGGTCGATCCGAGCAATCTTGTGGAAAACCTCGAAGACGTCGAATGACGAGCCTTTCTCGATATACGACGCCAGGAGCTCGCAAAGCTCGAATATTTCAGGCGGCGTGCCCGTCATCTCGACGCCGTCATCGGTGAAAATCCCCGATCGCGGCCAGGCCTGGGCCTGTTGTTCGTCGAGTTTGTTTCCGACGAAAGGGATCGTGTTGATGATGCCGGAGGCAAGCGCGAAGGCCGCCTCCGCCACGATTTCGGAGCATCTCGCGTTAGGCTCTCTGGTTAAGGCCGGCATTTGCAACCGTTTGAATTCCCGCATGTTCAATCCGTCAGAGATAGTTGACCAGGCTCAGGCCCTGGAGTTTCGAGACGAGCGTGTAGGCCGTTTCCAGCTGCGTCTGCAGCTGGTTGACGAGCGTCGACGCCTCGTAGGCATCCACGCCCTGGAGATCGACGAGCTTTCCCTGGAGCAGGCTCGACTGGGCATCGAGGGCGTCATTTGCCTTTTCGAGCCGCTCCTGCGAGAGGCCGAGCTGGCTTTGCTGCGTGACGATGCCTGATGTCGCCTGCGCCGCATAACCGATCGCCTTCGTCGCGACGGTGCTCTGCGCGTCGGAGCTCAGATCTTGGCCGAAGAGGGCGGAGACGACGACGGAGGCAAGTGCCAGATAACGCATGCCTTCGGAATTGGCGTTGGTGGACGAGGTGATGGTTTCCGAACTGCTGATCCGGCTCGTCATGTCGGTGCTGGAGGCAGTCGACCAGCCTGTGGAAGCGTCCGTCCAGCCGCTTTCGGAAAACATCGGCTCGACCGTGTCGGTGATGAATGTGCCGATTTCCTCTCCGGTCAGCTCGTTGACGTCTTTTCCAAGACCGGTTGCATAGTCGCCGAGAGCCGTGACGATCGCATCCGAAACCGTGGGGGACTGATCGGTCAGCGGCTGGCTGTCGAGGTTGGTTCCGCCAAACAGGAACTCGCCGTTGACTGAGGTATTCGCCGTCGAGATCAGCTGCGAAATCGTGGAACCTGCGGTCTGCAGGGCAACGGCGATGCTGGTCGTATCCTGGCTCGCCTGGAGCGCGGTCAGGTTCGAGACCAGGCTGTCGCCGGCATCCTTGAGGCTGGAAAGGGCGGTCTGCGATGCGTCCATGCGCAGTTCGACGACGGCGTTGCTCGTCTGGAATGAGGCGGCCTGGTCGATCGCACTGGTGAGGTTGATCGTTTTTGCGGTGCCGGCGCCAAGCGATACGCCGATATCGGCGTAGGTTCCGGTCGTCGCTTCCGTCGAGGCCTGCTGCAGCTTGCTCTGGGACTGGCTGATGGTCAGCCGCAGGACGTTCTGCATCGCAGATGATGAGACAAAAGAGGCTTTCATAACTAGCTCGCTATGTCGAGGAGCGACTTGAACATCTCGTCGATGACGTTCAGGATCTTCGTCGCCGCCTTGTAGGATTGTTCGATATCGAGAAGGAGCGTCAGCTCCTCGTCGAGGTTGACGCCGGCTTCGTTGGAATAGGCCTCGTCGGAGCGCGACAGCGCGGCAGTCGTGTTTTCGGAGGCCGACGTCGCATCGCTGCGATATTGTTCCAACCAGCCGATGGAGGAGCTGGCGTAATCCATCAGGCTTTGCGTGGTGGAAAGACCGGCGTCCGAGGAGAACGAGCGCTGTTCCGTCAACGCCGTATAGAGGGCGTCGAGATTGTCCGAGAAACCGCTGTCTCCCGAGCTGTTGAGATCGGTGATGCCGCTGATCGTTCCGTCTCGCAGCTTCGTGGCATCACCGCCCTCGCTGGTAACGACGGCAAGATTGACCGAGATCGACGACGCGATGCCGGTGATATCGTCGGAATCCGACGGTGTTCCCCCTGATGTCCCCGACGCGGTGGTCCAGACGAAAAGTCCGGGCGCGCTGGTGCTGCCGTCGGTTTCCGAGAAGGCCTGGACGAGCGACTTGGCGATCTCGTCGAGTTGGGCCTGGAATGTCGGTGCGATGTCGTCGCGAAGCTGCAGCAGCGCCTGCAGGCTGCCCGAGGCGCTGGTCGTCGATCCCTCGCCGGCGTCGAGCGCAACGCCGTCGATATAGACCGAATTGCCCTCCGTTCCGGCCACATAGGTTGTCGTCGGCACGTATGTGACGGTGCGCGGTACGGTCTCGAACAGCACGGTGCCGTCGGAGGTGTAGAGCGCCATGTCGTTGTTGTCGCGCAAGGCCGTGGTGACGCCGACGATCGAGGAGATTTGCTTCAACAGCTTTTCTCGTTCGTCGAGCGCCGAGGAGGTATCGGCGCCGGTCGCCATCGCCAGCTTGACGGCATTGTTGGCCGTCTCGAACTGCGACAGCAGCGTATTCAGCGAGGAGACCTGCGTGGCGATCTCCGCATCGGCATCGGCTCGGATCGACTGGACGCCGTCGCTTGCGGTATTCAGCGAATTGGCAAGATCCTGCGCGGCGGTGACGGCCGATTGCGCCGCGGTCGTGCTGCTCGGCGATGTGGCGAAGGTCTGCAGCGCCTGCTGAAATGCCGAGAGGTATGTGCTCGGCGAGGTCTCGTAGTCGTTGCCGCCCATCAGCGACTTCAAGCTTTCGAGGCCGGTCACCAGCGTCTGCTGGGCGCTGTCCTTGGAGTTCGATTGCAGATATTGCGCCAGCAGCGCAGTTTCCTGCGCTCGGCTGATGCTGACGACCTGGGCGCCGGAGAGAGACGTCGTGATCGACGCCTCCCGTCTCACATAGTCGGAATTTCCGACATTGGCGATGTTGGTCGAGACGACGCTGCTCTGCTGGCCCGTATTGTTGAAAATACTTTGGACGCTGTTCAAGGCGGAGGTGAGCGACATTCAGCTGCTCCCTCTATCGCTTCAGGTTGACGAGGACATCCATGATATCGGAGCCGGTTTGAAACACCTTCGAATTGGCGGTATAGCTGCGCTGTGCCTCGATCATCTCCGTCAGTTCGCCGGCGAGATCGACGTTCGAGCTCTCGAGGGCGCCGGACTGGATGGAGCCGAGCCCGTTTGTCTGCGGAAAGCCGGTGACGGTAACGCCCGACTGGCCGTTGGCGCTGTAGACGTTGCCGCTGAGCAGCGTCAGATTGTCGGGGCTGGCGACCGTCGCAAGCGGGATCTGATAGAGAGCCTTGGTCGCCCCGTTCGCATAGGAAACCGACACCACCCCGTCCGTGCCGATGGATACCGAACTCACCGCACTTGCGGCCTGACCGTCGGCCGAGCCCGTCGCCGAGAAGTCGGAGGCGAGCTGGGTAAAGTCCGAATAATCCATGGTGATCGTCTGTGCGGTGACCGGATCGACGATATCGGTATCGGTCGCAGAGGTCAGCTGACCGTCGGCGTCGAAGGAGAGTGTCGCAACGCTGACGGCGTCGGAGGAGTAAGGGAAGGACGTCGTGCCGCCGGTGGTGGCATCGGCATTGCGGTAAACTGCTACCTCCCAGGTGCTTCCGGTGACCGCGCCGGCGGAATCCGTCGTGACACCCGTCTTGGTGAAATAGTAGTCGTACTGGACGGTGCCGCCGAGGCTGTCATAGGCAACCAGCGACATCTTCTGCGTATCGTCGGTGACATCGGACGTGTTGGCGCTCGGCAGCGTTGTCGTGTCGGTGACGACGGTTGCCTCGGAATTCAGGTTGCCGCTGAAATAGGCGCTGGTCGAAGCAACCGCGCTCAATCCCGATTGGGATACGTTGACCGGCACCAGCCCATCGAAGCCGTTGACAACAACCGCAGGCACACCTGAATCATAGGAATATCCCATGAGGGTAAAACCGGCGCCGTTGACCAGGTTGCCGTCGCTGTCGACGGAGAAGTCGCCGGCCCGGGTGAGGACCGGCGTGCCGTCGGCGCTTTGCACGATGAAGAAGCCATCTCCTGATATCGCCAGGTCATAATCCGAGGTCGTATAGGAAATGTCGCCCTGTTGAGAAATCGCCTGGCGCACGGATGTCTGGACGCCGCCGGAATTGTAATTGCCTGAGGACGACGGCAGCACCAGCGACGAGAAGGATGTGGAGACGGCTTTGTAGCCGACCGTGTTTGCGTTGGCGATATTGTCGGAAACCGTGCTCAGCCGGTTTGCCTGGGCGCTCATGCCGGAGACGGCGGTTTTCATGCTTCCAAAAATGCTCATGGCTCAATCCTTTAAGGTTTGGGAACATGCCATGTGACGAGAGGCCTCCAGGCCCGAATAACGGGCGCACGACATCGCTGGCGCCGGGCAAAGCCCACACCGGTGGATGATCTGATTGTCTGGATTGACCCCGTAATGGCGATAGGCGCTGCGGCTCATCCGCGCGCTGGTGCGGTACGCCTGTCACGGTGCACCATGTGAATACTTCGATAGTTCAGCGGCCCGGCTGAAAGCTCTGCCGGCTCGATTGCCGGGCCGCTGTCAGACCGCCGCATTGCAGCTTCTCCAGCGACTGCGACGCGACGCTCCTTGTTGGCTGTCAGCTCGTGGTGCTTGCGGACAATGAACCGCTGCCCGATGTGTCGAGAAGATCGAATAGCTGGCTCGCCTGGCTTTCGGTGACGTCGTCCGGCCTGCCGGCCATGAACTCGTCCAATGATACGAGCCCGTCTCCATCGGTATCGAGATCGGACAGCAGGGATGCGGTCTGCTCATCCTCGGCGGGCGGCGGCGGTGGCGGTCCCTCGGGGCGTTGCGACGACTGAGCGGACATCGCCTCGGTCAATGCATCGACCGACAGCGAGCCGGCGCTTTCGCTGTCGAAGCTGTCGAACAGCGTGCCTGCCTGATCCTCGCTCACGTCGGACGGCCGGCCTGCGACGAATTCCGCCTTGCTCACCAGCCCGTCTCCATCGGTATCGAGATCGGAGAGCAGCGATGAAAGCTCGTCATCGCCTTCGGGCGGCGGCGGTGGCCCGCCGGCTCGCCCCGATCTCTGGGCGGACATGGCCTCGGTGAGCGCATCGACCGACAGCGAGCCGGAATAATCTTCGCTGTCGAAGCTGTCGAACAGCGTGCCCGCCTGATCCTCGGTCACGTCGGATGGCCTGGCTGCGACGAACTCGGCCTTGCTCACATAGCCGTCGCCATCGGTGTCGAGCTGCGCAACATCCATGCCTTCGTCGCCGTCCTGCTCCCCGCTGGAGCCGGACTGTCCGCTAAGGCCGTTCATCGTCAGCGACATCAGCTGGGACATGAGTTTTTCGACGCTGTTGGTCGAGTCTTCGCCGAGCTGCTGGCTTGTGGTTGATTTTTTTGCCGAAACCGTATTACAGGATAGGAGGTCCTGGGATGCGGATGTCGAGTTCTTGCTATAGGAATAGGAAGAAATCGATGTTGCGGCAGAAATGGTCGTCATAAGCGCTCCATCGCTAAAGAGGGTGGGGATGCAACGCATTACAGAACTGATTAGTTCTCTAAATCGAAATTACTAATGCCACAACCGAAAAACTCATCCCTCAGAAATCGCAGTCCGCTTTTCCGGGCCGTCGGCGTGCGCTTCGGTAAAGCGGTTTAGATCGTCATGGATGGTGTTGACGAGCCCGCAGATGAGCCGCGCAAGCGAGGCCGGCCGAAAGTCTCCAGCGATGAGGACAAGCGGACGCATATCGTCGAAATCGCCCGCCGTGTTTTTGTAAAATACGGCTATGCCGGAAGCACCACCGCGGTGGTGGCCACCGAGGCAGGTGTCTCGAAACAGACGCTCTACAAGCTGTTTCAGAGCAAGGAAGAGCTGTTTGCCGCCGTGGTGGGCGCCCATCGGCGCCTGATGCTCGACCTGCCGAGGCCCGCGGAAGACCTTCCGATCGCCGAAAGCCTCGAACATATCTTCATGATCGACATGGATGAGGAGAAGGATGCGGACCGCGCCGGTTTTTTGCAGCTCGTCTTTCGCGAAGCGGCGCAGTTTCCAGAGCTTATCGACATTCTGCAGCACGAAGGCATGCTTGCTAGCCGTCAACACCTCGCCGACTGGTTGAGCGATCGTCGGGCGGAAGGCAGATTGACCCTTGATGATCCGGCGAGCGGAGCCCGGATGCTGATGGACATGATCTTCGGCGGTATGGGCCCGCCGGAAGGGCGCGCCCAAGCCTGGCCCGACCGGGCCGGACTGCTCGCCCATCTTCGCCGCTGCATCGCAATCTTCGCCGCCGGCGTCGGGGCTTCGTAGACCCGAAAGGCGATGCTTCGACTTTTGTCTTTCAATTCCCTATTGAATTAATTATAGAACTATATAGTTCTCTTAAATTGATTCGGCCACATGGATGTGGCTGCGCATCGCCATGACCGGCGACGACATCCCAGCAGGATCGAAATTTCACCGCGGCTGCCGGCAGGCTTTCGCGCGCGCTGCCGCGCCCATGAAAAGGGACAAGCATTGGTTTCCACCTACGTAAGCTATCTCGCAGTCGCGCGTAATCTCAACGCCAGCCTCTCGAGCGTGGCGTCCCAGGGCACGGTTGCCCGCGACAGCGCCTATTACAAGGAAAACATCGGCAAGGTCACGACGGTCGACGAGTTCATGGGCGATTACAAGCTCTACTCCTATGCCATGAAGGCCTACGGGCTCGACGACATGACCTATGCCAAGGCCTTCATGAAGAAGGTGCTGGAAAGCGATCTCAGCGATTCATCGAGCTTCGCCAACAGTTTGAGCGACGGCCGCTATGCCGAGTTCGCCGCCGCCTTCAAATTCGGCGGAGAGACGAAGACGGCGCAATCTGATGTGCAACGGGACACTCTGCTCGATGCTTATGAGGAGTCCTTCGACACCGAGGCGGAAGACATTGCCGACGAGACGGATTATTTCGAAGAGAATATCTCGTCGATCACGTCGGTCGATGATTTCCTCTCGAGTTCGAGACTGAAGAATTATGCGCTGACCGCTTTCGGTCTCAGCACCGATTACACCTCCAGCAGTTTCCTGAAGCAGGTTTTGACGAGCGACCTCGACGATTCCGACAGCTTCGTCAATCAGCTCGGCGACGACGTCTATGTCAGCCTGGCGAAGGCCTTCAACTTCAACGAGGACGGCTCGACCGACGGCGACGTGATGTCGGAAGATCAGATCTCGCTGGTGACGAGCGGTTATGCGGTGGCTTCCTCGACCATTGCCTCTTCGGACACCGGAGAGGCTTATGACACTTATTTCGCGGCGGAAATTGGAAACATCACCTCCGTCGATCAGTTGATGAGCGACGACAAGCTGGTCGGCTATCTCAGGATCGCCTACGGGCTGACCGACGACGAATCCGACACTTTCATTTCCGCGGCGCTTAAAAGCGCCGATATTGCCGACGCGATCGGCCTGTCGGATCTGCACGACGCCTTCAATTTCGATGAGGACGGCGCGCTTGCCGATGGCGACACCGCCCAGACGTCGGAACAGACCGCCACGACCACGGCAGCCTTCGATGAAAATTATCAGGTGCTGATCGCCAATACCGACACGGAAGATGCCGTCGACAACTACACGACGCGCATCGCCAGCGTCACCTCGATCGATGATTTCCTCGTGTCAAATGCCGATGATGACGATGACGACAATGACGATCTCCCGGAAATGTGGGAAATGGCGTTGCGCGCCTTCGACATCGATCCGGACAGCGTTTCGAGAAGCCAGGTGCGGAAAATTCTCGAAAGCGATCCCACGGATTCCAAAAGCTATGTCAACAGCCTAGACGACGACCGGTTCGTCGCCTTTCGCAAAGCATTCAACTTCGACAGCGATGGCGACGTCACCGTTCCCTTGCAGGCCATGTCGGAATCCGTCGTCGACGACTATGCCGCCTATTATAAACAGAACAAGATCCGCTACCTCGACGGGGACGAACTGACCGAGGCGACCGACGCGGCGGATGACGAGATCAGCTATTTCCGTGAGCAGATGGCGACGATCACGACGGCGAGCGAATTTCTGGCCGATGATCGCCTGGTTAGTTTTGCGCTCGAGGCAAAGGGGCTCGACCCGGACGATGTCACGTCGGACCAATTGGAGAAGATGTTTTCTTCCGATCTCGACGACGAAGATAGTTACGTCAACAAGCTGGACGACAGTCGCTTTGCCGAGCTCGTCGGCTCGTTCAATTTCGATCAGGACGGCAATATTTCCGCCGATCCCACAGGGACGGTGCAACAGCGCGGCGACGTGCTGGAAACGATCGACTCCTATGTCAGGCTGACGCTCGAAGACGACCAGGGTGACAGCAACACCGGCGTGCGCCTGGCGCTCTATTTCCAGCGCAAGGCGCCGGAGATATCGAGCGCCTATGGCATTCTGGGCGACAGCGCGCTCTTCGAGTTTTTTACCACGACCTTCAACCTGTCCAGTTATGTCTCGAATATGGACGTCGACAAGCAAGCCGAGATGGTCGACAACTTCATCGACATCAAGGATCTGGCAGATCCTGACAAAGTCGACGATTTGATCAAACGCTTCACCGCCATGTATGATGTCGCCAACGGCACGGGTACCACGTCGACAGCACTTTCGATCCTGAACGGCTCAGCAACGATCAGCGCAGACACGCTGCTTGCGATGGCGCAATTGAAAACCGGCTGAGTGATTTTGGCCTCGCTCATGATGAGCGCAACATCCATTTCAGAACGAAAGCAGACCGCTAAACCTTATATTAATCATTAAATCCCCATTAATAGGCATAGGCAAATATTCGTGACGTGTCCGAATTGACTGCGATGAAATCTGTGGGGGATTTGTGAGTGAGCATTCTTGATCGTGGTGCAAATGCTATCGCTGCTCTCGCTGCTCTATCCAACTCGCAAGCCATGATCGAGTTCGACATGTCGGGCATGATCCTCACCGCGAACGAAAATTTCTGCAGGGCGCTCGGCTACGAATTGCGGGAGATCGCTGGACAACATCACCGCATGTTCGTCGAACCCGCCTATGCATCCTCGGCGGAATACAAGGCCTTCTGGACGAAGCTGTCAGCCGGGAAATTCGAGCAGCAGCAATATAAGCGGCTCGGAAAAGGTGGCCGCGAGGTCTGGATCGAAGCATCCTACAATCCCGTGTTCCGGCGCGGGAGACCGGTCAAGGTCATCAAGATCGCAACCGATATCACCGCGCAGAAGCTGAAATCCGCCGAGGATGCGGGTAAGATCGACGCCTTGTCGCGGGCTCAGGCGATCATCGAATTCACGCCGGGCGGCGAAGTGCTTGGTGCCAACGACAATTTCCTTGCCGCCCTCGGCTATTCGCTTGCCGAAATCCAGGGCAAACATCATTCGATGTTCTGCGAAGCTGACTATTCGAAGTCGGAAGCTTACAAGGACTTCTGGCGAAAGCTTGCGAGCGGCCAGTTGATTGCCGACGAATTCATGCGGGTGGGGAAGGGTGGACGCAAAGTCTACATCCAGGCGTCCTACAATCCGATCTTCGACCTGAACGGCAAAGTGTTCAAAGTCGTCAAGTTCGCAACCGACGTTACGGCTCGCGTCGAGAATGTCGAACAACTTGCTTACTGCCTGACAAACTTTGCCGACGGCGACCTGTCGCAGACGATCGCGAAGCCTTTCATTCCTTCGCTGGAGCGGCTGCGCACCGATTTCAACAGCGCCTCGGAGAAGCTGAAGGACGCCATGGTAACGGTGGCCGAAAATGCCAAGGCGATTTCGGCCGGTTCCAACGAAATTCGCACCGCGGCCGACGACCTGGCCAAGCGCACCGAGCAGCAAGCCGCATCCGTCGAAGAAACAGCGGCCGCTCTTGAGGAAATCACCACCACGGTCAAGGATTCGAGCCGTCGCGCCGAGGAGGCCGGTCATCTGGTGGCGCGTACCAGGGATCATGCGGAGCATTCCGGCCAGGTGGTGCGGGATGCCATCGGAGCGATGGATCAGATCGAAACCTCGTCGCACGAAATTTCCAACATCATCGGCGTTATCGATGAGATTGCCTTCCAGACGAACCTTTTGGCGCTCAATGCCGGCGTAGAGGCGGCGCGGGCAGGGGAGGCCGGCAAGGGGTTTGCGGTCGTCGCCCAGGAAGTGCGCGAACTGGCGCAGCGCTCGGCGAAGGCCGCGAAAGAGATCAAGAGCCTGATTACGGCGTCCGGTTCCCACGTCGCAAACGGCGTCGCCCTGGTGACGAACGCCGGATCGGCGCTGCGGGAAATCGCCACTCAGGTTCACGAAATCAATACCAACGTCACGGCGATCGTCGAGGCGGCGCGCGAGCAATCGACGGCGCTCGGTGGCATCAGCCAGGCCATCAACACTGTCGACCAGGGAACGCAGCAGAATGCCGCAATGGTCGAGGAGCAGACTGCTGCAAGCCATGGCCTTGCACGGGAGGCTGCCGCACTCTTCAAGCTCCTTGCGCAGTTCCGTTTCGAAGACGGGCCGAAAACACGGTCTTCGTCGTCGCAGGCGGGGCGTCATCCTTCGATGCCGTCGGCTTTAAAAGTTGTCCGCACGGCCTCGGTTCATGGAACGGCGGCTGCCGCGCTGAAGTCCGATTGGGAAGAATTCTGATTTAGTTCAAATCAAAGCGACAGCGTTGCTTGCACGCCTAAAGGCGCGGCACCGTAGGTCTGAGGGCAGCTCCGCAGGGTCTCGGTGCCGCGCGGCGCCTCGGGTTCGAGTAGAGCGTGGCACCCCACTGGATAACCTGAAGCACGCGCTCTTGCCCTTGTCATAAGGTTGGACTTCTGCCTCGCTTCGGCAATGAAGTCATTGCCGGCCGCTGCGTTGCGGCCTCCATATGCATTCCCCGATACGTCGGAACGCAGCCAGGCGATCAGCCTCGCAAGCGGCAGGAAAATGCTGCACTGCCGAAAAAATCACCACGTGCGCCGCTGCGCGTTTTTTCAGCATGACCCATTGACAATTCGTCCTTGATGGCACTTGATAGGCTATTCCAGTAAAACAGACAAGCGTCCATTATACTGGAATATACGAGAACCATCCATAAGGGGAACGCCATGACTATTTCCTTTCGCACCGGCGTGATGTCGCTGGCCGCCGCTGTGCTGCTCTCCACGCCTGCACTGGCCGACGGCAGCAAGCTCGATGAAGTGCTGGCCCGCGGCCATCTCGTGCTCGGGACGGGCAGCACCAACGCGCCCTGGCACTTCAAGAGCGCCGACGACAAGCTTCAGGGTTTCGACGTCGACATGGGCCATATCATCGCCAAGGCGCTGTTCGGCGATCCTGAGAAGATCGAATATGTAAACCAGTCCTCCGACGCTCGCATCCCGAACATCACCACCGATAAGGTCGATATCACCTGCCAGTTCATGACCGTTACCGGCGAACGTGCCCAGCAGGTCGCCTTCACCATTCCTTATTATCGCGAGGGTGTCGGTCTGATGCTCAAGGCGGACGGAAAATATGGCGACTACGCCGCTCTCAAGGCCGCCGGTTCCTCCGTCACCATCTCGGTTCTGCAGAACGTCTATGCCGAGACGATGGTGCACGCGGCATTGCCGGAGGCCACCGTCGATCAGTATGATTCCGTCGACCTGATCTATCAGGCCCTGGAGTCGGGACGCGCCGATGCCGTTGCCACCGACCAGTCGTCGCTCGCCTGGTACATGACGCAGAATCCGGGCCGCTATAAAGATGCCGGCTACGGCTGGAACCCGCAGACCTACGCCTGCGCCGTCAAGCGCGGCGATCAGGACTGGTTGAACTTTGTCAACACCGCCCTGCACGAAGCCATGACCGGCGTGGAGTTCGACTTTTACGCCAAGTCCTTCAAGACCTGGTTCGGCAAGGATCTGACGCCGCCGCAGATCGGTTTCCCCGTTGAGTTCAAGTAACGGCCATGCGGAGCGGGACCTGTCTCCCGCTCCGCTGCAGCCCCGCGCGTCTTTCGAGGCGCACAAAGGACGCTGCAACACTTTGAATCTGCGCATCGTGCACGATGCGTTAGTCTGAAAGGGCGGCCCGCATGGGTTATACGTTGAACTTCGGTGCCGTCTGGCGCAATTTCGATTTTCTGTTGAGCGGGCTTGCGCTAAGCCTCGGTTTGGCGGTGATCTCGATCCTGATCGGGGCCGTGTTAGGCCTGGTCGTGGCCTTCGCGCTGACGTCCAAAAACCGCCTGGCGGTGGTGCCGGCGCGGGTCTATGTCACTGTCATTCGCAACCTGCCGATTCTCGTTCTGGTGCTATTCGCCTTTTTTGCGCTGCCGCAGATGGGCTTGCGCCTCGACAAGATAAAAAGCTTTGTGCTGGTTCTCTCCCTCTATTCCGGCGCCTATCTAGCCGAGGTGTTCCGCGCCGGCCTGCTGTCGATCCCGAAAGGGCTGACGGAAGCCGGCCTCGCCATCGGCCTGACGGGGATGCAGATCCGCAGCTCCATTATCGCTCCGCTGATGCTGCGCAACGTGCTGCCGTCGCTGTCCTCGACGATTATCTCGCTGTTCAAGGACACTTCGCTTGCAGCCGCCATCGCCGTGCCGGAACTGACCTTTGCTGCCCGCAAGATTAATGTCGAAAGCTTTCGCGTCATCGAAACCTGGATGGTCACCTCCGCCCTCTATGTCGCGACCTGTTTCCTGATCGCCGCCGTGATGCGCTTCGTCGAGCGCCGTCTGGCCCTGCCGAGATAGACCCGATGCCCCACACCTTTCTCGAACAACTCTGGATCGCCCGCTACGTCATTATCAACGGCATCGGCGTGACCGTGTCGATCTCTCTGCTGGCCATTCTCGCAGGGTCTGTCCTCGGCGTCTTCGTCGGCCTGGCGCTCGTTTATGGCGGCGTTATTTTGCGGCTGATCGTGCGCGCCTATACCGATATTATCCGCGGCACGCCGGTACTCGTGCTGGTACTGGCAAGCTATTATGTCTCCGCCGCCGTTGGGCTCGATCTCGGGCCGTTCTCCGCCGGGGTGCTCGCCCTTGCGATCTTCTGCTCCTCGCATGTCGGCGAGATCGTCCGCGGAGCATTGCAGGCGATCCCGAAGGGGCAGACCGAAGCGGCCAAGGCGATCGGCCTGACTTTTACCCAGACCTTCACCTCGGTGCTGTGGCCGCAGGCCATGCGACAGTGCCTGCCGGCCTGGGTGAATACGGCGGCCGAGATGGTCAAGGCCTCGACGCTGCTCTCCGTCATCGGCGTTGCCGAGCTGCTGCTGCGCACGCAGGAGATCATCTCCCGCAATTTCATGAGCCTCCAGTTTTATTTCCTGGCCGGCGGTCTCTATTTCATAGTCAACTACGGCATCGAGCACTTCGGCAAATATGTCGAGCGCAAGACCGCCCTGCCGTCCTGAGGAGTTCCCCCGATGGCCAAGACCATTCTCGACATCAAGGGTCTGCGCAAGACTTACGGCGTCCACGAAGTCCTCAAAGGCGTCGATTGCGCCGTGGAGGAAGGCGAGGTTATTTCCATCATCGGCTCGTCCGGCTCCGGAAAGACCACCTTGCTGCGCTGCGTCAACATGCTGGAAGAATTCCAGGGCGGCACGATCAGTCTCGATGGCGAGGAGATCGGCTACCGCGTCGACGGCGCAACCCGCCGCCGCAAGGGCGAGAAAGAGATTGCCCGCCAGCGCGCGCTGACCGGCATGGCCTTTCAGCAGTTCAATCTCTTCCCGCATATGAGTGCCGCCGAAAACGTCATGCTCGGTCTCGTCAAGGTGAAGAAAATGACGAAGCCGGAGGCCCGCGCCGTCGCGGAGAAATGGCTCGATCGTGTCGGCCTCTCCGCTCGCACCAACCATTATCCCGGTCAGCTTTCCGGCGGCCAGCAGCAGCGTGTCGCCATCGCCCGCGCCATCGCCATGTCGCCGCGGCTGATGCTGTTCGATGAGGTGACATCGGCGCTCGACCCGGAACTGGTGGGCGAAGTGCTGCAGGTCATCAAGGGGCTCGCCGCCGACGGCATGACCATGCTGCTTGTCACCCATGAGATGCGTTTCGCCTACGAGGTTTCATCGCGCGTCATTTTCATGAACCAGGGCGTCATCTGCGAGGAGGGCGACCCGAAGGAAATGTTTGTGCGGCCGAAGACCGAACGGCTCGCGGAATTCCTCAAGACCTCGAGTTTCAACTAAAAGCACGAAGACGATCGGCGCGGCAGTTCGACCGCAGATGAGAAAGATCGCGGTCGCACTGAGCAGCGTCTTCGGGCGCCGGCGCCCGCACAAATTGCGTTCAATCTGCATTCCGGGCAGGCAAATTTTCCGCACAGCATTCGCGACATCTTGAAAATCCTGAACACAGGATTTTGGCATGGGCTTTGCTTTCTGTCTTGTATGCAAGATAGCCACACATCCGAGACCACGCAGAAATCCATCGAGGCGACGATCGTCTCCGGCATCCTTTCTGCCAAGATCCGGCCCGGTACGCGACTTGGCGAAAACCAGCTGGCAGCGCTCTTCGGCGTGTCCAGAACCCGCGTCCGGGAGGCGATGATGCGCCTGGAGTCACGCGGCATCGTGCATGTCAGCCCTCGGCGTGGTTGGTTTGTCGTCGAGCCGTCCGCGGAAGATGCGATCGCGGTCTATGAGGCGCGGCGGATCGTCGAGGCCGGGCTGCTGCGCAGCATGCGGACGCTGACGGAGGAGGGCAGCAAGGCGCTCGACGCGCATCTCACCGAGGAGCGAAATGCCATGGCGGCGGGCGACCGCCAACGCCTGACCTATCTGATGGGCGATTTCCATATCCGCATCGCCGAATTGAGCGGCAACGCCATCATCGTCGATATCCTGCGCGACCTGACCGCGCGGACGATCCTCATTTCGATGCTCTATCAATCTGAATTTCACGCCGCACAATCCCACGAGGGGCACTGCCGCATCTTCGAGGCGATGCAGGCGGGCGATTTCGTCAGAGCTGCAGAACTCTCCGTCGAGCATCTCGACGACGTGGAAATGGGCCTCGACCTCACCGCCCGCCCGGACCCGCTTTCGGATCTGTGCAATTCCCTGTCGCTCCCGCCCAGGACCGCGTCCCCGCCTCTCAGCCCCTAAAAACAGCACTTCAAAGGAGTAATGAACGCATGCTGACAATACGAGTTTTCTTCGCAATCGCGACCCTGGCGGCAGGCCTCGGCTTCAGCTCCGCTTCTCGTGCCGATGCTCTCGCCGACATCACGGCGCGCGGTACGCTGCGTGTCGCGGTTCCGCAGGATTTTCCGCCATTCGGCAGCGTCGGCACCGATATGGCGCCGATGGGCTACGATATCGACGTCGCCAATCTCATTGCCGAAAAACTGGGGGTCAAGACCGAGCTGGTGCCGGTCACCAGCGCCAACCGCGTGCCCTATCTGCAGACCAACAAGGTCGACCTGGTCATATCAAGCCTCGGCAAGAATGCGGAGCGCGAAAAGGTGATCGATTTCTCCACGGCCTACGCTCCCTTCTTCAACGGCGTGTTCGCGCCGGCCGATGTTTCGGTTGCCAAGGCGGAAGACCTCGCCGGCAAGAGCATTGGTGTCACGCGCGGCTCGGTCGAGGATTTGGAACTGACGAAGATCGCGCCGGCCGATGCGACGATCAAGCGTTACGAGGACAATAACGGCACGATCTCAGCCTTCCTGTCCGGTCAGGTCGACACCATCGCCACCGGCAACGTCGTGGCGGCGGCGATCCTCGCCAAAAATCCCCCCAAGCGCCCTGAGCTCAAATTCCTGATCAAGAACTCGCCCTGCTACATCGGCCTCAACAAGGAGCAGGCAGCTCTTCTGGAGAAGGTCAACGGCATCATCGGTGCCGCCAAAACCAATGGCGCGCTGAACGCCATATCGCAGAAGTGGCTAGGCACCGATCTCCCGTCAGATCTCTGAACGACCCGGACTTACGGATGTCATCCCGCGCCCGCAGGCGGGATGACATCCGCTCGTCACCGCAAGAGGGGACAATTCTTTGAGCTATCATTTCGAATTCGGTTGGCTGCTTCAATATTACCCTGAGATCATCAAGGGCATACTGGTCACCTTGGAACTGATCGCGATCGGCGGACTGCTCGGCATTTCACTCGGCATCGTCTGTGCCTGGGTGCGCGCACTCGGGCCGGCCTGGCTGAAACCTGTCGTTGCCGCCTATGTCGAACTGATCCGCAACACGCCGTTCCTGATCCAGCTGTTTTTCATCTTCTTCGGCCTGCCGTCGCTCGGCCTCCAGCTTCCCGAATTGACCGCCGCCAACCTCGCAATGGTCATCAACCTTGGCGCCTATAGCTGCGAGATCATTCGCGCCGGCATCCAGGCAACCCCGAAGGGTCAATTCGAGGCAGGCGAGAGCCTTGCCATGACGCGCTTCGAAACCTTCCGCCATGTCGTGCTCGTCCCTTCACTGCAGCGCATCTGGCCGGCGCTGTCGTCGCAAGTCGTCATCGTCATGCTCGGCTCGTCGATCGTGTCGCAGATCGCCGCCGAAGATCTGACCTTTGCCGCGAATTTCATACAATCGCGAACCTTCCGCGCCTTCGAGGCCTACATCGTCTCGACAGCCATCTATCTGGTGATGGCGATCCTGCTTCGGCAGGTGTTGGGCGTGGTCGGCGGCTTGATTTTCCCGAGGAGAAAAGCACGATGATCGAGTTCACCCTCTGGGACATCCTGCGAAACCTGCTGCTCGCCACCCGCTGGACGATCCTGCTTTCGCTCGTCTCCTTCGTCGGCGGCGGCGCGGTCGGGCTGGGGCTGCTGTTCCTGCGCATCAGCAAGCGCAAGCCATTCAGGCTGCTTGCGAAATATTATATCGAGCTGTTCCAGGGTACGCCGCTGCTGATGCAGCTCTTCATCGCCTTTTTCGGTCTCGGCCTCTTCGGCATCGACGTGCCGGCCTGGCTTGCTGCGGGATTGGCACTCACCCTGTGGAGCGCCGCCTTTCTCGCCGAGATCTGGCGAGGCTGCGTCGAATCGGTCGCCAAAGGCCAGTGGGAAGCCTCCGCCAGCCTCGGCATGGGCCGGCTGCAGCAGATGCGCCATGTCATCCTGCCGCAGGCGCTCAGGGTCGCCATACCGCCGACGGTCGGCTTCTCCGTCCAAATCGTCAAGGGAACAGCGCTGACCTCGATCATCGGCTTCGTCGAATTGTCGAAAGCCGGCACCGTGGTCACCAATGCCACCTTCCAGCCCTTCACCGTCTACGGGCTCGTCGCCCTCATCTACTTCGCCCTCTGCTGGCCCTTGTCGAAAAGCAGCCAGATCCTGGAAAGGAAGCTCAATGTCGCTCATCGAAATCACTGAAGTCCGCAAGAGCTTCGGAGCCACCGAGGTGCTGAAAGGCATCAATCTCG
Organism: Rhizobium redzepovicii; assembly: GCF_019793435.1. GTDB lineage: Bacteria > Pseudomonadota > Alphaproteobacteria > Rhizobiales > Rhizobiaceae > Rhizobium > Rhizobium redzepovicii. Next base: position 246,264 of record NZ_JAILYH010000002.1, on the reverse strand, counting down.
ATGTGCAGGCCGGCGAGGTCATCGCCATTATCGGCAAAAGCGGTTCGGGCAAATCGACCCTGCTTCGCTGCATCAACGGCCTGGAGACCATCACCGACGGTTCCATTTCCGTGGCCGGCGCGCAACTCCTCGATGACGAAGTGCATCTGAAGGCCCTGCGCCTCAAGGTCGGCATGATCTTTCAGCAGTTCAATCTCTTCCCGCACCTGACGGCGGGCGGCAACGTCATCCTGTCGCAGACGGTGGTCAAGAAGACCCCGAAGGCCGAAGCCGAGGCCATCGCCCGCAAGATGCTGGAGCGGGTGGGGCTTGGGCACAGGTTCGACGCCTATCCGGACGAACTCTCCGGTGGCCAGCAACAGCGCGTCGCCATCGCCCGGGCGCTCGCCATGCAGCCGGCAGCCCTTCTCTGTGACGAAATCACCTCGGCGCTCGACCCGGAACTGGTCGCCGAGGTTCTGGCCGTCGTGCGCGAGCTTGCCGCGGAAGGGATGACGCTGCTGATGGTCACCCATGAGATGAAGTTCGCCCGCGACGTCTGTAGCCGCGTCGTCTTTATGCATCAGGGCCGGGTCCACGAGGTGGGCCGGCCGGAGGAGGTCTTCGCCAACCCGCAGACGGCCGAGCTGAAGCAGTTTCTCGGCGTCAATTAGAAACGACGACATGCTCTCGCTTATGCCGGCCGGCTTCGTCGCAGAAGATGGCGCACGCGCGCCGCTTTCAACCAACAAGCGCGCGGGCGCTCGAATCCGCAGACGTGCTGGGAACGGCAGGCAAGGCTGCCGTCCCCAGGGATTGTCAGTCTTTCTGGCCGGCGGGGGCGGGCAGCAAGACCGGCTCGGCCGAATGTTTGGGGAGCATTAGTTGTGCCAGAATGTCATCGGCCGAATGGCTGGAACCGCCAATGCCGGCTTCGCGCAGCTGACGATCGAGATCGCCGCCGTTTTCCAGCGCGGCGAGCTCTGCACCGGCTTCGATGCGCCCGGCAGTGATTTCCTGGCGTTTCTTGATGCGTTCGAGACTTTCGACGGCGCTGCCGAGACGGGTATTGATGCCCGACTGGTTATGGGCGATCGCCGACTGAGCGCGCAGCAGCGACTCGTTGGCTTTGACGTTCTCCACCTCGCGCTTCATCTGAGCAATGCGTGCTTCGGTGTCCTGGATCGTGCGCAGCATCTGCTGCTGGCGGGGCAGCAGCCGATCGAGCTCTTCCTGGTCGCGCTGCACTTCGGAACGGCTGGTGGCGATGCGCTGCGCCAGGCCCTGAGCGAGATCCGTGCGGCCTGCCGATATCGCGGCGCGAGCGCTGTCGGTATCCTTGGTTTCCTTTGCGCGGTTTTCTTCCAGGCGGCGCATGACGCTCTTGTTGGAGGCCATGATGCCGGCCAGATCGGATCGCGCCCGGCGCAGCGACTGTTCGGCGTCGCGGATTTCCTGGTCGAGAATGCGCATGGATTGGTTGTCGGCGGCGGCTTCAGCCGCCTCGTTGATGCCGCCGCGAATGGCGGTGAAAATCTTTCCCCAGGTGCTCATGCGGCAATCTCCCCGCTTTTCCATTCATCAATCATGTGTGCCGCATCGACGGCATTGGCCGCCAGAATTGCCACCTCTTCGACCACCGTGTCGGCTGGCGAGTGCGCCGACAGCGAACCGAACAATTCATACCATTCCTCACCGTCGATGGTGGTGATGCCGAAGCTGGAGAGCGGCACGAACTTGTGCGTCTTGAGCACCATGCGTTCGAAGGCTTCGCGATTGGGCACCTCCTTGCACGGCAAAAGAACGGCGCTGACAAGAATGTCGCGTTCTCCGCTGACCGCGACGAAGACGTCGAGATCGCCTTTTTCCTTGAGGGTGACGCATATGACGTCGCCCTGTTCGGGTACGGCTACGTCCACATCACCGAGCGCCGCCGGATCGGCGGCGAACAGGCGCGTTAAAGTGGTGAGGTTCCAGGTCTCCAAAAAGTCCTCCATCGGTTAGAATTCGAAAAATATCTGGGTATCCGATATGCCACTTAAAGGGGTGGCGCGGTAAATAAATTTCGCTAGGTTACGCACGGGGAACGGGGGCGAATCGCGTGCCATTTATCGCTTCATTGCTGCGGCGTGTATATCTCTCGCTCAGCGAATTGGCCTGGTCCGCCCTTTTTATTCTTCTCGTGATCCATCTGGCCGCCTCCTACCTGCTCTTTATGCTGTGCGGCGAAGGCGATCTCGTCGGCAATCCGATCGATTTTCTTTACTACTATATGGTGACAGCCACGACGGTCGGCTATGGAGATCTTTCCCCAAAATCGGGATTTGGCCGGATCATTGCCGTCCTCTTCGTCCTGCCCGGCGGCATTGCCATCTTCACCGCCGTTCTTGGCAAATTGTTGACAACGATCGGCACGATCTGGAGGAACCGCATGCGCGGATTGGGTGACTACAGCGAACGCAGCGGTCATATCATCGTCTTAGGCTGGCAGGAGGGGCAGACATACCAGATGCTGCGGCTGCTGCATGCCGAACGGCAGGCCAACGAACCAATGAGCGTTCTGGTTGCCAAGGAGCTGGCGGAGAATCCCGTCAGCGATTACACCGACTATATCAGAACCGAGCGGCTCGCCGATGCGGACGCTCTGGTGCGGGCCGGAGTGGCGCAGGCGCGGGCAATCATCGCGCGCGGAGCAAATGACGACGAGACGCTGGCCGCGGTGCTGATTGCCGAAGACCATGCGCCCAATGCCCATATCGTCGCTTATTTCGCCGACGACCGCACAGCCCAGATGGTCAAACAACTCCGGCCGCGCGTCGAGGCGGTGGGCTCGCTCGCCGAGGAGCTGCTGTCGCGTGCAGCCCGCGATCCGGGCTCTTCGGAGATCGCCGCACGGCTGCTATCGGCCGCCTCCACCGATACGGCCTTTTCCCTGCCGGTTCCGCCTTTGCAACGGCCACTGCTCTATGGAGACGTATTTTTAAGCCTCAAGCGTGAGCATAACGTCACGCTGGTGGGCTTGCTGAGCCAGGGCATCACCGACCTCAATTGCCGGGACGAGGTGCTGATGCGGGGCGGCGAGACTCTTTACTACATCAGCGGAATGCGGCTAGATCCCGCTGCCGTCGCTTGGGCTCGAATGGGAGACGTATCATGATCGGCTGGTTCGGCAGAGACAAGAACGAAAAGCCCTTGCCCAGAGAACTTGGCCCCTTGGGCGCCGCCATCGGCGGGGCTCTGGAGATCGATTTCCTCTCCCTCGAGGCCGAGGCTTTGGGCGGCGAGCCGGCCATGCCGCTGCCACGGAGCGGCCCCTTCATCATTGCCGGCTACGGCGAGAGTTCGCTCGATGCCGCAACGGTTCTGTCGCGCTACTACGATGAGGACCACCGGATGATCCAGGTGATGTCGGCGTCGGGCCAGCCGGGCGATGCCGTCGACGACATCAGCTTTTATCAATCCTGGGACAGCGTCGTGCCGGCCGGGCAGAGCGAATGGAACCGCTGGACCGGGCCGGGCGGCCTGATCGGCCAGCCATCCTACGATGCCGACGGTATCCTCTATAGCCGCTTCTGGGGCGAAGGCCCGGAGCGCGCGCAACTGGTGGAATTTGTCGAAAAGGTCGAGGATGGTGAAGCGCAGCGCTCCATTCACCAGACCTGTATGTTGTATTACCGCCCGCTTGGCTCGACGCGCGAAATGCTTCTGATCAATGTCGAGCGTGATCTCGACCTCGGACAGAGCCAAGCGGGAAGCTCGGTGGAATTTCTGATCGGTTATGGGCTTGCTCCAGCCGATGTCCGCCGCGTCTGACACACTATCAATTTTTGACGGAGGAGTTTTTCAATGCTCGATTACGTGGCGGGTCTGCCTTCCTTCCTTGGTTATTTCGCCGTTGGTCTTGGCGCCTACGTTGTTTTTGCGGTGATCTACACATTCCTGACGCCGCAAAAGGAAGTTCAGCTCATTCGTGCCGGCAACCTCGCCGCGGTGACGGCATTTCTCGGCGCGCTTGTCGGTTTCAGCCTGCCGCTGGCTTCGGCCGCCGCCAATTCGGTCAGCATCATCGACTACATCATATGGGCGGTGATCGGCATTCTGGCGCAGGTCCTTGCTTTCTATATTGCGAATTTCACCATGCCGGACCTGCATGAGAAGATCACCGCCGACGATATCGCCGCGGGCATATGGGGCGGCGGCATCGCATTGGTCATCGGTATTCTCAACGCCGCCTGCATGACCTATTGAGGGGAGGGGAACGATGCGCAGACGTAAGAGCGGGCACAGACGACCCTTCCTGGCCCTAGGCACTATCGCTGCCTCCACCCTGGCGCTATCCGGTTGCGGCGACCAGACGCCTTCGGAGGTCATGTTCACCTCCGTCGACCAATGCGTGCAATCCGGCATGGACCGGCAGGTCTGCCAGGCCGGCTATCAGGATGCCATGCGGGCTCATCTCGCCACCGCGCCGCGTTTCAACGGCATGGCCGCCTGCGAGGCCGAATACGGCGCGGGCCATTGCTCGGAGCAGCCGGCCAATTCAGTCCCCAACAATACCGGCGGCAGCGGCAGCTTCTTCATGCCGTTCCTGGCAGGCTACATGCTGTCCTCGGCACTGAACAACATCGGCGATTATTCCGACTATCGCCGGCGCCAGGAGGAGATGGGTTATTACTACGGTTCGACGCCGATTTACCGCAATCGCTCCGGGCAGACGGTGACAACGGTTCGATCAGGCGGCGCGGGCAACGACAGTCTGACTGCGCCCTCGCGCCAGAGCGTCAAGCCGGTCAACGTCAATACCCGCACCGTCGCCCGTCAAGGCTTTGGTGGCCGTTCGTCGTTTAGTTTCGGCGGCTGACATGAAGCGCATCACCCTTCCGGCCCGTCCTGATTGGCGTGACGAGGCGCGCGCCGTCGGCTTCGGCTTTCACGTCATGTACGGCGAGCCTTACTGGCTCGACGATGCCGCCTATACTTTCACGCTCGACGAAATCGAGACGCAGATCGAACAGCCGAGCCAGGAACTGCACGACATGTGCATGGATCTGGTCGGTGATATCGTCAGAAGCGAAGAGACGCTCGACAGGCTGGCCATTCCGGAGGATCTGCGCGATGTGGTGCAGCGCTCCTGGCAGCGCCGCGACCGGCACCTTTACGGCCGATTTGATCTTGCCTATGACGGTACCAGCTCCGTCAAATTGCTCGAATACAACGCCGATACCCCGACCTCGGTGTTCGAGACAGCTTATTTCCAATACAACTGGCTGACCGACCAGATGGCTTTGGGTACCCTGCCCAATGATGCGGACCAGTATAATTCCCTGCAGGAAAGCCTCGTCGAGGCGTTCGAGCAATTTCCCAAAGGGCCGATCTTCCACTTCGCTGTGATGACCGACAATGAGGAGGATCGAGGCACGACGGTTTATCTGATGGACTGCGCAGTGCAGGCCGGCCATCGCGTCGAGCTTCTCGACATACGCGAGATCGGCATCGATGCCGAGGGCCGCTATACCGACCTGCAGGATCGGGTGATCGACCGCTGCTTCAAGCTATACCCATGGGAGTTCATGCTGCGCGAGCCGTTCGCCCGCGAACTCGCGCACTCCGGCGATGTTTTCATCGAGCCCGCCTGGAAGGCCGTGCTCTCGAACAAGGGGCTTCTGCCTCTGCTCTGGCAGCGCCACCGCAATCACCCCAACCTGCTGGCGAGCTATTTTGCCGACGACCCGGCAGCCGCGACCCTGACGGATTATGTGCGCAAACCGCTGCTGTCGCGAGAGGGCGAGAACGTCACGATATTCCGGGATGGCCGGGAATTCGTTTCCGCTCCCGGCGATTATGGCGACGAAGGCTTCGTCGTCCAGGCCTATGCCCCGCTTTTCGAAAGCGACGGCGGCTTTGCCGTGCTCGGCAGCTGGGTCGTCGGTGATCGCGCCTGTGGCCTTGCCGTTCGCGAAGACCGCTCGCGCATAACCGCCAACCTGTCGCGTTTCGTGCCGCACGTCATCATCGATTAAGAGAGATACGTCCTCTTATGCAAACATCAGAAACCGTTCTCACGACTGAACCTGTCAGCGTCTATTCATTGCCCGGCACGTGCTTTTTCGATCTCGCTCCGGCTGCAGGCGGCGAGCCCTATCGCATATTCCTGTCCATTCCGGCGGAGAAGCCGCCAGCGGGGGGATGGCCGCTTCTAGTGATGACCGACGGCAACGCCACTTTCCCCTTCGCGGCTGCCAGCCTGGTCACGCAGGCGCCTTACCCCACGGGAACGAATGTCGGCTGGGGGGTGATCGCGGCGATCGGCTATCCCACCGACGAGCCCTATGATGCGCTCCGCCGGTCTTGGGACCTCGGTCCTCCACCGGTCAAATCCTATCCGCCCTTTGTTGAGGGCGGTCCCCCGGTGGTCATCGGAGGGACCGGCAAACTGGCGGATTTCATCGAGAGCGAGTTGATACCGCGGATCGCGGAGATAGTGACCCTGGATCCGCGGCGCCGATCGCTTTTTGGGCATTCCTTCGGCGGCCTCTTTACCCTCTATGCCCTGTTTGAGCGGCCGGGTCTGTTTGCCAATTGGATTGCGGCCAGCCCGACCATCTATTGGGAGAACAGTGAAATCCTCAACAATGAGGCGCAGCGTCAACCCATCCCGGGAAATGCCGCCTTCCTGCATTTGTCCGCCGGGGAATATGAAGGCGACGAGTTGGCCCCCTTTCAGTACCGCAACGAGGATGCAGCCGTACGCCTGGAAAAGAGGAAGGCGGAGCGGACGATCCTCCTGGCGCAGGAGATGGCGGAGCGATTGAGCAGCACAGAAGACGGATTGCGTACCGAATTCGAGCTCTATGCAGGCCAGACCCACATGTCGGTTCTTGCAGCGGCTGTGAACCGTGCGGTCAGCATTGCGTTCGCCGTCGGAGGGGTGCCCGACAAGTAAGTCTTCCCGGCCACTGCTGCCGGGGCCTATGGCGAGGTACTTAAATCATCGACAACCTGCCGCGCCTCGGCCCGCGGCGCGGCGACGGAGTGGCGCTTGACGAGCGAGCATTCGAGCTTGGCAATAGGATATCGCTTGCCCGGCACGGTTTCCGGGTTGAGATGTTCGATCGCCCATTGCCCCATGGCAAGATGTGGAAGGACCGAAGTCGTCAGCGGCGGGACGAGGTGGCGTGAAATCTCTTCGTCGTCATACCCCACCACCGACATATCCTGGGGAATGCGAAGCCCCGCATCCTTGAGCGCTTCGTAGCAGCCGATGGCCGTGCGGTCGTTCTGGCAGAAGATCGCGGTCGGCGGCTCTTTCAGAGCAAGCAGTTTCATCGTGGCGGCATAGCCGGCACCGGCAGACCAGTCGCCTTCGATAACCAATTCCGGATCGAAGGGGATATCGGCGGTCGCCAGCGCGCGGCGATATCCGGTCAGCCTGTCCTGCGCAGCCTGCATCCAGATTTCGCCGGTGATGGTTGCGATGCGATGGTGTCCGTGCGTGATCAGATGTCGGGTGGAGCTCTGCCCTCCCGCAATCTCGCTCGGCACGACGGCCGGAAATGCATGGTCCGCCGTATAACAATTCAAGAGGACCGTCGGGATGTTGAGATTGCTGACATAGGACGGAAGCTCCACCTGGCGGGTATAGATCGTCATATAGATGAGCGCTGATATGCCTCCGCTCGTCAGCGCCTTGATGGCCTTCGGCTCCATGACCGGATCGCTGAGCGTCTGGGCGACCAGAAGGACATTGCCGGCGTTCCAGGAAGCTTGCCGCGCGCCTTCGATCGCAACGATCGCTTCCGGGCTGGTGGCAAGTTGATCCACGGCGAAACCGATCACATTGTCCAACCCTGAATAAGAGGCCTTCGCCGTATACGTCGTCCCGGTATATCCCAGAGCCCGCGCCGCCTCCCACACGCGGTCGCGGGTCTGCTGCGAGATCCGGGTGCCGGGGGTGTCGTTGAGAACGAAAGAGACGGCGGCCTGCGAGCAGCCGGCGGCCGCGGCAATATCCATCATCGTCACGCGGGCAGGCTTGTCCACCGCGGGCTTATTGCTTTTTTGGGGCTTGGCTTGTCGCATTCGAGGAGAACAGTCTCTTTGTCGTTTGGTAATTACTATTAGCATCTATCTGAAAGCGCTGGCAATTGCATCAACTGTTGCAATGCCTGCGGTTATTGGTCACTGCTAGTACAAAGTTGCATCCCGGTCGGTGCATGATGAAATGTTTTGATCCGCATTGATAATACTATTTACTAATTAAAATTCTTCTATACCGTCACGGAGCGATCGGACCAATGCCACTCGTCGCTTTGCGGCGGCCCTGGGAGGGGGCGCATCCGGCCGGCCGTAAGTCGAAAACGGGCCCATGCGACTGCGGCCCCTCGGGAGGTGTATTATGAAACAGCTGAAACGCAATGCAGCCCTGTTCTTGGCCGGTTTGATGCTGAGCGCGGCACCGGCTGCCGTATCGCATGCCGCCGACAAGCCGACACTTGCATTCGTCGTCAACGGAGCGTCCGACTTCTGGAAAGCGGCAGAGGCCGGCGTGAAGAAGGCGCAGGGCGAAATGCCGGATTACCAGATGGAGCTGAAATACCCTGAGCAGGCGGCTGTCGCCATTCAGCAGCGACTCATGGAAGATCTGGTCAGCGCCGGCGTGAAAGGGATCATGGTCTCCGCTGTCGACCCCAAAACCCAGACGGATGGCCTGAATAAGATCGGCTCGCAGACGGCTCTGTTCACCACCGACAGCGACGCGCCGAAGACCAACCGCGTCGCCTATATCGGTTCTTCAAACGTCGATGCCGGCAAGCAGGCCGCCGAAATCGCTAAGAAGGCTATGCCGGACGGTGGCAAGTGTATGGGTTTCGTCGGTCTGCTCGGCGCCGATAACGCCCGCGAACGCATCGAAGGGATGAAGGAAGGGCTCAAGGGCACGAAGATCGAGCTTGTCGATGTTCGCGGTGACGACATCGACCAGACGCGCGCCAAGAAGAACGTCGAGGATGCGCTGGTGGCCAGCCCCGACCTGACCTGCATGGTCGGCTTCTACTCCTACAACACGCCGCGCATCTATGAGGCTCTACGCGACGCCGGCAAACTCGGCCAGATCACCGTCGTCGGCTTTGACGACGATCCGATCACGCTCGGCGGCGTCAAGGAAGGCACGATCGCGGCAACCGTCGTACAGCAGCCGTTCGAATGGGCTTATCAGGGCATGAAATTGATGGCCGCCTACCTCAAGGGCGACAAATCAGGCGTTCCCGCCGATGGCTTGATCATCATCCCGACGGTGATCATCGGCAAGGATGACGTTGACAAATATGCCGCCAACCTGAAGGCCATGGCTGGAAAGTAACCTCTTTCGCGGCGGCGGCACTCGCCGCCGCGAAAGGCATTTCATGCCGACATCATCAGCAGCCATGGACAGCCGATGAACCATAGTTCCGACATCCCGTCACCGGGCGCGCCCGGAACGCCATTCCTTTCGCTTTCCGGCGTTGGCAAGACTTATCCAGGCGTCGTTGCGCTCGAAGGCCTGTCAATGGACATCGTGCCGGGCGAGGTCATCGGCCTTGTCGGCGAAAACGGGGCTGGAAAATCGACCCTGATGAAGATTCTCGGCGGTGTGATCGCACCCGATCGGGGCACGATCCTGCTCGACGGGGCAGAGCTTCATTTCCTCACGGTGGAATCGAGCATCTCGTCCGGCATCGCTTTCGTGCATCAGGAACTCAATCTCTTTGAGAATCTCGACGTCGCTGCCAACATCTTCCTAGGGCGCGAACCGCTGAAGGCGGGACCGCTTAAGCTCGTCGATCGCGATCGACTAAGGGACATGGTGAAGCCGCTTTTGAGGCGCGTGGGCGCGCATTTTTCCGCCGACACACCCGTGGCGTCGCTTTCCCTTGCCGAGCAGCAGATGGTGGAAATCGCCAAAGCGCTGTCGATCAACGCCAGGCTCGTTATCTTCGACGAGCCCACGTCCAGCCTGCCGCTGGACGAAACCGAGCGGCTGCTCAGCATTATCAAATTGCTGAAAGCGGATGGCATCAGCGTCATTTTCATCTCGCATCGCCTCCACGAGGTCGAGCGCGTCGCAGACCGGGTCGTCGTGCTGCGCGACGGCACGCTTGTCGGCACGCTCGCCAGGAAAGACATCGGCCACGACCAGATGGTCAAGCTGATGATCGGCCGGGTGCTTGCGGCCCGGACCGCAAAACCGCAGCGCTCGCCGGGCTCGGTTGCACTGAAGGCAAGTGGCGTGCGCACCGAGGCCTATCCCGGCCGTCCCGTCGATCTGGAAATCCGCTATGGAGAAATCATGGGGCTTGCGGGCTTGGTCGGGTCCGGCCGTACCGAGCTTGCCAGGGTCTTCTTCGGCATCGACCGGAGTTATGGCGGAAGCATCCTGCAGGACGGGCAGGAAATTTCCGTCCGTTCCGCTCGCGACGCCGTCGCTCGCGGCATTTTCCTGGTGCCGGAGGATCGCAAGCGCAACGGCATTCTTCTCGATTTCCCGATCGCCCAGAATATCACCCTTGCCGACCTTCCCAGGCTTTCCAGACGCTTCATGCTTTCTGCTGAAAAAGAGACGGCGGCGGCCGAAAAGCAGCGGGTTCGCCTGGCGATCAAGGCGCCTTCCGTTTCGACGCGAACCGGCACTCTGTCCGGCGGCAACCAGCAGAAGGTGGTGCTTGCCAAATGGCTGTCGATGAGCCCGAGGGTGGTGATCTTCGACGAGCCGACGCGCGGCATCGATATCGGCGCCAAGAACGAGATTTACGGACTGATGCGAGCGCTTGCCGATGCCGGGGTCGCGGTCCTGATGATCTCCAGCGACATGGAAGAGGTGATCGGCGTTTCCGACCGCATCGCCGTCATGCACGAGGGCCAGATCGCCGGCATATTGGAAGAGGATGAATTCAGCCAGGAAAGCGTGCTTTTGCTTGCCGTCGGCAAAAGGGTAAAATAGCGGCTGCGGCCAACATATAAGTATCGGGGAATGGATCTCGAATGGTCAAAAAGGATCTCGGACTGCTGCTTTTGATCGTCGTCGTCGGCATCGTCGTCGCGATCATCAATCCGCGCTTTCTGCTGCCGATCAATCTTGCCAACACCGCCAACCTGATCGGCCTGTTCGGCATCCTGTCGATCGGCCAGGCCTTTGTCATCATAACCGGCGGTATCGAGCTTTCCGTAGGCTCGCTCGTCGCCCTTCTCGGCGTGCTGTTCGTCGATTTCGTTGCCGTCCAGGACATGCCCTGGATGCTGGCACTGCCGCTCATTCTCGCGCTTGGCGCGGTCATAGGCGCCGTCCACGGCTGGCTGATCACCCGGCTCAAGCTGCAGCCCTTCGTCGTCACCCTCTGCGGCCTGCTGATCTATCGCGGGGCAGCGCGCTTCTACACCGCCGACGGAACGGCGGGCTTCGCGTTCGGCCAGAACTTCCCGGATCTCGAATTCCTGACCGCCGGACGGTTCTACGGCGTTCCCAACACCTTCATCGCGCTCGTCATCATAACCGTCGTGATGTGGATCATGCTGCACCGCTCCGTCTTCGGGCGTTATCTCTATGCAATCGGGAAGAACGAGGAGGCGGCCCGCTATTCCGGTATCCGCACCGGCCGGATGATCATGTCGGCCTATGTCATCTGCGGCCTGCTGACGGCGCTTTCGGCGACTTATTTCGCCATGTACACACGCTCGATTTCGCCGGCGAGCCATGGCCAGTTCTACGAACTCTACGCGATCGCCGCCGCTGTCCTCGGCGGCTTTTCTCTCCGCGGCGGCGAAGGTTCAATCGTCGGCGTGGTGCTCGGCACGGTCCTGCTCCAGGAGCTGCAGAATCTCGTCAATCTGCTTGGCATCCCGTCGTCGCTGAATTTCGCCGTCATGGGCGGCGTGATCCTCATCGGCGTCCTGATCGACCAGCAATGGCACGCCATCCGCGCAAAGCGCCGCCTCGTCTCCGCCGCACGGCATACTGAAACACGTCATTCGAACGAGGGCAGTTTGCCGGTGGCGGCCAATCAGGACTAAATTGGATGATAGGCGCGCGCCGCCCGGCCGAGTTCGCGCGCTCCTCAGTCTCGATGCTGAGTGAGTAGAAGGCAACAGGATGAAGTTGTGTCTGGATTGACTGGCTGCACCGCTCGGCTGCGTTATCGGATGGCGCAAGTTCCATAATGCATATTATCTAATTTGACATACAGCAGCTGGTGTAAGGGGCATTCTATTTCCCGGTGCGACATGCCAGAAAAAACAACGGCTTTGACCTTGCCCCGTTGAAATAATCCATTTTGAAGTAAGCTCTGGCCCATTGAGAGGACCAGAGAATGAAGCGCAACCGTTTCACGGACGAACAGATCATCGGCATTCTGAAGGAGCACGAGGCGGGCACGCCGGTCGCGGAGCTTTGCCGCAAGCACGGTGTCAGCGATGCCAGCATCTATAAATGGAAAGCCAAGTTTGGCGGCATGGAGGTGTCCGAGGCCAAGCGGCTGAAGACGCTGGAGGACGAGAACACGAAGCTGAAGCGGCTTCTGGCGGATGCCATGCTCGACAATGCCGCTTTGAAAGACCTTTTGGGAAAGAAGTGGTGACGCCCGCAGCCCAGCGGAAAGCTGTCGCACATCTCATGAACCAACGTGGGATGAGCGAACGGCGGGCGTGTAAAGCCATCGGTTTTTGCCGGATGACGATCCGTTATGACACTAAACGCAGCGACGATCAGGGCCTTCGCGAGCGCATGAAGGCGTTGGCGCACGAACGCCGCCGCTTCGGCTATCGACGCCTTCATGTGCTGCTCAGGCGCGAGGGACACCTTGTGAACCACAAGAAGCTCTTCCGGCTCTATCGCGAGGAAAAGCTGACGGTGCGCAAGTGTGGCGGCCGAAAGCGAGCGATAGGCACACGAGCACCGATGCTGATCCCGCTTGCCGCCAATGATCGCTGGTCACTGGACTTCGTGTCGGATCAACTCACCGATGGACGCAGGTTCCGGGTGCTTACGGTCGTCGACGATTGCACCAGAGAATGCCTGGCTCTCGTTGCGGATACGTCCCTTTCCGGCCTTCGGGTTGCCCGTGAGTTGGACCGGATCATCGAGAGACGTGGCAAACCCAGGATGATCGTCAGTGACAATGGCAGCGAGTTCACCAGCAACGCGATCCTGCAATGGGCCGACCGGACCAAAGTCGATTGGCACTACATCGCACCAGGCAAACCGATCCAGAACGCCTTCATCGAAAGCTTCAATGGTCGGCTGCGCGACGAGCTCTTGAATGAAACGCTCTTCTCGTCATTGACCCACGCTCGATCAGCGCTTTCAAACTGGCGCATCTATTACAACGATCATCGACCGCACTCCGGCCTTGGCTGGCTGACGCCCGCCGAGTTCGCTCAGACCATCAATCCGCGACGTGATGCGGTGCTGCGCAGCCGAAATGGCTCCGCACCGCAACCCGCCGCTACCGCCCCAAATACAGCAACCAAAAACCGCTGGAGCGAACTCAAAACTGGATAAAACTTGGGGGCAAGGTCAGCTTCCCTTTGGAGATTTTGGAATGTCTCGATGCTATTTGCAATTGACCCGGGCCCACCGACGCCGTCTGGCATCAGATTTTCCAACGAAGGAGACGGGATTACTCGATATCTTTCAGGGCATCGAGGGGGCCGGTCAGCGCTGTGCGTGGCGGGACGAGTGATGGTTGCACAAGATGCGTCAGTACTGGAGGTCGGTTGGTGTCGAGGATGGCAAACCCTTTGGTGATCATGGCCTCGCCGTCCTGCCGGATCATGAAGACGGGGAACGGCAGGAAGGAGCCGAAGGGATCGTAGTCGTAGCAGCCGACGATGATATCGGCGAAGGTCTCGTGCGGATGCAGCGCGAGGAAGCGCATCAGCCCCTCGAGGTTGATCGAGGAATTGACGAAAAATGCGCGCGGCAGCTTTCCATGGCCTTCGTAGAAGACTTCAAAGGCGCGGGCGGTCATGGCGGGGGAGTAACCAGTCGGCTGGATGCAGATGTCCGGATCTGCGCCCAGCAGTGCGCGCTTTACGTCGCGAAAGCCACGAATGCGTTCATGGCTGGCATGGTCGTTGCGGCCACCGAACAGATACACATCGTCGGGTGAAAGCGGCCCATCCTCCTGCGCGCGCTCGATGATCGCTTGTGTCAGCATACGCGCGCCTTCGTAATTGTCGCTGATGATCGACGGCGCCAGCGTGCCCGGCAGATCGATGTTGACGTGCTTCAGCCCAGCCTTTTCGCACACCGCGTGGACACCGTCCGGATCGGTTGCACCGGCGATGAAGAGTTCGTCGATAGAATAGGAAATCAGCGTCTCGACAACCTGACGCTCCTCCTCCGGATCACGGCAGGCGCTGACGACGAGCGGGCACTGGCCGCGGTTCCTGGCCTGGGCCTCGAAGGACTGCGCCATGGAGGAAAAATAGCGATTGTCGTGCACAGGCAGCAGAAGGCCGACGAGGCCGGAGCGGGACGAACGCAGGCCACGAGCCTGCAGGTTCGCCGTATAGCCGTGCTCGTTCGCCAGCTTCTGAATAAGCTCGGCCGTTGTCTCCTTGATACGCCGCTTCCGCCAGCTTCCATTCAGCACGGCGCTCACGGTGGAAGCCGATGCGCCCGATAGCACCGAGAGATCGTAGATGGTCGCCTTTTTCTTGCTGATGCCTGTCATGCCCTGCCCTTCCTCTGCCGTTCCCTTAGAAACAAACCCCTCTTGACGAAAGCCCTGCCTTGTTCGATAGTCATTGCACCATCGATTGTGCAAAAAAGAAAGCTCGATTGTGCATGGATGGCTCGCCGGAGGAGGCGAGACGGGAGGCAAGGGTATCCCTCGCCAAGAAGCAACCAGGAGCAACCTTGCCGCAAAAGCGGCAGGGGGTCGTCGTTCGCATGGGCGACCTTTGAGGAGGAGTGAGGATGAGGAAACTTATCATAGCGGCATTGGCTGCATCGCTGTCGCTCGCCGGCGCGGTCGCCGCGTTTGCGCAGGACGCGCCGAAGGTCGGCATTGTCGTCAAGATCGGCGGCATTCCATGGTTCAACGCAATGGAGGCCGGCATCAAGGAGCAGGGTCAGAAACTGGGTGTCGATGCCTTCATGATCGGGCCGACCAGCGCCGACCCGGCCCTGCAGGTGCGTGCCATCGAGGACCTGATTGCTCAGGGCGTCAAGGTGATCGGTGTGGTTCCGAACGACGCCAAGGTGCTCGAGCCGGTGCTTACCAAGGCGCAGGCGGCCGGCATCAAGGTCATTACCCATGAATCTCCTTCGCAGAAGGGTGCCGACTGGAATTTCGAGCTCGCATCATCCACCGGATTCGGCGAAGCGCATGGCAAGCTGCTCGCCGAAAAGATGGGCGGCAAGGGCGAATATGCCGTCTTTGTCGGTTCGTTGACCGTCCCATTGCACAATGCCTGGGCCGATGCCGCAATTGCCTATATCAAGGCGAATTATCCGGACATGAAGCTCGTCGGCGATCGTTATGGCGTTGCGGAAGACGTCGACAAAAGCCGCTCGACAGCGCTCGACCTGATTGCCGCTCATCCAGATCTGAAAGGCTTCCTCGCCTTCGGCAGCCAGGGTCCGATCGGCGCTGGGCGCGCGGTCGAAGAACGCCGCAAGACAGGCAAAATCTTCGTCCTCGGCCCGTTCTCACCCGGCCAGGGCCAGAAGCTGATCAAATCAGACGCGATATCGGGCGGCTTCATGTGGAATCCGAAACAGGCCGGCGAAGTGTTCGTCACGCTCGCCGATCGGCTGATCAAGGGCGAGAGCATCAAGGAAGGCGACGACATTCCAGGTCTCGGGGTTATCAAGCCGGCCGGCAACGACATCATCGTCGACCAGTTGCTGCCGATCAACAAGGACACGGTCGACGACCTGGCCGCAATGGGTCTCTGAAAGAGATCCCCTCCCCCGGTGTCGGGCCGGTCCATGCCGACCGGCCCGACATTCGGCAAAGAAGGCGGTATCCGGCCAAGGCCGGGGCCATCGACCCTTCATGGCATTCGATCGGACAGGCAACCGGCATGAGCACGGCAACGGATGAGGGCGTGAGAGCCCCGCCTCTTCTTTCGCTCCGCGGCATCAACATGACATTCGGCGGCGTGAAGGCGCTGAAGAACGTCTCCTTCGAGGTTTTGCCGGGCGAGGTGCATTGTCTGGCCGGGGAGAATGGTTCCGGTAAGAGCACGCTCATCAAGGTTATCTCCGGCGTGTATCGGCCTGCCGAGGGCGCCGAGATCGTCTTCGACGGCGAGACGATACCCCACATCACGCCAGGCATGGCCCAGTCCCGCGGCATCCAGATCATCTGGCAGGACCTTGCGCTCTTTCCGGAAATGAGTGTGGCGGAAAACATCGCCTTTCAGACGCTTTCCGGTTCGCGCCCACGCTTCGTCAACTATGGCGCGATCCGGACGATCGCGGAGGGTGCGCTTGCTCGACTCGGCGTCAGCCTCGAGGTCGACAGACCGCTGAAGGACTTCGCCATCGCGCAGCGCCAGATCGTGGCGATTGCCCGCGCGCTTGTCGGGCAGGCCCGGATCGTCTTCATGGACGAGCCGACCGCCTCGCTCACCCAAACGGAGACCGATCATCTGCTGGCAATCGTCCGCACCCTATCGGCTTCGGGCGTTGCCGTGGTCTTCGTCAGCCATCGTCTTGCGGAAGTGCTGGAAATCTCCTCACGTATCACGGTGCTGCGCGATGGCGCGCTCGTCGGGGTCTTTCCGGTGGGGGGCATGACACAGTCGAAGATCACCGAGCTGATGATCGGGCGGACATTCGATCAGAACGTTCGCGCCAGCGACCGATCGCAGAACCCGATCATGCTCTCCGTCAGCAAGCTTTCCCGGCCTGGCGAGTTCGAGGAGATTTCCTTCGATCTGCGCCGTGGCGAGACGCTCGGGATCACAGGATTGCTCGGCTCGGGCCGCACCGAACTTGCGCTTACGCTGTTCGGCATGCGTCGGCCGGCCGCCGGCACGATTAAACTGGAGGGAAGAGCGGTGCATTTTGCGTCCAACCGCGAGGCGATTGCGGCCGGCGTCGCCTATCTGTCGGAGGACCGTCTTTCACTCGGTCTCAATCAGCCGCAATCCATCGCCGACAATCTGGTCATGGCCTCGCTCAACCGCATCCTGAGCGGCCGGCTGATTTCGCCCGATAAGAAGCACGCGCTCGTTGCCGGCTGGATTGCTGATCTCGGCGTCAGGATCGGCAAGCAGGACGATGCGATCTCGACGCTTTCGGGCGGCAACCAGCAGCGCGTCGCGATCGCCAAATGGCTCGCCACCGATCCCAAGGTGCTGATCCTTGACGCTCCCACCGTTGGCGTTGATGTCGGCGCGCGCGCCGGCATCTTCGAAATCGTTGCCCGTCTCGCCGACGCTGGGCTGGCAATCATCCTCATCTCGGACGAGGTGCCGGAGGTCTATTTCAACGCCGACCGGATCATTCACATGGAAAAGGGCCGCATCGCCGGCTGGCACGATCCGGGCACGACCACACTGAAGGGCCTGGAGGCGGCCATCTATGCGTAAGCTGTTCCTGTCCTATACGACCGAATGCGTGCTCATCGCCGTCATCATCGCGATGAGCATCTTCCTGGCGTTTGCGACCGATCGTTTCTTCACACTCGGCAATGCCTTCGACCTGCTCAATATCAGCGCCGTCAACATCATCTTCGCCGTCGGCCTGCTCGTGGTGCTGATATCAGGCGGGATCGACATCTCCTTCGCCGTCGCCGCCTCGATCGTGCAATATCTCACCGTACTTGCGCTCGAGCGGATCGGCGGGGGTGGCTGGACCTCCGGCTTCCTGATCGCGGCAGGCATCGGCATCGTGCTCGGCCTGATCAACGCTTTCCTGATCCACCGTTTCCGCATCATCTCGATCGTCGCGACAATCGCGACCTTCAACGTCTATTTCGGCCTGCTGATGTTCTTCACCAAGGGTGTATCGCTCTACAATCTGCCCGATTGGCTGACCGCGCGCGTGGTCATTTACGAGCGGGAAATGGCCGACGGCAGCTGGGCGGAAATAACGCTGCCCGTTCTCGTCATGGCCGTCTGCACGCTCGCCACCTGGCTCTTCATTACCCGCACGACGACCGGCCGGCAGCTCTACGCCTTCGGCGACAATCCTGACGGCGCGCGCCGCTTCGGCATCAATATCGGCGCCATGCAGTTCATCGCCTTCGGCTGGCTTGGACTGATGGCGGGCATCGCCGGGCTCATGCAGGCGCATTACGCACAGGAGGTGGTGCCGAACGCACTTTATGGTCGCGAGCTCGATGTCCTGGCTGCCGTGGTGCTCGGCGGCGCGCGGCTGGGCGGCGGCAAGGGCTCCGTGCTCGGTTGCGTGCTGGGCGTGCTGCTCGTTTCGATCACCCAGAACGGCCTCAACCTGATGGGCGTCTCGCCCTTCGCCTTCAAGATGATCGTCGGGGCGATCATCCTCGTTGCGATCACGTTGTCGAGCGCCCGCATCGGCGCGCTGGCGCCAGTCTTTGGGGGCCGCATGTCGACCGACGGCCAACCTGCGGCAAGCGGAGAAAAGCGATGAACACCCTCGCAGCCCGCTTCAACGCCATCTTCGGGGCTGATATGGCCGGTCCGCTGGCCGCGCTGGCGACCGTGCTGATAGTCTTCGGTTTCGCCTCGCCACATTTCCTGACGGGCGCAACCTTCGGATCCGTCGCCTTTCAGCTTCCCGAGCTCGGCATCCTAACGCTTGCCATGCTGATGCCGATCCTCACCGGCGGCCTGAATCTGGCGATCACCTTCACTGCCAACATGGCGGGCCTGACGCTTGCCTGGACGCTGCAAGCCAAAGGCGGGATCGATGCCGGCCCGATCGCCTTCCTGCTCGGCTCGCTGCTGGCACTTGTCGTCGGCGCGGCAAGCGGCCTGGTCATGGGCCTCGTCATCGCCTTTACCCGCGCCCATCCGATCCTCGTTTCGCTTTCGATGATGATCTTCCTGCGTGGCCTCGGCGAGTTCCTGACGCGCGGCGGCGATATTTCGGGTTTCCCAACCTTCATCGCTCCCATCGGCCACGGCAGCATTCTCGGCATTCCTATACCGTTGTTGATCCTGATCGCCTGCGTGATCGCCAGCCACATCCTGCTCGCGCGATCCAAGCTCGGTTTTTCCACCTATATGATCGGCTCCAATATCGAGTCCGCCCGCTATTCAGGCATCAATACCCGCAAGGTCCTGGTGCTTGTCTACATGCTCTCCGGCGTGATGGCTGCCGTGGCCGGCATCATCATGCTTGCGCGCTTCAATTCGGTACGCGTCGGCCATGGAGAGTCCTATCTGCTGATCACCGTACTCGCCTGCTTCCTCGGCGGCATCAATCCGTTCGGCGGCTTCGGCCGCGTCCTGCCCGTCTTCGTGGCGCTCATCGTGCTGCAGCTTCTCTCTTCGGGGCTCAATTTGCTCGGCGCCAACCAGCATCTCACCACTGCCGTCTGGGGCATCCTGCTCATCGTCGTGATGGTGCTGCGATGGTTCTCGGCCAAGTTCATCACAATCGCGAAATAGGAGATATGACCATGCAGGGTTTCGGCGTCCACACTAGCATGTGGACCATGAACTGGGATCGCGCAGGCGCCGAGAAGGCAATTGCCGGAGCGGTGCAGTATAAAATGGACTTCATCGAGATTGCGCTGCTCAATGCGCCGGCTGTCGATGCCAGACACACCCGGGAGCTGCTTGGGAAGAGCAAGCTGCGCGCGGTCTGCTCGCTCGGCCTGCCGGAGCATGCCTGGGCATCCGTCCGCCCCGATGCGGCGATTGAGCACCTGAAGATTGCGATCGAAAAGACCGCTGAGATGAGCGCCGAGGCGCTGTCCGGCGTCATCTTCGGCGGCATTGGCGAGCGGACCGGCATACCGCCGACGCAAGGCGAATACGACAATATTGCCAAGGTGCTCGACGCTGCCGCAAAGCACGCGAAGAAGTACGGCATCCAACTCGGCGTCGAGGCCGTGAATCGTTATGAGAACCACCTGATCAATTCGGCCCAGCAGGCCGTCGACATGGTGGAGCGTGTCGGCGCCGATAACATCTTCGTTCACCTCGACACCTACCACATGAACATCGAGGAGAAGGGCGCAGCAAACGGCATCCTGGTTGCCCGCGATCACCTGAAATATATCCATCTTTCCGAAAGCGACCGCGGCACGCCAGGCTATGGCAACATTCCCTGGGATGCGATCTACGCCGCGCTCGCCGCAATCGGCTTCAACGGCGGACTTGCCATGGAAAGCTTCATCAACATGCCGCCGGAAGTGGCCTATGGCCTGGCCGTCTGGCGCCCCGTTGCACGCGATATGGAAGAGGTCATGGGAAGGGGGCTGCCGTTCCTGCGCAACAAGGCGGAACAATACGGCCTGATCTGACCCGGTTACCGCTATTGCTCATTGTTGCGGCCGAGCCCAGCTTCTCGGCCACTCCTTTTTTGTGCGCCGGCGTTGTTTCCTGCAACGCCATTGCCTTTCGGCCAACCTGCGGCTTACGGCTGTCTTTCAATTTCGCAGTAGACAACGCTCCGATTCGTGCCCGGCCAGACAGACACTTTCAGATCCGCCCCAGCCGCGCTTTCACTGGCGATCAAGCCCATTTCATGTTCCGAGCGCAACAGCAGCGCCCAGTTCATAAATGTCTCCATATAGCCGTCGACATCCGTGGCCGGGGAGAAGTTGGCGAACAGGAATGTGCCGCCAGGCTTAAGCATGCTGACACATTTCTTCGTCAGCTTTATAGCGACAGCGTCCGGGAGATAATCATAAAGACCGGCCGCATAAACAAAATCGAACATGCCCAGCGCATGCCTCCCAGCAAGCAGGGATTTGACCGACCCGTTGAGCGCCTCGACCGACGTGCCGGCGAAATCGCGGGCGACTGTTCCAACACTCATCGGGTCCTGATCCAAAGCGACCCAGCGTTTGATTGCGCCGGCGCCGAGCGCGTGCGACAAAGGCCCCTCACGAAGATGCCCCGACGCGATGGCCAGGACTTCGGTGGAACCGGGCCGCGCCGAAGCGATTTCGTCGACGCGCCGCGCCAGAATGTCTCGACGCTCTCTTACTGCGACGGATGACGAAGCATTTCGAGTGTAGGCGTAGATCGAACGTCCCAACGTGCTCGATGATGCGACATCGTCCTCGATCTCAGGCCTGCCGTAGATAAAGTCGAGAAGACGTGCGTCGCCGGAATAGCCGCGCGGCTTTTCAAACGACCAGCGGGTCAATGGATCCTGGTGCAGATAGTGAGCAACTGGATGAGATTGCGCGATCGGAACGATGACGTCCCACACCTCCGGATGAAAGCGGCGCCGTAATTGATGCAAGGCTTCGCTAAGCCGCTCGATGATCGCACGAGGCTCGACGCCGGATCTGAACTGACGGATCGACAGATCGAGGCTGACGGCAAGCTCGGCTTTCGCGACGATAACGTCGCTGGGATTTGTCGCAGCAAACCTCCTTGCTGCCCGCCGAATTTCACCCGGCGCAACAAGACTTTCACCGTCCAAGACAAGACTTCGTGCCATTTCGAGACTCCCTTGACATAGCGTTAAGCATAATCAACCTCGAAATGGGATGCGACTAGAATCTGCACGGGATAAGGGTAATTCTACTATTGCGGGTCGGAACCTGCGCCTCTACGAATGTTAAGTAATAAGACAAACCGGTTGCAGGTTGCCGAACGTAATTTTGGAGGGCGCCCGAAGCATGGCTTACTTTTTAACTTCTTTAGATTGTAGTCAGGCTGGTATCGTTGCATGAGCGCGGCTGACGCTCCTGTGCAGCGCGACGAATCAACCGACAGCTTTTCGTTCGCCGAGGCCCGCAAGTCTCTGGAAACTGAAAATGATGCTGTCCGGAGGCGAAGCTCACGGCACGGTCTTTGGATCGCAGTCGCCGTCTATGTGGCCTTCGCACTTCCCGACCGATGGCTTATCCCCGATGTTGCGCCTGCGACGATCGCCGCGCGATTCGTCGTCGCAACGATTGCGCTGCTGGCTTTCGAAGCCTTGCGACTGGCCAAAGCAAAAACCGTCTGGCTGGACATCACATGCGCCTCCGCACTGCTTGCCGGCTATTTGGGCTGGCTTTACCCGGCGATTGGCACCAGCGACGTCACCGCCATGTCGTACTACATGATATTTGGCGCCATCTTCATGATGGGCGCCAACCTGTTTTTCAGTTTCCCGTTTCGGCTTTCGGTGATCACTTCCAGCTTCGTGCTCGGCGCATTTTTCGTTACGATCGAGGCGTTTTTTCCTTCAAGCCAAACCTACAAGCTTGCCTTCGGGATGTTCTACATTTCGTGCTTCGTCTTCACGTCTTTCGTTAATTGGCGATTGAACGTGGAGCGTCGAAACGTGTTGCTGAATGCGGCGGAGGCCCGATATCAGCACTGGGAAGCGTCCGAGCGTGGACGATCACTGCTTGAGCTTTCAAACACCGACTACCTGACGGGCATAAGCAACCGGCGCGCCCTGGATCGGCGGCTCGACGAATGCTGGGCCGCCTGGAAAGACGAACGCCGCGACTTCGTCGTGTTGCTTATCGACGTCGATTTTTTCAAACGCTTCAATGATCGCTACGGGCATCAAGAAGGAGACCGATGCCTGACTGTCATCGCCAAAGTGCTGAAGGCCGTCGTAGAGTCGTCCGGTGGCATGATAGGCAGGTATGGTGGTGAAGAGTTTATCGTGGTCTTGCCGGTCGAAACTCCCAAGATCGCGATGAGCCTGGCCGAAAAGATCAGAATGGAAGTCGAGTTTCTTGCGATTGAGCACGACGGGCGACCGGATGACAGCCCAATCGTAACCGTCAGCATTGGCGTCGCCTTCACCCGCGACAAAGTTGGAGAGAAGGTCGAACGAATAGTGCGTGAGGCCGATCTTGCTCTCTACCATGCCAAAGCAAGCGGCCGAAACTGCATTCGCAGGTTTGATCCGCTGTTGCCTCGCCCGGACGATAATGCCGGTAAACTCGTCCCGCTGCTGACGGCCGCCATTGATCGCAAACTGGTCTCGCTCGTTTATCAACCGATCTTCGAGTTGACGAATGAGAAAGCAAGAGCTGTCGAGGCTTTGATGCGGCTTCGGATGCCGGACGGCACCGCGGTTTCGCCGAAAACATTCATTCCGGTTGCAGAGCGAACGGGTGCTATCCTCGAATTGGGCAAGTGGGCGATCGAGACGGCATGCCGTGACATTCTGATGACCGATCGCATGGCGACCGTCAGCGTCAACGTGTCGCCCATACAGCTGCGTTCCCCCGGCTTTGCTGCGAATGTCGCTGACATTCTTATTCGCTGCGGGGTCAGCGGATCGCGGCTGGCCTTGGAAGTCACCGAGGGCCTGGATATGGATATGCAGTCGGAGGTGCTTAAGTGCATTGCAGATCTGCGGACTCTCGGCGTCGAAATCTGGCTTGACGACTTCGGCTCCGGCTTCGCGGGCCTCTCCTGGCTGAGGGCGATCGAGTTTCAGACGGTGAAGGTCGATCGGACATTCCTGCACGACTGCTCCAACCCGCGCGGGTTGACGATGCTTCAGGACATGGTCGCTCTTATCCGCAATCGCGGGAATACGATCCTGGTGGAAGGCGTCGAAACGGCAGCACAATTGTCCCTGCTCAAGGATCTTCGCATCGACCGCGTCCAGGGCTATCATATGGGAATGCCGGTTAGCGCTGAACTTCTGAACGCGGCATAACCCGATCTCCAGGTTTCCAGAAGACCGTTCATCGCAGACGCGACGTTGTCCGCGATCTTTGGGTCCGAACCGGTCCAAGACGCTGAAGGACTTTCGTGCCCAACCCTGGGGACGTAAAGCCGGTGGGCAAAGGCGTGAGTGAACTCCGCGTCAACAATGGCCGCCGCTATCGGGTCCATTTTGTCTACGAAGCAGTAAGCGATCGCAGAAAAACTTTTGCGAGTTCAATAGCAAATCAGGCAAAGATTCGCATTCGTGCTTTAAGTTCTGGTACGTGGAACGATTAGGGTCGGATGGGGTTTCGTGATCACGGATCTGAGAGGTTCGCCACGAGAGGAAATTCCCATGAACAAGTTCATTCTAGCCGCAGCGCTTCTGGGCGCTTCGGCATTGTCAGCCATGGCCCAGACGGCACCCGCAACGACAAGTGACGGCAAGACTCCGGCCATTGCAACGCCTGGGTCGAACAATGCGACCGCCCCGGTCGAAGGTGCCAACAGCTTCACCGAAGGGCAGGCCAAGGACCGCATCGAAAAGGCCGGCTATACCGACGTCAAAGACCTCAAGAAGGATGACAAGGGCATCTGGATGGCATCGGGGATGAAGGACGGCAAGGCCGTCATGATCGCACTCGACTACCAGGGCAACATCGTCGCCAAGTGACCCCAACAAATCCTTCAGGAGAAATGACTATGAGAACCGTAACTGGACTTTTCGACGATTATACCGACGCAAGCTCCGCGGTCAGCGCGCTTGAATCCGCCGGTATCCCTTCCAGCGACATCAGCATCGTTTCCAACAATGCCGACAGTCGCCAAGGTGAACATTCGAATGCAGGTGAAGGCGCCGGTACAGGTGCCGGCATCGGTGCAGTCGTCGGCGGCGCCGGCGGCCTTCTCACAGGCCTCGGTCTGATGGCCATCCCGGGCGTCGGCCCTGTCGTCGCAGCCGGCTGGCTGGCCGCCACCGCCGCAGGCGCCGCCGCTGGGGCAGTCGCTGGCGGTGCGACAGGAGGCATTATCGGTGCGATGACGAGTTCCGGCGTCTCTGACGAGGACGCGAATGTATATGCCGAAGGCGTTCGCCGGGGTGGCTCGTTGGTCACAGCCAGGGTTCAAGACGCACTTGTCCCGGAGGCGGAAGCGATCCTCAAGCAATCCAACTGGGTCGACCCGGTCGAGCGCCGAGCCGCCTACACCAAAGAGGGATGGACCAGGTTCGATGACGCGCTCGACCCCTATAGTCCAGAACAGGTCGCAAAAGAACGCAGCCGTTATCGCCTCTAGTCGCTATGGATGCGCGCGCCAACCGATGGGCGCGCGTTTCATGCAATAGACCGGCGAAGTGCGACAGCGGCTTCCGATCTGGTTGCTGGCAAACGCCGCGGCGATGCAAGCGCGCAACGAAGCGATTTGGTCCCACCCGGCTGGGCAGACGCGCCCAGCCGGGGAGCCTGGGACTTTATTTGCCCATCATCTGCTTGGCGTTTTCGGGCGTGATGGCTGTAGTATCGACTGTTACTGTCGGCTCAACAGACGATGCGCAGTCCAGCAATATCGACTTTGCCATGTCGATCGCCTCCTTCGCGCCGGTAGGATAGGTAAAGGTCGCGGACCAATCGCCCTTTGCGACTGCTTCAATTCCCCCGGCAGGCCCAGGCAAGCCATCGGTGCCGATGATCTTCACGCTTTTGCCGGCACCTTTGGCGGCAAGCAGAGCACCCGCCGCCATCATGTCATTGCTGGCATAGACCATCTTGATATCCGGATGAGCCTGCAGCATGGCTGCGAACGCCGTTTGTGCTTTATCCGGCAGCCAGTCTGCCGCCTGTTCTGCGACGATCTGGATTTTCGAATTGGCCTTCACGCCGTCTTTGAAGCCGTTGAGCCGCTCGACTGCGGGCGTCGAACTCGGCAGGCCCTCCAGCACGGCGGCCTCGCCGCCATCTGGAAGAAGTGTCTTGCTGGTATATTCGCCGGCTGCCAGCGCAATCTTGTAATTATCGCCTCCGATGAAAGCTGTGTAATCCTTGCCTGCTTCACCGTTCGTCTTGCGATCGAGTTCGATGACCGGGATACCCGCGTCCATTGCCCGCTTGACGGCGGGCGTCAGCGGAGCCGCCTCGAAAGGCGAGATCAACAGAAGATCGACCTTTTGGGTAATGAAATTGTCGACCTGTGACGTCTGAGTGTTGACGTTGCCCGCCCCGTCGGCGATCTGCAGTGTGAACTGCGGGACCGCCTTGGCGGCGGCTTCCAGTTCATCGTTGACGTGCTGGCGGTAGGGCTCCGCGTTGTTTGCCTGCGAGAAGCCGACAACGAATTCGCCGTCTTTGGCGCAAGCCTTCACAAGCGGATCGGCAGCCTGGGCCACGCCGGCAATACAAAGGCACGAACCGGCGAGAAGTGCCATGCGCCCGGCATTCGAAAATCGAAGTGCATTCTGTGTCATTACTTTCTCCTCCACATTGGTTCCGGATCCACCTTCCGGGAGATGCCGCCACACTATCTGCCCAATCCTTCGCGGCGACGAACGAGGGATTGAAGGACTGCCGCCAGAACGATGATTGCCGCTGTGGCGAGCAACTGCATGGCTGGGGTGATATTGTTGAGCTGAAGAATATTGGCGAGGGCGCCAAGCATGATCGTGCCGGCGATCGTTCCGACCATGGAACCCGACCCGCCAAACAGGCTGGTTCCGCCAATGACGACAGCCGCGATGGCCGTCAATTCATAACCGGTGCCATCATTGGCGCTTCCGAAATTGAATTGCCCGGCATGGACGATGCCGGCCAGCGCGGATGCAAAACCGGTGATGGCGTAAACGGCGATCTTGATTGCCGAGACCGGAACACCGGAGATGCGAGCGGCGCGCTCGTTGCCGCCAACGGCATAGACGTAGCGGCCGAACCTCGTCGTGTTCAGCACCAGCGTTGCGATACAGGCAAAGATCAGGAAGACGATCGTGGCCACAGGAACGACGTTGCCGAACAATCGACCGCCGAGAACCGCAAAGATGGGAGGCGCCAGCCCGGGGCCATCGCCATAGGAAATATTGATGTACTGATTGCCCGAAACTACGAGCGCCAGCCCGCGAGCTGCCTGTAAACCGGCAAGAGTGACGATAAATGCTTCAAGCCGAAACTTGCTTGAGATCGCTCCCTGGATCAAGCCGAAACAGGTGCCCATCAGCAGCACCGCCAGCACCGTTGTAATCAGCCCAAAGCCGCCCGAGACCATCAATGTTGCTGTGACGACGCTCGCAAGACCAAGGGTCGCCCCAACCGAGAGATCGATCCCGGCGGTTATGATCACGAAGGTCATCCCGATCGCGATGATGCCGGTCTCGGACACCGCACGGACGATGTTGGCGATATTGTCGGGTTGAATGAACAGGATGACCCCATGCCGACGCGGCGAGAAGATGATGCCGCCGGCAAAGACCAGCACAAGGCCGATCAGGCTTTGGAAGCGGACGATGACCGCAAGCGGATCGATGCGCTTTGCGGGTTGAATCGGAGAACTCGACGTAATTTGTTGTTCGGACATCATCCCTCCCTCCCGTTGGCGGCGGCCAGAACGTCGTGTTCGCTCACCCCGCCGGAAAATTCGGCAACGCTGCAGCCATTGCGCAGAACCACTATTCGATCGCATAGGCCGATCAGCTCGGGCATCTCGCTTGAAGCGACAAGGATGCCCAATCCATCCGAGGCAAATTTGCGCAAGCGAGCGTAAATCTCCCCCTTGGCTCCGACGTCCACACCGCGGGTCGGCTCGTCGAGAAGCAACAGGCTCGGATTGCCCAGCACTTCCTTGGCAAGCACGACCTTTTGCTGGTTGCCGCCGGACAGGGCACCCACTGCGATCTCCGGATTCTTGGGACGGATGTCGAAATTCCCGAACGAGCTCTTGATCGCATCATCCTGTCGACGTGCAGACAACAAGCCGTTTGGGGAAATTCGGCGAATGATCGACATGACGAGATTGAGGCCAACGGACATACGCAGCATCAGTCCGGCGCCGCGCCGGTCGTCGGTGACGAATGCGAGACCAGCCCTGCGCGCGGCGGCGATGGATCGAAGCCTTGCCGGTTTGCCGCCAATGGTAACCTCACCCTGCCACCTGCCCGGCACGCCTGTCCCGTAAAGAGCGCTCAGAAGCTCGGTTCGCCCTGCACCCATCACGCCGGCCAAGCCGACAATTTCACCGCGGTGAACATCGAGGTCGATCTTTGATGGCGCCTGCCACCCGGGTGACGCACGGTGCGGCCGGAAGGAGGCCTGACGCATCCTCAGCAACACGTCTCCGACGCGATCCGATCGAGGCGGGTAAAGTTCGTTCAACGGACGACCGACAAGAAGCTGCACCAGTTGGGCTTGCGGCGCGTTCGGCTCGGTAACGCCGGCGACCTTGCCGTCGCGCATCACTGTCACGCGATGGGCAATCTGCGGCACTTCCTCGAGGCGATGCGAAATATAGACGATACCGACGCCTGACGATGCGAGCCCGCGCATAATATCGAACAATCGATCGACTTCGCCGACCGTCAATGCCGCTGTCGGCTCATCCATGATCAGAGCGCGGGATGCATAGGACAGCGCCTTGACAATGGCGACGACCTGGCGCTGGCCGATAGAAAGCTCGCCTACAAGCTGGGAGGGATCGATCGATCGGTCGATTGCCTCCAGTCTTTTGCGCGCTTCGCGCAGCATCGCCTTTCCGTCGAGCATGCCATGTGGATGGACAAGCTCACGCCCAAGAAAGAGATTGGCCGCGACGCTCAAACTCGAGACGAGATCCAATTCCTGGAAAATCGTTGCAATTCCTGCCGCTTGTGCATCCCGCGGGCTGTGAAATCGGGCGGGTTTGCCATCGATGAAGATCTCTCCCTGGTCCGGCGTGTGCACGCCGGACATCAGGTTCATCAACGTCGATTTGCCCGCACCATTCTCTCCAAGCAGGGCATGGATTTCACCCACTTTAAGATCGAAGTCCACGCCACGCAGCGCTTGAACGCCGCCGAAATGCTTGGTGATACCTTTCGCCGAAAGAACAACCTGGTTCATGCTGCTTCTCCACACGATTCACGCACCCGCAAAACCGGCGACAGTCGAACGGTCTCGCGCGGGCGGTGCTTGCTGCCGATCCGCGCAATCAGCAAGTCCGCCGCCTTCCTGCCGATCTCATCGCAAGGCTGGGCCATCAGCGTCAGGCGCGGTTCGAAGTAATCTGCCCATTCGAAATCATCGATTCCGAGCACTGAAATATCCGCGGGAACGCGTAGCCCCCGTTCCCGAATGGCTCTCATCGCGCCGATCATCGCAAGATTGTTTGAGGCAAGGATTGCTGTGGGTGGCTCCGTCAACTCCAGCAAGCGGTGTGTCGAAGCGGTGGCGTCAGCCGTGCTGCGGTTGCCATTGCTGATGAAGGCATGCGGGACCTCTATTCCCTTCTCCGCCATAGCCGCGCGGAAAGCCTCAGTGCGCTCGACGGTCGTTGAAAATCCCGGCTGGCCGAGGATGATCCCAACCCGTTGGTGATGGAGCGTGACGAGATGATCGACCAGCATGCGGATTGCCGCCGTGTTGTCGGTTCCGACCTGATCGAAACGATCATCGGAGAGCCTGTCGACGAGCACACAGGGAACATCGCATTCAAATAGATAGTCCAGCGACTTTTTAGGAGCGCCTGAAGCGGCAAGGATAATGCCGTCGACACGACGCTGATGCAGATGCCGGATGAGCTCCAGTTCCCGATCTGGATCGTCCTGTGTATCACATAGGAAGACGATCAAGCCTCGCTTGGAACACTCGGCTTCAATCGCGCAAATGATGTCGCTGAAGTAAGGGTTCGAAATGGCGGAAATGACCAGGCCGACCGTGCCCGTCGACGATAATTTGAGAGAGCGCGCAACCGCGTTCGGGATATATCCGATCTCGTCCACCGCCTCCATGACGAGCTTCGCCTTCTCGGGCGAAACGTAGCGCGTCTTGTTGAGAACATGGGAAACCGTGGAGACCGAAACTCCGGCCGCCTTTGCAACTTCGGAAATCGTCGTCATGAGCGCGCTCCGGCGTTTGCCGGCAGCACAACAACAAAGCGTCTCAAATTTTCCTCCCAGGCGGATTTCCAACCTTTAAACAGGCTCTCCAAGGATCCGCGAATTTGATCACGCTAACGCCATCGAAACGTTTGCGCAATCGTTTTTTTGCGGATACGATCCAACTGGTGATCATCTCTTGGGAGGGAAATGACATGCTGAAAGGCGTCCCGCAGTTCGTCACGGCCGACTTGTTGTGGGTTATGGCCTCCATGGGTCATGGCGACGAATTGGCCATCGTCGATCGAAACTTCTCAGGCTTTCGGGTGGCGACCCAAACCACAAGCGGAAAGCTTCTCATCTTGGAGGGGGTCGATGCACCGACTGCAGTTCGCGGGATCCTTAAAATGATGCCCTTGGACACATTCGGCGACACGCCGCTGATGCATATGGAGGCCGTCGACGCGCCAGGCGAGTTGCTCGAAGTGCACAGGGAGGTCATCGCCGTTTGCAGTGAGGCAGAAGTGCGTTCGATCGCCAGCCAACCTGTCGAGAGGTTCGCTTACTATCCGATCGCCATGCGATCGTTTGCGATCATTCAGACGGCTGAATCGCGCCCCTATGGAAACTTCATCTTGAGGAAGGGCGTGCTCTGAGGCCGGATGGTGAGGCATTCCTCGGGCGGCATGAAGGAACAGATCAGGCCTTAACGTAGACCCATGCTTTGGTTCGCGACGCCAACACCGTTTCGATACGCTTGTAGTCGGAGACTTCGTAGCATCGGCTGCCGCCAGTTCTTCGGCAGTGATCCGGAAAACCGTGCCTGCGATCGAATCCGCCGGATAGTTGGACGGCACGACGAGAACATTATGAAAATCAGCGCCCGCAATCGCCTGAAAGGCAAGATTATCGAGGTGACCAAAGGCGCGACGACCGCCCATGTCCGCATTGACATCGGCAATGGCGTCATCGTTAACGAAGCCGTGGACGAACTCGGTCTCACCGTCGGTGGAAATGCCTATGCCGTCGTCAAGGCTTCCGACGTGATGGTCGCAGTCGACTGATCCGTTGGAACGGTCATCTAAAATCGCTCTAGAGAACGCTCGCGGCGACATAGATTGCGGCGAGCGCCTCGAACCCGGCCTGATCCTCGGCATTGAAACGATGAGGCGTGGGGCTGTCGAGATCGAGCACGCCGACAATTCCGCCGTCCTTGACCAGCGGGATCACCAGCTCCGATCGGGAAGCGGCGTCACAGGCGATGTGTCCGGGAAATTCGTGGACATCCGGAACCAGCACGGAACGCGCTTCCGCAACCGCTGTACCGCAGACTCCCTTGCCGACGGCAATGCGCACACAAGCGACCCTGCCCTGGAACGGGCCGAGGACCAGCTCGTTTTCGGATCTCAGGAAATAGAAGCCCACCCAGTTCAGATCGGCAACGAGCTCGAAGACAAGCGCCGAGAGGTTTGCGGCATTGGCAACGGCGTCGCGTTCGCCTTTAAGCAGCCCCTGAAGTTGGCCTGCGAGTTCGCGATAGAAGGTGCGCTTGTCGCCCTGCCCTATGTTCCTCGTGGCGTACATCACAATTACCTCAGTGGTCGTTCGGGAGCTTCGGCGGCTATCCCTTTTTGCAAACACGCGCCGTTTCGCTTCCAACCTGAAAGTCTCCGGGCTGCGGCGGCGCGATCGGCTTGAACATGGTGCGATCGGGCTTGATGTCGAGGAGCGGCGTTCCAATACAGACCAGATTGATCCGGCCCTCTAAAGTGCATTCCTGATCGGAAACATGTCTTCGCCATAATGGTGCAGCCTCGTGTGGTGGCGTCGGCATAACCACCGCACCCTTAAGGGCTCGTCGTATTGATCATGATGGGCATCGACCGCTTCGACCCCGCAGACCTCGCAGGTTTGCTTTTCCAGCTCGCCTGCCTTGATTGCTCGCTGCACGGCGAGGTGAGCATCATATTTGCCTGGATTGGCACGGCGCCAATTCGCTTGGCGGGTATCGGTTTTCAGCATCGCTGCCTCCTTACCTGTATCACGACCACGCGTGCCTGGCTCCGGGGCGAAAATCCCGACACCTGCGAATCGACCTTGGCTGGCGCAAGATTATCACAATGATGATCTGTTCGGACTGTAGCCGGCTGGACGAGTTGAAGCATGGCCTACGATCAGCGCAGTTTCGCCAAAGGCATAAGCGCAGCCTTCACGGTGGCAACGCCGGCTCAGCTTCCCACCACATGGGCGAGCTTTTCCGGATTCCGCACGAGATAGACCGCCGCAACCCGCCCCTCGGTATCGAGGTCGATGGCCATCACCGTGTCAAGGCCGACCTCGGAACTGATCAGCATACCGGCGCCGCCATTCACCTGGGCGGGTCCGAAACGCCATCCGCCATCCGGCTGCTTGCGGGCGATGTGCATGAGGAAGTTTGCGACTTCCATGGGGCCATGAAGAACCCTGAGCGCCGCGATCACCTTGCCGCCGCCGTCCGAGATCAACTCGATATCCTCGGCCAGTGCGGCGGCAAGAGCGTCGACGGAATCGCTTTGCACAGCAGCGCTGATCGCCATCAACAGCCGCTCCACGTCGGCAGGTCGCGCCGCAAAGCGTGGCCGCCCCTCCTTCACTGCCTGCCGGGCCCGCGAGGCGAGCTTACGGACAGCGGCGGGCGAGCGGTCGAGCGTCTCGCCCACCGTGTCGAAATCCATGCCGAACAGGTCATGCAGGAAGAAGGCCGCGCGTTCGAGCGGCGACAATGTCTCGAGCGTGCGCATGACGGCGAAGGAAATGTCGAGCTCGCGATCGCTCGGGCTCTCCGTCTCGACCACCGGTTCCGGCAGCCAGGGCCCGATATAGGTCTCCCGCCGCGCCTTAAGCTGCCTCAGCCGATCAAGCGCGGCATTGGTGACGACGCGGGCAAGCCACGCCTCGCGGTCGCGGACACCTTCGCTGGCAAGGAGCTTGATGGAGGCTTCCTGTACGACGTCCTCAGCGTCGCTCACCGAACCGAGATAGCGATAGGCGAGCCGGACCAGCCGGCGGCGCAGCGCCTCCGGCATCGGCCCGACATCCCTCCCCATAGGCGCTCTCATGCGACCTCCCGAAACTCAGCCGGCAGCAAGTCGCAGCTCAGCGCCGCGCCGACGCCCCGCTTTAAGGTGGGGTAGAATTGGCCGGCGGCGACGGCTGAAGCAAGGCCCCAGAGGCCTTTTTCCCCGAAGCGGTACCGCGCCGTCTCAATCATGTCAGCAAGGTCGAACGAGTTCGCGAGAACGGCTGTCGCATAGTCGGCGGCAAGCCGCATGTCGGCATCCGCCGAACCCGGCCGGGCGATCGAGGCGAGCTGCTGTGCGCTGACGCCGGCTTCCTCCGCCATGCGAACCACCAGCATGGTGCAGGGCCCACATCCGGCCGTGCGCGCCGCGATGAATTTCGCAGCATAATAAGGTGCAGCCGGTACGCCGAAACGCTCCTGCGTGAAGGGTGTGAGCAAGGCGAGCTTGGCGAATCCGCCCGGGCTCAACTCGGCGAGATCTTCCATATAGCCGACATCATAATCATAGCGCGCGCCGAATTTGCGCGCGGCATTCCGAAAGAGCCGCCTAAACATGGGAGGTCCTCCGCTTGAACACGGCAAGCGGCATCAAGGCCGGCACGACGATCAGCGTGATATCCCGCATCGCATGGGCTGGACCGGTTCCATGCAGCCCCATTTCGGCGAGATGCAGCAGCGCATGGCCGAGCAGGAAGACGCTGGCAACAGCCACCAGAGGCCGTGCAATCGCCGCATACCAGCTCGCCATGCCCAGCGCGCAGCCGGCGCTCAGAAAGCCAAGGCCGATATCTCGAATGAAATGGGAATTGAACGGGCCAGTCTCCGTGACACCGGGTATGACGCTATACCAGAGCGGTGGTGCAGCCAGCATCAGCACCCCGTTGAAAAGCTGGAGGACGGAAAGGGCAAGAAGCAGCGGTCGCATTGAAATCTCCTTTCGCTCACAAGGACGAAGGGAGTGGAAAAATGTGACATGTCCGACGCCGGAAATTAGCCCTGCGCTCCTGCCGCAAGAGCGAGTTTTTACGGGTCACTCCACATCCAAGTGCCGACTTATAAACCACGTCAAACATTGAGCGCGTTGCGGTTCTCGGCTTGCTGCAACCGGCTCTTGTCTTGATCGAGGATAGTTCATATTGACTAGTGTGCCGGCCACTCAAAAAACGAGTTATCCATGGCTTTCATCTCTCGCCTGCGTTTGCTTGTTGCCCTCAGTGGTTGTCTTTTCCCAGCGGCCTCCCATGCGCAATCCTTTGATTGCGGCAAAGCGCAGTCCGCCATTGAAAAGGCGATTTGTGCCTCCCCTGCCTTGATTGCCCAGGACACCGCCTTGGCAGCCTCCTATCGGCAGGCATTGGCGGATCTCAACGGCGACCCGACAAGGCTGAACGATCTACGCCAGCAGCAGCGCCGCTGGTTGGCGGACCGCAACAAATCCTGCGTAGACACCGATCCGGGCCGGCTGACGGCATGCCTGGCAACAAGCTACCAGACGCGCCTTGAGGCGCTTGTGGCAGCGGGCGCTTCTCCCAGCCGCAAGCCGCCAGAATCTGCCGTCGAGCTTGCACCATCAACAGCACCGACGACACAGCCGGCGGCGGCACAAGATACATCGGCGCCGGCGGCCGTCGCA
Organism: Rhizobium redzepovicii; assembly: GCF_019793435.1. Lineage (GTDB taxonomy): Bacteria > Pseudomonadota > Alphaproteobacteria > Rhizobiales > Rhizobiaceae > Rhizobium > Rhizobium redzepovicii. The sequence goes on along the minus strand of NZ_JAILYH010000002.1, from coordinate 211,779 downwards.
GCGCCTCAACCCGCGCCCTTAAAAGCGCCGCCCCGGCTCGTGTCGCAGCCGCATTTGGCCCCGGATCAACTGCCTGCGGATCAGGATGGCAGCACCTTGCTGACCGTCGACACTTCAGGCCATATCACCATCCGCACGCAGAGCACTTCCGGTGTGGCGCTGCAGCTTGTCGACATGATCGCCGGCCCCGGCGACCGCATGGGCGCAGCCGGAGTCAGCGACGGCCGGATCGATGCCCTGCTCGACAAAGGCACCTACAAGGTCCGTGTGTTCGGTGCCAAGGGAGCCGCCGGCGACGTCAAGCTCACCGCGCAAGCCTATCAGGAGCTTGAACAGCCCGACGCCGCCTTGACCTCGCTCACCCCCATCCATGCCGATCTCAGCGATCTGCAGCAAAGATCCTATTGGATCGACATTCCCGATTCCGGGCGCGTCGATATCGAGGCGGTCGGACGCTCGCTGCAGGATCTGCGCTTGTGGCGGAACGGCACCGATATTGCCGATCTCTCGCCGAAAATGTCGATCTTCGAATTGAAGCCGGGCCTCCCCATGAGCCGGGCGACGCTGACGGGAACGGTCGAGGCCGGCCGCTATCTCGTGACGGCCTATGGCGGTCAGAAGCTTGTCTGGACTAGCGCGGACGCCGCAGAGCCATTCCATATTCGCACCGGCGCGCAGCTTTCGCTGGCCGGAGGGATAGCCGAAAATGTCATCGGACCCTTCGGCTCGATCCGTTTCGAGGCGCCGGCAGATCTCGATACCTTCCGTCTGGAGCTGCCGCAATCGGCGCCGGCGGTGCTCCGGGCCGGTCGGACTTCCCAAACGGCGACGGCTTTTCAGAGTGCCGTGATCGATAAGGCCAGCCGCGAACCGACAGCCACGCTTTCGCTTTCAACAGACGGCCAGCCGAGCATTGTCGAAGTCTCGGGCTATGAAGGCCAGCCTTTCCAGCTTCGGGGGCTTCGATTCGGCACCGAGACCCAATTTAAAGGCTCAGTGGCCAATCTCATCAGTCTCGACATTGCCGGCGAAGGCGGCGATGAAATTCCGGCCACGGCCCTGCTGTTGCGCCAGGACCGTGGGGGCAAAGCCACGATCGTCGCGTCCGACCTGCCTCATCTCGGCCCGGGCCAGGCTTGGCGGCGGCGCTTCAATTTACGCGGGCCGACGTCGCTGCTGTTCGAGATGACGCAAGCTGGCCAGATCGCGGTCCGCACCTCAGGCGTTGCCCTGCATGCCGACATCAGCCCGGTTCTTGTCGGCAATGCTCCGCGCGTCGACGGCCGCAATCCTGATCGTTTCGATCTGGACGCCGGCTATTATCTGCTGCGCCTGCTGCCCGATAACAATGCCGTCGGCATCGTCGACCTCACCTTCGGCACGCCGGGCCTCGTCCCACCGGTCCAACCCGCCGCTCCGGCGCGCACCACCATTTCCTTTGGCATCCGGGAAGCCGAAAAGGCCACGCGCTACCAGATCATCGCCAATGCCGCGCCCGGTCTGCTGACGGGACCTCGTGCCGTGGCCTTGCCCGCCGATCTGCAGTTGCGGCCACTGGCGCTCTGGCAGCCCGCCGATGCGGCGGCACAGCCGCAACCTCTGCCGGATCAGCCAATGTCCAATATGCCGGCGCCCGTGCCGCAGGCCAAAGGTGCTGCGAATGACGATGCGAACGTCCTGTCGCGGCCGGCGTCACCAGCGGATCTGCAGATCGACGTCCACGTACCTCCAGGCGGGACCATCGCCGCTATCGACATGCACAATACATCGGTCGCATTTGCGACCAGCAACGAGCGCGTCGACACAAAAGGCCGGACCTTGACCCTGCGCTTCCCGGTTCCCTCCGCTGCCCGGTCGATCGTCGTCAGTTGGCAGCCTGATGCTGCCGCAGCGCGCCAGATCGCACCCCCGCCCCCCGCATCCCCATTGATTGCCGGCCAACCCCAGTTTCTCGATCTCGCCGAGAACGCGGAGAAATCCTACCGGCTCGAGGTGGCGGAAGGGGGGCTTTACCGCATCGAAACCCTTGGCCGTTTGCAGACATCGCTGCGCCTTGGCACGTCATTCCTGCCGGGGCTGGGGGAAGCGTCGGACAATGGCGATGGCCACAATGCGCTGCTGCAAACCTATCTGCGCGCGGGAACCTATCAGGTCGGCCTCTCCGTGCAGAATTCCTCCGGCCATCTTGGCGTCGCCGTTACGCCGGCCTCGCTTCCGACGGCGGCAACCCTGGTCGCCGATGGCACCAGCCGAGGCATTCTCTCCGGCGGGCGCGGCGCCGTCGTGCCGATCGAGATAACACGTGCGGGATCTTATCAGCTTGATCTCTACTCCCTCGGCGAAGACCTTACTGCTCGCCTCGAGGATGCCGAGGGATGGCCGCTCACAGTGCCGGGGCCACTTTCCAGTCTCAGTCAGGATTTCACGCCGGGGCATTACCGCCTCGTGATCCTGCCGCGCGACGTCGACACGCGGTTTGTCGCACGGCTAAGACCCGTCATCGACGCGCCGCAGCTGCAGGGCCACGGACCGCATCCGCTGGCCTTCAATCAGAGCCAGGCATTTCAGTGGCGCGAGCCTCAGGGCAAGGGCGACGCGCGTGTTGCCGACGGCTGGACGTTTGATCTCTTGGCCGATGCGGATATCAGCATCGATCTGACCGAAGGCATGATCGGCACGCTGTTTCGTGACGACAAGGAGCAGATCGCCCGATTTGTCGCCGCGCCCCAATTTACCGGCAAATTGAAGGCCGGGCACTATCGCATCGACCTCACGAGCCTCGCCCATGATGACCGGCTGGATTACCAGGTTACCCTGAACACCAGGGATCTGCAGCCGGGCGAGGCGCGCTTCGTCAACCTGCCGGCCGAGCTTTCCTTCAATGTCGAGACGGACCGTGTCGTCAGCCTCGGCACTTTCGGCCGCACCGAAATCAAGGGCGTGCTGAAGGACGAACATGGCGCCGTCCTCGAACGCCTGACGGGGCGCAGCGATGATTGGAACATCGCGCTGTCCACCCGCCTGCCGGCCGGATCCTATACACTGGCGCTTGATCAGGCGGCAGCATCCGGCACGGCCGGCAGCCAAGCGGATGATAATCCCGACGATCAAGAAGCCGACGGCGATGATCAGGGGGAAGGCGACGACCAGGCCGATCTCGGGGATATCGAGGTTCAGTTCGCCCTGCCGCAGGAGCAAGCGCAGCCGGCGCTTGCAGAGAGCGGCAGTGCCTCCGTCAACGGCGCCTCCGTCTTTATTTTCCCTCTGCCGGGTCCCTTGCCGGCCAATGTAAAGGATCGGCTCACGCTGGTTGCGGCGCAGTCCACCAGCGACCTGGTTCTCTCCGTCGAAAAACGAGATGCCGATGGCGGCTGGAAGCCGCAAACCCTTGCCCGTGGCCGCACACCCTTTATCGCTTGGCCCGCTTCCGAGGGGGATGCACAATGGCGCGCATCGGTCTGGACCCTCGACGGTGGGGCAGCACCCATCAAGATCGCCGCGCGCAGCATCGTTGGCGATATGCGGGAGCCCGGCGATATCGCCTCGGAGCCCGTGGCCATCGATGGCCTCGATCTCTCTCTCAACGTTGCTCTCGCGCATGCGCCGTCGGCCGGCCTCATGGACCTCGGCGCCAGCGCCGATCTGCTTGCGGGCGCAAGTGCCGATCGTCCGCTCACGGCAGCCGCATCGGGACTTTTTGCTCCGCAATCGGATCGTTTATGGCTGGTCTCCCGTGGCGCCGGCCATGTGCGGGTGAGCCCCGCGCAACCCGATGCAGAGATCGCGCTGACGCTTTCGCCGGGAGATCAGGCGGTTATTCCAGCCATCCCTGCCTTGCCGGGTAAGGTTCGATTGTGGCGTGCGGATTCGGCCTTCGGCCAGCCGGGCCTCACGGCCGGACGCGGCATGGGTGTCGGCCTCAACAGCGCGGTCGCCCTCTCCGATAATCAGGATCTGCACATCTGGAACGCCGCAAGCGATGAAAGCCTGCAGATGCGGCTGAGGCCGATCGATGCGGCCGAACTCGAGGCGGTGCAGCTGAACGGCCCCTTGACGACGACCGTTCCAGCCTTCAGCGCGCAGCCGGTAAAGCTGGCGACTGGGGTGAAACGGCTGACGCTCGACCTGGCGCCCGGGATCGCCGTCGTCTCCGCCACCTCAACCTCTCAGCTGTTGAACGTCTGGTCGGCCGCAGCTCCCCTGTCGCGCAGCATCGCGACGTCGACTGAGGAGATCTGGCTCGTCAATCTGACGGGTGATGCCGGCTCGGCGCGCGTCAGCCTGTCACCGGGACAAGCAATTGCGCTCGGCAACGATCAGATCAAGCGCCGGTTTTTCGGGACGGTCGGATCGGAAGAAATCGTGGTTGATGCCATGAAGGGAGATGTCCTGAACGTTTCCGGCGGCGCGGCGACGTTTATCGGGGCCGACGGTCGGGTCTTGCGCGGGGAAAGTATTTCCGTCTCCGGACCCGGTCAGCTGATCGTCGATCACGGCGCCGGCCTTGTGGCGCTGTGGCTGGAACGTGGCGGCCAGTCGCCCTGGCCGAAGCCCGAACCAAAATCGATGACGCTGCCGCAGAGCGTAAAGCTCGAGGGTGAAGCCATGGCTTTCCGTCTTAACCCGGCCCAGCCGATGGTGCTCGACGTCAGCACCGACGCACCTGTCATTGTCGGCCTGGAGCAGGATGGTCACCGCGACATGCAACTCTTTCCGACGGGAGCGGAGTTCCACCGCTGTCTTGCAGCAGGTGAGGCGGTCCTGACACTCTATTCCACGCATGAAGGCCCCTTGTCGGGCAGCCTGGACATGACGGCGACACCGGTCGTGCCGGTCAATGACGGCATCGGAGCCCCGGTCGTGCTTGCACCGGGCGCGACCGCCCTGTTCGGCTTCGAGGTTAGGAATAGCGGCAATATCGGCGTCGGCCTGCGTTCCGATCCTGACCTTGCCATCGGCCGGCTACTGGATGCCAAGGGCCAGGCGCTCGGCGAAGGCGTCAATCAGCTCAAGCAACTTGCGGCAGGCTATTACCTCCTGGAAGCACGCGCACCGGCCAACGCGCCGACACTCATCGTCAGGCCTTCGGTGGTTGGATTGTCGCCACCGCCGGCGGGCCCGCCGCCCGAAATTATCAATGATTATCTGCAGCGTGCCGGTCTGAAGCCCATGGGATCGAAGTGAAACCAATGAAAAAGATCGCATTTCTCATTGCCCTCGCCCTTGCGTCTTCAACGCTGATCTCAAGCGGTCACGCGCAGCAAGGCGCTCCCTCGCCGGCACTGGATGTTCTGCAGCGCGCCGACGGCGTCAAAATCGTGCCGGAGAGGTTTTTGCGCGCCTATGATCCCGTGACGATTTTCTTTGCCACGGATACCGGCCCCGCAACCGGCGGCGCGGAAGATTCGCCCGAGCGTTTCGTGACGATGGAACCGGCTGTTTCAGGTGCCTGGCAGTGGCTCGGCCCGCGCGCTCTGCAATTCAGGCCCGCCGACAAGTGGCAGCCCCTTGCCCGCGTCAAGGTCAAGATGCTGGATCATGACAAGGGCGCCGGCGGTGAGACGGAACTGATACCGCTGCTGCCGGTGCCGGTATCGACGGCTCCGGCTGCAACCGATGATCCCGTCAGCGAGCTTGACCAGATCACCTTGACCTTTGCCGAACCCGTCGATGTCGCGGCGCTGAGCCGGCTGCTGTCGATCGAGCTGCGTCCGGCGCCCGGCATTGGCGACGAAGGCGGTCTGATGTTGGGGGCGCAAGATTTCGATATCCAGCCGCTTGAACGCAACAGCCGCGGCGATCAGCAATCCTACGTGGTGAAGTTGCATCAGAGCGTACCCGATGGCCGCGTCGCCATCCTGCGGCTGAAGCTTGCCGATACGCCGGATTTCAGCGATCAGACCTTTGAATTGCGCGTGCGCACCGCCGTGCCCTTCACCATGACCAGTTCCGATTGCGGGCGGGGCTTCGACGCCACCACGAGCGATGGCATCATGCGCTGCACCTCCAACGCGACCGTCAGCGATTACAGCGCCGCGGTCGATGATGACGGCAACGCCGCCGACAATGCCGATGCAGCGCCGGCCACTCGCCAGGGTCGCGGCATGATCTTCCGGTTTTCGAGCAATCCGGTGGTTGGGGAACAGTTCTCGGTCCGGGACGCCTTGCGCATTTCTCCGCCGGTGGACGATCTGACGGCGGAAGCAAGCGATGGGCGTCTCTATGTCAATGGCCGCTTTCTCACCGACAAGGTCTACACGCTCGATGTCGCTGCCGGCGCCTTGACGGATGACCGCGGCAGACCGCTGGCTGACGGCTTCGGCCAGAAATTCGCCTTCGCGCCGGAACAGTCTTCGCTCATCTGGGATGCGTCGCAGGGTGTGGTCGAGCGTTTTGGCCCACAACTCGTGCCGTTGCGCGGGCGCGGTTATGACAGGGCCGATGTGCGCATCCACGCGATCGATCCGCTGTCGCGCGATTTTTGGCCTTTCCCGCAATCCGACCTCGATACGGATGACGACGAAGCACCGCCTCTGCCCGGCAAGGAGCCGCAGAAATGGGCCGACAACGACGAGATTTCAGCCGATGCGATCCAGGCGCGCGTCAAGGCCCTGGGTTCGCCCGCCATATCCCAGTTCGTCGACCTGCCGATTCACAAGGGCGGCGTCGACACCAAATTCGGCCTGGACCTGAAATCGCTTTTTGCCCGGATTGCCGGTGCCGACCAGCCCGGCAGCTATCTCGTCGGCCTGCGCGCGGTGGACAGCCAAACCCGGCGTTGGCTTCGTGTACAGGTCACCGACCTGACCTTGAGCGCGGTGGAGGAGCCGGACCGGGTCCGCTTTGCCGTCACCTCGCTTGCCAGCGGCAAGCCGATGGATGGGGCGCAAATTCGCCTCGACGGTTTGCGCGACGGCAAATTCGTCACGCTTGCGGCAGGAACGACAGACGCGCAGGGCTTCTTTTCCTGGGAGCTGCAGAAGCGCGCCGACGCGAAGATCCGGCGCGTCATCGTGACGAAGGGGCTGGATACTCTGGTCGTCGATCCCGATCATGCCCCGGCCCAATATGCTGAAGACAACTGGACCAAACCCTCCGCCGCCTGGCTGGATTGGACCACCAATCCCGCGGAAAGCCGCACCGAGCAGAGCCGCACCCTCTGCCACGTCTTCACCGAGCGGCCGATCTATCGCCCGGAGGAGCCGGTGCATATCAAGGGATATGTCCGAAGCTACCTCGGAGGCCACCTGACGCTGCCGGCGCAAGGCGGCCAGATCGTCATCACCGGCCCCGATCAGCAGGAGTGGCGCGTACCGGTGCGGCTGGACGCGTTCGGCGGCTTTTATCACAAATTCGACTCGGAGACGCCGGCGACCGGCGATTACGAAGTTCACTTCGAGCCGGGCGACACCGCGCAGGCTACGGACCAGACTCAACCGGCGCAGACCTCCGGTGAGGACGAGAACGCCGACGGTCCGAGCGACGGCAATACCGATGAGGCGCAGCCAGGCGACAGCCAGGCCGATACTGCCGAGACCGCCGAGAGCGACGGCAGTCAAAGCAGCGCGGCCGACAACAGGGTCCAATGCGGCAGCATCTCCTTCAAGAAGGAGGCTTATCGCCTGCCGACTTTCGAAGTGGTCCTCAACAATCCGCAGACCGTGCCTCTCGATTCCTCCTTCAACGTGGACCTGGTCGCGCGCTATTTCGCCGGCGGCCTGCTGGCGGATCGTCCCATTCGCTGGCGCGCCGTGCAGTATCCCTACAATTGGACGCCGCCTGGCCACGAAGGCTTCCTTTTTTCGACGGATTCCCGGTACTCCGGCGGCAACGAGTTCAAATCCTCGCCCGCGCTGGAACGAGACGGCAGCACCGACGCCGGCGGCGCCTCGCGCATCAGCTTCGACACGACGATCGAGCCGACGGCGCAACCCCGCCGCTACATGGTCGAGGCGACCGTTACCGGCGACGACGATCTGCAGGTGCGCAGCATTACTACCGTCTATGCCGTCCCGCCTTTCGTGCTTGGCCTGAAGGTGCCGCGCTACGTGCCGACGCCCGGCGCCATCGAGCCTGAGATCCTGGCTGTCGACGGCAATGGCGATCCCGTCGCCGGGCTGGAGATGACGGCGCGGCTGATCCATCGCAACTGGACGTCGACGCTGCAGGCGAGCGACTTCAGCCAGGGTTCGGCGAAGTACGTCACGCAGGTCATGGACGAGACCGTTCTGGAGCGCAAGATTACCAGCACCAGCGATATCCAGACCCTGGCGCTCGAGGCAAAGGATGCGGGCGTCTACGTCATTCAACTCGAGGCCAGCGACCGGATCGGCCGCCGACAGCAGGTGAGCGTCGACTTCTTCGTCGGCGGCACCACGCCGGTCACCTGGGCACAGCCGCCCGCTCGCACCGCGGTCGTGACCACGGACAAGGACAGCTACATCCCCGGAGAAACCGCCAATCTGCTGATCCAATCGCCCTTCCAGACAGCCCGTGCGCTGGCCGTCGTCGAAGAGCCCGAGGGAACGTTCCGTTATGATTGGGTCGATATCGCCGATGGATACGGTCATTATGCTGTGCCGGTCCGCAAGGAGTATACGCCTGAAATTCCCGTGCACTTCCTCATCATGCGCGGCCGGCTGGAGACCAGCATCCCCTCGCCGAACGCGCCCTTCGACCAGGGCAAGCCTGTCACGATCGCCGCGACGAAGACGGTGACGGTAAAACCGGTGAAGAACATCGTCGCCGTTGCCTTGGATTACCCGAAGAAGGCCCGCCCCGGCGATGAAGTGGAGGTCACGCTGCATCTCGCCGACGATACCGGTCAGCCGATCGCGGGCGAGGCCACCTTCTGGATGATCGACCAGGCCGTGCTGTCGCTCGCAACGGAACAGCCGCTGGATCCGCTGCCGAATTTTATCGTCAAGCGCCAATCCACCATGGCGCTGCGCGACACCCGCAACATGGCCTTCGGCATCATTCCTCTGGACGAGGTGCCGGGTGGCGACGAGCGGGAGGAATGGGGCACGGACAACAATATCTCCGTCCGCAAGAATTTCACGCCGGTGCCGATCTATCTTCCCGACGTCAAGGTCGGCGCCGACGGCATTGCCAAGATCAAGGTGAAGCTTCCGGACTCGCTGACCGTCTTCAAGCTGCGTGCCAAGGCCGTCAGCGGTCCTGACCGCTTCGGCTACGGCACCGGCGAAATGCTGATCCGACAGGAAATCGTCGCTCAACCCGCCCTGCCTCGCTTCCTGCGTTTTGGCGACCAATTCGAGGCCGGCATCATTGCCCGTGTCGTTGAGGGTGGCGCCGGCGCCGGCGCTGCATCCATTGCTTCCGACGGATTGACGCTGGAGGGCAGCAAGGATCTTTCCTTTGCCTGGGAAGAGAACAAGCCGGCTCATATCGGCATTCTCGCCCAGGTGCCCGAGCCAAAGCCCGGCAAGGACGACGTGCGGCTGCGTTTCGGGGTCGAGCGCCTGGCCGACCACGCCAGCGACGCCGTGGAAATCACGCTGCCGTTGAAACCAGACCGCATCCCGACCAAACATTACCAGATCGTCGAAATCCCGGCGGGCGGCTCGAAAACGCTGCCCGCAACTGAGGGAGATGTGCGCCCCGGATCGTTCCAGCGTGCGATGACGCTGACCTCCGATCCGACATTGGTGAAGCTCGTTGCCGGCCTCAACACTTTGGTGGAATCTCCCTACGGCTCCACCGAGCAGCGGATATCGCTGGCCTCCTCCGGCGTCGCGTTCAAGAGTTTCGCTCCCATCCTGGCAGCGGCGAAGCTTGAAAAGCGCATAGACGGCGATGTGCACAACACCGTGCTGGCAATCGGCCAGGCGGTCGATGCCGACGGCCTTGTCGGCTTCTGGCCGCACAGCAAGGGCAATGTCTCGCTGACGGCCTGGGCCTATTCTTTCCTGGTCGCGGCCGGCAAAGCGGGCGAACCCACCGACAAGGCTTTGACGGATCGTCTTGCGAGCGTGCTGAAACTGTCGCTACGCTCGGATTATCCGCATCTGCTCAGTGGTGACGAGGTTCGCGAACGGGTCGAGGCTCTGACGGCGCTGGCCGAAGGCGGCGGGCTCGACCCCGCCTATATGGCCGAACTCGCCCGTTCGGCTGCCTTGATGCCGAATGTCAGCGTTGCCAGAATGACGGCGGCCGCAGCTGGTGCGCCTGATGCCGACCAACGTCTTGTCGGTGGTCTCGCCGACACGATGTGGTCGCGCGTGCGCATCCTCTCTCGCAATGGCCAGCTGGTTTATGACGGCCAGGCTGAGGATGGAGGCAGCCCGATCATCCTGCCTTCGGAAGCCCGCAGCCTTGCCGAAATGGTGCGCGCGGCGGCTCTGACCTCTGAAACGGATCCGCGTTATCCCGCCTTGACAAACGCCTTGCTGCAGCTCGGCGACAGCGATGGCTGGGGCTCGACCAATGCGACGTCGGCTGCGATCCGTGCGCTTGCGGTCGCCTGGCAGAGGCCGACGACGCCCTTGCCGCTGACGCTGACCCAGAGCGGCAATGTTCAAAATCTGGCGCTCGACGCCAATGACCCTGTTTTGCGACAGGTCACTCTGGATCCGAGCGCCGTTACCATCCAAAATACGGGAACGGCGCCCGCCCTCGCGCTGGTGGAGACCTCCTATCTCTCTGCTGAAGCCGGCTATAGCGCGCAAGCTGAGAGCCGGGGGTTTGCCCTGACCCGCACGCTCTACCGCGTCCCCGCCGGCAATGCGCCGCTGGAGAAACTGATCCCCGATGCCAAAGGTGCTATCCAGCTCAAGGTGGGCGATGTGTCAGAGGAAAGGGTCGAACTGGTCGTGTCCGAAGATCGGACCCATGTGGCGCTTACCCTGCCGCTGGCCGCGGGGCTGGATCCTCTCAACCCCAACATCGCCACCGCCCCGGCCGAGGCTACACCGGCAATCGCGCCGAGCCTGCCGACCGATTGGGTGTCCTACGGGGACGATCAGGTGTTTTGCGCGTCCGAGAGGCTTCCGAAGGGCAACTACACCTTCGCCTACCGGACGCGCGCCTTGATCCCCGGTTCGTATACACAGCCGCAGGCCTTCGCCGAAACCATGTACCAGAAGGGCGTGCAGGGAACGAGCGCTGCCGTGCAAATCGTCGTGGCCAAGTAGTCCACGCAGCCAGGGAAGATATCAGGCGAGGAGCCAGCCAGCCGAGCAATGACACTCTTGGGACGCCGCCGATCGAAGCTCGTTCTTTTCTCCTCGCTGGTTCTTGCAGCGGGCGCCTTGGTCTATGCCTATCTCATCCATCAGCGTGCGCAGCTGATCGCGCCGGCACCGACGCCGATCCTCTATGATCGCAGCGGCGCTTTCCTCGCGCAGATCGGCCATGCCGACGGCGCCGGCGGGCGCATCGATTACGGCTATTGGCCGCTGGAGCAATTGCCGGATCGCGTTGTGAAGGCAACGCTTGCCCTCGAAGACAGGCGGTTCTACGACCATATCGGCGTCGATCCCTATGCCATCGGCCGCGCGGCCTGGCAAAATTTCGGTGCCGTCAAGCGCCGCTCGGGCGCCTCGACCATTGCGATGCAAGTGGCGCGGATGCAGCAGCCGGAATCGCGCACCTTCGTGCACAAGATGCTCGAGGCCGGCACCGGCGTCTTGCTGACCCTGCGTTACGGGCGCGACGCCACACTGGCGCAATATTTGCGGCTGGCGCCTTACGGCAATGGCAGCCACGGCATCGCCCATGCGGCGCGCCTCTATTTCGACAAGCCGGTGGCGGATTTGTCCTGGGCCGAGATCGCGCTGCTGTCAGCCATCCCGCAATCGCCGACCCGGATGAACCCGCTGCGGCCGGAGGGCTTGCGCCGGGCCGTTCAGCGCGGTCATCACATCCTCGACGCGCTGGCAAAACAGAAGATCATTCAAGCTGACGAGGCGGAGATCGCCCACCGCCAGCTCGATGACATGCGGATGCCCGCCCTGCCCCGCCGCCCGGACGCCCTGCACCTGATATTGCGCTATCACGATCTCATCGAGAACGGCGAGATAGCGCCTGCCTCCGCGGTTGCGCCGCTGATCCACACGACGATCGACCTTGGCCTGCAGGCCGACGTGACCGCTCTCGCGCGAGACTATCTCGATGGCTGGCGCTCTGCGGGCGCGCAGCAAGTCGGGGTCATGGTGGTGTCGCGGCAAACCGGCGAGGTCCTCGCCCAGGTCGGTTCGAGCAATTATTACGGCAGGCATGCCGGCGCCTTCGACTATACGCGGACGCAGCGTTCGCCGGGCTCGACACTCAAACCTTTCATTTATGCGCTGGGGTTCGAGCGCGGCGTGCTGAAGCCGACCGACATGCTGCTCGATCTGCCGGAAGGCGCCTCAGGCATCGGCGACGCGGACCGCGAATTCCTCGGGCCCATGTTGCCCCGCCAGGCGCTGGCGAATTCGCGCAATGTGCCCGCGACCAATCTGCTGCGTAGCATCGGTCTTGAGACGACGTTCCGCTTCTTGCGCGATCTCGGTCTGCACGACCTCGAAACCCCGGCCGACTATTTCGGTCTGTCGATGGCGATCGGCTCATTGCCCACACGCCTGGACAGGCTGATGCGGGCCTATGGGGCGCTCGCCAACGACGGCCAATTGCAGGATCTGCGCTGGGCGCGCGAACAGCCGCAGCCGCAGCCCGTGCGGGTCATTTCGCTCGATACGGCCCGGTTGATTACATCATTCCTGTCTGATCCGCAGGCGCGGCTGCCAAGCTTCCACCGCTACGGGACGCTGGAATATCCATTCCCGGTCGCCATCAAGACCGGCACCTCGCAAGGTTACCGGGATGCCTGGGCCGTGGCCTATTCGGAAAAGGTCATCGTCGGCGTCTGGATCGGGAGGGGCGATGACGGCACCATGAGCCGGATGACCGGCGCCGGCACTGCCGCCCGACTTGTGCACGCCGTTATCGACCGGGTCCACGGCAACAAGCCTGGAGACATCGCCGATGCGCGTTTTCCGACGCCGCCGGACCGCAAACCGATGGAGGTATGCGTCGTCAACGGGCAGACGAATGACAATAGCTGCAGCCAGACGCTGGTGGAATGGCTGAAGCCCGATGAGATGCCGAAGGCGGCTGCGCTATCGCTTCGTTCGGACGCCAGCCTCAACCCTTTGCCGATCAGTGCAACAGCGGGGCGGAGCCAGAGCTATTCGCTCGCCAGTACCGACGCGTCCGATCCCAAGATCCATCTTGCCATCTCGACGCCGGCGCGCAACAGTCAGATCTGGCGCAATCCGGAACAGCCGGCCGCATTAGACCGGCTGCCTCTGAAGGCCGATGTCCACCCGCATGTGCCGCAAATCGTCTGGTATGTCGACGGCCAGCCCTTCGCCGTCACCGACCCCGACCGACCCGTCTTTTGGCCGATCCAGAGCGGTGAGCACCGCTTCCAAATCCGCCTGCCCTACCGCGACGAAACCTCCGCGATGGTACCGGTCTATGTGCAATGACAGCTTTCGACTGCGGAAAGCCTAGCCCACCGCATCAACGTGCGAGCGTTAGCCAATCGCCGATCGTTGTCCCAGAACGCCGCATGAAACGTGTCGCCGGGATGGCCGGGCGCTCCGTTGCTATGGTCTTTCTGACTTCACGCGGGCTGAGCCCGAATTCATGGCTGAACGCGCGCGTAAAATTAGCTGCAACGTCGAAGCCGGCGGTCTCGGCAATCTCCGAGATCGGCCTGTTGTCGGACGGGTTGGTTAGATCCGCATAGGCCTGTAGCAATCGACGTTTGCGAATGTAGTTGAAGACGCCCCCGCTCGTTTCGAACAATTGGTAGAGCCGCGTCCGCGAGATGCCCAGCGCCCGGCACATGACGTCAGGCGTCAAGCTGTCTGAATGAAGATTGAGGTGAATATAACGATGCGCCCGCTCCATCAGCCCCGTATTGGTCTGTTCCTGACCGCGGTCCAAACTTGCGGACGATGCAGCACATGCAACGACCATATCGCCGATCGTCCTGATGATCCGCGGCGCCTCCTCCACCGTCAAATTGCTGAGGTTCGCTTCCAGGCCGTCGATATAGCTGACGAGCAATTCGGCGAGGCTACCGGAGAGGGCGATGTTGTGGGCGTTCTGCAGAAGAGGCGCATCACGGGTCAGTAGTTCATAGGGTAGGAAGACGAGCACGGCGGCCCGCGGTACGGGTAACCAAGAGACCTGAAAAATATCTCGCCCGGGCCGGTCTCCGTGACATGGCGATTGGCCTCGGTCCAGGCCCGGCCGCTGCGAAGTACGCCGACATTCCAGTGATCGATTGGGCTCGACCGCAGCATGGCCTGATCGCGAATATAGCTGCATGCCTGCACGCGCTGCTGGACGATGAGGATATCGCCGAGATGCCAGCCGGTCTGTTCCGCGAGAAAACCGTCGTCCTCAGATTGTCCGTTCTGCAGGTGAACATCCACAAGCGGCGCCATATGTGATCGCCAGGACTGGAATTGTTCTTTCGGCGGCAGGTCTCGCGTCGAAAACCGCAACGGCACCAATGCAGGCGGAACGTCCACCCGATGTTCTTTCTGCGGGGACGGTTCGCGCGGCCAGCGCCGCCGCTCCAGGTGGGCCGGCCATTCCTTCCCAGCAGCGGGGTCATCCCCAGACTCCGTAACCATCGAATTTCTCCAGCGCATAAGCCGGCTGAAACGTCCGCGCAGCCCATCCGACAAACCGAATCGACTGAAGTCCTACGTGCATAAGCTACTTATCATATTCCTATACGAGCAGAAATGGACGGACCGATAATTTTCGGGATGCGGCGATAACGACAATTGCGTCCTGTTCCGGTATTTAAATGAGCACGGGCTAGTTCCGAAGGACGGTTGGAAAGCCCAAATACTCACTTGCCAGTGCAATGCAGTTTCAAAGCACTCTCAACGTGATCGACACTAAATCACAACAAAATATGCAAGCAGAGGAGGATAGGTCGTGAACTATCGGGGCAATATTCGTGCGCGCTTTGCGCGAGCAATGGCTTACGACAGCAATTCCTATTCGCATAACTGTCAGGCGCCAGGAAAAACTCCTATCGCCAATCGTGCGGGTTTCCTCTGCTCACCTTCTTGCGAGACGCTCCTGAGGCCGGACATCGGCAAATAAGGAGGCGAAGGGGTTGCGCGCAGGCTGAGGCCGTCTGTGTCGATGCGTAATAAGGCCGAGGCTTGCACGCAACCCTTACCCTATCCACCCATTGGCGAATTTTGTGACGCTGCCCATTGGCAGAATGGAGGCTAAGATGACGACCGCATGTGATGAGAAACAAATCGAATTGAAGCCGATTTCGAGCTGCAGACGAGAGGTCGAAGTCGCAATGGTGGAAATGCTCGTCAGTTTGCAGAAACATGGATGGTCGGCTGCGGAATTGGCATTGGAGCTCGCAGATGCCTCCGAAGATCTCGTCATGCTGATCGCGACCAAAAAACTTCGACCGAATTAGAAAAACGATCGCGTGGAATTATTCTGTTTTTGTCTTGATGAGGTGGCAGCATTGTCAGGCGCGGCGCAGTGATTTCCAATCACGTCAGTCGCCGCGCCTGAGATCGCTTGACCATTCCCTGCGCCAATCGACACGATGCCAGGCCTATGCCGGCGGCATTTGGTCCAGAGCCGAACTGTTTCTGCTGCAGGCTTGCGACCATCACTTGTCTAAAAATTTCAATGCGCTAAATTATGCAAGAATGGGTTGCATCCGGACCAGCTCGATTGGGACGGATGGCTGCAGAAGCGATACCTTCGGATGCCAACATGATCTGGAATCATCGCATCACACGCATCGTTGTCGGCCTGCTGCTGCTGACACTCGTGACCGTCGTTTCATTGCCGACGATTACCGGCTTTACGAGCCTTGATGGCACGGTCAATGCGCGGTTTGCTGTCGTTAATGCCCCAATCGACGGCACGATTGCGGAAGAACCCCTCAAGGTCGGCAGCCCGGTCAAAGCGGGACAAACCCTCGCAGAAATTAGAAATACGCGCGTCAATCGTGCAATCCTCGCCTCGCTCGAGGCAGATCGCAACACGGCGCTCGACCGCGTCGCGGCACTTAAAAAGGAACGCGAGGAGCTCTCCGCGCTTCGCGAGGAATTGTCTGGCAGATTGGAAGTCTACAAGCAGACCACCATTGCCAATCTCGAACGCGAAGTCGAAATCCTGCGGAAGAAAGTCGAGGTGTCGCAAGCTCAGGATCTGGTCGCCCAGGTCGATCTGAGCCGCCGGATGCAGCTCGAGTCAAAAGGCATTCTGACGCAGAAGCTGGTTGAGGCTGCGCGTGCGGCCGGTGCTGCGACCGGCGGCGAGGTCGAAATCAGCAATCTGACTGTCGATCAATTGCAACAAAGGCTCAATGCGGTCCGCCAGGGTATCTTTGTCTTCGGCGACGGACAGAATGACGTGCCTTATTCGCGACAGCGTGAAGACGAGGTTGTCGTTCGCATCAACGACTTGAACTCGCGCATTGCGGAAAACGAGACGCGAGCGACCGAAGTTCAAAAGCAGCTGGTTAAAGAGGCGAACCGCGTCAGCAGCCTTGAATCCGCAACCGCAATAGCGCCGTTCGACGGCGTTGTCTGGACCAGGAGTATCGTCAACGGTTCCAACGTCGTGCTGAACGACGAGTTGATGCGCCTCCTCGACTGTCGAGAGCTGTTTGTGGATATCCTTGTTCCCGAGGTCAACTATGACGAGATCTACCCGGAACTTGTTGCGCAGGTGCGCTTGTTCGGCCGCAGCGATGTCTTCAAGGGTACTGTCATTTCTGTCAGAGGCAGCTCGGCTTCGGTCGAGACCGATTCCTTTGCCGCCAGTTTGCCGCCGTCGACACAACGCAACGCCCGCATTCGGGTT
Organism: Rhizobium redzepovicii; assembly: GCF_019793435.1. GTDB lineage: Bacteria > Pseudomonadota > Alphaproteobacteria > Rhizobiales > Rhizobiaceae > Rhizobium > Rhizobium redzepovicii. The sequence goes on along the minus strand of NZ_JAILYH010000002.1, from coordinate 194,895 downwards.
CGCCTCGATCCATCCTTCATGAACGATGACTTTGCGAACTCCTGCCAGGTAGGGCGCACAGTGCAGGTACGGTTTTCCAAACACGGCATCGACGTGTCCAACTGGGTCAAAAGCCTGTGGTTCAGTATCTTCTAGCGCTGGTTCCGACCTTTCTCGTTATGGCCTTCTTTTTCCTGGGGCCGTTCAATTGGTCACGCCGTCACACCTGGACACGGGTGGTGACCTGCGCGTTTGTCGGTGCATTCGCATTGCGATACATGTTCTGGCGCTTGACGGAGACAGTGCTTCCCTATCCCGACGGCGGTCCGAGTTTCTACTGGGTCTGGATCCTCTTCATCGTCGAGATTCTGGCCTGCGTCGAAGTCATCCTCTTTCTGGTATTGATGAGCCGCTACGTCGACCGCAGCGCGGAAGCGGACAGGCTGGCACGCGTTTTCTTTGCGCGGGAGCAGCGTGAGCTGCCGACTGTCGATGTTTTCATTCCGACCTATAACGAGCCGCTCGACGTCCTCGAGCGAACCATCATCGGCGCCCGCTCGCTGGATTATCCTGCCGACAAATTGAATGTGTATGTGCTTGACGATCAACGCCGGGATTGGCTGAAGGCCTATTGCGAAGAAAAGAACGTCATCCACGTCACGCGCGGTGACAACAGCCATGCCAAAGCAGGCAACATGAACAACGGGCTGAAGGTCAGCTCGGGCGAGTTTATTGCGATCTTCGACGCCGATTTTGTGCCCTATCGGCATTTCCTTCGCCGGACGCTGCCCTTCTTTTCAGATGACAGCATCGGCATCGTCCAGACACCGCAACACTTCTTCAATGTCGATCCGGTGCAATCAAACCTTGGTCTGGAGAATATCTGGCCGGACGAGCAGCGCTTGTTCTTCGACGAGATCGCGCCCAGCCGAGACGCCTGGGATGTCAGTTTCTGCTGCGGGTCATGCTCGATTGCCCGCCGCGAGGCCGTCGACGCAATAGGCGGATTTCCGACGGAGTCGATCACCGAAGACCTGCTGACAACGCTTTCGATGCTCAACAAAGGCTACAAGACGCGCTATCTGAACGAGCGGCTATCGATGGGGCTGGCCGCCGAAAACCTGACCGGTTATTTCGTGCAGCGCGAACGGTGGTGTCAGGGGGGTATTCAAACCCTTTACCTCTATAATGGCCCGCTGCGCGGTCCGGGATTGACGCTCTTTCAACGGATCATGTTCCTGCCGGCGTCATGGCTGGTGCAGTATCTGGTCCGCTTCACGATATTGCTGGTCCCGATCGTCTATCTCTGGTTCGGCCTGCTCCCGCTCTATTTCACCGATATAGCCGATTATGTCTCTCATCAGGTGCCGCTGCTGGCGGCCTATTTTCTGCTGATGCTGTGGATCACGCCGACGCGCTATCTGCCTGTGATATCAAGCGCCGTCGGGACCTTTTCGACATTCCGCATGTTGCCGACCGTGGTCTCCAGCCTGGTGAGACCATTTGGCAAGCCGTTCAGGGTGACGCCAAAGGGCAGCGGCAACGAGGCGAACCAGTTTGACCGCTACAGCTTCGCCTGGATCGCAATCATGATCACGGTCACCGTCCTTGGACTTCTGGTCAACGTCGTACCGGAAACGTCGCATGTACAAGGCCAGTTTTCACCGGTCGCGGCGTGGTGGTCAGGCATCAATATCGTCGTCCTGCTCATCGCGTCGCTGATCTGCTTTGAGAAACCCCGGCGTTTGTTTCATGCGTTCAAGCTCGATGAACCCGCTGTCGTCGACGACGTCCCCGGCCAAATCGTCAGTCTGGCACTGGACAAAGCGGTCGTTGCGGTCCCCAGCATGGCCCGATTTCAATCCAAATCGGTCATGCTGAAACTCCCCGGCTTCGCCCCGTTCAAAGCGGAGCTCGGACAGGTCACTCAACGACGAAGCAGCATAAGTCGCGGCGGCGACAAGCAAGCCTATTACCTGCACCTGTATTTCGAACTCAGCGGCGCTGCGCGTGACAACATGATTGTCAAACTCTATACCGGTCAATATTCCCGCGATATTCGCGACATCGACAAGGTTGCCGTCTCCCTTAATCTGTTGCTGCGGTCATTCGGGCGAACGCGCACTTTGTAGCCGGGCTCATGCGAGAGTTCGCCGCATCTCTGACGACGTTGGCCTCGCTTGACCGCCTTGTGGAGTCGAACCGAGGGCACCTAAAATTACATGATATTTATGGAATCCAGGGGTTGATCACTTTCAACCCAGCGGCCTCAAAAGGGCTTGTGTCGCGAGTTGCGACGGCAAGGCCGTTCGCTACTGCAGTGGCTGCAATATATCCATCCGCCTTGCTGATCGCCTTCCCGGCTACTCGAGCGCGCGCCATCAGTTCCGAGTAGAATTGACTGGCGGCAAAATCGAAAGGCAGGATGCGTTCGGCAAAATGCGGAAGCACGTCGTCCTCCAGGCGATCGCGAAGGATAGTTTGCCGTTTGCCTGAGGGCATAGCGGCGATCCCGAAACGAAGTTCGGCAATTGTTATTGCGGAAAGGAAGAGAGTCTCGATGGTTTGGGCGTCCAACCAAGCGACCACTGCTGCATCAGGAACCGGTTTCCATGGCTCCGATATCACGTTGGTGTCCAACAAGATCATTCGAAAGTCATGGGTTCAGCGGGCGCCTTATCGCGATTTTGCTGCAGGGCTTCAACGTCGCTATTGGAAAGCTCAGCGTCACGACCAATGGCCGCGAGTAAAGAGCCGAGCTTCACGCGTTCAGATGGGCGAACGGCGGCCTCGATAATGTCCCGGATTTCGGCCTCTGTGCTTCGGCCATGATGAGCCGCTCGCACCCGCAGTGCGCGATGTGTTTCATCAGAAAGATTGCGAATGGTGACAGCCGGCATTGATATCAATCTAGCAAAAACGATGGCATTGATATCAATATATGCGCCCTGACGCCAGGTTTCAAGGAAATTGATGCGCGGACGAAATCGTATCTGCATAGTTCCCTCGCCTTGAAGGGATCCGAACCGGCGGCCTGTTGTTACGAAAGCCTTGTGTGCGCAAGAGCGCCGACAAGAGATATTGCGGTACAAATTTCGGCTGAACAGCAATCGACGAATGTCGGGAACTCTCGATCCCGATGCGTGGCCCGTTCCTCTTGATCCATTTCCCAACGCCGAGAAATCTGCCTCCAGGGAGTCAGCCGCGGCTGGCGGCGATCAGGGCGTGCGCCGCATCACGAAGCAAACCGGTGGCCTCGCCGGGCTCGAACACCTGCATGCTGACAAAGGCGCCGTTGATCAGCACCGCGAGTTGCCCGGCAAGCCGGTCGGGTGCCGCGACCGCCAGTCTCCCGGCGATGGTCCTCAGGCGCCGCCGCATCTCCCGCATGTGGGCTTCGGCGACTTTGCGCGCGGGGTGACCGGTCTCCGGAAACTCGGCCGCGGTGTTGATCTGCGGGCAGCCCCGGTAATTGTCCCGGCCGACCCGTTCGCCGATCCACTCGAAATGGGCGTCGAGTTCAGCCCCGGCGTCATCCGCGTGCTGTTCGGTTACCTGGTCCCAGGTGTTCCAGAAGTCCAGGTCCTCGCGTTTCAGGAAGGCCGCGATCAAATCGTCCTTCGTGCCGAAATGGCGGTAAAGGCTGGTTTTGGCGACACCGGATTTTTCAACCACCAGATCGACGCCGACGGCACGCACGCCGCGGCGGTAGAAGAGTTCCGATGCCATCTCGAGAATTCTGTCCCGCACGTCGTTCACGGCTGGGGCGGGTGCGTTCACTGTGCTTTTCGTCATTCGCGTATCTCCAATTCAGTCACCCTAGCAGAAAGTTGATTGACGCGCTACAGACCTGTATGTTTTATTGAGTACAGACAGGTCTGTAGCGATGGAGAGAGCAATGACCACGACCCAACAAGCCGACATCACCAGAACATCATCCGAGGCCGTGGCGGTCCTTGGCGCGAATGGCCATACCGGCCGTTTTGTCGTCGCCGAACTGTTGCGGCGCGGGCTCAAGCCGATCGCGATCGGACGGAGCGCCGAACGATTGGCGGAGGCGGGCTTTGCGGAACGCGGCGTCGAATGCCGCGAAGCAGCGATAGAGGATGACGCGGCGCTCGACCGGGCGCTTGCGGGAGCGGCGGCGGTCATCAACTGCGCCGGCCCGTTCATGGACACGGCCGACGCAGCCGTGCGTGCCGCGTTGCGGGCCGGCATCCATTATCTCGACGTCACGGCCGAACAGCCGAGCGTACAGGCGACGTTCGACCGGCATGAGGCTGCGGCCCGGAAAGCCGGCGTAGTCGTCATCCCGGCGATGGGATTTTACGGCGGACTGGCCGACCTGCTGGTGGCAGCCCTGATGGACGAATGGCAGCACGCCGACACCGTTGAAATCCGGGTTGCGCTCGACAGCTGGCTGCCCACGAAAGGCACGCGCGTGACAGGCGAGAAGAACAGGGCGCAGCGCCTGGCGGTCAGCGGTGGCCAGCTTGGCCCCGTGCACCAGACGCCGGCAGAGAAGGTGGCCGTCTTGCCGGCCCCGTTCGGCCGCCAGACATTCGTCGAGCTTCCATTTTCGGAGGTACCGCTGATCGCTGGCCACATCAGGACCAACGAGCTGCATACCTTTCTCAGCACGACAGCCCTGCGCGATGTTCGCGACCCCTCGACGCCCTCGCCCCAGGCCATCGACGAAACCGGGCGTTCGGCGCAGCGCTTCGCCGTCGAGGTGATCGTCACGCAAGGCGAGCTGTGCCGCCGGAGTCTCGCCCAGGGACAGGACATCTATGCTGTCACGGCGCCGATCATTTGCGAAGCGGTCCAGCGTATCCTGTCCGGGGAGATCCGCGAGACCGGCGCAAAGCCGCCGGCTGCCATTTTCCATGCCGCGAGTTTCCTGAGCGCGCTCGGCTCCGATCTGTCGGTTGAGGCATTAGAAACCTCAGATGTTCAGAAGGTCCATCCATAAATGGCATAACCAAAGCAGTCCCTCGCAAAAACTGGGCATTTTGCGAGGGGACTCTACGACACTCACAATCGGCGTGCCGGTCAAAACGCCCCATCTTAATTCAGGCGATTGCCGCCTGTTCCAAACAAATGCACCTTCGACAGGTCAGGGGCGATCGAGATTTGTTGTCCCGGCTCAAAGTCGACCCGTTCGCGCAGAAGCAGCGTGATATCTGCATTTCCGAGCCTGGCGTTGATGAGAGTTTCCGATCCGGTCGGCTCGACGACGACGATGGTGGCCCGCACCCCGTCCTCGCGGATCGACAGATGCTCGGGGCGGATGCCATAGGTGACGGCGTCCGCCGGTTGCCGGCCGGGCGGCAGAGGCAGGCTGGTTCTGTCCAAAACGAAGCTGCCGCCGCTGACCTTGCCTTCGAACAGGTTCATGGCGGGCGAGCCGATGAAAGAGGCGACGAAGGTGTTTGCCGGCCGGTCGAAGAGTTCGAGCGGCTTGCCGATCTGCTCCACGCGGCCGCTGCGCATCACGACGATTTTGTCGGCCATGGTCATGGCTTCGACCTGATCATGGGTGACATAGACGGTGGTGGTCTTCAGCCGCTGGTGAAGCTCCTTGATTTCCGCCCGCATCGTCACACGCAGCTTGGCGTCGAGGTTCGAGAGCGGCTCGTCGAAGAGAAACACCTGCGGGTGACGAATGATCGCCCGGCCCATGGCGACGCGCTGGCGCTGGCCGCCCGACAGCTGTTTGGGCAATCTGTCGAGGAGAGGCCCAAGCGCCAGAATGTCGGCCGCCTCCTTCACCTGCTTTTCGATCGTCGATTTGTTCCGCCCCTGAAGCTTCAGAGCGAAGCCCATATTCTCCGCGACGGTCATGTGCGGATAGAGCGCGTAACTCTGGAACACCATGGCGATATCCCGCTCTTTCGGCGCCACGTCGTTCACGATCCGGCCGCCGATGCGGATTTCGCCGTCGCTGATCTCCTCCAGCCCTGCGAGCATTCTGAGCAGGGTAGACTTGCCGCAGCCCGAGGGGCCGACGAGCGTGACGAATTCGCCGTCCTCAATATCGACGGAGACGCCGTGGATCACCGGAACGGCACCATAATGCTTGCGGGCTTCGTCTATTGTAACCGATGCCATGTCGTTTCATCCTCCAGCGATTAAAGACTGAGCTGCCAGATTTCGGCGGCGAGCACATTGCCCTCGGGCGCGGTCAGACGCACCGAGCTTACGCCCTTGAAGCCGGGCAACCGCTTGGTTCCCGTCCAGCGGCCATCGTCGGCAAAGACCTCGAGCGAGCCCGCATCGAGGAAGATCCGGATGGTCGACGGGCGTGCGCCGGCGGCGATATAGCGCGGTAATGCCTTGGCATTTGTCACTGAAAAGGGAATGCTCAGCCCATCCTCGTTCAACTGAACCGCAACAGTTGCTTCGGAATGATCGAATTCCAAACGGAAGGCGTTGCCGGCTTCCTTCAAGGTGAGCAGGATTTCGACGGAGCCGTTGCCGAGAGCGACGGTTTGGCCTTCCAGAAGGCCTCCGACATCCAGTCGGTGCCGCCGCAGGCTTTCCACAGCGGCGACCGGCGGCGTAATCAGCGCCCCGCTCTGCAATGCCAGCCGGCGCGGCAGGGTCATCGCCGTCGGCATGTCGATTTCTCTTGATATATCCGTCCAGTTCGCAAGCCATGCGATGCCGATCGGGCCGGCATGGTCGACGAAGGCCTGGAACGCGTAGGCATCGGTGCCGAAATCCAGTTCCTGTTCAAATTGCATGGAGAACTTTTGGCCGTCGAAACGGCCGACGCTCGCAAGCGTGATGTTGCGCCGGCCCGTTGTCGGGTCGCGGCTGGTCAGCAGACCGAAGATCATGGCCCAGCGCGTCATCGGGTCGTTGGCGGGACCGTCGAGGGGCACCATGCAGGGGCACTCCGCCGCCGTCATCCCGAAGCGGTTCTCGCGGTGAAGCATGCCGAGGAAGGTCCATCCCGTCGCCGCAGCCGGATCATCCGTTTCGTAGAGCAGGATGACGCCACCCTCGCGGTCCCGTGTGCCCACCAACATCTTCCATTTGCCGTCGGGCCCCGAAAAGACGTAAGGATCGCGGAAGTCGGTTGTCAGGCCGAGCCCGGCGGGACGCGCTGGCAGGATCAGGTTCGCCGGCTCGACATTGACAAGATCGGGGCTGGTGGCGGTGAACTGAACCTGTTCCTCCGGTTGCCGATCTTTCATGTGCTCGGTGAAGAAAATGCGAAGGCCGGCTTCATCGCCGGGAAGAGCGATCGCGGAGCCGGAAAATGCCCCGCCCCGCCCGTCGGCCTGCTGAGCGAGTTCATCGGAAGGGAAAAGAAAGATCGGGAGATGCTTCCAGTGAAGATAGTCCTCCGAAACCGCATGACCCCAATGCATGTTGTTCCATCGAGGGCTATGCGGATAATGCTGGTAGAACAGGTGCAGCTTGCCGCCGAACCTTCCGAACCCGTTGGGATCGTTCATCCAACCAGACAGCGGACGGAAGTGATAGCTGCCCGGGACCTCAGGTGTGGCGGCGCATTGTCGGACATGCAGCAGCCGGATGCCTTCTTCCAGGACGCGGGGCGGGAGAAAAGCATAGAGGACCGATATTTCGGTTGTAACCGGATTGTAGGAGAAAGCCGCCTCTCCGCCTCTTTCCAGCGTCAGCCGCCGAAACTCGAATTCATGCGGATTTGATGTTTCGACAGCACCGGCCGGCTCCCCGTCGACATATGCCGTCAGCCTGCCCGTGGCGCCGGCATGCGGCGCCCTGATCCAGGCGTGGATCGTGGCCCCCTCGGGCAGGACGGCGCTGATCGTCTCCGGCCCCACTTGATCGGACGGAGAAATCGCTTGGCTTGTCATCAATTCAACCTTTCACGGCGGAGCCAATAAAGGAGCTCACGAACCAGCGCTGGAACGCGAGGTAGAGCCCAAGGATCGGGATCATCATCAAAACGGAGGCAGCCATCGCACGATCCCAGTAGATGCTGTCCTGTCCGAAGAAGGTCGCGATGGCCACCGCGATCGGCCGGGCATAGTCGGTCTGCGTCACCAGGATCGGCCAGAGATACTGGTTCCAGGTCTCGATCCCCATGAGGATCGACACGGTGGCGAGTGCCGGCAGGCTGAGCGGCAGGAAGATGGAGCGATACGCCCGGAAAAAGGACGCGCCGTCGATCTCGGCGGCCTCCAGCAATTCCTTCGGCAGTTGCGCGAAGAATTGGTAGAACAGGAAGATATAAAGGGGGCTGGCGACCCAGGGAACGATCTGTACCGCGAAGGTGTCGGTCATTCCCGCCCGAGAAACCATGATCACGAGCGGCATGATGATGCTTTCCTGCGGGATCACATAGAGCGCGATCACGATCGACAGGATGACGGCGCGGCCCTTGAACGATCCCCAGGCCAGGACAAAGGCGGCCATCGAATTCACGATCAGGCCGGAACAGACCGTCGTGACCAGGATGATCAGCGAGTTGATGAGGTAGCGTCCGAAGGCGAGTTCACCCGAGAGGTGGCCGACCTCGGCATAGTTGGAAAGCGTCGGGTTCGAAACCCAGAAGGCGCGGAAGCTGCCCATATCGGCCAGAATCTGGAACCGGTCATCCTTGAGGCTTGCCACGACCAGGAGCAGCAATGGAGACACGATCACCAATGCGATGATGAAAATGCATGTCGTCTGGATGATGCGAAGAACCGTTGCGGGGGAACGGGGCCGCGCCGTGCGGGCCTGCGGGATCGAGAGTGCGATATCAGACATCGAAGCGCCTCAGGAGCTGGCGCTGGATCAGCGCGATGATGAGAACGATCACGAACAAGATGACCGAAACGGCAGAGGCGTAGCCCATCTTCTGCTCTTCGAAGCCGGAACGGACCATGTAGTGCACCACCGTTTCGGTGCTGCTCTTTGGACCGCCCTGCGTGAGGATGGCCACCTGGGTATACAGCTTGAACGCCTGGATGGTCGTGATCACCAGCACGAAGACATGGGTCGGCCGCAGGCCGGGCATGGTCACATGCCAGAAGCGCCGGAAAGCGTTCGCACCGTCGATCTTGGCGGCATCGTAGAGTTCGTCCGGAATTCCCTGAAGGCCGGCGAGGTAGACGATCATCTGGAAGCCGTAGGCCTGCCAGGCTGAGAGCAGGACGAGCGAGAACATCGCCCATTGCGGATCGCCGAGCCAATCGATCGGCTGGATCGCTCCGCCGGAGAGAAAGCCCAGGATCTGGTTGAACGGTCCCGTGGGATACTGGAACAGCGTGCCCCAGATGACGCAGACCACGACCATCGAGGTGATCGCCGGCAGGAAGAACATGCCGCGCAGCAGATTGCGGAACGGCAGCTTCTGATGCAGGAGCAGCGCCGTCGCGAAGGCGAGGCCGCACTGCGCCGGAATGATCCAGAAGGTGAAGCGCGAGACGTTCCAAAGGGCGGTCCAGAAAAGATCGTCCTGGAAGATACGGATGAAATTGTTGAACCAGACGAAGCGGACGGGCGTCGGCCGCGGCACCAGCGGCTGGTTGGTCATTGCCGTCCAGAAGGACAGGAGGAACGGCAGGATGAGAAAGAAGGTCAACAGGATCACCGCCGGCGCGAGCATGGCCGCTTCCTGCATCAGCCGTCCCCTGTCATGCCGGCGCGCCGGAGCCTTTCGGACGGATGTCGACGATATCGATTGTTGCATGACCATGTAGCTCCTCCTCTCCAACCCTTAATCCCGGTCCACCCTGCGATGCCTGCCGGAGACAACGCAGGGCTTCGACCTGTCGGCGGCGATGCTCTTATTGCCCGTCGCCGAACGGCGGATACCCGTCATTGTCCTCGATATCCTCGTCGATCTTCTTGGCGGCTGACGTCAGCGCCTCCTTGGGATCGCCGCCGTTGAACGCCTCATCGACGGCCTGCATGAAGGCCGAGGTGATTGTCGGATAGGCAGGATGCGGCGGGCGCGAGACGGCCGTCTTTGACGCCTGTTCGAAGGCGATCGCCATCGGGCCGCCGTTTGCATAGAGCGGAGATTCGGCCGCAAAGCTCTTCAGGCCGGGATAACCCGACTGGCTTGCGACGTAGGCCCGATACTCCTTGTCCTTCAGAAGGAAGCTGATGAACTTGGCGGCGATATCGGGATGTTTCGACGTCTTGGTGATCGCCCAGATCCAGGTGCCATTGGGGCTCGCACCCTTGGCGCCGAACTTCGGAAGCGGCAGGACGACGATGTTGTCCTTCATGGTCGCGGCGGCCTCGGCATAAACCCAGTGTCCGCCGAGCGCCAGCGCTGCCGGATTGCCTTCGGCGAAGAACTGGTTGGTTCCGGCCGATTGCGGCACGACCCAGCCGTTCTTGACCCACTTCTGCATCATGGCGAGAGCATCGACGCAGGCATCGCTGTCCAGCGTTCCCTCGGATTTCCAGGCCTTGCGGTCGATGAGATCGCAGCCGGCCGATTGCAGGATCGGACCATAGGCATAGGTGATCCATTCGGTCTTGATGCCGTAGCCGCGGAAAGTGTCGATCGGCCACTTCACCCCGTCGAGCTTAGACAGCTTCTCGAGATAGGTTTCGAACTCCTCCCTGGTCCAGGCATCGTCGACGGATTTCGGAATGCGGGCGCCGATTGCTTCCAGATATTTCTTGTTGCCGTAAAGAACCACCGACGAGTCGGTGAGGCCGATTGCATAGAGGTCCTTGTCGATCGGGTATGTGCCCTGGGCGACGTTGGACTCCGTCATGTCGTCGAGGAGGTCCTTGTCGATCAGCGGCTTGATCGGCTGAAGATAACCCGACCAGACGTAGTTGGCGAGGAACGGCGCATCGAGTTCCATGACGTCGGGCAGTTGCTTGGCCATGACGGCGGCGCTGAACTTCTCGTTATAGGCATCGTGCGGCGCATAGATGAACTGTATGTCGACATCGGGATTGGCGGCCTCGAACCGTTCGGCGACTTTGCCGTAGGCGGCGACAAAACCGGGATCGCCCTGATGCATGACCTGGATTGCGGTTTTCTCGGCTGCCTGCGCCCATGATGCTGATAGCACCGAGGACAGGACCAGAGACCAAAGTAATCGTTTACCCATTTGAATTCCTCCTCAATTGAATGGGACTTTCTCAATTTATACGGATGCCCGCTCCACCAGTTGGAACGGCAGTTTCTGCACTCCGACCGGAGCCCGGTCTTCGGCAAGCAGGATTTGTGCGGCCTGGCGGCCCATGGCGCGATGGGGCAGCGCCATGGTGGTCAGCGGCGGGTCGAGACGCGAGGCGATCTCGACCTGATTGTCGAAACTCGCAACGGCGACGTCATCGGGGATGGTTGCGCCTGTCCGGCGTAGCGCCGCATAGGCCTCCATCGCCACGCGGTCATTGCCGCATAGGATGGCATCGGGACGCCGTGGGCCGTTCATCAGCGCATGGACATGCGTGCCCACGAGGCTGTGCGCCCGGTCATTGTAGATCGCCTTGCTGACGGCAGGCAGGACGATGGCGCCGGCTCCGTCGATGCCGGCATGATCGAGCGCCTGCCGGAAACCGAGTTCGCGGAGGTCGCCAGCAAGCAGCCCCGGCAGATTGATGAAGGCAATGTTGCGCCGGCCGGCGTCGATCAGGTAGTTGGTAATCTCCAGCGCCGCCCCTGCTTCATCGGGCACCAGCGAGGTCACGCGGTCGTTGGCATCGCGGCAGTTGATCATGACGCCGACCGCATCGGCAAATTCGGGCGGCAGGTCGACGCTCTTGTGATACATGGCGGCATAGGCAATCGCCCGCGGGCGAAACCGCCGCATCTCGTCGAGGATCGACGCCACGCTGCGATGGCCGCCGAGTGTCATGGCGAAAACGGCCATGTCAGCGGCGCGCACAGCGCCGTCGAGCCCCCTGATAATCTCCGTCGCGAAAGGCGACGTGATCAAGTCGTCCGCGACCAGGCCGACGAGCGGCATCCACCCCTGCCGCATGCTGCGTGCGGCGAAGTTAGTGACATAGCCGAGCTCCTCGGCGATCTCCTTGATCCGCTGCCGGGTATCCTCCGACATGCGCGCCGACCCGCCATGCAAGGCGCCTGACACGGTCTTGACGGAAACGCCTGCACGGGCAGCTATGTCGTTGAGTGAAGTGGTCACGGGCGATGCTTTGGGTTATCGATTACCCAACTTGATACCAATCGCCTGTCGATGAGTCAAGGCTGGCTCGGGGATGCCGCCGATAAGGGCTGTGAGATGAGGCAAAAACCCCGCCGAAGCGGGGTTTTTGCCTGGGGAAGCCGATCAGTTGTTATGGGCTGCGCAGGCTTCGTCCATCGGCGTGGCATTGCTGGTGCCGCCCTGGGTCTGAAGTTTGGCCGAGTTGTTGACCGGGTTCGGGCACTTGGTCTTGTCCATTTTCATCGTGCCGCTGGTCGTGGAATTGGTCGTGGTGGAATCGGTCGCCATCGGCTTTTTGGTCTTCATGTCGCTGGCCGCGCCGCCACCCTGATCGGCCTGGTTCTTGTCAATCGTGGCGCCGGCCGGCGCTGGGTTGGACTGCGCGAAGGCCGATGTGGCCATGCCGATTGCGAAAAGCGAAGCTGCTACGAGTTTCATACGCATTTTCATATCCTCCTTGGGATTTTTGCCTGACGGGCCTATCCAAAACCTCGCCGGCACATCATTGTTCCCAAGCAGTCGCTAAACAAAAGCTCCCTACTTCGCGTAAAGCGCTCGCGAGCGTTCGAGGTGTTTGAGCAGCGCGGTTTCCGAGCCGTCGATGTCGTTGGCTTCCAGGCGGTCGACGATTTCGTCGTGTTCGGCGAGCGTGAACTTTTCCTTGCCGGTCCAGATCAGCATCTCGGTATGATATTCCTTCAGCCAGGCAAGCATGGCTTCGCTGACGGCAACATAGATCGGATTGCCGGAGATCTGGGCGATGCGGGTGTGGAATTCCATGTCGGCGTCAATGAACGCTTCGGCGCGCCCGAGCGACATGCGCTGACGCTCGATGATATCCCTGAGATCGGCGATGTCGGTTGCCGAGGCGCGCTGGGCGGCCTCGCGGGCCATGCCGCGCTCGAAGAAGATGCGGGCGCTCTTCAGATGTTCGAGCGAATCCGCCGATTGCGACAGCATGATCTTGGCGGTGAGATCGACCTGGCGGAAGATCGACTTTGCCGTCAGCCTGAGCACCTTGGCTCGTTCGCCGTGTGAAATGCTGACGAGGCCCTTGTTGGCGAGCGACTGCATGGCTTCGCGGATTGCCGGGCGGCCGACGCCGAAGCGCTCCATCAGCACCCGTTCGGAGGGCATTTCATCGCCGGGCTGGAGCTCGCCTGATGTGATCAATCGCTCAAGTCGATCAAACACTTCGTCGGATAGTTTGCGGCGGACGATCTGTTCGAGGGGCTGGGTCATGAGATCTCGCTGGCTCAAATGTCTCCTCCTAACAGTTTTCGAACCAAGGACAAAGCGCGCAACGAAAATTTGCGCGGCCGAAGATTCCGCTTTGCATCGATTGGAATACTCATTATACCAGATCACAAGTTGACGCCATGACAATCTGCGTAGGCCGAGAGGAGCAGCCGTCCGTTCATGATGATTACCCTGACCTACCGCATCGAAACGCCCGGCAGCGTCGAGGCGATGGCGGAGAAGATCGCCAGCGACCAGTCGACCGGGACCTTCGTGCCGGTTCCGGGCGAGACCGAGGAGCTGAAGGCGCGTGTCGCCGCCCGGGTGCTGGCGATCCGCCCGCTCGAGGACGGGCGTCATCCGACCTGGCCGGAGGCGGCTCCCGGCACGCGGCTGCACCGCGCCGATGTCGACATCGGCTTTCCGCTTGAGGCGATCGGCATCGATCTCTCCGCTCTGATGACCATCGCGATCGGCGGCGTCTATTCGATCAAGGGCATGACCGGCATCCGCATCGTCGACATGACGCTGCCGGAGGCTTTCAAGAGCGCCCATCCCGGGCCGCAATTCGGCATACCGGGCAGTCGGCGCCTCACCGGCGTCGAAGACCGGCCGATTATCGGCACGATCGTCAAGCCGGCACTTGGGCTGAGACCGCACGAGACGGCCGAGCTCGTCGGCGAGTTGATCGCATCGGGCGTCGACTTCATCAAGGACGATGAGAAACTGATGAGCCCGGCCTATTCGCCGCTCAAGGACCGCGTCGCGGCGATCATGCCGCGCATTCTCGATCATGAGCAGAAGACCGGCAAGAAGGTGATGTATGCCTTCGGCATCTCGCATGCCGACCCCGACCAGATGATGCGCAACCACGACATCGTCGCTGCGGCCGGCGGCAATTGTGCTGTCGTCAACATCAACTCGATCGGTTTCGGCGGCATGAGCTTTCTGCGCAAGCGCTCCAGCCTGGTGCTGCACGCGCATCGAAACGGCTGGGACGTGCTGACGCGCGATCCGGGCGCCGGCATGGACTTCAAGGTCTACCAGCAGTTCTGGCGGCTCTTGGGCGTCGACCAGTTCCAGATCAACGGCATCAGGGTGAAATATTGGGAGCCCGATGACAGCTTCGTCTCGTCTTTCAAGGCCATCAGCGCGCCGCTGTTCGACGCCGCCGACCGGCCGCTTCCGGTCGCAGGTTCCGGCCAGTGGGGCGGACAGGCGCCGGAGACCTATCAGCGCACCGGCCGCACCGTCGACCTCCTCTATCTCTGCGGCGGCGGCATCGTCAGTCATCCCGGCGGCCCGGCCGCCGGCGTTCGCGCCGTGCAGCAGGCCTGGCAGGCGGCGGTCGCCGACATTCCGCTGGAGGTCTACGCGAGAGATTATCCGGAGCTTGCCGCCTCGATTGCGAAATTCAGCGATGGCAAAGGCGCGTGAGCGATATGGACGGACGTCTCGTCAGCTATTACGGCGATGATTTTACCGGCTCGACCGACGTCATGGAGGCGCTTGCCTCGAACGGTGTCGAGACCGTGCTCTTCCTCGACCTTCCCTCGCCGGAATTCTTCGCCCGCTTCAAACACTGCCGCGCGATCGGCTTGGCGGGAACGAGCCGCAGCGAAACGCCGGCGTGGATGGAGGAACACCTTGCGCCGGCCTTCGACTGGCTGAGTTCGCTCGGTGCTTCGATCTGCCATTACAAGGTCTGCTCGACCTTCGATTCCAGCCCGGGGATCGGCAATATCGGCAAGGCGATCGAAGTCGGCCGCAGGCGTTTCGGACAGTCCATCGTGCCGGTTATCGTCGGCGCGCCGCAATTGAAGCGCTATACGGCCTTCGGCAATCTCTTCGCCGCCTATCAGGGCCGCGTCTTCCGCATCGACCGCCATCCTGTCATGAGCCGCCATCCCGTCACGCCAATGGACGAGGCGGATCTTGCGCTCCATCTGTCGAAGCAGACCTCCCTCCCCGTCCTGCTTGCCGATCTCGTTGCGATCACCGCGGCGGACGCCGACCAACGGATCGACGCGCTGACATCGAATGGCGAAGGGATACTGCTCCTCGATGTCGACTGCGCAGCAACACAGGCGGCCGCCGGCCGGCAGATGCTGCGGGTCACAGGCCGTTCGGGAGGTTTCGTCGCCGGCTCCTCTGGTGTCGAATATGCCCTGCTCAGCGCCTGGCGGCAGGCCGGCCTGATCTGTGAGATCGGCGCCGAATTTGCCGATATCGGCCCGGTCGATCGCCTCGCCGTCGTCTCCGGCAGCGTCTCGCCGACCACCGAGCGGCAGATTCGCACGGCTGCCGAGAACGGTTTCGAGAGCATTGCGCTCGACCCGCTCGCGCTGGTTTCCAATGGCGAAGCCGCCGTGGAAGCGGCCGTGCAGGCGGGTGTCAGCAAGCTGAAAGACGGCAAGAGCGTCATCCTCTATACGGCGCTCGGCCCATCCGCGGACCGCGGCGCCGATATCGACCGGCTGCCGGGCGCCCGCCACCGGCTCGGCAGTACCCTCGGCACGATCCTGCGACGGCTGATCGAAGCGGAAGGGCTGTCGCGCGCCGTCGTTGCCGGCGGCGACACGTCGAGCCATGCGCTCCGGCAATTGAAGATCGACGCGCTGACGACGCTTCTGCCGCTGCCCCAGACGCCGGGTTCGCCGCTATGCCTCGCCCATGGCGATTACCCGCCGACCAATGGCCTGCAGATCGCGCTGAAAGGCGGCCAGGTCGGAACGGACGGCTATTTCGCGCAGATCCGTCTGGGAAGGAAGAACTGATGGTCGTCTGGGTCGGCACCAGCTTCAAGATGAACAAGACGGTGGAGGACGCTCTGGCTTTCGCGCACCGCCTCGCAGCGACGGACGCGGAACGCGATACCCGCGTGCAGCGCTTCGTCATTCCCGCCTTTACCGCGGTGCGCGAGGTCAAGCGGCTGCTGGCCGAGACCTCGGTGAAGGTCGGCGCCCAGAACATGCACTGGGAGGATGCCGGCGCCTGGACCGGCGAGATTTCTCCTCTGATGCTGAAGGACTGCCAGCTCGACATCGTCGAGCTCGGCCATTCCGAGCGCCGCGAGCATTTCGGCGAGACCGACGAAACCGTCGGCCTCAAGGTTTCCGCCGCGATCCGCCATGGCTTGACGCCGCTGATCTGCATCGGCGAGACCCTGCAGGAGCGCCAGGAGGGCCGGGCCGATGCGGTTTTGCGGCGCCAGGTCGAGGCGGCGCTGCGCGGCGTCGACACGGAGGCCGACAAGGCTCCGATCCTGCTTGCCTATGAGCCTGTCTGGGCAATCGGCGCCAAGGGCATACCGGCGACCGCCGACTACGCGTCGGAGCGGCACGGCAAGATCGCCGAGGTGGCGAAATCCATTCTTGGCCGTGCGGTGCCGATTCTCTACGGCGGCAGCGTCAATCCGGAAAATTGTGAGGAACTGATCACCGAGGCGCATATCGACGGCCTGTTTATCGGCCGCTCCGCCTGGGGCGTCGACGGTTACCTCGACATTCTTCGTCGCGTCAGCGCGGCGATCGAAAGGTGATTTCCATGCCTGAGGGCGATGAAAGGAAACTGCTATGAAGATTGCAATTGGCGCCGACAGCGCCGGCAAACCGCTCCTCGATGTTATTGCCGCCCATCTCGCCGGCAAAGCGGATCTCGAAGTTCACGATCTCAGCCAGTCCGGCTTCTACGCCGATCTCTCCCAGCGCCTGGCGCAGACGATCGTCGACGGCGAACATCAGCGCGGCATCCTGTTCTGCGGCACCGGCATCGGTGTGTGCATTTCCGCAAACAAGGTGCCTGGTATTCGCGCCGCACTCACCCACGACACCTATTCGGCGGAACGCGCGGCGAAATCGAACAACGCCCAGATCATCACGATGGGCGCGCGCGTGATCGGCCCGGAACTGGCGAAGTCGATCGTAGACGTCTGGCTCGCTTCCGAATTCGATCCCGATGGCCCGTCGGCCGGCAACGTCGAGGCGATCGACCGGCTCGACGCCGAAAAACATGGGTCTTAAACGACCAAAGTAATGATATGGTGATTGACTCATCATACCAGTATATGATCCTATCCAGAACTGAAAAGGTGAGGAAAACATGACCAAGATTGCTCTCTTCGGCGCCGGCGGCAAAATGGGATACCGGCTTGCCAAAAATCTCAAAGGCTCGCGCTTTGAAGTGCACCATGTCGAGGTGAGCGACGCTGGCAAGGCGCGTTTGAAGAACGATCTCGGCCTTGATTGCGTGCCGGTCGATGCCGCGCTCGACGGCGCTGATGTGGTCATCCTCGCCGTGCCGGATACGGCGATCGGCAAGGTCGCGGCCGGCATCGTCGACAAGCTCACATCAGGCACGATGGTGGTGGCGCTGGATGCCGCCGCCCCATTCGCCGGCCATCTGCCGAAGCGCGACGACCTCACCTATTTCGTCACTCATCCCTGCCATCCGCCGATCTTCAACGATGAGACGGATATGCAGGCCAAGAAGGACCATTTCGGCGGTCTGTTTGCCAAACAGCATATCGTCTCGGCGCTGATGCAGGGGCCTGACAGCGCCTATACGCTCGGTGAGGAAATCGCCAAGCTCATCTGGGCGCCGGTCATGCGCTCGCACAGGGTTACGGTCGATCAGCTCGCCATGCTCGAACCCGGCCTTTCCGAAACGGTCTGCGCTTCGCTGCTCGTCGTCATGCGCCAGGCGATGGACGAATGCGTGGCGCGCGGCGTGCCGGCGGAGGCCGCCCGCGACTTTCTGCTCGGCCATATGAACGTGCTCGGCGCCGTCATCTTCAAGGAGGTCGACGGCGTGTTCTCGGATGCCTGCAACAAGGCAATCGAGTTCGGCATTCCGGCGCTGATGCGCGACGACTGGAAGAAAGTCTTCGAACCGCAGGAGATCGCCGAAAGCATCCGGCGCATCACCTGAACCGGCCCGGGGAGGCATGCCCTCCCCCTTAACCGCTCCGGGGAGACGGAGTAACCGCTCCGGAGACGGGGCTTCATTCACAACGGGAGGAAAAAATGAAACTGACGCGCAGACTGACACTTGCAGCCTTTGCCAGCGCGATGGCGCTCGGAACGGCCATGCCGGCCTTTGCGGCCGATCTCATCGCCATCATCACGCCGGCGCATGACAACCCCTTCTTCAAGGCCGAAGCCGTCGGCGCCGAAGCCAAGGCGAAGGAACTCGGCTACGAGACCCTCGTCATGACCCATGACGACGACGCCAACAAGCAGTCGGAAATGATCGATACGGCGATCGGGCGCGGCGCCAAGGCGATCATCCTCGACAATGCCGGCGCGGACGCTTCCGTCGCCGCCGTCAAGAAGGCCAAGGATGCCGGCATCCCCTCCTTCCTGATCGACCGCGAAATCAACGCCACCGGCGTTGCCGTCGCCCAGATCGTTTCGAACAACTATCAGGGCGCACAACTCGGGGCGCAGGAATTCGTCAAGTTGATGGGCGAGAAGGGCAATTACGTCGAGCTGGTAGGCAAGGAGTCCGACACCAATGCCGGCATCCGCTCGCAGGGCTATCACGACGTCATCGACGATTATCCGGAGCTGAAGTCCGTCGCCAAGCAGTCGGCCAACTGGAGCCAGACGGAAGCCTATTCGAAGATGGAAACCATCCTCCAGGCCAATCCCGATATCAAGGGCGTCATCTCAGGCAACGACACCATGGCCATGGGTGCGATCGCAGCCCTTCAGGCCGCCGGCCGCAAGGACGTGATCGTCGTCGGCTTTGACGGTTCCAATGACGTGCGCGACTCGATCAAGTCGGGCGGCATCAAAGCGACCGTGCTGCAGCCGGCCTATGCGCAGGCCCAGTTGGCGGTGGAACAGGCCGACGCCTACATCAAAAACAAGACGACGCCGAAGGAAGAGAAGCAGTTGATGGATTGCGTTCTCATCAACGCCGACAATTCGGGCAAGCTCGAGACCTTCGCCCTGACGAATTGATCAGCACCAATTGCGGAGGGTGCAGCGTTGCGCCCTCCGCAATGCATTTTGCAAGACGTCGAGGTTTACCCGCATGTTGAGAATGAAGGGCGCCCTGTTTGCCGCCGTCGTGGTGGCGGCCTTGCCCGGTTGCAAGATCATCAAGACGCCGACTGCGAAGGAGAAGGCGGCTGAAGCGGCCAAGACCGCTTTCGACCCGAATGCCAAGGTCGAGGCGATCTGGCAGCCTGAGGTCGTGCCCTATTTCGAAAAGCGCGCCGGCGAGCTGAAGGACGTCATGCAACTTGCCACCTCCAATCCGGATGCTGCCGGCGAGAAATACGGCAATCCGCGCAAGCAGAGCAGTTCGCCCTGGACCTATGCGGTGAAGATCACCGGCACGGTCGTCGCAGCCGATACGGCCTCGCGCGCGGCAACGCTCGATGTCGACGCCGATGGCGACGGCAAGGCCGATGCCAAGGTGCAGATCGGGCCGGCGCTGCGCGGCACCGCACTGCGCGATACGCTGGAATTTGTCAATTTCAACGAGTTCAAGAACCAGATCGAATGGGCGCAGTTCGGCAAGGCGTTCAACGAGAAGGCCAATACCGCTTTTCTCTCCGCCGTTCCGCGCGATGGTCTGACCGGCAAGACGGTGACGGTGATCGGCGCCTTTCCGTTGCCGAAAAGCGGGGAGCTTCCGTTCGTCACACCCTCGGAACTGAAGGTCGGCTCATGACGGCGGCAGAGGCACGAGAGGACGACATCATCCTGCGCCTCGACGACGTGTCGAAGGTCTATTCCGGTATCGTCGCCGTTAAGCGCGCCAATCTGGAGCTGCGCCGCGGCGCAGTGAACGTTCTGGTCGGCGAGAACGGCGCCGGCAAATCGACGCTGATGAAGATCATCGCCGGCGTCGAGCGCCCAACGCTCGGCCGCATCGTCCTGGACGGCAAACCTGTCTCCTTCGACAGTCCGGCCGACGCGCAGGCCAACGGCATCGGCATGATCTTCCAGGAGCTCAATCTCTTCGCCAACATGTCGGTGGCCGAAAACATTTTCGCGAGGCGAGAGATCACTCGCGGCCTGCTCGGCATCGATCACAAGGCGCAGGTCGAGAAAGCCAATGAATTTCTGCGGCGCCTCGATGCCGGCATCGAGGCCGATACGATGGTCGAGGATCTGCCGATCGGCCAGCAGCAGCTCGTCGAGATCGCCAAGGCGATGTCGCTTAATGCTCGCATCCTGATCATGGACGAGCCGACCTCCGCGCTGTCGGCGGCCGAAGTCGAGATCCTGTTCAAGGTGATCGCCGAGCTGAAGGCGCAGGGTGTGGCCATCGTCTATATCTCGCACCGGCTGGAAGAGCTGATGCGGATCGGCGACTACATCACGGTGCTGCGCGACGGCCAGATCACCGGGCACGCCATGGTCCGCGACATCGATACACGCTGGATAGTGCGCTCGATGATTGGCTCGGATGCCAAGGATTTTGCGAAATCCGTTACCCATTCCATCGGCAGCGAGATGTTCCGGGCCGAAAATATCAGCCTTCCCAGACCGACCGGCGGGCTTGCCGTCAACGATGTTTCCCTGTCGGTCAAGGCAGGCGAAATCCTCGGCATTTACGGCCTGATGGGTGCCGGGCGCAGCGAATTCTTCGAATGCGTGATCGGGCGCCATATGCATTCGAGTGGCAAGATCTTCATCGACGGCAGGGAAGTGCGGGCACGCGACACGACGCGGCGCATCCGCCGCGGCCTTGCGCTCATCCCGGAAGACCGGCAGCGGGAAGGACTGGTGCAGGTGCTTTCCATTGCCTCCAATCTGACGCTCGCAAGCCTTTCGCGTTTCACCCGGCTTTTCCATATCGACAGCGGCGCGGAGAAAAACGCCATTCAGGAGGCGATCCGCGATCTCTCGATCAAGGCGCCCAACCCGGATTTCGAGGTCACCTCCATGTCCGGCGGCAACCAGCAGAAGGTCGTCATCGGTAAGGCGCTGATGACCAATCCGAAGGTGCTGCTGATGGACGAGCCGAGCCGCGGCATCGATGTCGGCGCCAAGGCCGACGTCTTCCGCACCATGCGGCGGCTGGCGGCAAACGGGCTCGCCATTCTGTTTTCGACCTCCGACCTCGAAGAGGTCATGGCGCTATCCGATCGCATCGCGGTCTTGAGCAACGGCCAGTTGGTCGCTGTCTTCGACCGGGACGAGGCGACTGAGGAAGCGATCATCGCGGCTTCGGCCAAGGGACACGGACATCAAGGGAAACTCGCGTCATGATGGCGGCTACGTCTACCACTCTTGCGCCGAAAGGCGCCAACGGCTCCGCGCTTCTGACGCTGATGAAGCTCAGAACCTTCATCGCGCTTTTCGCCGTCATCATCTTCTTTGCGATCTTCGCGCCGAACTTCACCTCGACGGCGAACATGATCCTGATGTCGAAACATGTGGCGCTGAACGCCTTCCTGGCGATGGGCATGACCTTCGTCATCATCACTGGCGGTATCGACCTCTCCGTCGGTTCGATCGTCGGCCTGTGCGGCATGGTTGCCGGCGGGCTGATCCTCTACGGCATCGAACTGCCGATCGGCTACACCATCTATTTCAACCTCTTCGAGATCGTGCTGATCACGCTGTCGATCGGCCTTATCATCGGCCTCATCAACGGTCTGTTGATCACGAAGCTGAACGTCGCGCCGTTCATCGCCACGCTCGGCACGCTGTATGTCGCTCGTGGCCTGGCGCTGCTGTCGTCCGATGGCCAGACCTTTCCCAACCTCGTCGGCCGGCCGGAATATGCCACGACCGGCTTCGACTTCTTCGGCGCTGGCCGCATCCTCGGCCTGCCGGTGTCGATCTGGATCCTGATCGTGCTGGCGCTGGCGGCCGCTTATGTCGCCCGCTCGACGCCGATCGGACGCCACATCTTCGCCGTCGGCGGCAATGAACGGGCGGCGCGCATGTCCGGCATCCGCGTCGATGTCGTGAAGATCTTCGTCTACATGTTCTCCGGCCTTTGCGCAGCAATCGTCGGCGTCGTCATCTCCTCGGAACTGATGGCCGCCCATCCGGCCACCGGCGAAAGCTTCGAGCTCAATGCGATCGCGGCAGCCGTTCTCGGCGGCACCTCGATGTCGGGCGGCCGCGGCACGATCGGCGGCACGATCATCGGCGCCTTCGTCATCGGCATTCTCTCCGACGGGCTTGTCATGATGGGCGTCTCCTCCTTCTGGCAGATGGTCATCAAGGGCCTCGTCATCATCATCGCCGTGGTCGTCGACCAGGCGCAGCGCCGCCTGCAGCAGCGCGTCACCCTCATGCAGATGGCAAAGGCAGGTTGACATGACCGAATTGAGAGGTGCGTTGATCGGCTGCGGCTTCTTTGCGATCAACCAGATGCATGCCTGGAACAATGTTGAGGGCGCCAGGATCGTCGCGATCTGCGACCGCGACCCGGAGCGGCTTGACATCGTCGGCGGCCAGTTCGGCATCGAGCGTCGCTACAGCGATGCCGAGGCCTTGTTCGCTGATGGCGGCTTCGATTTCGTCGATATCGCCACCACCGTCCAGAGCCATCGCGCGCTGGTGGAAATGGCCGCTCGGAATAAGGTGCCGGCCATCTGCCAGAAGCCCTTCGCCAAGACGCTATCGGATGCGAAGGCGATGGTCGAGGCCTGTCGCGAGGCCGGCGTCGCCCTGATGGTGCACGAGAATTTTCGCTGGCAGACGCCGATCCAGGCGCTGCGCACCGCGCTCGATACCGGCGCCATCGGCACGCCCTTCTGGGGCCGCTTTTCCTTCCGCTCGGGCTACGACGTCTTCTCCGGCCAGCCCTATCTCGCCGAAGGCGAGCGCTTCATTATCGAAGATCTCGGCATCCATACGCTCGATATCGCCCGCTATATCCTCGGCGACGTCAGCTCGCTCACGGCCCGCACCAGGCGGGTCAATCCAAACATCAAGGGCGAGGATGTCGCGACCATTTTGCTCGATCACGAGAACGGCGCCACCTCGGTCGTCGACGTCAGCTACGCCACCAAGCTTTCCAAAGAGCCGTTCCCGGAGACCCTGATCGAGCTCGACGGCGCCGAAGGCACGATCCGCCTGAGGCAGGAGTATGGCCTCGAAATCACCAACGCCAAGGGCACTACGATAACGGATGTTTCGCCGAAGCTGCTGTCCTGGGCCTCGCGGCCCTGGCACAATATCCAGGAGAGCGTCTATGCGATCCAGCAGCATTGGGTCGATCAGCTCAAGCGCGGCGCGGAGCATTCGACCTCGGGCGCCGACAATCTGAAGACCTTCGCCCTCGTCGAAGCCGCCTATGACAGTGCTTCCAGGGGGCAGACGATCGATGTCGGGGCGATGCTGCGATGACGGCCGATGCCTTCCAGCTTTGCGGCACCCATGCTGTGGAAACGCCGCCGGTTCGCCTGACGGCCGGAAAGCTGACGGCCGATCTCGCCGATGGCAACCTTCGCTCCATCCGCTACCAGGGGATCGAGGTGCTGCGGGCGATTTCCTACCTCGTCCGCGACCGGGACTGGGGCACTTACAGTCCTGACATCGCCGATCTCAGGATCGAGCAGGGTGACGACCGTTTCGGCATCGCTTATCGGGCGCGTTGCGAGAGGCCGGATGGAACGAAGCTCGTCATCGACGTCCGCATCCGGGGATATCCGGACCGGCTCGATTTCGAGGCCGAAGCCACGAGCGACACCGGCTTTGAGACCAATCGCTGCGGCTTCTGCATCCTGCATCCGATCGTCGGCGTGGCCGGCTCATCGGCAACGGTTGAACATGTCGACGGCCGGATCGTCCAGACACGATTTCCCGATATCATCGAGCCCTGGCAGCCGTTCAAGGATATGCGCGCCATTTCCCATGAGGTCATGCCTGAGGTGACGGCGGAATGCCGGATGGAAGGCGACACCTTCGAAATGGAGGATCAGAGGAACTGGTCCGATGCCTCCTACAAGACCTATGTCAGGCCGCTTGCCCTGCCCTGGCCCTACAAAATTCCCGCCAACCAACCGGTTCGGCAGAAGACGTCGCTCACGATCAGGGACACCAGCCGCTCCGCAGCGCTTTCAGCCGCGACGTCGAGCGGTGTCATAAAGCTCGAACTCGGAACACGGGCCGGCACCATGCCCGATATCGGCGTGGTCGTTACGCCGGAGCAGGCCGATGCAACGCTCTCGGCCCGCTCTCTCCTGTCGGAGATCGCGCCTCGCGAGCTTCTCTTCCATTTCGATCCGGACGCCGGACATGGCGCCGAAGCGCTGCAGAAATTTGCCGCGATCACCGCCGCTCATCGCGGCCGCACGACCCTGGAGATCGCGCTTGCCTGCAAGGTGTCGCCAGCAAGCGAGGCGGCCGAGATTGCCCGCCAGATGCGGAGCGCGGACTTCCGGCCGGATACAATCCTGGTCTCACCTTCCGTCGATCGGCAGTCGACGCCGCCCGGCAGCAAATGGCCGGACTGCCCTCCCCTCGAAGAGATCTATGCCGCGGCTCGCGCCGCCTTCCCGGGCATTCGCATCGGCGGCGGCATGCTGAGCTATTTCACCGAGCTCAACCGCAAACGCGTGCCGGCTGGCGAGATCGACTTCGTCAGCCATTGCACCAACCCGATCGTGCATGCGGCCGACGATCTCAGCGTCATGCAGACATTGGAAGCGCTGCCCTTCATCACGCGATCCGTCCGCGCGATCTACGGCGACAAGCCCTATCGCATTGGCCCGTCGACGATCCCCATGCGACAGAACCCTTATGGCAGCCGGACCATGGACAATCCGGCCGGCGGGCGCATTCCGATGGCCAATCGCGACCCGCGTCATAACGGGCGTTTCGCCGAGGCCTTTGCGCTCGGCTACGCGATCCGGGTGCTGGATGCCGGTCTCGAAGGCCTGACGCTTTCGGCACTGACCGGCCCGTTCGGCCTGATTGCCGGCCCTGATGAACCGACCGAACGAGGCGGGCGGCGGCCGCTCTTCAATACCGTGCAGACTTTGTCGGCACTCGCCGGCGCGTCCTGGCAGGAATGCGTTTCGTCTTCGCCCTCCCAGGTGTTGTCTTTCGTGGCGCGGGATGCTGGCGGCGCCAAGATCTACGTGGTCAATCTGACCGGCGAAGAGCGACGGGTCGACGGCGACGCATTGGGCAAAGAGGTGCGGCTCGCACCATTCGCCACTGCGGTCTTGCCACTCGCGGATTGACGTCCAGCGCGCCAGCCGCATCTATGCAGTCGGAGCTCGTTCTGGGAGGATCGGCGTGAAGACGAAAAAGCTTATCAATGCAGGCGCAGATGCCGTCGATGAAATGCTGCAAGGCGTGCTCGCGGTCCATCCCCGGCATCTCTATGCGGTGGAGGATATGCCGCGTGCGATCATTGCCAGAAACGGGCCACGCAAGGGCAAGGTCGCGCTGGTGATCGGCGGTGGATCCGGGCACGAACCGACATTTCTCGGTTATGTCGGCAAGGGGCTGGCGGATGCCGCGGCGATCGGCAATGTCTTCGCCTCGCCGCCGCCCGATCCGATTATCGCCTGCGCCAAAGCTGTCGACGGCGGCGCCGGCGTGCTCTTCATGTACGGCAATTACGCCGGCGACGTGATGAATTTCGACATGGCGGCGGAAATGCTGGCGCTCGACGAGATCGAGGTGCGCACCGTGCTGACCACCGACGATGTCGCCTCCGCCCCTGCCGATCAGAGGGAGAAGCGGCGCGGCGTTGCCGGCAACGTCTTCATCTTTAAGGCCGCCGGTGCTGCCTGCGATCTTCTCAATTCCTTCGACGAGGTCGAGCGCGTCGCGCGCCACGCGAATGCGCGCACCTATACGATGGGCGTGGCGCTTGCGCCCTGCTCGCTGCCGCAGACTTTGAAGCCGAACTTCCTGATCGGCGAGGAGGAGATGGAGATCGGCATGGGCATTCACGGCGAACCCGGTGTTGCCCGCGAGCCGTTGAAGACGGCCGACGCGGTGACCGACGAACTGATGGACAATATTTTCCGTGAGATGAAGGCCGAGCGGGGCGATCGTGTCGCCGTGCTCGTCAACTCGCTAGGATCGACGCCGATGATGGAGCTCTACATCATGATGCGGCGGGTCAAGGCGCGGCTCGATCAAGCTGGGCTTGTCATTCATACGTCGCTCGTCGGCAATTATTGCACCTCGCTCGAAATGGCCGGCGCGTCGATCACCGTCATGCATCTCGACGACGAGCTGCAGCGGCTGATCGATCATCCCTGCGATTGCGCCATGTTTGCGAGGTGACCATGGCAATTGCGACGAAAGACCTGCAGCACCTCTTTGCCTTAATCGCCGAGGACATCGGGGCGCAGCGCGATCATCTCTGCGAGCTGGATGGCGCCATCGGCGACGGAGATCATGGCCTTGCCATGGATGCCGGCTGTGAGGCCGCGACCAAGGCCGTCGGTGCACTCGACCCCGCGCAGACTGCGCCGACGGCCGTCTTCAACGCGGCGGCAAAGGCATTTTTGAATGCGGTCGGTGCGTCATCGGGCCCGCTCTATGCGACGGCTTTCATGCGGGCCGGAGCCGCCGTCAAGGACAGACCGGAGCTGAGCGACGAGGAGTTCGTGCGCGTTTTCGCGGCGATGGCGCAGGGCATTCAGGAACGCGGCAAGGCCGAGCCCGGCGAAAAGACTATGGTCGATGCCTGGAAGCCAGCGGCCGATGCGGCGCTCAAGGCCAGGGCGTCGGGAGCGGCCCTTGCTGAATGCTTCGACATAGCGGAGCGGGCAGCGCGCCAAGGCTGCGAAGCGACCCGGGATATGACGGCGGCCAGGGGGCGGGCATCACGGCTCGGGGATCGGGTGATCGGCCATATCGACCCCGGCGCGGCATCGGCCGCTATCATCATAGCCTCCATCGCAAAATTCACACAGCATCGTGATGGTTAGCTCATCATACCAGTTGACATGTAAATGATCATCTGCGACAAGGGGCCGGCTTATCAAGAGGAGGACGGTAATGCTGACCCTATCCGCGAAATTGAAGACTGCGAGCATCGTCGCGATCGCCATGGCGTCTTTCGCCGCGACGCCAGTTCTTGCCGAAGACATCACGCTCTGGACGCTCAACTTCGACAACAACGCCGCCAACGGCGCGCTGAAGAAGGTCGCGACGGATTTCGAAGCGGCGAACCCGGGAACGCATGTCGAGATCGTTCAGCGCGCCGTCGACGAGCACAAGACGGCGCTGCGCGTCGCAGCCGGCTCAGACAAGGGCCCAGACATTTATTTCAGCTGGGCGGGCCTTGGCCTCGGCGGCGAATATGTGAAGGCCGGCCTCTCCCTGCCGCTCGACAAATATTACACCGAATATAAATGGACCGACGAACTGCTGCCCTCGGCTGCGGCTTTTGCCGACCTCTATCCCGGCGGCAAGCACGGTGTTCCCTTCACCTTCAAGGGCGAGGCCGTCTATTACAACAAGAAGCTTTTCGAACAGGCCGGCATCAAGGAAGAGCCGAAGACCTATGAGGAACTTCTGGCCGCGGCCGACAAGCTGAAAGCCGCCGGCATCCCCGCCTTCACCTTCGGCGGCACGGTCAACTGGCACGTCATGCGCCTGATGGATGTCATCCTCGAGACCAAGTGCGGCGCCGAAAAGCACGACGCGTTGAAGGCGATGACGCTGGATTGGACCAAGGAGCCTTGCGCGACGGACGGTTTCGCGGAATTCGCCAAGTGGACGAAGGACTATACGCTGCAGCCCTTCATGGGCATCGACAACAAGCAGTCCTACAGCCTCTTCACCGCAGGCCGCGCGGCGATGATGCTCGAAGGCGACTGGCTGGTCAGCCAGCTCAACGGCTCGGGCGCCAATCTCGACCATTACGGCATCTTCCCCTTCCCGACCAATACCGAGCGTCTCTATGGTTTCGCCGAGTACAATTACATCAGCACCAAGAGCAAGAATCCCGACACAGCCGCGAAATTCCTCGACTATTTCCTGTCGACCAAGGTGCAGCAGGATCTGCTCGGCCAGCTGAGCTCGACCTCTGTCAATAAGAATGTCCAATACGCCAACCAGAAGCCGCTTGAGGCGGAATGGCTGGGGATCTTCCAGAAATACGGCAAGGTCTACATGAACGGCGACCAGGCCTTCCCGCTCGATGTGACGACGGAATATTTCCGCGTCATCAACGACGTCGCCTCCGGCAACACAGAGCCGGCCGAGGCGGCCAAGCAGCTGCAAACCTTCATCGCAAGCAGAACCTGATTCCTCCCAAGCGCCGGTCGATCGACCTCCGCATTGATCGGCTGGCACATTCTTTCGTGAGCTGCGCAAGCGCCCCGCCAGGAGGAAAGCATGTCACTTCGACAATCGACACATGACCCGCGTATGCAAGCCGCAATCCTGCTGGTGCCGGCGCTGGCGATCTATGCGGTCTTCGCGCTCTACCCGATGCTCAATGTCGTCATCCTGAGCTTCCAGAAGTGGAACGGGCTGGATGCCAACCGGCAGTTCGTGGGCATGGCCAATTATTCGGCGATCTTCACCCGCGATCCTGTCTTCTGGGTTGCCTTCCGCAACACGGTGATCTGGACCCTGATGAGCCTGATCTTCCCGCCGCTGGTTGGGCTGTTGCTGGCGCTCAGTCTCAACCAGAAGATCTTCGGCCGCAACGGGCTGCGGGCGATCTTCTACCTGCCCGTCATCATCGCCCCGATCGCCGTCGCCACCATGTGGAAGTGGATGTACGATCCCTTCTTCGGCCTGTTCGCCCAGCTGCTGACCTCCTGGGGCATGCAGGGCTGGATCAAGGACTGGCTGGGAAACAAGGATATCGCGCTTTACTCCGTCTTCGTCGCCTATCTCTGGCAGACGGTCGGCTTCTCCATGGTGCTGTTCCTGGCCGGCCTGCAGAATGTCTCGCAGACGCTGGTCGAGGCCGCGCGGATCGATGGCGCCGGCCGCTGGGCGGTGTTCAAACATGTAACGCTGCCGGCATTGCGCCCGACGATCACCATTGTTCTCGTTCTCTCCGTCATCTCGTCGCTGAAGGCCTTCGATATCGTCTACGGCCTGACCGGCGGCGGGCCTGCACAGTCCACCCAGATGCTGGCGCTCTGGGCCTTCACCCAGGCCATGCAGATCTTCGATTTCGGTCGGGGTGCGGCGATCTCCGTCGTGCTGCTGTTGATCACCATGGCCGTCGTCATTCCCTATTTGAGATGGACCCAGAAGCACGAGGAGGTCGAATCGTGACAGCAGTGCCGAGCGAAACCGCCGCCGTGCATCTCGACGTCCAGCCATCGTCGATGAAGCGTGATCCCATCCTGATCGGCCTCTGGATCACGCTTGTCATCGTCGCCCTCGTCTGGGTCGCGCCGTTTGTGTTCATCGTCTTCACCTCGCTGAAGACGCCGGCGGCGGTGACGAGCACCGGCGCCTTCATGCCGCCGACCGAGCTCGCCTATGACAATTACAGCGCTGCCTGGAGCCGCGGCAATTTCGCCAACTCCTTCTTCAACAGCGTCATCATCACGGTCATCAAGGTGCCGCTCGGCCTGTTTCTGTCGGCGATGGCCGCCTATGCGCTTGCCAAGATCAAGCTGAAGATCAGCAAGGCGCTGCTGCTCATCGTCGTCTTCGGCACGATGATCCCCTTCCAGGTGATGCTGGCGCCGCTCTTCACCCTGGTCAATTCCTTCGGTCTGATCGACACCTATCCCGGCGTCATCCTTCCCTATATCGCCTTCGGCGTTCCCTATCAGGTCTTCATCCTGCATGGCTTCTTCAAGGGCATTCCCAAGGAGTTGTCGGAAGCCGCGCTGATCGACGGCGCAACCCACTTCACTATCTTCCGGCGGATCTTCCTGCCGGTCTGCCTGCCCGTGCTTGCCGCGCTGCTCATCCTCGATTTCGTTTCTACCTGGAACGAATTCGCCATGGCGCTGGTGCTGCTGCAGGACCAGCACATGTGGACGCTGCCGCTCGGTCTGATGTCGTTCCAGGGGCAGTTCTCCAGCAATTACGGCCAGCTTAACGCCGCGATCGTCGTGACCGTCCTGCCGGCGACGATCGTCTATCTCATGTTCCAGCGCTACTTCGTCTCCGGCCTCACCTCCGGCGCCGTCAAGGGCTGATCGCGAAATCTTTCTACGAGGAGAGACAGAATGTCCGATGCAACAGTCGAAAAATGGGGTGTGTTCGAGGCCGCCTTCGAAGGGCCTGCGGCCGGAAATCCCTATCTCGACGTGGCATTCGATGCCGTGTTCACCCAGAAGAGCCGCGACGTGCGCGTGCCGGGCTTCTATGACGGCAACGGCACCTACCGCATCCGTTTCATGCCCGACAGCAAGGGTGAGTGGTCGTTTAAGACGCGCTCCAAGACCGCGGCGCTTGACGGCAGGACCGGCGTTTTGACCGCGGTGGCACCTTCGGCCGGCAATCACGGCCCGGTGCGCGTGCGCAACAAATTCCACTTCGCGTATGCCGACGGCACGCCGTTCCTCTCCTTCGGAACGACCTGCTACGCCTGGACGCATCAGCCGCTCGACATGCAGAAGCAGACGTTGGAGACGCTGAAGACCGCGCGTTTCAATAAGATGCGTATGGGCGTATTCCCGAAGGACTATCCCTATAATGTCAACGAGCCGCTGCATGCCTGCTTCGAAAGCGGCGCGGAAGGCAGGCAGGATTTCGACCGGCCCAACCCCGCGGCCTTCCAGCATTTCGAAAAACAGGTCTCGGCTCTCTGCGAGCTCGGCATCGAAGCCGATATCATCATCTTCCATCCCTATGACCGCTGGGGTTATGCCGACATGTCGGCGGCGCAGGATTTCCGCTATGTCGAATATCTGGCCGCCCGTCTTTCTGCCTACCGGAACGTCTGGTGGTCGCTCGCCAACGAATATGACTTCCTCATCGACACCAAGCCCATGGCGCAGTGGGATCGCTACTTCCACATTCTGGAGGAAAACGATCCCTACCAGCACCTGCGCTCCATTCATAATGGCGACGTGACCGCGAATTTCGATCATCGCAAGCCGTGGGTCACCCACACCTGCATTCAGAACCCCGACGTCAAGCGGACCCAGGAATGGCGCGATGCCTATGGCAAGCCTGTCGTCAATGACGAGCCGGAATATGAGGGCGACATCCTGCAGTCCTGGGGCAATCTTCATGCGGGAGAACTCGTGCATCGCTTCTGGATCACCATGGCGCGCGGCGGCTATGCCGGCCATGGCGAGACCTATTCCCATCCCGAAGATCTGATCTGGTGGGCCAAGGGCGGCGAACTGCGGGGCGAGGCCTGGAAGCGCATCGGCTTCCTTCGCGATCTCCTGGAAGCCGACGTCAAACATGGACTTGAGCCGCTCGGCATCATCGGCGAATGGCCTTGGTCGCGCGTGTCGGGCGCGCGTGACGGCGACGGCGATTTCCGGCTGATCTATTTCGGCGAGCATCAGCCGGTCGTCTGGTCCACCGGCCTGCCGGTAGATGGCGACGATTACGATGTCGATATCATCGACACCTGGGAGATGACGATCACGCCGGCCGAGAAGGTGGCGGCACCCGTTCCGCATCCGACCCGTCATGGCTCGGTCGTGCGCGGCGGCAAGCCGGACGCCTCCTTCGGCGTCAAAATCCCGCGCAAGCCGTTCCAGGCGCTGCGCGTGCGCAGGAAGCGATAGAGGATAGGTCCTACATGTCTGGCTTGAGCATCAGAAACGTCAAGAAATCCTTCGGCCCGGTCGATATCATCCACGGTGTCGACGTCGAGATCGCCGATGGCGAATTCACCATTCTCGTGGGCCCATCCGGTTGCGGCAAGTCGACCTTGCTGCGGATGATCGCCGGGCTCGAGGATATCACCGGCGGCCAGATCAGCATCGACGGCCGGGTGGTGAACAATCTGCAGCCGAAGGATCGCGATATCGCGATGGTCTTCCAGAACTACGCGCTGTACCCGCAGATGACCGTCTCCCAGAATATGGGCTTCGCGCTGGAACTTGCCGGCGCCAAGCGGCCGGAGATCGAGAAGAAGGTCGGCGAGGCCGCCGCCATTCTCGGCCTGCAGCCGCTTCTCCACCGCAAGCCGGCCCAGCTTTCCGGCGGGCAGCGCCAGCGCGTCGCCATGGGCCGCGCCATCGTTCGCGATCCCAAAGTCTTCCTCTTCGATGAGCCGCTTTCCAATCTCGATGCGAAACTGCGGGTGAAGATGCGCGCCGAGATCAAGGCGCTGCACCAGCGGCTGAAGACCACCATCGTCTACGTCACTCATGACCAGATCGAAGCCATGACCATGGCCGACAAGATCGTCGTGCTGCATGGCGGCCGCGTCGAGCAGATCGGCAGTCCGCTCGAACTCTACGACAGGCCGCGCAACATCTTCGTCGCCGGTTTCCTCGGCTCCCCCGCCATGAACTTTCTCGAAGGGACGATCGATGAGGCGGGAAAGCCGGCATTGGCGCTCTCCAGCGGGTCGCGCGTGGCGCTCTCGCGGGCGCCGGCCAATTCCGCCAACCGGCCGCTGACGCTCGGCATCCGCCCCGAAGACATCGCCTTCGGCGGCGAGAACGGGGTTGATGCCGTGGTCAAGGTAGTCGAACCGACGGGATCGGAAACCCATGTCGCCGTGGAAGTCGATGGCCGCGAGCTGACATGGGTGGTGCGCGAACGTGTCGAACTCGCCCCGGAACAGCCGGTGAAGCTTTCCTTCGAGACCTCCAAGGTTCATTTCTTCGACCGGCAGACGCAGCAGCGTTTGAACGCCTGAAGACAGTTTACGCGCAATCGGGGCTGCGAAAATCGCTGTCGGATGGGCTGGATGATGCGTCATTTCGGCAGACAAATGGTGACTTGTCATCTCAAAATCTCGCCGATAGGTTGTCGGGATAACGAGGTAGCCAAGACATGCACATCCGAAAAGCCGTCTCCTCCGACGCCGAGGAACTGAGCGCTCTCCTGAACGAGATCATCCGGGCCGGCGGAACGACAGCGCTCGAGACCCCGCTTTCGGCTGCCGAATTCGCCGACTGGTTCATCGATGGCGAGTTTCCGCTTGCCTGCCATGTAGCCGAGCACAATCAGTCGCTGGTCGGTTTTCAATCGCTGAGCTTATATGGCGATCCACCGAAAGGCGTCGCCGACATTGCGACCTTTGCCCGTTTGAACCCGAAGACCGCAGGCGTCGGCAGCGCGCTTTTTCCCGCGACCCTTGCGGCAGCGGAAGCGTTCGGACTCGAATTCATCAATGCGACCATCCGCGCCGACAATATCAGCGGCCTTGGCTATTACGCCAAGATGGGCTTTGAGACCTATGACAGGGTGGCCCAGGTTCCCCTTCAGGACGGGATGCCCGTCGACAGGATCAAGAAGCGGTACAGCGTAAACGCCATGGGTGGCACGACGCCGCGCGCCTGATCGTGCGAACGGCGCTCCTGGGAAGTGTCGAGACCCGGAGGTCGGGCGGGCTCAGGCTGATGCTCCCTGCTTGCAGTTCAGTGCTGCCGCGCGGCCTAAGTGCGGCAGAAGGATCTCGCGGCTTCGTCACCAGGCGAAAGATATCTGGTAGCACCATGAACAGAGACGGCCATGTTGCGCGCGACACTATGCTCGGCCTGATGAAGACCTGCCAGAAGCTCGGACTGTCCTTTTACCATTATCTCGGTGACCGGCTCGGCGTCAGTTGCCAGGCCACCCCGCAACTGGCAGGCCTTGTTGCCGCGAAAGCCTAAGCGGCTGTCGGGCTTGAAGCGAACCATCCCCTTATATGAAATCAGCGGATGGAGTTCAGCGTCGCGCTTTGATGTCCTGTTGCAGACGCGATCCAGGATGTGGCGCAAATAGGTTTCTCGAATTCAGAGAAGACTGATGCATCGGTTATATGGCGACAAATTGCAATCGGCTCAGCGGCGCCAAAGTCACTATCAATCTGTTCGACGCGGGGAAGAGGAAACGCATAAGTCGTGATATAGGCGAGCTGCCCCGGCTCAATCTCCATAGGCATAACTGATAAGCTGGTGGCGGTTACGCTACCGAGCCATAGCCTGCTCTCGGCAAGGTCAACCAAACCGCAAATTCGCGGCGTGTCATGCTGATCGAACTCACGGTCAAGGCCAACGAGAACGCTGGCAATTGCATCTCGGGGGGCATTACCTGCCTTAAGCCGCTCATAAATCGGTCTGGTATGCGTGCCGTTGCTGACAACCGCAAAATGATCGTTCCAAATTAGACATTCATAAGCAATGTAAGGACTGTCTGATGCTGCGTCGGCGCTTTCCGGTTGGGCAATAATCTGCACAGAGTTGCCCAGCTTTTCCGCGTTCCTGTTGGGAAACGATCGGCTCGAAACCCTGTAAGCAGCGACCAAATCCCCTTTTCGGGTGCGACCCACGCCAACAATTCGACCAACATACATGTCTAAAATACTCCGGGCTAACACAGCGGCAATCGTAACAACCAATTATCAACCTGCCCAGATTGTAAGGTTTGGATACACAACGGAGTTTTATGTCGCATGTCTGGCGATTGCGTCAATCGCCTCTTGATGGTTGTGATCGTGCCCCGCATCCAATTGCGTTAGTGTCGCCTTGCGGCTGCGATCGATGATAAAATCCGTACTGCCGCCAAATCTAGCCCAGTTACCCTCGGTGCCGCAAAGAGAGGGGTCCCCATCCAGGCATTAACAGTATGACATAACAACGGAGTTTTTTACAATGGAAGCAAAATAGCGCGTAACTTCCGTCACGAATGTTGTCGCTTCAGATCAAGTCATGTTTGGAGATGAGCCATGCCCATTGCGATGTTCACGGCCGACGAACTTGCGGTGGTCCGTCGGGCCTACGCCCATCAGGTGGCGGCAGCCGCCGGAACGACGAACCCGCGGATCGAGGCCGCCTTTGCCGTAGTGCCGCGCGAAAAATTCCTCGGTGCGCCGCCATGGCAGGTCGCCAATCTGGGTGGCGGATATCGCCCGCTGCTTTCCTCCGATTTGGTTCTGGCCTATCAGGACGCGTTGTTCGCCTTGCAACCCGACAAGGGCGTCAACAATGGCAGCCCGTCGCTGCATGCGCGGCTGCTGGATGAACTGGACGTCCAAATCGGCGATCGCATCGCCCATATCGGAGCCGGCACCGGTTATTACAGCGCGGTTCTTTCCGAGTTGGTCGGCGCCACTGGTCATGTCTATGCCATCGAGATGGATCGTGATCTGGCCGGCCACGCTCGGTCAGCCCTTGCCGACCGGGCCAATGTCAGCGTCATCATCGCGGACGACAATCAATGGCCGCAGCAAGAGATGGACGCGATCTACGTGAACTTTGCCGTCGGGCGTCCCGCCGAGCGCTGGATCGAAAGTCTGCGGCCGGGAGGGCGCCTGGTGTTGCCGCTCGGCGTACCGCGCCAGAGTCGCCCATCGAGTAGTGGTCGTCATGCCTGCCATGGTGCCGCACTTCGTATCGGGCGCGGCGCGCGTGGATTTGCGGCACGCTGGATCGGTACAGCCTATTTCGTCTGCGCCGATGGTGGGTTGACGGTCGATGAGAATGAGATTGAGGCGCTGACGGCCGCGTTCAAGCGCGGCGGCATCGAGTTCGTCAAGAGCCTGATTTGGAAGACGGAGCCGCGGATAGGACGCTGCTGGTATATCGGCGACGAATGGGCGCTTTGTTACGATGAGCCCTGACATAGTCTTTTCGGCAGTGGAAAGCTGGTCGGCGGCGACGGCGGCTCGCCGAGATAACGAAAGTCCGGCGCGGGAGAGGGCGCCGGGCTTCGACAGGGACCGGCAGCCTGGGAGGAGGAATGCTGCCCGTCGAACCGCCGCGGCTCGGAGGGGGGCGCTTCGGTCGATCAAGAGGTAGTGCCGCAATCCCGCAAATTCAAGCGTGGCGGTCGGGCCATCGCGGATGATGCGGTGGAGGAAGGTTAAGCGGGCGTAGCTCTGATGACGGCGGGCGGATTCTGTGTGACGTTGTCCGCGGACAACTTGCGCCGCGCCGCCGCTCTGAAATGGTTGCCTGTTGTCCGCGGACAATGCATTCGCAATTGATAGCGGATTCTCGCCGCCCGTCCTTTGCAGGGTCGATCCCCGCTCGCCTCAGCGCGGCGATGCAGAATGCCAGCGCCTGCGATTAAGGGCGCGACCCTCCAGTTCCATCCTGACGTGCGCAGGCCGATGGCTAAACTCTCGGAGGGCCGCTCCAAGCTCCTTCTCGCATTTCTTTGGCGTGAGTGCGCCCGCCTCGTCCTTCGAAGCCCCTGCGGCGCGCCTCAGGATAGGGCTTCTCACGGGGCGGAATCTTCAGTGCCCGTTGCTGAGATGCGCTTGCTCGATCGGTCCGTGGATGTGCCTCAATGCAATAGCACTGCGTGAACGAGGCTCGTCACGCGGCCTTGTATCAGCCCATTAATCGAGCGTATCCGCTTCGGATCGCGAGCCGCTGATTTCAATTCGCGTCGCTCCGACCGCGTCGAGCCATTGCAGGATCTCCCAATAGGTGTTGGGAGGAGCATGTCGAAGTCGATACTGATGCAGCCTAGATCGAAGCACTCTCAGCGCCGCTAGGAAGGGCAACAGAGACGTTTTTTCATCTTGTCATCGACATCCGTTCCCCAAGCCTCCATAACGTAATTTCGCCAGGGGCATCTATTCGATTTTAGTGCCGTCGAGGACGGGCCAATGGTTTGATGTGACAAGTGGCTCTTTCCGCTCGGCCGAAACTCATATGCACATAGCCAGGGAAGAGCGGCGTCGACTCGTCCGTCGGTCGTCGGCTCTGGCGTCACCGACAAGGTAATAGAATTCAATGAAACTCCAGGTCCAAAGAATTCCTCCAGCTCGGATGGCTTCACATCTCGGACGGTGGTCGGATCATTGACGTCAGTAAATGTGACCAGGCGAGGATATTGTTTCGGTGTCAGCCTTTTCGCCTCTGTGATGAGTTGAATTCGATCAAGGGAACTTGCGTACTCGTCTCGACCAGCTGATCGAAATGGCGGGCTGGCGAAGAGCGTGATCGCCAGTTCTGTCGCGGCATCGTCAACCAGCGCAAACAGATACTTATTCGGTGCCACCTCCAATGTAACAGCTTCTCCGGTGAGTTTGAGCGGGCCGCCGTGCCCGCCTCCCGAATCGCCAATTCTGAACCATTCAGGTGGCATATCCCAACCTGCGGCAGTCACCGAACTGCCGATTACCATCCCATTAGGCGTCTCAACCGAAACCGTAAGCTTCTGCCGCCAACTCCAGTGGCGGAAGCCAAATAGGTTTCCCTCCCAATAGTAGCTGGCCATCGCGCCGAGAATGAGCACGCCAATGATGCCAAACGGCATGAACCCCCGCACTGTGTGCTCCTCTGCAGTCACATTTGAGTTTGGCGCCAATCTACGATCGAAATCTGAATAGAACCGAAATGTAGTAGAGGATGGTATCTGCCGCGACGGCTGGTCGTCAGGTCCATAGCTGACGATGACGTAACCAGCGCGCCGATGACCCCGTGAATCTCGATTTACTCCTCTCCAATCTGCTGCAACCTCTCGGGCGACGTGGCGCGCTTCCATGAGCCGGCACCATCCAGCTGACCTTGAAAGCCATCGCTCCGTCGTCCGCGGACAACGAACTGGGGGACTATGGCAGTTGGGGTTGGCGACCTACCCTTTCAGTCGATGCATATCCTGAGGAGAAGGCATCTACAGGTTAATGTCTCAGCATCGAGGCCCACACCTTGCTGCCGGGTTGAAGGGTGCTTGGAACCTATCGACGGCCATGTTCACCAAGGTCTAAGCGTAATCGGCTGACCTCGACCAAGAACATTGGGTCGTCCTATGCTCCATCCATCGATGAGATTCTGGCCTTCGAATATCGCCGCTCCGAAGAAGGTTCTGCGCCGGCAGTATCCATACATCAAGTCATCGCACCTCGATGAGGCCATCGCCGCATCCTTTGGCTTCAACTCATATGCCGCCATGTGTCCGACGCTGCATCAGGTCAGCGCCTATGCAAGGCTGGTCGTCGTGACCGACCATCTGCTGATGCTGCTTCGGCTGGAGGAGCTCGGTTATCGGAATATCGCTCCGGAGCCGTTGCGTCGCCTCATCTGGAATATAACCTTCCCCGATGATCGGTATGACAAGGATGTCGGGCAGATCATC
The DNA here is from genome assembly GCF_019793435.1 of Rhizobium redzepovicii. Lineage (GTDB taxonomy): Bacteria > Pseudomonadota > Alphaproteobacteria > Rhizobiales > Rhizobiaceae > Rhizobium > Rhizobium redzepovicii. The sequence continues at coordinate 156,464 of NZ_JAILYH010000002.1, read as the reverse complement.
CGGGCGCGCAGGAGGCCCGCGGCCGCCAATGCCGGGTAGTTCATTGGCTGCAGGCTGGAATCGTTCTGCCGTGAAGATTAGCGAGGGGCCGGCGTCATTGTCTGCCGAGATCCGAATGGCGTGGCATGAGCGATATCCAGGTACATAATTCACAGGCCGAAGCATCGAGGGGCACGTTCCGGCGCGGCTCCTTGCATTCATTCGGCGTTCGCGCACCCGCCTCGTCCTTCGAGGCCCCTGCGGGGCACCTCAGGATGAGGCTCTCGTGGATGCTGGCGCGGCGTCGTCGACAGCCCAAGGGCGATGTTTGCCGTGGACAACGCCAGCGGCTTTCGCCGGTTATTTCTGGCGGCGCTATTGATGAGGGGATGCATCGTTTGTCGCGTTTGATATCCAACGTTCGAGCTGATGGCGGTGGACGGAATTCGGGTCCAAGCCGCGCTTTCCAAGATGCGTGGCGGCGAATTTCCCGTTCCAGGGGCCCCTAAATCGCGGCGACGGCGGCCGGGTGCAGATATAGTCTAAACCGCAGTGATGAAACTAAACTCCTGTTTCATTTCCGTATTGAATAACTTATTGAGTAAAATCAGTATATTATGATAATGGGTTTCTGCCCTAAACGGCCCTTGTTGCCGCGGCCTCCCCTCCCCTGCGCTTCGAATCTCCACAAGAAAGCAACGGCTTGCATCCTTTTGCGGCACGCGGCGTTATCCACGCAGCAAATCAGAGGATTAGGGTAATGGCAGATGCGCTCCCGCTCAAGAGGTTGTCCATCGCCGCTGCGATGATGGCAGCGGCGATCGGGGCGTTTGTGTTGTTGCAGGCAAAGCAGGGTGGTGCGCCGGCTCCGTCGGCGGAGCCCGGCCGCGCGGTGGACGATCATGGCCGCAGCGCCGCCACGCCCGAGGCTATTCCGCTCAGCGGTCTTCGCGATGTGTTCTGGCGGGTTTACCGTGAAGTCCTGAACGACCGGGTGACACTCATTGCCGCGGGTGTGACCTTCTATCTGCTGCTGGCGCTGTTTCCCGCCATGGCGGCTCTGGTGTCTCTTTACGGGCTGGTCGCCGATCCGGTCACCATATCGGAGCATCTACGCGAACTGGCCGGTCTGTTGCCGCCGGGGGCCTTCGACCTTCTGGCCGATCAGATCAAGGAGCTCGTCAGCAAGCGCGACAGTGCGCTCGGCATCACCTTTTTCGTCGGTCTCGGCATTGCGCTGTGGAGCACGCATAGCGGCACGCTGGCGATCTTCGATGCGATGAATGTGGCCTATGAGGAGAATGAAAAGCGCGGTCTTATCCGTCTGAACCTCGTCGGCCTCTGCTTCACCTTGAGCGCAATGCTTCTGACGGTGGTCATGGTGGTGCTTGTCGGCGTCATGCCGGTCGTGCTTTCCTATCTCTGGCTCGATCAGTTCAAGGAGCACATGGCGCTTCTCCTGCGGTGGCCGCTGCTTCTGCTTGTTGTGGCGGTGGCGGTGACCTCGGTCTACCGCTTCGGCCCCAGCCGGGAGCCTGCCAAGCTTCGGTGGATGACGTGGGGGGCGGCTCTGACGACGGTTGCCTGGGCGGCGATGTCGCTCGGCTTCTCCTTCTATCTCGATCATTTCGCCAATTATAACGCGACCTACGGCACGCTCGGTGCGCTGATCGGCTTCCTCATCTGGATCTGGCTTTCCGTCGTCATTCTCGTCATCGGCGCAGAACTCAACGCCGAACTGGAGCATCAGACCGCGAGAGACACGACGACGGGCCCGCCGCTGCCGATGGGCGCGCGCGGCGCCTATGTTGCAGACACTTTGGGCGAGGCCATCAACTGATCGTTGAGGAGCATCATCGATGACTGCGCCTCAGACGCGGTTTTGATGTAATTTGTTCTTGGGCAATCCCGACAGAGGAGACGATCATGACGGCCCCGCATCCTTCCAAAACCCATATCGGCAATCATGCACTGCATCCCGAAACGCAGATGCTGAACTACGGCTACGATCCCGAACTCTCGGAAGGGGCGGTCAAGCCGCCGGTATTCCTCACCTCCACCTTCGTCTTCAATTCGGCCGAGGATGGCCGCGACTTCTTCGATTACGTCTCGGGCCGCCGCGAGCCGCCGGCGGGCAAAGGCGCCGGTCTCGTCTATTCGCGCTTCAACCATCCCAATAGCGAGATCGTCGAGGACAGGCTTGCCGTCTACGAGCGGACGGAAAGCGGCGCGCTGTTTTCCTCCGGCATGTCGGCGATCGCCACGACCTTGTTCGCCTTCGTCCGGCCGGGCGATGCAATCCTGCATTCGCAGCCGCTTTATGGCGGCACGGAAACCCTGCTGGCAAAGACCTTCCTCAATTTCGGCGTCGCCGCGGTCGGCTTTGCCGATGGCGTCAGCGAGGGATCGGTGCAGAAGGCGGCTGAGGAGGCGATGGCCAAGGGCCGCGTTTCCGTCATCCTGATCGAAACGCCGGCCAATCCGACCAACAGCCTGGTCGATGTCGCGATGATCCGGCGCGTCGCCGACGCGATCGGCGCAAAGCAGGGGCATGTGCCGATCATCGTCTGCGACAACACCCTGCTCGGCCCGGTTTTCCAGCGGCCGATCGAACACGGCGCCGATATCTCGCTCTATTCGCTGACCAAATATGTCGGCGGCCATTCCGACCTGATCGCCGGCGCCGTTCTCGGCCGCAAGGCAGTCATCAAGCAGGTCAAGGCGTTGCGCGGCGCGATCGGCACCCAGCTCGATCCGCATTCCTGCTGGATGCTCGGCCGCTCGCTGGAAACGCTGCAGCTGCGCATGGAGCGGGCAAACAGCAATGCGCGCGCCGTCGCCGATTTTCTGCGCGATCACCCGAAGGTCGAGAAGGTTCACTACCTGCCTTACCACAATCCGGATTCACCGGCTGGCCGGACCTTCGCCGCGCAATGCACCGGCGCCGGTTCCACCTTTTCCTTCGACATTCGCGGCGGCCAGCCGGCCTCCTTCAAATTCCTGAACGCGCTGCAGGTGTTCAAGCTTGCGGTCAGTCTCGGGGGAACGGAATCGCTGGCGAGCCACCCGGCGACCATGACGCATTCCGGCGTGCCGGCCGATGTCCGCCAGCGCATCGGCGTGCTGGAATCGACCATCCGCCTGTCGATCGGCATCGAACATCCGGACGATCTGATCGCCGACCTGGAGATGGCGCTGCAATCTGCTTGACCGAGAGCAAGGAACGATGCCCGGCGGGGCCGGGCATCGAGGGCAGCTTACTTGTCGTCGGTCGTCAGTTCCGTCTCGTCCGAGTTCACCACGAAGACCGCAAGCAGTTTCGCGGGCGCGGTCTTGCTGCCGTTGGCGCTGACGCTGTGGTGATCGCCGGGGAATTCGGGAAAGCTTTCGCCGGCCTTGTAAATCTTCACCGGGCCGTCATTGACCTGGCTTTTTATCGAGCCCTCCAGAACGGTGGCATAGATGAAGGCGGATTTCGGGTGGGTGTGGCCTGGCGATGTGCCGCCGGGCCTATATTCGACGAGCACGGCCTTGATGCTCTTGCCGGGAACGTTGGGAAGCGCGTGGTCGTAGACGAGGGTTACCTTCGCCTTGTCGCCTGCGGCATGCGCGGCGGTGCCGGTGACAATGGCAACGGCGAATGCCCCTGCCGAGATCATTTTTCCTAACATGTCTGGTCTCCTTGCGTTGATGGAAACGGTTGCGGCAAGGGCCGCGAAGAGCGGCCCCGGCCGTCAGGCGCTCTTCTTCTGCTGTGGCTGCCGGCTGAGCCAATCGTCGAAGCGAATGCGGCCGAGCCGCGCCTTGGCGCCGGTTACCAGCGAATTATCCTCGAGCTCGACGCCGAAGTAACGGGCGTGAGGATCGGTAATCACCTGGCGCGGATCGTTCGTCGCTTTCAGCAGGCGCGTCACGATATCGGTGAGGCGAATTTTCTCCGGTCCGCCGATCTCGATCGTGCCGTTGACGGGCGCGCCCAGCGCCACCTCGGCCATGACGTCGGCGACATCGTCCGATGCGATCGGCTGCACATAGGCCGGCGACAGATGAACCATCTGGCCTGATGTGCCCGACTGGGCGATACCGGCCATGAATTCGTGGAATTGTGTGGAATGGACGATGGTGTAGGGGATGCCGGAAGCCTTGATCAGCTGTTCCTGGGCCATCTTGGCGCGCATATAGCCGCTGCCCTGCAGCCGCTCCATGCCGACGATGGACAGGGCGATATGATGCTTCACGCCGGCGGCGGCTGCTGCCTTCAGCAGATTGCGGCCCGATGTCTGGAAGAATTCCAGGACGGCCTTGTCCTCGAAGGAGGGCGAGTTGGCAAGATCGAGCACCACCTCGGCGCCGGCCAGCGCTTCCGCGAGCCCCTTGCCGGTGATCGTGTCGACGCCCGAATTCGGCGATGCCGCCAGCACCTCGTGCCCCTTGCTGCGCAATCTTTCCACGGTCTTCGAGCCGATAAGCCCGGTGCCGCCGATAATGACGATCTTCATGGGTAGTCTCCTTGTCCTAGCGAGGATTTCCTCTGTTGACCTGAGATGGCTGCCGAAATCGCCGCCTCGGCGAGGCAGGCGACTTCATCGGTATGGGGACGCCACGCGAAATTTCCGGCGCGGCCGGCCGCAGCCGATGGACGGGAGAATGCGCCGGATCGTCAGGCCGAACCATTCTCCCTCGGTCGCTGTCGTCCTATGCCAAGGCAGTAGGGCGGCTCGCCCTAGGATCGGGCCGTTCGGCCGGGATGGAAGGAGACCTGCGTCGTCAGGTGTTGCAAGGGACGGAGGTGGGGCGGCTGGATGGTTCCGGCGGAGTTTGGCGAGAAGCCAACCCCACTCTCCGTCATCCCAGGCCTTGCGCCGAGGACCCATGCCACGGCTGCCGGTGGATGCGGTGTGGATGCTCGGCTCAAGGCCGAGCAGGACGGAGGGTGGGGCTAACGTCGCCCATCCCTCTCTCCGTCTTTTACTGCCAGCCGATGCAGGCGGTCCTTCTCAGGAAAGCGCGACAGACTCGAACAGTGCCGTCAGTCCGATGCCGCCGCCGATGCCGATCATGGCGAGGCCGGTGGCGCCGGGAACGCCGGCGCGGACCAACTGACTGTACAGTCTCGTAACCAGGATCGCGCCGGATGCGCCGAAGGGGTGGCCCAAAGCAATGGCGCCGCCCTCCCTGTTGACCGTGTCGGCAGGGATGTCGAGCTGATCCAGCGATGCCAGAACCTGGGCGGCGAAGGCCTCGTTGAATTCGATGGCATCGATGCTGGCGAGCGAGAGCCCGGGCTGACGCCGCAGCAGCTTTTTGGTCGAGGCGACGGGGCCGATGCCGAGCAGATTGGGATCGACGCCGGCCGCAGCACTGTCGATGAGGGCGAGGCCCTTGCCGATGCCGAGGCTTTTGGCCATTCCACGGCTCATGACCAGCACCAGGCAGGCGCCGTCATTCAGCGGGCAGGCATTGCCTGCTGTCACCGAACCGTCGCGGAGAAAGACCGGCCGGAGATTTGCGAGCGCCTCAAGCGATGTGGAGGGGCGCAGGCATTCGTCGCGTTCCACCAGTCCGTGGGTGGTGGAGATGTCGACGATCTCCGGCTGAAAGAGGCCTGCCTCGGCGGCCGCGACAGCGAGCCAGTGGCTGCGGAGCGCGAATTCGTCCTGCCTCTGGCGTGCGATGGCGAATTGGCGGGCGACGTTTTCAGCGGCAATGCCCATCTCGGGGTCGCCGACCGTTTCGGGGGAAAAGCGGGCGCGGCCATAAAAGCGCGGCAGCGCCCCATTGGCTTTCGGCCGTTCGACGCGCCACGGCGCGGTGCTGACGCTCTCAACGCCGCCGGCGAGAAAACAGGCGCCGGCTTTCGCCTGGATCAGGCGGGCGGCCATGATGATCGCTTCCAGGCCCGAGCCGCATTGCCGGTCGACGGCGACACCGGGAACGGACAACGGCAGGCCGGCGGTGAGGGCGGCCAGCCGGCCGATATTGCCGCCGCCGCCGGCGGCATTGCCGACCAGCACGTCGTCTATATCGTCCGGCGCGATGCCGGTTTCGGCAACGATCCGGCGGATGATCGCCGCAAGCAGGTCTTCGGCGGCGACCGTCGCAAGCGAACCGAAGGCCCGGCCGATCGGCGTGCGGTAGGCGGCAACCACGACCGGCTGCCAATCCTCGTCAGGCTGATAGGCGTAGGACAAGGCCGTCTCCCGAAATGACCGCTGCTTCCACCTGGCCCCTGGAAATCTTGCCGCTGCTCGTCATCGGCCAGGAGGCGATATGGTAGAATTGCCTGGGGATCTTGAACCTGGCAAGCTTGCTGGCGCAATCCTCGGCCAGCATTTTCGCATCGATCGCCTCGCCGGAGACGACGGCGACGATCCGTTGGCCGTAATAGTCATCCGGCAGGCCGAAGACGACGGCTTCTTCGACGCCGGGGCAGGTTTTCAGCGCGCTCTCGACTTCGGCGGGATAGACGTTGTTGCCGCCTGAAATCATCATGCCGCCTGCCCGGCCGATCACCCGCAGCATGCCATTGGCGTCGATTTCACCGAGATCGCCGACGGTGGCGCCAACCGGTGTGACCCGGAACGCCTGACCGTCGTCGCCCCAGAGATAGCCGTCGGCGATCAGGTCGCTCCTGACGAAGATGGTGCCCGGCACATCGGTGCCGACGTCGTTTTCATCAGGGTCGCGAATGGAAATCTCGACGCCGGGATAGGCCTGGCCCACGCGGTCGATCGGAAAATCGACCGCGCCGCCGACAAGGGTGGAGACGGTCATGAAACCAATCTCGGATGCGCCGTAATATTCGCGGATGCGCGCCTTCGGGAAAAGGCGACGCATGGCTTCGACGCCGTTCACGTCCAGTTTCGCGCCGGCAGTCAGAACGTCGCGCAGGGAGGTGAGAGGCTGTTCGCCAGCCCAGGCTCTCGCAATGCCCGCTATATGGGTGGGCACGGCGACCAGCCGTTCGATCGCTTCGGCAGAGAGAATGCGCGCAACGGCAGCGGCATCCCATTTCCTCACTGAATGGAAGGTGCCGCCGGCATCCAAGGCTTCGACCATGGCGTAAAGCGCGAGGCCATGCGCCAAGGCGCCGGGGCACATTGTGGACGGCGCGCCTTCCAGTTCGAAAACCATGCGGCCACGATCGAGGCTCCGGCGCCACTGCTCGCGCGAGCGATAATAGGCTTTCGGCTCGGCGGTGGTGCCCGAAGTAAAGCCGATCAGGAAAATCCCCTCGGCCTCTCCAGGCAGCTCGCCTTCCGTCGCGGCGAGATCGAAGGGCTCGGCTCCGGCGGTGATGACTGAGATACCGAGCCTGCGGCCGATCTCGGCGCTTGGGCCGCTATCGTCGTCGACGACAAGCACGTCAGGCGCCAGCCGCTCGATGATGCGCTCGATTCTCTCAGGCGGCATCATCGGGTCGATCACCGCGCAGGTATGCGGCGAGGCGGTGGCGGCGATGAAATATTCGGCGAAGCCGATGTGGTTGCCGAGGCTGAGGGCCGCAAGTCTCTCCACGCCGGGCAGATCGAGCGTGCGACGGGGCGAGCGCGGCACTTCCTGGAGAAAGCGGTAAATCGCGTTGGCGCGTAAATGGAGTTCGCCGTAGCTCAGGGAGCGGCCGTCGATCGCCAGGGCCGGCTGATCCGGCCTTTCCGTTGCATGTCGAAGAAGCTCTGCATGGATCGGCATGGACACCCGCTGGTTTGAAGATCGGCCGTCAGCCCAAAGCTGCCCTGGTGGCGTCGGGGATCGGCGTCGGGCGGCTGTCGGAGAGGCCGACGCAGACCCAGACGAATCCGGCCGAGGCGCAATGGGCGCCATCGCGCTGGCGAAAAAGTTCGATCGCGAAAGAGAGGCTCGTGCGCCCGATTTTCTCGACCGTCACCTTGGCTTCGACGACGTCGTCGACGTCGATGGGATTGTGAAAAGTGATCTCGGCCTTCTTCACGTGATAGGCAACGCCCGAGGAGGTGTGGCGGAAGTGGCTGAGAATTTCCCGGTGCCGCAGGAACTCGACGACCGCATCCTCGCAATAATCGAGGTAAACCGAGTTATGGACATGACCATAGATGTCGATGTCTCGCATCGAGACCCGGAAGGATGCTAAAGGCCTGTCGTCAACACTCATGCGATCACCGAAAATTGGTGGGCTGTTCTAACCGCTGTTGTCCGGGGGATGCAATGCAATATCAGGCGGTCGTGCGAAAATTCGGACCGGCTCAGGATGTCGTCGGGATCGAGCGGGCCGCATTGCCGGTGCTACGCCGCGATCAGGTCCGGGTGCGGCTCTTGGCGCGGTCGATCAATCCCTCCGATATCATCACCATTTCAGGCGCCTATGCCGGACGCACGACCCTGCCCTTCATCCCCGGCTTCGAAGCCTTCGGGGTGGTCGACGCCTGCGGTGAGGACGTTTACGGGCTTGCGCCCGGCACCCGCGTGCTGCCGGTGCGCAGCGCCGGGGGATGGCAGGAATTCAAGGATACCGATCCCGACTGGTGCCTTCGTGTTCCGGATGGGCTATCCGATTTCGAAGCGGCGACGAGCTACGTCAACCCGATGACGGCCTGGCTGATGCTGCACAAGAAGATCGGGCTGAGGCCGGGCATGCGCATCGCCGTCAACGCCGCCGCCTCTTCGATCGGATCGATCCTGATCGGTCTGGCGAATGCCGTCGGCGTCGAGCCGGTGGCGATCGTCCGCAGCGAGGAATCGCGCGCGCGCCTCAGCGGCAGGCTCGAGACCGTCATCGTCGACAGCGCGGACGGCGATCTGGCCGCCGGGCTTGCCGGTCGGCATGGGCTGGACGCCGTGCTCGACTGCGTCGGCGGCGCGCGCGCCTCAATCCTCGCTGCTGCGCTCAAACCTGGCGGACACTTCGTCCATTACGGCCTGCTCTCGGGCCAAAGCATCCCGAATTCCTTCTGGGCTGCCCATCCCGATATCATCTTTTCCTTTTTCCATCTCCGGGAATTGGTTCATTCCGAAGACATGGGCGAGGTCCAGCGCGCCTATTCCGAAGTGGCGGCGCAGATCGTTGCGAAGGTGATCGCGACCGAGGTGCGGGAAGTCTTTCCTCTTGAAAAGATCGGCGATGCGCTGCAATGCGCGCTTCCCTTCCGGGCGGGCGGCAAGGTGCTGCTCGCCTGACGGGCGGGTGTCGGTCTCTTCGGCCTTTGGCCTGCGCGCTCAAGATCGGGAGCGATGGAGGATGGCGCTTTGCGCTATCTCACTGCCGAGGATGCGTTCATCGCCGGAAAGTTCCGCACGGTGGCGAGGGGACTTGGGCGCTGTTTCCATTTGAAGCTATTCAAAAAAACGCCCGGGCGCGGTCGAAACGGCGCCCGGGCGAATGCTTCCGATCAGACGAGGTCGAAGCGGTCGGCGTTCATGACCTTGTTCCAGGCGGCGACGAAGTCCTTGACGAACTTCTCCTTGGCGTCGGCCTGGCCGTAGACTTCGGCAAAGGCGCGAAGCTGCGAGTGCGAGCCGAAGATCAGGTCGACGCGGGTGCCGGTCCACCTGACGGCACCCGTCTTGCGGTCACGGCCTTCATAGACGCCTTCTTGGCCGGCGGCAGGAACCCACTGGGTACCCATGTCGAGCAGGTTGACGAAGAAGTCGTTCGTCAGCGTTTCCGGACGCGAGGTGAAGACGCCATGTTCCGGCTGGCCGACCTTCAGGACGCGCAGGCCGCCGACGAGAACGGTCATTTCGGGGCCGGTCAGCGTCAGCAGCTGGGCGCGATCGACGAGCGCTTCCTCAGGTTTCATGAACTGCAGGCGCTTGCCGTTCACATAGTTACGGAAGCCATCGATCCGCGGCTCGAGCGCTGCGAAGGAATGCGCATCGGTCTGCGCCTCGGAGGCGTCCGTGCGGCCAGGCGTAAACGGCACGCTGACGGACTGACCGCCGGCCGTTGCCGCCTTTTCGACGCCGGCTGCACCGGCAAGGACGATCAGGTCGGCGAGCGAGATCTTCTTACCGCCGGTCTGAGCGGCGTTGAAGTCCGTCCGGATGCCTTCGAGAACACCAAGCACCTTGGCGAGCTGGGCCGGCTGGTTTGCTTCCCAGTCCTTCTGCGGGGCGAGGCGGATGCGCGCGCCGTTGGCGCCGCCGCGCTTGTCGGAGCCGCGGAAGGTCGAGGCGGAAGCCCAGGCGGTGGAGACCAGTTCCTGCACGCCAAGGCCGGTTGCCAGTACTTTTGCCTTCAACTCGGCGATGTCCTTGTCGTCGACGAGCGGATGATCGACGGCCGGGATTACGTCTTGCCAGATCAGATCTTCCGCCGGAACTTCCGGGCCGAGATAGCGCACCTTCGGTCCCATGTCGCGGTGGGTCAGCTTGAACCAGGCGCGGGCGAAAGCGTCGGCGAACTCAGCCGGATTTTCGAGGAACCGGCGCGAGATCTTCTCGTAGACCGGATCGAAACGCAGCGCCAGGTCGCTGGTCAGCATGGTCGGCAGATGCTTCTTGCCGGCCTCGTAAGCATCCGGAATCGAGGCTTCGGCGTTCTTGGCCTGCCACTGCTTCGCGCCGGCCGGGCTCGTCGTCAGCTCCCACTCGAAGGCGAAGAGGTTTTCGAAGAAGTAGTTGCTCCACTTGGTCGGCGTCTGCGACCAGGTGACTTCGAGGCCAGCGGTGATGGCATCCTTGCCGACGCCGGAGCCGAACGAGCTCTTCCAGCCCAGGCCCTGATCCTCGATCGCGCCGCCTTCCGGCTCGGCGCCGATCAGGGACGGGTCGCCGGCGCCGTGCGTCTTGCCGAAGGTGTGGCCGCCGGCGATCAGCGCCACGGTCTCTTCGTCGTTCATCGCCATGCGGGCAAAGGTTTCGCGGATGTCGCGCGCCGAAGCGATCGGATCGGGATTGCCACCCGGGCCTTCCGGATTGACGTAGATGAGGCCCATCTGCACGGCCCCGAGCGGTTCTGCCAGCTGGCGTTCGCCGCTGTAGCGCTCGTCGCCGAGCCAGGTGCCCTCGGGACCCCAGTAGAGCTCTTCCGGCTCCCAGACATCGGCGCGGCCGCCGGCGAAGCCGAAGGTCTTGAAGCCCATGGATTCCAGGGCGACATTGCCGGTGAGGATCAGCAGGTCGGCCCAGGAGATGCGGTTGCCGTATTTCTGCTTGATCGGCCACAGCAGGCGGCGGGCCTTGTCGAGGTTGGCATTGTCAGGCCAGCTGTTGAGCGGCGCAAAACGCTGCTGGCCCTGACCGGCGCCGCCGCGCCCGTCGGTGATACGGTAGGTGCCGGCGCTATGCCAGGCCATGCGGATGAAGAGGCCGCCGTAGTGACCGAAGTCGGCCGGCCACCAATCCTGCGAATCGGTCATCAGCGCGTGAAGATCCTGCTTCAGCGCCTGGAGATCGAGCTTTTTGAATTCCTCGGCATAGTCGAAGGCCTGGCCGAGCGGGTCGGCGCGGCCGGAGTTGTGGTGAAGCATCTGCACGTTCAGCTGGTTCGGCCACCAGTCGCGGTTCGACCGGCCGGCTGGAGCCTTGTGATGTGCAACGGGACATTTGCCTGTGCTGTCCGTGGGGTTGTCCATGATTGTCTCCTTCATTGCTTGATCTGTCTGCCATTCAAACGTTGCCGAGTGGGCGCCCCCGCTCTCCTTGCTGTCTTCATATCGGAAGGATATGATAATTTTAAGTTGGATTTCCTGATTGCTGCGATAAGCTTAGCTTATGAAGAACCTGACCCTGAAACAGCTGCGTTATTTTGAAGCCCTGGCAAGGGATGGCCGCTTCCGGCGCGCTGCCGAGGCCTGCGCCATCTCCCAGCCGGCACTCTCAATGCAGATCAAAGAACTTGAGCAGGAGTTGGGCAGCGAGCTTTTCGAGCGCAGCGCGCGCGAAGTAAAGCTGACGGCCTTCGGCCAGACCTTCGCTCTCAAGGTCCGCGAGATCCTGCGCGGCGTGGACGAACTGGGGGAGCTGGCGCGCGCCTCTCGCCACTCCTTCCTGTCGCGGCTGCGCGTCGGCATCATACCGACCATTGCGCCTTATCTGCTGCCGATTATCATAAACGATCTGAACGAAACTTTCGCCGGAATTCAGATCGAGGTGCGCGAGACGCAGACGGCAAAGCTTGTTCACGAACTTACCCAAGGCCAGCTGGATACGGCAATCGTTGCCTTGCCCGTGTCGGAACCATCGCTGACCGAACTCGAACTCTTCAAGGAAGAGTTCGTGCTGGTGCGGCGGCCCGAAGACGAGGGCAAGCCGGTGCCCGAACGCGAGGCGCTGCGCGAAATGCGGTTGCTGCTGCTCGAGGAGGGCCATTGCTTCCGCGATCAGGCCTTGTCGTTTTGCAAGATCGGTTCGGCCCGCCCGCGCGAAGTGATGGAAGGCAGCTCGCTCTCCACCCTGGTCCAAATGGTCAGCGCCGGCATCGGCATCACCTTGATCCCGGAGATGGCCGTTCCCGTGGAAACGCGCTCGGCGCAGGTTTCGATCTCCCGCTTCCAGTCTCCGCAGCCATCGCGAACGATCGGCATGGTCTGGCGCAATTCGACCCCGATGGCCAAACAGCTGCTGCAGGTCTCCGAGGCCGTTCGCCGATCGGCCGATATCATGCGCGAACGACAGCTCGCGCGGTGATGGACCTGATGATGTCCCTGCTCAGGACCGGCGCTTGAACGTATGCTCCGCGGCCGGAAACTTTCGCGACCGGACTTCGTCGGCATAGGCGGAGACGGCCGCTGCGATCCTCTTGCCGAGTTCGTCGTAGCGTTTGACGAAACGCGGCGTGAAATCGTTGAACAGCCCCAGAATATCGTCGGATACCAGAACCTGGCCGTCGCAGGCGGAGGATGCGCCGATGCCAATGGTCGGTATGTGGATGGCTGACGAGACCTCCCGGGCGAGCGGTTCTACAGTGCCTTCGACGACGACGGCAAAGGCACCCGAGCCGCCGATGGCATGCGCGTCGCGCCGGATCTTCGAAGTCTCGTGTTCGGAATGGCCGACGGAGCGATAGCCTCCCGCGGTTTGGACCTGCTGCGGCATCAGGCCGATATGCCCCATGACCGGGATGCCCCGCTTCGTCAGAAAGGCAATGGTCTCGGCCATCTCTTCGCCGCCTTCCAGCTTGACGGCATCGCAGCCGGTTTCCTGCAGGATGCGGACGGCATTGCGGAAGGCCACTTCCTTCGATTCCTGATAACTGCCGAACGGCATGTCGACGACGACGCAAGCCTTGTTAACGCCGCGCATCACGGCCTTGCCGTGGGCAATCATCATGTCGAGCGTGACGCCGAGGGTGGTCTCCATGCCGTAGAGCACCATGCCGAGCGAATCCCCGACCAGCAGCAGGTCGCAATGCTCATCGAGCAGGCGCGCCATCGGCGTCGTATAGGCGGTGAGGCAGACGATCGGCTTGCCGCCCTTCATGGCTGAGATGCGGGTCGGCGTCAGACGCTTTTGAGATCCGATGGCGCTCATTTCGTCACTCCCTTTCCCGGCTTGCCCTTCCCGCCGATAACCCCGGCAACCCGGTTGTTGCGGACCACTCGATTGTCAAGAAGCCGCGTCGAGCCGAACCGAACGAAAAGCGCCACGACGACAGGCTCTTCGATCGTGCTGACCGGCTCAAGCGTCGAGGCGTCTCTGACGGCGACGACTTCGGGTTTTGCCAGAGGCTCGCGACCGAGAAATTTCGTGAGCTTTGCTTCCAACTCCCTGGCATCCGTGAGGCCGTCGGCAATCAGGCGCTCGGCCTCGTCGAGGGTCTGCGGGACGATTGCCGCGGCACGGCGCTCCTCAGGACTGAGATAGACATTGCGCGACGATAATGCGAGGCCGTCGGCATCCCTGACGGTCGGCACCGATATCACCCGCACCGGCACCGCCAGATCATCCACCATGCGCTTGATGATGACGACCTGCTGGTAATCCTTCTCCCCGAAATAGGCGGTTTGCGGCTGCACGATATTGAAGAGCTTGGAGACGACGGTGGCGACGCCGGCGAAATGCCCTGGCCTGACCGCGCCTTCGAGTTCCCGCCCTAGCTCGGGGACGTCGACCACGGTTTTCATCGGGCGCGCATACATGTCCGCGACGCCGGGAGCGAACAGGAAATTGACGCCGGCCTGCTTGAGCATGGCCGAATCGCGCTCCAGATCGCGTGGATATTTGCTGAGATCTTCGGCCGGACCGAACTGCAGCGGATTGACGAAGATCGAGACGACGACGAGATCGTTCTCGGCCCGTGCGCGCGATACGAGCTCCATATGACCGGCATGGAGATAGCCCATCGTCGGCACCAGACCGACGGTGCGTCCCTGGCGCTTCAGCGCATCGAGCGTGTGGCGCAGCTCGTCTATGCTCGAGAAAACCCGCATATATCCTCCCCGCGGCCGGTCACTCATCTTGGGCGCGGATAAGAAGTGTAATCGATGCTGGAGGTCAATGGATATTCCGCGATAAAAACGATTAGATGCAATGGCAGGCCGATAAGGCCGGCCTATATCCGCCCGGAATTGGCAGCTTGCAGCGGGGCTGGCAATATGCGAGCCGCAACGCTATTGCCCCAGTCCGTCAAGATACCATTACAGTCGGTCGCTATGGAGGATACATGGAACCTTGGAAGATCAGCCGCGGGCCGATTGCGGCAACCGAGCTCGACGTCGAGAAGGCAAACGCAATAAACACGCTGTTGATCCGGCCGGTCGGCGTGCTTCCGGCGAAGCCCGGAGATCCGATCCTCCCTTTTGCCGTCGGCCTCTTCAACGAATTGCGCCCGCTCCTGAAGGCCGACGCGGGCGTGACGACGCTGAGACGCGCGACCGCCGCCTATGTCCATTGCCGGCGCTACTATTTCGCCAGCGCCCAGCCCGATTCCATGCGCCATGGCGTGGACGGCGTGCCCTTCGAAGCGCTGTCTTCGGAAGACCGGCTGGTCGCGCAAAAACGCTTCCTCAGCCTCAAGCAGAATAATGGCAAGGTCGAGGCGCCGGAGCAGCCTGCACCAGTTCCCCCTCCCCTGTTGAGCAAGAACGAACAGATTCGCGCAGCCCTTCTCAATAGGAAAAGTTCGTCAGCCAGAGCGGGGTGAGGCTAAAACGCGTCGTCTTTCATCTGCAATGGAGGAATAGTAACCTGCTATTGTATTTCGCAGGGATAAATATCTGCGATACAACTTCAGCCAGCAAAACCTTCACGTAGGCCTCAAGTATATTTTGCTTTAGATACCATTAATGCAATTGCGCTAATTTTAGCATCAGTCAGAAACTTCTCCGGACTTGCTAGAACGATGCGTCTCCTGATTGCAGCTTCCCTCTTCGCATTGGCCGCAATCCAACCCGGCGCGGCTGCCGATCTTTCCGCCTATAAACGGCCGCTGACCGTGCCTTTCGAAGGGGTGACGGCCTATTCCCCTCAACTGGCGACGCTCGGCAAGATGCTGTTCTTCGATCCCAGGCTATCCGGCAATAAGAATATGACCTGCGCCAGCTGTCACAACCCGTCCTTCGGCTTCGAGACGCCTGTGAAGACGCCGATCGGCGCGGCTAATACCGCGCTCGGGCGCCAGGCGCCGACGGTTCTGAACGTTGCCTGGGTCTCGCCTTTCTTCTGGGACGGTCGCGCGCCGAACCTGGAGCAGCAGGCGGCGGGCCCGATCACCGCTGCCGCCGAAATGAATGGCAAGCTCGACGATGCCGTGAGTGAAATGCATGACATACCCGACTACAAGAAGTGGTTCGGCGAGGTCTTCCCGGACAAGGGCATCAGCAAGGAGACGCTGCTGACGGCCATCGCCACCTATGAGCGGACGGTGGTTTCCAACTGGTCGCCCTTCGACCGCTGGGTTGATGGCGACGAGAAGGCGGTCTCCGACAGCGCCAAGCGGGGCTTCGAGTTGTTCACCGGCACAGCCGGCTGTTCCGCCTGCCATTCCGGCTGGAATTTCACCGACAACAAGTTCCATGACATCGGCCTGCCGAGCGACGATATCGGCCGCTACAAGATCGATCCGAGCAGCCCCGGCAATAAATATGCCTTCAAGACGCCCGGCCTGCGCAATACGCTCTACCGTGGTCCCTATATGCATGACGGCAGCCTGAAGAGCATGGACGAGGTGATCACCCACTATGAAAGCGGCGGCGTCAGCCGTCCGTCACTCGATCCGGCGATGTCGCCCTTCCTGCTGACGGAAGAGGAGAGCAAGGATCTGGTCGCCTTTCTGGGAACTTTGACCGCGGAAAAGCAAGACATCCCCTTGCCGACGCTGCCGAACTGAGGTGCAGGCAATGAAACTCTCCATACGCATGCAGATTCTCGTGCCCATGGTGGCAACGATCGTCGTCGGCTTCGGCAGCGCATTCCTGATCGGCTACCAATCGGTCACCGGCCAGACCCGGGTCGCCGCGGTGGTGGAGGAGGCGGTGAACGCCAAGCTGGCCTCCGCCCATATCGAACAGCAGTTCAGGCAAGCGACATCGGTCGTCGACCGGGTTCTGTCGATGACCAATTTCGTCTCGGCGGCCGAGGTCAAGACGGAATTCGACGAAAGCAACGGCGCGCTGACGCAATCGCTCGACGAGCTCGGCGGTATCGATCTTGCAGCGTCCTTGACCGAGGGCGCGCGCTCGCTGCGCCAGGCGCATGATGTCTGGGAAAAAGACGTCAAGGTCAGCCTCGGCCTGCAGCCGGCGGATGAAGTGCCGACTACCGAAAAGCTGGCGCGCTCACAGCAGGCGATCCTGACCGGCATTGCCGCCGTCAACGCCATCGTCGACAAGATCGCCACCGAGAGTGTCGCCGAAGCGGGCAGTGCGCTCGAGACGAAAATCGAAATCGAACTGGCATTGGCGGGCCTCGCCGCCATTATCGGCCTCGGCATTCTGATTGCGATCGCCCGGCATGTGTCGCGCCCGATCCAGCGCATTACCCACTCCATGCAGGCGCTCGCGAGTGGCGAAACCGACAAGGCAATCCCCTATGCCGGGCGCCGTGACGAGATCGGCCTGATGGCCGGGTCGGTGGAAGTCTTCCGTCAGAATGCCATCGCCCGCACCCGGCTCGAAAGCGAGGCCGAGGAGAACCGGCGACTGGCTGAAGCAAACCGGCTGGTCGACCAGGAGCAGGCCGAACGGAGCGCGGCCGAGCGGCTGACGGTCGCCACATCGGGGCTGGCAGCCGGGCTGAAGCGGCTCGCGGCGGGCGATCTCGCCTTCAAGCTTTCGGAGCGGTTCGCGCCGGAATTCGAACCGCTGAGACATGATTTTAACGCTTCCGTCGAGCAGCTCGGCGGGACGCTGCTCTCCGTCTCCGAAAGTGTGTCGATCATCAATTCCGGCACCCGCGAGATCAGCAACGGCTCCAACGAACTCTCCGGCCGCACCGAACGGCAGGCGGCCACGCTGGAACAGACCGCTGCGGCGCTGAACGCCGTCACAGCCAAGGTCACCGAAGCCTTCGAGATTGCCAAAGAGGCCCGAGGGGTCGCCGACGACGCCAATCGCAGCGCCCTCGCATCGGGCAAAGTGGTGGCCCAGACGGTGGATGCCATGGGCCAGATCGAGGAGTCGTCCAGGCAGATCAACAATATCATCGCCGTCATCGACCAGATCGCCTTCCAGACCAACCTGCTGGCGCTCAATGCCGGCGTCGAGGCTGCCCGCGCCGGCGAGGCCGGCAAGGGTTTTGCCGTCGTCGCCCAGGAGGTGCGCGAACTGGCACAGCGTTCGGCCCAAGCCGCCAAGGAGATCAAGGAACTGATCGGTCGGGCATCCGCCAAGGTCGCCGGCGGCGTCGAGCTGGTCAACCAGACCGGCGCAGCACTTGGCGACATCGGGCGCTTCATCGTCGATATCAACCAGCGCATGGAAGCGCTGGCGGGCTCGGCGCGCGAACAGGCCACCAGCCTGTCGGAAGTCAATTCCGCCATGCATCAACTCGACCAGGTGACCCAGCAGAACGCCGCGATGGTGGAGGAAACCACCGCCGCCAGCGTCACGCTCGCTGGCGAGGCGGAGCGCCTGCGCGACCTGGTCACCCAGTTCGAACTGGGCGGGACCGAGCCCGGCGCACGAGCCTATCGCGACGCTGCCTGAACAAGATCTGTTCCTATCTCTGGCCCATGCGACGGCCCGTCTGAAAACCGCTCCTTTGCCCGCAACAGCGCCATCAACATCGGGCCGAGCGTGAACTCGCTCCGTTCGGCGCGCTGGGCGAGATCCCTGAGGTAGCCGCCGGCGGAGTTGATGTGCCCTCCCCTCTGGAGAATGCAGGCCATGACGGTGGCGGCGCTCTCCGGCCCCATCACCGAGGCTGCTTCCTCATAGGCCGAATGGCTGACGCCCAGCATCGAGCGCACGACGGCCGCCGCCATCATCAGATCCCGCCAGCTGGCGATCGTGCCGCCCGGCCCGTAGTCGATGATATCAGGGCAGGCCTGGAGGACCATGCCAAGCGGGAAGGATTTCAATTTCCCGGCATGCGTCCGGACAATGGCCCGCCATCCCTCCCCATCCTCGCCGGCCATTCCCGGTTCGCGCCTTTCCAGCCCTGGCCCCGGTTCGCAACGCCGGTTCGCCTCCTGCCCGGTTTCCAAGCCCGGTTCAGATTCAGATGGGGATTCGGGATTCGAATTCTGTATGTGGTGCTCAATCTGGGATTCATTGGTGCTCGCTATCTGAATTTTATCTTGCAATTCCAATATGTTGATGATGCCTAGGCGGATCGTCTCAAGCTCATCGAGTATTGGCCCGAGGTATTCGAGCTTTGCCGCTCTCGGAATGCGCTGCAACAGCGCCTGGAACGTCGAAGCGATGCGCTCCCAGTCGCCGGGAACCGCTTCCTCAATGGCCGCGGAAATGAGCTTGGCGATGTCGCGACGGCAGATGGTCAGCCGCTCCTTCATCCTCCGCAGCATCTGCCGGTCGGCGGCAATGCGTGCGGCGATCGTTTCGATCTCGGCGGCGCGGGCAAGGAGCGGCGCCAGGCTGAAGCCGTAGGCCTCGCCGATGCCGCCTTCCCTGTTGCGCCTGATATAGCGCTTGCCGTTCGGGCTGTCTTTGCGGGAGATGAGGCCGGCCTCGACAAGCACGGCGAGGTGCCGGCGCAACGTGGCAGCGGCCATGCCGCGTGCTCTCAGCGAAAGCTGCAAGTTCGAGGGAAAGACCACGAGCCCGCGTTCGCTGGAGAGTTCGTCCTGCGGATAAAAACTCAGCAGCGCATCGAGCACTGTCAGCGCCCGGTCGGTTACGTCGAGCCCTGCCCGGGCTTCGCAGACAGATCGGAACAGTTTCCATTTGTTGCGCGTCGTCCCGGCCGCGATCGCTTCGCCGCGCCGCTGTTTCAGCAGCATGGCAAGCGACATCGGCCGCCGCCCGAAGGGCGTCGTTACAGATTCACTCTCCATTTCCTTCACCTCTCATCAGGCAAAAGAAATCCGCTCACCGAAACGATGCGAGGATAAGAGCGCTGGAGCGTCTTTTACGCGTCTGAAAAGACACGCGCAGCGCTGCAGGACTCTTGACTGGGATTCGTGAAAATGCGATTCTCTGTCTTGCTTAAGGATAGGAGAAGGGCTTCCACGACTCAGGTCGTTTGGGGGCCTTTTTCTTTTGCGGTTTACTCTCCTTGTTTGCTCTCCTCGGCGAGGAATTGCTCATAGAGCGCATCCAGCCTGCTGGAGAGAAATTCCCCGAAGCGGCCGGCATTCCTCGCTTTCATCGAGAGCGAGAACGCCTTGCCGTCATTCTTCATTTCCGCCTGGACCGCCTTGTCTCGCGGCTGCCATTTCACCTTCCTTGCCGCTGCCGTCTTCTTCACCGGTCGCGCGCTTTTGTTGAGCGCCGCATAGAGCGTTTCGAAACGTTTGTCGGAAGGCAACTGATGAAAGCTGTCGTCCTGCAGGACCTGGGCGACGCTTGCTGCATTGGCCGATTTGCCGGCGAGCAGCGACAACTCCACCCAGCGTTCGCGGCCGATGCCGGGTGCGGGGCCGATCGCCTGGACGACCTCCGGCGAGATGCGATCCATCACCGATATCATTTTCGAGATCGACGCCGCATTGGCGGCAAGGGCTGTCGAAATGACCTCCCTGTCGTATCCCAGTTCTTCCAGCCGCCCGGCGAAGAGCGCCCGTTCGATGAAGGTAAGATCGGCGCGGGCCGAATTCTCCTGCCCCTGGGCGATGACATGGGTGCGGTCGTCGATCGCTTTGACAACGGCCCTGACATTACGGCCGAGCTCGCGGGCGGCACGCAGCCGCCGGTGGCCGAAGACCACTTGATAGTGTCCGTCGATCTTGCCGTGGGGGCGCACCAGAATAGGCGTGTCCTGCCCGCGCGCACGGATCGCTTCGACCAGCGCGCGGAATTCCTCGTCATCCTCGGACAGGCGATCCTTGACGAAGGAGACCTCGACGACATCGGGGTCGAGATCGACGACCGCCTCGCCCTCCAGGAATTTTTCCGCCTGCTTGGCGAGTTCGTCCAGCGAGCGGACGAGCGACCGGCCCGCCCCGCGCATCGGATAGTTCGGCGCGCCTGCATTCTCGTCAGGCATGTCGGCCAGCCTCTCCAGCAGATTCTTTCGTGCCATCACGTCCTCCGATTGCGGTCAATCAATTGATTCGGTTCAAGGAAACCGTGAATTTGTCAGCCGACAAATTCACCGCCCCCATGCCCGATGAATAAGCTCGGCGATCTCGACGTTGACGGCATCCATCGCCTCCAGCGCCCGGTCGTAGGTTCCCCGGTTCATCGACGACCGTTCGACCTCATACAGCGTCTGCTTGGTAATCCCGGCATCCGAGATCGCCGTCGACTTGACCATTTGCTGCTTCAGCATGAATTCGTGGAACATCGTCGACATGAAGCCGACCATCTGTGCCTGCGGCACATCGGTCGGCTCGTAGCGGGTGATGAGATAGCGGTACCAGGAGAGGTTCACTTCGGCCCCGGCCGCTCGGATCGGCTTCAGGATGCCGCCGAGCATCAGCAGGAACTGGCCCATCGACATGACGTCGAGCATCTGCGGATGGATGGTGATCAACACGCTGGTCGCCGCCGTCAGGGCGGTCAGCGTGAGGTAGCCGAGCTGCGGCGGGCAATCGATGACGACGACATCGTAGCGGTCGTCGACTTCGGCGAGCGCCCGCGAAATGCGGGTGAAGAAGGTCTTGCCGTCATTGCTCGACTTATCGGCCATCGCCAGCGGCGTGTCGTATTCGTATTCCTGCAGGTCGAGATTGGCCGGCACGATATCGAGGCCGGGAAAGTTCGTCTTATGGATGATGTCAGAGAGCGGCTTCTTCTCGCCGTCGTAGCGGATCGCTTCATAAAGGGACGAGGCCTGGTCGAACTCCGGCTGGAAACCGTGCAGCGAGGACAGCGATGCCTGCGGATCGAGATCGACGGCAAGCACGCGGTGGCCGGTCAGCGCCAGATGCTGGGCAAGATGGGCCGCCGTCGTCGTCTTGCCCGAGCCGCCCTTGAAATTGACGACCGCGATGACCTGCAGCTTCTCGTGGCCGCGGCGCTGGGGGACATACATGCGGCTCTCGGACCGGCCGTGGGCATCGAGATAGCGCCTCAGCTCAAGCATCTGCTCGGCGCTATACGAGCGCCGACCGGAAGGCGAGGTCTGCGGGCAGGGCCCTTTGCCTTCGAGATGCAGCTTCTTCAGCGTGCTTTGCGAGGCACCGACATAATTGGCGACCTCCGCCAGGGAGAAGTTGCGCAGCGTCTTCTTCGCATTCGGCGGAAAGCGCTGCACACTGAGCAGATGCAGCTTCTTTGAAATCACGTCGCCCTGTTCGAGGATCTGATCCTCGAAATGCAACGGCGCCTTGTTCAAGGCGGTCAAATTAGCGTTCATCGGCAGCAATCTTTCGGATAACGATCTTCGGGATCAAAGGCCCTTCTAACCGTTATTATCCGCGATTCTCCGATGCCGGCCAAGAATTTTAAGGTTAACGCATATTAACCTTTTCAGCGGTGGTTCAAGCACTTGGCGGATGCTGCTCGGATGTCGGAGCAGGAAGAAATTTCACGGCCGGGGCGCGGAAAACGCGCTCCCGGCCGCCGCCCGGCCGAAGGGGAGGGGGCAATCGGCCGGCTCAGTTCAGCGGGGTTTCACCAGAGGTGATCCGCTGTTCGTCCGCCCCGAACAGGTGGATGGTATCGTGGATGGGCGCGATCCTCAGCACGTCGCCGGGGGCGGCCCTGATCCGTTCCCGAAAGACGCAGGTGAGCGTCTGTGTGCCCAACCGAACGATAACAAGCGTTTCCGAACCCGTCGGCTCCACCACGACAGTCGTTACCTCGATGCCGTCGGGGTCGAGCCTGATATGCTCGGGCCGGATGCCATAGGTCACGGCATCGCTCGGGCGGCGCTCGCTCGGCAGCAGCAGGCCGTCGGCGGTTTTGAAGCCGCCTTCTCCCATGCTGCCCTGGATGAAATTCATCGCCGGCGAGCCGATGAAACCGGCGACGAAAAGATTGTTCGGCCGATCGTAGAGTTCCAGCGGCGAGCCCGACTGCTCGATCAGCCCGTCCTTCATGACGACGATCTTGTCGGCCATGGTCATGGCTTCGATCTGGTCGTGGGTGACGTAGATGGTGGTCGTCTGCAGCCGCTGATGCAGTTCTTTGATCTCCGAGCGCATCTGCACCCGAAGTTTGGCGTCGAGGTTCGACAGCGGCTCGTCGAACAGGAAGACCGCCGGGTCGCGTACGATCGCCCGGCCCATGGCGACGCGCTGCCTCTGGCCGCCGGACAATTGCTTTGGATATCTTTCGAGAAGATTTTCGAGGCCGAGTATCTTGGCGGCATTACCGACCCGCTGGTCGATCTCCGTCCTCGGCATGCGTTTCAGCCGCAGGGAAAAGCCCATATTCTTGGCGACCGTCATATGCGGATAGAGCGCGTAGTTCTGGAACACCATGGCGATGTCGCGATCCTTGGGCGCAAGCTCGTTGACGATATGCTTGCCGATCTGGATCTTGCCCGAGGTGATGCCTTCGAGGCCGGCAATCATCCGCAAAAGGGTGGATTTTCCGCAGCCGGATGGGCCGACCAGAACGACGAACTCGCCGTCGCCGATGTCGACCGATACGCCTTTGATGGCTTTGAACGCGCCGTAATCCTTGCGTGCATTGTTGACCGAAACATGGGCCATGACAGTCCTCCCGAATTCGCCGTCAAAGTCCGCTCAGGACCGTTTTGAGATAAGTGAGGCCGAGACGCTCGCCCTCCTTGCGCGCAGCAAGATCCTTGCCGGGCCAGCCATAGGCGGCGTCCTCGTGCTCGATCGACAGCGTGCCGTCAAAGCCATGCCCGCGCGTCTGGCTGAGGAAACGCGGCCAGTCGAGAAGGCCTTGACCCGGCAGCTTGTATTGCCACCAGCCCTTGCCGTGATAGCCGACAGCTTGCAGCACCTCATGATCGATCGCCGTATCCTTGGCGTGCAGGATGGCGATGCGGTCTTTCACCGCCTCCATCGCCTGATAGGGATCGACGCCGATGCGGATGAGGTGTGAGGGATCGAATTCCAGGCCGAAGCGGCGATCTTCGATCCTGCGGAAAAGCTCCTGCCATCCTCTCGGCGTTGTACCGATGAAATGGTCCTTCGGTCCCGGCCAATTCTCGATCGCGAAGGTGAGGCCGGAGGACTGCGTCTTTCCGATCAACTCGTTTGCGAAATCGGCGAAGTCGTCATAATTGGCCTCCTCGCTGGCGCTGTCGTCGCGGCCGGGGAAGATCACGAAGATCGGGACGTCGGCATCGCCGATCGCCTCGGCAAAATCGGCGGTCCTTGCCCGAAGCTCCCGGCGTTTTTCGCGGTCGGCATCGAGCTGATTGCCGAAATAGGTGATCGAAGAGACGAAGAGATTGCGGCTGCGGGCAAGCGTGACGGCTGCCTCCACCCGATCCGGCGTTTTGATATGGCCGCCGACATCGATTTCGATCGCGTCGAACCCCGCCGATGCGGCGAAATCCAACACTTCTTCAAGCGGGCGATCATTGAATGTCGAAGTGTAAAAGCCGATCTTCATCAAAATCCTCCCATCTTCACCAAATTCCCGGCGCCTTGCCAGCCGTTTCAACTGTTCAGGCGATCCATGTTTTTCAGCGGCGAACGCGCGCGTTGAGCGACATCCGCCGATGCGAGCATCAGGGCCGCCGCCATCGGCATGGCTGCCGCCCCCATTGCGGAGGCATCCTCGCCGAGCGAGGCGCGATGGAGCGAGGGCAGGCTCGTGTCCTCGGCGTCGAGATGTTCGTGCACATAGCGCAGCAACTCGTCGACGATGCGGATCGGCAGCCGGCCGCCGACGAGGACGGCGTCGGGATCGACGATCAAGCCGATATGCTTGACCGCGACGGCCAGATGCGCGCTCATTTCCTTCAGCCACTGCGAAACCAGGCGCCTGCCATGCGCATCGAGCGTCAGCAGATCGTGCGGAACACTCACCTCGACGTCGTGGCGGGCAAGAAAATCATAAAGTGAAAACAGCGAGAATATTTCGCCGAGAAGCTGGACCTTGTGGGCTTTCTCGTCCCGGCCGTCGGCAATGGGAAGCCAGCCGATTTCGCCGCTGAGGCCCATGGCGCCGCGGTGACCGTTGCCGTCGAGCACGAGGCCGCCGCCCGGGCAGGCATTGATGGCGATGTAGAAGAAGCTGCTGCTCTCGGCGCCGAGGCCGTAATCGAGCTCGGCAAGGGCTGCGGCATTGGCTTCGTTTTCGATGAAGACAGGATGCTGCGTCAGATTTTCGAGTGCTGCACGCACATCGAACGCCGTCCACTCCTGATAGGCCTCGGGCTTACCGAGCAGCGAAATCTCCCCGAGCCAATCCGGCATCGCCAGGCCGATGCCGGCGAGCCGCGCATCGTCGATCAGCCGGCTGCGTTGGAAATGCGAAATCGCATCTGACGTCAGCTGCAGGAATTCCGCCGGCAGGATGAAACGCTTCTCATGATGCACGCGGGCGCGGACATTGCCGACGGCATCGACCGCCAGGATCGTCAGATGGTCGCGGTCGATGTTGATGCCGATCGCAAAACAGGCATCCGGATTGATCTCGAGTTCGATCGCCGGCTGACCCCGCAGCCCATGCCGGCGGCGGGCTTCCATGATCAGACCCTCGTCCAACAGCCGGTCGACGATGCGGGCGATCGCCGGTTTGGTGAACCCGGTGCGCCTCGCGATTTCGGCGCGTGAAATCGGCGCCTGGCGGTGAATGCAGCGCAGGACGACCGCCCTGTTGTGCTCACCGGCATCCTCGACATTGGCGCCGGTCAGATCGGGGGACGGCCTGGCGCCGAGTGTCTGGTTCATAGAGTCGAATCCTTCATCAATCATCGAGACTGAACCGATGCTCATCCCTTCACCGCGCCGCTGGTCATCGCGCCGAGGATCAGCCTCTGGAGCGACAGGAAGGCCACGATCGCCGGAACGACCGAGATCAGGCAGGCGGCGGCAAGCAGCTGGATGGACGAGTCGGTCTGCATGCCGCGGAAGTTAAAGATTCCGACGCCGATCGGCATCAGGTCATTTTTGGTGAGCAGCAGGAAAGGCACCAGGAATTGCGACCAGCCGGCAATTACCGTGATGATGAAGACCGAGGCGATACCCGGCGCCGACAAGGGCAGGATGATGCGCCAGAACACCGAAAACCGGTTGCAGCCGTCGATCATGGCGGCTTCGTCGAGGCTGCGCGGAATGCCGTCGACCGTGCTCTTCAACAGCCAGGTCGCCAGCGGAACGCCGAGCGCGATATAGACCATGACGACGGCAAAATGGGTGTCCAGCATGCCGAGCCGGTTCATGTAGCGGTAGAGCGGCACCATGATGACAAGCGGCGAGATCATCTGGAAGAGCAGCAGTCCCATCATCGACAGGCCCTTGCCGCGGAACTGAAAGCGGGAAAAGGCGTAAGCGGCGGGCAGCGCCACGATCAGCACGCCGATCCCGCTCAAGGCCGCAAGCTTGAGGCCGTTCCAGAGATAGATTGGAAAATAGCTGTTGTTCAGCACGGTGATGAAATTGTCGATGGTTGGGTTCTGAGGAATATAGCGCGCCGCGCCGCGATAGATCTCGCGCTTGTCACGCATCGCCATCGACAGGAGATAGGTGAGGGGGCCGGCGAAGAAGACGAACATCACCAGCATGAAGAGATAGCTCAAGGCATCGCCGAGCCGCGTTCCCGTCCGCCCGCTCATTGCTCTTCCTCCTTCGGCAGGAACGAGGCATAGACGAAGGCAAGGCCGAGGCTGATGATCAGCATGAGCACGGAGAGCACGCTGCCGCCGGAGAGATCGTAGTTTCTGAAAACGATGTTGAAGACGTAGAGCGAGATCACTTCGGTCGCGCGGCCAGGGCCGCCGCCCGTCAATGTGATGATCGCGTCGAAGGTATTCACCGTCTGGATGGTGATCAGGATCATGTTGACGAGGATGGCGGCGCGCAGCTGCGGCAGGGTGACGAAGAAGAACTGCTGCGAGGCCGTTGCGCCATCGACTTCGGCGGCTTCATAGAGCGAGGGATCGATCGCCTTCAGCGCCGCATACATCACCACCATCGAAAAGGCCGTGCCGCGCCAGATGTTGGAAATCAGCGTCGACCAGGGCGCCATGGCGGGATCGGAAAGCCAGGCGACGGTTGGCATATGCATCAATCTCAGAATGCTGTTCAGCGCGCCGTAAGGCGCTTCGGAAAATAGCATCTGCCAGATGATGCCGCCGGCAATGCCCGGCACGACCCAGGCGATGAGCGCCGTCGTTCTGAGGATGGTGGTGCCGAACAGGCCGCGCTTTTCGCCGCGGATGACGGTGACGGCGACCGCAAGGCCGAGGATCTGCTGGCCGATGACACTGCCGCCGACGAAGATCAGCGTCGCCCATAAAATGTCGGGCAGCTGCGGCGAACTCAGCGCATTGACGATCGAGCCCAGCGTGTAGTCCTGAGTGTCGCCGATCAGCGTCGCATTGGTGAAGGAAAGCCGGAAAACGTCGATGACGGGGTAGAGGTAGAATATGCCGATGACGACGATCACCGGCATGATCCAGGGCAGGGGCGCCCCGGCGAAACGGCGCATGAACGTTCTGCTTTGAGGCGGGCTGTCGACCTCGATGGCAATAGGGCTCATTGGCTTCCCTGTCCGGGTTTGGCAATGTCGACGGGGCCTGCGGACAGGCGCCGTCGTTGTCTGAAGCGTTGAAGAGTGCTGCTGCCCCTCACCCTAACCCTCTCCCCGCTTGCGGGGAGAGGGGACGCGCCGGACGAGGCGCTTGTGAGGGACGGAGAGGTTGCGGCTTGTCCCCTTATCCCCATCACAACGGGGAGAAGGTGGCGGCAGCCGGATGAGGGGCTGGCCACGGACGCCACCGCATCACAGCCGCTTGTAGGCCTCTATCGCCGCGCTGAATGCGGCATCCAGGGCTTCCTCCGGCTTTTTGGTGCCCGAGAGCACGTCACCCATCATGATCTGGATCTGGTTTGATATTTCCGGATAGATCGGCACGCCGGGGCGCGCCTGTCCGTCGACCAGAGCCTTGGCGAAGGTCTTGTTGGCTTCGGTCGAGAAGACTTCATACTTGTCGAACAGCGATTTGCGGGTCGGCAGCTGCTGCTGCAGTGCGTTTGCCGGCCCCATATAGACCTCGCGTGCGAGGTTGGCGCACATCTCGACCTTGTCCTTGTCCTTGCTGAACGAGGCGATCGTCCAGCCGCCGGTGCCTGTCGAGCGCTGATCGGCCGTCGGGCCGGGGATCGGCGAGAAGGTCCAGTTTTTGAACTCGGCTTCGTCGAGCGTGGACTTCAGCTGGGCATATTGCCAATTGCCGCCGATGAAGAGGGCTGTGGTCGCCGCCGCCGCAGCAGCATTCATGTCGTCGTAGTTGGCGATCGTGCTGACGCGCTTGGGGGCCGCGCCGGAATCGACGAGATCCTTGAAATAGTTCAGCGCCTTCAGGAATTTCTCCTTGTTCTCGCCTTCGCCGAAGACCGGCTTGCCGGTATCGTCGACGAGTTTGCCGCCGAGCGCCCAATAGTTCGCCAGCCAGTCGAAGGTCGTGCCTTCCCAGCGCCCGCCGTTGAACAGGACACCTTCCATACCCTCCTTGGTGGAGGCGAGGGCGGCTGTCTTCAGATCGTCCCAGGTCGCAGGCGCCTCGGCGACGATCGATTTGTTGCGATAGAGCACGCGCAAATCCGTATCCCACCACCATGCCCGCACCGTCTGGTCTTTGTCGGTGATGCCGCTGCGGATGAAGGGGAAGAGGTCGTCCACTTCTTCCTTCGAGAAGTAAGGCGTGAAGTCAGCCAGCACATGATTGACCATGAACTGCGAGAGGACGAAGGAGTCGACGGCGGCGCAATCGGGCGCATTGCCGGCCTTGGCCTGCTCCAGCATCTTGGCCTGTTCGGTGCCGATGTCTGAGGACATGAACTGCATCTGCAGTTTCCAATCGGGATGCTTCTTGATGAAGTCGACGAAGAGCTTCTGGTAGCCTTCGGCGATGGCGGGATCGGAATTGTTCGGGCTGTCGTTGGTCAGGCGGACGACGAGGGATTTTGGCGCATCGGCAAGGCCGATCCGGTCCTTGGTTGCAAGTTCCTGGGCAAATGAAACGGATGCTGAAAATAATATTGTGCTCAGCGCAAATGCGCTGACGGTGGCGCTCTTCATGATGGGTCTCCTCCCCATTTTGAACGAATACAGCCTGGCGGTCAGTTGACCTCTCCTCATTTCCGTGCTGCATTAATTAGATTAAGTTACTTTGATTTGATGTCAAGCCACAGCTTGGGAGGCCAGAGCCGGGAGGTTGAGATGCTGGCGACAATCAACAGCAGCTAGCGCAGAATTCCGGAAAATCGAGATCGATTTTTCGAAAAGGATCTGCGCCATCGCCGTGACGGAGCGCCCTTTCGGACGCGTGGCGCAGCCACCGCAATTTTCCTGAAGAAGCATGAGGCGATCGCGGACGGCCGCGATGGCAAGTGCGGTTTTTGCCCGGCTGCGCGGTAGCCGGAAGCGAACTCATGGAGGACAAGATGCGTTTACTCATTCTCGGCACGGGCGGCATGGCCAACCAGCATGCAGCGAGATTCAAGGCGATCGAAGGCGTCAGCGTCGTGGGCGGCGTCGATGTCGTTCCGGAAAGGCTTGCCGCCTTCTGCAGCGAACATGGCATCGCCAACCATTTCACCTCGCTGGAAGAGGCCCTTGCCTGGGGCGAATTCGACGCGGTTGCCAATGTCACGCCCGACAGCATCCACCACCCGACGACGCTTCAGGCGATCGCTGCCGGCAAACACGTCTTCTGTGAAAAGCCGCTCGCCACCGATGCGGTCAAGGCGATGGAGATGACCGAGGCGATCGAACGCTCGGGCAAGGTCGGCATGGTCAATTTCACCTATCGCAATTCGCCCGCCCTGCAGAAAGGCCGGCAGATGGTGCTCGCCGGTGAAATTGGTGCGGTGCGCCATGTCGAGGCGTCGCACCTGCAGAGCTGGCTGGTCGGCCGCCACTGGGGCGACTGGAAGAGCGAAAGCAAATGGCTGTGGCGGCTGAGCAAAAAACATGGATCGAACGGCGCGCTCGGCGACATCGGCATCCACATTGTCGATTTCGCCTCCTATGGTTCCGGGCTCGACGTCGCCCATGTCTTTGCGCGGCTGAAGACCTTCGACAAGGCACCTGATCATAAGATTGGCGAATATGACCTCGATGCCAATGACAGCTTCACGATGAACGTCGATTTCACCAATGGCGCGATCGGCACCATCCAGGCGACGCGCACGGCCGCTGGCCAGATGGATCAGCTGCGCCTCAGGGTCTATGGCGAAACCGGCTCGATCGAGATGATCTACGACACTGGACAATCGACGCTGCGCGCCTGTCTTGGCGAAGACGTGCACACCGCGACCTGGCGTGACGTGTCTTTCGATCCCGTCGAAACCAACTACCAGCGTTTCGTCCAGGCCGTACGGGCCGGCAAGACGCAGGAACCGTCCTTCCGCCGCGCCGCCAATATCCAAAAGGTCCTGGACAAGGCGCTGGCTTCCGATCTCAGCCATGCCGATGAAGCGCTGACCTGAGCATCAGGCCGAAGCCGGCGGCAGCAGCAACGTGTTGAGGAAGGGCAAGAGGGCGGCACCGAGTGCCACGCCGCCGCCGCTGAAGCTCGCCGGTTTCATCGGCGAAATCCAGGGCGTCAGCAGCGGTCTCGTCGAGGTGTCGCGTCGCTCGATGGAAAGCTGATGGATCAGTGCTTCGATCATGCCTTGCGGCAGATCGCCGCCGATCATGACGACGCTCGGGGCAAGAAAGCCGGCCATGGCGATGATCGGATCGAGCAGGTGGCCGGCGGCTTCGCGTATCCATTGTGACAGCAAGGGGCAGGAGAACTCCTCGCCCTTGAGCAGGCGGGCGAAGTCCTCGTCGCCGATGCGTGAGCGCAGGGAATGGAACCCGACGACGGTGTTGAGCTGGACATTGTCTGGCCCGGTCAGCATTTCGCCGATGCTGCCCGCCCGGCCATGCACGCCGGAATAGGGAACGCCGCGAACGAGAAAACCGGCCTGCACGTCGTCGTCGATGATGATCATCGCCAGACAGCCCTCCGGCATGGCGCTGCCGATGGTGCGCTCGGCAAGCAGGCTTGCCGTGCATTCGTTCTCGACATAGGGCCTCGCGACCGTCGACATCGCGGCGATCGCGTCGCTTTCCTCCTCCGTCCAGTCTTTGGCGGCGATGCCGAGGCCGATGACCGGCAAGGCCGCGTGGCGATCGACCATATCCCTGGCGACGGCATGCACCGCGCCGACCCTGTGCGCAGGATCCACGTCGAAATAGACCCGGTCGTGCACCTGGCCGCTGAGATCGATGAGGACGATTTCGCCGCGCGTCTGGCGAAGCTTGACCCCGACCGAGAAGGCGCCCTCCGGCCGCAACGCGAATTCCGTTGCAGTTGCGCCGCCGCCAAGCCCGTTGCGGCGGTTTGATGTGACCAGTTTTTCTTCCGCCAGCCGCCGCAGAATATTGGTAATGCCGGGGCCGGTCAGCCCGCTATGTCGGCCAAGCTCGGTGCGCGTCAGCGGCCCATGCCGGCGGATCGCTTCCAGGATGACGCGAATATTCCGGTCGGCGATTTCGCCCGACCTCAAACCCACCGCTTTGGCGCGCGGAACGCCCATCTCCTGGGTGTGAAGCCGACGCGGCCCTGACCGAAGATACCGCATGACCGCCTTTCCTAGAGCAACATCTCGGTGTGTATCACGCTTGCTGCGGTTCGTAACGGTTTTCCAACAGCCGGGTCACCAACTAATTCCGTCGCTTCAGGGGATTGGGTCGGTGACGGGCGGCGGTGTCTAGGGCGCGCTGCCGGGCGACTTGCATTAGGCAGGCCTGCTCATTGTGTGTTGACAGTCACACTGACTGCAGCCAGTGGAAGCTACCTCAAAATTTCCGACCGGTGTCCCATGCTGCCTTTGCACGCCCTTGGCGAACGCATCGTCGTCCTTGGCCCTTCTAATACGGGCAAGTCAACCTTGGCGGTCGCCCTTTCGAACAAGCTCGGTTTCCAAAGCGTGCATCTCGACCAACTGCATCATTTGCCCAATACCGATTGGCAGACTCGCCCGGAAGCAGAATTTGCCAAACTTCACGACGCGGCAATTCTTGAAGAGCGGTGGATTATGGAAGGTAATTACTCGCGGCTGATGCCGCGGCGTTTGAAACGTGCGACAGGCGCTATTCTGATCACCTCAAATCATTGGCTGCGGTTTGCCCGTTATCTCAAGCGCACGCTGATCAACCGTTCCGATCGTGCCGGACATCTCGAAGGCACAAGAGACAGCATCAAATGGGAGATGGTTCGCTGGATTCTGCTGAAGACGCGACATAGCGACGTCAAATATGCGAAAGCGCTTCTGGATTCCGGCTTGCCAACCATAGAATGCCGCACGGGGGATGCGCTCAACGAACTCTACCGCGTTTGGGATTTGCCTATCCGCCGCTAGGCAACTTCAACCCGGAAGCACGACAATGTGCCAAGGCGATTCCAAGCGGAAGAGCATTGGCCCTCGAGCCGTCGTTGAACCTAATAGCTGCAAGGGCGATCGTTGCCGAAGCCGTCGCGGCAGGCGGGTCTCAGTCCGTAGTCGACGCTACTATATCCAACCGAGCCGGTTTGCACCGAGTCGGTCGAACTCGTCGTGCAGGACGACGATACGGCAACCGCGGCGACGGCTGCCATTGCAGCCAGCAATTTGCGAATTTGGAGCATCCCCCAACCTCCCATCGCTGGCCTGTGGAGCCAGCATTTTTGATGTGATTGCCAGTCAGATAGGTCGATACCGTGTTCGGTAAACTGCTGCCGCCGATCAAGATTGCGTTATTCCTTGGACGTCTTGCGGCCGGTCGGATGCTGAAATAGCGGGTTCGCTTCACAATGACCGCGTCCACACTTGACGGCAAATCAAAGTTACTTAATCTAAGGTCCAGCAGGACCCGCTGGGAGGAGGGCCGGCAATTTGCGATCTTTGTCGCATAATCTTCACCTCCCCAAAGCCATGATTCCAGATCGTTCGCCGCTGATTTCTGACAGGATAAACCATGCCTCTAACCATTGCCCAACGCCTCGACCGCCTGAAAGTCCGTATCGCCGAGCTGGCGCATTGGCGGGATCGGCAGAGTAGCCCGATCGACGGCTGGACATTCGAGGGTGAGCCGATCGGCCATCAGCAGGATTGGCCGCATCGCCAGGGTGTCGTGCATTTTGCCGTAAGCGCCGAGGCGCCGGAGAGCTGGCCGCTCGAAGATATCCGTCTGCAGCTCGATCTCGGCGGCGAGAGTCTGATCACGCTGAGCTATCCTGATGGCGAGGCGGAAACGTTCGGTCTCGACCCCTATCATCAGGAATTCCCGGTGAAAGGCCGCCGTTTCTCGATTGCGACGGAAAGCGTTGCGCGCTTTCCGTTCGGCGAGCCGAACCGGGCGCCGCGGCTGAACAAGGCCCGGTTCATCTGGCTCGACGGCCCGGCTCATCGCCTGCATCTTCTATTGAAGCAGGTTTCCGAGGCGATCGATGTGCTCGGCGAGCATGAAGTCGTGCCGCATCTGATGGATGCCGCCGAACAGGCCCTGCGCAGCCTCGACTGGCCGTCGGATACGTCGGCTTATATCTCCCGCACCGCCGATGCCGTGATGCAGCAGAAGATCTGGGAGCTGCCGGAGCTTGCGGTAAATCCGGCAGGTCTGAGCGATGAGCAGAGCGCCTCGGCAGCCTCTGCCTTCGAAGCGCTGACGGCGCGGTTGAAGGACCTGCAGAAGCGCTTTCCGCCAAATGGCGAGCTGCTGCTGACCGGTCATGCGCATATCGATCTCGCCTGGCTCTGGCCCTATCGCGAGACGCGGCGGAAGATGCGGCGCACCTTCAACACGGCACTGTCGCTGATGGAGCGTTCGGCCGATTTCCGATTCAACCAGTCGACCGCCCACTACTATGCGCAGATGGAAGAGGAAGACCCGGAGCTTCTCGAACGCATCAAGGAGAAGGTCGCGGAAGGTAAATGGGAAACAGTCGGCGGCATGTGGGTCGAGCCTGATACCAATATGCCCACCGGCGAAAGCCTTGTCCGCCAGGTGCTCTACGGCCAGCGCTATTTCGAAAAGACCTTCGGCACGCGCCATACGGTGTGCTGGCTGCCGGATTGCTTCGGTTTCTCCGGCGCGCTGCCGCAGATCCTCAGACAGGGCGGCATCGACAGCTTCTTCACCATCAAGGTCAATTGGAGCGAGACCAACCATATCCCTTCCGATCTCTTCTGGTGGAAGGGCCTCGACGGCAGCCAGGTGCTGACTCACACTTTCGACAATCCGATGCAGGGATATAACGGCTTCGTGCAGGCCGATTGCTATCTGCCGACGTGGAAGAATTTCCGCGGCAAGGCGCAGCACGATACTTCGCTTCTGGCTGTCGGCTATGGCGATGGCGGCGGCGGCGTGACGCCTGAAATGGTGGAGCGCGAAGTGCAATTGCGCGATTTCCCGGCCATCCCGCAGGCGCGCTGGGGCACCGTCAAAAGCTTCTATGAAAAGGCGCATCGCACCGCGGGCGAAAAGGACCTTCCGGTCTGGGACGGCGAAATCTATCTCGAACTGCACCGCGCGACGCTGACGAGCCAAAGCGGCGTCAAACGCAAACACCGCCAGGCAGAACGGGCGCTGATCACCGCTGAAACGCTCGCTTCACTTGCCCATATGCTGGGGGGCGAAAAGCCGAAAAGTCTCGAAGCGGATTGGCGCGTGGTGCTGAAGAACGAATTCCACGACATCCTGCCGGGATCGAGCATCCGCGAGGTTTATCAGGATGCGGAGCAGGAACTGGGTGGCGTCATCGACCACGCCAAGTCCGAGCAGGCAAAGGCCTTGCAGGCGCTCTCGGCCCATCTGCCGAAGGGCGGGCTCGGCAATGCGCTCGTCGTCGTCAATCCGTCGCTTGCGCCACGGCCGGTGAGCGCCACGCTTGCCGACGGCACGGTCATCTCGGCCGGCGATATCGTCGCTCCTCTATCCGTCGCGGTCTTCGATCGGCAGGTGCTTCGGCCGGCCGGCCGGCTGACGGCCAGCCCGGATCGCCTCGAAAAC
Source organism: Rhizobium redzepovicii (assembly GCF_019793435.1). Classification (GTDB taxonomy): domain Bacteria; phylum Pseudomonadota; class Alphaproteobacteria; order Rhizobiales; family Rhizobiaceae; genus Rhizobium; species Rhizobium redzepovicii. The sequence continues at coordinate 121,866 of NZ_JAILYH010000002.1, read as the reverse complement.
GACTATCTCGCTGTGACCATCGGCAAGGACGGGGCGGTTGCGAGCCTCATCCACAAGGCGAGCGGCCGCGAAGCGGTCGATGGTTCGGCCAACCAGCTCTGGGTCTATCCTGCCGACAAGCCGCGCAATTGGGACGCCTGGGATATCGACGCCGATTATGCCGAAAAGGCCATCCGTCTCGAGGCGCCGGAAAGCATTTCGCTTGTCGAAAGCGGCCCGCACCGCGCGGCAATCCGCGTCGTTCATCGCTACCGGAATTCCAGCGTCACCCAGACCTATGTGCTCAGTGCCAATGCGAAGCGGCTCGATATCGAAACGGCGATCGACTGGCATGACCGCCGCACCCTGCTGCGCACCCTGAACCCGGTCGATGTCCGGTCGCGGAAGGCAACGTTCGAATGCGCCTTCGGCGTCGTCGAGCGCGCGACGCACACCAACACCTCCTGGGAACAGGCAATGTTCGAGGCGGTCGCCCATCGCTTCGTCGATATCAGCGAGCCGGGTTTCGGTGTCGCCCTGCTTAACAATGCCAAATACGGCCATAGCGCACGCGGCAATGTGATCGGCATGAGCCTGGTGCGCGGGCCGATCTATCCGGATCCACTGGCCGATGAAGGCGAGCAGAGCTTCACCTATGCGCTGATGCCGCACGAAGGCACCTGGCATGACGGTGGTGTGCTCGACGAGGCGATCGATCTCAACCAACCGCTTGTCGCAGCTGAAGCCAGCGGCCTCTCCGCCGGCACTTTTGCGCCGCTAGCGGTCACCGGAATCCCCGTCGCGTTCTCAGGCCTGAAGCCGGCAGAAGAGGGCGACGGTCTCATCCTGCGCCTCTACGAACCGGCCGGCCGGCGCGGCACGCTCGCCCTCGACCCGCCTTCAGGATGGACGGCATCGCAGCCGCTGAACATTCTCGAAGAGCCGATGGAGCGGAAGGGAGCTGCCGACATCATGCCGTTCGAAATCCGGACCTGGAAGCTGCAAAATGGCTGACGCCTGACCGCCATGCGTGCCGGGAATTAAATGGCCGATGGCAAACGCACCATGATTTGAAGAACTGGCGGGCGCTCCTGAAAGCAGCTGCTATCCCCTAGAATTGGATGAGACGCCAGCCGCATCCGGCGGTCGAAAAGCGTCGGGTCGGGCGGCAAAGTTCGTAACTACAAAATCCACGAAAGCGCGGACTTTTGGTGAAAGCTGACGATTGGACGGCCAGACGAGCGAGAGCGAACCGTACGGCACCATGAAGGAAGTCAGGACGGGGACCAAACTTCCGGCCCGCATATGGGACTCTGCGACGTAGACGGGCAGATGCGCAAGGCCCAAGCCGTCCCGTGCTGCCCGCAGACCTGCATCCGTGTTGTTGAACGTAAGGTTCCTTGGGAAAATTACCCGATCGTATGGTGAGCGGAATGCCCACGGCGCAAGCCGGCCACTGGATGGGTATTTGAAGTGAATGCAGGCATGTTGGGAGAGGTCATCCGGCGTCTGCGGTCGTCCATGGCGCTTGAAATAATCGGGACTTCCGCAAACGACGAAATGCTGGTCGCCGAGATGGCGGGCAATCAATCGTGCATCGGCAAGCTCACCGCTGCGCACGACGACATCCAGGCCCTCTGCGACCAGGTCGATGACCTTGTCTTCGAAATCGATGTCCAGTTCGATCTCCGGAAACTGCTCGGCAAAAAAGGGCAGGATCGGCATGAGAAGGTGATGCCCGACGATATGCGGCACGCTGACGCGCAGGCGCCCCCTTGGACGTTCCCGGCTTCGTGAGATCGTGGCCTCCGCGTCATGCATGTCGTCGATGATGCGTTTGTAGCGCTCGTAGAGCAGGGTTCCTTGCTCGGTCAGGCTGATGCTGCGCGTGGTGCGGTTGAAGAGCCGCACGCCCAATCGGCTTTCGAGCCGCGCGACCGCTTTTCCAATCGCGGAGGGTGAAACGCCGGCGACGCGCGCGGCTCCGACATAGCTCTGCTGTTCAGCAGCATAGACAAGGGCGAAAACGCTCGCGAGGCTTTCCATTTGGCACCCGATTAGAGAGATTTTGTCCTTTATGTACGCCCGTGAGCTGCCATTGATCAATATTGCGCAGGAAATATCCTTTGTCGCCAAGCGTTATCAGCCCCGCACCAGAGGAGTGGAAGCATGCAGGACTATGCAAAAGAATTGCCTGAGCACGTCAGCAAATACATTGGAGAGAACGAGCTGTTTCTGGAGATATTTCGGGGGAACAACAGTTCGTCGCAGCGCGCACGACCGCCTTTGCTTTTCGTTCACGGCGCCTTCACCGGCAGCTGGATGTGGAGCAAGCACCTTCCTCACTTCATATCGGCCGGATGGAATTCTTACTGCATCAATTTGCGCGGCCACTACAAAAGCAGATCGGTCGATTTGACCAAGGTCGAATTTGAGGACTACCTGGACGACATCCGCCAGGCGATCTCCGAAATCGCTGAGGAATGCGCAGCTCCACCTGTTGTGATCGGCTTCAGCATGGGAGGGATACTGAGCCAGAAACTGGCGGAAAGCGTCGGGATTGCCGGGCTGGTGCTGATCGATTCCAGCATTTGCAGGCAAGTGCATGACGAGGTGCCCTATCGTCATCTTGCACCCAGAATGCCGGGTCTGGTTGTGCCGGCGCCGGCGCGCGACGAGCAAAGCAGCGCCGATGAAACGCTCGACGATATCACGTTCCAGCGGAAGTACCTGTCGATGGAATCGGCGAAGGCATTCGCCGCATTTTCCTTTCATTTCGGGGCGGAGGGGATTTCCGTCGATGGCGGGAAAATCACCTGTCCCAGCCTGGTCATCTCAGCCGTCAAGGATGAAGAGGATGATCGCCGAGGCCGGGCGACGGCGCGGCATATTGGCGGCGAGTATCTGGGGCTTCAGGGGACGACACATACGGGTCTGCTGGTCGGGCAAAGATACTATGAGGCCGTAAGCTGCATGATGGTTTGGCTGGCGCGCTTTGCAGATAGCTCCAGTCAGCCTTCCAAGCTGAGGCTTGTCAGCAGCCGGCCGACATAGGCTTCCAAGCCGCCGACCATGTCGAAGCGGTCGGGATCGCGCAGCCAGAGCATCTGCAGGCCGTCCATCACCGCGATCAGTTCGGCGGCCATTGCCCTGCTGTCGATCCTGGCGTCAATCGCGCCGTCGGCAATCGCCCGTTCGAAGGTCGCGGCGATGTCGTTCTGCATCTGGGTGGCGCGCGCGAGAAACCATGCCTTGGCGGGGTGGTCCTTCATAAGGCTCTCGGCATTCAGGATGGCGAAGGCCCTGACGACCTCGATCATGTCGGCGTTGCGGCGGAAGATGGCGACCATGCCCTTGAGCAGGCCGCTGAGATCGGAGCGATAATGCTCGATGAAATCAGCACTTTCGAGATCGCGTTGTGCGAGGATTGCCAGCAGCAGATCGACCTTTGTGGGAAAGTGGTGCAGCAAGCCGGGCAGCGACAGGCCGACATCCCGGGCTATATCGCCGATCGCGGCATTCTGATAGCCGTCCTCGGCAAAGCGCCGCATCGCCGCCGTCAGGATTTCCGCGCGGCGTGTCTCTCCCTTGCGGGATCGGCGCCGTCGTTTTTCCTCTCCGGTCTGCTGTTCCGACAATTCTGCCATTGTCTCTTGTCTGCCTCTTGGAGCGGCGATCAGCCGGTCCTCGGCCGATTTCTCCCATGCTCTCCATCCTTACATCAGGCTTGCGCGATTGACATCTTAAAAATACCGAGTAATCGGTAGGTTTAAGAATTTCCTTGGGAGGTTTGCATGATCGATTCCATTCTCGACCAGATGACGCTCGAGGAGCAGGTCTCCCTGTTATCCGGCGCCGATTTTTGGACGACCGTTCCGGTCGAGCGCCTCGGCGTGCCGAAGATCAAGGTGACGGACGGGCCGAACGGCGCGCGCGGCGCCGGCTCGCTGGTCGCAGGCGTCAAGGCGACGTGCTTTCCCGTCGGCATCGCGCTTGGCGCCAGCTGGAATCCCGAACTCGTCTCGCAGATGGGCGCAGCCCTTGCGCGCCAGGCAAAGAGCAAGGGTGCCGCGGTGTTGCTCGCGCCCACGGTGAATATCCATCGTTCCGGCCTCAACGGCCGCAATTTCGAATGTTATGCCGAAGATCCGATGCTGACCGCCGAATTGGCCGTCGCCTATATCGCCGGCGTGCAGGGCGAGGGGATCGCGGCGACGATCAAGCATTTCGCCGGCAACGAATCCGAGATCGAGCGGCAGACCATGTCTTCCGATATCGATGAGCGGTCGCTGCGCGAAATTTACCTGCCGCCCTTCGAACAGGCCGTGCGCCGCGCCGGCGTGATGGCGGTCATGTCCTCCTATAACCGCCTCAACGGCACCTATACGAGCGAGCATCACTGGCTGCTGACGAAGGTGCTGCGCCAGGAGTGGGGTTTCCAAGGTATCGTCATGTCCGACTGGTTCGGCTCGCATTCGACCGCCGAGACGATCATTGCCGGTCTCGATCTCGAAATGCCGGGTCCGGCGCGCGACCGCGGCGAGAAATTGGTTGCCGCCGTGCGCGAGGGCAAGGTCGAAGCCGAAAACGTGCGGGCGGCGGCGCGGCGCGTGCTGCTTCTGCTCGAGCGGGTCGGCGCTTTCAAGAGCAAGCCAGATCTGACGGAGCGAGCAATCGACCTGCCCGAGGATCGGGCGCTCATCCGGCGCCTCGGCGCCGAGGGCGCAGTTCTCCTCAAGAACGACGGCATCCTGCCGCTTGCCAAGACCTCGCTCGACCGCATCGCCGTGATCGGCCCCAATGCGGCAAGCGCACGCGTCATGGGCGGCGGCAGCGCACAGATCGCGGCGCATTATACGGTCAGCCCGCTCGAAGGTATTCGCGCCGCCCTTTCCAATGCCAACAGCATCAGCCACGCGGTCGGCTGCCGCCACAATCGCCTGATAGACGTGTTCAAGGGCAAGATCACCGTCGAATATTTCAAGGGCCGCGGCTGCAAGGGCGAGCCGCTGCATGTCGAGATCGTCGACAAGGGCGAATTCTTCTGGTTCGAGCTGCCGTCGGGCGAACTCGACCCTGCCGATTTCTCGACCCGGATGACCATGCAATTCGTGCCGGAGGAAAGTGGCGATCATGTCTTCGGCATGACCAATGCCGGCCTGGCGCGGCTCTTCGTCGATGGTGCACTGATGGTCGACGGCCATGAGGGCTGGACGCGCGGCGAAAACTATTTCGGCACAGCCAATGACGAGCAGCGCGGCAGCGTGGCGCTCGAAGCCGGCCGGGCCTATGCTGTCACCGTCGAATATGAGCCGTCCATCGCGAGCGGGGAGGGCATCAATCTTATCGCCGTCCGTTTCGGTGTGGAAAAACCGCTCGGCGAGGCCGATATCGAGGCAGCCGTCGAGACGGCCCGCAATGCCGATTTGGCGCTTCTCTTCGTCGGCCGCGACGGCGAATGGGATACGGAAGGTCTTGATCTGCCCGATATGCGGCTTCCGGGCCGGCAGGAGGAACTGATCGAGCGGGTGGCCGCCGCCAATGCCAACACCGTCGTCGTGCTGCAGACCGGCGGCCCGGTGGAAATGCCCTGGCTCGGCAAGGTCCGCGCCGTGCTGCAGATCTGGTATCCGGGGCAGGAGTTGGGCAATGCCGTCGCCGACGTGTTGTTCGGCGATGTCGAGCCCGGCGGGCGCCTGCCGCAGACCTTCCCGAAGGCGCTAATCGACAATTCCGCCATTACAGGCGATCCCGCCGTCTATCCCGGCAAGGATGGGCATGTGCGTTATGCCGAAGGCGTTTTCGTCGGCTACCGCCATCACGATACACATGCCGTCGAGCCGCTCTTCCCCTTCGGTTTCGGCCTTGGCTATACCCGCTTCAGCTGGGGTGCACCGCGGCTGTCGGCCGCCGAAATGGGCGCCGATGGCGTGACTGTCAGTCTCGACCTGATCAATACCGGCGACCGGGCGGGATCCGAACTGGTGCAGCTCTATGTGCGTTCGCCGAAGACCAAGGTGAAGCGGCCGGACAAGGAGCTGCGCGCCTTCGCAAAACTTTCGCTGCAGCCTGGCGAGACCGGCACCGCCACCATGAAGATCCTGCCGCGCGATCTCGCCTATTTCGACGTCGAGGCTGGCGCCTTCCGCGCCGAACCCGGTGACTATCAGCTGATCGTGGCGGCGAATGCCGCGGATATCAGGTTCGTCGTCGAGCTGTCGTCCCCATCCAGCTACGTACTGCTGCCGTCTCACTGACGGCGGGCGACGAGGCCGCTGCTGACCTGCAATCAGACCGCGTCGGGCTGGCTGCGGAGATTGGTGACAACGCGTCGGTTCTGTACCTTGCAGGAGCGCTCCGTGCAGTCGCGGACTTCGCGATCGTTGCCGTAGCCCTTGGCCCACATGCGCTTCGGATCGACGCCCTTCGAGGCAAGATAGGCCATCGCCGCGTCGGCGCGCTTCTGCGACAGCGTCTCCATCTTCGAAGCGGAACCGGAATCGTCGGCAAATCCCTGCAGCTTGAGCAGCCAGGTCGGGTTCCTGTTTAGCCAGGCGGCCTGGTTGTCCAAGGTTGCCATAGCGACGGAATCGAGCACGGCCGAGTCCTGCTTGAAGTAGATCCGCCGGCCGACAGTGAGGATAAAATCCTCTTCGCTGCCGGCTGCGACGTTTTCGAAACCGGGCGCCGGATCGTTGGTCTGGCCGGTCATCGGCGCTGCAGTGGGTTCTTCCAGGGAGGCGATCTTCGTGGTGGAGCAGGCGGCAAGTGCGAGGAACATGGCCGCGGCGAGAAGGCGGCTCGTATATCCGGTCGTAGCAGACATCAGGTGATATTCCTTATTCGACCGGGGTTGGTTGGCTGACCTGCGTGGTGCTTTCGGCCTGGTCGGCAATATGCGGCAGAACCTGGACGGCCGTGCCGATCGGGCAACGCTGGTAAAGGTCGATGGCGTCTTCGTTGAACATGCGGATACAGCCGCTGGAGGCATCCTTGCCGATGCTCCAGGGCTCGAGCGTGCCATGGAAGCGATAGCCGGTGTCGACGCCGTCGCGATGCAGATACATGGCGCGGGGGCCGAGCGGGTTCTTCGGTGAACCGCCTGCGACGAATTCGGGCAGTTCGGGATGGCGCTTGCGCATCTCCGGCGGCGGCGTCCAGCGCGGCCAAAGCGACTTGGCGTCGATCGTGGCGCGGCCGAACCATTTAAAACCCTCGCGGCCGACGCCGACTCCGTAGCGAATGGCGGTTTTGTTCTCCATGATCACGTAGAGAAAATGGTGCCTTGTATCGACGACGACGGTGCCGATCGGCTCGCTGCTGAAATATTTGACGACCTGGCGGTGCCATTTCCTGTCGATCTTGGCGAAGTTGGTCCCTCGGAACGTCACGCCATTGTCGACGATGGTGCCATCAAAATAGGACGAGGCCGCGGCGAATGCCGGTCTGCCGACCGCACCGGCGCCAAGTAACGCCAAACCACCGAGCAAAATTTCCCTGCGGGTCCCCAGCATCGGCAATATCCCCCTTAAAGCCAAGCAGCGGAGTATCAGTAAATCAGATTTTTCATTTGCGACAACAGAAAATTGTTCTCCATCTTAAAGACCCGGATCGAGTTGCGGTCTTCTGGATATATTTGCTTCAACGGTTACTTGGGAGGAGAACGTTACACCCTGCAAACTCGCGACCACTCGAACGGATGGATCCTTGTCAGCAGTCCTGATGCCATGCGGTCGACCGCGCGCGGCTCCAGGAGCGAGTCCCGTTGGTTAGGGGTTATGCATCGTTGAGATGGCAAGCCGACAGGTGCCCCGGTGCAATTTCCTTTTTCACCGGCACTTCCAGACGGCAGCGATCCATCGCAAACGGGCATCTCGGATGGAAGTGACAGCCTTCCGGCGGGTTTATCGGGCTGGGGAGTTCGCCATCGACGGGCTTGAACTGTCGCTTGCCGGGTTCGATGCGCGGCACCTCGGCCAAGAGCGCTTTCGTGTAAGGATGATTGGGCCGCCTGAAAACCTCCTCGACGGGCGCTTCTTCGACAATGCGGCCGAGATACATGATCGCAACGCGATCGGAAATATGTTCCACGACGCCGAGATCATGGCTGACGAACAAATAGGTCAGGTCGAGCTTGTCACGAAGTTCCATGAACAGGTTGATGACCTGAGCCTGGATGGAAACGTCGAGCGCCGCGACGCTTTCATCACAGACGAGGAATTTCGGCTGCACGGCGAGCGCGCGGGCAATATTGACGCGCTGCCGCTGGCCACCGGAAAACTGATGCGGGTATCGCTGTTTCATGGCCGGGTCGAAACCGGCCAGCATCAAATATCTGTCGACATAGGCGTCGCGTTCCGCCGCGCGGGCAAGCCCATGCGTTCGGGGCGCCTCCCAGATAAGCTGCTCGACGGTCATGCGCGGATTGAGAGCCGCCATCGGATTCTGGAAAATCATCTGGCTGGCGAGACCGAACTGATGCTGCTCGCCTTTCGACATGGCGCTTCGATCCATCCCCTTCCAGAGAATCTGGCCCTGGCTCGGCGAAGTGATCCCTGCGATGGCGCGGCCGAGCGTCGACTTCCCGCAGCCGCTTTCACCGACAAGGCCGACAACCTCTCCGGGCCGGATGCTGAGGCTGACATTATCAAGCGCGTGAACGACAGGCGCCGGTTTGGCCAGCTTGAGCTTTAGCGCGATCTTGGCGGCGAGGTCGGGCTTGGCTCCGAAGCGCTGCGACACGTTCCTCGCTTCGATCAGGGGCGTGGCGATCGCCGTCATCATGCTATCTCTTTCGTAACGGGATGAATGCAGCGGAAAGAGCGGTCGCCTTCCGGCATGAGCGCCGGCATGACCAGACAGCCGTCGGTTGCCCGATCGCAGCGCGTACGAAAACTGCATCCCTGTGGGAGCCGGTTGATCGCCGGCGTCATGCCGCGGATCTGGTGAAGGGGTTCTCCACGTCTGTTTTGTGAAGGAACGGACGCGATCAGACCGGCCGTGTAGGGATGGTGAGGATCGGTCAGAACCTTGCCCACCGGTCCGGTCTCGACGAGGCGGCCGGCATACATGACGGCGATCTCGTCGGCCAATCTTGAGACGATCGCCAGATCGTGGGTGATCCAGATCACCGCGGTATTTCCCTGTTCGGTGAGTTTCTGGAATTCGGAAATGATCTGGCTCTGGATCGTCACATCAAGCGCCGTTGTCGGTTCATCGGCGATGATAAGGTCCGGCTTGTGAAGAAGCGCGATGGCAATCGCCACGCGCTGGCGCATTCCGCCGGAAAACTGATGCGGATAGGCGGCAAGCCTTTCTTCAGGGCTTGGTATTCCGACCAGCGCCAAAGCATCCCGCGCCCGCTGCCGGGCGGTATCCTTCGGGACTCGCTCGTGTGCCTGGACGGCTTCCACCATCTGCGTTCCGACCGTCAGGACCGGATTGAGCGTCATCATCGGATCCTGGAATACCATGGCGATCCGCTTGCCGCGCAGCTGCCGCATCTCTTCGTCCGAATATTTCGCGATGTCGGCGCCGTCGAAGATGACCCTGCCGCCAACAACCCGGCCGGGTTTTTCGAGGAGCCGCATGATCGAGAAGCCGGTCACCGACTTTCCGGATCCGGATTCCCCGACAAGACCAAGGACCTTGCCGCGCTCCACCGTGAACGACACATCGTTGACGGCGCAAAGGCTGGGGCGTCCCCTGCCGCCGCCGAATTCGGTGACAAGATTGCTCACTTGCAGCAATGGAGTCATGACATGTTCCTCGGGTTGAGCACGTCGCGCAGCCGGTCACCGACGAGATTGATCGCCGCGATCGTGACCAGAAGGGCAATGCCGGGAAAGAAGCTGATCCAGTAGAGGCCTGTCAGAAGATACTGGTAGCCCGTCGAGATCAGCATGCCGAGCGAGGGTTCGGTCACAGATGCACCGAGACCGAGGAAGGATAAGGTTGCTTCGAGACCGATTGCCCGGGCGATCTGCATCGTGGCGATGACGATGACCGGCGCAAGACAGTTCGGCAGCAGGTGCCTGAAGAGGATGCGCCATCCGGGCAGTCGCAGCATCCGGGCCGCCTCGATATATTCCTTCTCGCGCTCGACCAGGGCGGTGCCGCGGACGGTTCGGGCATAGGTCGCCCACTCGGCAATGATGAGTGCGATCACGACATTCGGCACGCCCTTGCCAAGCACGGCAAGCATCATGAGCGCCATCAATATTGTGGGAAACGACAGCTGCAGGTCGACGAGCCGCATCATCGCGGTTTCCATGCGCCCTCCCATGTAAGCAGCGAACAGGCCGGCTGAGGTTCCGATGATGGCAGCGGCGAAAGCCGACAGAACGCCCACCAGCAAAGAGGTGCGCAGCCCATAGAGGATGCCGGACAGGATATCGCGGCCCTGGCTGTCGGTACCGAGGTGATAGACGAGCCCGGTCATGGATTCGGACCCCGGCGGCAGTCGTCCATCCATGATGTCGAGCTGCATCAAATCATAGGGATTTTGCGGAGAGATCCATGGCGCAAACAGCGCCAGGCAACAGATGATCAGCAGCGTGAGGAAGGCGATCGCGGCTGCCGGAGAGCTGAAGAAATCCGCGATCCCTTTCGACAGACGACTGGGTTCGGGCGTTGGAGCGCTTGTGTCTTGCGTGCGTGGTTCGGCCATGGGGTCAAGCCTTTCCTTCCAGCCGGACCCGCGGATCCAGAAGGGTATAACTGATGTCGATGATGAAGTTGAGGACGACGAAGAGCAGCACCATCATCATCAGGTAGGCGACGATGACGGGGCGATCGAGAAGGTTGATCGAGTCGATGATCAGCTTGCCCATGCCCGGCCACGCAAAGATGCTTTCGGTGACGACCGAAAAGGCGATGAGTGAGCCGAACTCGAGACCGATAATCGTCACCACCGGGATCATCAGGTTCTTGAGAACGTGCACGGAAATGATCCGCCGCTCTCGCAATCCCTTGGCGCGGGCAAACTTCACATAGTCCTGGGGAAGGACCTCCTGTACGCCGGCACGGGTCAGCCGAAGAATGAGCGACGTCTTGAACAGAGCCAGGTTGAAGGCCGGCAATAAAAGGTGTCGGATGCCGTCTGCCGTCAGAAACGACCATTGTGCGCCGAGCAGTTCCTGCGTCGGGCCGCGGCCATTCGTCGGCAACCAGCCGAGCTCGACGGAAAACACCATGATCAGCATCAGACCGACCCAGAAGGTCGGAAGCGAGAAGCCCAGAATCGAGCCGCTCATGATCAGCTTGGAGGAGATCCGATTAGGGTAGAGCCCTGCATACAGCCCAAGCGGCAAGCCGAACAGCAGTGCAATGACAAGAGCCGTGATCGCCAGTTCGAGCGTCGCCGGGAGACGTTCGAGGATCAGACCCAGCGCCGGCCGCCCATAAACGAAGCTGTTGCCGAAGTCCCCGTGCAGAAGCCCTTGGAGAAACAGCAGATACTGTTTCCACAGCGGCTGATCCAGACCGTAATGCGCGATGACGAGTGCCCGCTCCGCCTGATTGGCGTCCGGGTTGATGAGGATGTCGACCGGGTTGCCGATCACATTGACGCCGATGAAGACAATGATCGTCATCGCGACAATGACGAACAGCGCCTGTATCAACCGCCTGATAATGGATGTGACCATTGAACCTCTCCCTACAGCGCCGCGCGTCTTTTCGAGAGCAGCAAAGGACGCTGTAACACTTTGAATCGACGTCTTTGTTTTACGCACGTCGTTGTCGCAATACCGCTGCGCACTTTTGCGCGACATGCTTAGCCGACGGAGATCGCCATCCCATCGCGTTGCGGATCGGCCGCACCTTTCGAGATGCCGCCGTCGATCTTGATCGCGTGGACTGCGGCGAACGCATATGTCTGCGGCGACCGCGCCACCTGGTAGCCCTGCGCCCGCAGATCGTCTTCGACAGAGTGTCGAATGCGATTGCAGATGTCGATCGTGTTTGACACCCCTACGATCCTCGGCGCCGAGACGGCTTCGAGCACGGACATGTCGAAATCGATCATGTTCATCAGGCATTGCGCAACGGCGGGCGCGATATAGCTGCCGCCTGGCGCTCCGATGACGATGCTGGGCTCGTCGCCCTTGAAGACGATCGTCGGTGCCGCCGAGCTGGGACGCCGCTTGCCGGGCGCGATGGAGCCGGGCTTGCCCGGAAGCGGATTAAAGCGGCTCATCGTGCCATTGTACATGAAGCCGAGGCCGTCAGTGATCGCGCCCGAAGGACTGCCGAGGGTGTGGGTCATCGCGACGGCATTGCCGTCCTTGTCGATCACCGAGATGTGGGTGGTGTCGCGCTGCGACCTATCAAGACGCGAAACACTGGCGATCTCGCGGGCCTTGATCGCGCCGGCATGCGCCTTTGCATGCTCTTTCGACAGCAGCTTCTCATAGGGCACGTCTACATAGACTGGATCGCCCATATGCGCGTCCTTGTCGATCGTCATCCGCTTCATGGCTTCGAACAGGATGCGGACATGATCGGCGCTGCCATGCTGCAGCGAGCCGACGTCGAACTGCTCCATGATATGCAGGAGTTCCAGCATCGGGAAGCCTGAGCCTGGCGGAGGTGAGGTGGCGATGCGGTTGTCGCGGTAGTCGCCCCAAACCGGCTCTACCTTCGACAATTCGTAACGCGCCAGATCCTCCCGATCGATCAAGCCGCCATTTGCCTTGAAATCGTTGGCGATCTGCTCGGCCAGTTCGCCATGATAGAAGATGTCCGAGCCGCCGCTTCGCGCGATGCGTTCGAGGGTCTCTGCCATGTCCTTGTTGACGAGCAGGTCGCCGACATTCTTGAGCGTGCCGTCGTCGTGGAAATAGACTTTCCGGCCCGCTTCAGAAAAGCGCAGCTTGTCGAGCGTGTTGGCAAAACCGTCGTTCGACTGGTCCTTGGCCCAATACCAGTGCATGTGGTTTCGGATCATGAAACCGTCACGGGCAAGGCGGATAGCCGGCTTGATGAGATCGGCCCAATCGAAGCTGCCATAGTCGCGCAGCGCGGTCTCATAGCCCTTGAGCGAGCCGGGGGTGCAGACGGCAAGATAGCCGATATCGGAAATATTGCCTTCAAGCACATAGCCGAAACCGTCGCGGCTCTGGTGCTTGATCTTGTCGAGCCACATGTCCGGCGCGGCCTTCAACGGCGCGCGCGCATAAAATTCGAGGACCTCGTGCACGCCCTTTTTCGGCATGTAGACATGCATGGAGCCGAAGCCGCCGATGCCAGCCATCTGCGGGTCGACCACACCTTGGACGAAGGCACAGGCGAGTGCTGCGTCGATGGCATTGCCGCCGCGTTCGAGAACTTCCGCACCGGCTTCGACTGCCTCCGGCTGAGGCGCTACGATCGTTGCATTTCTCATTTCGCGCGACGCTCCTCGAGCACCTTTGCCAGGAAGGCTTTGACGTGGCCCAGAACTTTCATCCGGTCGTGAGAGACGCCTGGAACACGATCGAACGTCACATCGACACCCGCTTCGCGGAATGAACTCGCCAGGGCGGCGAGGCGCTCCGGCCGCGTCTTGCCGGCGTCGTTTGCGCCATCCATGTAGTATCTGCCGCCCGGCTTGTGGGTGATTTCCCAGGTCTCCAGATCGGCATCGCCGACGATCATATGCACCGGAACCTTGGCGAGATCTTCGAGCCGGAAGGACTTGCAGAAGCGCGCCTCCAGATCCCGAATGCCGACCCACCAGTCACGCGTCGGATCCAGAAGGGTGACGGAACCAGGTGCGCCGATGGATGCCGCCCAGAGCTTTTCCGGATGCAGGATTGCGAAACGGTGCACGAAATGCCCGCCGCCGGAGAAGCCGAACATGGCGAATTTTGACCAGTCCTGGCGGTATTTGTCGGCCATCTCCTCAACCATGGCGAGGACGACCTGATCGTAGCGGATGTCGCCTTCCTCAAGGAACTTGTAGCCGGAACGCGCACCGTCACCGAGAACGCCTACCGGGAATATCGGGCAAAGGATGGCACAGTCGTTGTAGAGCCCGAATTCGGCAAAACCGTCGCGGAAGTCGATGGCCGACGTGCGCGCGGTGCCGTGGACCGCGACCAGGAGGTCGAGCTTGCGGCCGTCTGCCGCCGTCGGTGGCACATAAAGCACCATATGGAGGCGGGGATCGGCCTGAGAGGCGAAGATGGCCGTCTGGCCATAGTCATAGATGGCCTTCGCCCGGGCGACGGCTTCGCCCGTTCCAAGTTCCTGCATGAATGTCTCCTGGGAGATGAAGAAAGGGACGGCCTTGGTGCGGCCCCATGCTGCTGTTTTAAACCGCGTCGCATCGAATGGATCGACGCGACGCACTTCAAATCTTTATTTGTCCCAAAACTGCGGCACGCTTTTGGACGGCATGCATTAGTCCGCCGGCTTCACGTCGTAAGCAAGCGTATATTTGTCGCCGCGCGGGGTGTAGGACACGGTCTTCTTTGCGCCCAGCACGACGTTTTCGTAGTGCATCGGCAGGAGCCAGAGGTTGTTGAAGGTCTCGGTCGACAGTTCCTCGAGAAGGGGCGCGCGTTGGGCTTCATCGAGCGTCGAACTGGCCTTGGCCAGCACCTCGTCGATCTTCGGATCGGACACGCCGCCGCCATTATATCTGCCGGTCCCTTTTTTCTCGTCGCGCGTGGCGACCAGCGCAACAGTCGGATTGGTGGTTTCGCCGGTGTTCACACCCCAGGAGCCGAAATAGGTGCTGTAGGTGCCTTTTGAATAGGCTTCCGAATACATCGACCAGGGCAGCACCTCGACTTTCGATTTGATGCCGATGCGCGTGAACATCTGGCCGACCGCCTGCAGAACTTCGGCGTCCTTGACGTAACGGCCAGAGGGGCCATGCAGGGTCAGGCTGAAGCCATCGGGATAACCGGCCTCGGCCAGAAGCGCCTTGGCGGCGGCGGGATCATAACCCACCTTCTCGACTTTTTCGGAATAGCCCGCATAGCCTTGGGCGACGAACTGGTCGGCCACCGTGCCGTTCTTCTGCATGACGCGGTCGACGATTGCCGGCCGGTTGATCGACATCAGCATTGCGCGACGCACCCGTTCATCCTTGAGCGGGTTCTTGTCGAGATCGGAGCCATCCGCAGCCTTCACGAAAGGCGAAACATCGCGGCTGACATCGAGGCCAAGATAAACGAAGCGGGAAGACAGGCCGTTGATGACTTGCAGATTATCGCTCGCTTCCACGCGTGCCATTCCATCGGCAGGAAGGGTTTCGACAATGTCGATCTCGTCGGAAAGAAGCGATGCCAGACGGGCGCCGTCATCGGGCAGGAAGCGCAGCGTGACGTTCGACCAGTGCGAGGGGCCAGCGAAATAGCTGTCATTGCGCTTCAAGGTCAGGTTGCTGCCTGGCGAATAGGAGACGAAGGAATAGGCCCCGGTTCCGATTGCACACTTGCCGTTGTCGAAATCCTGGACTGGCGCCTCCTTGCAATCGGCGCTGATAATGCGAATTCGGCTGACGGAATTCAGCAGGATCGGATCCGGAACCTTCGTCTCGACGACGATGGTATAGGGATCGGTGGCCGTGACATTGACAATATTGCGGGTGTAGGAAGCAAAGCTCTGGCTGGGCTTGTCGCGGGCACGCAGAAGCGAAGCAATGACGTCATCGGCGTTGAACTCGCTGCCGTCATGGAATTTCACGCCCTTCCGCAGCTTGAATTCCCAGTGGGTAGGGTCGACGACCTTCCATTCGGTGGCGAGTTCCGGCGCATTTGCCGACGTTCCCGTGAGGTTTATGAGGCTGTCCCAGATATGGCGGGAGGTCGCATTGTTTGGCGCCGAACTGTCTTCATGGGGATCCAGCGTCGTCGGCGTCGTCGACATCCCGATCGTCAGCGGGGCTTCCTGTGCGACGACCATTGCAGGAATAGCAATCGTTCCAAGCAGCCCGATCGCTGCCCGCGTCAACGTTTTTGCGGCCATTTCTTCCATCCCGGTTTAGCGTTTTTGGGCCGACCTTGCTTGGTCGGTGCGAGCAGGTTCCCGTCCACTCTTGACACAAATTGGTAAGGGGGCCTCAAGGGGGCTGTCAAACGGAAAACAAGCTTGTTACGATAGACGTAACCTGAAATTATGCCATTCCTTCAGCCTTGGTCGCGGAGAAAATTCTACTCCCATGGACAAAAGACAACCATCAAAAAGCGATATCGTGCAATCCGTTGATGTCTGTATCGAGGTATTGCTGAATGTCGCCAAAAACCCGGATATCAGACTGACCGAGGTGGCGCAGAACCTCGGGGAAACCAAACCGAGAATTTTGCGCATGTTACGCACACTGGAACGGCGCGGCCTGGTGCGGAAGAGCGAGACAGGCACTTACCGGCTGGGGACGACTGCGATCATTCTCGGGACCGCTGCATCGACACAGGTTGATCTGGTGCGAATAGCCAATCCTATCCTTGAAGAAGTCGGCCAGAAGGCGAACGAAACGACCCAGCTCAGGATCATCGACAATGGGGAATCCCTGTGCATCGCAAAGTTCGAACCGATGCGCGACTTGCGGGTGCAGGCGATGATCGGTCGAAGACGGCCGCTCACGGCGGGCTCGTACAAGGTGCTTCTCGCCTATCTTCAGCCCCAGGTGCAGTTGCAAATGATCCCCGAGACTTTACCGCGGCTGACCAAGCGCACGATCACGGATCGTGGCAAGCTGGTTGCTGAATTGGATAAAATCCGCCGCCAGGGATTTTGTGTGAGTTATGGTGAAGTCAGCGAGCAACTCGTCTCCGTCTCGGTGCCGGTTCTGGCATTCGATGGATCCGTGATCGCCGCGGTGAATGTCGGCGCCCCGGCCTTTCGCACGCAAAGAAGCGATGTCGACCGCTTCATCGTTCTGCTGAAGGAGGCCTCCAGCAAGATATCGGCCCGCCTGGGATGGTAGAGCTTTTCGTTCCGCGCCATATCGGAAAGCCCCTTCTTTAAGCAAACTCAGAGGAAAAGGTCGGGAAGTTCGGAGCGGGCGATGTGTCGCAACCTGACCGCTTCTTCCGTGTCTATCGAACGGTAAGGAAAACGCAGACGGGTGCCTACGGGTCCCCAATTGCCGATGCAGCTCAAAAGCTTGTCAAGAGCGGCGTTCGAATAGCCGAATTGCTGGCGAAAGGGGACGATATGGGCGTCCATGAACATGCAGATGCGTCGTTCCAGATCGAGGGCGGCGTCGAGTTCGTTTCGCATCGACACCGTCCAGGCCTGAGCACCGTGAGGACTAAGGCAGGCCACATTGGAAAAGGAGCCGGCAGCGATCCCTTCCTTGATGCCGGTGGCGAGATGATGGCCGGGGACGAAGAGCGAAATCTCGGATAGATGCCGGCGTGCTTCGGCATACCAGGAAGCGTCTCCATCGGCGAGCTTGATGCCGATAAGCTCAGGCACTGCCGCGCAGAGCATGCTCAGCTCTTTTGGCGCCAGCACCCGTTTTGCATGCGGCGGATTGTAGAGGATGAGCGCAATTCCGCCGGCCGCCTCGGCGGCTCGTTTCAGGAAGTCGACCGCCTCGGCATCGGTGAGCGGCCACCAGTCAGGCAATATGACCTGAATGGCGCGGGGATCGAGTACCGCGGCGCGACGGAGGCGATCGAGCATGATCCGTGGGTCGGGCTGGCAGGCGCCGATCACGAATGGCGTGGAGGAAGCCTTGCAGCGTTCGGCCAGCATCGCCTGGATCCTGTCGAATTCCTCCTCCGCCTGATTGTGGAATTCGCCGGCGGTGCCGTTCGAATAGATGCCGTCGACGCCGGCATCGATGAGTATGTCGATCTCTTCGCCGAGCTTATCGAATTCGATGCTGTCGTCGGCTGCGATCGGCAGAAGCAGGCTCGCCCAGTTTCCGCCGATGGCCGGATGCGGCGTCTTCGCATTCATCTGTTTTCCCCCAGAACAGGATGGTTTTAGGCCCGGTTGGTCTAACATCTGAATCCTGTTCTAAATTAGAGAGTTAGAGCATGATTTCGCCCGAAAACCGCTCACACTTTTCGGCATCATGCTCTGGATGACGGATCAGTTGAGGTCGTCGCGGATGCAGGCCTTGAAATGGCCGGGCGCGATTTCCCGCAATGGCGGAACGGCGGCGGCACAGGCATCGAGCGCACTCGGACAGCGCGTGCGAAAGACGCATCCGCTCGGCGGATCGGCCGGGCTTGGAATATCGCCTTTCAGGATCTGCCTGTCACGGCGGGCATCCGGATCGGGTGAAGGGATCGCCGAGAGAAGCGCGCGCGTATAGGGATGCTGCGGTCTCGCATAGAGATCGGCACTTGCGGCGATCTCCATGATGCGACCGAGATAGAGCACGATCACCCGGTCGCAAATATATTCGACGACGGCGAGGTCATGCGAGATGAACAGCATGGTAAGCCCAAGCCGCTGCTGCAGCTCGCGCAAGAGGTTGATCACCTGCGCCTGGATCGAGACGTCGAGGGCCGAGACCGGTTCGTCGGCGACGATGAATTCCGGCGACAAGGTCAATGCCCGGGCGATGCCGATGCGCTGGCGCTGGCCGCCGGAAAATTCATGCGCGTAGCGATGGATCGCATCGGCAGGCAGATCGACCTGGGCCAACGCGGCTTGCGCTCGTTCAAGCCTGTCGCGTGTCGATCCGATCCCCTGGATCTTCAGGCCCTCCGTCAGGATCTCGCCGATCGTCATGCGCGGCGACAAACTGGCGAAAGGGTCCTGGAAAATATACTGCATGCGCGGCCGTTGCCGCCTCAACGCCGAGGCGGAAAGTCCGGTGAGTTCCTGCCCGTCGAAGCGGACACTGCCTGAGGAAGGTTCGACCAGCCGAAGGACGGAACGCCCGATCGTGGTCTTTCCGCTGCCGGATTCGCCGACAAGCCCGACGACCTCCCCCTTGCCGATGTCGAAGGAGATGCCCTCAAGAATGTTCAGCCGCGTGCCGCGGGACGTATAATGTTTCGAGAGGTCGCGGACGGAGAGCAGCGGTGCGCTCATCTAGATCTCCTGCCATCTGATGCAGCGGCTGCGGTGTCGCGGATTGATCTGTTCGAGTGCCGGAATCGCGGCGCGGCATGCATCGATGGCGAATTTGCAGCGCGGGGAAAAGGCGCAGCCGCTCGGCATGTTCATCAGGCTCGGGACCATGCCGGGAATGGCAGAGAGTTTTTCGCCCGCCTGTTTCATCCGCGATGCGTCGCCGAGGCGCGGCATGGAGGCAAGAAGGCCCATCGTGTAGGGGTGCTTCGGATTGCGGAAAACCTCGCCGACCGGCCCTTCTTCGACAATCCTTCCGGCATACATCACCGCGACGCGATGGGCGATTTCGGCGACCACGCCGAGATTGTGGGTGACGAAGAGCATGGCCATGCCGCGCTCGCGCTGCAGCTTGAGCAGCAGATCGAGGATTTGCGCCTGGATCGTCACGTCGAGCGCCGTGGTCGGCTCATCGGCGATCAGCAGCGCCGGATCGCAGGCGAGCGCCATGGCGATGGTGGCGCGCTGGCGCATGCCGCCCGACAATTCGTGCGGGTATTGGCCGGCACGGCGCCGGGCATCCGGTATGCCGACGCTTTCCAGCAAGGCGACGGCTGCGTTCATTGCCGTCTTCCGGTTCGCGCCGCGATGGATGCGGATCGGCTCGGCGATCTGGTCGCCGATCGTGAAAACGGGATTGAGGCTCGACATCGGCTCCTGGAACACCATGCCGATCTCGTCGCCCCTGATCCTGCGCATGCTCTCTTCATCAAGCGAAACAAGATCCCGGACCGTGCCGCTTCTCGTCGTCAGGCGGATGCTGCCGGCGGCGATCACACCGATGTTGCGCGTCAGCAGCCGCATGACCGACAGGCTGGTGACGGACTTGCCGGAGCCGGATTCGCCGACGAGCGCCAGCGTCTCGCCGGCGGCGACGGTCAGGTCTATATCATTGACCGCCGCGATCTCGCCGCCGCGGATGCGGAAGATCGTTCGCAATCCTCTGATGTCGAGCAACGGTTCGGTCGCCTGTTCCATCGGCCGGCTCAGTTCAACAGGCCGGTTGCGCGCAGTATCTCGTCGATCCTTGCGGTTTCCGCATCGTTGAGGGAGGCGCGCGGTCGCGGCATGACGGCGCTGTCGATGATGCCGAGGCTTTGCATGGCGGTCTTGAACGCGCCGATGCCCGCTGCGCCGCCGCTGACGCGGCCCTGGGCGACCCAGACGATTTCGAACAGGCGGCAGAGCCGCTCCTGCTCTTTCCTGGCTGCGGCCCAGTCGCCGCGCTGCGCGGCTTCCCAGAGCCTGACATAGCCGTGCGGATCGACATTGGCGATGCCGGGAACGACGCCGTGGGCGCCCATCAGCAGGGCGGTGTCGACGACGATCTCGGAGCCGGTCATCAGGAAGACGTCCTTGTGCTCGGCGAGATCGAGGAGCGCATAACGAAAGTTGCCGTCGTCGCCGCTGGAATCCTTGAGGCCGATGATGGCGCCTTCCCTGGCGAGCGTGACCACGGTCTGGCGCTGCAGCTTGACGTGAACGCAGACCGGAATGTCGTAGGCGATCAGCGGAACGTCCACCGCATCTCTGACATAACGGAAATGATCGAGGATCTCGGACTGGCTGGTGACCGTATAGAACGGGGCGGTCACGACCACAGCGTCGGCGCCGGCGGCCTTTGCGACCTTCGAATGGGCGATGACCCGATCGGTGGTCGGATCGATGACGCCGACGATCAGCGGCACGCGGCCATTCACCACCTTGGCGGAATGCTCGATGATTTCGCGGCGGGTCTTTTCGTCATGGAAGATGACTTCGCTGGTCGAGCCGAGCACGAATACGCCGTGGCAGCGGGCATCGATCAGATGTTCGAGTACCCTGGTATAGGAGAGGTAGTCGACGGTGAGATCCGGATTGAGCGGCGTTACGACGGGGGGGACGACACCCTTGAATTTTGTCATTTTCGCTTCTTTCGATTGTCAGTTCAGTTCAATTCGGTACGCGGGTCGAAGGCATCTCTGAGGCCATCGCCGATGAAGTTGATCGCAAGCACGGCAAGGATCAGCGCGCCGCCGGGGAAGAGCCATTGCCACGGATATTGTTCGAGCACGGCGGTCGAGCGGGCCGCGTTCAGCATGTTGCCCCAGCTAGCCGCCGGCGGCGCGATGCCGAGACCGAGGAAGGAGAGGCCCGCCTCGAGCAGGATGGCATTGGCGATTTGCAGCGTCGCGTAGACCACGAGGATATCGATCGAGTTCGGCAGGCCGTGGCGGAAGAGCAGATGTCCGATGCCGGCGCCCATGCCGCGAGCGGCCAGGACGAAGTCGCGCTCGCGCAATTCCAGCAGCCGGGAGCGGATCATCCGGGCCAGCAGCGGCCAGGAGAGCAGTGAGATGACCAGCACCGTCGGCCAGATTCCGGTGCCGGCGATCGAAGCGAGCACGAGCAGGAAGATGACGGGCGGCAGGGTCATCACCAGATCGATGAAGCGCATCGAGACGGCGTCCGCCCACCGGCCCGCAAGTGCCGAGATCGCTCCAAACAGAAAACCGATGACCGCCGAAAGCGCGGTCGATGCGATGGCGACCAGCAGCGAGATCCGGCCGCCTTCGAGCACGCGCGCGAAGACATCGCGGCCGACGCCGTCGGTTCCGAACCAGTGCGTTGTGCTCGGGCCGCTGTTCATCGCCAGAAGATCGATGTCATTCGGCTGGAAAGTCCACCAGAGCGGATAGGAAAGGATCAGCAGCAGCATCGGAACGGCCATGCAGATGCCGGCAACCGCTGCGCGGTTGATCAGGAAACGGCTGGAGGCGCGGGCAAGCGGCCCCGGGCTGCGGCGTTGGGGGGCGCGTGCCAGCATGATCAGCCCACCTTGATGCGCGGGTCGACGACCGCATAGGTGATGTCGGTCAGAAGGTTGACTGTGATAACGCAGGCGCCGATGATCAGCGTCGCGCCCATGATGACGGGGTAGTCGCGCGTCTGTACGGCATCGACGAGCAAAAGACCCATGCCGGGCCAATTGAAAACGCTCTCGATGAAGATGGCGCCGCCGATCGCAAGCCCGATGGTGGAGCCGATCAGGGTGACGATGGGAAGAAGCGCATTGCGCAAGGCATGCTTGGTGATGACCCAGAACTCGCGAACGCCCTTGGCGCGGGCTGTGCGCACGTAATCCTGGTTCAGGACTTCGAGCAGCGAAGCGCGCATGTAACGCATGATCAATGCGGCTTGCGCGACAGACAGAAGTGCCGCCGGCAGGATCAGATGGTGGAGGAGATCGCCCACCGAGAACTCCTCGCCCGGCGTCAGCATGCCGCCTGACGGCATCCAGTGCAGACGGACGGAGAAGATATAGAGGCCGATCAGCGCGCTGAGGAATGCAGGGCTCGAAATGCCGGCAAGCGCTGTCACCGACAAGGAGAGATCGGCAAGCGAATTGCGGCGGACGGCGCCGATCACCCCGCAGGCGATGCCGGCTATGATGGCGAAGGCAAGTGCGGTGCCCATCAACAGCACCGTCGGCCCGATCCGCGACAGTACCAGACCAAGAACTGGCTGGTCGAGACGCTTGATCGAATAACCGAGATTGCCCGCCAGTGCCTGCTGCAGCCAGCCCAGATACTGGACGGGCAAGGGCTGGTCGAGCCCGAGGCGTCGGCGCAGATCGGCAAGATCCGACGGCGACATCGGCAGGTTCGGATCGATATAGGCATCGATCGGATCGCCGGGTGTCAGGCGCAGCAGCAGGAAGATCAGCATGCTCAGGGCGACGAGCATGCCTATTCCTATGATCAGGCGTCTGAGACTGTATTGGAGCATCGGCAATCCGTCTTGTCAGGCCGTCTTGTCAGGGTGGCCGAAGCCACCCTCAAAGGTTTTCCCGGAAAACGCCTATTCGGCGATCGACCATTTCTGCGGGTTGGCCTGGTAGGGGCCGCCGCCCGGCGCCGGCGTCCAGACGAAATCCTTCACCTTGGTCGAGACGATGCCGTAGCGGTTTGCCACCCAGAGCGTCGCCCAGGGCAGGTTCGTGTTCATCACCTTGCAGACGTCCTGGTAGGCGGCATCCCGCTTTGTGCTATCAGGCTCGGCCAACGCACTATCGAGTGCCTTGGTGAGGTCGGGCATGCGAACCCTGGCGACATTCGGTCCGGCCGGAGGGATCTGCTTCTCGTTGAGGCCGACATTGATGCTTCCGGCATCCGGCCCGTTCTGCAGCCCGGCATAAACCATCTGGAACTGGGCAATATCCGGCGTCGCATTGAGCACGATGCTATTATAGGTCGGCGCATCGACGGCGCGCGGCACGATGTTGATACCGACCTGGGCAAGCATCGCCTGGACTGCGGCAAGGACGTTGGTGGCAAGCGGCGTGGTGTAATAGGTCAGAAGCGTGATCGGCTTGCCGCCGTTGATCTGATCCCAGCCGGCTTCCTTAAGCAGTTGCTTGGCCTTCTCGGGATCGTAGGCGTAGCTGTCGATGCCTTGGGGTATCAGCTGTTCGGCGACATAAGCGCAGTTGGCCGGTTTGGCCGCGCCGCCATAGAGGCTCTGGATGATGGCATCGCGATTGATCGCATACATCACCGCCTGGCGGATGCGCAGATCCTTCCAGATCGGGGAATCGTGGTTGAAGCCCAGATAGTTGACCACGAAAGAGTTGCCTTCGATGACCTTGAAGTCCTTGTTGTCCTTGAAGGTCGGCACGTCGTTGGAATCGACATAGGTGAACTGGATTTCGCCGGATCTCAGCGCCGCGATCGCTGCGGCCGGGTTGGCGAAATAGCGATTGATGACGCGCTCCAGTGCCGGTTTGCCACCGCGATAATCGGTGTTTGCGGCAAGATCGACATACTGATCCGAGACGTATTTGGTGAATTTGAAGGGACCGGTGCCGATCGGCGCGGTGGACCACCAGGTGTTCTTTGCCAACTGGTCGGCCGGTATGGCGGCGAGCGCATGCTCGGGCAGCATCATCACCTTGGTCATCGTGTCGAGAAAACTGCTGCTGGGTGCGCTAAGCTTGATGACGACGGTGTGATCGTCCGGCGTCTCGACGGACGATATGCCCTTCAGCCGGGCCGCGAGCACCGAGCCGGTTTTCGCATCCGTCGCAAGGCCCAGGGTGAATTTCGCATCCTTGGCGGTAAAGGGCTTGCCATCATGCCATTTGGCGTCGGCGAGCTTGAACGTGTAGGTCAGCTGGTCCGGGCTGACCTCGTAGGCGTTCGCCAGCGCGCCGACGACTTTCTGCAACTTCTCGTCATAGGTGATCAGCGGTTCGTAATAGATGCTGAGCCAGGTGAAGCCGGCGGTCGCCGCCAGCGGATTGAAGTTGCCCTGGAAGCCTCCCGGACCGACATCGAAGCCGCCGGACAGGGTGGCGGCCTCAGCCTGAATCGCGGCGCCCGAAACGACAAGAGCCGGAATGGCTGTTGTCGACAGCAGGGCGCCAAGCGCGACAGCGGATAATCTAGACAGTCTTTTCATGCGTTCCTCCCATGTTTGCACTTGTCTTGTTATTGGCGATCACCCGGGCAATTCCCTCGTAATGGCGATCCAGGCGCCGGCGCGCCTCCTCCAGATCCTTTGCCTCGATCGCATCGACGATCGCGGCGTGATCGCGCCACGTCGCCATCGGATCGGTATTTTCGAGGTTGACGAAATCCGACGCCTTGTAGAAGGCGAGCCAGAACACATCGATCAGCCGTACGAGCGTCTCGTTGTCCTGGCAGCGAAACAGCAGCCGGTGGAACAGCTGGTCGTCTGCCGCAAAGGTTTCGCCGCGCTCGGCATGGGCGCGCATTCGATCGACGGTGGCGCGCAGTTCGGCGATGTCCTCCTCGCCGATCACATCGATCGTCTTGCCGATCAGTCCCACCTCCAGCGTGCGCCGGATTTCGAGCACCTCCTCGATCTGCCGCAGGGCGCCGCCGAGGCCGTAGGCGAGGTTGTCGAGAAGCGGCTCGAAGGAAAACGCCTTCACGAAAATGCCGACGCCCCGCCGTGTCTCCAGCACGCCGAGCGATTCCAGCGCCTTGATGCCCTCCCTCAGCGAATTGCGGCTGACGCCGAGCTGGGTGGCAAGCTCGCCTTCCGCCGGAAGCAGGGTTCCGGGCGCCAGCCCATTGTCGTCGATATAGGCGCGCAGACTTTCCTGCACCGAGACATGCAGCAGGGGTGCGCGCGTCAGCGGCTTCATCGATTTCAATGTCATGCCGGGTCGCTTTCTCGCATCGCCGATAAGATGCGCACTACATATATACTTGTAGGATATCTGTCAATTGGTCAGGCTGATCAAGGTGAGTCGGGCGCCAGCGTTGCAGCGGGCGAGGCTTGTGAAAACATTATCCCGGGAAAGTAACTTCCGCTTCGATGTCTCGATTGGGCGGTTGAAACACAAGCCTGGGCGCGGTCTGCGCCCGGTGATGCGCACAACCTCTTCGGGAATATCGAAAGCCGTAATTTCGTCGATTAAAAGGTGATGAAAAAAATCATCTTATGTTGACAAGAGGCCCCCCGCTCCATAGGTTCCGCCCGCATCCGTGAGGTAGGGACCAAGAATGGCGCGTGTTTTTTTGAACGTTTCTAATATTGTATCGCAAGTTTACAGAAATAGCCTGTTTGCCACGACAGCTTTGATTGCGATCGGTATTGCAGCCTCGCCGGCTGCCGCCCAGAGCGCGGCGACAGGTGGCGCCGCGACGGCATTGGAGCCGATCGTCATTCAAGGTGCAGCCTCTGATAGCAAGACGGACCGGACGTCGGTTACGGCCAAGAACAGCTCGGGCGCGACCAAGATCAGCGCGCCGCTCGTCGAGACGCCGCGTTCCATCTCGGTCACCACCGAGAAGGAAATCGAGCAGCGCGGCGCCCAAAGCATCATCGAGGCTGTGCGCTATACGGCCGGCGTGACGACCGGGCCGAACGGCTTCGATCCGCGCTTCGATCAGATCTACATTCGCGGCTTCAACATCACGACAGTCGGGGACTTTCGTGACAGCCTGCGCCAGCCCTATATCAATTATGGCATGTTCCGCACCGATCCCTATCAGCTCCAGCGCGTCGAGGTGATCAAGGGACCGGTTTCCGTTCTCTACGGTGCGGGATCGCCGGGCGGCCTCGTCAACAAGATATCGAAGCTCCCGACCGAGGAGCCGATCCGCGAAGTTGGCATTACCTACGGCACCAAGGATCGGGTGCAGGGGATGTTCGATTTCGGCGGGCCGATCAGCGAAGGCAACGACGATTTCCTCTATCGCATCGTCGGCCTCGCCCGTCGTGGCGATACCAATTTCGACATTGCCGACGACCGCTATTTCCTGGCGCCGTCGTTTACCTGGAAGCCTGACGAGGGCACGACTTTCACGGTGTACGGCCTGGCGCAATCGGACGAGACCGACTCCAACGTCGGTGCGATCACGACCTTGGACGGCAAGATCCACGAGCTCAGGGCGAGCGATCCCGACTACGACTACCAGAAGGTCAAGCAGCAGCAGATCGGCTATCAGTTCGAACACGAATTCGACAATGGCCTGACCTTCCGGCAGAACCTGCGTTATTCGCATCTCGACCTGGAGGCCCGCTATCTTGGCGTGACCAGCTGGACCGGGACTGTCGCGCATCGCGGCACGAATGCGATCCGCGACGAAATGAACGTTTTCCAGGTCGACAACCAGCTTGAAGCGAAGTTCGACACGGGCCCGTTGGCTCATATGATGCTGTTCGGGCTCGACTACACCAATCTCCAGTCGAGCTTTGGCTACGGGGCCGGTGCTGCTGATCCGGCGTTCGACTTCGATATCGCCAATCCGACCTATGGTGTCTCGGGCGCCACGCCGGACTATAGCATCTTGGCTTCCGATGCCGACCTGCGGCAGCTCGGCATTTACGCCATGGATCAGATCGAGGTCGGGAATTGGCGCTTCAACCTCGGTGGCCGGCAGACCTGGGTGAACCAGACGCGGGATGCGACCTTGCCCGCGGTCAGCTCGGAGGAGGTCGACAAGAACGCCTTCTCCTGGCAAGCCGGTGCCCTCTACCTCTTCGATAACGGCATTGCTCCCTTCGTCTCCTACGCCACATCGTTCGATCCGGTGACCAACCGTTCGACCTCAGGCAAGATCCTGGCGCCGACAGAGGGTGAACAGTACGAGCTCGGCGTGAAATACCAGCCGCCGGGCTCCGACATCCTCCTGTCGGCCGTTGCCTATCACATCGTCGAAAAGAACAAGCCGGTGCTGGTCGATCCGCTGTTGTTTGCCTATGGATCGATCGGTGAAGTGACCGGGAAGGGCATCGAACTCGAAGCCCGCGCGGCGGTAGCCGATGGCTGGGATCTTATTGCGGCCTACACTTATAACCAGTCAGAAGTGACGGGAGGCGGTGAAAACGAGGGCAATACGCCAGCCTTGACACCCTCGCACGTCGCGAGCCTCTGGGCCAATTATACGTTCCAGGAAACCAACCCGTTCCATGGCCTGTCTGTCGGCGCGGGCGTTCGTTATGTCAGCGAGAACTGGACGGACACAGCCAATACGTCGAAGAACCCCTCGAGCTTCTACATCGACGCATCCACCTCATATGATTTCGGCGCGGTCGACAAGAAATACGAAGGCCTGACGGCGGCCTTCAATATCCGCAACATCGCCGACGAACGGGACACCGTCTGCAACGAGGGCTTCTGCTATCTTGGCCAGGGCCGCAACATGACGGGGACCCTTAAGTATCGGTGGTAAGGTAGGGCTGCAGAGCCGAATAGGGCGTCTCGGCGCGCCTTCGATTGTCGATCATCTTGTCGCCCACCAGGCCGTCGACCTTGACGGCCTGGTGGGTGATCAGGCTCTCAAAAGAGTCAAGCAGCGATTTTGAGCGGCCGGAGCACTGCAAAAATCGACAAACAATCGGCGGTCAACCGAGCTATACGGCGGCGTTCGCGAGGGTCCGTGCCTGCTCGGCATATCTCGAGGGCGGCAATCCGACGAAGCGGGTAAAGGCCGTGCTGAACGCACTTGCGGAGCCATAGCCGATGCGCAGCGCTATCTCCTGAATTCCGATCTGGTCCTGCCTCAGCAGATTTTTGGCGAGCGCCATGCGCCACGATATGAGATATTCCATTGGCGCCAGGCCCATAGCGTGCCGAAAGCGAGTGAAAAACGCCGACCGCGACAGGGCCGCCTCATCGGCAAGCTGTTCCACCGTCCATTCCCTGGCTGGGTCTTCATGCAGTCGACGGATGGCCAGGGCCAGACGTGCATCCTTGAGGCCTCGCAGAATTCCGCGAGGCGTCTCCTCCCCGACATCCGACCGCAACGCCTCGACAAGCAGGACTTCCAACAGCCGGGCAAGGATCATGTTCTTTCCCGGCCGCTCAGCACGGGCTTCGTCGGTAACGAGATGAACGATCGCCGACAGCCTGTTATCGCCGCTGATATGGATGATTTGCGGCAGCAGGGAGACCAGCAACGCCGCATCAGGCGAGCCGAAAGAGAAATGGCCGACGAGCAATCGTGCATTCGCTGCACCCTCGGGGTCACCGTGGCGGGTTTCGTCCGGGAGCATTGTCACGGTGAGGGGATCGATCCCGGGCGACAACTCAGCGCCCAGACTCGACATCGTGAAGCAATGAGCCGCCGGGATCAGTACGAAGTCGCCTTCCCGCAGAATAATCCGATCGTCCTCTGCGCTGAGCTGTGAGGCACCCTCCAGGACCACGCAGTAGAATGGCTGGCCAGTCTCCTGGCGATCCACGCGCCACATCCCTGCGCCGCTGACCACCTTTGAATACCGCGCAGCTGGCTGCAGCAGCGTGACGATGTCCGCCAAAGGGTCGCTCATCGATACTCCGGATAATGTAATATGGACGATGCATGATATACAGTATCGATACCGCCGTCTACATCTACGGCCGTCAGCATAGACAGGAGACACATATGAAGACCGTTCTCATCACCGGCTGCTCATCAGGTTTCGGGCTGGAAATTGCCAGCTTCTTTCTCGCGCAGGGCTGGAAAGTGGTTGCCACCATGCGAACGCCGCACCAAGACCTTCTGCCGCCGTCGCAAAATCTCAAGATCCTCGCGCTGGATGTTACGAGCCCTGAAAGCATACATGCTGCGCTTGACGCCGCCGGTCCTGTGGGCGTGCTGGTAAACAACGCCGGCATCGGCTGGCTCAACGCGGTTGAAGGGACGTCGATGGAGACTGCCCGCGATCTTTTCGAGACGAATACGCTCGGAACCATTGCGATGACGCAGGCGGTTTTGCCGCAGATGCGGGAGCGGCAGGAAGGGGTCATCGTCAACGTCACCTCAAGCGTAACCCTTAAGCCGCTTCCGCTCCTCTCGGTCTATACGGCCAGCAAAGCCGCGGTGAACGCTTTTACCGAGTCCGCCGCGCTCGAGCTTGAGGCCTTCAACGTGCGTGTGAGGATCATCCTTCCCGGACGCGCGCCGCAGACGCGGTTCGGCGATACGGCGCGCTCGCGGCTTCAGAAACAGGGCGGTTTCCCCGAAGCCTATTCATCG
Source organism: Rhizobium redzepovicii (assembly GCF_019793435.1). GTDB lineage: Bacteria > Pseudomonadota > Alphaproteobacteria > Rhizobiales > Rhizobiaceae > Rhizobium > Rhizobium redzepovicii. Next base: position 92,383 of record NZ_JAILYH010000002.1, on the reverse strand, counting down.
GTCGTTGCCGGCGTATTCGCGTCGTGGGAGAAGCAGTCTGAATCGGCCCTGACACAACCCGGCGACGTTGCCGAGGCGGTATGGCGCGCTGCGACCGATCCTTCCTCTCCATTGCGCATTCCCGCAGGCGCCGATGCCGAGGCATTGGCGAGCTAATACCGTCAGGCCATCCTGCTGGAGCCTTATCGGTGCAGGCTGGTGCTGCGGACGGCGGTCAGTTTCTCACGACCGCCGGCGCAGAACGATCAGCAGCATCGGGGCTCCCACAAGGGCCGAGATCAATCCGGCGGGGATCTGATAGGGAAAAGCGATCATGCGCCCCGTCCAGTCGGCGAGGACGAGAAGGGCCGCCCCAATGAGGGCGGCGGCCAGGAGCTGGGCGGCGGGCCGGCGAAGGCCGAGCCCGTGGGCAAGGTGCGGCGCCATCAGGCCGACGAAACTCAATGGGCCGACGACGAGCGTCGCCGCCGCAGTCATGATCCCCGAGAGACCGAATAGCACCGCACGTGCGGGAACGATCCTGAGGCCGAGTTCGCTTGCCGTCTCGGTTCCAAGCTGCAGCAGGGCGAGCCAGCGGCTGGTGAGAAAGGCTACGGCCAGGCAGCCGAGCGCAATGAGAAGGGCGCTTGCCGCCACCGCATTGTCGACGAAATAGGTCGAGCCCGCCATCCAGCGGATGAGCGCCAGGCCGCGCGGATCGCCGCTTGCGGCAAGGACGCCGATCCCGGCATCGAGTATCGCGCCGAGGGCGATTCCCGCCAGCAGCACACGGTTCGGGCCGAAGCCGGAATGCGCACTCAGGAGGAAGATCAGGGTCAGCACAACAAGGGCGCCGCCGCCGGCAAAGGCTAGCTGGATCGTTAGGCCAGGTGCCGCAAAGGCGAACATGGCCGCCGCAACGCCGAGCGTCGCCCCCGCCGATACGCCGAGCACCTCGGGGCTTGCCATTTCGTTTCCGGTCAGCCGCTGCAGAATGAGGCCCGTCACGCCGAGCACGGTTCCGGCGCCGAACGCGGCGGCGACCCGCGGCAGCCGAAGGGGAAGGATTCCGTCCCACGCGGCGGTTGGCAGCCATGTCCAGGCGCCGTCGGGTGCGCGGCCGAAGAAGATCGCGGCAGTCGCCAATGCGATGACCAGGACGAGCAGAGCAGCGAAGGATGCCGTTTGGTTGTTGATTGCATGTTGTGGTGACGCCACGCCGGGCAGCGCGCGTGAGGCTGTGGCAAGGCGTGGGAGAAGAGCGATCAGGATCGGGCCGCCAAGCAATGCCGTCACCGCCCCCGTCGGCACGAAGTCGCCTGGAGCAACAAGCTTGATCGCCTGATCCGTCAGGAGCAGAAGGCCGGCGCCTGTAATGGGAGACCAGATCAGCTGGCTGAGGATGCGCCTGGCGCCGGCAAGCCGCACGATCTGCGGAGCGACCAGCCCGATGAAGCCGATGACGCCAACGGCGCTGGTGACGAGGGCGCTGAGCGCAATGGCAATCGCCAGCATGAAACCGCGGGCCCATTTGATCGGCAGACCGAGGCTCGTTGCGCCGGCATCGCCGATCTGGCTCAGCGTCAACGGTCTTGTGGCCAGAAGGGCAAGCGCGGTGAGCAGCGCCACCTTCGGCAGCAACGATGTCGGAATCACCCAGCTTTGCTGCGACAGCGATCCGGCGCCCCAGATGAAGATCCCGGAAAGATACTGATCGTTCATCAGCACCAGGATGGCCGCCGCCGCCCCGCACCAGAGGCCGACGATCATACCGGACAGGATGAGGGAAAAGGGCGAGAAGCCATGCCGGGCGCTGATCGAAAAGATGGCGAAGGCGGCTGCGGCACTTCCGGCAAGCGCGACCGCGTCCCGGCCCCATCCCGCCAGTGAGGGAACTGCGAGCATGACGGACACCAACGCCAGATTGGCGCCGGTGGAAATACCGAGCGTCGTCGGCGAGGCCAGCGGATTGCGCAGCACCTGTTGCAGGATCGCGCCGGAGAGTGCGAGTGCTGCGCCGGCGATCAGGGCTGTCGCCATGCGCGGCAGTGTCGAATAGAGGAGAAGAAGACGCTCGGCATCATAGCCGTCGGTCGCCGCCTTGAGATGAGGCAGCGCCGTCCAAACCTCCAGCACGGCAAGGGCCAACCCGGAAAAGAGCAGGAGGCCCGCAAGTGCGGGCGCCCCGAAGGGAGAAAATCTGGCCTTCATCTGGCTGAGATCTCCAGCGTATCGACGACCAGGGTCGAAAACCGCAGCGCCTCCTGCACCATTCCGAACATCAGAACGCCTGGAATGACCGAGATCCGCTGCCGCCTGACGAAGGGAAGGCTGGTCCAGAGCGGGCTGTCGGAAAGCTGCATCAGGGCGTCGGGTGGAAGCAGCGGCGAAACGATCATGAGATGCGCTTCCCGGTCGAGTTCGGCGAGCTGTTCCAGGCCGATCGTTTGAAATCCCCAGTAACTGGCCTCGCCTTTCCAGGCATTCTCAAGGCCGATGCGCTTCATGGCGCCACTGAAAAGCCCGGGGCCGCCGTAGATGCGCGCATGCCTGTTGTCGATGAAATTGATGACGGCAACGGGGGGCGCAGACAGGTTTTTCGTCTGGTCGCGTAACCGATCGAAGGTGGCATCGGCATGGGATAGAAATGCCTTTGCTTCCTGTGTCCGTCCGATCATCGTGCCGAGCCGTAGCGTTTCGGCGTAGGAACAGTCGAGTGCCTCGTTGTGCTCGGCATAAATGGTGAACCTCTCCACCGGCGCGATCCGCGACAGTTTATCGTCCAGTGCCGCAAGGAAAGGGGTGCTCAGAATGAGCGACGGCCGGATGCTGGTGAGGACTTCGAGATTGATCTCCGACGTGGTGCCGAGATCGACGACGCCGGCCGGCATCGTCGGCGTGACCACCCATTCCCCCCAGTTTCTCAAGGAAACGACGGCACGCGGCGCCTCGCCGAGCGCAAGCATTGTCGATGCCAGCCCGTAGTCGAGCGAAACGACGCCGCCGCCTCCGGCACGCACGGTTGCGGGTGCGCCGGTCATTGCCAGCGCACCAAGCAGAAAGTCTCGTCGTCTCAAAGCGTCGTCTCACCTGCCTGGACGCCGGCAAGCGGCTTGACCATGAACAGGCACGGGTGATCCTCGTGCCATAGCTTTGCAAAGACCTCCGCCCTGATAAAGCCGTTGCGGTCGTAGAAGCGCCGCGTCGCCTCGAATTGCGGTTCCTCGCGGTCGCGCGGGGCGAGCGTCTTGACCGTCAGCAACCGGGCACCCGCTTCATGGCTGAAACGTTCGGCTTCGTCGATGAGATGACGTCCGGCGCCGCGGCCGTGATGTTCGGGGCGTGTCGCGATCAGTGCGATTTCGACGGCATCAGGCAGGTGCGGCTTCAGGGCGATCAGCGCGGTGACGACATCCGCTTCGATATAGCCGAAGACCGGCAGCTCCTCGATCGCCTGGGCGCTCGCTTCGATGACTTCGGGTTCCGAAAACCAGTCGGGCAAAGCCCTCATGATCGATCGGCAGAGCTCCGCCTTGCCCGTCAGGATCTCAACTGTCCTTCCCATTTTTCTCGCTTTCACTCCGTCGATTTAAACTTGACTCCTGTTATCACCTTAAAATAAACACTGCAATCAAATCGTGTACTTTCCTGCAAAAAAGAGCGCCACGACTACGTCGACCAGTAACGACAAAGCCTGTTTTCCATTTGTAAAAAGGGTACGGGACAATGCAAGCATTGCATCGCGATGTGAATGGAAATGCCGTTGTCAACGCTATGATCGAAAACAAGGATAAGCTCCTTAAGACGATTGAAAGCGTTGTTAAATCAAGGTCATATTCTGAGGATATCTTTCAGGATGGTGTTATTAAAGCTTACGGGGTCAAAACCGATGGTATTCGTTGCCCGATCGGTTACGCCTTTCGGATGGTTTATAATCTCGCACTCGACGAAAGCCGCCGCCGCCGTCAGCAGATGAACAACTATAGGTCGATAGATCAGGTTCAGGAGATCACGGCTCCCATCCCAACTGTGCTCGACCAGCTTGTCGCCGCCGAGACGCTGCGCGATGTGCTTGCCTCGCTCGAGGCCTTGCCGAAGCGCACCAACGATGCCTTCATACGGCACCGCCTCAACGGCGTGCCGCAGAAGGATATTGCCGCCGAACTCGGCGTCTCAAGGACCCTCGTCAACTTCATGATCAAGGCGGCGGAGGAGCATTGCCATCTCGCGATGGCCGAACCCCTCCTGCGCCCCGATCATGCGCACCGGCAAGTTGTTAACGTCTCGCAGCGTGCAGCGCCTGCTGCAAATCGTTCCACAGCAGTTCCGGCTCTTCCAGGCCAACGGCGAAACGAACCGTCTGCTCGCTCACGCCGAACCGGATGAAGGAAGTCATCCGGTCGGGGATCTGCAGCGCCACCTTGGCGGGGACCACCAGTGTTTCGGGTCCCCCCCAGCTAACGCCGAGGCGGATGTCGCGGAGACTATTCACAAAACGGGCGACGTCGATATCGGGATTGAGGTCGAAGGCGAACAGCCCGGCATAACCCGACAGCGTCGCCCGACCGGGATGATCCTGAAAGGCCGGGTGACGGACGCGCGCGATCGCCGAATGCTGTTTCAGCCGATCGGCCAGCAGAAGCCCGCTGCGCTCATGTTCCTTCAGCCGGACACGCAGGGTCCGCATGCCGCGCAGCAGCAGCCAGGCCTCGAACGGCGAGAGCTTGGCGCCGACATAGGGATAGGAGGTCGCGTTGATCCGCGCGATCGCCTCCTTCGAGCCGACGACGACGCCGGCGACCGTATCGCTGTGGCCGCCGAGATATTTCGAGGCGGCGTGGATGACGATATCGACGCCGTGCTGGATCGGCTTCTGAAACAGCGGCGTTGCCCAGGAATTGTCGATGATGGTGGTAACGCCCGCCTCCTTCGCCATGGCCGACAGCGCCGCAATATCCTGCAGCTCGAAGACGAAGGATGTCGGGTTTTCGAGATAGAGCAGCTTGGCGCCGGAGAGCGCCTTGCGGACCTCGTCGTGGTCGGCGGGATCGACGAAATCGACGGCGACGCCGAGCCGGTCGAGCAGTTTAACCAGAAGACGGTAGACATCATTATAGAGGTGGCGGACGGCGACGACCCGGTCGCCGGCCTGCACCAGGCTCAGAATTGTCGAGGTGATGGCGGCCGTTCCGCTCGAAAAGGCGCGCCCATCCTCGGCGCCCTCGAGGCGGGCGACCAGGAGTTCGAATTCGCGGACGGTCGGATTGTCGCCGCGCGAATAGATGTAGTTGCGGGTGCGGCCGGCGAAAACATCCTCCATCGCCTCGTAACTGTCATAGGTGAAAAGCGAGGTCTGGAAGATCGGCGGCGACACGGCGTTGAATGCCGCCGGATCGACGGGCGTGAAGAGATCGTCGGCGACTGCATGGGCGCCAAGGTCGTGCGGATTGATCGATTGGTTCATGGTCATCCTCTCATGGACAAAAGCTGGATAGGGACGGATGGAGGTCAGACGGCTGGTGGAGCGCTGCCGGAGTGCGCTGAGCGATCTCACCAGGCAGACCGCGGACAGCAGGCCGGTCAGGGCCGAGGCCAGGAACATCGCGGCCAGCAGGCCTGAAAAGCCGAAGAAGGGCGGCAGGAACGCAAGCAGCGGAAAAAGCAGATAGCCGTTCTGCGCCAGGCCGATGGCAACCGCCGCCTTGGGTCTGCCCTGCGCCTGGAAAAGGATCAGCACCGTTTGCCGCAGGCCGAACAGCAGAAGCGGAAGATGGGTTGCGACGATCGCCTGCCCGGCTATCCCGATCGCTGTCACATCGTTGGTGAAGAAGGAGGCAAGCTCTTTGGAGAAGGCAAGCGCGGTCAGCCCACAGGTGCCACTCACCGCACTCGTGACCGCTGTCAGGATGCGGGTTGCCGACAGCACCCTGGCCATATCGCCTCGACCCCAGGCAAAGCTTAGGATGGACTGGGCCCCAAGCGAGATGCCGATAACGGGAAGTGTTCCGACCGCAAGCAGCCGCAAGGCAATCCCAATGCCGGCAATGCCGGCTTCTCCGTGATAGGTGGCGGCGAGCGACACCATGATCGCAATCGCGCCTGCCGTCGTAAGGCTGGTCAGCGTCGTCGGCGCCCCGACTGCAAGGACGGGCCTGAGAGTGCGGATGTCGGCCAACCGCCAGTCGAGGCTCAGCCGGACCGCCCCAAGCCGCCTGATGTGGTAGGCGCCATAGATGGAAAGCGCGACGAGCTGGGACAGGATGGTGGCGATGGCAACGCCTTCTAGGCCGAGGCCGAATCCGAAAATCATGATCGGGTCGAGGATCATGTTCAAGGCAAAGCAGGCGACCAGCGTCCACATGCTGAAGCGGGCGTTACCCTCGGCGATCGCCAGGAAATCGAGAATGATCTGCGCCATCGTCAGCGGGACCGAGATCGCGATGATCATCAGGTAATGTTGCGCAAGCGGCTCGATCGCGGGCGTGGCGCCGAACAGCAGCAGATCCGGAAAGGCGACGAGTGTGAGCGCACTTGCCGCGCCGAAGGCGACGCCGGCAGCAAGGCTGATCGACGCAATGGCGCCGGCCCGCGAGCGGTTGCCGGCGCCGAGCATCCGCCCGACCTCGGTTGCGACGCCGACGCCGATGCCTTCGCCGAAGGCGGCGATCAGCATCAGGATCGGCAGGACGATCATGATCGCGGCGATCTGGTCTTCGCCGATCATGCCCACGAAGACCATGTTGATCGTGTGATGCGCGGCATTGATCGACAGGCCGAACATGGCCGGCAGTCCTAGCCGCAGCAGCAGCCTGAGAAGTTGAGGATTGGCAAGATCTTCCGGGGCGAGGCGCCGTTTGCGAAGACTGCCGCTCATCTCGCTCATATCGTTCATGATGCGGGCACCCAGAGATGGTCGCCGAAAAAACGCTCGCGGGTCAGCATGACGAACAGCGCCCGCTTGTGCGGAAAATTGAAATGCTTGACCTTGGCGAAACCCGAGCGATCGAGGTTGCGGATCTGCTGCTCGTGACTGGCGCGCGGCTCGCCGACGATGCGCTTCGTGCGCGGATCGTCTAGGAAGATGAAATGCATCAGCGAGGGAAGCCAGGCGCTGATCCATTTCTTGCCGCGATAATCGGGTTCGCCGATCGCGACATGCCAGCCGCGGTCATAGTCGTCGGCATCGTAGAAGGGGCCGAGCCGGTTTTCCTTGGCCCAGTAGACCTCGAAATAACCGAAGGGGATGTCCGCGAAACTGCCGATCAGCGGCAGGACATGCGGATCGGCGATCCGCTCCTCCAGGATCTCCCGGTGCCTGTCGAGCGAGCCCGCATCCTCCCAGATCGTATTGACCTGCTCGTCGTTCATCCAGCGATGGAAGGCGGCAAGATCGGTCTCGGGATCGGCCACCCGGAAGCTGATGTCGCGTTCCAGCCAGGGAATGAATCGCCGGTAGACCGTGCCCTTCGGCTTTGCCGGCCGGCGCGGATGATAACGGCCGGCGGTCATTTCCTGCACCGGCGGCAGCGGGTAGCTGAGCTGCGGCAGCCAGAGCGACGGCCATTGCCAGAGGATCTCCGAATCCAGCGTGCCGCCGGCGCCGGAAATATGCGGCGGGAGGCTCGCCTGATGCCCGTCGAAGACGACTGATCTGATCGAGCGATCTTCCGCCGTCACGGCTTCGGCGGCCGCCATCAGAAGCTCGGCCGATCGCACGGGATCGCCGTGGTAGAAGGTCAGCGTCGCGGTGTCGGCCTCGACCTCGAATGCGGCCTCGTGGTGACCGTGCGCGGTCTTCAGATGGATAAGATTGGGTGCGAGGCTGATGTAGCTGCGCGACTGCAGAACGCGCCTTTGTTTGGCGGCGTCGAAATCCATGATGTTCTCCTTGACCGACCGGGCTTTTGATGTGGCGAGCATGAAGCCCGCTCTTCTGCCGATTTGGTAGAATGACGATCCATCTCTGGGCGAATTTAGGGGTGAACGAAGAAAAAAATTCTCAGCAATTTTCTAAACCGCAGCCATCGGAATTCGTCATTTGCGCATGACATCAATCACCGCAGGAGCTTTCGATGGACAGTTTTGAGCCTCGCGACGATCTCTGGATCGCCGTCATCGACACCGAGCACCACTACTCGGTCTGGCCGCAGGACAAGCGGATTCCCACGGGCTGGGAGCCGGCCGGCTTTGCCGGTTCACGTCAGAAATGCCTGGCCCATATCCGCGACGTCTGGACGGACCCGCGTCCCCTCTCGCTGCGCTCGGCAATATCAGGCGATGCGCGTCTCTGAATAACGTCCGGATCCCCAAGATGAACAAGCAAATCACAAATTTCGCCGATGCTTCCCCGACCGATGCTGCAATGGATGCGGTCTTCGAGAGCTTTCCGCTGACGATCGCGCAGAAGCGCATCTGGTCACTGGAGCAGATCGGCAATTACACCGTCTTTCCCGACCAGATCATCGGGCTGCGTTTGAGCCCGCCAACCGACCTCGAGATGATTGTCGGCGCCTGCCGGGCGCTCATGGCGCAAAATGCGTCGCTTGCTAGCCGCTTCCGCCGGCTGGCGGGCGGCCGGATCGAGCAATATCGCGGCGCATCGAGCGCGGTGCCGATCGAGATCCTCGGCAGAGACGGCGCGGCCCTTTCCGAGCCGGATGCGTCGGCGGCAAGGAAAGCCTTCCGCGACAAGCGCTTCGATCTGCTAGAGGAGCCCGGTGCACGCATCCAGATCATCCGGCTTGCCCAGGGGCAGTCGCTGCTGACGATCGTGCTGCATCCGATTGTCTGCGACGACCACGAAAAATCCGTTCTTGCCAGGTCGCTGGCGCGAATTCTCGATGGCGAGCCCATTGGCGACATGCATCCGCTGGAAATCTCGGCCGGGACGCGGGAGGCCGATTGGCTGGAGACGGACGAAGCGCGGGAAGCGCTTGCCTATTGGCGCGACACCATCGGTCTCGACTATGCGGCCTCGACTTTTCCCACCCGCTTCAACAGCGGCGGGCTGGCAGGCGTGGCGCGCGCGCAGCACCGATTTTCGATCGAGGCCGACCTCTGGAGCAAACTCGAACGGGATGCGGCGGGGAAGGGCGTTCCGGTCGAGCGCGTGCTTCACGCCGCCTTCTGCGCCCTGCTGGCCCGCTACAGCGGCAACTACGCTTTGCTGACCGGCCTTCTCGTTGCGCGGCCACATAAGGAGCATTTTGCCAGCCGCGGCCGTGCCGAGCAGGTGCTCCCGATCATCCTGTCGCTGACCTCGAGACATTCTCTCGACGATATCATAGCGGCGATCTCGTCGGCGAGCGAAGAGGGGCAACGCCGGCTCCTGCCGCTGGAACGCATCACCCAGGAACTGGTCGTCGACGAAGCCGCCGCCCAGGAAGCCGTGGTCAAGGCGCTGTTCGAATTCCGCGGACGCTATGCGGTGCCCAGCCACGCCACAAATCTGGAGCCGCCGGGCGCCCGCGCCGACAGCGAGCTTTCCCTGGTGGTCGAGGCGCATTCGGGCGGCGCATCCGCGCTGATCGACTACGCGCAGGATCTTTATGACGGCGCCCTGGTTGCCCGCATCGCCAGGCATTTCGGCCTCCTACTCGAACAGATGGTCGCCCAGCCGAATGTGAGGATCAAGGATATCGAACTGGTGGGGAGCGAAGAGCTGGACTGGCTGTCGGCGCCTTACGAGGATGATGCCGTCAACGACGACAGGCCGGTGCATGAGCTGATCGCAGCCCATTCGCGCCGCACGCCTGAGAAGACCGCGATCGTCTACGGTGACGAGGAATGGAGCCATGGCTGGCTGGAAGCAAACACCAACCGCCTCGGGCATCGGCTGCGGCAGCTCGGCGTTCGCGCCGAGGTGACGGTCGCCATCTTCATCAAGCGCTCGCCGGAGGCGATCGTCGGCATTCTCGCAACGCTGAAGGCCGGCGGCGCCTATATTCCCGTCGAGCCCGACCACCCGCCGGTACGCAACCACCACATCCTGCGCGACGGGGGCGTCAAGATCGTCCTAACCCATAGCTGGCTGCGCCATCGGCTGCCGGAAGAACTCGACGCCATTATTCTCGAACTCGACAAGATCGACCTCGACGGCGAGCCGGATACGCCGCTCTATAGTCCCACGCACAAGGATCAGCTCGCCTATGTCATGTACACGTCGGGCTCGACCGGATTGCCGAAGGGCGTCGCCGTCGAACACGGGCCGCTGACGCACCATCTGCAAAACACCTCGCGAGTCTACGGCATGAGCTCGGAATCTCGTGAGCTGCCGTTCCTGCCCTTCAGCTCGGATGGCGGCCATGAGCGGTGGATGAACCCGTTGATGGAGGGCGGCAGCATCATCCTTCCCGATCAGCCGCTCTGGACGCCGGAAGAGACATTGACGGCGATGCGCAAGCATGGCGCCAACAATGCCAGCATTCCCACAACCTATCTGCAGCAGCTGGCGGAGTGGGCTGACATCACCGACGGGGCGCCGCCGATGCGGCTTTACTCGTTCGGCGGCGAGGGGCTTGCACAACCGACCTTCGATCTTCTGTCGCGGGCACTGAAGGCGGAATGGCTGATCAACGGTTACGGTCCCACAGAAACCATCATGACGCCGATGGTCTGGAAGGTGAGGGCCGGTACGAAGTTCCAGGGCGTCTATGCGCCGCTCGGCCGCGCCGTCGGGCTGCGGCGCGTCTATGTGCTCGATCCCGATCTCAATCTTTGCCCGATCGGCGTCACCGGCGAACTCTACATCGGCGGCGAGGGCATTGCGCGCGGTTATCTCGGCAAGCCGGATACGACGGCCGATCGCTTCATTCCCGACCCATTCTCCAAGGAGGGCGGCCGGCTCTATCGCTCCGGCGACCTGACGCGTTGGCGTGAGGACGGAACCGTCGAATTCGTCGGCCGCGTCGACCATCAGGTGAAACTGCGGGGATACCGCATCGAGCTCGGCGAGATCGAAGCGGCCCTCCTCCAGCAGCCCGGCGTCGGTGAAGCGCTGGTCGTGCTGCGCGATGACGATGCCGGCGAGAAGGCGCTGGTCGCCTATGTCGTTCCGAAGAAGGACGAGACGTTGAACGTCGAGACCGTCCGCGCCGGCCTCGAACGCAGCCTGCCTTCCTACATGGTGCCGGCGGCGGTGGTCGAACTGGAAAAGATGCCGACCAATCCGAACAGCAAACTCGACCGCTTCGCGCTGCCCGCACCCCAGCCGGTCCGGCGCGAAATCGTCGAGCCGGCGACCACACTCGAAGAGGAGGTACTGGATGTCTGGCGCCAGGTTCTGAAGCTGGAAGCGATCAGTGTCGAGGATAATTTCTTCACGATCGGCGGCAATTCGCTGGGCGCGATCCGCATTCTTTCGCAGCTCAGGCAGCGCCGGCCGAAAACGCCGCTCACCGTCGCCGATATCTTCAATAATCCGACCATCCGCGCCTTTGCCGGCGTGATGGAGCAGGGGACCGAACGCGATCTGTCGCAGGTGATCGTGCTGCGCGCTTCCGGCGCCAAGCCGCGGCTCTATTGCTTCCCGGGGCTTCTCGTCAGCACCCGCGAATATGTGAAGCTGGTCGATTATCTCGGCGCCGACCAGCCGGCGACCGGCTTCATTTGCCATTCGCTGTCCGAAAAGAAGGAAGTCGGCGCGCCGATCGAAGAGATCATCGAGAGCTATGTCGATCATATCAGGACCCACAGCAAAGGCGCGCCTTGCACCTTCCTCGGCTGGTCCTGGGGCGGGCTTCTGGCCTACGAGGCGGCCCGGACGCTCGGCAACGAGGTCGACGTCAGGATGATGGCGATGGTCGATGTTTGCGACCTCGGCTCTGAATTCGCGATCGGCGGCAAGCCGAGGTTCCGGCCGGGCGAGCGCGACGCGCTGCATCGGGACGTGCAGGCATGGCTGCAGAAAACGGCGATGCGCCCCGAATGGGACCGGCTGTTGTCGACGATGGACGCGGATACCTACGATCAGTTCCTGCGTTTCGTCGGCGACGAGAAGGATCCGCTTCCGACCGACGGGCCTGACATCAGCAGCCGCGAGCATACGTTCTGGGTGCTGATCGACAATGCCCTGATCTTCCGCAAGCATCGGCTCGTCCCTCACGATGTGCCGATCTATCCCTGGGCAGCCGACGACAGCCTCAATCGCGGCCTTAACCTGATTGACTGGCGCCGCCTGTCGCCGCGGGCGCATGCGGCCGAAATCATCACCGGCACCAACCATCTGCACATGATCGGGTCTCCCGCCTTCCATTCAAGGCTTGCCCTTCGTCTCAAGGAAACAGAGAAGGATTTCGCATGACCGTCGCTTTTACCCGCAGGGATGCCGTCAACGAGCCGCTCGATCTTGCCGGCATCGGCATCGGACCCTCCAATCTGAGCCTTGCCTGCCTGCTGGAATCGGTGCCCGAAGTTCGCAGCCGCTTCTTCGAGCGGCGGGACGCATTCGACTGGCATCCCGGCATGATGATGCCCGGCGTCGAGTTGCAATCGTCCTTCCTGAAGGACCTCGTCACGCCGGTCCTGCCGACCAGCCGCTGGTCGTTCGTTTCCTATCTGGTGGCGCATAAGAGGCTCTATGCCTTCCTCAACGCCAATTATGACGCCGTTCCGCGGCAGGAATTCGCACGTTATCTCGCCTGGGTCGCCAAGGGCGTGGAGGGTTTGCGTTTTGGGACTGACATTCGCGATGTCGAGCACCGCGACGACCGTTTCGTCCTGCGTTTCGACAACGGCCAGGAGGAAGCGAAGAACCTGGTGATCGGCACGGGATCTTCGCCCTTCGTGCCCGACTGGGCAAAACCCTTCCTGGGTGCCGATTGCTTCCATAACAGCGAGGCGAAATCGCGTATCACCGATCTGCGTGCTGGCCGCATCGTCGTCGTTGGCGGCGGCCAGAGCGGCGGCGAGGTCGTCGAAGCCTTGCTTGCGGACCCGAGTTCGATGAAAGAGCTTACATGGATCAGCCGACGACACAATTTCGAGCCGATCAACGACACGCCGTTTTCAAACCAGGTCTTTTCGCCTGAATATGTGCAGGCCTATCTGAAGCTCGGCGGCGAACAGAAGCAGGCAGCCTTGAAGAATTCGATCCTGACCAGCGACGGCCTGTCGATTTCGACGATTCATTCGATCTACCGCCGTCTCTACGCGCTGCGTTATCTCGAGCCGAGCACGCTGAACGCATCTCTGTCGCCGAGCCGCGACGTGATCCAGATGGAACGGAACGGCAATGCCTATCGGCTCATCGTCAGAAATCAATTCGACGGCGGGATCGAGGTGATGCATGCGGATGCGGTGGTGCTGGCAACCGGCTACCGGTTCCGATTGCCGGATGCGCTCGCGTCGCTGGGTGAACGGATAACGCTCGACAGAAACGGCTATCCCATGCTCAACGACGATTACACGATGCAATGGACAGGCCCGCGGGCAAACCGGCTGCTGGCGCAGAATGCAGGTCGATACTCGCACGGTATCGCCGACTCTCAGCTCAGCCTGATGGCTTGGCGCAGCGCGACGATCGTCAATACGCTGCTCGGCCGGCAGCATTTCGACGCGGAACCGGACAATGCGCAATTGGCCTGGGCAACGGAGACGGCGTCCGCAATGCCGCACCAGCTCAGAGCCGGCTATTCGGACGGGATGCTGTCGTCCTGAAATATCCGTGTCGAAATGCCGGGGAGCCCGGATTGAGAGCAGGCAGCCAGCGCCACGACGTGCCGGCTGCCGCTTTCGATGAGACGGTGGTGCCATCGCCGATCGCGATCGCCGCCGACCATGACGGGGACGCCATCCTTCCAGGCAAAAGCGATATTGCGAGGATCCTCGCGCAGCCCGACGCCCAGCGCCTTCAGATGGCTCTCCTTGAGCGTCCAGAGCGCGACAGCCGCTTGCGCGCGTTCGCGGGCAGACAATTCCGCGAGCCAGCGTCGTTCGTCCCCGCTGCAATAGCTAGCCACCGCCGCCTCTTCGATCTCGACGTCGATGCGTTCGCAGTCTATTCCGACGTGATCACATCCTGAAGCGACAGCGACCGTCACCAGCCCGTCAGCATTGGCGAGGCTGAATTGCGGCGCATCACGACCATCGAGCCTCAGCTTGCCGTCCTTGTCCGCAGACAAGACCAGCTCGCCTGGCGCTGTCCCGATAGATAAGCTCAACAGCCGTCGCAGGAGGTAGCGGCCGGCCATGAACGAGGCGCGATCTCCTTCGAACCGGTAGGTCGCCGCCCGATCCCGTTCCTCCTGTGAAAGCGACTCCATCCAGCAATTCCAGTGGCGTTCGTTGTTGGAATATTGCCAGAGCGCGATTTCAATTCCGGCAGGGTGATTGTCCGATTGCTGCATAGGTCCATTATCTCTGCTCAACACCGCGTCGCAAGCACCCGATCGTATCGAGAGGATTCAGCATGGGTTATTTTTGCTCGCGATGGCTGTTTTTCTGCGGGATTCCAGTAACTTGAGGTCGTGACGTCGTGAATTGAACGCGGAAGTAACTGTCCGCGCAAAAGATTTCCGCAAACCGAACAGGGCCCATTGTTTAGTTAATACTAAATTATTGAATCTGGTGCGAGATTTTGCATCAACCGGCAAGCCAGTCGTCCCAGCTCTTCGAGGAGACCCGCATGAAGCGCCCGAGCATCAAGCAAGCCCTGATCGTGAAGCTGTCGATCATCAGCCTTTTCATGGTTTGTCTGTCCTACATCTCACTGAGCACGATTTCTACGCTTCGTGCCAATACCGAGCAGATCGGGACCTTCTGGATGCACCGGCTTGTGACCGCGCGCGAGATCAAGGATAACTTCCTCGATCTGAAACTGGTCTACGCTCAGTATCTCCTGGAAGATACGGCGGAGGAACTGAAGGCCGGACAACAGAAAATCGATACCGCTCGGGCCGCGGTTGAGAAAGTTGTTGCGGAATACGAAAAGGGTGTCCGCACCGAGCGCGGGCGCGAACTGATCAATCAGATCAAGCCTGAACTGGACAAGTATAGCGGGCTGGCAGAGCAGATGATTGCGCTGCAAAATAGTGACAAGGCATCCGACGCGGCTCGCTTCTTCAAGGAGAATATGGAACCGCAATCCGTGCTAGTGGATAAGGGCGTCAGCGATCTGGTTGCTTTCATTCTCGGCCAGGCCGAAGGCTTCGTTGCCGCGAGCGACGGTTCCGCGACGTCCGCTTTCATGTTGACGGCCGCAATCGCAGCGCTGGCAGTGCTCATCGCCATGGCTGGTATCGCCTTTGCAGTATTCGGCATCGCCAACCCGATCCGAAGCATCGCATCGGCCATGAGGCGTTTGTCGAACGGTGACCTTGATAGCGCCATACCCGGTGCCGGCCGCGCCGACGAAGTTGGGGAAATGGCCGGTGCTGTCGAAGTCTTCCGCCAGAATGCTCTCAATGTCGTCAGGCTTGAGAAGGAAGCTGCTCTCTCCCGCAGCGAAAGTGAGGCAGTGCGCGCGGCAGCCCAGCAACGCGCCGAACGCGAGGCCGAACAATTGCGCTTCGCAACCACGACCTTGGGTGGAGGCCTTCGACGGCTTGCGGCAGGCGACATATCCTTCCAGCTTTCGGATCAATTTGCCGCCGAATACGAGACCTTGCGCGAAGACTTCAACGCGTCGCTCCGGCAATTGGGCACGACGATCGGGGCGGTGCTCCAGACGGTACACAGCATAGATAGCGGTAGCGGCGAGATCGCATCCGCTGCGCAGGACCTTTCCAAACGTACCGAACAGCAAGCAGCCTCTCTCGAGGAGACGGCCGCAGCCCTGGACGAAATCACCTCGAATGTGACGATGGCGTCCAAACGCACCGACGAGGCACGCAATGTGGCCCTGGAGGCCGATATCAGCGCTCAGCGGTCGGCAACTGTCGTAGCAGAGGCGGAACAGGCCATGCGACGCATCGAGGATAGTTCGGAGCAGATATCGAACATTATTGGTGCGATCGATGAGATTGCCTTCCAGACCAACCTCCTGGCGCTCAACGCCGGCGTTGAAGCTGCCCGTGCGGGTGAGGCGGGCAAAGGTTTTGCCGTGGTCGCACAAGAAGTCCGTGAGCTTGCTCAACGCGCTGCTCAAGCAGCCAAGGAGATCAAAGGCTTCATTCAGAAGTCCTCGACGGACGTCAAAAATGGCGTCAAACTGGTTCTCGAAACCGGTACGTCGCTGAAAGCGATTGGTGAGCACGTCATACAGATAAACCAGCTCATGGATGCGATTGCCACCTCGGCGCGCGAGCAATCGACCGGACTTGCCGAGATCAACACCGCCGTCAATCATATGGACCAGGCGACCCAGCAAAATGCGGCAATGGTCGAGCAGTCGACGGCCGCCGCCGCCTCTCTGTCCTCCGAGGCGGGCCGCCTGCGGCATCTGGTCAATCAATTTCAGTTGGACGGCGACAGAAGCACGGTGGGCGTGGAGAACGGCAGCCGGGGCTCCGACAGCGACATGCCGATCCGGCTGGTCGCTCAGCGGCGCGCCATGCAAAGATGAAGCGTGATGTCGGTACGCCGGACGATCTATTGGCCGCTGGCGGCGCAATGACGCGCTAACGCGCGACAACAATGCCCCCGATCGACGCAAGAGGACCCGTTCTATGCAAGGCTTTTCAGGCCCGGCGGCACCGAAGGATCTACCAGCGGAGGAGGCGAGGGCCGGTGACGGCGCCGAGCGCGCCAGTGAGCAGGATGCCCAGCGAATACCAGATCAACACGAAGGGCATGCCGTTCTCGGTGCAGAACCACGAATAGACCCAGGCGCCCGCGGCCCCCGCGGCAATGCCGGCGACGAAGCCCGTCAGCCGCAGATCGGTTGGCGCCGCCTGGCGCAGCGCCCAGACGGCGCCGGCATAGACGGGTAGGGCAAAGCCGAGGATCAGCAGCGGGCAATGGAGCGCCGAAGAGCCGAAGATCAGCACCGGATAAGCCTCGGTTGGAGCCATCATCAGTTGGATGGCAGCGACTGCCGCCATGGCGGCGAAGATTAAGGCAAGCAAATCGAAAAAACGGCCCTCGGAACCGTCAGGGCGGGAAAGCCGATAGACGGCGAGGAGCGCCACGACTGCAATCAGCGCATTATAGGCCGATTTGATCCAGAAGACCGGCAGCATCAGCACGTCTGATATATCGACCCGCGGACCGAGAATGGTCAGCATCAGCAGCAGGGAGAGCCCGAGCGCCGGCACGATGCCGAGCGCGAAGCGGCGGCGCAGCGCATCGCTCGGCACCGGCTTCAAGTCACCTGCCAGGCGTTCGATGAGGTCGTCCGTTTTTGTCACGATGTGCCTCGCATTCTCTCTGCCAGCGCCTTCAGCGCCCGGTGGATGCCGACCTTCACCGCCGATTCGGACTGGCCCGTGCGGCTTGCGGTGTCGGCGACCGACTGGCCCTCCAATTTCACCTGCCGGATCAGCTCACGTTGTCTCGGTGACAGCCCGTGGAGCAACCGCTCGACATCCATGCTGGCCGTCAGCGCATCCTCGCTGAAGTCGCTTTCGATCTCCTCGCCAAGCTCGGTCTCGGCGAGCCTGCGTCCGCCGCGGCCGCGATGATGGTCGATCAGCTTGTAGCGGGCGATCGAGAAGAACCAGGCCGTGAATGGCCTTTCCCGGTCATAGGTGGATCGGCGCGAATGCAGCGCCAGCAATGTCTCCTGAACCAGGTCTTCCATATCCGCTTTCGCCGCCGCCGCCATTCTGCGGCTGTAATAACCGACAAGCAGCAGGCGCAAAGCCGCCAGCAAACGCCGACAGGCCGCCTCGTCCCCGTCAAGGGACAGAAGCATTAATGCTTTCAGGGCTTCTTCCGAATGGGCGGTTGTCATGCTGTCAGAGACTTCATTCGATGGAAGCTGCCGATCGGTTACAGGGAAGATGAAAACAATGTTGGTATCACAGCTCTATCACAAGCGCGTGAGGCTGTAACGCATCCCGACGCTCCCCCGAATAGCCAAATGTGAGCCATCGGCAGGCCGCCGGCGGACACGAAAATCCATTTCGGGAGAGTTCCATGACCAAGCTTTTTTCCAGCCTTGCAGCCTGCACCTTCATCGTCGGTCTTTCGCTCGCCGGCGCCGCTTCGGCTGAAGACGCCATGAAGTCCGATACGATGAAAAAGGACACGATGAAGAAGGACACGATGCAGAGCAGCGCCATGTCGAAGGATGCCATGAAGATGTCGGGCACCAAGACGGACTGCATGCACAAGGCCGGCATGGAAAAGGATGCGATGAAAAAGACCGATATGATGAAGGCCTGCGACGCGATGAAGTAGCGTTCGCGTCTGCGCGGCCGCTGAAACTTTTCTACAGCGCCGCGCGTCTTTTTAGACGCGCAAAGGACGCTGTAGCACTTTTGATTGCTGCGGCCGCGTCCCCTCTTTTCGAAACGTCTGACTTTCGGAGAACCATCATGGCGACGATCGATGCCGGCACGAAAACCGGCCGCACGCTTATCTACCGCCACAGCCTTGCCGTGCGCCTGTCGCATTGGGTGAATGTGTTCTGCCTCACCGTGCTGCTGTTCAGCGGTCTGCAGATATTCAATGCGCATCCGGCGCTCTATTGGGGCCAGTACGGTGCCGACAACGACCCGTCCTTCATCGCCATGGAAGCCGTCGAGGGCGGCGACCAGGCGAAGGGGCTGACGCATGTCGGTTCGCTCACCTTCGATACGACAGGCGTGCTCGGTCTTTCGGATGTCGATGGCGAGGCGACAGCAAGAGGTTTTCCAAGCTGGCTCACGCTTCCAAGCTACCAGGATCTATCGGCTGGCCGGCGCTGGCATTTCTTCTTCGCCTGGCTCTTCGTTCTCAACGGCTCCGTCTATCTTCTCTATGGGCTGATCAGCCGGCATTTCCGCCGGGATCTCGCCCCTGAAGGCAAGGAACTGACGCTCGCCCATCTTGGGCATGAGGTCGCCAGCCATGCCCGGCTGCGTTTTCCGAAAGGAGCCGAGGCACGCCACTACAACACTTTGCAGAAGCTGACCTATCTTGCGGTGATCTTTTTGCTGTTGCCGCTGATGGTTGCGACGGGTCTCACCATGTCGCCGGGCTTCAACGCGGTGGCGCCCTGGCTGCTCGATGTCTTCGGCGGCCGGCAATCGGCCCGCACCCTGCATTTCCTCACCGCCTTCTCGCTCGTCGCCTTCGTTGTGGTGCATGTCGCCATGGTGATCCTGTCGGGTGTCTTCAACAATCTGCGCTCGATGATCACCGGCTATTACGCTATCGAACAGGGAGACGAATGATGAGCCGCCTGATCACCCGCCGCCGCTTCCTGATCGGCTCGACCCTCACCGCCTCCGCATTGGGATTGAGCGGCTGCGACGCAGTGGTCGAGAGCGAGCGGACGAAGTCGGTGTTGAAGATCGCCGAAGGCTTCAGCGTGAAGACGCAGCGCTTGCTGCTTGGCGACAACGCGCTGGCCCGCGAATTCAGCGAGACGGACCTCTCCCCGGTCTTTCGCTCCAACGGCACCAGCATGCCCGATAACCCGCAATATCTCGACTGGATGAGCCGGCAGTTCTCGACCTGGAGACTGGATGTCGGCGGTCTCGTCGAAAAGCCGTCGCAGTTCTCGCTGGCGCAGCTGAAGGCGATGCCGTCGCGTACCCAGATCACCCGCCACGACTGCGTCGAAGGCTGGAGCGCTATCGGCAAATGGATCGGCCTGCCGCTCGGCGCCTTGCTGCAATCGGTCGGGCTGAAGCCCGAGGCGCGCTATATCGTGTTTCATTGCGCCGACGAATACGAAAAGACGCTGGATGGCAGCGGCTGGTATTATGAGAGCATCGATCTGGTCGATGCGCTTCATCCGCAGACGATCCTTGCCTATTCGATGAATGGCCGCGACCTGGAAGTGGCGCATGGAGCGCCGCTGAGGCTCAGGGTCGAGCGGCAGCTCGGCTACAAGCAGGCGAAATATCTGACGCGCATTGAGGCGGTGGCCGATCTCGGTCGGCTTTATGGCGGCAATGGCGGCTTCTGGGAAGATCGCGGCTACGAATGGTATGCCGGCATATGAGTTGCGGGCAGGCTCCGATCTGCCTGTTCGCAAAGCTCATCAACTGAGTTTGCCGGCGTCTACGGAAATTCTTGGCGGGCAGAAGCCGCCAAGTACCTCTGTACGCTCAATGATTCTAGATGGTTAGGTTCGCCCACAACGACATCGATGCGCGGACTGACATGGACGACGAGCAATTGAATTTCCGGAATGAACTCTTATGCGCGATGGGGCCGCAAGAGCGCGAGCTTCTGTTGCTTCACCTGGAGCCTGTCGCTCTGGACGTCCTTTGGTCCTGGAAACGGAGAATACCCCGGTTAGCGACGTTTACCTGCTTGAGGCAGGTCTTGCCTCGATCGTGGCAAGATTTCCGGGCGGCCGCGACATTGAAGTGGGGATCGTCGGTCGCGAGGGCATGACCGGCGACGCCGTTGTGCTCGGCGGTTTCCAATCGGCGAACCGGCGGCAGATCGCCATTCTCAACCGGAGGGGACTGATCGAAGAGGCGCACGGATCCGGTCTGCCGAGGAGGAATACCGGCGTCTGATCGGCAGGCATCTGGCGCGTTAAGCGGTTCGCCGGCCCTGATCCGGCCGCGTCGGTTCCACCATCTCGGCGGAAGGATCGAACGGAAGCCGGCATTGGTACGCTTCCGTACTCGTAGTTGAAATCGAAAATCCGAAGATTAGGATCTCCTTACATACTGGGGAGGAATGCGGATGACCCAGCATTCGGGAATTACGAAGCCGGCGCTGCAGCCTGAAGACATAACCATGTTGAGTGCAGTGCTGAGGCAGTGGTGCCGGGAAAAATCATGCGGGATCGGCAGTCCGGCAGCGCAACATGTTGCGCGGGAACTTGTCTCCTGGTTCGAATGCGGCATTCGCAATCCGCATAAACTCGCTGGCCTGATGCGCCACATGCACGTGGATGGGCCAACGGTCTCGCGCCCAGCCGCGAAAGCGGGCCAGTCAGAGCGTCAGGATGGATAGAATTCTCCGAGCCTCCCTCTCGGTCTGTTCCTCCGGTCTGAGCTTTCCGGAACGGCAGATCGCTCTCAGACAGATCGTCGATGAACTTCAGGAAACTCTGCGACGGCGCCCCCGATCCGCGCCCGATCCTCCTTCGTCTGCTTCATACGATCCGCGCTTCGATGACATCGATCGCCGGAGCCGATGACGACTGTTGGGAAGATATTATCCGGGAACCCTTCCAACTGCGGGCGACGATGGTGCGTCTGCGAGCCGAAACGGTTATTGCCATTGATCGGTTTCCCGGATGGGAAGGACGCTGATAGTGTTGCTGTCCGAGTAACAGGCGGGCTCTTTTCTGAGGAAGCGCGCCACGCGTTATGGCATTGATTCTGCGACGGTGAGGCAGCGCATCCCGAGGTTTTATTTCAACGTCGTGTCGGACGCCCCGGTGGTAGTCGATTTGGAAGGTTCGGAACTGGCGACGCTCGCCGATGCCAGACGAGAAGCCGTGCAGGATGCAAGGGCGCTGATGAGCCAGGCGGTGCTTGCAGGAAAAGACATCTCGGCGCGACGGATCCATATCTGCGATGAACTGGGAGGCGTCCTTCTGATCGTGCACTTTGTGGAGACGGTCCGGCGCTCGGATTAGAGCAATACGCCACGCGGTCTTGAGACGACTTGCGCTATTTCATTGTTTGGGATGCGGATGTTCGCAGGCCGGTTAATTTCACATCATCCGGATTTGGCCGGCCGGCGGATCGGTAGGCCGATCAGACGTTCATATTCGCGTTCCGGCACACCATAGCTTCCGGCGGCAATCTCCTCCAGCCGTTCCCGGTCGAGAATCCTGACATTGGCACGGGTCGACTTGATGGCTCTCAGGCCTTCGATGACATGCAGCTCGTTGGTTACGCCGGAGCGTCGAACGCCGAGCATGAGCGCCAGAAATTCATGGGTGAGCGGCAGGTCGCTTCCGGCCAGCCGGTCATGACACATCAGCAGCCAGCGGGCGAGCCGCTCATGCATGTTGTAGCGGCCGTTGGCGAGGGCCGACTGGGCCAGCTGGATGTCGCAGCAATGCACATAGTTGAGGAACAGGGCGTTGATTTCGGGAAAGGCTTTCAGCACCTGTTCGAAGTCCTCGACAGAGACCTGCAGCCCGGTTCCGGCGACCTGCATGAAGGTCCGGTTGGGCGTCGTATCTGTCTTCAGGAGGATATGCGCCCCCGCCATGCCCTCGTAGCCGATATGCCCGACCTCGACCGCCTCGTCTTCGGCATTCGAAGCGACCATCGATGCGAGACCGTCCTCGATGAAGCACACATGGTCGATCGGCTGATCGGCCTCGACCAGCACATGTTTCACCGGCAGCTGGATTGCCTGCGCAGCGGCGAGCAGCATGTCGAAGGCATCGGCAGGCAAGGCCTTCAACAGCAGATTGTGATTGTTGCGCTGATCCGCTGCGGCCATGGACGGTCTCCTGCGGGGAGGAGCCCGTGCTCATACCAGCAGCCTTCATGATCGCGGTATTGAACAGCTTATGCGTCAAAACAGCCGGCATAGCCATATTGATGGGCGGTTCTGTGCGGTTTTGACAATACCGGTGGAGAGGGAAGAATAAGATTATTCGTTAAAAATCATAGCATTAAGAGTAAATTGCAACAGAGCAATGTGTCAGGCGGGTACTTATGCATCTCTCGGCAATCGATGACAAAACCCCTGCCCGGTCGACGACTTTCGATCTGAAGCTCCGCCCTCCAGCTGCTGCACAAGCGCGCGCACCACCTTCATCCCCAGGCTTTTTCCGGCGTTCTCGTCTGATGAAAATTCCGGCGGCAGGCCCCTGCCACTGTCCGATACGCGAGGGGATGTCACCGCAGTCGTTGCGCGCGATGACGGAGACAGCGCCGCCGATATCGGAATAGCCGTGCTTGAAGGCATTCGTCACCAGTTCGTTGACCAGAAGCCGGACGGACACGGTCCGGCCGTCGACGCGAGGCCGGGTCATACGCCTTGCAATCAGGCGGCCCGGGGTCCATAATTCCCATCATCGTTGGCAGACTTCACGGCGCTGGCGGCTGGGAGACGGTGTGCTCTTGCCAAACCAAAGGGCAGGGCCATGCGACGTCTCCACACCCAGAATCTCATCCTAGCGCATCTGTCGGCTCCGGAGCTTCTGGCTCTGGAGACGGTTCTCGAACCGCTCATCCTCCCGCGCGATCTCGATCTCGTCCATACCGGCATGCTGGTCAGTCACTATTACTTTCTGGAAAGCGGTATCGCCTCGATGGTGGCGACGAGTCCGGAGGGCAGAAGGGCGGAGGTCGGCCTGGTCGGCAGGGACGGGGTGTCGCCGCCGACCCTGCTCATGGAGGGGAAACGATCGCCGTTCCAGGTGACGATGCAGGTCGCCGGTCATGGACGCCGTGTCGAAGCCGCTGCCTTGGCGGGGTTCCTGCGCGAGCAACCCGCAGTCCTGTCGCTGCTTTCGCACTTCGTCCATATCTTCTTCACGCAGGTCGCCCACACTGCGCTCTCCAATGCCGTTCACAAGATCGACGTGCGATTGGCGAAGTGGATTCTGATGTGCCACGATCGCCTGGACGGCGAAGAGATCGCGATCACCCACGAATATCTGGCGATCATGCTCGGCGTGAGACGATCGAGCGTCACCGATGCCTTACATATTCTGGAAGGCGAGCGCCTCATTCATTCCAGCCGCGGCCTGGTGATCGTTCGCAATCGCATAGCCCTCGAAAGCTTCGCGGCCGACGCCTACAATCTTCCGGGCATATCCGGGCCCGACCTTCCCGGTATCCGCTATCAATCATCTCGCGCACCGATCGCCGCGCATTGAAGCCTGTCGTCGATACGAAAGCGCGTCGCGGTTAACTTGATTCATGCGGCGCGCTTAGCTTTTTGTTTTTATGCATCTCGTTATCCGGGAACCGCTGCACACTTTCCGGCGACATGCATTAGACGCCGCTGCAATGGCCGAACCCCAGAACTCTTCTCAGTCTGTGGACGCTCGTGTTTTGCGTTTATGCGGCGGATTGACGCGCAACCCCTACGGTGATACCTATGTCTCAATTGGTCAGGCCAGTTGACCAGATGCGCGCTTGAGGAGGCACCGCCGGGGAGGCCAAAATGTTTTCACCTGTGGAATCGCGCCGCCTCTATCGGCAGGTGGCGGACCAGATTCGTTTGATGATATCACGCGGCGAACTTGCCGTCGGCCAGCGGCTGCCGGCCGAGCGCGACCTGGCCGAGCAACTGTCGGTGTCGCGCCCAACAGTGCGCGAGGCGCTGATCGTCCTGGAGGTCGAGGGCCTCGTCAATATCCGCATGGGATCCGGCATCTACGTGGTGCGCCAGCATGCCGCGACTGCGACGGGAAACGAGCGCGAGCCGGTGGAAGGGCCCTTCGAGCTGCTGCAGGCGCGCGCCATCATCGAGTGCGCCATTGCCGAAGAAGCGGCAGGCTGCGCCGGGCCGGAAGGCATCGCACTGCTCGATGAAGCGCTGACGCGCATGAGCGGCGGCGTCAACGATGCGAGCACGGTGCTTGCCGCCGATCGCGCCTTTCACACCGGCATTGCCGCCATCGTCGGCAATGCGACACTGATCCGTGTGACCGGCGAGATGTTCGACATGCGCATGACCCCTTATTTTGCCAAGCTCGCCAGCCACTTCGAGGGGCCGGGAACATGGCGCAGCGCCGTCGACGAACATCGGGTCATTCGCGATGCGATCGCCGCCGGCGATGGGGCAGGCGCCAAGGCGGCCATGCGCGCCCATCTCACCTTATCGCAGAAGAGGTTTTCCGAGAGCTTCGGGGAGGAGTTTTCGGGAGAGGAGGCGCGTGGCCGCAAGAAGGCGCCCGCGAAAGGAACCGACAAGATTTAACCCAAGCTCGGGAGGAGAGAGCGATGAAGAGCAGACTAGCAACGATACTTTGCACCGCAGCCGCGATCATGGCGACGACGGCGGTCGCACATGCCCAAACGGTACTGAAATGGGCGCATGTCTATGAAACCTCCGAGCCCTTCCACACGGATTCCGTTTGGGCTGCAGAAGAGATCGCCAAGCGCACCGACGGGCGTTACAAGATCGAGGTCTATCCGGCCTCGCAGCTCGGCAAGGAAGCCGACATCAATCAGGGTCTCAAGCTCGGCACGGTCGACATCATCATCTCGGGATCGAGCTTTGCCGCACGCGACTACAAGCCGATCGGCGTGACTTACTTCCCCTATATTTTCCGCGGCCCCGATCACCTGATCGCCTACACCAAGAGCGATGTCTTCAAGCGCCTCGCCAAAGGCTATGAAGACAAGACCGGCAATCACATCGCTGCCGTCAGCTATTACGGCACGCGTCATACGACATCGAACAAGCCGATTGCCAAATGCGCCGACATGCAGGGCCTGAAGATCCGCGTGCCCGACGTTCCGGCCTATCTCGCCATGCCGCGCGCCTGCGGCGCCAACACGACGCCGATCGCCTTTGCCGAAGTCTATCTCGCTCTGCAGAACGGCACGGTCGAAGCGCAGGAAAATCCGCTGACGACGATCGAGGCGAAGAAGTTCTACGAAGTCCAGAAGAACATCATCCTGACCGGCCATATCGTCGATCACCTCAACACCGTGATCTCGAAACAGCTGTGGGCGAAGCTTTCCGACGAGGACAAGAAGATCTTCGGCGAGGTGATGCAGGAGGCCGCCGAGCGTACGACCAAGACGATTGCCGGCAAGGAAAACAGCCTCGTCGCGACCTTCAAGGAAAAGGGTCTCAACGTTGCCGAGGTCGACAAATCAGACTTCGAAAAGAACGTGATGGAAAAGGTGAAGTTCGAGGACTTCGGCTACGAGAAGGCCGATTGGGAAGCCATCCGCGCGATCCAGTAAGGGTTTGGTCCGTTCGCGCCTGCGGCCGCCCCTCACCCTAACCCTCTCCCCGTTTTGACGGGGAGAGGGGACGTGCCCTGCGAGACGTTGGCGAGGGACGGAGACGTTGCCGCATACCCCCTTCGCCCCGTTTACGGGGGTCCGAAGGACGGGTCGAGACCCGTGGCTCGACCCCGGTCGGTGCCGGCAGGCGGATGAAGGGCCACGCCTCCGCAAGGAACAAGGCTTATCGACAAACCGAAGGTCGCGCCTACACGCCGCGCCCATCCTCCGCAACCGGAACAAGGCCGATCATGTCGCAAGAAATTCATACGCCAATCACGGCCGAGGAGATCGGTCACGAGTTCGAGGGCCACGCGCCGACAGCGAACATGTCGGACTACGCCATTGAAGACTGGATCACGCTGATCGTCTTCTGGCTGATGGCGGGCTGCGTCTTCCTCCAGTTCTTCACGCGCTATGTGCTGAACGACAGCTATGCATGGACCGAGGAGATCGCGATCAACTGCCTGATCGGGGTCGTCTTCTTAGGCGCCGTCATGTGCGTGCGCACCTCGCGGCATATCCAGGTGGACGTGTTCTATCACTATATGCCGGCAGGGCTGGCGCGCGTGCTCGCCACTTTCGTCGACATCGTCCGCATCGGCTTCTTCGCCTATGGCTGCCACCTGATGTGGCGCTATGTCGATATCGTCGCCGACGAGCAGATGGTTACCGTCGAGCTGCCGCGCAACATCGTCTTCTACTCCGTGCTCGTCGCCTTCGTGCTGATGCTGATCCGCGCGGTCATCGTCTTCATCGCCAATATGCGCCGCGGCTACTCCGTTCTGGAGCGCCCCGAAGAATTCCAGACTGTCGAGGGTTGATCCGATGCTGCTGCTGCTTGGTTCATTTCTGGTGCTGATGCTGATCGGCGTGCCGGTCGCCATTTCGATGGCCGTCGCATCCGTGCTGTATATCGTCCTTTACGGCGTGGCGCCCGACATTATCGTCGCCCAGCGCATGATCGCCGGCGTCGAAAGCTTCCCGCTGCTCGCCGTTCCCTTCTTCATCCTGGCGGGCAATCTGATGAACTCGGCGGGTGTGACTGGCCGCATCTATTCCTTCGCGGTCGCCCTCGTCGGCTGGATGAAGGGCGGGCTGGCGCAGGTCAATATCATTGGCTCCGTCATCTTCTCCGGCATGTCCGGCACCGCACTTGCCGATGCGGCCGGCATCGGCACGATCGAGATCAAGGCGATGAAGGATCACGGCTATCCCGTCGAGGCTGCCGTCGGCGTGACGGCGGCCTCTGCCACGCTCGGGCCGATCTTCCCGCCGTCGCTGCCCTTCGTCATCTATGGCATGATGGCGAACGTCTCGATCGGCGCGCTTTTCATGGCCGGTATCCTGCCCGGCGTCGTCATGACGCTGTTGATGATGATCACCGTTGCCGCCTTCGCCTACAAGAAGCGCTGGGGCTCCGACGCGCCCTTCGATATCAGGCAGCTGCTGTCGGCTGGCATCGAAATCGTCGTTGTCCTGATGGTGCCTGTGGCGATCTATCTGATGATGCGGGCCGGCCTATCGATGAATGCCGCGGCCGGCATCGCCCTTCTCTTGCTTCTGGCGCTCGACTGGTATTTCGGCTTTTCCGCCGTCATGGCGCTGATGACTCCGGTCATCCTGATCGGCGGCATGACGATGGGCTGGTTCACGCCGACGGAGGCCGCGGTTGCCGCCGTGCTCTGGTCGCTGTTCCTCGGCCTGGTACGCTACCGCACCATGACGTTTTCGACGCTCGCCAAGGCAAGCTTCGATACGATCGAGACGACGGCATCGGTTCTCTTCATCGTCACCGCCGCCTCGGTCTTCGCATGGCTGCTGACGGTCAGCCAGGCCGCCCAGCTGCTGTCGGATGCGATCCTGTCGATCACCGACAATAAATGGGTATTCCTGATCCTCGTGAACTTGCTGATGCTCTTCGTCGGCTGCTTCCTGGATACGATCGCAGCGATCACCATCCTCGTGCCGATCCTGCTGCCGATCGTCGCCAAATTCGGCATCGATCCGGTTCAGTTCGGCCTGATCATGACCCTGAACCTGATGATCGGGCTGTTGCATCCACCGCTCGGCATGGTGCTTTTCGTGCTGTCCAGGGTCGCGAAACTGTCGGTCGAACGCACCACCATGGCGATCCTGCCCTGGCTGGTGCCGCTCTTCCTGGCGCTGATTATGATTACCTTCATCCCCGCCGTGTCGCTCTGGCTGCCGCAGCAGCTCGGGCTGCTGCGATAGGAGCATATGATGCAGACACGTCTGGCACGGCTTTACCAGAAGGGCGATCTCAGGATCGAGACCGACACCGTTTCGGCCCCCGGTCCAGGCGAGGTGCTGCTCAAAATGGCAGCCGCAGGCATCTGCGGCTCCGACCTGCATTATTACCAGGACGGTGGTTTTGGGCCGGTCAGGGTGCGTGAGCCGATCATCCCAGGCCACGAGGCCTCGGGAACGGTAAGCCAGGCGGGGGAGGGCGTCGACCTTAAAGCCGGCGTGCTGGTGGCGGTCAATCCCAGCCAGCCCTGCAGACATTGCGAATATTGTGAGAAGGGCTTGCCGATCCACTGCCTTGAGATGCGCTTCATGGGCAGCGCCATGCGCCTGCCGCATGAGCAGGGCATGTTCCGGGAATGGCTGGTCGTGCCGGCCAAACAATGCTTCGAAGTGGGTGCCGCGACGACGGCCGCGGAAGCCGCGTGCAGCGAGCCCTTGTCCGTCTGCCTGCACGCTGCATCACGCGCCGGCGATATCATGGGCAAACGCGTCCTCATCACTGGTGCCGGCCCGATCGGCGCGCTGATGGTTGCCGCCGCTCGCTATCACGGTGCCGCCGAGATCGTGGTGACCGATCTTGCGGACGCGGCGCTGGAGAGGGCGAAGGCGATGGGCGCCAGCCGCGCGATCAATGTTTCCCGGGATGCGGCAGCACTTGCCGAATTCGAGACGGGCAAGGGCTATTTCGACCTCGTCTTCGAATGCTCGGCCGCCGCTCCGGCCATCCGCAGTGCGATCGCGGCCATCCGGCCGCGCGGCACGATCGTGCAGGTCGGGGTCACGGGAGAGATCCCGATCCCGCTCAACGCCATCGTCGGCAAGGAGTTGCATATCCACGGCACGCAGCGCTTCCACGAGGAGTTCGCCACCGCTGTCGGGCTGATCTCAACCCGCAAGATCGATGTGCGGCCGATCATCAGCCACAGCCTGCCGCTGGAAGAGGCCACCGCAGCCTTCGCGCTTGCCGGCGATCGCACGGCCGCCTGTAAGGTGCAGCTTACGTTTTAGCGTAGGGCTCGGCTCCGCCTCACTCCGTCCCGGCCTGCCATTCGCGATAGGCGAGATGGATCTTCGCGCCGATTGTCGTCAGCGGCTGTGGCGGCAGTAAAACCGGTGCCGCCAGGCGGCTGTAGACACGGCCGAGTTCGGAATCGTGCCCGAGCACGCGTTCGGCCGCGGCCATGCCGGCGGCGGTGGAGTTCGATGCGCCGAGGCCGTTGCAGCCGCAGGCGGCGAAAACGCCGCGTTCGATTTCTCCGAAGGCCGGCACATGGTTGCGCGTCAGCGCCATCGCGCCTCCCCAGCGATACTGCATGCCGACACCGGCGAGACCAGGAAAACGACCGGCGAATTTGCCGTCATGCAGACGGCCGGCGCTGCGAATGGCGGCATCGCTGATCTCGATGCCCGGATTGTAGCTGTAGCGCGATCGCACCAGGATCCGGTCGCCGCCGCCGGTGTTGATGCGCCGCACCGTCGTTCCCATCGGCAGCGCCGGGGTCGCCGCCCACTTCCTTTCGCCGCCGAGCCTTGCCGGATCGAACTCCTCCGTCAGGGAGGCATAGGTAAAGACATGCAGAAGACGCCCGCGAAAGAAACCGAAGCTTTCCGCATGGCCGTTATTGGCGAGGATGATCTTGTCCGCCAGCACCGATCCCTTCGGCGTCTTCACCAGCCAGCTATCGCCGGAGCGCTCGAAGGACAGGGCCGGCGTCTGCTCGAACAGCCGCACCGGTTCCTTCAGACAGTCGGCCACCCCTCTGACATAGGCGGCCGGCTGGATGATGATGGTGCCCGGCGAGAACAGAGCGGAGGTGAAGACCCCCGATCCGGTCACTGCCTCGATCTCTTGCCCCTTGAGCAGGCGATGCGCTTCCCCCATTTTCCCAAGCTGCAGCGAATAGGCTTCGAGATGCTTGTCGCCTTCCGTGCTCATCGCGATGCTGTAGCGGCCGCATGGGTCGAACAGTTCCTTCCCCCAGCCGTTTTCGGCAGCGAGTTCGGTCGCGAGCGCAATGGCCGAACGCTGCAGGAGCACGGAGTCGCGGAACTTGCCTTCCGACTCGCCGCTGAAATCGTCGGAGGAAACCTCGTGGGGCAGGTCGATGATGAAGCCGGAATTGGCGCCGGCCGGACCTTCACTGATAATGCCCGCTTCGAGAACAGCGACCCGGACGGTCGGGTCGAGACGCGAAAGGCGGTGGGCCGCCGACAGGCCGGCAAAGCCGCCGCCGATGATCGCGACATCGACGCTGACCGCTTCGGAAAGTGCCGGGCGCGGCGCGCGCGGCGCAAGCGTCGCCACCCATCCCGACAGGCCCGCCCGTTTGGGAAGCCTCGATGCGACGAAGACGTTCTTTGCGGCCTCTCTCACGTCAGATCGCTTCCCGCTCCATAAGCGTTTCGAGGGAGTGCCGGAGAGCGGGAAGCTTTTCCGGGGCAAGGGCGCGCAGCGGCTTTCTCGGGGCGCCCGCGCCATAGCCGATCAGCTCGGCGGCTGCGTAGACGGACTGCACGTAATCGCCATCCCAGATCAGGCCCATGGCCGGCTCCAGGATTTTCCAGAGCGCGCGGACCTCGTCCCATTTGCGCTGAGCGGCCGCCGCAACGAGCGCAACGCAGGTTTTCGGCGCGAAGTTCGCGCCGCCCCAGATCAGGCCGTCGCATCCGGCATAGAGCGCATAGGGGACGAGTGGGTCGGCGCCGTTCATGACGAAGCGGCCGGTGCGTATGAGGGCTGCCTGTTTTCCCAGATCCCCGCTGCTGTCCTTGACGGCTGAAAAGCCTGGAATGTCGTTCAGCTTATCCAAGAGCTCCGGCGTGATGGCGACGCCGACCGCCTGGGGCACGTTATAGCCGATGACCGGAAGGCCAGCCTTGGCGACCTCGGCGTAGAAATCGAGAATGCCCTGGTCGTCGGTCGGCCCTTCGAAGAAGGGCGGAAGCACCATGACGCCTTCGGCGCCGGCGTCGCGGGCGCGGGCGGTCCGCTCGACGACATCTTCCACCAGCAGCGCCGAGGCCTGGGCGATCACCTTGGCGCGGCCATTGACGATCTTCGCGCCGCGACGGACCAGTTCCTCGGATTCTTGTTTGGAGAGATAGACATGCATGCCGGTTCCCGAGCTGAACAGGAAGCTGTCGATGCCTGCGGCGAGATAGTGTTCGACATTGACTTCGAGCCGTCCATAATCGATGCGGCCGGCATCGTCGAACGGGGTGGTGATTGCGAGATTGAGTCCTGGAAAGGGAAAGGCGGTCATTGATGGAAATCCCGTTGCGTTAGGCCGAAGGTCGATCTGGATTGTCTTGAGCTGCGTGTCTGATTGCCTGACCTAGAGGGTCGGCGCCTGCAGTCCCTCAGGGGCGGCGTACATCGCCATGTTCCGCCTGGAGAGTTCGATATGGAGCCGCGCTAGCTCGCCGGAGGCCTCGGCGTCACGCCGCTCGATGACCTCGATCATCTCGTCGTGCTGAGCCGACGCCAACTCCAGTTCTTCCTGCATGCGCGGCGTGTTCGGGTGCTGGTAGAAGATCTTGCCGATCCTTGCGTGGTCGATCTGCAGGCGGCGCAGGCTCGGAACGACGTAGACATTGTGAGCCATCTCGCCGATCTGGCGGTGGAACTGATCATTGTAGAATACCCGGCCCTCGACATCGCAATCATCGACCGCCTTCCGGAAGGCGCGCTGGATCTCTCTGAGAACCTCCAGTTCCGCAGTCGTCCGGTTCTCGGCCGCGAGCTTGTTGGCGGTAATGTAGATCATCGGCGCGAGCAGGAAAAAGTCGCGCAGCGAGTTGTAGCTCATGGAGCTGACACGGGCGGCGCGGTTCGCCTCAAGCTCGATATAGCCCTCGCCAGCCATCTGCCGCATCAGCTCGCGCACCGGCGGACGTGAAAGCCCGAATTCCTCGCTCAAGGCCACTTCATCAAGCACCGCACCCGGAGGCAGCTGCATCGTCAGGATACGCCTGCGCAGTGCGAGTTCGAGGCTGGACTTGCGGTCCGGAATGGCGACTTCGGCATTCATATCTCAGCTTGCCTCATAATTTCTTTAGAAGACATTATGTAGACATACGGTTGCCGTCAAGTCTTGATTGCTCTGGGGGGTGTCGGAGCCTGCAAATCGCGGGTTGCTCACGTGAAAGTGCGACACGCACGGAAACAAAAGCGGACCCGGCCTGTTACCGCTGAACCCGCGCAGGCATTCCTGGCCGGGCGTGCACCGCATGGGAGCAGGATATGGATATAGCAACGCAGTGGGCTCTTCTTCTCGGCGCTCTGACGCTGGCGAGCTGGATCGCGGGCGGGCTGACGGCCGTCTTCGGAAATGTGGAACCCGGTCATCGGCAAAAGGCAGTGGGATATCTGATCTTCGGGCTCAACGCTGCCAGCCTCGTCTCGGCGGCTGCCATGGTTGCGATCCTGGTCATCCGATGAATGTCGATCAGCCGGGTGGCAGGTCGGAATTCGGGCCACACCCTGTTCTAGCGTCGGGCGGCGATCTGCTCGGTGGCGGAAGGTGCAGCCTGGTGCGGCCGGCGAAAGACGCAGACCTGGTTCCGGCCGGCTTCCTTGGCGCGGTAGAGAGCCATGTCGGCCTCGTGCTGGAGAGCGGCCAGCGAAATGTCGGTGTCGAGCGCCGATTTCAAGGCGATTCCGACGCTCAACGTGACCGAGGGGCCAACACCGGAGGACGGATTCGGAAGGGCAGCGGCTTCCACGCTCTCGCGTATTCGCGTGGCCACCGCGAT
Source organism: Rhizobium redzepovicii (assembly GCF_019793435.1). Classification (GTDB taxonomy): domain Bacteria; phylum Pseudomonadota; class Alphaproteobacteria; order Rhizobiales; family Rhizobiaceae; genus Rhizobium; species Rhizobium redzepovicii. Next base: position 59,447 of record NZ_JAILYH010000002.1, on the reverse strand, counting down.
GGCTTCGTCTTCGTCGACATCCGGAAGCACGATCAGGAATTCCTCGCCGCCATGGCGCGAGACCAGGTCGCGATCGGCGCGCACGCAGCTCTGGATGATGCCGGCAACCTTGACGAGGCAGCGGTCGCCCTCGCCATGGCCGAGCTTATCGTTCAGCGCCTTGAAGTGATCGATATCGCACATGAGCATGGCTGCGACGACGCCGGCTTCACCGTCGTTGCGCCACAGGCCCTCAAGCGTTTCCATCATCCAGCGGCGGTTGGCGATCCCCGTCAGCGGATCGGTTCTGGCCAGCCGCTCCAGTCGGGCGTTTGCATCGGCCAGTTCTGCAACCCGGCGCTGGTCCCTGCAGTCTAGCAGAAATGTCTTCTGCGCCAGGATGTTCATCGTGCGCCGGGCAACCACGGTGGCGATGATCCCGCAGGAAAAGAACAGGGTCGCGGCGGCGACGCTGCCGGCGTCCAGGATCGGGTTGTGCCATTGAAGGATGAAATAGAGACAAAGGGCATAACAGGCGATGGCAACCGTCCACGCCAGCGGCACGCTGAAGATGGTGATTGCGCTCGTCGCGACGAACAGCATGATGCTCAAATGCCGCTCGTAAAATTCACCGCCGGCAAAGACGCCGACAAGTGCCACCGATAGAAGAATAAGGCACATTCCCACAAGCAGCGATGCGCGCTGTACCACCGCCGCGCGCGGCTTGCTCCAGACGAGCGCTGTCAAAATCGCCGCCGGCGGCAAAAGGCAGGCGGGAGCGACCATCGACAGCACGACCTGTGGGGGAAGCAGAATAGCGTTCAGCGCCAGCGTCAGGATATCGACGAATGCCACCCATATCATCCAGGACCGGATGACCTTCGCGGTCTGCCGCCATGACTTTTCGTCATATCGGCGGCGCAGATCTCCCGTCAGGCGGATATCGCGGGTTCTGCCCGATAAAAGACGTTCGACCTCATCGGCCATCGCACCATTCAGTGGCCGCAACGAGAAGGACCCGGCGGCAGAACCTTCGGAGGACGTGCTTTTGGCATCATTCATCCTTGGATTATGTAGCCGCGATCGGAGGCTCGGCAAGGCGCACGCCCGGATGTCCTGATTCGTATGTTGATATTTTGTAAACAAGATTCCCTGGGTGATCTGGGCCAGATCGTCCCGATCATGCTACGAACCCTCGTCCGAGAGGGAACAGGATGAGACTCAAGCTGGTTGCAGTTGCGGTCGCGGCGCTGGCGCCCGTGGTCGCGATGCTCGCATACAACGAAGTCGCGCTCCGCCATCAGCGCAACGAAGAGGTGCGCGCGTCCGCAGCACAGGCTGCAAGGCAGGCGTCGTCGGAAGTCGAACGGATCGTGGAGGGCCTGCATGCCCTTCTGGTGTCGGTGTCCGCCATGCCTTCCGTCCGGCATCTCGACATCCAGGCGTGCAACGAGGCTCTCAAATCGGTTGCCGAAAGCATTCCGAACATCCGGACCATCTTCGTCGTCGGGCTCGACGGGCGGCCGGTCTGCGGGAGCATGGCTTTTCCGGACGGCGTGGTGTTCTCCGATCGCGATTACTTCAAGCAGACGCTCGAGACCAAAGACTTTTCCGTCGGCACCTATACGCAGAGCCGCCTTTCCGACCGCCCCGTCCTGCCGCTCGCAATGCCTTTGATGGAAGGCGAGAGCGTCAAGGCCCTCATCGTCAGCGGTATCAGGCTGGACTGGCTGCAAAACCGCATCACCGAGCGCGGCGTCGCTCCCGGTAACGCGGTGACGATCGCCGACGGCAAGGGAACCATCGTCGCGCGCGTTCCCCTTCCGGAACAGTTCGTCGGCACGGTCATACCCGACGAATACCAGCACCTGATCCACGCTGAACAGCCCGATGTGATCGAGGTGACGAGCCAGGACGGAACCGTGCGCATCCTCGGCTATCGCCCGATAGCGCTGCCGTCCAGCCCCCTCTATGTCAGCGCCGGCTTCTCGAAACCGGAAGCTTTCGCGCCGATCAACCGGGCGACGCTGATGAATACGCTCGCCATCATCGGCGGGGCACTTTTCGCCTTTCTGGCCGCGATCTTCATCGGCAACCGCTTCATTCTCGCGCCGATCTCCAGGATCGCGGAGGTGATGGAGAAGTGGCGCAACGGCCAGACGACGGCGCGCACCGGCATGACGGGGCCGGACGAACTGGACATCGTCGGCGCGACCTTCGACCGGTTGCTCGACGAACTCGATGAGCGGAGACGCCGGAACGAACAGGAGGAGGAGGAGCGAACCCTGCTCGTCCGCGAGATGGCGCACCGGGTCAAGAATGGCTTCGCTCTCGTTCAGGCGATCGCCCGGCAGACCTTTTCGCGCTCCAATCCGGAAAGCTACAACGCCTTTGCAGAAAGGCTCGCCGCACTTGCCGGCACATATGATCTCATCCTGTCACGGGAGGGGTCGGCCGCCCCCATCCGGGAAATCATCTCCGCCGCCTTGCGGGCGCACATCGCCTCGCAGGAACGCATTCGTCTCGATGGCCCCGACGTGATTCTTCCGGCCGATATCGCCCTGCCGCTTTCCCTCGTGCTCCACGAGTTGGCGACCAATGCAACGAAGTACGGAAGCCTTGGAAGCGAGCAGGGAACCGTCGCCATCGAATGGAAGCACGATGACGGCCGCGTCCTCCTTGTATGGACGGAAGCCGGCGGGCCGCCGGTTTTGACGCCGACAAAAAGAGGCTTCGGCTCCGTCCTCATAGAGCGGGCCTTTTCCTCCAAGGCGCAGGCGCAATCCAGATCGGATTACAGGTCCGAAGGGCTCGTCTTCGAAGTTGTCTTCTTAACCGGGGAACCCGCAGCGAAGACGGAAGTCGAAGTCCCGATAGGGACATAGTGCCTTCGAGCAGATATGCCGGAAGCATGGCCGGTTTGAAACCAGCCAGGATGCCCATGCGCCCGCCGACACTCCGGCTGGACATTCCTATCTTCCCGCTGCAGGGGGGCGTTGCAAATCGATGCGGCTCGTCACCACGGATTTGCCCGACGTCGGGTCCTGATCGACCGTTTGAAGCCGAAGCCTGTCCTGTCCGACTTTCTCGATCATCAACGTCGCGTTTCGGTCGCCATTGACCACGCGAGCCCAGGTCACTCGAAGATTGAGCGCGTCGCCCTGCCTGCTGCCGACCAGTTTGGAAGGCTGTCCCGATGGCCCGATGTAGTTGCCGGTGTATCGTTGTCCCAATGCCTTGACGTTGGCCGAGAACGCTCTTGTGAAAACCGCAAGGCCGCGGCATTTCCCGTTCATCGAGACTGCGGATTCACTCGCGTCTGATTTGAGCGTGCAGGAAACATTGAAGTTCGTGCCGCCGATCTTGGTGAGAACCATACCGGTCCCGCGCCAATCGCCCGCCAGGGATCGCAAGAATCCCGACTCCGACGCCTTTGCTGTGTGAGGCAGGCAGGACAGCGAGAATATAGCAGCGATCAGAACAGCACGCATGATAGCCTCCCCGTTTAAGCTACCAAACCGCTGAACGCTGCCGATTGTTCCGTAGAGATTCAGGCTCTAGCCGGCACCGCAGCCCAACAATCCGCCGCTGACGAGCGATCCGCAAGGCTGCGGCGTTGAGAATTGATAGAGGCCCGCTGATGGTGCTCGGTCGCGCAATCAAAAACTCCCCGCCTCGAACCTTCGCGCAAGACGGAGAGAGGGATCGTTTTCGAGCCGGAATTCGGCTTTCATTGGCAGGCAGTCAGACCACCCGGATTTCGAATGGCGGCAAAACCGACGCCGTGTTTGGTGATCGCGTTTTAACGCCTGCCTCTGGTGCGCGTCGCCAGAACATTGCGGATCGAGAAGCTGGAATGAATCCGGAGGACGCCCGGTAGGGTCGACAGTATTTCCTTGTGGATGCGCTCGAATTCGCCCGGACTGGCGACCTCCACGCGCAGGAGATAGTCGGAACCGCCCGTCATCAGAAAACATTCCCGGATCTCGGGATGCCGGCGGACCGCCGCCTCGAAGCGATCGAGATGGTCCTCCGTCTGTCGCTCGAGCGTGATGTTGATGATCACGGCGATCATCTCGTCCGCATTGCCGGGGTCCACCAGCGCCGTATAGCCGCGGATCACCCCTGACTTTTCCATGATCTTGATGCGCCTGAGGCAGGCGGACGGCGACAGGCCGATCTCGGCGGCGAGCTTGGCATTGCTCATGCGGGCGTCGAGGCGCAGCAGTCTCAGGATATTGCGATCGATCGAGTCGAGAGCGGTCATGATAGATTATACCAAAAGTTCGCCGATTATGCGGATAATAAGCAAATAATGCGATAAGCAGCTGCTGAATGCTAGGCAATTTCGCGCATTGTTTCATAAACTTTCCTGAGATCGAGAGGGATGGACATGGATAGCGATATTTTGGTTTCCCGCACACGCACCACGACCGCAAAGGGAGCCACGGGCTATCTGACGATCGATCTTGCCGCGCTCGGCCGCAACTACCGCAAGCTCGTATCGATGCTGGCGCCGGTCCGCGCCGGAGCCGTCGTCAAGGCCGACGCCTACGGCCTCGGCGCCGAGCGGGTCGCGGCAACGCTCTACGGCGAAGGCTGCCGGCATTTCTTCGTCGCCCAGTTCGTCGAGGCGGTCAGGCTGCGGCCGACCCTTGCGCATGACGCCCAGATTTTTGTGCTGAACGGCTTGCAGCCGGGCAACGAGATCGCCGGCGCCGAGAGGGGCATCGTGCCGGTTGTCAACTCGCTGGCCCAGTGGCGGCAATGGTCGGCGACGGCGCGGATGCTGAAGCGATGCCTGCCTGCCGTGCTGCAATTCGACACCGGCATGTCGCGGCTCGGCTTTCCCCGGGAAGAACGAGCCGAACTGGCGGCAGCGCTTGGCGACGGCAGCAATGTCGAAATCCTGTTCATCATGAGCCATCTCGCTTCGGCCGACGATATGGAGAGCGACCAGAACGGCGAACAGTTGGCCGAGATGTCCCGCATTGCCGACGAATTTCCCGGCCTCGACATGTCCTTCGCCAATTCCGGCGGAGTCTTCCTCGGTGATGCCTATCATGGTGTGCTCGCCCGCCCCGGCATCGCGCTTTACGGCGGCGCGCCCAACAATGGTGAGGCGAACCCGATGGAGCCGGTCGTCAGCCTCGATGTCGCCGTGGTGCAGACCCGCACCGTGCCGGCAGGCACCAAGGTCGGCTATGGCGGCGCGCATGTCACCCAGCGGGAGATGCGTCTCGCCACCATCGCCGCCGGCTATGCCGACGGTCTGCCCCGGACGCTCAGCGACCGCGGCGCCGTCTATGTCAACGGCATCCGCCTGCCGATCGTCGGCCGGGTCTCGATGGACAGCGTGACCGTCGACGTGTCGGCACTGCCCGAAGGCACGCTGACGCTGGGCAGTCTGGTCGAAGTGCTTGGCCCGAACCAGACGCTCGAGGACATCGCCGGCGATGCCGGCACCATATCTTACGAAATCCTAACCGCTCTGGGCGATCGTTACGACAGGCAATATCGCTGAGAGCCCGGCGGCTCCATCATTTGGGAAGATCATGAAAGTCATTGTTCTGGGTGCCGGTATCGTCGGCGTCACATCCGCTTATCAGCTAGCCAAATCAGGCCATGAGGTCACGGTCGTCGATCGGCAGACAGGCCCGGCGCTGGAAACGAGCTTTGCCAATGCCGGCGAAGTTTCCTTCGGTTATTGCTCGCCATGGGCAGCGCCCGGCATTCCGGCGAAAGCGATGAAGTGGCTGTTCATGAAACATGCGCCCCTCATCCTGCGCCCGAAGCTCGACATGGCCATGCTCTCCTGGATGGCGAGGATGCTGTCGAACTGCACCTCCGAGCGCTACGCGATCAATAAGAGCCGCATGCTGCGCCTTGCCGATTACAGCCGCATCGCGTTGGCCGAACTTCGCGCCGAGACCGGCATCGCCTATGACGAACGCATGCAGGGAACGCTGCAGCTCTTCCGCACGCAGCAGCAGCTCGAGGCCTCGGCCAAGGACGTCAAGGCGCTGGCGGCGGACGGCATTCCCTATGAGGTGCTGAACCGGGACGGCTGCATCCGCTTTGAGCCGGCATTGAAGCACGTGCGCGACAAGATCGTCGGCGGCCTGCTGACGCCGAAGGACGAAACCGGCGACTGCTTCAAATTCACCAATGCGCTGGCCGCCAAAGCCGAGGCACTCGGCGTCCGCTTTGCCTATGACACGACGATCAAGGCGCTGGATGTCGAGGCCGGCCGCGTACGCGGCGTCATCACCGATCGCGAACGGATGAGTGCGGATGCGGTGGTGGTTGCGCTCGGCAGCTATTCGCCGCTGCTGCTCAAGCCCTTCGGCATCAAATTGCCGGTCTATCCGGTGAAGGGCTATTCGCTCACCATCCCGATCACCGACGCGACGCGCGCTCCGGAATCGACCGTCATGGATGAAACCTTCAAGATCGCAATCACCCGGCTCGGGGACCGCATCCGCGTCGGCGGCATGGCTGAAATCTCGGGCTATACCAACGATCTCGGGTTCGCCCGCCGCAGCACGCTGGAACATTCGGTCACCGATCTGTTCCCCGGCGGCGATGTTTCCAAGGCGTCCTTCTGGTCCGGCCTGCGCCCGATGACGCCGGATGGCACGCCGGTCATCGGCCCGACGAAGATCAGCGGTCTCTTTCTCAACACCGGCCACGGCACGCTCGGCTGGACGATGAGCACCGGTTCGGCGCGGCTGATCAGCGATCTGGTCGGCGGTCGCACGCCTGAGATCGACGCGCGGGATCTCGCCATCAATCGATATGGCTGAAACCCGTCAAACGGCGCAAAATGCAAAGAAATGATTGCGGCCATCGCTTATTATCGATGGGCTTTGTCTTCGAGGTCATGAATGTCCGGTCGTTCCCTTATGCCCGCCAATGGCAGCTCCCTCCACGATCCGGCGAGGCAGAGCCCGCCGTTTTGGGAGACGGCGTTCAGCGGCACGGATCCGGACGCACTCTCGGAAATATTGTCGACGCCGAACTCTCCGATCAAGGCTGAGGCGAAAGCCGACGCACCCATCGCCTATCGCTGCAATTTCGTCGCGACGGAAGAGCTGGCCATTGCCGACTGCGCCTACGAAGGCACAATCTCGATCCGGCGGGAGGCGCCCAGTGGCAAGGTGATCATATTCCTGCCGATGGAGGGGGACGCCCTCTTCGATGCGGGCAAGGAGCATATCCATTCCATTCCCGGCCGCGGCGCCATTCTCGGGGCGGGCCGCGTCTCGGGTGCCCGCCTGCTCGGCCCGCGCCGTCATCTCGGCCTGTTCATCGATCAAGCGAGGATCAACAGGCACCTGACACAGATGTTCGAGCGAACGATTATTGGCGACACGGATTTTCGTCCCTCTATCGATCTGACGACCGGTCCAGGGCTCGTGTTGCAGCAACTCGCCGCGAACCTCCATTATGGACTCAGCGGCGACGGGCCGCTGCTGCAGTCGCCGCTGGCTCTGAACGCGCTCTGCGACGCGACGATCTATCTGCTTCTGGAGACCTGTCCCCATCGCTATTCGGAGGCGCTTGCGCTTCCCGCTCCGGCCCCGGCTCCTCGCCATGTGAAATGGGCGATCGAATTCATGCAGGAATATATCGCCGAGCCGATCTCGCTCAACGACATCGCGACCGCAGCCAAGGTCAGCGTCCGCACTTTGCAACAGGGTTTCCGGCAGTTCAGAGATACCACGCCGATGGCCTACCTGCATGAAATCCGGATGCTTTCCGCCCATCGCGATCTGCTCGAATCCGGCACGCGACAGGCCGTCGCCGACATCGCGCTCCGATGGGGATTTACCCATCTCGGGCGATTTTCAGCAGAATACCGGAAGCGTTTCGGTCAACTGCCGTCACAGGCTTTGAAGCGCTGAACGCCATATAGCTGGCCGGATGGTTCCGTCGGCGATTCAAAATCGCCGACGAGGACAAGCTGGATGCAGGTCTATGCCGCGCGCTTCAGTGCATCGCCGATCGTCGAGACGATCGTGTCGATTTGGCTCTTCTCGATGATGAGCGGCGGCGAGAGCGCGATGATGTCGCCGGTCACGCGGATCAGCAGGCCCTTGTTGAGGCAGTCGACGAAGACGTCGTAGGCCCGGGTTCCCGGCGCGCCGTTGCGAGGCGCCAATTCGACCGCGCCGACCAGGCCGAGATTACGGATGTCGACGACATTGGGGAGGCCTTTCAGCGAATGCAGGGCCTCCTGCCAGTGCTCGGCCAGATCGGCCGCGCGCGTCAGCAGTCCTTCTTCCTCGTAGATTTCGAGGGTTGCAAGCCCGGCTGCGCAGGCGACCGGATGGCCGGAATAGGTATAGCCATGGAAGAGTTCGATCGCATTTTCCGGGCCGACCATCAGGCCGTCATAGATCTTGCGGCTGGCAAAGACTGCGCCCATCGGGATCGCCCCGTTGGTCAGCCCCTTTGCCGTGGTGACGAGATCCGGCACGACGCCGAAATAATCGACGGCGAAAGGCGTGCCGAGACGGCCGAAGCCGGTGATGACCTCGTCGAAGATCAGCAGGATGCCGTGCTTGTCGGCGGTTGCACGCAGCTTTTCCAGATAGCCTTTCGGCGGCAGGACGACGCCCGCCGATCCCGACATCGGTTCGACGATGACGGCGGCAATGGTTTCGGCGCCGTGCAACTGCACCAGGCGCTCCAGATCGTCGGACAGTTCCACGCCGTGGGCGGGAAGGCCCTTCGAAAAGGCATTGCGCTCGACGTCGAGCGTATGGCGCATATGGTCGGCCGGTATCTGCGGAAAGACCCGCCGGTTGTTGACGAGGCCGCCGACGGAAATGCCGCCGAAGCCGACGCCGTGATAACCCTTCTCGCGCCCGATGATGCGCGTGCGGGTGCCCTGGCCGATGGCACGCTGATAGGCGATGGCGATTTTCAGCGCCGTATCGACCGATTCCGAACCTGAGCCCGTGAAAAATACCCGGTCGAGCTTGCCGTCCGGGCCGCCCGGCGCGTTCGCGGCCAGCTTGGCGGCGAAGTCGAAGGCGATCGGATGGCCCATCTGGAAGGTCGGAGCATAGTCCATGGTCGAAAGCTGCCGTTCGACTGCCTGGGCGATCTTCTTGCGGCCATGGCCGGCATTGCAGCACCAGAGGCCGGCAGTGCCGTCCAGCACCTGGTTCCCGTCGACGTCGGTGTAATACATGCCCTCTGCTGCGGCCAGGAGGCGCGGCGTAGCCTTGAACTGCCGGTTCGCGGTGAACGGCATCCAAAAATTGTCGAGTACGGGCGCGTTCGGTTTGCTGATCTGGTCCATGCTGGCCTCCTATGGTTGGCGGTGAGAATGGCAATTTCTCCCAGTCAAACAAGTCCTTTTCTTCTGCGGTACAAGTCATTGAAACTGAACGGATGAGCGGATATGTTTTTCGATATTCTGGACAACATAAACGGACCGCATCATGTCAGTCGACATCGGCAGCCGCCTGCGTCATCTGCGCATCGCTCATAAGCTTTCCCAGCGTGAACTGGCCAAGCGCACCGGCGTGCCCAATTCAACGATTTCGCTGATCGAATCGAACGCCTCCAACCCTTCGGTCGGGGCCTTGAAACGGATTCTGGACGGTATCCCGATCGGTCTGGCGGAGTTCTTCGCCTTTGAGCCCGAGCGTCCGAAGAAGGCTTTCTATGCGGCCGAAGAACTGGTGGAGATCGGCAAGGGCGCCATCTCCTACAGGCAGGTTGGAGAAAACCTGTTCGGGCGCAGCCTGCAGATGCTCAAGGAATGTTACCAGCCGGGCGCCGACACCGGTAAGATTCCGCTTGTTCACGAGGGGGAGGAGGGCGGGATCGTCCTCTCGGGAAGGCTTGAGGTGACCGTCGACGACGAGCGGCGTATCCTCGGGCCGGGGGATGCCTATTATTTCGAAAGCCGGCGGCCGCATCGGTTCCGCTGCGTCGGGCCGGTGCCCTGCGAAGTCATCAGCGCCTGCACGCCGCCGACGTTCTAGAGCATGATGCCGAAAAGTGTGAGCGGTTTTCGGACGACATCATGCTCTAACTCTTTAATTTAGCAGGTCACATCTATTCTGAATCGGATCTGCCTATGCATTCGAGAATTGCCGTGCGGCAAACCATGGCCTCTCTTTGCGCCGGAGATTGTTGACGCCAGGCCTTGTCGGCGATCCGGAACTCGATGTCCTTGTAAAAATAGGTCTTTGCTTTCCGTCTGAGGCGGCTCCTGTCCAAAGCCGCCGCCGTCACGACGAGATGGGCGGCAAGCCGCTTGAATTGCCAGGGCGGCGTATGCCGCTCCTTCTCGATCACTTCAAGATGGTAATAGGGATCGTGATCGGCGGGGTCGGGAACCTTGTAGATGGTGGCCCAACGAATGGTCCGTGGTGAGAGGGAGAGAATGACGGTGGAAACGGCCGGTGGTCTTGCCGCCTCGGCATGCGCCAGGACGCTTCCGCCGAGAAGGGCCGCGACGGCTGCAAGGGCGGCGCCGAGACCTGTTCGCATCCATGCCGATGCCATGCGCCTCAGCTCCTGCGGCCCTCGATGCGGGCAAGCACGCCGTCGAGGGCGGCGGTGAGTGCGGCAAGACCGCCCTGCTTGTCGAAGTCCGAAAGAACCTGCTCGTTCAGGCCGCCTTTGGTGGCGAATTCGCGGCTCAGCGCGCTGAACGGCTCGTTGCCGGGGTTGTTGGCTTTCTGCGCCAGGCTTGCAAACAGTGGGGCGATGTAGGCTTGGCCCTTTGCCCTTTCGAGGCCGCTTTTTTCCAGCCAGCCGGTGATCGACTCCATGACGCCGAAATAGGTCGACATGACTGCGCTTGCGGCCGCGAGGAGATCGTATTCCTTCCGCGACTGACACTGGACGGCCGTTCCGAGCGTGTCAAACAGCGCCGCGATGGCGGCATTGGCGGGATAGATGGCAGTAACGCCTTGCCGCTGTGCGACGAAGGGCAGGGGGATGGCCTGGACGAGATCGATATCGGCGCCGATCCAATCGAGTAGGGCTTGCCGCTCCGTCGCCGCGACGAGGCTGACGACCGTCTGGCCGGTCCTGAACGACAGCGCCCGCACGACCTCCTCGGCGATCTGCGGCCTTATCGCCAGGAACACCATGTCGCTGCGATCGACGACAGTCTGGTTGTCCCCGGCAATCCTGACCGAGGCGAACTCTTCTGCCAGCGTGGCGGCAATGTGCGCGCTCCGCGGTGAAACGTGGACCTCGGAGGCGTAAGCCGGTGCGGCCAGAAGCCCGCGAACCATGGCTTCGGTGATGGCGCCGGTGCCGACGAATCCAATGCTGTCGATCATCGCTGTTACTCCGCAGCCCGCAACGGCCCCAACGCGACATCCGTCGTGTAGTTCTCGCGCATGAAGTTGATGAAATTGTCTTGGAATTGGCGCGTATGGGCATGGGCGAGCTCATCGGCGAGCTCGACGTTCTTGTCCCTGATGGCATCGAGCATCAGCGTGTGCTCGTCGGTCAGCAGATAGCCCTCATGGGTCCGCTCCAGATATTCGAAATGCAGGTGGAGCATGCGCTGTCCCTGCGACAGCAATTTCTCGTAGAAGGAGGCGAGGTACTGATTTTTTCCGGCATGGGCGATCGCCATGTGGAATTCCTTGTTGGCCTCCGACATGGCGAGATGATTGCCGGTTTTAACCGCCGCTTCGAAGATCTTCAGCCGCTTGGCGATGGTCTTGAGGTCGGCCTCGGTCCGGAGCGCTGCGGCAAGCCGCGTATTCATTCGCTGCGCGATGTCGAGCGCCTCGACATATTTGGGAAAGGTCGCGACTTCGATCGGCGCGACGATCGTGCTGCGGTTGGAAAGCGTCACTACCAACTCGTCGGCGCCGAGCCGGATCAGCGCTTCACGCACTGGCGAGCGCGACATGTCGAAGCGTTCGGCAAGCGTCATCTCGTCGAGAAGCTGACCGGGCGGCAAAGCAAGCGACAAAATCTCGTTGCGGAGCGTTTCGTAAACGCTCTTCCAGCCGGTCCCGCGGATGCGTTTCACTTCCGATTCATCAGACACTTAAGTCCCTTTCTCCAGGCGCGGATCCCATTGGGCCAGAAAAACAGCGTGTCGGCAATGTAATTTTTCCGCTTGACTTTGTCGACACGCTGTTGACATGATCCCGTCCAGTCGACACGCAGCCGACAAAAAACCAATAGAAACGGCCAGAGCCGACGAGTGGAACCGCGCGCTTTCGCGCACAGCAAAAGAGGAATGCCCAATGCTTTCTTTGATAACGTCCGCCTTGCGGGCGCTGCCCGTGCTCGCCCTGATGGCAGGTCTTTCCGCAACCGCCGCACACGCCCAGACCACTGACGGATATTGGCAGGGCGTGCAGAAGGCAGGCACGCTGCGCTGCGGCGCGGCCGTTGCGCCGCCTTATGTCATGCGCGATCCGGCGACGGGCGAGTACACCGGCTTCTTCGCCGATCTCTGCAAGGAATTTGCCGACGTCCTCAAGGTGAAGCCTGAATTCGTCGATACCACCTGGGACAATATCGTTGCCGGTCTGCAGGCGGGCAAATGGGATCTGTCGCTGGCGCTCAACCGGACACCAACTCGCGCCATGGCCGTGCAGTTCTCGATCCCGGCGATGGAGTACCAGATCTCGCTCGCCTACAATAAAAACAATCCGAAGATTACCACCGGTGCCGCTTCGGTGGCCGATATTGACAAATCAGGCGTGACGCTCGCCGTCATGTCCGGCACGGCGCAGGACAAAGCCATTTCCGCTGCGGTGAAGAACGCCACGATCATGCGCCTTCCCGGCAATGACGAGACCCGGCTGGCGGTCACCTCGAAGCGCGCCGACATCCTGGTCGACGCCTCCGATACCAATCAGCTCTTCACCCAGTCGAACCCGGATTGGGCGGTTGCGCTCAACCCGACGCCGGCTCTTGCCAAGCAGGGTGTCGCTTTCGGTCTGCCGCATCAGCTTTCGGCCGCCGATGTCGAAGTGGTCGATATTTTCCTCGAAGAGAAGGTCGCCACCGGTCACGTCGATGAGCTGATCCGCAAGGCGGTCGACGACGTGCTCAAGGGCGCAAAGTAACCTCGCCGGGCCGGTGCGGGGATCGCGCCGGCCCTTCCAGCTTCGATCATCGGAGATTGGCCATGACCACCTCCTTCAGCCTTCCCCTCGTGAAAATGCAGGCGCTCCACAAAAGCTATGGCAACGGAGCAATCCAGGTGCTGAAAGGCATCGACATTGAAATGACGCGCGGCGAACGCGTCGTCGTCATCGGTCCGAGCGGCGGCGGCAAGAGCACGCTACTCAGGGTGATGATGGGCCTGGAGCAGATCGACAGCGGCTCGGTCAGATTCGACGGCAAGGCCTATATTTCTTCCGATGGCGGTGCCAGGAAGACCCAGATCGACACCAATGTCCGCCGCTCGATCGGCATGGTCTTTCAGCACTACACGCTGTTTCCACATCTGAGCGTCATTCAGAACCTGATCCTCGCACCCTGCAAAGTGCGCGGAGAAAGCAAGTCGAAGGCGACCGCTCGCGCCCAGGCTCTGCTCGAGCGCTTCGGGCTCGGCGCCAAGGCCAATGCCTATCCGGCACAGCTTTCCGGCGGCCAGAAGCAGCGCGTCGCCGTCGCCCGCGCATTGATGCTCGATCCGAAGCTGATGCTGTTCGACGAGGTTACCTCGGCGCTCGATCCGGAACTCGTGAGCGAGGTGGAGCAGGTGATCCTGCAGCTCGCCGCCCAGGACATGCCGATGATGATCGTCACCCACGACATGTGGTTCGCCAAGAACATCGCCTCGCGCGTCATCTTCTGCGCCGGCGGCGTGGTCGTCGAGGACGGCCCGCCCGAGCAGGTGCTCGGCGCTCCGCGCGAGGAACGCACCAAGGAATTCATCGACCGCGTCTTCCACATCAAACAGTAGGAGGCACAGATGAACTACACGTTCGATTTCAACGCCGTCTCCATCGCTCCGCTGCTGCAGGGGCTGTGGGTTTCGCTGCAGCTGACAGCGGCTGCGAACGCCCTCGGCATCGTCCTGGGCTTCGGACTCGCCCTCCTGATCATGAGTCCGATCAAGGTCGTGCGGCTGCCGTTCATGCTGTTCGTCGAATTCTTCCGCTGCACGCCGGCGATCGTCCAGATCGTCTGGATATTCTACTGCGTGCCGATGCTGTTCGACGTCTTCCTCGACCCGATGACGATGGGCATCATGGCCCTCGGGCTCAATCTGATGGCGTTCAATGCCGAGGCCTACCGGGCATCCATCCAGGCGGTGCCGCGCGAGCAGCTCGATGCCGGCATCGCGCTCGGTCTCAATCCGCTGCAGCGGGTGCTCTACATCGTCTTCCCGACGGCGTTCCGCGCCTCGATCCCGGTGCTTTTGACCAACGGCATCGTCATTTTCCAGCAGAGCGCGCTGGTCGCGATCGTGGCGATCCAGGACCTGATGTACCAGGGCAAGACTCTGGCGACGGAGACCTATCGCCCGATCGAGACCTTCACGGTCGTGGCACTCATCTATTTCGCCGTGTCCTTCCCGATCACCCAGATCGTCGGCCTGCTCGAACGCCGCCGCCAGATCCTCGTCAGCTAGGAGGCCAGCATGATGACGCTCGATTTCTCGATCCTGCTGCGCTTCGAAAACGCGCTGCTGCTCGGCCTGTGGATGACGATCAAGCTGACGATCATCTGCATCGTGCTTGGATGCTCTCTCGGCTTTCTCGTCGGTTTGGCCCGCGCGTCGCGCAATTTGGCGCTTCGCGCCATTGCAGGCACCTATGTCGAATTCTTCCGCGGCACGCCGGTCCTTATCCAGCTCTTCTGGATCTTCTTCTGCCTGCCGCTGCTCCTCGGCGTCGAGCTTTCGAATCTCGCATCGGGCGTCATCACGCTGACGCTCTACATGGGCGCGATCACCAGCGAAACGTTCCGCGCCAGCCTCAAATCCATCGGCCGCGAGCAGTTGGATGCCTGCGTCGCACTCGGCCTGCCGCGCAGCGCCCAGGTCGTCAACGTCGTGCTGCCGCAGGCGGTGCTGCGGGCCATCCCGACGCTGCTGTCGAACTGCGTCAGCCTCTTCAAGGAGAGCGCGCTCGTCTCCGCCGTCGGCATGGCGGACCTGATGTTCGTCGGCCAGAACATCTCGAACAACACGGCCCGCCCGGTCGAAGTGCTGACGGTCGTCGCGCTGATCTACTTCGCCATTGCCTTCCCACTGACGCGGGCGGTTTCCCTCATCGAGGGACGCATCCTCAAGAAGCTCGCAATCTGAAAACCGTCATTCCCAGGACAGGAGAATCCCATGAAACTTTCCGGCGTCGTGCCCGCCCTCATCACACCCTTCGACGCGAGCAACAAGATTGACTTCAAGGCGTTCGAAAAGCTTCTGACACATCTGCGTGAGGCAGGCGTCACCGGCTGGGTTCCGAATGGGTCCACAGGTGAATATTTCAGCCAATCCAGGGAAGAGCGTCGTGACGTGCTGCAGTTCGTCAAGGAGTTTGCCAGACCGGGCGAAATTCTGATCGCCGGCACCAATGCGCCGGCGACCCGCGAGGTGATCGAGCAGACGGCTATGGCACGCGACATCGGCTATGACACGGTCCTGCTGGCGCCGCCATTCTATACCCGTCCGACGCAGGCGGAGCTCATCAAGCACTACGAAGCCGTGCTCGGTGCTGTCGATGTGAACCTCGTGCTCTATTCCTATCCGGCCAAGGATGGTTCGGACATCGGCTTCGAGCTGATGGATCATTTTGCCGATAATCCGCGGGTGATCGGCATCAAGGAAAGCTCGGGCGTTTTGCAGCGCGCCATCGACATCGCCAGCCGCTATGAGGGCAAGATCCAGCTCGTCAGCGGCTCGGACGATATCGCGCTCGATTTCATGTTCTGGGGCGCGGAAAGCTGGATCTGCGGTCCGTCCAACTGCATGGCCAAGGCGTGCTGCGATCTCGACCGAACCTACAAGGCGGGAGATCTCAGCAAAGCCCGCGAGATGATGAAGACCCTCTATCGGGCGATGAACATCCTGGAGAGCGGCAAGTTCGTGCAGAAGATCAAATATGGCTGCGAGCTGCAGGGCTTGTCCGTGGGGACGTGCCGCGCGCCGCTCGGCGAGCTGACCTCGGAGGAAAAGGCCGAGTTCAGGGCGGCGATGGAGCCGATCCTCAACTGGTAGCAGGAACAGGCCGGGGCGGCCGAACCGCCCCGGGATCTCTGAATTTACGAGGTTCGCCGTGTCATCCATCGTGATCGTCGGCGCCGGCATTATCGGCGCCACCATCGCCTATGAACTCCAGCGCCGGGGAAACGACGTCACCCTGATCGACAGGGCTGCCCCCGGCATGGGCGCCTCCTACGGCAATATGGCGAGCATCGCCGTCACCGAATTCATGCCGGCTTCGCGTCCCGGCATCTGGGCGCAGATGCCGAAATGGCTGCTCGACCCGGAGGGGCCGGTGCGCATCCGGCCCGCCTATCTGCCGAAACTGGTGCCGTGGTTCCTGAGGTTCCTCGCCGCCAGCCGCCCCTCAAAATTGAGGGAGCTGGAAGCGGCCGGCGCCGTGCTCTGCGGCCGCGTCTATGAAGACCTTGACGTGCTGCTCAAGGAGACCGGTCTTGCGCATATGCTGACGGCCGAGGGCTGCCTCAGCCTCTATACTGACGACGCCGAATTCAGGGCGGATCGCGAACATATCGATATTCTGGAGCGTTTCGGCTTCCGGCACGAAATCCTCGGCGGCAACGCCATCCGGGATCTCGAGCCGGCCTTGACCGCTAGGATTGGCAAGGCGGTACTCTTTCCCGACAATCGGTCGATCACCGATCCGTACAAACTCGTCGCCGCCCTCATCGAAAAATTCCAGGCGCTCGGCGGCCGGATCGTCGAGGCCGACGTCGCAGGCTTCGAGCAAAGCGAGGCCGGCGTCTCGGCTCTGCGTCTGGCGGACGGGCGCACCCTTGCGGCGGAGAAGGTGGTGCTCGCGGCCGGTGCCTTCACCGCCCGACTTTCCGCGCTGCTGCGTGAACATATCCCGCTCGAAACCGAGCGCGGCTACCACACGCAGATCATGGAGCCCGGCATTTCGATGCGCCATTCGATCATCTGGCCGGCGCGCGCCTTCATGGTGACGCCGACAGCGGGCGGCATCCGCGTCGGCGGCACGGTCGAAATGGCCGGCCTCGACGCCCCGCCGGATTACCGGCGCGCGAAAATCCTGGTGAAGCGGGCTCGAGAAGCATTGCCGGAGCTGAAGGCCGAAGGGGTGACGGAGTGGATGGGGCATCGCCCGGCACTGCCCGATACCGTGCCGGTCATGGGACGGTCCGCCAAGCACCGCAACGTTTGGTACGCGACCGGCCATGGGCATCTCGGCCTGACCTATGCCGCCACGACGGGCCGGTTGATGGCCGATCTCGTTACGGGCGTTGAACCGCCCGTGGACATGAAACCCTATCGCGTCGACCGCTTCTGAGCGCGGCGCCGACGCAAGGCAAAAGGGAGTGAACATGCGAAGCGAACTCTACATTGATGGACAGTGGGTGAAGCCGGTCAAGGGCGGCGTCTGCACGGTGACGAACCCGGCAACGGAAGAGGTGATCCAGACGATCGGCGCCGCAACGGCCGAGGATGTCGACCTTGCCGTCAAGGCAGCGCGCCGGGCCTTCGACAAGGACGGCTGGCCGAAGTTGACGGGCGCCCATCGCGCCCGATATCTCCGGGCCATCGCAGATGGCATCCGCGCCCGCCAGGCCGAGATCGCCCGCCTCGAGGTCCTCGACAACGGCAAGCCGTTCCCCGAGGCCGATTGGGACGTCGCCGACGCCGCCGGCTGCTTCGATTTCTACGCGGGTCTCGCCGAACAGCTCGACAACAATCCCGAGGAGACGATCGCGCTTCCCGATCAGCGCTTTACCTCCAAGGCGGTACGCGAGCCGCTCGGTGTCGCCGGCGCGATTATCCCCTGGAACTATCCGCTGCTGATGGCGGCATGGAAAGTCGCCCCGGCACTGGCCGCCGGCTGCACGGTGGTGCTGAAGCCCGCCGAGCTGACATCGCTGACGGCGCTTGAACTGGCGGTGGTTGCCGACAAAGCTGGGCTGCCGCCCGGCGTGCTCAATATCTTGACCGGCGCCGGGTCGGTCGCCGGCCAGGCGATCATCGATCACAAGCAGGTCGACAAGCTCGCCTTTACCGGCTCGGGGCCGGTCGGCTCGAAGATCATGGCGGCGGCCGCCCGCGACATCAAGCGGGTCAGCCTCGAACTCGGCGGCAAGTCGCCCTTCGTCGTCTTCGAGGACGCCGATATCGACAAGGCTGTCGAATGGATCATGTTCGGCATTTTCTGGAACCAGGGTCAGGTCTGCTCGGCAACGTCGCGGGTCCTCGTGCAGGACACCATCTACGAGCGGCTGCTCGCACGACTGATCGAGGAGACGAAGAAGATCAAGATCGGCAACGGTCTCGACGAGGGCGTTCTCCTTGGGCCGCTGGTTTCCAAGCGCCAGCACGAGCAGGTTGTTGCCGCGATCGAAGCGGCGCGGCAGGCCGGTGCGACGGTCGCCTGCGGTGGAGCCCGCCCGGAAGGATTCGACAAGGGCTATTATCTCCAGCCGACCGTTCTGACCGATGTTCCGCTCGACAGCGCCGCCTGGGTGGAGGAGATCTTCGGGCCTGTCGTCTGCATCCGGCCGTTCAGGACCGAGGAAGAGGCGATCGAGCTCGCCAATGATTCCCGTTTCGGCCTCGCCGCCGCTGTCATGTCGAAGGACGACATCAGGGCCGAGCGCGTTGCCGCCGCCTTCCGCGCCGGCATCGTCTGGATCAATTGCTCGCAGCCGACCTTCACCGAGGCGCCCTGGGGCGGCTACAAGGAATCCGGCATCGGCCGCGAACTTGGCCGCTGGGGCCTCGACAACTATCTCGAGACCAAGCAGATCACCCGCTTCGTCGGCGAGGATCCCTGGGGCTGGTACATCAAGCCGGAGGCGGCCGAATGAACTGGAACCGCAGCCTCGACCTGCTGCAGGTCCACTGCCAGGGCGAGATCGGCAAGGTTATCGTCGCAGGCGCGCCCGAAATACCGGGCGCGACCATGCTCGACAAGATGAACCACATCAACACGGTGGACGACAGCCTGCGCCGCTTTGTCACCTTCGAGCCGCGCGCCAACGTTGCCATGTCGGTGAACCTGCTGGTCGAGCCGACCCGCGCCGACGCCGATGCCGGCTTCATCGTGTTGCAGGCCGACCGCGCCCACCCGATGTCCGGCAGCAACTGCATCTGCGTCGTCACCGCACTGCTCGAAAGCGGCCGGGTGCCGATGTCGGAGCAGGAGACGGTGGTGCGGCTGGACACGCCCGCCGGCCTGATCGTCGCGCGCGCCACCTGCCGCGACGGCCGCTGCCTTTCGGTCAGCCTCGACAATGTGCCGAGTTTTGCCGAGGCGCTCGACAGTGAGGTGGAGACGCCGAAATGGGGCCGCATCAAGGTCGATGTCGCCTTCGGCGGCGTCTATTACGCGCTTGTTGATGTCGACCAGCTCGGCCTCGATATCGCTCCGGCCAATGCCCGGCTGCTGGCAGAGGCCGGCATCGAGCTCAAGTCGCTCCTTGCCGGGCAGGTCTCTGTCGCCCATCCCGTTTTAACCGGCGTCAACGAGATCGCCTATGTGATGTTCCGCGGGCGCGAGGCTGACGGGGCGGTCAGGACCTGCACGACGCTGCAGCCCGGCCGCGTCGACCGCTCGCCCTGCGGAACCGGCAGCTCGGCCAATCTGGCGACGCTCTATGCCCGTGGCGAAGTCTCGGTCGGAGACTTGAGAACGTCCCGGTCGATCATCGGCGGCGAGTTTCTGGCGGAGGCGATCGGCGAAACCGAGGTGGGCGGCCGCCGCGCCGTGTTGCCGAGAATAACCGGCCGCGCCTATGTCTATGGCCGCGAGCAGCTGCGTATGTCCGACGACGATCCCTTCGCCGCGGGCTTTGCGCTCTCTGATACATGGGGGCCGCAGGTCGGCCTGCTCGGATAGGAGCCCGCAATGTCTTACCTTCAACCTCTGGCCGGCCAGACTGTCCTCGTCACCGGGGCATCCGGCGGAATCGGCGCAGCCATCGTCGAGCGCCTTTCGGCCGAAGGCGCGCGACCGGTCATCCATTACGGCCGCGACAGGCAACGTGCGGAAGCCCTGCTCTGCAAGCTTGGCGGAAACGGCCTGATCGTTCAGGCCGACCTCTCCCGTCCGGACGGCGCCTTCGCGCTTTGGGGCGATGCGCTTTCGGCGGCGGGGCGGATCCATGCCGTCGTCAACAATGCCGGGGTCCGCAACGAGATTTCGATCGATGCCGATCCGGCCGATTGGCGGGCAGCCTGGCAGAAAGAGTTTCAGGTGAATTTCTTTGCCGCGGCCGATCTCTGCAAAGAGGCGCTCGTGCATTTCAAGCAGCATGACGGCGGGCGGATCGTCAATATGGCCAGCCGCGCCGGTCAGCGCGGGTACGCCGCCGACGCCATGCCTTATGGGGCGACGAAGGCGGCGCTCACCAATCTCACAAAGTCGATCGCGAGGAGCTTCGGTCGCGACGGAGTGGTCGCCGTCTCCGTCGCGCCGGGATGGGTGCGCACAGATATGGCCGAGGATTTCGTGGCAAGGCACGGCAAGGAGGCGGCGGTTGGCGATATTCCGATCGGCGCGATGGCCGAGCCGGGCGAGATCGCCGAGCTGGTCGCCTTCCTGCTTCGTCCGTCGCAGGCATCGGTCAACGGCGCGACATTCGACGTCAATGGCGGCAGCTACATCAGATAGGAGAACGGGATGAAGAGATTTCATGGCAAGGTAGCGGTCGTGACCGGTGGCGGCGGTGGCATCGGCTCCGCCATATCGAAGAGGTTGGCCGAGGAAGGCGCGCTGGTGGTGGTGACCGATGCCAACGCTCAGGCCGCAGGCGAAGTCGCGTCGCTCATCGAGGCGGCGGGCGGATCGGCGACCGCCATTGCGGCCGACATCTCCCGCAAGCCGGAATGTGTGGAACTTATCGAAAAAGCCTTTGCGATCAAGGGGCGGCTGGATGTGCTGGTCAACAATGCCGGCATCAACCGGCGCGGCAATCTGCTGGCGCTCTCGGATGAAGACTGGCAGCTGAGTTTCGCGGTCAATCTGGATTCGATGTTCCATCTCTGCCGCGCGGCCCTGCCGCATATGATCGCCGCCGGTGGCGGCGCGATCATCAACACGGCCTCGCAATGGGGGCTTTACCCCGCGCCGAACCACATCGCGTACAACACCACGAAGGCGGCCGTTGCCGCCTTCACCCAGAACCTCGCCCGCGACTATGCGCCGGACAAGGTGCGCGTCAACGCCGTGTGCCCCGGCGAAATTCGTACGCCGATGCTCGAAGCCGGCGTCAAGCGCTCCGGCCGGACGATCGCCGAACTCGACAGGCTCGTTCCCTACGGCCGCATCGGCCGTCCGGAAGAGGTCGCGGCCCTCGTCGCGTTCCTCGCCTCTGACGAGGCCGCGTTCATGTGCGGCTCTTTGGTGGAGATCACCGGCGCGCAGGCCGTATCATAGCGCCCGGACGACTATGTCGAACTTCGGACGACGAGCCGGCCCGGCAGCGTCACAGTCTCCGGTTCGACGGCGCCCTTAATCATGCTGACGACAGCCCGCACCATCTCTTCCCTGGGTTGTTCGTAGGTTGTCAGTCCGTATCCGTATGATCCGCCGAGTTCGTAATTATCGAAGCCGACGATAGCGATGTCCTCGGGAATCTTCAGTCCGAAGTTTCCGCGAATCTCGTCCATTGCTCCCAGTGCGAGAATGTCGTTTTCGCACATCAGGACATCCACCCGCTTTTTCGCCGGCGTGCTCGCGAGATATGCCCGGACGGACGCCGCACCCGCGTCCGCACTGTACCTGTCTGCGGAAAGAAGTGAGATGTTTTGGATGCTGTGCTGGGCCCAGAACTCGAGGTAATGCTGACGTCGCCTCAGCGCCGTCGAGAGAGCGGCGGCCCCACTCATGAAACCGGGTCGCCGATAGCCTCGTTCATAAAGGTGACGGACGATGTCCCGAAGCGCCAGTTCGGCGTCGCATACGACGGCTGGGACGCCGTCGATCTGGCTGTCTCGAGCCAGAACGAACATGGGAGGCATTCCATGGCCGAGCTGCAGGTCGGTCAGCGTCTCATCGCGGAACGCGGTACCGAAGAGAATGATGGCGTCGACCTGACGCTGGTCGGCATGGAGCAGCGCGTTCACATGGTCGAAGTGATTGTTGATGTTGATGAGCATCGCAACCAGCCCCGCCGCCTGTAGCTGCTCCGTCAAGGTTTCGAGGAAAGGGAGTTTTTGCGGGTTGGCAAAATCGTCGACGAACACCGCCACCTGGCGCGTCGAGTTGGTCGCGAGACTGCGCGCCAAAAGGTTCGGCGTGTAGTTGAGCGCGGCTGCCATCTCCAGCACCTTCCGCTTACTCTCCTCGGTGATGGACGCGCCGGGTGTGAAGGCCCTGATGACCGTCCACTTCGATACTCCTGCGGCCTCCGCCACCTGTTTTGCCGTTGCCCGCTTGCGCATTACGCCTCCCGAAGAAAATAGAATAAACATTCCATTTTCTGATTCCGGTGAAATGAATGCTTGCTTTTAGCTTATTCCTGCATATGATGCACCTGCTTTGCACCCGGTAGCAAGCGTTTTGCACCCGGTAGTATTCGTTTTGTCCGTTCCTGTGGAGGGGACGGTTGGAGGAGGAAAGGAACTTCAGTCGATCTCCGAGGAGCTTGGCGGAACGATTTGACGCTCTCGTCAAAAAAGGTCGGTCCAGCACCTGCGTGCCGGACCACGGACACTCATACCCATGATCAGGGAAGAACCCGCAATGAGCAATTCCATCTCATCCCCCTTTCCATTGGCGGCTTGCGCCGAAATGCTCTGGCGCGATCGGCCCATCGAATGGCGTGCCTCACGGCTCAAGGAACTGGGTTTCGGCGTCGGTCTCTGGAACTGGCCGGAACATGACATTCGCAAGCTGGAGGCGACCGGCGCCACTTTCACCATCATGAACGGCTATCTCACTGGCCGGCTCACCGACGACGAGGGCGCGGATGAACTTCTGAGGACGGCGCGCCAAACTGCTGAGATCGGCAAGCGCCTCGGCGTTCAGCGGCTGAACCTTCACGGCACCGGTCTTGGCGACCGCGGCCTTCCGGTTCAGCCGATAGAGGTCGTCACGGGGGCGATGTGGATGAAGGCGCGCGACACGTTGCGCAGGATCGTCGACTTGGCGGAGGATGAGAATGTCGTCTTCACTCTCGAGAATTTGAACCTGCCGGTCGACCACCCAGGTGTGCCGTTCGGGCGCGCGGAGGACACGATGGCGCTCGTTTCCAGCATCGACCATCCCCGTCTTCGCCTGAACCTTGATCTCTATCACGCCCAGATCGGCGAAGGGAACCTGATCGAGCTGTGCCGCAGGTGCTTGCCATGGATTGGCGAGATCCAGGTCGCCGACGTGCCGGGACGCTGCGAACCCGGCACGGGCGAGGTCAACTGGAAAGGGGTCGCCAAAGCGCTGACGACGATGGGCTACGCCGGTCCCGTCGGCTTGGAAGCCTGGGCTGCCGGCGATTCCGACGCCGCGCTCGAAGCCTTCCGCTCAGCATTCACCCTCTGACGTTTCAATCCTACAGGACCCGAACCATGCCCAAGATCAAGTCCGTCAACGTCGGCCTTATCGGCGCCGGCCGCATCGGCTCCTTCCATGGCCAATCCATCGCCCGCCGGCTGGTGGACGCGGAACTTGTCGCCATCGCAGATCCGGCGCCGGGCACCGCAGCGAAGCTCGCAGAGACGCTCGGTGTGGACGCCGCATATGCTGAGGTATCAGAACTCCTTGCCCATCCGGGGCTCGATGCGGTGGTTATCGCCACCCCCGCGCGGTTCCATACAAATGTGCTGGTGCAGGCTGCCGAAGCCGGCAAGGCGATCTTCTGCGAGAAGCCGATGGCCCTGACCCTTGAAGATGCGGACCGGGCGATTGCCGCGGCCCATTCGGCCGGCGTGCCGCTCCAGGTCGGGTTCAACCGGCGCTGGGACCAGGCCTTTGCCGAGGGTCGCGCCGCCATCGACGCCGGCAAGATCGGCGCCCCGCAGCTCATCCGCTCCCTGACGCGCGATCCAGGCCCCTTCGGCGCAGATCCCGACCGCATCCCACAGTGGACCATTTTCTACGAGACGCTCATTCACGACTTCGACACCCTGCTTTGGCTCAATGCCAGCGCCAAGCCGGTCGAGGTTTTCGCGATGGCCGACGCGCTCCTCCGCCCGGATGCAAAGGAGAAGGGCTTCATCGACACCGCAGTGGTCAACATCCGCTTCGACAACGGCTCGGTCGCCGTCGCGGAGGCGAACTTCTCGGCACTTTACGGTTATGACATTCGCGGCGAGGTGTTCGGATCCGGAGGTATGGTCACCATGGGCGACGTCCGGCGGTCGAGTATGACCCTCTTCGACAAGGACGGTGTCTCGAACGATACGTGGCGACGGGACACCGATCACTTCGTCCAGGGGTACACCGCCCAGCTCGCCGCGTTCGTCGACGCCGTGCGCAATGGCGAATTCAAGGATGCTCCGACAGGCATGGATGCGCGCAACGCGTTGATGATCGCGCTCGCCAGCATCGAGTCTGTTTCGAAGAATCGGCCCGTGCTTTTGTCATGAAAGCCGGGATGCGCCGCCGAGCCGGCGCATCCCGCCTCAACAAGGAGCCGACACCATGAGCGCCGAGCGGACATTGCAGAAGCCGAACAGCGTCGCCGAACTGAAGGGCATGATTACGGCAGCCGGGTTGCGACTTCCCGAGCAGCAGGAGCGCGTGGCGCGCAAGATGCTGGCACGGCCCGATATCGTCGCCTTCGGAACGATAAGTTCCGTGGCGGGCGAATGCGTGGTGTCCCCTTCCACGGTGGTCCGCGTCGCCAATGCGTTGGGCTTCGACACCTTCAGGGAGCTGAAGTGTTTCTTTCAACAGCATCTGAGATCGATCTCCGGCGCTCCCCGTCCAACCATTTCCAAGACAAGGGCGTCTGCCGCAACGCATTGACGCGCCACAGGGGTTCGCATGAATTCTCTCGATTTCCTGCCCGAAGATGTGCGGCATGCAGTGGCGCTGGCTTCAGCGTGGCACTCCGGCGAATTGGCGGAACGCCGCGTCGATGACGAAATGGCCGCTGTCGCGGCATGCCGACCTTCTCCATGCGATGGACTGCAAGGTAATGATCTACTGCGAGGTCGCCGTGATGACGCCCGGATCGCCTCTCGACGCGCCCATGTCCCAGCGCCTGATCATGCCGGCAGGCGAAGCAGCGGCCTATGCTTCGCACTTGACCGAATTCTCGAAACGTCTGGCGGATGAATACGTTCTCCAGCTGGCCTATCATCATCACCTTTGGTGACGCAGGCTTTCGACGAGATCTCCCGCCTGTTCGGCACGACGGGTCGCGAGGTCACGACTGGGCTTGCGGTCAGCAGAAATAGCGGTCGAAAGGGCCGCCCCATCGGCTCGCACGGTAATTTCTCGGTGAACGCAAAACCGGCGGCTGGATCCAGAGATTACGGGAGCGCAAGCCGCGGCGTGAAAAAGCTGATCGATCTTGAGGAATGAGATCGTCTACGATATCCCAAGCAGGATCTTCGTCCCGGAAACAAGGAGCTCGGGGAATGCCTTTCAACACCGCTCAGGTGACAAATCTCGGGAAGGCCCCCACAGCCTCGGATGTCATCCTGAAGTTCATCCGCGATTCCATTGCGGATGGATCGCTGGATGAAGGCGAGCCGATCCGTCAGGACGATGTCGCCAGGCTGTTCAACGTCAGCAAGATCCCCGTGCGGGAAGCGCTCAAGCGGCTGGAGGCGGAAGGTCTGGTGGAGTTCCACCGCAACAAGGGCGCGATCGTCACGAGCGTTTCGGAGCCTGAGATTGTCCAGATCTTCGAGGTGCGCGCGATCTTGGAATCGAACGCCATCAAACTCTCGATCCCTCATATGACGGAAGAGACCTTTGAAAAGGCGCTTGGCTATTGCGACGCCTTCGCAGGGGAAACCGATGTCGCACGGTGGTCGGAATTGAACTGCCGATTCCACAGCTGCCTTTACGAGGATGCGCAACGGCCATTTCTCGTAACCACCATCCGTTCCGTCCACGACCGGCTGGAACGCTATCTCCGGGTACAGTTGACCCTGTCGCATGGCAAGCAGACGGCGGATCGCGAACATCGCCAGATCCTCGAAGCGTGCCGAGCGCGCGATGAGGAAAAGGCGGCAGGTCTGCTCTA
Organism: Rhizobium redzepovicii; assembly: GCF_019793435.1. Classification (GTDB taxonomy): domain Bacteria; phylum Pseudomonadota; class Alphaproteobacteria; order Rhizobiales; family Rhizobiaceae; genus Rhizobium; species Rhizobium redzepovicii. Next base: position 33,134 of record NZ_JAILYH010000002.1, on the reverse strand, counting down.
CGCCCACATCATGAGCGCCTGCCAATCGCTTCTCGAACATCTTCCGGAAAAGAAGCCCCGTTGAGCGTCATCCCATCGATCGCGGGAAAAGTCAGGTGCCGGCGATCTTTACGACAGCCTCGAAGACGGCGCGCGGCACTTTCAGGCTTTCCGTCGCCGGCCTTGGATATTCGATGCCGCTGACGCCGGGCATGAACACGCCGTGTTGCTGAAGGCGGTCGGCCTGGCGGCGCGCGCGCTCGACAAGGCCATCGTCGGTGCACCCCGGCATCATCGCCACGACGGTCAATCCCACGGCAGGGCTGTCGCTTCCCTCTCTGAACGACGGCGTGTCCAATGACCACGGGCCGCCGGAGAGGCCGGCCGACAGCATTTCCACCATCAGCGCCACATTGGCGCCCTTGCGTCCGCCGAAAGGAAGCAGCGCTCCGCCAAGCGCTCTTGCCGCATCCTGGGTGTCGTTACCGGCTTCGTCGACGGCCCATCCGGCCGGGATGGCGCGTCCCTCGGCTGCGGCGGCGACGATATTGACATAGGCGGTGGCGCTGGAAGCCTGGTCGATGATGAGAGGTAGCGATCCTTCTCCCAGCGGAAAGCCTAAGGCCATCGGGTTCGTGCTGTAAACGGCTGGGCCGCCGGCTTTGGCGACCACCATGGCATTGGCGTTGGTCGCGGCGATGCCGACGATTCCTTCGCCGGCAAGCCTGCGAACATAGTAGCCCAGTTCTCCCGCGGTATAGCTGTTCTTCTGCGTAAACACGGCGACCCCGAAATTGCGCGTGACCGCGACGAGTTCGTCGAAGACGCGATCGAAACCGAGCTGGGCGATGCCGCGATCGGCATCCGCGACGAAGAAGGCGGGATAAGGACGCGTGCAGCTTGGTTCAGCGCCGCCGTTGATGCGGCCCTCGCGAAAGCTGTTGAGGTAATCCACCATGTGCGGAAACCCGAGTGTCGCAGGTCCGTAGAGTGCGGCGGACAAGGTAGCGTCTACGAGGGATCGGGCGGTGGCTTCCGTTGCGCCGGCTGCCAGGCAGGCCCGTATTGCCAGGGCCTCGGCTTCCGCCAGATTGAGCACGACCTCATCAGACATCTGAAATCTCCGTTCTCGTGTTTCCTTGACCGCCGATGCTTTGAAGACATCCGGCGCGGCCCGGTTCTCGGCCGGTCGGTGTTCCGGCCCATGGAGTTCCTTAGCAACAGTCGCGAGACGCCGAAAGGAATAATGTACATTAGTGTCAACAAGCATGACGTTGGTGATTGACAGGTTCGCGGCTTCGGATAAAGGATATCGTATACGATATTACAAAGAGATGGCCCAGTTGCAGGCCGCTGTCTGACGAAGACGGCAATTTCGCAACGATGGAGGAGAACAAGTATGGGATTCAAAAGAACGATCCACGCGGTCGATACGCACGCAGGCACGCCGATGCGCGTGATCACGGGCGGCATTCCGCATATTCCCGGCAATTCCGTCTATGAGAAGATGAAATGGCTGGAGAGCAACGACGATCAGCTGCGCAAGCTGATGCTGCGCGAGCCGCGCGGCTATCCCGCCCATTGCTGCAACATCATCGTGCCGCCCTGTCACCCGGAAGCCGATGCCGGCTATATCATCCTCGAGCAAATCGAATATCCGATGATGTCCGGCGGCAATACCATCTCGGTGGTGACGGTGCTTTTGGAAATGGGCATGCTGCCGATGAAGGAGCCCGTCACCGAGCTGGTACTCGAGGCGCCCGCCGGCCTGATCCGCGTCACGGCGGAATGCAGCAACGGCAGGGCCAAGAACGTGACCTTCAAGAACGTCCCCGCATTTGCCGCCCATCTCGATGCAGTCATCGATGTGCCGCATCTCGGAAAGGTCACCGTCGATGTCGGCTGGGGCGGCATGTTCTATGTCATCGCCGATGTCAGGCAGTTCAAAGGCCTTGAGCTGATCCCCGCACATGGGCGGGAGATCGCGCGCGTTTCCGCGATGATCCGCCAGGCGGCCATCGAACAGTTGCCGGTTGCCCATCCGCATTACCCCGGCGTCGGCATTACGATCTCACAGCTGTCGGGACCGACGGACGATCCGAACGCCGACTGGAAAAATACGGTGACGATGGCAACGGGTGGTCTGTCCTGGGACGATCCCGCTACCTGGACGGGAGCGCTCGATCGCTGCCCCTGCGGCACCGGCACCTGCGCGAAGATGGCGGTTCTGCATGCGAAGGGCGAATTGCCGCTCAACCAGGATTTCCGGCACCAGGGCATTCTGGGCAATATCTATACAGGCAGGCTGGTCGAAGAGGCCAGGATCGGCGACAAATCCGCCGTTGTCCCGACGCTGACCGGCACGAGCTGGATCTCCGGTCTGAATACCCTCGTTCTCGACAATGACGATCCCTTCACGGAAGGGTTCACCCCAGGCGATATCTGGGCCTGAACATCGGCGCGCGGCGGCATCGTCTGGTGACGTCTTTCGTTTCGGATTTCGGATGTTTACAAGGCTGAGGCAGCTCAAAACATTCGACCGGAGGAAAGGCATCGATCGTGAATCTCATGCGTCGCGCGCTGTTAGGGACATTCTGGGCCCTGATCGGCTGGAGGCCGGCATCTGCCAAGGAAGCCGGCTCGGATTCCGGCAAGCAAACGATGCAGGCCGAGGCATCGTCGGTGACGCCTCGGCATGTCCTGTGTTTTCTCGGGCGGGACCCCGACCTGAGCCGCCTGTCCGATGCGGCATCGCAGGCAATCCGTGACTTCGCCACCGGTTTCAGCATCGACGAGGATTATTCGCAGGCCGAGCCTGATGATCGCATGAGCCGGTCATTCGACGTCTGCTGGGATCGGGTCGAACCCGATGCCTGGGATCCGGCGGATGAGAAAGCCGTCGCCGATCATCGATCGGTGCTCTACATCCTTGGGACGAGCATGAAGCAGGCGGAAACGGTGACGGTTTCGATGCTGGCGCTCCGCCTCGTCGAACGGTTGATCGGCGCGGGAGCGGTTGCCGTGAAGGGTGAAAGCGCCGGGATCGCCCATGGGCTCGATCGATGGAGAGAACTGATCCGGCAGGGAGCCGAGGCGCAGAAATCCGCCGACAGGCTCACCGAGCAGCGGATCGGCCGGCTGGCCTTTGCGAAGCGGCCGCTCTCTGTGCGGGGGTATCTCGAAAGCGTCGGCTTCCATCTTGTCGGGCTGCCGGATGTCTATGTGCCTGACACAGAAGGCAGCGAACGGCAGATTGTCGCCATCATGGATGCAGTCGCCGACGAGATCGCCGAGCAGGGGCTCGAATCGACGCTGAAGGCGCGCCGGGCAAGCCTCTCCTTCAATTCCACTTATGAAGTGGACGAATACAAGTTCAATCCATACGGCATCGTCAGGCTCGGCGGCTGAGAGGCGCAACCTCGTGCGGACACCGTTTCAATCGGTCTGCAGCTCCAATGTCTTGGCAAGCTCTTCGTAGTGGCGGGCGGATCCGGGGTTCTTCTCGGCGACATATTGGGCGCTGACCTGCCGCGCCGCCTCGGCCGCGATACGGAAGGCATTGATCCTGTCCTGCGGATCGGACTCCGCTTGCCCGCCGATGTCGTCGCCGCTGAAACGGCCGGCCCTAAATCCGTCAGCCAGATCGACGACGCCGATTTCTGGGACCCCTTCCTTCATCCGGCCGAAAAAGGCGGGGCCGGCCCGCTCGCCGTCCCGGCGGCGCAGCATCCCCTCGCCTGATGCCTTCCCGTTGATGCAGGCGCCGATCCAGAACGTCGGGCCGCTGGTCAAGGAGGCTGGTGCGATGAATTTGCAGTGGCTGCCCGGATCTTGCAACCACTGCCGATCTCCCGCTGCCGCACCGACAGGGCCATGCAAACAGAGTGCGGCCACCAGAGCGATCGCCACCGTAACCGGCAACCGCCCAATGTTGCCGCTAACCTTTCTGATGTCATTTCATGATCCTTGACGCTCTCATCGGCCGCAGCAATGCACCATTGTCGGCCCGGCGACAACCGGTCCGAGCGTATGCCGCATTGGTTGGCGATCCGGCGGGCGTTCTTCGGCTTACTTGTAAGTGATCGTGTCACTCACGCGCGGACGATTGAAGAAATATCGGTCGAAGCTGTAGCCGTTCTGTCCAGTGAAGTTTGAGAAAAACGCGGAGACCGGTGTCGTCAACGTATATTGAACCCGGGTCAGCACGATCTGCACGCCAGTTTCCTGGATATTGGAGGGGATTGTGACCGCGCTCGCCGTGCCGGAGTTCACCGCTGAGGTGTTGAGCGCGGCGGACCAGTTGACGGTCGCGCTGCCGCTCGCGCTGACATCGTTGACCGCGACAGTGATCGTCAGTTCGGTGGTGTCATAGGGCTGCAGGATGAAGCTGGCGCCCGAAAGAAGCTTGGCGACGTCGGACTTCGTCCAGGAACTCTGCTGGGCAATCATATCGCCTGTGGAGGAGGCGATTTCGTCTATCTTGCGGCTGACCGTCAGCGCATGGCCGAGATCGGCGGTGCCGAACAACAGCATCACCAGGATCGGCAGCACGAGCGCGAATTCGACGCCCGAAGCAGCCGACCGGTCGCGCACAAAATAACGGATGCCGGACCGCGCGAACCGGAAAAGGGACAGGCTTCGTTTCATCGTCATGTCAGAATGGCTCGTTGCGGAACAGAGCGGAAGATCCAAGGAGATAACGGCCGTCGGAAAGCTTGGCGCTCGACAGGTTGAAGAAACTGACGACGGCCGTCCATGGCATGAACGCCTGAACCAGGATGTAGTCGCTGCCGTTGCCGATATCATAAGTCTCGGTGACCGTGAGATTACCGCTGTCGTCGATCGGATCGGTGTGGGCTGCGGACGACATGTCGGAAAGCACGTTCACCTTGACGACGAGACCGCTGGAGCAGTCGAACGACAGAAGCATGTCGTCGCATATCTTGGCCTTGAAACCGGCCAGTGTAATCTTCGAGGACGCCACCTCGCCGGTGCGGATCATTCGGGAGATCTTGTGCACCGAAGCATCAAGCGCGGAATTGACGAAAAACATCAGCGATACTTCGATAATGCCGAAGAGGATGATGAAGAGCGGCAGGGCCAGGATCGCAAATTCGATCGCAGCAGCCCCCTTCCGGTCGCCGATCAGGCGGCGCAGCGGTGCGAACCGGTTTCCGCGCCTCATTGGGTCAGCCGCACGGAAGAGAGATATTGCGTGAAGAGCGTCGACAGGCCTGCCGTGATCTCGGTGGACGACGAGGCTGACAGGAACAGGCTCTTGGACGACGCGCAGTCAGCCAGTGCATAGGGGATGTAATCCCGCCTCGTGATGCTGGTCGACACGCCGCTGTCCATGGTGCCGCCCCAGGTATTCTTCCAGTTGGCGCTCGCCATGGTCGAGCCGACAGTTGCATTGTAACCCCAGTCCGAGGTGATCGGCAGGTATTCGGTGTAGAGCACTGCCATGGTATTGGATTGATTCTTGAGATAGCCGCACCAATCGGGATTGAGCGGCGCGACCTTATTCCAGTATGCTCCGGATATAGCCTTCCCGCTCTTCCACACCACGCTGTCGGTCACCCATTCGCGCTTTGACTGGACGCCATCCGTCAACAGCAAAACCAGCTTGAGCGGCGTCCCCGAAGTGGTCCCGTCCCCCCCGGTGCCGACTTTCTGCTTGAGCGTTGCCAGCGAGACGTCGAAATAGGTGGCGGCCGTGGAGGTCGCGCTGGTGAGGCCATAACTTTTGTCCGCGAGACGGGTGCGCGCCGTGTCCGTGCTCAATGTCGGGGCGAGAACTTCCGTCAGCGTATCGCCGAGGCTATACAATCCGACCTTGATCCGTTCATGATTGCTGTCGGACGTATCGATGAGGGAAAGCACGTCCTTGACGGCGTCGCCGGCGACATCGGCGCGCAGTTTTATGTTCTTCGCTGTGCTGTATTCATAGTTGTTGGCGTATGTTTTCTTGCCGACGGTGTGCGCATCACCCGTGTGGCAGGCGAACTGACAGCCAATGCCGGAATACATCGTCGACTGACCTGAGGTCGTTGCAGCCAGGAGCATCGACGGAGAGGTGTCGATGACGATGTAGACGTTGAGATAGGAGGTCGCCGGCCCCTTGACGGCGCTTCCCACGCTGACGGGGACGGTATCGATATTGGCGATCTTCATGAACGTCGTCGGTACGGTGCCGCTTGCCGTCGCCGTGATGTTATGATTGGCGGTATCGATGTCGATTTCGCCAAGCGTGTAGGTGTTTTCCACCTGCGCATGGAACCAGTCGGAGACCTTCTCCTTGAGGGCGTCGGTGTCCTCGGTGTTGTTGATCTGCTTGACCGCGGCGATCAGAGCGGCATCAAGGTCGCTCTGCATCTTCTGCCGGACATTGTAGCTGCGAATATAGTCAAAGCTCGCGCCGACCGCGACGAGCATCGGCACCAGGCTGAGGGCAACGACGATCGCAACGTTACCGGTTCGGTCCCTTCTAAGATCGCGAAGGGTGCGGAAGCATCGACCTAATGAAAATGAAAGAGCTGACTTCAAAAAAATCACCGTCGCACTGAACATGAAAAAATACTAATGCGAGATGTATCCAGGAAGCTTAAGCCTTTGTTAAAACTTGCAAGTTCCGGCGCAAAATGGATTGCCCGCGCGTCGTTTGCTGCGTGTATCGGACATGGCTGCGAATTATGGATATTCGCGCAACGGCAACTCATCGTCTTTCACTGGAATGACGTTGGTGAGCCGATGGTAAGGGACATGCTAGTCTCCTCTTTTCAGTCGAACATTGGCAAGGATAAATCCGGTTTTTCTAGAGGTGATGGGCGACGAATTTTAGAAGCAGCGCCTCGGTCGCCGGCTAGGGCAGGGGTTGGCCGGCGGTGGCCATCGACCGGGCCTGCAGATAGGCGAGGTCGGAAGTCCGCAGGGTATTGACGCCCATGCCTTCATTGACCGGGTGGCGGAGCGTGTCGACATCCTGATCGGCGAGCTCTTCGCGGCGCTCGGTCGGCAGCACGGCGGCGATCGTGTCGAGCTCCTCGGCGCGGCGATCGACGGAGGCGACAGTCACTGCGGACGTCCCCGGGCGTCATGGTTGTCGTCGTGGATTGACGTGAGATCACGCAATCGGGGCTTCTGCCTCAGAAAGGTTCTGCGCGTTCTCGCCTGAGACGAGCGCATCGCTGCGCCAAAACCCAGTCAGCAACGCGACCGGCCGTCCGTCTCGGGACATATACACTTCGTCCTGGCGAAGGGCCAATTCGATCAATTCCTCCAGGCGTTCGGCGGCTTCCTCGACATCGGCGAATATCACCATCACTGGCGATCTCTCTACCAGACCCGTTCGTGCAGCACCGCATCGAAGGCGATGTCGAGCGACGCGAATGAGCAATGTTCCAGCCGCGTCTGGGCGGCGAGAATGCGGTCCCAGGGGTCGCGGTGATCCCAATCAAAACTCGCCGCCAGTTCGGCGTGCAGATCGGTGACGGCAAGCGTCTGCAAGCCACTGGCCGCGACGGCAGCGCGTAGTTCCTGCGGCTTCAAGTCGAGCTTCTTCAGCCGCATCTTGTTGTCGAGTTCGTAGAAGGAGACGGCGCTGACGAGGACGGTGTTGGCCTTGTCCTCAATCAGCGATCGGGCCGTCGTCGAAAGCCGTTCACTGCCGATCGTCCACCAGTAGACGGCGTGGCTGTCGAGTAGAACCTTCATGCCTTGGGCACACGGTCGGATGGATCACCCCGCCAGACGCCGACATCGTTAGTCCAGTCGCCGGCGTCGATTGCTGCCTGCTCAGCATCGACCTCATCGAACAGGTCGTCGGGCAGGCCGCGCTGGCGCAGCAAGCCAAAGGGGCGCTTGCCGCCATCGGCCGGGCCGATGCGGGCATAGATCTCACTGCCCCGCATGATGATGATTTCTTCGCCCTGGTTGGCGCGCTCGAGCACCGCGGCGAAATTTTTCCGCGCTTCGCTGATCTTGTAGGTGGTCTGGGGCATCCTGCGTTCCGATTTTGCCTCTCGAACTGCACGATAGCACCGCAAACCGGCGCGTACAATCCATCTGTACGTTTCACGTCCGATAAGAGGTACTTATCGATGGTTAGAACACCAGCCCACGACCATACTATGTGAGGAACTGTAATATTTGTATAGAGTTCGTTTCATAAATCATTTACCATAATTTCAATGGCTTACGATCTCGCGAGAATCAGCATGACAGCCCTGATGCGGCCGGCTTTCGACGCCGGTCTCGCGCTCACCCGTCTGGACGAGCGCATCGCCCGTTCTCCCGTCGGCCAGGGATGGATCGAACGATCCCAATTCACCGATGCCTGCGCCTCGCTGTGGATCGACGGCGAACTCGTGCATCTCGAAGACCTCGTCCTCCACGACGCTACCCGCGATATTCGCACGCCCACCCACGAACTGACAATTGCTCGCGACGTCCTGCGCACCCGCCGGCGGATCGCGGCGCAGGAACCCGGCTGGGCGCTGTCGAACGACGGCATTCGCACGCTGCGAAAAACCGCGGAGATCACGCAGCCCGACACGGACGAGGCGACGACCGCCGATGCCATTCGGCCCGCAGTCGCGATCGATCGGGAAGGGGAGGGGGATGACGACGACGTCGCCGAAAATCTCCCCGGCCTCGACTATGCCGCCATCGATGCGCTGCTCGCCCGATCGGACGCGGCGATCGAGAACGCGAAGCGGACCGGCCGGACTGGCGCGGAAAAAGATCCGTTGGTCTACGATCTCGACTGGGACGAGGGTTCCAGGCTCATCGAATGGGGCGGCGTATTGCGCGAGGCGGAGAACTTGCCGGCGGTGCTGCAGACCATTGTTGCCGTGGATGCCTGGAACGAGCTTTCCGTGCTCCAGCACGCGCCCTGGCTGGGCCGGCTGCTGGCCGCCTCGATCCTGCGTCAGGACGGCATCACCAGCGGCGCGCATCTCGTCGCCGTCAATCTAGGCCTCAAAACCATTCCCGTCGATCGCCGCCGGCATCGCGACCGGGAAACGCGGTTGCTCGCTATCGCACACGGGCTCCTCGCGGCCGCCGAGATCGGCATGAAGGAGCATGACCGGCTGGCTCTGGCGCGAACAATGATGGAGCGGAAGCTGGAGGGTCGCCGGACGTCTTCAAAACTTCCGGAGTTGGTTGAGCTGGTGATGGCGCGGCCGCTGGTGTCAGCCAAAATGGTCGCCAAGACGCTCGAGGTCACGCCGCAGGCGGCGCGCCGGATTGTTTTGGAGCTCGGCCTGAGGGAGATGACCGGGAGGGGGAGGTTTCGGGCGTGGGGGTTTATTTGAAAGTGGCCGCACCTTGCGACGCTGAACCCACTAGCTTGTGGAGTCACCTCCAAATAGAGCCTGTCCCTGGCGAAAGTTCATCATGATCTCGACGCAGAGCAACACAACGATCTGCATAAAGATACGCGCGCACCGATCAAGATAGGTCACGTAGGTCATGGACTGCTCCTCCCCGGTGCCCCCCTTACCGGCACGGTATAGAACGGTGTGACGATCCGCGGAAAGCTTGATCCCTCGATGGTGCGAAGCATTTCGGATTTGGTTGTCGATTTCGACGCAGAGGTCCGTGAAGACCGCGTTGCCGGCGAAGGGATTGAACTTGCTCGCGTTGTCGAGTTCCCGATATTTCTTCAAGGTCAGCCGTTCTCCCTGGCCGTATTCTCGCCCGGCATCCAGGTTGTTGAGCATGGTGAAAAGCTCCACCAGACCTGCGAAGGTCTCAAAGGCATCCCCATAGAAGGTCTTCACACTCTCGAAATTCGTCGAGCCAGCGGCCGCGTCTTCTGGCGCTCGGGCGCCAAGTCGGACTTGGTACAGCACCTGAGAAAATTCAGAATAGTTCCGGAAGAAGTCTGTCAGGATCGCGAAGTATGCGTCTCGCCTGGTAGCTCTGAGGTCTGCGAAGTAGTGTTCCATCAGGCCGCTCGCATCCTTGGCTGCCACAATGCGTTCGACCTCTTTGCTAATTTTTTCGAATATCTCGGAATTGTCGGGGCCGACGAGCCTCCGCAGAAACCGGATAACCCAATCGTCCAGACCGTCGAGCCTTTCGCCTTCGTAAAATAGCTCACCAGTAGTTTCGATCTCGCGCCTTGAAAGCTTCGACTTGCCCCTTGTTTCAAGTCCGATCGCTTTTCTCAGATGCGTCCACTCTGTCGGAAACGACAGTCCTCGTCCGCGCGAGGCGCCGGCCATTTGATCGAGCGATATACCGCGCGCCTCGATCGCCTTGACCATCGTCCTCATTTGCTCAAGCCGGGGAAAGGAAAGCGGCGAATTTGCCTGATCTTTTGGAATTACAAAGTTGGGGTCCAGATTAACAGTAAGGGCCTTGGCATCTTCGTCGCAAAATTCAGCGTTTTCGGAACACGAAAAAGCCCCTTCGCGACTTCCGGTCCCAAGGGTAAGCACGACCTCAAGTTCCTCTCCGCAGTTCCTACACGCGAAATGATGCGGCTGTCGCTTTGCATCGCCAATAGCTATGCGCAGCGTGTGGACCTGATCACATGTCAGGCATTGGAGATATTTACGGATGATCACAGCTATTTTCTCACCTGCGGGCGGACAGCCCAGACTTCATGGATTGTTGCGGACCAGCTGATGAGGAAAAAGGCCAAAGCGACCTTCGTCAATCATTCCGGAGAAATGAATGACTCGGTCACTAAGCTCTACGTCCGACGGGGGGGCCATATTCTCTACGATGATCGCCTGGCTGTCGCTTCCAAGACCAAATAAACAGCGCCCTTTAGAGGGAGCTCGCTGGGTGAATATTCGGCGCCGAAAGGCGCGTTCCTCATCAAGCATCTGGTCACTACGTCGCTGCTGAAGTCGAGGGCTTTAGACGTGCGCTAGAAGCTGTCGAGAGTGCCCTCATTCGCCGGCTGAACCGCCATCTCGACAGGCTGCAGGACAAGCTTGGAAAACCAGTCCTGCTTTCCGAGCACTGACTGCCATCGATCGTGACCCGGATGGGGAAGACCTTGGGCTTCGGGCGGAGCCTAGGCGACCGCTATGTGGGCAGCATGAGGGACGCTTCACAGATGCCACCGCCAGGATAGGGACACTCCCTCTACTACTAGCCCACAATGACTAAGGGCGCAGTCGGTGAAGACCACGCCCAGCCAAATTCCGTTTAGACTCTCCAAGTGCCATGGTAAGGCCATGGGCTCGCAACACCATTGTGCCACCACTCAGCGAGTTACTATGTTATAGGGACAAGAGACTCGCATTGCAAGGGGGGACCAGGTGTCCAGCATCACCAAGCGGCATGTGCCGACATCACAGCTCCTCGGTGAATACCTGACCTTCGTCCCCACCCCTCAGCAGGTGGACCACTTCAGGGTAGACATGCGCACCCTCAACCCCACGCTGCTGCGCGACACCATCCGCGAAGGGGTACAGGTCCAGGCCCTGCAGCAGATACCCATACATGACCAGAGGCTCGTGATCCACAGGATCTATACCCGCAAGGTCAAGGAATTCTCGGCAATCTATCCCTTCGTGTTTGCCGTCGAAAACGCCTTACGGTCGGTTCTGGCCGATTACCTGGAAGAGCGCTTCGGGCGGATGGACTGGTGGACCTTGATCCGCAATGCTTGGCAGCATGGACAGACCTATGCCGCCTTCTCGAGCATCCTGGGAACGACCGTCAACCCTGCCTTCGTCAAGGCAGTGTGGCGGGTCTTCGACACCATGACCAACCAGCAGCAAGCCAGCCTTGCAGGCAATGACAAGAGTGACGAGTTTTACTACTGCCTTACACTGGGTGATCTGTGGGCGATCATGCAGGGGGACTGGCCGCTTGTCCGCGACATGTTCGCGCCGGACGCCGCCCTCGGCTTTACTTTCACTAAGACCCTCTTCGTCGATACGATGCGGATCATCAAGGACACGCGCAACGAACTCTTTCACAGCAACCCGATCAAGGACCGCAAGAAAATCGTCGAAGCCTGCGAGCGCATCCTGAACGGCCTGCAGTTCCATCTCGGCGACTACGACCACGATCTCAGCGTCGCCCAGTATGTCCGCGTACCGTCGAGCGTTGCCCGGACCCACCGCCATGTCATCCCAGCTCGGTAGCCAGCGAAATTGCAGACCCGCCATGGTGGGCCTGCAAGGCTGTCTGTCAATCAGCATCCAAAATTTGCACGCCGAAACACACTTACGGATTTCCGCCGCGATCACCGCCGATTCACCCTCCGCGCCGCCTTGGATGTTGGCGTTGAGGCCAGCAGGTTGGTCTGCAAGGTAATGATGAGCCCGTTGATCTGTTCGATCTGGTGAGATCGTTCTCTCGCAGCTAAACGGCCACATCCTTTAACCAGTCTATGACTGCGTGGCTTTCAGCAACCCATCCGAAGTTTTTGTCGACAACGTCCAGCATCGTTTCAGTCGCGCGCGGATCATACGTGGCCACGCCATCTGTGATCACCACTGCCGGGTAATGCAGCTGATAGGCTTGTCGGGCCGTGTCTTCGACACAGCATTCGGCCATGACACCCGTTATGACAACGCCGTCGATCTTAAATTCCCGTAGCATCGCGTCGAGCCCGGTTCCAAGGAAACCACCATAGCCGCGCTTCATTAGCTGGATTTCATTGTCGTTGGGTGCGAGTTCGTCGATGATTGCACAGCAGTCCCGTACTGCATCGATATCGGCATAGTGACGGAGATGACCGGGCCGGCATCCTTTGATGTCCTCGGCAAGTCCCCGCGCCCAGGTGAACTTGTCTTGCATACGCTGGTAAGGGTCGTTTTCGACGCCTATCCACTTTAAAAACACGATCGGCAGCTCGCGCGCCCTGAAGGCATCGATCAGGCGCTGTTGCGGGAGAATGTGTCAATCGGCTTGGTAACGGGACCCCTTATCGGCTCCCAAAAGTGACCCCTGCCTCTGGTTGCATAGGGTCAGCGCGCGTAGGCCCGGAGCTTTTCATTTAGCGCAGGGGCCTGCGGGCGCGGGTTGGTTGTCTTTTCGGCTTTAGCTTTGAGAGCGGTTTTTGAAGCGCCAGGATTCATTTCCGGTTTCCAGGATCTCGCAATGGTGGGTGAGCCTGTCGAGAAGAGCGGCGGTCATCTTGGCGTCGCCGAACACAGCGGGCCATTCTCCGAAGGCTAGGTTGGTCGTGACGATGACCGACGTCCGCTCGTAAAGCCTGCTGATCAAATGGAAGAGAAGCTGGCCGCCGGCCTGAGCGAACGGGAGATACAGCAAGATCGGCGATCCGCTTCAGCCGCCGCCACATGTCCATGCTCCCGAGGTGTTGCTAGAGGCATGCGGAAACGAGCTGATCGCAAAGGGCTCCATCTCGGTCGATCTTCCGGGCGTCGAGCTTAGACTTCTGTTGGAGCGTGTCACCGATCGTCCCCTTCCACGCGATCTCTCAGGCGAGATACCGCTGTCGGGACTAAAATTGAGCCAGGGCCGCGAACACCCTCTTTTCCTGACAGCGAGACAGAGGGATCAATCCCGCATTTGGACGTCACCGCTGTTCATGACAGCTTGAAATGAGCATAAGCTACAATCCGGAAGGTGGTGACTGGCTTCCACTATCGGAACGTGAAATGCTGCCAAACGGCCGATGCCTGGAGAAGGCGTCCTGGTACCCAATACGGTCGCCAGCCGGACTGGCTTTGACTTCGCCTTGGAAAAACGCTGCGGAATCCGTTACTTTGACATTGGTCGGATCAAAATCAGGACGTTGGACTTGGCGCATCGTGTGGGCGATCTGGAAATCAATCTTTTGCTCACGCTCGACGCGCTGCTGCGCGACGAAAACGTCACGCATGCGGCCGCAAGGCTAAATATTACCCAATCTGCCTTGTCCGGTCGGTTGAACAAGCTTCGGCAGATCCTCAATGACCCGCTGTTTCTTCCGGCGTCGACTGGACGGGGCGTAACGGCGACGCCGCATGCCCTGGCAATGAAGCCGGAATTGGAGCAACTTCTCGAGCGCTTGAAGCAATTCGCGCAGAGGGCCCATCTCTTCGATCCCGCATCGAGCGATCGCACATTCAGGATCGCAGCTTCGGACAATCCTGCGGCAATCCTCGCTCCCGACCTGCTTCCTCTTATTCATGATCGGGCGCCCGGCCTCAGGATCGCGTTCATCTTTCCCGACAGGAGCAGGATCGGCGAGCTGTTGGAGCATGGCGACCTCGATCTCTACATCGGCGCACCGGATGATGCGCCCCAGGATCTGATTGGCCGCAGCCTGTTCGACGACGAACTGGTAACCGCCCAGCGGATCGGTCATCCCCGCGGAACCGGACCGTTGTCCCTCGATGAATTCTGTTCGCTTGACCATCTGTTGATTTCGTCAAACGGGGGCATGTTTTCGGGGATTATTGACGGAGCCCTGGCTGAGCACGGTCGAAGCCGCAGAGTGACGGTGTCCGTTCAAAGTTATGCGCTCGCTCCTCTCCTCGTGGCGACGACCGACTGCCTGTGCACGCTGCCGAGGCGGTTGCTCCAACGCTTCACCCACAGCCTTGACCTTTTCGAACCACCACTCGCCCTCGGCAGGTTCGCATTGAAATACTTCTGGCATCCGAAGATGGCGGCGGACCCCGCGCATCGCTGGCTGCGGTCCATGGTGGCTGAAGCGGCGCTTGACAAGGCCTGAGGCGGAATGCAGCCATCAGGCAAAGCGATAGGTCACATGATCCATTGCGATTGGTCCTCGACGTCGGAGAATGGCACTTTTGGGTCGGCCGCAAGAACGGCCGCCGAGAGCTGGATCTCGCTCTAGACGTCGAGCCGATCGACATCTTCGAGCGTCGTTCAGTTCAAGCATCAGTTGAGCGGCCGCAAGCCAGCTTGTTGTCTCGCCACTGACGCTCCGGCCCGCAATCCAGGCCACTCGCTCACTCTTTGTCGCTCCTCGCCGACCATCTGTCCGGCGACGGATTTCAACGTCCAAAAAAGCAGGAATGAAAGAACATGACAACTGCAAGAACCCTACTCTTCTCGACCGCCGTGGTCCTTCTGACCGCGGGTTCTGCACCCGCCTTCGCAGTCGACAACGCACCGGCGACGGCGAGCTACCAGCAGGTCACCGACGGCTACTCCTTTCCTTTTGGTGATTTGCGGATCACAGCCCTTTCGGATGGCACCGTCCCGCAGGATCTCTATAAGCTCCTGATCGGAACATCCCACGCCCATACCGACGATCTCCTCGACAAGGAATTCCTCGCAAACCCCGTCGAGGCATCGATCAACGCCTTTCTGATCCAGGACGGGACGCGCACCATCCTTGTCGACACCGGCTCCGGCGACCTCTTCGGACCGGGGAATGGCGGCAAGCTCCTCGACAGCCTTTCCGGCGTCGGCGTGAAGGCCGGTGACGTGACGGACGTTCTCATCACGCATATTCACACGGACCATACGGGCGGCCTGGTGCGCAACGGTCGACCCGCATTCCCCAACGCCACGGTCCATGTGAGCGCTCCGGACCTGAAATTCTTCCTCGATCCCTCCAATGCCCGGAAGACAGGCTATGCGGATCAGTATTTCGACGAGGCGGCCAAGACGATTGGTGTCTATGAAAAGCTGGGGAAGGCGAAGACATTCGGCGACGGCGACACGATCTTGCCCGGCATCGCGACCTCCTTACATCCAGGCCACACGCCAGGCAGCGCCTTCTTCACCGTCACGAGCAAGGGCCGATCCATGACTTTCATCGGTGATGTGATCCATGTCGCAGCGGTCCAGTTTCCCGATCCGAATGTAACAATCGTCTACGACGTCAATCCACGGGACGCCGCGGCCGTGCGGAAGGAAACCTTCTCAGATTTTGCCGCGCGACGCGAACTCGTCGCCGCGCCGCATCTTCCCTTCCCTGGCGTCGGCTACATTCGTGCTGAAGGCCCGGACTCGTTCTCCTGGCATCCGGTCGAATATCGCAACCGCGCCGGCCAATAGAGCCTGACGAAACGTGCCGCCCCCGATTGGATTCAAAGGCTTGAGCCTTGCCAGGCCAGTGAACGAACCGGGGCGGTGCGCCTATCCGAACCTCCATGTAATCCTCGGGCATTGGGGCGAGCTGGTGCTCTTCTATCTGAAGCGGCTTGTCATGCTCGATCGGGTGTCCTGCTGCTAACTGACTCGGTCGATAGCTTCTGGGTGGTGAACGCGCCGGAATTCGAAGGAAAGGCGTTCAAATCGATCACGCAGGGAACTGCGGATCTGGCGCAGTATCCAAGGCCCGACAATCAAACGCCGCCGGAGCAGGACAGCGCCGGTTTGGCGACATTTATTGGCTTCGCAAGAGAAAAACCGGCCGTCAAGGCGCCTATGTTCGGGCATCCCGACCGCTTGACAGAGAGCGCGGTCTGCCTAGTTGCGCCGGTGGACGGCTACGACAGGCAGATGGAAAAGATCCTGCAAAACGCAGGTCGTCTCCAGGGAGCCACCAAACCGATCCTCGAAATCAACTTGGCACATCCCGTGATTAAAGCCATCGCGGCCGTAGAGGACGATGCCTCTTATCAAGAGGACGCAACGTTCCTATTGCTCGACCAAACGCGCATCCTCGACGGCGAACGGCCACGAGATCCCCGAGAATTCGCGCAACGGCTGGCGAGGGTTTTCGAGAGGTCAGTTCGGTCGTAGGGTTAGCCTGTTCACACTTTGCTTACCACTCGACGTGGCGATCTCGCTCGGCTCCATGTCAGGAGCCGAGCCTTCCCGGCCCCTATGGCTAAGGGTTACATTAGCTTGCTGTCGCGGCCCTCGCGGCTCGGGACAATGCGCATCATCACCGGCTGGCTGGGGTTCGATGGCTGCGAGGAGTTCTGTCAATGCTCCAAAGTGCTCCCGCGCCGTCCTCAGTACATCAGCGCCGGCAATAGGAAGATCGATGACGGCTTCAAGCGCACGAACGACACGGCGGGCAGCTCGGCGGATTTCACGAGAAGACATATCGGATTTCAGGATCTCCGTCGCCAGGATGAATTTGGCGCGGTAGCTCGTCGCGTTCTGGGAGGAGAGCTGCCATTGGCGGTAAATCTGTTGCATCTCGTGTTAACGCGTCAGCTGCCGAAAACGTCGCTCATCATCTGCAAACACAGTGAATCGCATTTTAACTAAAACTTAAGCGTAAGTTAGCAGAGTTTTATTAAACTGTTGCGCTTGGAGGCCGGCGCTCGCATTGTTTCAGTGCCCTTCTAATAGCCAGATAGGGCGACGGCCGCCGCGGGCACGCCTCGATGAGAATCCCGTCACATAGGAAGTCGAAACGTGCCGTGTCCGCCGGACGGCTGGGCGCCAGTTCGCCAGCCTACGGCGTCTGGGTGTCCGGGAGATTTCGCTTCGAGTCGCGGACGCCCTGTGCTGACACGAAGCATCAATCACCGCCACGAATGACATGAGTTCCATAAATTGCTGTTATCCCACGCGATCGAAACAACGTGGTCGCTGGTTCAGATCCGTTCAAGGCGACCGACCTGCGCTCGGAAAGGATCATCGCCTTCAATCCCAAAAACCTCTCCTATACCGAGCGGTACTTCAACGAGAAGTTCGAGGAATACGATCTGACCCGCAACATCGCCTATAGCTGTGACGATACCTATTCGCTGGTGTCGCTCGTCTCAACCGGCCTTGGCATCGGCTTTGCGCTGGAATGGACCGAGGGTCTGCCGAACCGGGCCTTCGAGCTGAAGGCGGTCAGGGGCATCGACTTCAGGATCGGACTTGGGGTTGCCTGAGCAAGGACGACCCAACCGCCTCGCGCGACGACATCGTCGATATCGCCCGGTCGCTGGCACGGCCGGGCCGGTAAGCGATCTGCGCTGCGGTTCATCGGCGATGTCAGCGATGTGCAGATCTGCCACTTCCGCCGCCGTCAAAACCTCCTACTAACATTGGGGCCATCGCGTCCTGCCCCGGCTTTGGTCGTGCCAGGCTCGCACCGCCGGCAACGGCTTTGCCGTCTCCACTTGAACCGCGCATCTCTGTCCGCAGGTAGCCGAGGAATGCGTATTTGGTATGGAAGCACGACTAAGAACTGCCTCGAGATCGAGCAGTCATTCGTGCGATTTGGGAAGATTTGAGTAAGCGAGCCGTCATACCCGCGCTGATAGAAGGCTTGGGGCACTCCATTTGGAAAGCATCTCAACTGATCGACCGGGCCGGCCGAAGAGATAGCCTTGTCCCGTTTCGCATCCGAGCCGATACAGCGCTTCGGCCTCCTGCTCGGTTTCGATGCCTTCTGCAACGACTTGCAGGTTCAATCCCCGTGCCAGCGAAACGATGGCCCGCACGATCTCGAACACACTCGGATTTCCATTCATTCGCCTGACGAAGGACTGGTCGATCTTGAGCTTGTCGAGAGGAAGATCGGCAAGATAACTCATAGACGAGTAGCCTGTCCCGAAGTCGTCCAAGGCTATGCCGACCCCTGTTTCGCGAAGCGCGCGCATCTTCGACAGCGAGGGCCCGCCATGGTCGAGGAAAGCGGACTCCGTCAACTCGATGCAAAAGCGGGAAGGGGGAAGTTTGCTAGAAGACAACGCGTTCCTCACGTCTAGTTCGATGTCGGATCGATCGAACTGAATTGCAGAAACGTTGACAGCGATACTGAGCTCCGCGGGCCATACGGCCGCCTCGGTGCAAGCTTCTAACAGCGTCCAGCGGCCGATCTCGCAGATCAAGCCAGAGGATTCGGCGATAGGGATGAATTCGGCGGGAGATATCAATCCGAATTCCGGGTGGTCCCATCGGATCAAAGCCTCGGCACCGACAAGGCGCCCACTCTTGAATTCGACCTGCGGCTGGAACAGCAGGAAGAACTGCCGGTTCTGGAGAGCATCGCGCATGTCGCGTTCCAACCGGCGCGACCGAGCCTGGCGAACAGCCGTGGTGGGATCGAAAGAGAACCATTGTCGGCCGGGCATGCCCTTCGCGGCATCCAGCGCGGATTCAGCGGCGGTTGGGAGGGCGCCCGGGGCCGCGTCCCCCGAACTTGCTATTCCAACGCGAACCGCGATCGGCACGGCCACGCCGCGGATGAGGACTGGCTGCTCGATCAGCCGCAAAAGACCCTCAGCAAAATCTTCGACCGACTGTCCGTCTGTCGCGGCGGCGATACCAAAGTGGTCACCGTCCAGCCTTGCCACCAAATCACCGGCGAACGCGTTCTCCAGCCTGATCGCCACGGCTTTCAAAAGTTCATCCCCAACGTCGCGCCCAAGCGTCGCGCAAAGCGATGAAAAGCGCTCGATATCCAGCACCGAGACGATGACCTCGCCGTCATGGGCGGTCAGTTGAGACACGAACTCTCGGCGGTTGAGCAGCCCGGTGAGTTCGTCCCGCTCGGACAGCATCCTCAGGCGCTTCTCGTAATCATGCCGTGTGGTGATGTCGCGTATGATGAGGCAACCCGCAAACAACGACCGCGCGTCGGTCGGGTGCCCATCCGGCTCTTCGATGGGCGAAATCGTGACGGACGCCTCATAGTAAGCGGTCCGCGAACCCGGATTGGCGGTGAAGTCTACGCGGGCCGCGTGCACCTTGTCCGGTTCGGCATCGTATTGCAAAACCAGCCTCCGCACGACGTCAATGATCGCGGCGTCGGTGGTGGCGAGAAGGGAAGTACCAATGTCCACGCGCAGGACGACCTTCGCGGATTCGCTCGCCTCGATGATCCGCAGATCGCTATCGAATGCAACCACCGCGTCCGAACTGTCGGCAATGATCCGTCTCATCAGGTGCCTGGCGTTTCGAGCCTCCGTGTTGGCGATGCCGATAAGCAATCTGCCGAGGTCGACGCGTTCGTTCAGGGCCAGGATCCACGCGAGCACCAGCGTCGACCACGGCACTGCGGTTCCGATCAGGATCCCATAACGCGCCTGTAGCAGGAAAGCGCCCATCTCGCCGATAATGATGATGGTTAGCCCAACTGCCATTATCGTAATAATTCCAGCTGAACGCCAGCGGATCACGCCGAAGACCAGCAAGGCCCCAAACATGAGTTCCGGCAGACGCAGGTCGAGCGTCCGCAAAAAGCGCTTCTGGAGAAGGGTTTCCGCGGCAAGCACGTGAAAGAGCGGACCGGCGATAGCGCCGTACACAGGAACGGCGAAGATGTCCTTGAGTTCGGCGGCGGATGCACCCACCACCACCGAGCGGCCTCTGATCGCGTCGGCCGGCACCGTCCCATTCAGCACGTCGGACAATGAGAACGTCGGAACGGTGTCGAGTCTTATCGAGTAGTCGACCAGCAGGGAACCGGAACTGCTGTCGATCCCACCAAGGGCTGATGCAGCGGACTGGGTAGGATCCCCATAGAGCTGGCTTCCCAAATCGAACCGGCGAACGATCCCGTCTTCATCCAACGCAACGTTTGCGAATACGGGCCAGGCCTTCTGAAGAAGCTGCGGGATTGGCCTCGTTACCACCGTCTCGGACGATGATGCCATTTCCTGCTGCCGGAAGACCGGCAAGAGAACACCGCCTCCAGATCTTTCCAGCGCTGCCGCTAGAAGTTCATCCTCCCGCTTGCTCGAGAAGGCACTGAAGTCAACGTCGAGGAAAACATCCTTGACGCCAAAGGCGACCAGCTTGTCGAGCAGTGTTGCGTAGATACTCCGCTGCCACGGCCATGTCCCGACGGCATCCAGAGAACGCTTGTCGATCGCGACGATGACAATGTTCCCAGTCGCGGTGCGAGGAGCCCATTCGAACCGCTTGGCGAAAAGGCCATTATCGAACCCCTGCATGATGCGGAAGCCGGCGAGGGGAAGCGCAAGCATGGCGGCGATTAGAAGAACACGAATTGTGATCGTGTTGATAATGCTGGAGAGGTTGGTCCCGGCCGCCCTAGTCCTTCGTCTCACTTGTCCTTGTCCTTGCCCTTGCCACTTCCGCCGGAATTGCCGCCGCTATGGTTGTCGCCCTTCCCGCTGCTGCCGTTGCCATTACCACCAGAATTGCCGTTGCCGCTTCCACTGTTCCCGTTTCCGCCGGCGCCGTTACTATTGCCGGCGCCGTTGCCATTCCCATTATTACCGTGGCCCCCGGAATTGCCATTCCCGCTTCCGCCGGAATTCCCATTACCTTTGTCGCCGCCATTGCTCTTACCGCTGCCGCCACTCTTACCGTTATCGTCGTTCGTACTGGAATTAACGCCCTTGCTGGCTGGCGAAGACTTACTCTTGTCGTTGGACGCGTCGGTGGTGCCTGCGAGCTTGGTGGTGCCAACGGCTGGAACCATGGCGATCGATGGAACAACCGATCTGATCTGTGGCTTTGTGATTTCGCCCGCGACCGTCATACCGGCTTTGCTGTCAACGCTGGCTTCCTGACCCGGCCCCACATTCGACTGCTGGCCGCTTGCGAAGGAAGTGACCTGGACCAGGCCGCGATCCACGGAGACGGATGCCTTCGTCTTTGCGACTGTCACGTGGAAGACCGTTCCTTTCACGACGGCCGCGAGATAAGGGGTCTGAACGGTTGTATGAGGCTGACTTCGCTTTTCGATTTCAAGATCGAGCGACCCGATCTGCTGGACGATCTGGGTTGTCCTGGAAAAAAATCCGTTGGTGGTGATCGAGGCAAGACTGTTCGGCTGGAATGTGATGCTCTCGACGCCTCTGCCAAGCTGAACCCGCCCACGCGGGCCAGTCGAAACCCACGCTCGGTTGGGGACCACGTCGCCAGCCCGCAGGCCGAGCCAGTTTGTCCGGTCGACGGAATACTTTACTTGATCCGTCGCCTTTACGACCTGCCAGTCATCAGCGGCCGCCAACGCGGCTGCCGGCACCAAGATGAATGTCAGAACCAGAACCCGAAATATTGTCAACATGAATGCCATCCCTCGACGTCCGGAAGAGTGAAGCATCTTCTGATTAATAATGATTATAAGAAGGGATGCGGGATGGAGCCTGAGAACGCTTTCCAAGCGTCCGTGCGCAAGGACAGTTTATGGACAACCCTCTCCACTTACGCCTCCGGACTCTCTCGCCGAGGTTAGGGAATAATAGCTGGCTGA
The DNA here is from genome assembly GCF_019793435.1 of Rhizobium redzepovicii. Taxonomy (GTDB): domain Bacteria; phylum Pseudomonadota; class Alphaproteobacteria; order Rhizobiales; family Rhizobiaceae; genus Rhizobium; species Rhizobium redzepovicii. The sequence continues at coordinate 11,128 of NZ_JAILYH010000002.1, read as the reverse complement.
GCCGCGCTTGCTAGCCGAACACGTGCTGGGCCGCAACTGTCGTTCCCTCAAGGTCGGGCTTACATCGCCGACAAAACGGAAGTGGGCGTGACATTCAAGCATACCCGCAGCCATTCCGTGTGGCGGAGGAACCATATCTTATCGGTGGCGTTTACCGGGACACTCAAAATCCTGGGAGGATAACAACATGAAAACACTGGTCATCTCTGCGGCAGCGCTGTTTCTGTCACTCGGAGGCGCGGCGGTCGCGCAGACGACGACGGTCGTCGTTCCTGGCGAGGTCAGGACCTATGTCGAAAAACAGGAAACGCCATCCGTCACCTTTGAAGGTGACGTCGCAGTCGGTACGGCATTTCCTGACACGGTCGAGATCCACAAGATTCCCGATCAACCTGATTACGGCTATGTAGTCGTCAACAAAAAACGTGTGCTCGTCAATCCGAAGACCCGCACGGTGATTGAGGTCATCAAATAAATTGAATGCATCGCGGGCCTGCTTCCAAGGCCCGCGATTCCTCTACCATTCCTCCTCCGTCCGCATCAGGGGCCGTTCGCTCGGCGAGCGAGGGCTGAATTCAGCTTGGCATCTACCGCAGCCAGCCGTATCAGATGACGTCGTAATCGCGGGGTCTCCTTTGGGCATTCGAGACACGAAGGAGCAATATGATCGTCGAATTTCAACCTCTTCATTCGCGGCTGGTCTTCACGGTTTGCTGTGGTCGTCCCGAGACGAAGACAGTGTTGTATTCCGCGCAGACCCTTCTCGAGAACAAGCCGAACCACGAAACGCGGGTCGCTTCGGAAAATCACCCCAATGGTCACGAGTGACAGATAGGTTCTCCGAGCTTGTCGAAATTCCCAAAACGCATACTTCTGCGTGGCGTCGATTGCACTTCCGATCGCGTATCGGGGGAGCTGCGGGTTTGCTGCCAGGGAACGCCTGACGACTTCCAGAGCACTTTTGCCCATTCGCAGGTGATCGGAAGACATGCTGCCTGGATGCTTTCGATATCCCACCAGCCGTTCGGGAACGACTTCGATGAAGTAGCGTGCGGCTAGCTTGAGCTCGAAATCGAGGTCTTCGCAGCCTCCAATGCCGACTGCTGCATATGAGCTGTCAAACCCACCTATCGCAAGGGCGGCGTTCCGCCGGACGAGCAGCGCGCTTCCGTTCCCTACATACTTAACATTCAGATGCCGGGCATAGATATATCCTCTTGCGACATCGGAACTGCCAGGGCGAATGATCTCCTCGTCCTCGTTAATGATGTAATGCAGCGTGTAAACCGCAGCCCAGTGCGAGGACAGCCGCTTGAGAGCGTTCACCTGCTTTTCGATTTTCGTTGGGTGCCAGAGATCGTCCGCATCAAGGAATGCCACGAATCGACCTGATGATGCCTCGATCCCAGTATTCCTTGCGGCGGCGACACCGCGGTTGGGTGTGGACAGCAAGTGGATTCGTGGGTCTGACGTCGCTATCTGCTCGACGAGTTTTGCCGTGTCGTCCGTGGAACCGTCGTTGACAACGACAATCTCAAGGGCGGCGTAGGTCTGCCGCATAGCGGACCGAAGCGTGCGCTCAATGTAAGTGGAAGCATTGAATGCCGGGATGACTACCGAGACCAGAGGCTGGTCAGAATGAAATGTGTCTGGTCGATCTTCATCTTTATATGAAAGCATTGCAGATCTCTCGCCACGTCAATCACAAAGATACTTTCGTACAGGTGAAGGGACTGCTTTTTGATTTCTGCCGTTTTCGTACATTCAATTCGGAGCGGGCAAATCCCAGCCGCCGACCTTGTTGGAAGATTGCCTTCAACAAAGCCTACACTCTAACTTTGTTCTGCGGGCGCAAACGGACTTTGGTCCGACGTAGGCCCTCTACTTTCGTAGAAGAGGGTATATCATCCGCACGCCGGCGAAACCTGGAGTTCAGGCCAGGCGTCAAGATCTGGTCCTCCGACACTTCGTTCACGCGGGTCGCGCACAGGGCCGGCGCCCGATCGCAGTGAGGCTCCGGAGCTCGGACCTTAGTTGGGGACGTATGAGACTGAAGTCCTACGCGTGGAACCGCCTGTGGTGGCGAGTGTTTTCGGTTGGCGACGCCAGAGAGCGCCGCGCCGATTTTGTAGCCGCCCTGGAGACGAGACATGCGCCTGCTCATCGTCGAAGACGAACCGAGTATCGCCCTGGTGATCGAGGACGTCGCGATCGACGCCGGATTCGAAATCACTGGCATCGCGGGGAACATGTCAGAGGCTCTGGAGCTCGGCTCAGAAGCAGACATCGCCATCATCGACGTCCGGCTTGGGGATGGACTGACTGGGCCGTCCATTGCCCGCGCCCTCTTTTCCGGATTCGGACTTGGGGTGGTGTATTTCACCGTGAACCCCGGTCTTATCGTAAGCTCGGAGGGGCGAGCCAAACCGGCGAGCCCCGAACGAATCGTGGACGCTTTGTCCATAGCGGCCAAGAACGCTCGCGCAGGAACGCATCGCGTCGCGAGCCGGCCCGCCTTCCACTGAGCGCTTGAGGCGCCTTTGATCGGGCGGCTCCACTGTACGATCGGGAACACCCACTGCTCTGATCGGGACCTATGTCGGTCGTTGTTCGAAACGGCCGCCGATCTTCGATGCATCCTTCGAAAGTCTCGTGTACGGATGCACCAGCTTCGTCACAATCGGGGCCCGAGGCCGAAGCGTGCGAAGGTACGAAAACCGGTTCAGCGAAGGCTATCGCATGGTTTGCAGGCGGCGATCGCTACGCAGAAGCTTCAGCCAGGCCTGCGACACTTTCTCCGCGCCTGTGCCCCCGATATGGCAATCGTCGTAGCGGTCATCTGGATCGAGTAGCACGTCGGTATTGACGCCCTCTCGGATACCGTGGCCGCTTTTTGACAGCGCCAGTTGCGCCCGCACTATCGCATTGTCTGGAATATGCTCCTTGAAACCGCCGTTGCTCGGTTCGAGGCATTTCGATGCGATCGAAATGTAAACGGGTGCTTCGACGCCGTGCTGACGCAACGTGTCGACCATCGATATGAAATGTTCCTGATAGGTCTCCGCAGTGGTGCCGATAACGAGGTCCTTCTCCCCTTGCACCCAGAGGACGCTCGTTATCCGATAATCCGAATCCTGAAGCTGTTTCACTGTATCGACCAGCACAGGATTGAGGTCACCGCCTGTCGCCCATCGTGTTACCTCGGATCCGGAATATGCGAGAGGTGCGAGGATGACGCTGTCATATTGTCCCGATGCGATCAATTGGTTCGCAAGAAGGGTCCAATACTCTCCCTTGGTATCGGTCGATCCAAGAAGGGGCGACGCCGCGATGAAGCACCGTTTATCAAAGGCATTTACGACGCGAGCGCCATAATCTGACCTGTGCCGTTGTCCACCGTCGTTGGCCGCGTTCGATTGGCCAAGTATGAGTAAGACAGCAGTTCGGTCAGTTTGCGTCGGGCAGGTCACAAGCGTTTTTGATTCATCCGCGATCAGTCGTTCCTTGGCGTCGAAAGCATAACGGCTTGGAGCCGCCGCCCTCTCTCCGCCAGCCATTTTCCTCAGCGCGGAAAGTTGTGGCCAAGGAAAGATCTCATGTCTCGCGCTCATGCCGCCGAGCAAGTACATGGCGATCAAGGCGGCCAGGCCGGCTGCCATTGTTTTGAGCATGTCGTTGCCTTTCAAACATTATCCGATGAGATCGAGCCCATCGGACCGATAAAGGCTATCCGGCCATGAAGGTTCCTTTGCACAGTGGAAGCCGCGAGCGGCAAAATCACGATATAACGCAGGCCTAACTAAAAGTGTTCAGTCGCTCATAGAGTGTCTCTAGACGTTTCCCAAACGCTTGCCATGTCTATGCCGAATAGCCAGTCGATGGACCGCAGATGGCTTTTCTTCAGCCCGAGGAGATGGAGAGTGCAGCTTGACAGCCATTACGATCGCCATCGCGGACGACCACCCTCTTTTTCGAGAAGGGGTGAGCCGCAGTCTGTCCGAAATTGATGATTTCGTCGTTATAGGCGAAGGGGCGAGCGCCGATGACGCGACCACGCTGGCGACGTCGCACAGGCCCGACGTCCTTCTGCTCGACGTGTCCATGCCCGGAGGAGGAATCGACGCGATTTCCGATATCCTGGCACGAAGCCCACAGACAAAGGTCCTGATGCTGACCGCCTCGGAGGACGTCGACTCTGTTGTCGCGGCACTACGACGGGGCGCAGCCGGATACATCGTCAAGGGTATCGGATCACGCGGACTTGCTGAGGCCATTCGAACGGTCGTCGGAGGCTCGAGGTACATCTCGCCGAGCATGCGCGCCAAGGTCGAAAAAACCCTTCTCGACAGACCGGCTTCACTGACGCCCCGCGAAACCGAGGTGATAGAACTGGTCGCCGGCGGACTTACCAACAAGCAAATCGCGCGCCGTCTGGACCTCCAGGAGAAAACGATCAAGCATCACATGACCGAAATACTCTCCAAGCTTGGCGCCACCAATCGAACGGAAGCAGCAATCAGATGGCGCCAGGGCGCCTAGGCGGAGATAGCGCAGCGACGGCGCCGAAGGCGCACGGGCTGATCGCCAAGGATTCGAGGTCGCCGCCCGTTCGGGATTTCTATCGTCTTCACCAAACGCAAGAGCATTCCGCATCCATCGCGGCGTTGGAGAGTCGTCAGGGAGGTTCTGACTGGAGTTGGGCAACGTGCTTGAACCTCCCTGACACCCTCGCAAGATTACGAGCCTGACGTCCTTGCAAGGATCAGGAGAATCTAAGCCGGATCGTGCCGAGGGAAAGCCGGACTTAAGTCCGGCTGGTGATGTCAGGGCACGCCGCTCATATCTAATGCGAGGTAATGTGTACGTCCGTGGAGGGGCGGAACAGGAGGAGAATATGAAGTTTGGCCCCGATAACTACAATCACGAAGAGCGCTGCTCGCAAGGCCACAGTTCGGCGTCCACGATCGCCACAATCGAAGCGGCCCTTTCCGCCGATCCGGATATCGACAGCAGTGCCATCGAGATCAGGATGCTCGGCCCTGTCGTCCTGCTCGAAGGCTTTATAACCAAGGCCGTGGACCGCGACAAAGCCATCTCGCTTGCTGCGATGATCGTCGGGTGGGAGAACGTCCAGGACCGGATGCTGAGCCGTTTTCCCACGCAGTAGACAGCCGAATTCTGCGGCTCGGACCAAGGTCTGACCAAGCCCCGGCATGAGGTCCTACTTCTGGAACACTTCCTCCATCTTCCGGTTTGTCTCCGCAGCGGAACCAACCGCATCCAAGGAGGAAAACAGATGAATATCAAAGTCGTAGGAATCGCCGCAGGCATCTTGTTGGCATCGACCTCTGCCTTTGCGCAGTCTTCGACGGTGACAGGAGCAGTAGGCGGTGCTGCAACAGGTGCGATTGTCGGCGGCCCGGTCGGTGCTGCTGTCGGCGGCATCGTCGGCGGCGTGGCGGGTAGCGTCATCGATCCGCCGCCGCAGCAGGTGGTGACCTATGTTCAGCAGGCTCCTGCCCCGACCACGCGCGTCGTGGTGAAGGAGAAGGTCGTGGTCGGGCAGCCCCTGCCGGAGACCGTGGTCGTCACGCCAATTCCCGACGACCCGAAATATGCATACGCGATCGTCAACGATCAGCGTGTGATCGTCGAACCTTCCTCCCGGAAGGTCATCCAGGTCATTCAGTGACCACGTGCGGCTGAAGCCGCCCCCTATCGCCAATCAGGGCACGCATGCGGCGCATGAAAATGCGGGGCGGCATCGCGTGCCCGACACCTCGGAGATTGATCATGAAAAGCAACCATCTCACCATGCTCGTAGCAGCGCTGTCACTCAGCGTATCGCCGCTTGCAACACTGCCCGCGGCGGCCCAGCAGGACACCAAGAGCGGCGGCCAGGCCCAATCCGGTTCCCGGACGGGGACTGGCGCCGGTTCGCAGTCCGGCTCCAGCGCCACCGGAACCGGCACCGACTGCACCCCCGACGCTTCGGGAGCCTGCCCGCAAGGCAAGGGCCAGTCGACGCAGCAAAAATCCGGCCAGGGCTCGGGTATGAAAAAGAGCGCCGAGCAGCCTTCCAAGGACAAGTCTTCGACGAGTGGAACGGCCTCCGGCAAGGCCTCGACAGAAGTCAAACCCGGATCGCAAGACGCCGGCGCCACGACCGAACAGAAGCCCGCCGCGAAGTCCGGCAGCACCGATACAAGCGGTTCGGCCACCTCAGGCACGAAGAGCAGCACCGAAACCAAGCCTGCTGAGGGCACGAAGAGCGGCACCACCATGCAGAGCGGTGATGCATCAAAACCGTCGACCGATCAGAACTCTTCGACGACGAACAAAAGCTCTTCCGAAACCAACGTCAACAACAACACCACGACGAACAATCAGACGTCCAACACCAAGACCGACGTCAACATTTCCGTCGAGCAGCAGACCGAAATTCGCACAGTGGTGAAGGAGGTCCATGTCGAGCCCGTGAAGGAAGTGAATTTCACGGTCTCCGTCGGAACGAAGATCCCGAAGAAGGTTCGTCTCGAACCGCTGCCGCCACGCATCGTGAAGATCGTTCCGCAGTATGAAAGCTACCGCTTCTTTATCCTTGCAGACGGCCGGATCGTCATCGTCGATCCCGATGCCCTTACGATCGTCTACATCATCGAGGCTTAACAGGCATGTCCCGGCGGCGCAAAGACGCCGCCGGTCCCACCGGGAGTGATCAATGATCTACCATGAAGATAAGTCGTCCGGCGTCACGTTTCCCGTCGTCGTCATCCTGATTGCTATGGTCGCCATTGTCGGTAGCCTGGCGCTATCCTCGGGCCACCAGACATCGGCTCGGGTTTGGGTTCCTGGTAGTTCGGTAGGATCGTCATCTGAATCGTCTCGCTGACGTTGCTCAGGGTCTCTTAGCTGGGAGCCTCCGTCGGGACCTATCTCGTCGACTTCGTCGTCGCCGGCATCGACGACCGCACCTTTGTAGTCGATGTAAGCCCACGATTTTGACCGGTCACCGGATTGGACCGGACTGCCTGCCGGCCGCGCACGGCCACCGACCGTCGCCATAGACCGGCGGCCGAGGACGAGGCTCCGGCGAGGATCACTCCGGGTAACGCCCCGCTGCAGCACCGCGACGTTGCAGGGCCACTACCGAATCCGATTTCGCGACTGGTCGCCGCTGCAGAGGCGAGCCGGTCGCGGCTTAGGTTCATTCACCTTGCTGCCCATCTCGAGATGACCCGGATTCTCGACGCCAGCCAGATCGCCACCTATGCCAAGGTCCGCGGCTATTCGAATAGACCTCGGTATCTCGTCGTGCTCACAGGTCGGACGCTGGCGAAAACTCCAACGCAAACCGCGTGCCTCGGGAGAGGCTCACCCACTTCGGTTCGCCGCCAAGCTGCCTGCTGATCGAGGTGATCAGCCTGACGCCAAGGCTGCTCGTGGTGGACGGGTCGAAATCGGCAGGCAGACCTTTGCCATCGTCGTCGACGGAAAGTCGCAGCGTGCCATCGCCCGAGGCCGCGACCGCGACTTCAATCGTTCCGGTCGCGCCCTCGTCGAAGGCGTATTTCATCGCGTTCGTCGTAAGTTCGTTCACGAGAAGACCGACGTTCACCGCCTGCTCTGTCAACACCGTGACGCTGTCCACTCGGCATGAGATCGTCACGCCGGAGGACGCTGCCATGACTTGCTCGCAAAGCTCGTGCAGAAATTTGTCCAGGTCGACTGTTCGCACTGCCTTGCTGCGCCACAGGCGGTCGTGCAGGGACGCAATCGTCTGGACGCGCTGACCTGCTTCCTGCAGGGCTCTAGCCGCCTCGTCGTTCCCGGTTGACCTGGCCTGCATAGACAGGAGGCTCGCCACGATGCTCAGGGAGTTCTTGACGCGGTGGCTCGCTTCCAAGGTCAGCACCTCCTGATGTCTGATCGACTCCCGAAGCCGTGCCTCCCGCTCTGCCCGTTGCATTGCGACCCCGAGCATGGAGGCGAAGCTTTCAAGGAAAGCAACGTCCGACTCGTCGAACTGGCCCTCGCCGGGCGTGTCCACTTCGAGGACGCCGTAGCGCCGCTCCTCGCAACGGATAATCACGTTTAAAGCGCGCTTGATACCATGTTCCACGAGTAGCGCCGGCGTTCGAAATCTCTCCTCGTTCGAGAGGTGGTTCGAGATCACCGCCTTCTCGGTATGAAAAGCATAACCCGCCGGGCTTTCCATATCGTCGCCCACCGTCGCATGTCCGACTACGCCGGGCCCCCAGCCGACGCCTGCGGCGACCAGGAAGCCGGAGCCGTCGCCCAAATGCCGCAGATACTTTGCGAAGGTTGCATCGAGTCCTTCAGCGGCAAGCCGCGTCGCCTCCTGCAAGAGCTCGTCAAGGTCTTCCGTCTTTAGTGCAAAGTAGCCGAAGTCCGCAGCGATCCGCTGTTGTCGGAGCCTGTAGGCGAGTTCCACCGGGGCCGCTTTCCGGTCGGGATGGGGCGAGGGTTCTTCGTGAACTTCTGGTTCGGACACGGGCGTCGATCCTTCTTCGGCGGCTATGGAACGCTTTCGTTGCGCCCGCGTTATGAGCGCCAGCGAGAAGGCCGACATTAATAGGGGGAATCATGCTTGTCGCGACATATGTGACAAATAGCGTCGCCGACGGCCAAGTAACGCGTCGGCTACGGCAAGGCCTGCAATGCACGTATGCTGTCACAGATGGGTAAGGAGGCCACAAATTACGCCGCCATCCTCGCCGGGATGCCCCAGCCCTACTTGATACTGGACCCCGCCTGACGATCGTCGCCGCAAGCGACCGCTATCTTGCCCTCACGTCAAGAACCAGGGACAACCTTTTGCCGCTTGGGACAGGCGTTCGAGTTCGATGTCCATACGTGTTCGGATCTCTTCCGGAGTCTCATCGACAAAAACCGGCCCACCGTGCTCTCTAAGCAAGAAGAGTTCCGTCTGATGTTTGTCGTCATCGAACCGCATCTGGATAACAACGTCCATATTGATCCAGCGCGTTATCGTGCCATCGGTCAACTTCACGAACATACGATCCTCCAAAGGTGGCGACCCCGACGCAGCAAAAAACTTAGGGCCGGTTCCAAACAGGTCTAGCATGCGTCCGCAGTGGGCGTGCCTCAAAAAAGCCCTCGCTGGCGGGCCAGTTTGGGAGTTGGCGCGCGGTGACGACGCGGCGTTGTGTTCTGAGCGGTGCGGGGTCTCATAGCATCGGGGAGTGCGGCTCAGAGCATACGGTGATGATGATTTCAGAGTAGCTGGACGGGAAGAACCGACGGCCGCGCCAAATGCCCGGCCAACGCAGCTTCGGGCCTAATCAGGCGACCACAAGCAGCAACCTGCGCCTACACTTAATTCCCGCTGACAAAAGTAGCGGCGCCGGTTCGTATCCCATCAAGACCAAGGAAGAAGACGATGTGGCGTAGCGGAAACCGCCTTTGGTGAGCGACAGGAACCAGTGCCTCAGTCGGAGGTCTACAACGCAATCATCGAGGAGATCAGCAATCTCCGAATTGCTTACGAGCGCAATCCAGACCCTGCCGAAGATCGTCCGGGCGACCGGCTCGATTTTGATGAGATGGACGAACTATATACCACCCGGATCTACCCCAAAGACGATCCTGACCGGTCCATTCGATGCCAGGACGAGCTCCGCTTGGAATTCGCGGCCCCGTTGGCGGTGCTATCGCAGCGGGGTGGCAAGCGGCTGAGGTACTGACGACGATCATCGAGTTCGCCGACAACCACGCGCTCATGCTGCCGCCAACGCATAACTCGAAGGTGCCCCCTCGACCCTGAGGCGTTTGGATGGACATGGCCTTAGGCGTTTACTGTTTGGCCGTTTCGATGGTCGCGTGTTCCGGTAACGGCGATTTGGCGGGACGCGACCCACGCTTTCGTTCCGATGTAGAGGCGCGACGTGCCGTAGGAGACGAGTTGAGGCGTCTCCGGTAAGGCAGTCAACGGCTGGCGCCCAAAATCGCTTTCCATAGGAGGCGAATTTTTTCTAGGCGCGGCAGTATGCGCTCAGCGGTGGGCTTCGCCATACCGTTGCGGAAATCGGCAAGTGCCTGCGCCTCCAGACGGGTACGGAGCGTGGGAGCCGCGCCGGGGGCGGGCAGTGTGGCGGCGTGGTCTACTACCGTCCAACCGCCATCATGCTCCTCAATTTCGTACCGGGTCATCAACGGACTTTCGCTTTGCCACTTTCAGTTCAACGCATACCGGATCGTCGTTAATGGCTACGCACGTCCCAGCCGTTCGCCGCCAGGAGTTTTTAAAGACGATGAACGTCAAGTTAAACACTTGTCCTGCGAAGTGGTAGTGATTGCGCTCTCCAACGGCGCCAGGCGAGACCGAACAGGAAAAAAGCACGGTGCGGCTCGAGAATAGCGTCAGCACGGGATGGCACGAAGGCAAGCAAATGGGAGTTCTTGCCCACCGGAACAAACCATATTGACACGACAGAGAGTTCTGCCGATCGGCTCCGGCCTTCGGCGGTTGCCGCAGATATCGATACCTTGTGGCAGTCCGCCTTGCGTTCAGGTGGGGAATGTCGGCACGCTGGTTATCCAGTGGCATAGGGAGCGAGCGCAATACCAGGCGGCAGGAGGCGGCGAGCGTTGTAGCCTTGGTCTTCGCAAGGTCAACGTTCAAGGTCGAGGCAGCTTGGGGTGGTGATCAAGTAATGGCCGGTCTGTCGCTTTTGTGCTGTCGCCCGCATCTTGCGATACCTCTCGAAAGCCAGAGACCGGCATCGACTGTATTTTCGACCCTATCGTAACATCCTGCTGGATCGGCGGCGCCTCCGACTTAGATCGGACGCACCATCTCGAAAATCCAATTGCATGACATCGTCCCGGCCTTTGGCATAGACCATAAGCATCTGTTGACCGGAGTTCACCAAGATCGTACATCCCCGCTGAGCCTCACGTCCAACGGCCTGCGCTAAGAGCAAAAAGGGAACCACATGGACGCAAAATATCCAAATGTGTGATTAGGCATGGAATAAGGACCCCGCATTTGGGGTGATCGGCGTCCAAACGGGACCCCCATCTGCGATGGGGTTACAACAGCCTCCGGTTTCATCGGAGGCTTTTTGTTTGGATGCTTATTGTG
>NZ_JAILYH010000019.1 GCF_019793435.1 Rhizobium redzepovicii | reverse complement strand
GTCCCCTACCCCAGCCCCGACCGGATGCTGCCGGTTCGACCAGCCCTACTCCACTCCCTGATAAGGCTGAACCGCCGGCACCGAATGATGTGCCGGCACCTCAGCCAAAACCTGATGTGAAGGAACCGGAGACCCCTGCACCAGACCAGCCGGCGGCGGCGCCCACCGAACCGAAAAAACCCGAATCGGCAAAACCCGAACCGGCGGAACCAATGCAGGGCCCGCCGCTCCCGCCGGGCCAAGGCCCGCAAACGCCGGAGGAAGACAACAAGCCGCCCGCCGAGCAGACGCTCGAAGAGCAGCATCTGACGATCGAACCGGAAAGCGATGCCAAGCACGCCGAATGCACCGCTGCGCTTAAGGCCTTGGGCGTCGCCTTCAGGGATGTCCCACGCATCGACGACGGCAACGGCTGCGGTATCGACAAGCCGATCATCGTTTCCGAAGCCCTGCCCGGCATCACGCTGAAGCCGGAGGCGACGGTCCGCTGCCCGGCCGCACTCGCCCTTGCCCGCTGGATGAAAGAGAGTGTTATTCCGGCAGCCTCTGCCGCTCTGCCGGAGCAGGGCCGCCTCACGACAGTCAACCAGGCAACCTCCTATATGTGCCGCCTGCGCAACAGCGCTGGCACGGGCAAGATCTCCGAACATGCCCGTGGCAATGCCATCGACATTGCCAGCTTCCATTTCGAGAAAGGCGAAGATGTCGCCGTCCGCTCCCGCCGCGAGGACGCGACGCTGACCGGCGCGTTCCAACGCACCGTCAGCGCCGCCGGCTGCCTCTATTTTACCACCGTCCTCGACCCCGAAAGCGACGCCGCCCACGAAACCCATTTCCACCTCGACGTGATCGAAAGGAAAGGCGGCTATCGCTACTGCCACTGATCATTCAATGGCCGCGATCCTCGCTTGAATCGTGCAGCGAAATAACCAAATGGAAGCTGCGACTTGGGAAATGGGGTCAGCGGCCAATGAAAATCATAGCGAGTATCATTTCGGTTCTCCTGATCGTCGCCGTCGGCTTCACTTTTACGGGTCGATTGCATTGGCTTCCTGCCATAGGAATGCTGTTCCTCGGCGCGCTGCAAAGCCTTTTCATCTGGCTGTTCATCGACCCAGACTTTGAAAAGCGTCGCGAGCGTTGTCTGCTCGAGCGCTGGAAAGCCATCCCTGGATCAGAACAACCCCTCGATATAACCCTGCTCATTCAGGAAAATCCGTTCCGCCGACGGTGACTTCGGCAGCCCGGGCATGGTCATGATCTCGCCGGTAATGGCGACGACGAAGCCAGCTCCCGCTGAAAGCCGCACCTCGCGCACGGTAACGATGTGGCCTTCCGGCGCGCCGCGCAGGCTCGGATCGGTGGAGAAGGAATATTGCGTCTTGGCCATGCAGACCGGCAGCTTGCCGTAACCCTGCTCCTCCCATATCTGCAACTGGTCGCGCACCGCCTTGTCGGCCGTCACCTCGCCGGCATGGTAGATCTTCGACGCGACGATCTCGATTTTCTCGAACAGCGAAACATCGTCGCCATAGAGCGGCTGGAATTTCGCCTGGCCGGATTCCGCGAGCTCCACCACCTTGTGCGCCAGTTCCTCGATGCCGGCCGAACCCAGCGCCCAGTGGCGGCAAAGGATCGCCTCGGCGCCGAGCCTCGAAACAAATTCCTTCACTGCCGCGATTTCGGCGTCGGTATCGGAGATGAAATGGTTGATCGCCACGACCACCGGCACACCGAACCGGCGGACATTGGCGACGTGGCGGCCAAGATTGGCGCAGCCCTTTTTCAGCGCCGCGACATCCTCGGTGCCGAGCTCCTCCTTCTTCACCCCGCCATTCATCTTCAGCGCCCTCACGGTTGCGACGATGACCGCCGCATCCGGCTTCAACCCGGCCTTACGGCATTTGATGTCGAAAAATTTCTCGGCGCCGAGATCGGCCCCGAAGCCCGCTTCCGTCACCACATAGTCGCCGAGCTTCAGCGCCGTCTTCGTCGCCGTCACCGAATTGCAGCCATGGGCTATGTTGGCAAACGGCCCGCCATGCACGAAGGCCGGATTGTTCTCCAGCGTCTGCACGAGGTTCGGCTGCATCGCATCCTTCAGCAGCACCGCCATGGCGCCATCTGCCTTGAGATCGCGCGCATGCACCGGCGTCCTGTCGAAGCGGTAGCCGATGATGATGTCGCCGAGACGCCGTTCCAGATCCTTGAGGTCGGTGGCGAGGCAGAGGATGGCCATCACCTCGGAGGCGACGGTGATGTCGAACCCGCCCTGACGCGGGAAGCCGTTGGCGACACCGCCGAGCGAGGAGACCATGCTCCTGAGCGCTCGGTCGTTCATATCCATCACCCGCCGCCAGGTGATGCGGCGGATGTCGATATTTTCCTCGTTGCCCCAGTAGATGTGATTATCGACCATCGCCGCCAGCAGATTGTGCGCCGAGGTGATCGCGTGGAAATCGCCGGTAAAATGCAGGTTGATGTCTTCCATCGGCACGACCTGGGCATAACCGCCGCCGGCCGCGCCGCCCTTGACACCAAAGCAGGGGCCGAGCGAAGCCTCGCGGATGCAGACGATGGCCTTCTTGCCGATCCGGTTCAGCCCGTCGCCGAGACCCACGGTCGTCGTCGTCTTGCCCTCGCCCGCCGGCGTCGGATTGATCGCGGTGACGAGGATCAGCTTGCCGTCCTTCTTGTCCGCTTGCCCGGCGATGAATTCGGCGCTGACCTTTGCCTTGTCGTGACCGTAGGGGACGAGCTGCCCGACCGGAATGCCGAGCTTCGCGCCGATTTCGAAGATCGGCTTCTTGGCCGCAGCGCGCGCGATTTCGATATCGGATTTGATTGATGGCATGGATGTTCCCCGTCCCGGCCTACCGCGGGGCGCGGAGGCGTTTTCCCTCTCATCGGGATAGCGAAATATCGGCGAGGTGTGAATAGCACTGCGCCTTGCGGCGGCCACGCCGGATGTTTATGTGGCGGTCAACGATCGCGGTTTTATAGGGTGAAGACATGAAAGCACTGGAACTGATCATCGAGCGCATCATCCTGTCGAGCCGCTGGATCCTCGTCGCCTTCTATATCGGCCTGGTTGCGGCACTCGCCGTCTATGCCGTTTCCTTCGGCTACAAGCTGCTGAAGATCGCTTCCGGCGTCTTCGCCCTCGACGAGGCGGAGATGATCCTTGCCATGCTCAGCCTGATCGATGCGGCTCTCGTCGCGAGCCTGATCGTCATGGTGATGATTTCGGGCTATGAAAATTTCGTCAGCCGCTTCGATGAAGCGAGCGAAGCCGACAACGAAGTCTCCTTTCTCGGCAAGCTTGATTCAGGCAGCCTGAAGATCAAGGTCGCCTCCTCGATCGTCGCCATCTCCTCCATCCACCTGCTGCAGGTCTTCCTCAACGCCGACAAATACGCCGACGGCAAGATCATGTGGCTGACGCTCATGCACCTCGCCTTCGTCGCCTCCGCCGTCATGCTCGGCTTCCTGGAGAAGCTGATGAGCGTGACGTCGAAGAATGATTTGAAGGATAAGGAGTAGCCGGCGGAAGAAAAACAATTTCAGACCGGCAACAAGCAGTCGCCCACGGGCAACAGCGATGGGCCATCAGGAAATGTTCTTCCGCAGTCCGATATCAATTTGCCAACGCTGTGGCAGGAACGATCCCGGCCTTCTGATTTCCGGGGCATCGGAGACTTTCCTTCGCGTCTGGCCCACAGAAATGCAGGCCGGGCTCTTCACCGTAAGGAATGATACCATTGATGATGCCGAGATCGAATGCCTGCGAACGCAGTATCTTGTCTCGCTCGATCGACGTCGCGAACATCATCGTCTCATATGTCTGGGGACCGACGCCCATCTCGTCGAAATAGGCGAAGAATTTCGTATATTCAGCTGTCGTGGGCCGGACGAGGCCGATATCGGAATATCCGACAAGCCGCGGCATTCCGCTCATCAGGACAAGAGTACAGCTCGAAAGGCAGTATGCACCGCCTGCAGAGACCTCGCCTCCAGTCGGTCCGCTTTTGACCATGCTCGCCTTGCAACGCGGGTCCAGCGTCGGGCAGTGGGGCAACCGCGTTCTGCCAATCGAAGTCTCTAGACCAGCAGCCCGGATTGCACGCCCCATCGCAAAAGCCGCGTCCATGTCTCCGCCATAGGATTGCAGGACGACCGGCAGCTTTCGTTCACCAAGCGTTTCCAAGATCGCCTGCAGCCGAGCCGGTGTCTCCGGCGTAATCTCTCCTTCGGCAGAAATCCATTGGGTGCACTCGTCCTGGCAATTGCCGTTGTACATCAGCAGAAAATCCATCGGCCGGTTTTCCGGTGTAGTCTCGCTTGTGACCGCGGCCACATCCTGCGCCGGCGCCTTGGATACAGGTGTCGCAGCCACCACGGGCGCTTGGGCGACCGGGTGGCCGTGACAGACTGCCTCGGCCGCTGCATCCCTCGCGCAGAGCGGCATGCCGGGCCACTCATTGTAGGAGAGCATATCGGTGATGAGACCCGTCCGAAGTGCCTCCGCGGGCAGTACGATGTTGATATTCTCAGGCGTGGCGCTCATCATCAGGCCGATCACATCCTGGCTGACGCCCATTTCCTTCAAATAGGCTGTCAACGCAGCACCGGCCTTCTTGCCGAGCTTGGTGGAACTGCTCTGCCCTGCTGATTTGCGTCCAACCTCCTTGCGGGAGATTTCCTTCTTCTTGCCGTTCACGATCTTGTATTCGATGCGGTAGGAGACACGCACCTTGTTATAAACTGTCGTGATCTGGTGAACGCCGATCAAAGCCCATTGCGACGCGACACGCGACGTACCGCCGGCCAATACAAGCGGACAGGCGGAAAAACAATATGCACCTTCCGAATAGGCGTAGCCAAGCGCGGTCCCATGCTTTGTGATAGCGGCATCGCAACGCAGATCGTCGGCCGGGCAATCCTTCAGCCGTGCGCCACCGACCGCCGTCTCAAGACCGGCTTTGCGGATTATCCGGCCCATCGCATAAGCGGCCTCGACATCACCGCCCTCGGACCGGAACACGATCGGCAGTTTCCGGCCGCCGACCTTCTTCAGCATTTTTCGGAGTTGGGCCGGTGTATCAGAAGTTATGCGACCCTCTGCCGACACCCATCCCGGGCAGTCTTCCGTGCAGAGGGGATGGTGCACGAGGATGAAGCGCATTGGCGGCTGCCCTGCCTGCTTCTTCTCTCCGGCAGCCTGCGAGGTTGCAGCTCCGATCGGCAGGGTCAAAAATAATAAAACAAGTAGTATCGGGGAAAGCAGGGACTGCACGAAAAAAGAAATCGCAGAGCGCACGATTAAATTGCCTCAATTATACATGGCAAGATGCTTAGCAATTGCCTTGATCGCCAGCAAGCCGGATTTCAGCACCTGTTGCCGCCGCCTCCCCCAAGTGATTCTCTCAGTGCATCACTGCGCAAGACCCATGGCTATGCGGCGTGAAGGAGATCGAAGATACCGTAACGGTATATCTGCAAGTCAAAACTCAACTAAAGCGCGATCGCCCCTCAATAATTTTACACAATTCGAGTAAATCAGCTTGCGCTAAGTCAATTGGGACTAGCATCCCGCCGGCTTTCTGTGTTTGATAGCGTTAACATTAGGTCAGCCGGGGGCGTACAGATGTCTTATATGACTACCTCTGAAAGACAATCATCGCTTTCGGCAGAGCTTGCCACTGCACGGACGCGCAGCCTGTTTGCGCAAGCGCTCGGCAGGGTCTCCGCCGCCTTCGGACTGTCGCATGCGACCCTGATGCACGCGCCCTCCCCGGAAGACCTCCTGCTGAAACCCCTGCTGATCGAGAGCTCGCTTCCGGCCGCCTATATCAAGGAGTTCGACCGCGCCCACATGATGCGCGGTTGTCCTTTCGGCTTACGGCTGAGGGAATCCGCCGTCCCCCCGGCATGGCATCTAAACGACGCCGCCAATGGTCAAGCCTTCCCCGCCGAACTGCGCGCCCTGATGCTGCGCCATGCCATACCGGCGGGCGTTGCCATGCCGACCATTGCTGCCAATGGCCAGCGCCTGGTCTTCTGGTTCTGTGGCGAGCGCGCCGCACTCGGCCAGAGCGAGGTCAACGAGCTGGCAATGATCATTCTGCATGCGCTCGATGCATATAATGCAGTCAAGCGGAATGAGGAATGCGCGCATAACGCGCTGTCGACCAGAGAACTGGAAGTTGTGCGCTGGACTGCCCAGGGCAAGACCTCGATCGAAATCGGCCAGATCCTGGCGCTCTCGGATCATACGGTGAACGCCTACATGACCAACGCGATCAAAAAACTCGATTGCGTCAACCGCACCCAGTTGGTCGCTAAGGCAATTCGATTGAAGCTGATCAACTGAGGTATCGGAAGAGAGTCTGGATGTCGTCCCGTGATCTGGGGACCCGTGATCTGGGGGAAACGTGTCTCTTCGCTTCGAACAGCCCGTCAGCGACAAGACTGAGCAATCCCGCGCCCACATCGGCATCACTGATGCGGAAATCGTCCAGATGCTTGCTGCCTATCGCCTTTTCGGCTTCTGGCGCATCGACATCGAGGCGGGACATTTCTTTGCAAGCGAGGACGTGCACGCGATTTTCGACCTCCCCTACAGCGACGGCCCCGTCAATCTGGCCGAGCTGATGTCGCGCATCCATGAGGACGACCGCAGCCTGATCGCCCAGACCTTCGAAGAAGCGAGCCTTCACGGCGTCGGGTTCCATTTCGTATACCGCGTCTGCAATCGGCTTGGCGGCCACAAGCTGGTGCGCAGCGTCGGCCGCTTCCGGGACGGTCAAAGCGGGGGCGGCATCGTCGGCGTCACCTATGAGTTCGTCGAGAGGCTGCGCGTCGTCGGCTTCGAGGACGATACGAGACCGCGCTGCCCCGCGAAAATTTAGCGGTCGAGCACCGAGCGGATCTCGACGAGGTTCGAGCGCACCCTCAGAATATAGAAACCCATGGTGGCGAGATGGCTCGGCATGATCCAGCCGTCTTCGCGCCCGTTCGAGATGATCGCCGGCTGAATGCGCAGCGCTGCCTGGAACTGCCGCATCGTGCTGCCCCACACCGCTCCGAGATTGCGCTCCTGCACCACCTGCGAGAAATCCGCCTGCGCGGCGGCAAGGATGGCGTAGTAGGCGTAGAGCTGGCCATAGGCAAACCAGAACCGGTCGTCGGCGCGCGTATCGAACCAACCGCGGTTGTGATTTTCCGAACGTTCGGCGAGCATGTCGGACGTACCGCCGAGATCGTTGGCGATGCGGTCGATGAACTGCATGAGGTTGTCGGCGCGGCCGTCGAAAATGACGCTGCAGGCGGAAAGATCGGTGTTGAACTTGCGCAGGCTGCCGATCGCCGAGCGGTAGTAAGAGGGCGTCGGCGTCTTCGGCCCGAAGGGATTGAGCCCGAAATACCAGCTGTATTCGTCGAACTGCAAGTTACCGCGGGCGCTCTGCAGATCGTTGTTGATGCCCGACGTGCCGCGCACCCGCCCCAGCGTATCGACAAGCTCCGCCGACGTCCGGCGGACCGCCTGATTGATGCCGCGCTGGAACGACGCCTTATTATCAAGGAAAGGCGTGTGATCCCAGTCGATGCCGAAAAAGCCCATTTTATAGAGCAGCATCGAGGAGATCCATGCGTTCTGATTGACGTTGAAGTCGGTCAGGTCGGCCGTGACGTCAACGATGGCGGAACGCTGGCAGGTCTTGGCGGCTGAGCTGTTGCTTCCCTCCGCGACCGGCACGTCCTGTCCCGCGGCAACCTTGCGCTCGGAAAGCCGGTATTGGTCGACGAAGGCGGTGTTGAAATTCGACCAGACCTGCGTCTGCCAGAAGAAATAGCCGTAGAGCACGACGAAGAGCGCCACGAGCGCGATGACCGGCAGCCGGATCATCCAGCTCCGGCGCTGATACCAGCCATGCGCGGCAAGAAAGGGCCAGAAGGCCCAGGCGGAAAACAGGCGGGCCCAGCGACCGATCGTCTGGCCGATCAGCCTGAAAAAACCGGCTATCCGATCAAGCATCGTCGTCTCCTGTCAGGCGAGGCAAACGCCACAGCGCCGCGCGTCTTTTCAGACGCGCTAAGGACGCTGTAACACTTTCAATTACTGCAGAATTCCTTAAATCGATTCCGATTTAAGGAATTCTGCAGCGGGACATTGCCATCCCCACATATGCGCTCGACGGGCCGAGCACAACACGAGCCCTCGATTTTTCGGATGAATGCATCGCGACAGCGGCGCGAACGGCCTCGCGGGTCAGGAACGCAGGAAAGGCAGGCTGAAACGGAAGGACCTGCGTACCGTGTCGATCAGAGGCGCTCCCGATGTCTCCGGCAGCGGTTCGGCATAGGCGGGAAACCTGCCGGCGAATTCCAGATCGGCGCGGCTCTTGCGCCGCTCCAGATCCTGGGCGACCAGCATGCCCTTCTCGAACAGCCCGATCGGCGCGGCGATATCGGGAAAGAGTTCCGGCTTGATCCGCATCTTCATGCCCGGCCTGTCGGTATCGACCTGCGCCTGGTAGATGATCAACCGCTCCTCGACGTCGATCATCAATTTGCGCAGCAGCACGTTGCAGGCGGCGATCCGGCCGTTCAGCGAATCCACAAAGCTCTGGAACAGACCGATGAACCGTTCGCGCCGCTGGCTGTCGTCGCGCATCTCGTGCTCTCCGGCGGAAATCTGCTCGGCCTCCGCCTTCAGCGCCCGCCGCTCCGCCTCCATCTGCTCCCAATGCGCCCTGTTGCCGTAGACGCCGATACGGCCCTGCGTCGTTAGCGCCTTGGCGTTGAGCTCCTTCATCTTGAGACGGGCGATATCGATGGAATCGACCAGCCGGCGCCGTTGCTCGACGATGTCGACGAGACCGCGTTCGGCGACCCTATGCCGCCCTATGATCGCAGCGCGCTGGCCGGCGATCAGCCTGGCGAGCGCATCCGATTTCGTCAGAAGCTCGAGCAGTCGTTCGATGACCGGAGCCTCGCGCACGCGTTCGGTGTACATGCGCCACATCCGCTGGCGCGACGTCCAGCCGGCCATCTTCTCGCGCAGCGTCAGCCCCCGAAAGCTGTCGAGATCGGCGGAAACCTCGGCCGTCAGCCGGTCGAGGGAAAAGACCAGCTCGGCCTGCAGCGCGTCGAGTGCTTCAGCATCGGCGATATGCGCCTGGAACCGAGCGTTCTGCTCGAGGAAAACCTCGTCGGCCGACCGTGCTTCATCGCCGCTAAACGCGCTGATCGCGCCCACACAATAGGCTCCGTCGACCGCAACCCTCTCGGCAAGGCTGCCGGCAGCTTCGTATTGGCTTTGGAATGGCGGAGGTTTGCGCACAGGCGTCTCCAGGGAATCTCATATCGCCCAAGCTAGAGCATGATGCCGAAAAGTGTGAAGCGGTTTTCCGCCCGGAATTGCGTAAAATGGAAAGCAGGTCGCTTGCGGCGCCAAAGAAACAGGCGGCAGCCGCGTCTTCAGACCGGCTCGGCAATCCAGGCCCCGTTCATCGCTTCATCCCAATGCCTGCGGCAGAGCGAGACATATTTCTCATTGCCGCCGACATCGATCTGCGCGCCTTCGTGCAGCACTTTCCCCTCCGCGTCGAGCCGCACCACCATCGTCGCCTTGCGCCCGCAATGGCAGATCGTCCGCACCTCACGCATTTCGTCGGCGATCGCCAATAGTTCCTGCGAGGCCGGAAACAATTTGCCCTGGAAATCGGTTCGGAGCCCATAGACCATCACAGGAATGCCGAGCCTGTCGACGACGCGGGCAAGCTGCCAGACATGGACGGGCGTCATGAAATGCGCCTCGTCGACGAAAACACAGGCAATCGGCGCCCCCTCTCCGCTCAGCGTCGCGATCAGCCGGAACAGGTCCTCATGCGGCTCGAAGGGGATGGCGCTTGCCTCCAGCCCGATCCGCGAGCCGATGACGCCCCGGCCGGTGCGCTCGTCGAAGGCGGCGATCAGCTGCACCGTGCGCATGCCGCGCTCCTGGTAATTATAGGAGGCCTGCAGCAGCATCGTCGACTTGCCGGCGTTCATCGTCGAGTAGTTGAAATAGAGTTTTGCCATCCGATCTCTCCTTGATCGGTTTATTGAAGCTCATAATGGCAAAGAAAAGCCCCCTGGCGGCGATAATCACAGGAATCCCAGCCCGAAAATCGCCGAGCCGCCTGAAAACCAGGTGCCGCGAAAAATCCGCCGACGTCGCAATCGCATGGGTCGATACGACGCAAACGCACTGAGGTCGCTTGTCAAACTCGGCTATTGGTGGTTGGCTTGGGAACTTAAAGACTGGGAGTCTAAAATGAAAACAACAAGCACGTTCAAACTGGTTACTGCAACTGCCGTCGCCGCCCTCTCCGTTGCGACCGCCGCCTTCGCCGCCGATCCTGACAGCTGCTCCACGGTCCACTTCTCGGATGTCGGCTGGACGGATATTACCGCCACCACCGCCACCGCAGCCGTCGTCCTGAAGAGCATCGGCTATCAGACCGACGTCAAGGTTCTCTCGGTGCCGGTCACCTACACCTCGCTGAAGAACAAGGACATCGACATCTTCCTCGGCAACTGGATGCCGACGCAGGAAAAGGACGTCCGCCCTTATCTCGATGACAAGTCAGTCGAATCCTTCGGCCCCAACCTCGTCGGCGCCAAGTACACACTCGCCACCAACGCCAAGGGCGCCGAACTCGGCATCAAGGACTTCAAGGACATCGCCGCCCACAAGGACGATCTCGACGGCAAGATCTATGGCATCGAGCCCGGCAATGACGGCAACCGTCTGGTCATGGACCTGATCGAAAAGAACACCTTCGGCATGAAGGAGATGGAAGTCGTCGAATCCTCGGAACAGGGCATGCTCGCTCAGGTCGCCCGTGCAGAGAAAGCAGGCAAGCCCGTCGTCTTCCTCGGATGGGAGCCCCATCCGATGAACACCAACTTCAAGCTGACCTACCTCACCGGCGGTGACGACGTCTTCGGTCCCGACTTCGGCGGTGCCAAGGTCTATACCAATGTCCGCGCCGGTTATCTCGATGAATGCCCGAATGTCGGCACGATGCTGAAGAACCTGAAGTTCTCCCTCGACATGGAGAACCAGATCATGGGCAAGATCCTCGATGACGGCAAGGAGCCGGAAGCTGCCGCTTCCGAATGGCTGAAGGCGAACCCTTCTGCGCTCGAGCCTTGGCTCGCAGGGGTCAAGACCCGCGACGGCAAGGGCGACGCATTGGCGGCCGCCAAGACCGGTCTCGGCCTTTGATGTTATGAACGGGGCGGCGAGCCGCCCCGTTTCATTTTGTCCATTGTTGATTTTTTCTGGATAGGCGCGCGCTCTTGAATTGGATCACCGACTTTAAGATTCCCATCGGCCCCTGGGCAAAATCCTTTGTGGACTGGCTCACCTCGAACGGCGCATGGTTCTTCGACCAACTCGCCTCCGTGCTGTCGCACGTTATCGACGGGCTGCTTTTCGTGTTGCAGAAGCCTCACCCGCTGATCGTCATCGCCGTCATCGCCGCCATCGCCTTCTGGCTGCGCCGATCGATTGCGGTGACCCTCTTCACCTGTCTTGGTCTGTTGCTGATCATGAACCAGGGCTACTGGAAGGAAACGACGGAGACGCTCGCTCTTGTGCTGGCCTCCACTTTCGTCAGCATGGTGATCGGCATTCCGCTCGGGATTGCAGCCGCCCGCCGCGCCTGGATTTATGCCGCCATGCGCCCAGCGCTCGATCTCATGCAGACCATTCCGACATTCGTCTATCTCATTCCGGCGCTCATCCTGTTCGGCCTCGGCATGGTGCCGGGGCTAATCGCCACCGTCATCTTCGCAATCCCCGCCCCTATCCGGCTGACGCGCCTCGGCATCATCTCGACGCCGCCTTCGCTTGTGGAAGCCGCCGTCGCCTTCGGCGCGCGGCCGATGCAGGTGCTGCGCAAGGTAGAACTTCCCTTCGCCGCGCCGCAGATCATGGCGGGCCTCACCCAAACCATCATGCTGTCCTTGTCGATGGTGGTCATCGCCGCCCTCGTCGGCGCCGATGGTCTCGGCGTGCCTGTCGTGCGGGCGCTGAACACCGTCAATGTTGCGAAAGGCTTCGAAGCCGGTCTCTGCATTGTCATCCTGGCCATTATTCTCGACCGCATGTTCCGCGCGGCAGGTGAAGGAGACGGAGCATGACCGCGGTAAACTTCAAGGATGTCAGCATCATCTTCGGCGACCGGCCGGAAACAGCGCTTGCCATGGCCGATCAGGGCAAGACACGTGACGAAATCGGCGCTGCTACCGGCCTCGTGCTCGGCGTCGCCAATGCCTCGCTGACGATCGAGGAAGGCGAGATTCTGGTGCTGATGGGCCTTTCCGGCTCGGGCAAGTCGACGCTGCTGCGCGCCGTCAACGGGCTCGCCCCGGTGGTGCGCGGCGATGTCGCGGTCTCCACGGCCACCGGCTCCGTCAATCCCTACAAATGCAATGCCAAGGCCCTGCGGGAGCTGCGCACCCACACCGTCTCCATGGTGTTCCAGCAATTCGCTCTTCTGCCCTGGCGCACGGTCGCCGAGAATGTCGGCTTCGGCCTCGAACTCGCCGGCATGCCGGAGGCCGAACGCAAACAGCGCGTCGGCGAGCAGCTCGAACTTGTCAACCTGGCGAAATGGGCCGACCGCAAGGTCAACGAGCTCTCGGGCGGCATGCAGCAGCGCGTTGGACTGGCCCGTGCCTTTGCCACCGGCGCCCCGATCCTGCTGATGGACGAACCGTTCTCGGCGCTCGATCCGTTGATCCGCACCCGCCTGCAGGACGAACTTCTGGAGTTCCAGCGGCGGCTGAAGAAGACCATCCTGTTCGTCAGCCATGATCTCGACGAGGCCTTCCGCATCGGCAACCGCATCGCCATCATGGAGGGCGGCCGCATCATCCAGTGCGGAACGCCGCACGACATCGTCAAGAACCCCGCCGACCAGTATGTCGCCGATTTCGTGCAGCATCTCAATCCGATCAGCATGCTGACGGCGGCCGACGTGATGCAGTCCGGACTCGGTCAGACAGCCGCCGGCATGAGTGTCAGCGCCACGGCCCGCGCCGAGACCCCGCTCGTCGATATCCTCGATGCCCTTGCCCGCCAGCCGGGCAGCATCGGCATCGTCGAGAACGGCACGATCGTCGGTACCATCTCGGCCCAGGATATCGTCGCCGGCCTTACCCGCCATCGCCGCAAGCAGGACGCTTGATGTTTTCAATCCGCTTTGCCACAAAGCGGATATGAAAGATCAGCCCTCGCCCATACGCGAAACCGACGACGACGCCCGCAAACTCGCCCGCGTGCTTCTGCGCTCCGCGCGGCACGCGGCGATTGCCGTTCTCGACCCCGAGACCGGCTTTCCCTTCGCCAGCCGCGTGCTCGTCGCGACCGATATTGACGGCACCCCCGTCATTCTCGTTTCGAAACTCTCGGCCCATACCAAAGCGCTCGGCCATGACGCGCGCGCCTCGCTCCTGGCCGGCGAGGCCGGCAAGGGCGATCCGCTTGCCCACCCTCGCCTGACGACCCAATGCCTGGCGGAACCCGTCGAGCGCGGCAACGCCTTCCACGAGCGTCTGCGCACGCGTTTTCTCGCTCGCCACACCAAGGCAAAGCTTTATATCGACTTTCCCGATTTCCTCTTCTTCCGCCTCAAGCCGGAGCAGGCCAGCCTCAATGGCGGCTTCGGCCGCGCCTACCAGCTCAATGGGAACGACCTCATCATCCAGTCGGCTGCCAATGAGGAGATTGCCGCCGGCGCGGCAGAAACAGTGCGAGATTTAGTAGAACGGCACCCCGATGTGGCCGAGGCCCTTGCTGCCAGGCTGAAAGCGCCGGAATCGGCTTCCTGGCGCATTTGTGGTATCGATCCCTCAGGTTTCGATATGATTTCCGGCGATTTTCTGCTGCGGTATGAATTCGAAACCCTCGCTCGGGATGCCGATCACATTTGTTCAAACATGTCTAAAATAGCATACTCGATACCTTAAATTTAGGTATATACAATCTTCGACCCCAATTGCTAGTTTTTGGGCGTCGGTCAAAATCCGACTGACGGCCAGTGCCAACAAGCATGATGTACGTTTCGCATTAGGAAGATAACAATATGGAAACCACAGATTTGGCCGATCACACCAATGTGGCGGCAGCTCTATTGTCGGCTATGGCAAATCCCAAGAGATTGCTGATCCTGTGCAGCCTGGTGAAGGGCGAAGTGGCCGTCGGCGTGCTTGCAACGCAGGTCGGCCTCAGCCAGTCGGCACTCTCCCAGCACCTGTCGAAGCTGCGCGCACAGAAGCTGGTGAAGACCCGGCGTGACGCACAGACCATTTATTATTCCAGCACCTCCGAGCCGGTCATGAAGATCCTGGCAACGCTCGAAGACATCTACCTGGTGACAAACAGGAATAGATCCGCCGCTTGATGATAGCGCTGACATGAATGTCGGCCGATGCCATGCCGCAAGGGGATGTTCCCGGAGGCGCGGCAACGATATTTCAGCACCTGAACCTTATGGCACGACCGGTAAATCTTGCGATTTGCCGGTCGTGCCCTTTTTTTCTGCACCTGCCGGTCCCGGGATATGCTCAAACTCAAGGCTTCCTGTCCCGAGTGGCTCTCGGGCGTTTTACCGTTGACGCTTCAAGAAGCCCTGATAATTTGACCGGGCAGTCAAAATATGGGCGTGAAGCCCCGGGAACGGGCCGTCAGCGGCCAGGAGAACAGCATGTCCAATCGCCTCAACGCACCGAACGATCTTCGCGCCTTCTGGATGCCGTTCACGGCCAATCGCCAATTCAAGAAGGAGCCGCGTATGTTCGTCGGCGCCAAGGACATGTATTATACGACCCATGACGGCCGCCAGGTGCTGGACGGCACGGCCGGCCTCTGGTGTGTCAATGCCGGCCACTGCCGCCCGAAGATCACCGAGGCGATCCGCGAGCAGGCCGGCGAGCTCGATTACGCCCCCGCCTTTCAGCTCGGCCACCCCAAGGCCTTCGAGCTGGCGAACCGGCTGGTTGACATTGCGCCGGAAGGCCTGAACCACGTTCTCTACACCAATTCCGGATCCGAATCCGTCGAGACGGCGCTCAAGGTGGCGCTCGCCTATCACCGCGTGAAGGGCAATGGTTCACGCTTCCGCCTGATCGGCCGCGAGCGCGGCTATCATGGCGTCAATTTCGGCGGCATCTCCGTCGGCGGCATCGTCACCAACCGCAAAATGTTCGGCACGCTGCTGACCGGCGTCGATCACATGCCGCACACCCATCAGCCCGGCAAGAACAACTTCACCCGCGGCGAACCCGAGCATGGCGGCGACATTGCCACCGAACTGGAGCGCATCGTCGCCCTGCATGACGCCTCGACGGTCGCGGCCGTCATTGTCGAGCCGGTGGCCGGCTCCACCGGCGTTCTGATTCCGCCGAAGGGCTATCTGCAGAAGCTGCGCGAGATCTGCACCAAGCACGGCATCCTGCTGATCTTCGACGAGGTCATCACCGGTTTCGGCCGCCTCGGCGCCCCCTTCGCCGCGCAATATTACGACGTCAAGCCCGACATGATCACCGCCGCCAAGGGCCTGACCAATGGCGTCATTCCGATGGGCGCCGTCTTCGTCACCTCCGAGATCCATGATGCCTTCATGAACGGCCCGGAGCACATGATCGAGTTCTTCCACGGCTACACCTATTCCGGCAATCCGATCGCTTCCGCCGCCGCCCTCGCCACGCTCGATACCTACAAGGAAGAAGGGCTGCTGACGCGTGCCGCCGAGCTTTCCGGCTATTGGGCCGACGCGTTGCATTCACTCAAGGACTGCCCCAACGTCATCGACATCAGGAACACCGGCCTGATCGGCGCGATCGAGCTCGATCCGATCGCCGGCGAGCCGACCAAGCGCGCCTTCACCGCTTTCCTGAAAGCCTATGAAAGCGGCCTGCTGATCCGCACCACCGGCGATATCATCGCGCTCTCCCCGCCGCTGATCATCGAGAAACACCATATCGACGAACTCTTCGGCAAGCTGCGGACGATCCTGCAGAACAACATCTGAAGACGCGTTCATAAGCGCTTCGGGCCAGCGGCGGACAAAATCCCCGCGGGTCTTTTCGTTTCGGCGCAGAAAAAACCTCAGGTCACGGAGGCGACGGAAAGGCAGAGGGCGAATTTCTTCAGGAGCCGGCGATCGAAGTGCCCTTCATTGCCGAACATCCACTTCAGTGCCTCGCTCGCGTTCCACGCCGCCTTGTATGACCGCACCGAGGTGATGGCGTCATAGACATCGCAGATCGTGGCAATTCGCGCATGGAGGCTCAACTCTCTGCCGGACAGCCGATGCGGGTAGCCCTTGCCGTCGATGCGCTCATGATGATTGAGGCAGACATCGAGAACGATCTCCGACATGCCCTCCTGCCGCGACAGGAAAGCGTGTCCCTTCTCCGGATGGCCGCGGATCAGGGTGATCTCGTCCTTTTCCAGAGGCCCTGCCTTGTTGAGCACCTCAAGCGGAATTTCAAGCTTGCCGACATCATGCAGCAACCCCGCGGTGCCGAGCAGTTGGACCGTCTGCTCGTCGAGTCCGAGATGGCGGCTGAACAGGATCATCAGCGCGCTCACCGAAATGGAATGGAGGAAGGTCACTTCGTCTTTCGATTTCAAACGCGTGACGTTCAGGAAAACCGAGGGGTTTTCCTCCATCGACTTGGAGACCGAAGAAATCACCGGCGCCACATGCGCGACACTGATCGCATCGCCATTCCGCAGCCTGGCGAAAGCCTCGTCCAGCACCTGCACGGATTTCTGGACGGTCTCGCGCGCGGCCTGGATATCGATCTCGATGTCACGTCCCGGCAGGCCGTTGGTATCGAGCCCCTTGCTGGTGTTGATGACGACGCTGGCAGTGCCGCATTTGCGAATTTTCGCGGCATCGACCTCGCGCCGCAGCGAAAACCTGCGTTTGGACAAAAGCGGATCCTGCCACAGGCCCTCGACGGCCTCCACAAACATTCCGATACGCACCTGGCTGGCGTCGATACGCTTGAGCATCCAGTCTCTGTTTCCCGATGTGTCTATCTAATTATCTGTCTGGGTCTCTTTTTCAATACTGCGGTATTTCGGGTATCGGGGGATACTACTGCCATCAGCCAAACTAACGGTTAATGGGAAAGATAAAGACAACCCTACGAGGTGGTTTCGCTTAGGCGGAGGCGCTTCCCTTCGCAGCTTTGCCGATGAGAAATCACCGAAAAGCAGAGAAAGTAACCGCCTTCGCAGAGTTTCCGGCCGCATCGATCGCATTTCGCTTCCCATTTGTTATAAACTTGCGCAATCCCGTCAAAATTCCTAGAAATCTCGTCATGAGCCTTCCCGAGTCAAATATGGCCGGCAGCTCACTGATCGCGCCCTTGTCGATCGTCCTTGGCACGGCCCAAAGGGCCGTGGAATGATCGGAAAAACCGGCGCGGCACCTCATCGCGGGTCGAAGGACCCCACCCAAGGAGACAGACAATGACCCTCAAGACATTGACGGCGACACTCGTCGCGTCGCTTGCCTTCGCGCCGCTTGCCCATGCCGATATCACCATCGGCCTGATTGCGCCGCTGACGGGCCCCGTCGCCGCCTATGGCGACCAGGTGAAGAACGGCGCTCAGACCGCCGTCGACGAGATCAACAAGAAAGGCGGCATTCTCGGCGAGAAGGTCGTCCTCGAGCTGGCCGACGATGCCGGCGAACCGAAGCAGGGCGTTTCCGCCGCCAACAAGGTCGTTGGCGACGGCATTCGCTTCGTCGTCGGCCCGGTGACCTCGGGTGTTGCGATCCCCGTTTCGGACGTTCTGGCTGAAAATGGCGTCCTGATGGTCACCCCGACCGCGACCGCCCCCGACCTCACCAAGCGCGGCCTCACCAATGTGCTGCGCACCTGCGGCCGCGACGACCAGCAGGCCGAAGTCGCCGCCAAATACGTGCTGAAGAATTTCAAGGACAAGCGGATCGCCATCGTCAACGACAAGGGCGCGTATGGCAAAGGGCTTGCCGACGCCTTCAAGGCGACGCTGAACGCCGGTGGGATGACCGAAGTTGTCAATGACGCGATCACTCCCGGTGACAAGGATTTCAGCGCGCTCACCACCCGCGTCAAATCGGAAAAGGTCGACCTGGTCTATTTCGGCGGCTATCACCCGGAAGGCGGCCTGCTCGCCCGCCAGCTGCATGACCTCGCCGCCAACGCGACGATCATCGGCGGCGATGGCCTCTCCAACACCGAGTTCTGGGCGATCGGCACGGATGCGGCGGCAGGCACGCTGTTCACCAATGCCTCCGACGCCACCAAGAACCCGGATTCCAAAGCTGCCGCCGATGCGCTCGCTGCCAAGAACATCCCGGCCGAGGCCTTCACGCTCAACGCCTATGCCGCCGTCGAAGTGCTGAAAGCCGGCATCGAGAAGGCCGGCAGCGCCGAGGATGCCGAAGCCGTCGCGGCCGCGCTGAAAGACGGCAAGGAAATCCAGACCGCTATCGGCAAGGTCACCTACGGCGAAACCGGCGACCTCACCTCGCAGAGCTTCTCGCTCTACAAATGGGAAGGCGGCAAGATCGTCGCCGCTGAATAAACTATCGCTGATCGCCATCGACCGGGCGCCCCCTGTGGCGCCCGGTTTCGTTTGTGGCACTCGCTTGTGGCGGCAGATCGGCTATAAAGTTTAGGAATCGGTTGCAATGTGAGCAAGGCCATGACCAGCAAACTCGAACGCCTCATCGACCAAGGGGTCGGCCGCGTGCCGGCCGATATCGTGCTGAAGGGCGGCCGTTTCTTCGACCTCGTCACCGGCGAACTCGTCCGCTCCGATATCGCCATGGGAGCCGATCGCATCGTCGGCACCTCAGGCAATTATCAGGGCGAAACTGAGATCGACATATCGGGAAAAACAGTCGTTCCCGGCTTCATCGACACGCATCTGCACATCGAATCCTCGCTCGTCACGCCGCACGAATTCGACCGCTGCGTTCTGCCCTATGGCGTCACCACCGCGATCTGCGATCCGCACGAAATCGCCAATGTGCTCGGCGCCGCCGGCATCGAATTCTTTCTCCAATCCGCGCTCGAGACGATCATGGACATCCGCGTCCAGCTCTCCTCCTGCGTGCCGGCAACACATCTTGAAACCTCTGGCGCCGATCTGCCGATCGAGCGCCTCCTGCCCTTCCGCCATCACCCGAAGGTCATCGGCCTTGCCGAATTCATGAATTTCCCCGGCGTGATCCACAAGGATCCCGTCTGCATGGCTAAGCTCGACGCCTTCCAGGGCGGCCATATCGACGGTCATGCACCGCTTCTGTCCGGCAACGACCTCAACGGTTATCTCGCAACCGGCATCCGCACCGAGCATGAATGTACGACCGCCACCGAGGCGCTGGAAAAGATCCGCAAGGGCATGCATATCCTCGTGCGCGAGGGGTCCGTGTCGAAGGATCTCGCTGCACTGATCCCCATCATCACCGAGCGGCTATCGCCTTATCTCGCGCTCTGCACCGACGACCGCAATCCGCTCGATATCGCCGAACAGGGCCATCTCGATCACATGATCCGCGCGGCGATCGCTAACGGCGTCGAGCCGCTGGCGATCTATCGCGCCGCCTCGATCTCGGCCGCCCGTGCCTTCGGCCTCCGGGACCGCGGCCTGGTGGCGCCGGGCTGGCGCGCCGATCTCGTGGTTCTCGACAGTCTGGAAAACTGCCGTGCCGACATGGTCTTCTCCGCTGGCCGCCGCGTCACCGACGCGCTCTTTTCCACGCGCAAGCCGGTCGCTCCGATCGGCCTCGACAGCGTCAAGGCCAGACCGGTCAACGCGGCCCATTTCGGCGTGCCGGCCAGGGAGGGCGAGACATCGGTCATCGGCGTCATGCCGGGCAAGATCATCACCGAGCATCGCCGTTACCGGCTGCCCGTCAAAGGCAACGAAACGGCGGTCGATCTTGCCAACGACATCATCAAGGTCGCCGTCATCGAGCGCCACGGCAAGAACGGCAATCACGCCAACGGCTTTGTCCAGGGCTTCGGCCTGAAGAAGGGCGCGATCGCCTCCACCGTCGGCCATGACAGCCACAATATCTGCGTCGTCGGCGTCGACGAGGACGACATGGCGCGCGCCGTAAACCGCCTCACCGAAATCAAGGGCGGCTTCGTCGTCGTGGAGGGCGGCAAGGTCACGGGCGAAATCGCCCTGCCCATCGCCGGCCTGATGAGCCTTGAGCCTTACGAGACAGTCCGGGACACCCTGCACCATCTGCGCAAGGCCGCCTTCGCGCTCGGCGCCACGCTGGAAGAACCCTTCCTCCAGCTCGCCTTCCTGCCGCTGCCGGTCATCCCACACCTGAAAATATCCGACCGCGGCATGGTCGATGTGGACAAGTTCGCGCTGATCGGGTGATGGAATCCATAGCAAATTCCGCGCCAGCACCTATTTTGCGATATCGCTGGAGCAAATCATGACCAAGCTGGAACAGATTGAAAAATCCGTGACCGAACTCGACAAGCAGGAGTTCCAGGCCTTTTCAGCGTGGTTTGAAGCCCTTAAGGCCGAACGCTGGGATCGACGGATGGAAGGGACGCCGCGAGCGGCAAGCTCGATCGTTTCGCGGAGAAGGCCTTGGCAGATTTTCGCGCCGAAAAAACAAGGCCGCTCTGAAACACCATGCAACTCCCTCCTTCTGAGTGGCCTATGACGGCTTGCGTAAGCAGATCCGGAAGCTGCCGACGAAAATTTCGATCGGCGCAAACAAGAACCCAGACATCCATCCCTGCATTTCAAGCGCGTCGGCCGCTTTTGGTTGGCACGCGTTGGCGCGTCCTGGAGAGCTTTAGCCGTCCGCGATAGCGACGACCTCATCTGGTTTTGGATCCGCTCCCATGGGGATTACGACAAACTGCTGATTGATCCTCAAAGCCGCGCACAGAACCCGTCCAGCGCCGCAAGCTTCACCAGCCCCGAAACCGACACCGCCTCGAACCCGGGCATCTCGAGCGGTTCGCCCAACACCATGCCTTCAGGCAGACGGAATTCCGCCGGTTTGCGCGTCAGGTTGAAAACGAAGAGTAGTTTTTCGCCGTCCTTTTCCCGGGTGAAGACGAGCAGATCCTGATTGGTGCCGATGAAGGTCATTTCGCCGTCGATCAGTGCCGGATGGCTCTTCCGGAATGCGAGCGACTTGCGATAGTGATGCAGCACCGAGCTGTCGCTCCCCTCCTGTGTATCCACGGAAAGTGCCGCCTGCTCGTAAGGCACCGGCAGCCAGCTCTTTTCGGCGGAGGTAAAGCCCGCATGCGCCTTGCCCGCCTCCCAGGGCATCGGCGTGCGGCATCCGTCGCGGCCTTTGAAGGCCGGCCAGAAGCGGATGCCGTAGGGGTCACGCAGATCTTCGAAGGCAAGCTCCGCCTCCGGCAGGCCGAGCTCCTCGCCTTGATAGAGGCAGATTGAACCGCGCAGCGCCGAAAGAACCGAGATTGCCAGTTTGGCGATGACGGGTCGCTCTTCCTCCGTCACCGCAAAACGGCTGACATGGCGCATGACGTCGTGATTTGAGAAAGCCCAGCAGACCCAGCCGTCTGTCACGGATTTTTGGAAAGCTTCGACGCAGCCGCGAATATGCTCGGCGGTAAAATCCGGTCCCAGCAGATCGAAGGTGTAGCACATGTGCAGCTTGTCGCCGCCGCTCGTATAGGCCGCCACCGTCTTCAGCGAACGCGCGCCGTCGCCAACCTCGCCGACGGTGGTACGATCCTCATATTGGTCGAGCAGCACCCGGAAGCGTTTGAGGAAATCGACGTTTTCCGGCTGCGTCTTGTCATAGAGATGGTTCTGCATGCCATAGGGATTGCTGTCGGGCGCATCGAGGCCTGCATCATCCTCATCGGGCTCGTGCGGCGGATTGCTTCTGAGCTGCTTGTCGCAGAAATAATAGTTGACGGTATCCAACCGGAAGCCGTCGACGCCGCGGTCGAGCCAGAACTTCACCGTCTCCAGCACCGCATTCTGCACTTCCCTGCTATGGAAATTGAGGTCCGGCTGCGAGGTCAGGAAATTGTGCTGGTAATATTGCCGGCGCACGCCGTCCCACTCCCAGCCCGGCCCGCCGAAGATCGACAGCCAATTGTTCGGCGCGGTGCCATCCGGCTTCGGATCGGCCCAGACATACCAGTCCGCCTTCGCATTGGTCCGGCTCGTCCGGCTCTCGACGAACCAGGGATGCCGGTCCGATGTGTGCGAGATCACCTGGTCGATGACGACCTTGATGCCGAGCCTGTGCGCCTCCGCCATCATCTCGTCGAAATCGGCGAGCGTCCCGAAGATCGGGTCGACGTCGCAATAATCGGAAACATCATAGCCCATGTCGGCCATCGGCGACCTGAAGAAGGGCGAAAGCCAGATCGCGTCGACACCGAGACTGGCGATATGCGGCAGCCGGCGGGTGATCCCCTTGAGGTCGCCGAGCCCGTCGCAGTTGGTGTCCTGAAACGAGCGCGGATAGACCTGATAGATTACCGCGCCGCGCCACCAGTCCGCATTCCTGCCTGCCTGCAATGCCATCGGCTACATCTCCTGCCTCGTTAGCGCCCGCCACACTAAAGCGGACGAAACAAAAGACAACATGTGAGACCGTCATGGAGGTGCCGGAGATGTCGCAATGTGTCGTCGCGATCCAACAAAGGGGAGACGTATATAGGCTTGTCCACAACCCGTTTCCAGCCTCCGGATTTGGGGTTGCAACGCGATTCCTTTGCGATAAGGTGCGCACTGACCTGCACGTAAGAGGTCAAAATCTCGGGAACAGATGTCTAATAAAGGCGCAAAGCCTAGAAAGGTGGACCCACCATGAACCAGTTCACGAAAAAATTTCTCGCCTCCGCAATGTTTGGCACATTGCTGGCGTTTTCAGCGCATGCGGCCACGCTGAATATTCACAATGGCGGCGACCCGCAATCGCTCGATCCGCAGAAGCTGTCCGGCGACTGGGAGAATCGTATCGCCGGCGACATTTTCGAAGGCTTGGTCACGGAAGACGCCAAGGACAATCCGGTCCCCGGCCAGGCCGAAAGCTGGACGATTTCGCCTGACGGCAAAGTCTACACCTTCAAGCTTCGCGACGGCATCAAGTGGTCCGATGGCCAGCCGGTAACGGCAGGAGACTTCGTCTTCGCCTTCCAGCGCCTCGTCGACCCGAAGAACGCCGCCGATTATGCCTATCTGCAGTTCACCATCAAGAATGCCGAAAAGATCAACAAGGGTGAGATCACTGACCTCAACCAGCTCGGCGTCAAGGCGATCGACGACAAGACGCTGGAAATCACCCTCGAAAACCCGACGCCCTATTTCCTCAACGCTCTGATGCACTACACCGCCTATCCGCTGCCGAAGCACGTCGTCGAGGCGAAGGGCCAGGATTGGGTCAAGATCGGCAATATCGTCACCAACGGACCTTACAAGCCGGTCGAATGGGTTCCGGGCTCGCATGTCACCACGGTCAAGAACGACCAGTGGTACGGCACCAAGGACCTGAAGATTGACGGCGCCAAGTTCTTCGTGCTCGAGGATCAGGAAGCCGCACTGAAACGTTACCGCGCCGGCGAATTCGATATCCTGACCGATTTCCCCACCGACCAATACGAGTGGATGAAGAAGAACCTTCCGGGCCAGGCGCATGTCGCTCCCTTCTCCGGCCTCTATTACTATGTCATCAATTCGACCAAGCCGCCCTTCGCCGACAAGCGCGTTCGCCAGGCTCTCTCCATGGCGATCAACCGCGAAGTCATCGGCCCGCAGATTCTCGGCACCGGCGAACTGCCGGCCTATTCCTGGGTCCCGCCGGGCACGGCAAATTACGGCGAACCGGCCTACGTCTCCTGGAAGGATCTTCCCTATAAGGACAAGGTCGAAGAAGCCAAGAAGCTGCTGAAGGAAGCCGGTTTCGGTCCGGATCATCCGCTGACCGCCGAGCTCAAGTACAACACCAACGACAACCACAAGCGCATCGCCGTGGCGATCGCCTCGATGTGGAAGCCGCTCGGCGTTAATGTCGAACTCGTCAACGCCGAGACTAAAGTCCATTATGACCAGTTGCAGCGCGGCGAAGTGCAGATCGGCCGCGCCGGCTGGCTGGCCGACTACAACGACCCAGACAACTTCCTGAACCTCCTGGTCACAGGCGTTCAGATGAATTACGGCCGCTGGTCCAATCCTGATTACGACAAGATGATCAAGGACGGCAACGCCGAGACCGATCTCGCCAAGCGCGCCGCAATCTTCAAGAAAGCCGAACAGCTGGCGCTGGATGATTCCGCCGCCCTTCCGATCTACTATTATGTTTCGAAGAACGTCGTCTCACCGAAGATCGAAGGTTTCGTCGATAACATTCAGGACATCCACCGCACCCGCTGGCTGTCGATGAAAGAGTAAGGGAAAACGGTCCTTGCCGCGCTCTGCAGCAAGGACCGGCCCACGATCATGATCAAATACGCCCTCCGTCGCCTGCTATCGACGATCCCGGTTCTGTGGATCGCCGTCACAGCCTGTTTTTTCGTTTTGCGCCTTGCCCCCGGCGGCCCCTTCGATGGCGAAAGGCCATTGCCGCCGGTGATCCTGAAAAATCTCGCGGTTCATTACAATCTCGATAAGCCGCTGATTCAGCAGTACCTGATCTATGTCGGGGACCTGCTGCGGGGCGATCTCGGCCCCTCCTTCGCCAGCGAGGATTTTTCCGTGGCCCAGCAGATCATGATCGGTCTGCCCTATACCTTCACCATCGGTACCGCCGCGTTCCTGATCGCCATCATCGTCGGCATCGCCGTCGGCTGCCTTGGGGCGCTCTACCAGAATAAGACGCCGGACTATATTCTCGGCGCCCTTATCCTGGTCGGTGTCGTGCTGCCGAACTTCCTGATCGCGCCCATCCTGCAATTGATCTTCGGCATCCACCTCGCCTGGTTTCCGGTCGGCGGTTGGGGTGACGGCTCAATCAAATACTTGATCCTGCCGATTGTCGTTCTGGCCCTGCCGCATGCAGGCCGCATCTCGCGCATCACCCGCGGTTCGATGATCGAAGTGATGAACCAGAACTTCATCCGCACGGCCAAGGCCAAGGGCATCGGCCCGCGGCTGACGGTGATGCGCCATGCGCTGAAGCCCGCGCTCATGCCTGTCGTTTCCTATCTCGGTCCGGCGGCAAGCTACCTTCTCACCGGCTCGCTGGTTGTCGAGAGCATCTTCGGATTGCCCGGCATCGGCCGCTATTTCGTCAACGCAGCGCTGAACCGCGATTACGGCATGGTTCTCGGTACGGTCATCTTCTACATGGTGTTGATCGTGTTTCTGAACCTTCTAGTCGACATCGCCTATGCCTGGCTGGACCCGAAAGTGAGAAACCGATGATCCTCAACCCCGCAAAACGCGAACTGCTTGCTGAGGAGCTTCTGGAGGCGGAAGGCCTCGCACCTGAAGGCCGCTCGCTCACCAGGGATGCGCTCCGCCGCCTCGGGCGTAACAAGGCGGCCGTTCTGTCAATCGCCGTCCTGGCGCTGTTGGTCCTCGCCGCCTTCCTTGGCCCCTGGTTCATTCCCTTCAATTACGAGGATCCGGACTGGGCCGCCTTCCGCATCCCGCCGTCGATCGAGACCGGCCATTATTTCGGCACCGACCCGAACGGGCGCGACCTGCTTGCCCGCGTGCTCTACGGCACTCGCGTTTCGCTGGCCGTAGCGCTGACGGCAACCGTCGTCTCGGTCGTCATCGGCGTGCTCTACGGCGCCATATCCGGCTATATCGGCGGCAGACTCGACGCGATCATGATGCGCTTCGTCGATATCATGTATGCGCTTCCCTATATCCTCTTCGTCATCCTGCTGATGGTGATCTTCGGCCGCAACGTCTATCTGCTCTTTGCCG
Organism: Rhizobium redzepovicii; assembly: GCF_019793435.1. Classification (GTDB taxonomy): domain Bacteria; phylum Pseudomonadota; class Alphaproteobacteria; order Rhizobiales; family Rhizobiaceae; genus Rhizobium; species Rhizobium redzepovicii. Next base: position 124,806 of record NZ_JAILYH010000019.1, on the reverse strand, counting down.
CCATCGGCGCGCTGGAGTGGCTGACCATGGCCCGCATCGTGCGCGGCCAGACACTGTCGATCAAGCATCGAGAATTCATCGAGGCGGCCCGTGCCTCCGGCCAGCGGCCATTCAAGATCATCGTCAAGCACATCATTCCGAACCTCGTCGGACCGGTAGTCATTTTCGCGGCGCTGACCGTGCCTGAAATCATCGCCACCGAAAGCTTCCTGTCCTATCTCGGCTTCGGCGTGCAGGAACCGCTGACCTCGCTCGGCACCCTGATCGCCGAGGGCACCGACGCCATGGAAAGCATGCCCTGGCTGCTGATCTTTCCGGCAAGCTTCCTCGTGGCCCTGCTGCTCAGTCTGCTCTTCATCGGCGACGGCCTGCGCGACGCGTTCGACCCGAAGGATCGCTAAGAATGCCCTACGAAACACAAAAAGACATCCTCCTCGAACTCAAGAATTATTCGATCACCTTCAAAACGCCGGATGGAGAGGTGAAGGCGGTCTCGAACATGAACCTCACCGTCCGGCCCGGCGAACGCGTTGCCATTGTCGGCGAATCCGGTTCGGGTAAGAGCCAGACCTTCCTGGGCATCATGGGCCTTCTCGCCAAGAACGGGAGAACGACTGGACAGGCGCTGCTCGAAGGCAGGGATGTACTGTCGTTGAAACCGCGCGAGCTCGACCAGATCCGCGGCAAGGACATGGCGATGGTCTTCCAAGACCCGATGACCGCCTTGAATCCCTCGCTCAAGATTTCACGGCAGCTGACCGAACAGCTTGAGGTTCACCGCGGCCTGACGGCTCGCGCCGCATCGGACGCTGCCCTCGACATGCTGAAACGCGTCGGCATCCCCGACCCGACGCGGCGCTTTCACCTCTATCCGCATGAACTCTCAGGCGGCATGCGCCAGCGCATCGTCATTGCCATGGCGCTGCTCACCAAACCGAAGCTGCTCATCGCCGACGAGCCGACGACGGCGCTCGACGTCACCATCCAGGCGCAGATCCTCGATCTCTTCAACGACCTGACGGCGGAGATGAACACGGCCCTGATCATGATCACCCACGATCTCGGCGTCGTCGCCGGCCTCGCCGACCGCGTCGCCGTCATGTATGCCGGCCGCATCGTCGAGGAGGCGCCCGTCGACGAGCTCTTCGACAATCCCGCCCATCCCTATACGGCGGCGCTGCACGCCTCGATCCCACGCCCGGATCAGGATGTCGACGAGCTCGTCGTCATCCCCGGGCGCCCGCCGAACCTGCAGCACCTGCCGAAAGGCTGCAATTTCTCGCCGCGCTGTTCGCAGGTCCAGGACGATTGCATCGACCGTCCGCCGCCGCTCGAAACCCTGGCACCGCGCCACTGCGCCGCCTGCTACCACCCGTTCCCGCGTCGTGAGGAGTTGCTGAACCATGGCTGACCGATCGCTGCTAAGGGTCGAGAACCTGACGACCCAGTTCGAATTGCCGGCAAAGGGCTTGTTCAAGCCGCCGATTTTCCTCACCGCCGTCAACAATGTCAGCTTCGATCTCGCCGAAGGCCGCACCCTCGGCGTCGTCGGTGAATCCGGCTGCGGCAAGTCGACGCTCGGCCGCTCCATCCTACGGCTGTTGAAATCGCAAAAGGGCCGCATCCTATGGCAGGGCCGCAATCTTCTCGACCTCTCGGAGGAGGAAATGCGTGCCGCCCGCCGCGACATGCAGATCATATTCCAGGATCCGATCGCCTCGCTCGACCCGCGCATGACCGTTGGAGACATCATCGCCGAACCGCTCACCGTTTTCGAGCCGAAGCTTTCCAAGGCCGAGCGCACCGAACGTGTCCGCGAGATCATGACCGCCGTCGGGCTGGTGCCGGAGATGATCAACCGCTATCCCCACGAATTCTCCGGCGGCCAGGCGCAACGCATCGGCATTGCCCGCGCCGTCGTCACCAAACCGAAGCTGATCATCTGCGACGAGCCGGTTTCGGCCCTCGACGTCTCGATCCAGGGCCAGGTGATTACGCTTCTGCGTAAACTGCGCAAGGAGTTCGGCCTGACGCTGATCTTCATCAGCCACGACCTTTCCGTCGTCCGCCTGATCTCCGACGATGTGCTGGTGCTCTATCTCGGCCGAGTGGTAGAGGCAGGCGACTGCGCCACCGTCTTCGACCATCCCGCCCATCCCTATACGCAGGCGCTCTTTTCCGCAGCACCGATCCCGGATCCGAAGCTTGCGCGCCTGCGCACCCGCATCCGCCTGCAGGGCGATCCGCCCTCGCCGCTCAACCCGCCGAAAGGCTGTGTCTTCTCGCCGCGCTGCTGGAAGGCGACCGATATCTGTCGCACCGAAATGCCGCCGACCGAGGAGGTCCGTCCCGGCCAGAAGGCAGCCTGCTATCATATGGACAGGCCAATGAGCGGCGACGCAATCTCAGGATGAAGCGCTTGGAAAAGCGGACTTATTTTGGGTTCTAAAGTCCCCGATAAGAAAGATTTATCTGAGCACGTGCTAACTGTTTCCCGCCCAATCATGGGTTAGGGGAACGCATATATGAAATCGAGACTATCGGGATTGATCGCAGTTGCATCTGCGATCATCGCTGCCTCCGCCATTTCGGCACAGGCCGAAGATCTGAAGTTCAAGCTCACTAACGGCACCGACTCCGTCCTGACGCGCTTCTACAGCTCGCCGACCGGCGTCGCCGACTGGGAGGAAGACGTCTTCGGCGAAGACGTTCTCGATCCGGGCGAAAGCATCGATATCACCATCGCCGATGGCCGCACCGTCTGCAAATACGATATGCGCTTCGAGTTCGAGGAAGGCTCAAACCTCGCGACCACCGAAGATACGCAGGATCTTTGCCAGATGGGCAGCTACACCATCCACGAATAAGCAGCCCCCGCCGCCGCCCGCCTTCGCCATGTTCGCGAAGGCGGGCTTTTACCTCCTGCGATATCGGCATCCATATATCAACGCTTGTCACTCCGCCTGGCTCCGCGTATCAGCGATTAAGAGCAGTGCGGGAGGACAAGGTGAGCAGACGGTTTCTATCGATCGGTGAATGCATGGTGGAACTCTCGCAGGCAGGCGACGGCCTGCTGCGCAAAGGTTTCGCCGGCGATACTTTCAACACCGCCTGGTATGCCCGCGCCTGCCTTGGCCCCGACTGGTCGGTCGATTATTTTACGGCGCTTGGCGACGACGCCATGTCGGATGAAATGGTGGCCTTCATCGACAAGGCGGGCATCGGCACAAGCCTCATCCGCCGCATCAGGGGTAAAACGCCCGGCCTTTACATGATCAATCTGAAGAACGGCGAACGCTCCTTCAGCTACTGGCGCGACAGTTCGGCCGCCCGCAGCCTGGCCGCCGATCCCGACAGCCTGCGCGAGGCGGTGGAGAGCGCTGACCTCGTCTATTTCTCCGGCATCACCCTTGCCATCCTGCCGCAGGAGGACGCGGCAACGCTGCTCGCCGAAATCCGCCGCGCCAAGGCCGCCGGCAAGCTTGTGGTGTTCGACCCGAACATCCGGCCCCGCCTGTGGTCGAGCTATGACATCATGCACGCGACGATCAGCGAGGGCGCACGCTCCTCCGTCCTCATCATGCCGAGCTTCGACGACGAAGCCGCCCATTTCGGTGACGATTCCATTGAAGCGACGGTCCACCGCTATCGCGCGCTGGGCGCTGTCCATATCGTCGTCAAGAATGGCGCGGACGGGGTCAGGCTGAATTTCGCCGGCGAGGAGAGCTTCGTTCCGGCCGAGAAGGTCGAGCAAGTGGTCGATACCACCAGTGCCGGCGACAGCTTCAACGGCGCCTTCCTTGCGCACTATCTGGAAACAGCGGATGCGACCGCCGCCGCCCGCTTCGCCGCAGGCGTCGCAGCCCGTGTCGTCAGCGAACACGGCGCATTGGTGGCAAAGGAAAAACTCGGATTGGATGGCGGCTAAGCCCGCGCATAGAAATTCGGTACGAATGCCATGTACGAGGCGCTCCCCCGCCTCCTCGGCTGACCCGTTAAAATGGGTAGGACCTCAGGACTTCGTCGGCCGATCGGTCTCGCGAACCGCCTCGTCATGGTACCAGCAACTGTCAAGCGCCGCGTCGCAAATATCGGCGGCCTCGCGCTCCATCAGCTTGGCGCGTTCGAACCGGCTGGCGGCCCGCGGCGGCTTGACAGGAAACTGATAGATCGTTGCGGATTCACGATGGAAACCGGTGGGCATGAGATCGCCTCCATTCAGTTCGGCGCATCGACATTTAACGCCAGGACCATAACACGATGCACATAGTTTATGCAAATTGCACAAATTATATGCATATCCATATTATGATTGATCGATATGCTGTCTACAGCGAAAGCGCCCGCCTATTTGTTCAACACTTCATCACGCCAGGCTAACGTCGAAATTTTCATCCGGTTCCAAGCGGAAAACTCAGTTTCCTGCTGATGATACGGCCTTCAGCCGTCAAAACGGGGTGGTTTTTGCAAAAGCAAAATTCATCCCGACCGGCTGACCTGCGATTTTTCTTGTCCCGGCGGCCGAACTGGCACGCTACGTGCTTTTGAAGGTGCATCCCCTGGCGGTTGGGTGCGCTTGCGCGCCGAGATCGTCTCCGGATTTGCTCACCTTCGTAGCATTGAGAGAGTCACGATGACAAAATATAAGCTCGAGTATATTTGGCTCGATGGGTACACTCCGGTACCGAACCTGCGTGGCAAGACGCAGATCAAGGAATTCGACGTATTCCCGACGCTGGAACAGCTTCCGCTCTGGGGCTTCGACGGTTCGTCGACCATGCAGGCCGAAGGCCGCAGCTCCGATTGCGTGCTGAAGCCGGTCGCCATCTATCCCGACCCGGCTCGCACCAACGGCGCGCTCGTCATGTGCGAAGTCATGATGCCTGATGGCGTCACGCCGCACCCGAGCAACGCTCGCGCGACCATTCTCGACGATGAAGATGCATGGTTCGGCTTCGAACAGGAATACTTCTTCTACCAGAACGGCCGTCCGCTCGGCTTCCCCGAGCAGGGCTACCCGGCTCCGCAGGGCCCCTACTACACCGGCGTCGGCTATTCGAACGTCGGCGACGTCGCCCGCGAAATCGTCGAAGAACATCTCGACCTCTGCCTGGCTGCCGGCATCAACCACGAAGGCATCAATGCCGAAGTGGCCAAGGGCCAGTGGGAATTCCAGATTTTCGGCAAGGGCTCCAAGAAGGCCGCCGACCAGATCTGGATGGCACGCTACCTGCTGCAGCGCCTGACCGAAAAATACGGCATCGACATCGAGTATCACTGCAAACCGCTCGGCGACACCGACTGGAACGGTTCGGGCATGCATTGCAACTTCTCGACCAAGTACATGCGCGAAGTCGGCGGCAAGGCCTATTTCGAAGCACTGATGGCGCAGTTCGAAAAGAACCTGATGGACCACATCGACGTTTACGGTCCTGACAACGACAAGCGCCTGACCGGCAAGCACGAAACGGCTCCGTGGAACAAGTTCTCCTACGGCGTTGCCGACCGTGGCGCCTCGATCCGCGTCCCGCATTCCTTCGTCAAGAACGACTACAAGGGCTATCTGGAAGATCGCCGCCCGAACTCGCAGGGCTGCCCCTACCAGATCGCTTCCCAGGTTCTGAAGACGATTTCGGAAGTTCCGACTGCAAGCTCGGCTTCCGCTGCCGCTTAACCTCCCAAACGGCGCCGGTCCACGACCGGCGCCGTCCTTCTTTCCGCATGAAAACCGCGATCGGCCGCTGACATATTCGCGAGGATCGAGCCGCTGAAAGGCCTGCAAGCGCGGGCATGCGGCTGTAATATTTCCATCATGGTCATGCCTCAAAATAGGCAAGCGGGAATCGCCGTTCCGGAACCCCGCTTTGGGGTTGAGCGTTGGCATATCGATGCAACGCGGATGGAAATCGTGACATGCTGCAACGTCCGGCAAACACTCATCACAGCGAGAGCTGGGCCAATGCCACAGCCGCCGGCAACCTGCCCGAACGGTTGGTGATCATCACCGATGCCTGGCATCCGCAAGTCAACGGCGTTGTGCGCTCGATCGAGAACACCAATCGCGAGCTGGCCAAGATGGGCGTGGCTGTTTCCATGGTGACGCCGGAGCGCTTCAACAGCATCCCGTGCCCGACTTATCCCGAGATCCGCCTGTCGATCGCCAATTACCGCCGCATCGCCCGTGAGATCGAAAAACACAATCCCTCCTACGTGCATATCGCCACGGAAGGGCCGCTGGGGCTGACTGCCCGCCGCTGGTGCCTGCGCAAGGGCATGCCCTTCTCCACCAGCTACCACACGCGCTTTCCCGAATATGTTTCCGCCCGCCTGCCGATTCCGCAAAGCTGGCTTTATGCCTTCGTGCGCTGGTTCCATAATGGCGGCGCCGGCTGCATGGTCGCCACCCCGAGTCTTGCTCGCGAGCTTTCGGCACGCGGCATCAAGAACCTGATGCCCTGGACCCGGGGTATCGACGCCACGCAATTCCATCCCATGCCGCTTGAGGAACAGCCATTCGGCCTTCCGCGCCCGATCTTCATGACAGTCGGGCGCGTGGCGCTGGAGAAGAACCTGCCGGCCTTTCTCGATCTCGACCTGCCCGGTTCGAAGGTAGTGGTCGGCGACGGCCCGGCACGAGCCGAACTGGAGCAGCGCTATCCCGATGTGCACTTTACCGGTGTGAAGTTCGGCGAGGATCTGGCCAAAGCCTATGCCCAGGCCGATGTCTTCGTCTTTCCCTCGCTCACCGACACGTTCGGCAACACGATCCTTGAAGCGCTGGCATCGGGTGTCCCGGTCGCCGCCTATCCGGTCACCGGCCCGCTCGATATCATCGGCGAAGACAGCGAGGTCGGCGCGCTCGACCAGAACCTGCAAGCCGCCTGCCTTGCCGCCCTCTCCGCCTCGCGCATCAAGGCGCGCGAGCTTGCCATGCAATATTCCTGGGAAGCGGCGACGCTGCAGTTCATCAACAATATCCGCGCCGCCAACGGCGTCATTACGCCGAAATGGAAAAAGGCCTGGCAGTTTGCCAAATCGCTGCCTAGAACCAGAAAGCCTGGCGAAACCGCCGGGCCTCTCCCCTCCGCAGACTGATCTCCCCTGCTCGTACCGTTCCCGACGGCAATCGCGCTGCGCGCAGCAGATATTTCGGCGATGGCGTTCAAAGGCACAAAATCGTGGATCGTGCCGTTGTAGCGCATCGACGTGACGCGAACGCCGGCGAGCGACCACGACGCGGCGGATCTCACCCCGCTACAGGCCGATATCGTGGCGCTGCGCGAAGCGCAGGATAAGAGCGCGGCTTAGGTTCAGGACGACCGACATAGGGTGCGCATGAGGCGCCCCCTCTGCCTTGACGGGCATTTCCTCACAAGTGGGGAGATCGGCTGGGGTACCCGCTCGCTCCAACATCGATTGTTCGGGGAGATACTATCCGCCGGCGATCTCCACCCTTGTGGGGGAGATGCCCGGCAGGGCAGAGGGGGGTGCCCCAGGCCCCGGCAACGCCCCCAAAATAACCCTATGTCCGTCTCTTCTTGCCTTCGAACGGATTCTCAGCTGAACGGAAATGAATACGGATCGGCACGCTCGGCATGTCGAAATCGGCGCGCAAGCCGTTGATCAGATAGCGCGTATAGGATTCCGGCAGTGCGTCCGAACGGGTGCAGGAGATCATGAAGGCCGGCGGGCGGGCCTTGACCTGCGTCATGTATTTCAGCTTGATCCGGCGGCCGGACACGGCCGGTGGCGGATGCTGGATCTGCTGCGTTTCCAGCCAGCGATTAAGCTTCGCCGTCGAAATGCGCTTGTTCCAGACCCTGTCCGTGTCGATGATCGACTGCATCAGCTTGTCGAGCCCCCAGCCGGTTTGGCCGGAGATCGGCACGGCGCGGATGCCGCGCGCCTGCGGCAGCAGCCGGTCGGTCTTTTCGCGGAGATCCGCAAGCACTGCCTGCCGGTCTTCGATCATGTCCCACTTGTTGAAGGCGAGCACGGCCGCGCGGCCTTCGCGCAGCACGAGATCGACGATCTGCAGATCCTGCTTCTCGAAAGGGATCGTCGCGTCGAAGACGATGACGACGGTTTCGGCAAAACGGATGGCGCGCAGCGCGTCGGCGACGGAAAGCTTCTCCAGCTTCTCGGTCACCCGCGCCTTGCGGCGCATGCCTGCGGTATCGAACATTTTGATGGTGCGGCCGCGCCAATCCCATTCGACTGAAATGGAATCGCGGGTGATGCCTGCCTCCGGCCCGGTCAAAAGCCGGTCCTCGCCGAGGAAACGGTTGATCAGCGTCGACTTTCCGGCATTCGGCCGGCCGACGATCGCCACCCGGAGCGGCTTGGTGTCGTCATAGACGGGCTCTTCGTCCTCGTCGTCGCCTTCACCCGCGGCCTCGGAAATATCGACGTTGGTGACGGCGACATCCTCCTTGGCATAGGCGCGATCCTTGCCGATCGCCTCGACGATCGCGTCCCGCAGATCGAGCATGCCCTCGCCGTGTTCGGCCGAAATCGGTGTCGGCTCGCCGAGCCCGAGCGTATAAGCGTCATAGAAGCCGCTGTCGGAGCCGCGCGCTTCGGATTTATTGGCGACCAGCACCACCGGCTTGCCGCGCCGGCGCAGCATTTCGGCAAGCGCGGTGTCGACGGGCGTCAGTCCGTTCTTGGCATCGACGACGAAAAGCGAAAGATCGGCCTCGTCGATTGCCGCTTCCGTCTGGGCGCGCATCCGGCCCTGCAGGCTTTCTTCGTCGGCCTCTTCCAGACCGGCCGTGTCGATAATGGTAAAGGTCAGGCCCATCAGCCGCGCATCGCCCGGCCGGCGGTCGCGGGTCACGCCTGGCGTGTCGTCGACAAGCGCCAGCTTCTTTCCCACCAGGCGGTTGAAAAGCGTCGACTTGCCGACATTCGGACGACCGACGATCGCGACCGTGAAACTCATTCTTTTTCCTTAAAACTCAGCCCTGCGCGGCGGGCGCCTTGCCGGATGCGGTAATGAGATCAAGCATCATATGAGCGCGATTGGTAACATTGCGCGGGCTGTCGGTATCGTCGACGATTGACTGGAACCATTGCCGCGCCTGCGCCATGTTGCCGGCCTTATAAGAAGCAAGGCCGAGCGCTTCGCGTGCCGAATGACGGAAGGCGTTGCCCGGCACGGCCATTTCCTCGATCGCGGCCGAAACCTGTTCGTAGGAGCCGTTTTCGATCAGCAGCCAGCCGGCCCGCATTTTTGCGGCATCGCGCACGGCGGCCGGAACGCCATTATCCTTGCCGATCTCGTTGAAGGCGGCGATCGCCGTGGCAGCGTCGCCCTTCTGCGCCTGAACGGTCGCCGCCCGCATGCGCGCCAGCACCGGATAGGCGCCATGGCCTTCCTTTTCCAGCTTATCGAGCGCGGCCAGCGCTTCGTCGTTCTTGTTCTCGTCGGCAAGCTTCATCGCCGCCAGGAACTGGTCGCCGGCACCGGAGGAGCGGGTATCGTCCCAATATTCATAGAGAACCTTGCCGGCGGTGCCGACGACGATCAGGATGGCGACGACGATGATATAGCGGCCAAAGCGGCGCCAGACACCCTTCATCTGGTCGGACCGCAATTCCTCATTGACTTCACGGATGAAGCTGTCGTCGTTGAATGCCATTCTCGTCTCCGGCCGCGGAAATACCCAATACTATGCAAGATGCATATTGCCGGGCCTTCTACCCCATTTTGCCGCAGTTGTAAGGGGGATATGAAAGATTCGTTACATCACAAGCGGCGAAACGCCGATCAGCCATTCGTGCAGCTTCCAGATGATCAGCGCCCAGACGACGATGCCGATGACGATCGCATAGAGATCGTATTTGGCTGACACGAACGGCCGGAGCACGATCTCGCCCGCCCGCTGCCGCCGTTTCAGCGAAATGCGCAGGATGACGCCCCAGGCGAGAAAGGCTGCAAACAGCAGCACCGACGACGTCTCGCCATTGGCGAGCAGATGCGCCAGCGCCCAGATCTTCACCGACAGCACCATCGGATGTTTGGTCTTGGTCGCAATGTGCCCCGCCGGCAGCAGCGAGGCGACCAGACAGATCATCGCGATCAGCATCAAGGTAATGGTGATATGCGCCATCCAGACCGGCGGATTGTAAAGCACGCCGGTCACCTGCCGGGCCTGGCCGAATCCGTAGATCAACAGGATCAGCGTGGCGAGACTCGCGACGGAATAAGCCGCTCGCCAGCCCTTCTCGCCAAGGCTTGCGATCATCGAGGCGCGGAAGCCGGGGGCGACCACCCGCAAAAGATGCACCCCGAGGAAAAGTATGATGCCGACGATAAGCAATGCCATGGCGGATCCCTTCCGTGCCGTTTGTCATGGCTTAGCGGCTAGCGGGAAAAAATACCAGTTGAGACCGCAGCTTCGCCGCAATTCTATCGGAGGGAAACCGCGAACAAATTGTCGCGGTGCCCATGTCTCGTCCTCTCCTCTCCGCCTGTCTGGCTGCCTCCTTCATTCTGCCTGTCACGGCAGAGGCGGCCGACCGGCCGAAACAGCTGGTCATCATCTCTTTCGACGGCGCCCACGACAATGCGCTCTGGCTGAAAAGCCGCGAGATGGCGGCAAAGAACGGCGCCCATTTCACCTATTTCCTCTCCTGCACCTTCCTGATGAACGAGGCGGCGAAGAAGGCCTACCGGGCGCCGCACCAGAGACGCGGAAAGTCCAATGTCGGCTTCGCCCAGAGCGACGACGAAATCCGCGAACGCCTCGGCAATATCTGGCATGCCCATCTCGAAGGTCACGACATATCGAGCCACGCCTGCGGCCATTTCGATGGCCGCGAATGGAGCGAGGCCGACTGGTCGGCCGAATACGCCACCTTCCACACAACCCTGAAGAATGCCTGGAAAGGCGTCGGTCTGGACGAGCCGGCCGGCTGGCGGGATCTGGTCGATCATGGCATCAAGGGTTTCCGCGCCCCCTACCTCTCCGCGACCGCGGGCGCCGACATGATCGCCGCCGAAAAGAAGGCGGGCTTCAGCTATGACGCGAGCCTCGTCACCAAAGGCCCGGCTATGCCTGTCGAGGAGGACGGCATTATCCGCTTCGGCCTGCCGCTGATCCCTGAAGGCCCAAGCGAAAAACCGATCATCGGCATGGACTACAATCTCTTCGTGCGCCACTCCAAGGGCGAGGAAGACAGCGCGGATTCGAAAGAATTCGAGGACCGCGCCTATGCCGCCTTCTCCCAAGCCTTCGACCGCCAGTACAACGGCAACCGCATCCCGCTCCAGCTTGGCTTCCACTTCGTCGAGATGAACGGCGGCGCCTACTGGCGCGCCCTCGACCGGCTGGTCGGCGACGTCTGCCACCGAGAGGACGTCGCCTGTGTCAGCTATTCCGAAGCGATCCCGATGATCGAGGCGCGGGGGAGATTGCAGCAGACGTCGGGGCTGTGACAGTACTTTTCGAGACTGAGACGAGGTGCCGTGCGGCCCCGTCATCCGCTTGCCGGCACCTTCTCCGCGCTCGGCGCGCTAGGGAAAAGGGATAAGCCGCAGAATTTCGACTCCCTCTTCTCCCCTCGGGGAGAAGGCGCCCGTAGGGCGGATGACGGGGCGACACGGCAGGTGAGGTATTTCCCGTTGCCGCCTGCCTCCCCATCGGACAATCTCACCCATCAGCCATCCGCGTGTACGGCGCCGGCTTCACGCTCCAGATAGCGCTGATCGATCTCCGGCAACGGCTCATCATCGATTGCCGCCTCGAAGGCCTTCAGGCGTTTGTGGATGGAAAGTAGCTCGATAATCGTCGTCCAGGCGTTGACGAGATACTGGAATGAGTTGCTGACCTGACCGAAGGCGGTCGAAATCTGCTGGAAGATGCCATAGGTGATGGCGCCGGCCACGATCGTCGGCACCAGCATGAAGATGACGAAGAGCGCGTCCGCCTGACTGTAGAAATTGCGGGCGACGTTAAAATACATGTAGTGAAAATACATCCGGTAATAGTTGCGACGAACATTGTCGAAGAGTTCGCGCACCGTCAGTGGCTGGGCCCTTTCCGCATGGTCTTCGCCGTAGACGAGTTCCTTGCGATAGGCCGCTTCAACGCGCTGATTGCGGAAGTTCAGACCCGGCAGCTTGATGCCGACAACCGCCAGCAGCACGGTGCCGAAAGCCGACCAAAAGAGCGCTAGCCAGAAGAGCGAATTCGCCACCGGTCCGATGACCGGCAGCGCGGTCACGTAATGCGAGAGCGCCAGCAGGATCGGGAGGAAGACGACAAGCGTCATCACCGAGTTGATGAGGCTGATGCCGAGCACTTCGAGCGTGCTTGCAAAACGCATCGTATCTTCCTGAACGCGCTGTGAGGCGCCCTCGATATGGCGCAGCTTTTCCCACTTCGACATGTAGAAATTGTTCATCGCCGTGCGCCAGCGGAAGATGTAGTGGCTGGTGAAGAAGTCGGTCATGATCGACACGAACATGCTGAGAAATGCGATCTGACAGAAGACCCACATCAGGTCGTAGAAATTATCGACGCTAATGCCCGGCTGCTTCGACAATGCGTTCTGCAAAAGATCGCCGAACGGCCGGCGCCAGTTGTTGATCACGACGGTAATCTGGACGCCGAAATAGGTCACGAAGATGATGAGTGCCGAACCCCAGATCGACCACAGCTTCCAGGGATGGTGCAGCGCCTTCAGATGCCATGCGCCGCAGAAGATCACCGCCGAAAGAAAGAAATGGCTATAGAACCAGAGGTTTTCGGGCAGCAGGAAGAACGAAAGATCGATCGGCTGCTGGTCTTCCGGAACAGGTCCATAACCGAGCGATACACCGAGATGAGCGGCGAACAGATACCAGCCGGCGATGCAAATCAGGGTCCAAATGACGAGCGAAGTAAAAAACGCCTTCGGCTGGGGAAAAAAGGAATGAAACACGGGGAGCTTTGCTTTCCTGAACTGTGAGTCTCGGGAGTGTCGTCGAACACTGATTGTGCCGGAAACTAAGGCAGTTCGAAGGAAGCAGCAATGGGTTTAGCCGATTGTTACGCAGATGTAACGGGTTAAGCGATTTTCTTGATCACCGGCATCACCAGTCCCGCGCAGGCAACGAGTGCCGCCGCAGCAATCACCGTCGGAACGGTGAAACTGCCCGAGCGTTCGGCGATCCAGCCGGCAACGACAGGCCCGACGATCTGGCCGACACCGAAGGCGGCCGTCATCATCGCCAGGATCCGCCGCGGGCTTTCGGGGGAAAGCTTGCGGCCGATCTGCAGCCCGTAAGCGGTGATCGCCAGGAAGGTCGCCCCGAACAGCGCCCCGCCGATCAGCGGTGCGGCAGAGTGCGGCAGCATGACGGTTGCGAGCACGCCGGCGGCTTCGACCAGAAGTGCTGCGACATAGACGCCCCCGAGCCCGAGCGGCCTGACCAGCGGCTTCCAGGCAAACAGCGCCACCGCCGACGTCAGGCCGGCGATGAACCAGCAGAGAAATTCGACAAAGGCACCCGTGGCTGACAGGCGGGCGATGGTGACGAGGAAGGTCGCGGTGATCACATAGCCGAAGCCGAACAGGCCGTAGGACAGCGTGATCAGCACCATCGGCCGGCTCCAGACGAGGGCCGGCTCTTTGCCCGTGCGCGCCGATTGCGCCGGCGCCGACGGCAAGAGCAGGAAGACGATGACGAGGCTTGCCGCGCAGTAGAGCGCGCCGCCGATCCAGTCGGCGCGCCAGCTGTCCGGGCGGCCGTGAAAGCCGAGGCCGATGAGAAACACCATGATCGAGGACAGCGCGATCCCCGCTCCCGGCCCGCCGAAATGCGCTGCCTGCACATGGTCGTTGCCGGCGGAAGCCCCGTGGCTGAGCACGATCGATGAGGTGAAGACCATCGCAAAGGCGCTGGCGAGGCCGGCCAGGAACCGGATGACGGCAAAGACTGCGACGGAATTTGTGGCGGCCATGGCGGCGAGCAGGATTGCGGTCGCAAGCAGTGCCGAGAGCGCCACCAGCCGTTCGCGCCCCGCCGCCCAGCCATAGGCGGCAAGCACGGCGCCGACGAGATAACCGACGAAATTCGCCGAAGCAATAAAACCGGCATCCGCCGCCGAAAGCGGCACGCCACTCATCATGCCGGGCAGGATCGGCGTGTAGGAGAAACGCCCGAAGCCCATGGCCGCCGCCATCGCAACGGCGCCGGCAGCGGCAGTGGAAACAAGGTTCGGCGGGGAATGACGGATGCGCTCAAGCATGCAGCGCTTATCGCGCCGCAGCACCTGCGCGACAATCAAGTAATTCTGATCGGTCGATCAATTTCCGGAAACATGAAAAATTCCTCGCCTCCCTTGAAAGCAATTATCTTACGATATATGTTTTAAGACATAGCCAACGATACATCCAACGATGAAAGGAAAAGTCATGAGAGGTTTTAAAGGCGGCATGTTCGGCGACGCTTTCCGCATGGGCCGCAAATTTGCGGCCGGCGATCTGCAGCTCGTCATTCTGGCGCTGCTCGCTGAGCAACCCCGCCACGGCTATGAATTGATAAAGTTGCTGGAGGAACGCTCCGGGGGCTTCTACGTGCCGAGCCCCGGCGTTATCTACCCGGCGCTCACCTATCTCGAGGAAACCGGTCTTGCCGAGGTGGAGAACGAGGGCACCAAGAAACTCTACAGCATCACCGACGCCGGCCGCCGCCGCGTCGAGGAAAACCGCGACATGATCCTGCACACACTCGCCAAGCTGGAACGCATCGGTGAGAAGATGGCCTATGTGAAGCGCGTCTTCGAAACCGACCGCCACGGCGCCGACGAGGGTGACGACGGCGATTTCATGCAGGACGGCGGCGATATCCGCGCCGCTCGCATGCTGCTGCGCTCGGCACTGCGCATGCGTTATCCCTGGTCAAAGCCCGAGGCCGCCCGCATTGCCGGCATACTGGAACGTGCGGCGACGGAAATCCTGCAGGGCGGCAGGCCGCAAACGCGGGGTGAAGACGGGTGATGCCAAGGTACAAGGGATGAGGCGCTCGAGGATACCGCACTGGTGCCCAAGAGGGCCTCATCCTGAAGCGCCCCGCAGGGGCCTCGAAGGACGGGACGGGTGCACCGATGCCGGATGAATGCAAGAAGCGACGTTGTGGCGTACTTCGAGGCTCCGCCCTACTGGCTGCGCACCTCAGCATGAGGAACGTTGGTGGATGCCGCGCTTGTAGAAGCGGGCGTTGCAGGATGCCGTGCCGACACTCAAGCCCCCTGAGATGCCGCCGCCTACACTCAAGAGAGCCTCATCCCGAGGTGCCCCGCAGGGGCCTCGAAGGACGGGGCGGGCGCACTGATGCCGGATGAATGCAAGAAGCGAAGTAGCAGTATGATCATTCGAGGCTCCGCCCCACGGGCTGCGCACCTCGGCGTAGGAAGCGTCGGAGGATGCCGCACGTAAGGGAGCTCCGCCTCTGCGCGTTTCCCTACGCCCGCCCGTCCGGCAAAGTCAGAATCACCGGCCCGTTGCGCGTTGCCACAACCGTATGTTCATATTGAACGGTCGGCGCCTTCGGATCGGCATAAAGCGTCCATGCATCGTCGCCGCCCTCCGCCCAGGTCGCGCCGAGCGACAGGAAAGGCTCGACGGTAAAGACGAGCCCATCCGTCATGACGCGTTTTTCCGAAGGGTCCGGCCAGGTCGAGAGTTCGGCCGGCTCCTCGTGAAGCGAGCGGCCGACACCGTGGCTCGCCAGATTGGCGACCAGCGTATAGCGGTTCTTCTGCGCGAAGGCGCCGACGGCGGTGCCGATCTTTGCCAACGGCTCGCCCGATTTCACCTGATTGAGCCCGACCCAGAGCGCCCGCTTGCCGTCACGGCAGAGCTTGTCGATCTTCGGCTTGACCGGCGGCATCGCGAAGGAAGCGCCGGTATCGGCAAAGAAGCCGTCCTTCTCCGCCGAGACGTCGATGTTGACGAGGTCGCCGGCGCGGATGACGCGCGACCCGGGAATGCCGTGGGCGATTTCCTCATTGACGCTGATGCAGGTCGCCCCCGGAAACTGGTAGCAGAACTCCGGCGCCGAGCGCGCGCCCGAATCCTCGAGCACCTTACGGCCGATCCGGTCGAGCTCCAGCGTCGTCATGCCGGGCTCCATCGCCGCCGCCATCACCTGGATGGCGTTGGCGCAGATCCGGCCGATCTCCTTGAGCTTTGTCAGTTCGTCGTCGTTTGCGATAACCATTCGTCTGTTCCGGCTTTGCGCAGGGGCGACCGCAGCCGCCTTGGTTAGGCCGTGGCTTTCGCCCCTTCGCCGCTTTCAGTCAATGCCTTTCTGACGATCGGCGCGACTTTCGTCCCGTAGAGCTCGATGCCGCGCATGATCTCGGCATGTGGCATCAGGCCGATCGCCATCTGCAGCAGGAAGCGGTCGTTCTTGAAGAGTGCGTGATGGGCGATAATCTTTTCGGCGACCACCTCGGGATCCCCAACGAAGAGCGCACCGTTCGGTCCGCGCGACATATCGAACTGTGCCCGGCTCGTCGGCCCCCAGCCGCGCTCGCGGCCGATGCGGTTCATCACTTCGGCCTGCGGTCCGTAAAACTGTTCGGCGGCCGCCTCTGTCGTATCGGCGATGAAGCCGTGGACATTGATGCTGCTCTTCAGCTTGGCCTGATCCTGCCCTGCCCGGCGCGCGGCCTCCCGGTAGAGATCGAAGAGTGGCGCGAACCGGCGCGGCTCGCCGCCGATGATCGCCAGCGCCACCGGCAGGCCGAGCGCACCGGCGCGCGCCACCGACTGCGGCGTGCCGCCAACGGCGATCCACAACGGCAACGGATCCTGCAGAGGCCTGGGATAGACGCCGCGCCCCCGGATCGGCGCGCGGAGCTCGCCGCTCCAGTCGACCGTCTCGCCATCGCGCAACGCCAGCAGCAGATCGAGCTTCTCTTCGAAAAGCTGGTCGTAGTCCTCGAGATTGTAGCCGAACAGCGGGAAGGACTCGATGAAGGAGCCGCGCCCCGCCATGATCTCGGCGCGGCCGTTCGAAATTAGATCCAGCGTCGAAAACTGCTGGAAGACGCGCACCGGATCATCGGAGGAAAGCACAGTGACGGCGCTGGTCAGCCGGATGTTTTTCGTCTTGACGGCCGCCGCCGCCAGCGCGACGGCAGGCGCCGACGCCGCATAATCCGGCCGATGATGTTCGCCGAGCCCGAAGACATCGAGCCCCACCTGATCGGCAAGCTCGATCTCCTCGATCAGATGCTTCAGCCGTTCGGCCCCTTCCGCACCCTTGCTGCGGGAGGGATTGGGATTGACATCCGCAAACGTATAAAGACCCAGTTCCATCGTCGGCATCCTGTTGAATTCCGCCAGGAGATAAGGATCGCCGAGACCGAGCGCAAATACAAACTCTGGAACGGAATGTTCGAGAATTTCGATAGTGGCGTGATGTTTTCTGCAGCGTGGTAAGAGTCTTTGCGCCGTAGACACGGCGCTGCTGGACTGTGACGAGCACAGGAATGAGGGAGCAAGGGGTGCACGCCGTGCTCCCATATCGCCTATCATACAAAGCACAACTCCCTCATTCCTGTGCTCGTCACAGGAATCCAGCAGTTGCGCGTCCGCGCGACGAGACACTCGTCACAGACCGAGAAGATGAAACGAAATATCCTCCCACGCAGGATTATCCCGCTCGATCAGATTAAGCTTCCACTGCCGCGGCCATTTCTTGATCGTCTTCTCCCGTGTGATCGCTGTCGTCAGCAGATCATGCTCCTCAAGCCACACCAGCGTCTTGACGCCATATTTCGATGTGAAGCCCGGCGTCAGCTCATTCTGATGCTCGTATAACCGCCCGGCTAGGTCCCGCGTCACGCCGGTATAGAGCATGCCGTTGCGTCCAGATGCGAGGATGTAGACGTATCCTTTATCTCTGCAGATTGGCACAGGACACATCCGACGTCGACAGAGACACGGCCACGCTCAGCCCCCAATTCGACTCTCAATTCAACGACTTGAAGGCGCCGGCGGAATCATCTTTCGAGCCACCTCAACTCGCACTGAAGCGTCAGGACGGCGCCTTCGCCAGCAATTCCGCCAGCTGATCTGCGGCCTTGCCCCATCCTTCATGGAAGCCCATTTTCTCGTGCGTTTCCTTGTCCTCCGCGCGCCAGTGCAATGCCTTGGCGGTATATTTCGTGCGGCCATTGCCGAGGTCTTCGAGCAGGATGACGCCGGTGAAGAAAGGTTTTTCGGCAGGCACCCAGGCGCTGGTATAGGCATCGGTGAAGACGATCTTCTCGTTCTCGATGATCTCGAGATAGACGCCGCGGTTCGGGTACCGATTGCCCTCGGGATCCTGCATGACGATCACGCTGGAACCGCCGGGGCGAACGTCGAGCGTTGCTTCCGCAACACCCCAGGGGCGTGGAACGAACCACTGCTTCATGAGATCGGGATCGGTCCACGCCTTGTAGATTTTCTCGCGCGGGACGTCGAATTCGCGAACGAGGACGAGTTCATGTTGGGTGCTGGCGGTCATTTCAACATCTCTCCATTTGAATAAACCTGTTTCTGTCAGGTTGTTACAAGGACGTGCCGAAGTTCGCCGTTCCGACAAAGCGCCGATTTTTTCTTGATTATTTCGCGACCGGCTGCGTCGCCTCTTCCTGCATCTTGTCGATCTGCCGGCGGATATGGGCGGCCTCCGCCGCCGAATGGGCAAGCGCGATGGCGCGGTCGAAGGCTTCGCGCGCCTGGCCGGTCAAGCCAAGCTGCTTCAGCAGCCCGCCCCGCAGGCCGTGATAGTAGAAATAGCCGCCGAGCTTTTCGCCCAGCGGATCGATCAGATCGAGCGCCTGCTGCGGCCCGTGCAGTTTGGAAACAACGACCGCGCGATTGAGTGTCACCACAGGAGAAGGCTGCACACGTTCCAGCGCGCGGTAGAGCAGATCGATTTCCACCCAGTCGGTGTCTTCGGCGCGCTTCGCCCGGGAATGGATGGCGGCGATGGCCGCCTGAAGCTGATACGGGCCGGGCCGGCGGTGTCGCAGCGCTTTGTCGAGCAGCGCCAGGGCCTCGTTGATGAAGGGCTGGTTCCAGAGCGAGCGGTCCTGATCTTCCAGCAGCACAATCTCGTCTTCGGCGCTGAAGCGCGCCGGCCGGCGCGATATCTGCAGAAGCATCAGTGCAAGCAGCCCCATCAGCTCCGGTTCGGACGGAAAGAGGTACAGGATCAGCCGTGCCAGCCGGATCGCCTCGTCGCTGAAGGCGGCCGCCTCATGCTTCGGGTCGGCCTGGCTGTAGCCCTCGTTGAAGACGAGATAGATCATCGTGCTGACGATCGTAAGACGCTCGGCCCTTTCCTCAGCGCTCGGCGTTTCGAACGGCACGCCGGCCTTGGCGACGCGTGCCTTGGCGCGGGTGATGCGTTGCTCCATGGCGCTTTCCGACACCAGGAAGGCGCGGGCGATCTGCGTCACCGAAAGGCCGGAAACGATGCGCAGCGCCAGCGCGATCTGCTGGGTCGCCGGCAGGTCCGGGTGGCAGCAGATGAAGAGAAGCCGCAGGATATCGTCGCGATAGTGGGAATCGTCCAGCCGCTCGGCAATATCGCTTTCGGCATCCTCGGTATCGGAGATCGTATCCTCGTCCGGCAGGGCCTGGAGCTTTGACCGCTTGCGCACCGCGTCGATCCCGCTGTTTCGGGCGACGAAGATCAGCCAGGCTGTGGGATCGCGTGGCGGCCCTTTTTCCGGCCATGTCCGGATCGCCCTCAGGCATGCCTCCTGAAAAGCCTCTTCCGCGGTATCAAGATTGCGGAAATAGCGCAGCAGCGCACCGAGCGCCTTCGGGCGGGCCGAGGCAAGGGCAAGGTCGATCCAGGCAATGTCTGTCATGATGAAGCATCTCCCGGCCTGAAGACGTAGAACGGCCGAATTTCGTAAGAGGTGGAACCCGGATTGACGGAGGAAAGCTGTTTCGAGAAGGCGACCGCCTCGTCGAGCGTTTCGAAGTCGACCAGGTAGAAGCCGAGAAGCGCCTCTTTCGTTTCCGCAAAAGGCCCGTCGATGACCAAAGGCTCGTCCTTGCCCTTACGCACGGTGGTCGCAGCCGTCGTCGGCATCAGCCGGCCAACGGGGCCGAGCTTGCCGGATGCGGCAAGCGGCTCCTGCACGGCATAGAGCTTCTCCATGACGGCGGCCTCTTCCTCCTTCGTCCAGGCGAAGACGGTTTCCTCATGGGCGTAACAAAGGATTGCATAAAGCATTGCTCACTCCTCTTTCCGAATGACGAAGGAGTAGCCGCTTAGCCGACAGGCCGCATCAAAAAATTCTGGATAGGATTCGTGATCTTCCGGAGCACGGCAACGCTCCGGCGGAAGAAATAGCCGGATGCTGCGTGGAGACACCCTAGGCCTACATCGCGTTCCTCACCCCTCGCTCAGCGTCCGCCTGACCGCGCTCTTCCAGCCCTTGAGCTTTGCCGCCCGCACCTTCTCATCCATGTCGGGCTCGAACCGCCGGTCCCGCTTCCATGTCGCTGAAAAACCGTCCCTGTCCGGCCAGACCCCTGCCCGGCTGCCAGCAAGCCAGGCAGCACCCAGCGCCGTCGTCTCCAGGATCACCGGGCGGTCGACCGGGGCGTCGAGCAGATCGGCCAGGCGCTGCATCGTCCAGTCGGAGGCGACCATGCCGCCATCGACGCGCAGCACCGTGTCGTCGCCACCGTTCTTCCAGTCCTTCTGCATGGCGTCGAGCAGATCGCGGGTCTGGTAGCAGACAGCTTCGAGTGCCGCCCTGGACAGTTCCGCCGGGCCGCTGTTGCGTGTCAGCCCGAAGATCGCGCCGCGCGCCTTGGCATCCCAATGCGGTGCGCCAAGCCCCGTGAAGGCGGGCACGAGATAGACCTCCTGCGTCGGATCGGCCTTTTCGGCAAGCGCATTGGTCTCGGCGGCGCTGCCGATGATCCCGAGCCCGTCCCGCAGCCATTGCACCGCCGCGCCAGCGATGAAGATCGACCCCTCAAGCGCATAGGTCGTCTCGCCGTTCAGGCGATAGGCGATGGTGGTCAGCAGCCGGTTTTTCGAACGGACCATATCGGCGCCGGTGTTGAGCAAAGCGAAACAGCCGGTGCCGTAGGTCGATTTCAGCATGCCCGGTGCAAAACAGGCCTGACCGATGGTCGCCGCCTGCTGGTCGCCGGCAACCCCGAGAATCGGGATCGCGGCGCCGAAGATATCAGGATCGACCGTGCCGAAATCGGAGGCGCAATCCTTCACCTCAGGCAGCATGGCGGCCGGCACGCGCAAAATATCGAGCAGATCCTCATCCCAGGCGTTTTCGGCGATATTGTACATCAGCGTGCGCGAGGCGTTGGTGGCGTCGGTGCCGAAGCTCTTGCCGCCGGTCAGCCGCCAGATCAGGAAGGTATCGATCGTACCGAAGCAGAGATCGCCCCTGGCGGCGCGCGCCCGGGCGCCCTTGACGTTGGCGAGCATCCAGGAAAGCTTGGTGCCGGAAAAATACGGGTCGAGGATCAGGCCGGTCTTCTTGGTGAACAACCGCTCCAGATCCTGCCGTTTCAGATTGTCGCAATAGCTTGCCGTGCGCCGGTCCTGCCAGACGATGGCGTTCTGGATCGGCCGGCCGGTCTCGCGTTCCCAGACGACCACCGTCTCGCGCTGGTTGGTGATGCCGAGCGCGGCAATATCCTTGGCCGTGATCCCGGCGTCGCGCAGCGCCATGTTGACGGTGGAGACGACCGAGTCCCAGATTTCCTCGGGATCGTGCTCGACCCAGCCGGATCGCGGATAGATCTGAGTGAATTCCTTCTGGCCCTTGCCGGCGACATGCATTTCGCCGTCGAAGACGATCGCCCGCGTCGATGTCGTTCCCTGATCGATCGCCAGAACATATCCACTCATGCAATTCCCTCCTCTAGCATGTCGATTATCGTGACAAATCAATAAGACACGGATGCGGGTGAGAAAAGCGAATAAAGCGGAATTGCCAGCCTGCCGGCTTTGGGCATAACCTCGCCACTAACGTTGCAACGCAGCATCGGCCTGTCAGGAGAAAAATATGAGCAGATCAGTCGTCGTCACCGGTTCCACCAGCGGCATCGGCCTTGCGATCGCCACCGCCTTTGCCGAAACCGGCGACAACGTCGTCATCAACGGTTTCGGAAATGCCGATGAAATCAAGGCGATCGTCGCACGGCTTGAATCAGTATCCAAGGCCCGGGCGATCTACCATCCGGCCGATATGACCAAGCCCGCCGAGATCGCCGACCTGATCGAAACGGCGGCAAAGACCTTCGGCACCGTCGATGTCCTGGTCAACAATGCCGGCATCCAGCATGTCGAAAAGATCGAGGACTTCCCGATCGAGAAATGGGATCAGATCATCGCCATCAATCTGTCGAGCTCCTTTCACACGATGCGCGCCGCCATCCCGCTGATGAAGGCGAAGAAGCACGGCCGCATCATCAACATCGCCTCGGCGCACGGGCTCGTCGCCTCTCCCTTCAAATGCGCCTATGTCGCAGCAAAACATGGTATATTAGGTCTGACGAAGACGGCCGCCCTGGAGCTTGCCGAATTCGGCGTGACGGTCAACGCCATCTGCCCCGGCTATGTGCTGACGCCGCTGGTCGAGAAGCAGATACCCGATACCGCCAAGGCCCGCGGCATGACCGAGGAACAGGTGAAGAGCGAGGTCATCCTCAAGGCGCAGCCGACCCGTGAATTCGTCAAGGCCGAAGAAATCGGTGCGCTGTCGCTTTACCTTGCCAGCGACGCCGCCCGGCAGGTGACGGGAACGCATATCTCGATTGACGGTGGCTGGACT
The DNA here is from genome assembly GCF_019793435.1 of Rhizobium redzepovicii. Classification (GTDB taxonomy): domain Bacteria; phylum Pseudomonadota; class Alphaproteobacteria; order Rhizobiales; family Rhizobiaceae; genus Rhizobium; species Rhizobium redzepovicii. The sequence goes on along the minus strand of NZ_JAILYH010000019.1, from coordinate 101,983 downwards.
GCGGCTTAACCATTTGGAAAAAACAACCGGGAATATCATGAACGACAGCATCCGCTTCATCCTGAATGGCGAGGACATCGCGCTCGCCGATGTCGGCCCGACCGAGACGTTGCTCGATTTCCTGCGGTTGAAGCGACGCCTGACGGGCACCAAGGAAGGATGCGCGGAAGGCGATTGCGGCGCCTGCACCGTGCTCGTCGGCCGGCTCGCCGACGGCAAGCTCACCTATGAATCCGTCAATGCCTGCATCCGTTTCATCGGCTCGCTGCATGCGACCCATGTGGTGACGGTCGAGCACTTGGCCGGCCGGGACGGCGCATTGCATCCGGTGCAGCAGGCATTGGTCGATTGTCATGGCTCGCAGTGCGGCTTCTGCACTCCGGGCTTCGTCATGTCGCTCTATGGCCTATGGCTGACGAAGGAAAATCCCGGCCGCCGCGAGATCGAAAAGGCGCTGCAAGGCAATCTCTGTCGCTGCACCGGCTACGAGCCGATCGTCAAGGCCGCCGAGCAGGTGAGCCTGATGCGGCCGAGCGCGCTCTTCGACCCGCTGGAGCGGACACGTTCGGAAATCGTCGCTCGGCTCTGGGCAATACAGACAAGCAGCACGATCAGGATTGCCAAGGACGAAGACCGGCTGATCATTCCGGTTTCGCTTCAAGCGCTGACCGAAGTCCTCTCGCAGGAGCCCGACGCGATCGTCGTCGCCGGTTCGACCGATGTCGGTCTCTGGGTGACGAAGCAGATGCGGCGGCTGAGCCCCGTCGTCTTCATCAATCACTTGAGCGAACTGCAGTCGGTCACCGAAAGCGAGCAGGGCGTCACCATCGGCGCCGGGGTCAGCTATAGCGGCGCCTTCGCCGCAATCTCGAAAAAGATCCCGGCGCTTGGGCGGTTGATCGATCGCATCGGCGGCGAGCAGGTGCGCAACATGGGCACGATCGGCGGCAATATCGCCAACGGCTCGCCGATCGGCGACAGCCCTCCGCCGCTGATCGCGCTGGGCGCAACGCTGACGCTGCGCTCCCTGGAAGGCCAGCGCAAAATGCCGCTCGAAGATTTTTTCATTGCCTACGGCAAGCAGGATCGGAAGCCCGGCGAATTCGTCGAGAGCGTCTTCGTGCCCTATCCCAAGACAACCAGCCGCTTTGCCGCCTACAAGATCACCAAGCGCCGCGACGAGGATATCACCGCCGTGCTCGGCGCCTTCCTGCTGACGCTCGATGAAGCGGAAGTGGTCACGGACATCCGCATCGCCTTCGGCGGCATGGCCGCAACGCCGAAACGCGCCCCCACGGTCGAAGCCGAACTGATGGGCAAACCATGGACGGAAGCGACGATCGAAGCCGCCCGCCCCGCGTTTGACGCCGACTACCAGCCGCTGACCGACTGGCGCGCCACGGCGGAATACCGGCAGCTGACGGCAAAGAACCTGCTGACGCGGTTTTATCTGGAGACAGTTGGAGCGCCGGCGGAACTGAAGCGGTTCGAGGAGGTGGCGTGATGGTTTGTTTCACCAACCGGCCTTCTGCCGCCACCATTTTGCCCCTCACCCTAACCCCCTCTCCGCTTGCGGGGAGAGGGGGCGTGCCCTGCGCGATGGTTGAGAGAGGGAAATACGGTGCGGCATATCCTTTCTCCCCGTCAGAACGGGGAGAAGGTGGCGGCAGCCGGATGAGGGGCAGCACCGGCTGCGGAGGGCTCATCTAATGGACAAGTCCACCTTCGAAAACCCCAAGGTCGTCATATCGGGCCCCATGCACGGCTCGCTGCGGCATGATTCAGCGCATAAACATGTCACCGGAAGTGCCGATTATATCGACGATATTCCCGAACCCGCCGGCCTGCTGCACGGCGCACTCGGCCTTTCCGATCGGGCGCATGCCGAAATCATCAGCATCGATCTTTCCGCTGTCGCCGCCTATCCCGGCGTCGTCTGGGTTTTCACCGGCAAGGACGTGCCCGGCGTCAACGACACCAGTTCTAACGGCAGCCATGACGAGCCGCTGCTTGCTGAAACCTTAGTTCAGTTCCACGGCCAGCCGATCTTTGCCGTCATCGCCGAGACACGCGACGCGGCGCGACGCGCCGCCCGGCTGGCGAAGATCGACTATCGCGAACTGCCGCACTGGCACGATATCGACGGCGCGCTCGCCAATGGGGGCCCGCTGGTCATCACCCCGATGACGCTCCAGCGCGGCGAGCCGGAAACGGAAATGCCGAATGCTCCAATGCGTCTGAAAGGGCAGATGCGCATCGGCGGACAGGAGCATTTCTACCTCGAAGGCCATATCGCCGTGGCGATCCCCGGCGAGGACGACGAGGTCACCGTCTGGTCCTCGACCCAGCATCCGAGCGAGATCCAGCACATTGTCGGCCACGTGCTCGATATCCCGTCGAACGCGGTCACCGTCAACGTGCGCCGCATGGGCGGCGGCTTCGGCGGCAAGGAGACGCAGGGCAACCAGTTCGCAGCCCTTGCGGCGATCGCCGCCAAGAAGCTCGGCCGCGCCATCAAATTCCGCCCCGACCGCGACGAGGATATGAGCGCCACCGGCAAGCGCCATGATTTCCTGGTCGACTACGAAATAGGCTTCGATGCCGAAGGCCGCATCCACGCGGTTAACGCGACCTACGCGGCGCGCTGCGGCTTCTCCTCCGATCTCTCGGGGCCGGTGACCGACCGCGCCATGTTCCACGCCGACTCCAGCTATTTCTACCCGCATGTACATCTGCAGTCGAAACCGTTGAAGACGCACACCGTCTCCAACACCGCCTTCCGCGGCTTCGGCGGACCCCAGGGCATGCTCGGCGCTGAACGCTTCATCGAGGAAATCGCTTACGCCCTCGGCAAGGACCCGCTCGATATCCGCAAGCTGAATTTCTACGGCCAGCCGGGCTCCGGGCGCACGCTGACGCCCTACCACCAGGAGGTCGAGGACAATATCATCGCCCGCATCGTCGAGGAGTTGGAGGAAACTGCCGAATACCGCGCGCGGCGCAATGCCGTCATCGGCTTCAACCGCGATAGCCGCTATATCAGAAAAGGCATCTCCCTGACGCCGGTCAAATTCGGCATCTCCTTCACCATGACCGCCTTCAACCAGGCGGGCGCCCTCGTCCACATCTATCAGGACGGGTCGATCCATCTGAACCATGGCGGCACCGAAATGGGCCAGGGCCTTTATACCAAGGTGGCGCAGGTGCTGGCCGACAGTTTTCAGGTCGATATCGATCGGGTGAAGATCACCGCGACGACGACGGCCAAGGTGCCGAACACCTCGGCCACCGCCGCCTCCTCCGGCTCGGACCTGAACGGCATGGCAGCTTATGACGCCGCCCGCCAGATCAAGGAACGACTGGTGGCCTTTGCCGCCGAAAAATGGGATGTGGCGCCCTCCGACGTCGTCTTCCTGCCGAACCGTGTGCGCGTCGGCGAAATCGAGATCCCCTTCCCTGATTTCATCAAGCAGGCCTATTTCGCCCGCGTCCAGCTGTCCGCCACCGGCTTCTACAAAACGCCGAAGATCCACTGGGACCGCAAGGCCGGCCGCGGCACGCCCTTCTATTATTTCGCCTATGGCGCCGCCTGCACCGAGGTTTCGATCGATACGCTGACCGGCGAGTACCTGATCGACCGCACCGACATCCTCCACGATGTCGGCCGCTCGCTGAACCCGGCAATCGACCTCGGCCAGGTCGAGGGCGCTTTCGTCCAGGGCATGGGATGGCTGACAACGGAAGAACTCTGGTGGGATGACAAGGGACGGCTGCGCACCCATGCGCCCTCAACATACAAGATCCCGCTCGCCTCCGACCGCCCGAAGATCTTCAACGTCCGCCTTGCCGAATGGTCGGAGAGCGCAGAGGCCACCATCGGCCGCTCCAAGGCCGTCGGAGAGCCGCCCTTCATGCTGGCGATCTCGGTGCTGGAAGCGTTATCGATGGCAGTCGCCAGCGTGGCGGACTACAAGGTCTGCCCAGGGCTCGACGCGCCGGCGACGCCGGAGCGGGTGCTGATGGCGGTGGAGCGGATGAAGCGGGTTTAGGATGAGAAGGCGTTCGGCTGGTTTATTGCGTCAGCGGGACCGGCGGCGCGGGTGGCACCCCCCTCTGTCCTGCCGGACATCTCCCCCACGAGGGGGGAGATCGACAAGACCGCAGCCCTTCGCCCATATTGCCTTGGCATCGGATTATCAAAATCCGCTTTTACGCTGTCGTTTCGGTGTCTTGGGAGGCCAGCGCCTGATGCCGATCTCCCCCCTTGTGGGGGAGATGTCCGGCAGGACAGAGGGGGGTATCACAGCCGCTTACCTATCGGCCATCTTTCCATGACCGACCTCCCCACCTTCCTCACCGCCAACCCCGACAGCATCCTCGTCGACATCACCGGGGCGCAAGGCTCCACCCCGCGCGAGGCCGGCGCCTACATGCTCGTCTCGCCGACCGCGCTGTGGGGCACGATCGGCGGCGGGCAATTTGAATTCATGGCGATCGCGAATGCACGGGAGATGCTCGCAGGAACCGGCGGAACCGCCGCGATGGACATCCCGCTCGGCCCCGAAATCGGCCAGTGCTGCGGCGGGCGCACACAGTTGCGGTTTCGCCGGCTGACGCAGGCGGTAAAAGACGAACTCGAAGCCAGGATTGCCGGCGAGATCGAGCGCCTGCCCGAGGTCTATCTTTTCGGTGCCGGCCATGTCGGCCGGGCGCTTGCCGCAGCCCTTGCGCCGCTGCCGCTGTCGGTCACGATCGTCGAAACGCGACAGGAAGAATTGACCAATCTGCCGGCTGAGACGAAAACCCGGCTCGTGCCGATGCCGGAGGCGCTGGTGAAGGATATTCGCGGCGGCGGCGCTGTCGTCATCCTGACGCACGACCACGCGCTGGATTTCCTCATCGCCCGCGAGGCGCTTGATAGGAGTGACCTTGCCTATACCGGCATGATCGGCTCGGCGACCAAGCGCGCCACCTTCGCAAGCTGGCTTTCCCGCGTAGGCGGCGGAGAGCGTGGCTGGATGGAGCGGCTGACGCTGCCGATCGGCGGCTCGGCGGTCAGGGACAAGCGCCCCGAAGTGATCGCCGCCATGAGCGCCGCCGAAATCCTGACGGCGCTTTCAGCCTACCGCATGCGGTCGTCTTCGTAGTAAGGGTCCCGCCCGTCGAGAAAGCCGAGGTCGCGCTTGACGCGGTCCGGCATGGCGGAAAAGTCGAGCCGAGGCAGACGGCAGAAACGGTCGGCGCTGCCCGCCAGCCAGCCGGCAAAACGCCGGAAAGCACCGATGCTCTGTTGCGGCCGGTTCTCTTCGATCGTGGAGCAATCCATGACATCACCTCGATAGATTGATGGTATGAGTTGCAGTTTGCCGCCGAAAATGCTGCAATTCCAATCGAACGACCGTCTGCCTGCATCAAGAGAACTTATCCATGAAACTGTCGAAGCAATTCCCGCTGAATGCGCTGCGCGTCTTCGAAGCCGCTGCCCGGCTCGGCAGTTTCACCAAGGCGGGCGACGAACTCGGCATGACGCAGACGGCCGTCAGCTACCAGATCAAGCTGCTGGAGGAGAATGTCGGCGAGCCGCTCTTCTTGCGCCGTCCCCGCCAAATCGCGCTGACGGAAACCGGCGAACGGCTGGCGCCGAAGGTGACCGAAGCCTTTGCCATGCTGCACGATGCAATGGCGACGGCGCGCGACAGTGTGGAAGGCACGCTCGCCATCAGCTCGACCCATACGTTCGCCTCGAAATGGCTGGCGCCGCGCCTCGGTTCCTTCCACTTGAAGCATCCGGCGATCGCGGTGCGCTTTCAGGCGAGTTCCGACATCATCGATTTTACCCGTGAACAGATCGATGTCGGGATCCGCTGGGGCGACGGCAACTGGCCGGGTCTGACCCTGCACCGGCTGATGGGGCTGGAGTTCACCCCGATGCTCAGCCCGAAGCTGGCGGAATCAGCCGGCGGCATCAAGGCGCCGCGCGATCTCCTGAAGTTCGATCTCTTCGACGCCGGCGACATCTGGTGGAAACAATGGTTCGAGGCAGCCGGCGTTACCGACACGGACCTCGATCGCCGCCCGCGCAACCAGCTCGGCTCCCAGGCGGTGGAAGCCGACGCGGCAATCGCCGGCCATGGCGTTGCCATCCTCCATCCGGCCTTCTACGCGGCCGAGATCGCCCTCGGCCGGCTGTATCAACCTTTCGAGCTGACCCGCAGCGACGGCAAGGCCTATTGGCTCGTCTATCCGGAAAACCGCCGCAACGTGCCGAAGATCAAAGCCTTCCGCAACTGGATCCTCGACGAGATGAAGGCAGCCGGGAACTAATGCATGTCGCCGGGAAGTGTGTAGCGGTTCCGGGATAACGACATGCATCAAAACAAAAAGCTAAAGCGCGTAGCATGAATCAAGTTTGCTGCGACGCGCTTTGGAGCCAGGCATCGCCGTGGCCTCAGTATCCCATCTCCGGCGCATAGAAGCAGCGCGGCGTGTCCTCGTTCGGGAATAAACAGAGATGATAGTCGTTGTCGCCGGATTGCATCGCCTTCGTCATCGGCAGCAGGAAGACGTGGGCATGCGTGACCAGCCGGTGGTCGCCCGGCAGCAGCGTGACACGATATCCGCCCGGCGTCACCGCCACGCTCTTCGAAGGGATCATCTGGCAGTCGCCATTATGACTGTCGCCGTTGCAACAATAGGGGTCATAACTCCACCCCGACGGTGCGTCGTGAGCCATCGCCAGCGACGCATACGCAATCATCACACACGTCAGAATGCTGCGCATGGGCATCTTCTCCGTTGATGAATGCGCCGCCGACGATCTAACTTTTCTTATTTATTCCGGCGGCCTTAAACATAACTGCAATCGAGTCGTCATCGTTCAAGATCCACTATATTAGCAGATCGAGTATAAGACGGAGATAATGCACAGCATTCTCGGCAGCTTTTAGGCACGGGACAGCAGATCGGCGATGCGGCCGCGATCGGCAGCTTCGACAAAGCCGCCAGCGATCATCAGCGGAGCGCCGAAGATTTCGACGAGCCCATCGCAGAGAATGAGACCCTCACCGTCCCGGCACGCGAGAATAGGATTTGCCGTGGTCTCGCTGTAGCGCAGCAGCGCGGGGAGATAGCCGGGATCGTCGTTCAGATGCGGAAAGAACTCGAAGGGCATGAGATCAAGAGCCGCGCCATCCCGTACCGCCTCCGGCGAACCGCCCTCAAAGAGCGCATCGGCGGCGATCGTCGGCGTCATCAAAATCGCCCCGGCGCTGGTGCCGACGAGAATGCCGTCGTCAAGCGCCCATGCGCGCAGTTTTTCCAGCATGCCGCTTTGGCGCAGCCGTCTCAGAAAATCGCCGGTGTGGCCGCCTGTGAGATGGATGGCGTTGCAGGCAAACAGCCGGCCGATCTCCTCGCCGCCGGCAAGCGCGTCGAGATCGACGAAGAGATCGAGAGAAAGGCCATATCGGGCATAATACTGCCGCTTCTCGTCGAAGAACGCCCGCTGCGGCTCCGGGGCCGAGGCGATATAGCCGATGCGGTTACCACGCGACAGAATGAGCGCCGCGAGCCGCCGGTCCATCGGCGCGTTTTCGGCGATGAGCTGATCGCTGTAGAGCGCGGTGATCATTCCATGGCTCCTTCGGCCTCGCCACCGTTGCGGAAACCGGTGCACATGTGCGGTCTTTCAATCTCCTCTTCCCTCCCCGCCAAAATTTCCGCAATGTTACGAGTCGGAGGAAGATAGGGGAACTCGATGTATGAATATGCCATAGCATGGGAATGGCTCGCCTTCGCGGCGCGCTGGTTCCATGTCGTCACCGCGATCGCCTGGATCGGATCGTCCTTCTATTTCATCGCGCTCGATCTCGGACTGGTGAAACGCCCACATCTGCCGCCCGGCGCCTATGGCGAGGAATGGCAGGTCCATGGCGGCGGCTTCTATCATATCCAGAAATATCTGGTGGCACCCGCGCAAATGCCGGAGCACCTGACCTGGTTCAAATATGAGAGCTATTTCACCTGGATATCCGGCTTCCTGATGCTGTGCATCGTCTATTATGGCGGCGCCGACCTCTTTCTCATCGATCGCCATGTGCTCGATATCAGCCCGCCGGTCGCCATCGCGATCTCGCTGGCATCCCTGGCTTTCGGCTGGATCGTCTACGACTTGCTCTGCAAGTCGCCGCTCGGTCGCAACACCTGGGGACTGATGGCAGTCCTCTACGTCGTGCTGGTCTTCATGGCCTGGGGCTATACGCAGCTTTTCAGCGGCCGCGCCGCCTTCCTCCATCTCGGCGCCTTCACCGCGACGATCATGTCGGCCAACGTCTTCATGATCATCATCCCCAACCAGAAGATCGTCGTCGCCGATCTCATCGCCGGCCGAACGCCCGATCCGAAATACGGACAGATCGCCAAGCAGCGTTCGCTGCACAACAACTACCTGACCCTGCCCGTCATCTTTTTCATGCTGTCGAACCACTATCCGCTGGCTTTCGGAACACAGTTCAATTGGGTGATCGCGGCGCTTGTCTTCCTGATGGGCGTCACCATCCGCCACTGGTTCAACACCACCCATGCCAGGAAAGGCCGGCCGACCTGGACCTGGATCGTCACCCTCGTCCTTTTCATCCTGATCATGTGGCTTTCGACGGTGCCGAAGCTGCTGACCGGCGATAAGGATACGGCGGCGGTGGCGCCCGCCTTCCAGCAATTCGCCGGCGATCCGCATTTTCCCGCCGTCAAGCAACTGGTCGCGACGCGCTGTTCGATGTGCCACGCCGCCGAGCCCGTCTATGAGGGCATCGTGCGGCCGCCGAAAGAGGTGATGCTCGAAAACGACGCGGAAATTGCCGCCCATGCCCGCGAGATCTATATACAAGCGGGCCGCACCCATGCCATGCCGCCCGGCAACGTGACCGATATCACGCCGGACGAACGCAAGCTGCTGGTCGCCTGGTTCGAAAGCGCAGTCGAAGGCAAGAAACAATGACGACGACACTCCTGCGCGGCCGCCTGCTTTCTTTTCATCGCGCGCCGCTGAGTCTGACCGACAGCCAGAGCTATCTCTACGAGGAGGATGGCGGTCTGCTGATCGAAGACGGGCTGATCGCGGCGGCCGGCGCCTATGCCGACGTGAAGGCAAAGGCAGCCGCTGATGTGATCGAGATCGACCATCGCCCGCATCTGATCCTGCCCGGCTTCATCGACATGCATTTGCATTTTCCGCAGATGCAGGTGATCGCCTCCTATGCCGCCAACCTGCTCGAATGGCTGAACAGCTATACCTTTCCTGAGGAATGCCGTTTCGTCGAAAGCGCACACGCGCAAAGGATCGCCACGCATTTCTACGACGAACTGATCCGCCACGGCACGACCACGGCGGTCGCCTATTGCTCCGTGCACAAGACCTCGGCCGACGCCTTTTTCGCCGAGGCGATGAAGCGCAACATGCGCATGGTCGGCGGCAAGGTGATGATGGACCGCAACGCCCCGCAAGGCCTGCTCGACACGCCGGAGATGGGCTATGACGAGACCCGTCAGGTGATAGCCGACTGGCACGGCAAGGGCCGCAACCACGTCGCCATCACCCCGCGCTTCGCCATCACCTCGACCCCGGCGCAGATGGAAGCGACGGCAGCGCTCGCCCGCGAATTTCCCGATCTGCACATCCAGACGCATCTTTCGGAAAATCACGACGAGATCAAATTCACCTGCGAGCTCTATCCCGACGCGATCGACTATACCGACATCTACGCCCGTTACGGCCTGCTCGGACCGAAAAGCCTGTTCGGCCACGCCATTCACCTGTCCGAGCGTGAAGCCGATGTCATGAGCGAGACGGGCTCGGTCGCCGTCCACTGCCCGACCTCGAACCTCTTCCTCGGCTCCGGCCTGTTTCCGCTGAAGGCGCTGGCGCGGCGCGAAAAGCCGGTGCGCATCGGGGTGGCGACCGATATTGGCGGCGGCTCCAGCTATTCGATGCTGAAAACCATGGACGAGGCCTACAAGATCCAGCAATTGCTCGGCGAACGGCTGAACCCGCTGGAAAGCTACTACCTGATGACGCGCGGCAATGCCGAGGCGCTGTCACTGGCAGGTCGGATCGGCACGCTGGACCCCGGCACCGAAGCCGACCTCATCGTCCTCGACGCGGCCGCGACCCCGGCCATGGCGCTGAAACTGGAGGCGGTAAAGACCTTGCCCGAAGAACTCTTCCTCTTGCAGACGATGGGCGACGACCGGGCGGTCGCCGAAACCTATGTGGCGGGTGTGGCTATGAAAGCGGGGCTTGGATGACACCTCGCTTTATCGATCCCCGATGCCCAACTGCAGCCTGAAAGGGCCAATTTCCTGTAGCCGCATTCAGATGTGAAGGTTCAATTCATGGCCACGCCGCTCACCATCGCCGATCTGAAACAGCGCGCACGGCGCCGCGTGCCGAAGATGTTTTTCGATTATGCGGATTCGGGCGCCTGGACGGAATCTACATATCAGGCGAACGAGAGTGATTTCAGCCGGATCAAGCTGCGCCAGCGGGTAATGGTCGACATGGCCAACCGCTCGCTGGAAACGACGATGATCGGCCAGAGAGTGTCGATGCCGGTGGCCCTGGCGCCGACCGGCCTGACCGGCATGCAGCACGCCGATGGCGAGATGCTGGCGGCGCGCGCCGCCGAGGAGTTCGGCGTCCCCTTCACGCTGTCGACGATGAGCATCTGCTCGATCGAGGATGTCGCTTCGGTGACGACGCGTCCCTTCTGGTTCCAGCTCTATGTGATGCGGGACAAGGATTTCGTCCTCGGGCTGATCAACCGCGCCAAGGCCGCCAGATGTTCGGCGCTGGTGCTGACAGCGGACCTGCAGATCCTCGGCCAGCGCCACAAGGACCTGCGCAACGGCCTGTCGGCGCCGCCAAGATTTACCCCGAAACACATCTGGCAGATGGCGACCCGGCCCTTCTGGTGCCTGGATATGCTTAAGACCAAGCGCCGCACCTTCGGCAACATTATCGGCCACGCGAAAAATGTCACCAACATCACCTCGCTTGCCGCATGGACACACGAGCAGTTCGACCCGCGGCTTTCCTGGGCCGATGTCGCCTGGATCAAGGAGCAATGGGGCGGCCCGCTGATCATCAAGGGCGTGCTCGATCCGGAGGATGCGAAGGCCGCCGCCGATACCGGCGCCGACGCGATCGTCGTCTCCAATCATGGCGGCCGCCAACTGGACGGCGCCCCTTCCTCGATCAGCATGCTGCCTGCGATCGTCGACGCCGTCGGCGACCGCATCGAAGTCCATCTCGACGGCGGCATCCGCTCCGGACAGGACGTCTTGAAGGCCGTCGCGCTCGGCGCCAAAGGCACCTATATCGGCCGCCCCTTCCTTTATGGCCTCGGCGCCATGGGCAAGGAGGGCGTCACACTGGCGCTCGGCATTCTCCGCAAGGAGATGGACATCACCATGGCCCTCTGCGGCAAGCGCGACATCAAGGATGTGAACTCGTCGATCATCGCTGTGCGGCCGTGACCCTGCTTGAGAAGCCGCTCAGCAGAGCGGCGGCCCATCGGTCGCGTCGAGCAGAAGGATCGCGAAAATCACGAGATAGATGGAGAGCGCGAGACGCTGCTGCCAGACGATGCGGCGCGATCCGGCAATCCGCTTCTCGAGGCCACGCGGCGTCCCGTCAGGCTTGCGAAGCTGCATGCGGGACAACAGGTCGTCGATCGCGGCAAGACCGGCCGTCTCGGTCTCGTAGCTCGACGCGAGGCGAAACAACAGCGCATCGAAAAGCAGATGGATCGCCAGCGCAAGAATAATCCCGCAGAAAACGAGCATCAGAAGCCAGCCGAGCATTGGAGCGAAACCTCGATAGTCCGCGGTGATCGGGCCGACAATCAGTGGCAACAACACTGTGAGCCCGCAGACGACTGCATTGCGGCCGAGGTTTCGCGCAGCCGCAGAGGCCACGGTATTCCACTGCGTCATTGCAAACCCTCCGCCACGGCATGGAGACTTTCCACAGGCAGATAAACACGCCACCCCGCCCGTTCGATCAGCCGCAGCGCTTCGGCTGGATTGTCGCAACGTCGGCTGATAAGCAGCCAGCGCACGATGACGCCGGCGCTCCGCTGGAAACCTAAAGCACAGCAGACGAGGACCGGTCCCTGGTGGCGCGCAACCTCGATAAGGTTCGCCGCAGCCCGGGTCTGGATCTTGTCGAGGCCGGTCAGATCAAGGGTTGGAAAGCTGGACCAGCCCGCGAGCGTCCCGCTCGGGCGCTGAAGTTCGCCGGTAATGTCGATCACCGTGGCAAAACGATTGGCCTCGTGGCGACGCGGAAAACGACCAAGATGGACACCATCAGCGATCGCCACGGATGCCGGCATTTTTCGGGTCCAGAGCCAAACGTTGATGACAGCGCCGAGCCGGTAGGGCGCCAGCAGCCAGCGGCTGGCAAGCGTGGTCCGGCCATCGGCGCGTTTCTGGAATATCTGCGGGCCGGCGCCGAAATATCCGACTGCGACGATCGCCAGCGCCATGGCCGGCCAGAGCAACAGAAGTGCTGCGGCCGATAGAGGCGTGCAGAGCACTGCAAGACCGAGGAATGCGACGGCGCCGCACAGGTAGTAGACGCCAAGGCGGCGCGACTTCGGATCGCCGCTCATCGCAAACTTCGCGAGAGGCGAACCGGCGTCGCGCGGAAAAAGCCAGGCGGCGAACAGACCGAGCAGCATGCCGGTCGGTATGTCCATGACGTGATGCTGCCACGTCGTCAGCACGGAGGCTCCGATCAGGAAGCACCAGAAGTGCCAAAAAAGCCGTGCCTTCCGCGGCAGCCGGCCGCGCAGATGGTCCCAGATCACCATCAGAAGCGCGATATGCAGGGACGGCGCCTGGTTGAACGGCTTATCGAATCCACCGAGGACGGTGAACATGAAACCGGGCAGGCCGCTCGTTGCCGGCCGCACGAAGAGCGCTTCGAGCGGAAACGCGACAAAGCAGGCGACGGCTAGCAGCTGGATCGTCAAATAACGCCTCGCGAGCACATCCACATCGCGCGGCGTCGTGTTGATGAACAGGCAGAGTGCGTAGAACAGATTGATCGACCAATAGGGAATGATCGTCCACGCTAGGAACGGAATGGCGCTTTCCCATGCGAAGGCGATGTTCGGCACATGGGCGCGTTGCGACGCCACCCAATTGGCGCCGCCATAGGTCAGATAGAAGAACGGCGCCAGGAGGACGAGCCAGAGCGCTGCCCGTCTCAGGACCGGCGCTGCCTCAGAAAGAGTTGAACGTGCCTGCCCCAACGTCTTGCCCTCACGCTCTCTCCGCCAGCGAGACGGTGAAAATACCCCACTGGTCGATGCGCTGTTCGAGCTTGCGGAAACCGGCTGCGGCGACCAGTTGGTCCATTTCTTCCTGCGTCCGCCGTCGCATCACCCATGCCTGGCCGCCGCGGTGGGAGGTCAGAGCACGGGCGATCATCTCCAGTTGCGGATGCCATGGCTGGTTGGTGTAGACGAGCAGTCCGCCGGGCCGCATCGCGCGGGCAATCCCATCGAGCGAAGCGGCGATCATCGCATTGTCGGAAAACAACTCATACAGGCCGGAGACGATCGCGAGATCCGGAGCCGGCATGATTGCAGCCAGCCCTTCGCCGTCAAAGGCATCCTGCTGGCGGAAGCTCACGAAATCACCCAGTCCCCGCGCGGCGATGCTGTTGCGGCCGGCATCGACGTTTATGGGGGAATAATCCTGCAATCGCGCACTATCGGGACGCACGGCAGCCGCCTCGATCGCATCAAGGACATAACGGCCGTGGCCGGCCGCTATGTCGAGCATATGGGTGCTGCGGCCGGCTGCTTTCAGGCGCTGCAGCGCGCGGTCGATCAGCTCCTGCAAATGCAGCTTTCGCTGCCTGATGCCGCGCCAGCCGATCGCCTCGAGGAACACCTTGTCGATCAAACGCCCGCCGGGACCGAGCCCGCGCGGCTTGTTCTCGTAGACGTAATCGAGCGTCGAGCCGGAATCAAAACCGGTCTTGACCCCCGTCCTGATGCCTTCTGAGACCAGGGCGCCAAGCCTGATGTTGAGGCGGCTGAGCGCCCAGTAGATGCCGCGTGGGGATGCGGCGTCGAGAGGGCTCGCGAGCCGGTCTGCCTCATCCTTCGTATAGCCCTGGATATGGGCGGTGCTGAGATCGGCAGGCGCCCGGGGCTCGGCGAAACGCGCATCGACAAAACGGCGGATCTCGGCGAGCGCCATCGTACGGTCTTTTTCGCCAAGTGTGTCATGGTAGAAGCCGGCAAGCACATGCCGCTCCTTGATGCGGCTGCCGAGGTTTTCATAGAACCGGTGCTGCGGCGCGTGTCGCACCACCCAGTCGCTGCCGGATATCAGCAGTTGGGTCGGAACGGTGATGGCGCGGGCGTCGCCGACGACGCGGGCTGCCGCCTCGTAGAGCTGCAAAAGAATGTTGGAGGCAATTGGCCTAGATATCAGCGGGTCGGATTCGTACGAGGCGATGCGCTCGGGGTCATGCGTCAGGAACCTCGCCTTGACATAGGAATTGACGAAGAATGTGCCCTTAAGCTTTTCCCAGAGCGCAATGCCTTCCCTGGCAAAAGGCACATAGAGCTTGACGCTGAAGGCCGGCGAGGCCAACACCAGCGCACGGATCGGCGGCGCATAGTCGTGCACCCAGGCGGTGGCGAGAACGGCGCCGACGCTCTGCGCAATGACGGCGATGTCTTCGACGGCAGTACCGCTTGTCTCGCTGACATGGCGGACGAAGCAATCGAGGTCATGCGCCGAGGCGGCAAAGGATGGCGAATAGCCGCGCTCCCCCGGTGAACGCCCGTGGCCGCGCGCGTCCCAGGCGTAGAAGGCAAAATCATCGAGGCCGAGCTCGGTGGCGAGATGGGCGACGCGGCCGCTATGCTCGTGGCCGCGATGGAGAAGGATGATTGCGCCCTTCGGTGCAGCGCCGGTCGCAGGCCACATCCGATAAAAGAGCCGTGTGCCATCATGCGAGACAAATTCGGATTCTTGCATTGCTCTGGCCGTCGATGACGAATGCCCACTATCGGCAGTTTGCAGCACGGTCTTCTCCAATTCTGATCGATGGATGAGTTGCAACCATTAGCGGAACAGTGATTTGCATTCATTGCAAAAGTCTAGTCGCAAATGTAAGTCCTAAGCGAGAACCGCTATGAAGTATGGACTTCCCCACAAGTACGATCTGCACCGCCGGAGCCGGACTAGATTTATCCGATGCCACGAAATTCCATTGAGGTCGCATGTCTGTTTATCAATTGAAGTCCCGGTTTCAGAATATTCTTCGCCCTCTGGTGCGCTCCCTTGCGGCGCGAGGCGTCACCGCCAATCAGGTGACGTCAATCGCCGCCGCCGTCTCGGTTGCACTCGGCCTTTTTCTGAGCGTTGCTCCGCTTCCGCATTGGTTCCTGCTGGTGCCTGTCTGGTTTCTCCTGCGCATGGGCCTCAACGCCATTGACGGCATGCTTGCGCGCGAACATGGGCAGAAGAGCATTTTGGGCGCCTATCTGAACGAGATCGGCGATGTCGTGTCGGATGTCGCCCTGTATTTGCCGTTTGCGCTCATCGATCCAAACGGCTTGGTGCTGGCGATGGCCGTCATCTTCCTTTCGGCGCTGACGGAATTTACCGGCGTTCTGGGTCAGACCGTCGGCGCAAGCCGGCGTTACGACGGGCCACTGGGCAAGAGCGACCGCGCGGTACTTTTCAGCGCGCTCGGCATCTTCGTCGCGGCAGGTGGAACGTTTGCAGCATGGACTTCGTGGCTTTGGGCCGTGGTGGCTCTCCTGCTCATATGGACCATCATCAATCGTATCAGCGCCGGCATTCGCGAGGCGCGCACGGCCGCTCGATAGGGAGCGGAGCCGATCTGATGCCGGTTCTTCCATCTGCAATGTAATTCGGAATGTCTCAAACGCTGCTTCTTGCAACTTGCTTACAGCGCGTATCGTTCGACGCCTCCCGCCTTCTAACGATACGTTAAGCAAAGGTTGTATTTTTTGCGCCTCCCCTTGAAAGCACAAAAGCGGTGCTTTATGTTTTATCCATGGCACCCACGAGCAAGACACCGCATCCTTCGCTATTGCGCTACATGCTGGCGCCTGACGATCAGGCCCGGCAGGCGCTTGATGACACCATTGCCGCCTATCGCAAGATGACCGGCATCCTGACCGAACTCATCGACGACAAGGCCGGCGCCAATCTCGTGGTCCTGCATGATCTTGCTTACGAGACGGTCCGCGAGCAGACGGGCCTGCCGGCGCGGCTGGTGACGCTCGGCCTGCGCGATTTCGCCGCCAATCGGGGCGCCATCCCCGATCCGCTGCAGCTGCCGCTCGACGACAAGCTTTTCGCCATCAAGGGGCCATCGGATCTCACGATCGCTACGGTGCACGGACGTGTTGCCGTGGCTTTCGATGTCGCGGGTTATTCCAAGGGATGGGAGAGTATTTTTCCCGCATACCTTGTAGCGGACCACGATCGCTACGAGATTAACATCGGCGTCACGCCGAATTCCGCTCGGATGGAGGAAAACATGACGAATGAAGGCATTCTTTCACGCATGGGTCGCCTGATCGCGGGCATCGCCAATGCAGCGATCGACAAAGCGGAAGGCGTCAACAAGATCGCCGTCATCGAACAGGCGATCCGCGAAATCGATGCGGCGGCCGAGGAAGCCCGCACCGACCTCGGCAAGGCGCGCGCTGAGGAATACCGCATCCAGAGCCGCAAGGACGAAATCGTTGAAGACATGGACGCGCTCGACGCAAAGATCCGCCTTGCCGTCTCCTCCGGACGGGATGATCTCGCAAAGGCCGGCGTCGCCCGTCAGATCGATCTCGAATCCCAGATCGCCGCGCTCGACAAGGCACTGGCCGACGCCCGGGAGCAGCTGGACGAAGGCCAGAAAGCCCTCCAGGCCGTTCTCGCCACCCGCCGCGAGGCCGACGCCCGCCTTGCCGATTTCAAGCGCAGCATCGCCAAGCATCCCGAAGAGGCCGCAGCCGGCCACAACAGACCGACGCCCGGCGCAGGTGCCGCCCGCGCCGCCGCGGCGGTCTCGCGGCTGACCGGCGTGCCATCAGCCGAGCATACCAATAGTTCCGAGTTGGACGAACTCGACCGGTTGCATCGCGAACGCGCGATCGAGGCACGCCTCGCACGCTTCAAGACGGATAGCCGGTAACGCCGATGGCACTTTTCTTCGCGCCCGAATGTGCTCCCTTTGCCATTGCCGCCGCCGTGCTCGCGGGCCTGACGGCGATCGAGATGCTGGCGACCGTCATGGGTTTTTCGATCACGGAACTTCTCGGAAAGCCGGATTTCCATGGCCATGACGGCATTGCTGGCTATCTCTCCTGGCTCAATCTCGGCGGCGTTCCCCTGCTCATTCTGCTGATGCTGACACTCGGCTTCTTCGCCATTTCAGGCTTTGCCGTCCAGGCCGTCGCCAACACCTTCTGGGCGCCGCTACCCTCCGTCATCGCCGTCATTCCGGCCCTTTTGATCACCTTCCCCATGGTCAGGGCATCGAGCAGAACCGTGGCGCGGATCGTGCCGCACGACGAGACCTATGCGGTCGATCTCGACACCTTCGTCGGCCGGACCGCCGAAGTGTCCCTCGGCCCGCTCGATCAGGGACTGCCGGGACGCGTCCGCGTCAAGGACCAGCATGGCAACTGGCATGTGCTGAGAGCCAGGGCCGCCAAGGATCAGCAGCCTCTCGGCATCGGCACGCAGGTTCTCCTCGTCGATCGCAACGCAGATGTATTTATCGCCATTCCCGCCCTGGTGGACCCCACCGGCTCGGACAATCAATCTTTCAGGGAGCAGTCATGATGTATGACATTATTCTACCGGCCGCTATCGCGATCGTTCTGATCTTCGGCATCGGTTTTGTCCTCGCCTCTCTCTACACCCGCTCCAGCCGCGACGAAGCCTATGTGCGCACCGGTCTTGGCGGCCAGAAGGTTGTGCTCGACGGCGGTTCGGTCGTTCTGCCGATCTTTCACTCGATCGCCCGCGTCAACCTGAAGACGCTGCGGCTCGAGGTTCGCCGCGGCGAGGGCGATGCACTGATCACCAAGGACCGCATGCGCGTCGATATCGGCGCCGAATTCTATGTGCGCGTCAAACCCGACGCCTCCTCGATCGCGCTGGCCGCTCAGACGCTCGGCAGCCGCACCAACGATGCCGAGGCGCTTCGTATCCTGATCGAAGCAAAATTCGTCGACGGCCTTCGCTCGGTGGCCGCGACAATGAATCTCGACGCGCTGCAGGAACAGCGCATGGACTTCGTCAAGGCCGTGCAGGAAGCCGTCGGCGCCGATCTCCAGTCGAACGGCCTCGAGCTCGAATCCGTGTCGCTGACACGCCTCGACCAGACCGACATCAAGCACTTCAACGCCAACAACTTCTTCGATGCGCAAGGTCTTGCGGCATTGACCCGCATCACCGAGGGTCGCAAGAAGGAGCGAAACGAAATCGTTCGCGATACCGAAGTCGCCATCGCCCAGAAAGATTTGGAGGCCCGCCAGCAGTCGCTGACCATCGAGCGGACCAAGCGGGAAGCCGAACTCAGCCAGGAACGCGACATCGCCAACAAATCCGCGGCGACGCGCGCCGAAACCGCCCAGCAGGAGCAGGCGGCAAAACGCGCCGAGGAAGAAGCCCGCATCGCCTCCGAACAGGCGGTCGCCGAACGCGAGGCAGCCGCCAAACAGGCCCGCGAAAGCGCCAACATCGATTCGGCCCGCGCCGTGCAGCAGCGCGACACCGAAGCCAAGCGTGACCTGCAGATCGTCGCGCAGGAAAGCGCGATCGCCGTTGCCAACAAAAGCCGTGAAGAATCCGAGGCGAAGGCGGCTGCGGAAGCGGCCCGGGCGCTGGCGATTGCGGCAGAGGAAAAAGTCGGCACCGCCAAGGCGATCGAGATCGCCGAACGCGAAAGGCAGATTGCCGTGATCGATGCGCGCAAGAAAGCCGAGACGGACGCAACCGCAGTCACCGTCGGCGCCGAGGCTGAAAAACAGGCCGCAAGCGACCAAGCCGAAGCCATCAAGACGCTGGCGACCGCCGAAGCGGATGCGGCGATCATCAAGGCCAAGGGTATTCTCGAAACCGGCAAGGCCGCGGCCGAGAGCGAAGCCCTGCTCAACGACGCGCGTAACAAACTGAGCGCTGCCATCATCGAGTTCGAGATCACCCGCGAACGTATCCGCATCATTCCCGAGGCGCTTGCCGAGGCGGTCAAGCCGATCGAAAAGATCTCCGATATCCGGATCTTCGACACCGGCGGCATGCTTGGCCGCGGAAACGGCGCGACCGGCGGAAACGGCATCGGGCTTGGCGAAGGACTGGCCGGCCAGCTTCTGTCCTATCAGGCCAACAAACCGATCCTCGACAGGTTGATGAAGGAAGCCGGCTTCGACGGCGACGATGCTATCTCGTCGCTCCTTGGAAATCTCAATGGCGCAACACCAGCCGCAGCACCGGCAAAGCCGGCAATACCGCCCACGGCTCCGGCAAGGCCGGCAACATCGGCTGCTGCTCCGGCAACGCCGGCAACACCGGCCGCGGCCCCGGCAAAGACGATCGCCCCTTCGTCGCCGAAGAAGGACTGATCGCAGCGCAGGCGGGTCTTGGCTATCTCACCCAGCCCGCCGCCAAGGCACTCGCCCAGTCGGCACGGCCCCTTTCGCCGGCCAGTGCCGACATCGCCACATGGTCGTAGGCAACGGTTCGAAACTGCCATATCCATCCGGCCGCCGTCTTTTCCAGAATAGCGTAGCTCGCCAGCGGGTGGCCGGCCTCGACCTTGTGGTAGTAAGGCAGCACATCGTCATAGGCGGGGCAGCCGACGCTGCCGGGATTGACGATCAGGCGGCCGTCGGAGAGCCGGACGGCGCGGGGAAGATGGCTGTGGCCGCAGAGGATCAGCGGCAGGTCGATACCCTCAGCCAGCGCCTCGATCGCCTCGATCGGCTTCAGGAAGACCAATCCTTCGGGCGAGACCGATTCCAGCCAATAGAGATTGTCGTTCTTTGGGGTCGCATGGCAGAGATAGGCCTCGCCGCGATAGACCGTGTCGAACGGCAGGCCGCGGATCCAGTCGAGATGGGCCGGCGTCAGCTGCCGATAGGCTGAGGCATCCGAAACATGCATCGTCGCCGGATCCTGCTCGATCAGGTAGCGGTCATGATTGCCGCAGACCGAGGTCAGGCCAAGCGGCATCAGCAGCTCCGCCGTCCGGCCGGCATCGAGCGGACCGCTGAAGAAATCGCCGAGGTTGACGATCTCCTCGATACCTTCAGCGCGAATATCCGAAAGCACGGCTTCAAGCGCCAGATGGTTGCCGTGAATGTCGGCGATCGCGGCGAATTTCATAATTAACTGCCTCGATAGGTGGAATAGCCGTAGGGCGAGATCAGCAGCGGCACATGGTAGTGCGCCGTGATATCGGCGATGCCGAAACGGATCGGTACAAGATCGAGGAAAGCCGGATGCGGCAGCGGCGTGCCGCTCCCCCTCAGATAATCACCGGCGTGGAAGACCAGTTCATAGGTGCCGGCCCGGAAATTTTCGCCGGCAAGGATGGGGCCGCCGTCGACCCGGCCATCGGCATTGGTCTCGACCGTCTTCAGATGCCTGCGGATTTCGCCATCGAGCTGGAAAAGATCGATCCTGAGCCGCTCGGCTGGCTTGCCCAAGGCGGTATCGAGAACATGCGTGGTCAGTCCGGTCATGGGGCTGGCTCTCTGATGACGAAGGGGGTTTCGAAGAAGAATTCCTCCAGATTGTTGCCTGGCCCCTCGCGATCGACGACCAGGAAATCGGAGACTTGGCCAAGCGCCATCAGCGGATGATGCCAGACATTGCGGCGGTAGTTCACACCCTGGTCCCCCCGCGCGTAAAACACCTGCGGCCTGCCCGGGCGTCCGCTCTCGTCCTCGGCGACGACGACCAGAAAAGGACGGCCGGAAACCGGCGAGAAACTCTGGCTGCCGAAAGGATGACGCTCCATCATATCGACATCATAGGGGAAACTGCGCGGCTGGCCGCGAAACAGATTGATGATGACGCGCGCGCCCTCGCCCGCCGCCTCCGCCACAGCCAGCGCGTGAAACCGTTCGGTCGTGCCACCATTGATGAGCCGCATCGAGGCCGGATCGGCTTCGATGACTTCGCCGAAGGCAGCGAAGGCAGCGCTGGTGAGCGGGCAAATGTCGAGAAATTCGGGCATGGCCTCACTCACCTTGGGCATGCCAGTTGCGGACGGCATCGATCTCGCGAAGAAGCTCCGGCAGCGTCCGATAGGTCGCCTCCCAGATGTCCGAAGGATCGAGATCGAAGACATCGTCGAGGATGCGATTGCCCGTGCCGCAGATCTTTGTCCACGGCAGGCCGGGATGCTCGGTGGCAAATTCCGGATGCGTCACCAGCAGACGGGATGCCGCGGCACCGATGGTGAAGTGGCAGAAGGCAACGGCCTTGAAAGTGAGCTGATCCTCGGCGAAAGCCGCCTCATCCATTCCGCCGATGAAGGACAGCGCTTCGGATGCCGCCTTTTGCATGTCATTGAGATAGTCGATGGCACGCCTCTCCTTCATTCCGCCTCCGGCAGCATCGAGGTCAGACGCAGCAGCGCGATCTTTTCGACCTGCGCAGTCGCGGTCGCAAATTCTTCGTCCCGGCCGTTGCCGATCCGTGTTTCAAAAGCTTCCAGAATATCCTCCTTGCCGAGTCCTTTGACGGCGATGATGAAGGGAAAGCCATATTTTTCGACATAGGCCGAATTGAGTTCGGTGAAGCGGGCGTGTTCGGCAGGGCTCAGGCGGTCGAGACCGGCGCCGGACTGCTCCTTGCGGCTGTCTTCGGTAAGTTCGCCGGATATGGCAAGACGCCCGGCAAGATCGGGGTGGGCGCGGAGCACGCCGAGACGTTCCTCCGGGCTTGCGGCGCGGAAGACGGCCGCAAGCGCCGCATGCACGCCTGATGCCGTCAGCGGCTCGGTCAGGCCGCCGGCGTCATAGGCACGCTCGGCGATGAAAGGCGAATGTTCGAAGACGCCGCCGAAGCGGAAAACGAAATCCTCGCGCGACAGCATCAGATCGCGTCCGGCTGATGATGCTTGTGCCAATGCGCGGCGATCTCGATGCGGCGCGGAATCCAGACCTTGTCGTGTTTCAGCACATATTCGATGAAGCGCTTCAGCGCCGCCGCCCGGCCGGGGCGCCCGACGAGACGGCAATGCAGGCCGACCGACATCATCTTCGGGCTGCCCGCCTTGCCTTCCTCATAAAGCGTATCGAAGGCATCCTTGAGATAGGTGAAGAACTGATCGCCGGTGTTGAAGCCCTGCGGCGTCGCGAAACGCATGTCGTTGGTTTCGAGTGTGTAGGGAATGATCAGGAAAGGTTTCCCGTCGACGCCCTTCACCCAGAAAGGCAGGTCGTCGGCATAGGAATCGGAGGAATAGAGGAAGCCGCCCTCCTCCTGCACCAGCCGCAGCGTATTGTCGGAGGGCTTGCCCTGATACATGCCGTAGGGCCGCTCGCCGGTCAGTTCGGTGTGCAGGCGCACGGCTTCGAGGATATGCTTGCGCTCCAAGTCTTCCGGAAAATCCTTATATTCCAGCCAGCGGTAACCGTGGCTGGCGATCTCCCAGCCGGCTTCCTTCATCGCCGCGACGGCCTCGGGGTTGCGCGCCATCGCCAGCGTCACGCCGTAGACGGTCGCTTGCACCTTGAGATCGGTGAACATCCGCCAGAGCCGCCAGAAACCGGCGCGCGAACCATATTCGTAGATCGATTCCATGTTGAGATTGCGCTGCCCAGGCCAGGCCGCCGCGCCGACGATCTCCGACAGCAGGTTTTCGGACGCCGGATCCCCGTCGAGGATCGAGCTTTCGCCGCCCTCCTCGTAATTGATGACGAACTGCACGGCGACGTGTGCCTCTTCAGGCCATTTCGGATCGGGCGTCTGACGCCCGTAGCCGACGAGATTGCGCGGATAAGTCTCGGATACCATCAAATCACCTTCTGAAAAGACGAAGAACGGTAGCATCCGCAGCCGGAATGTCGAGACGGAAACTGCGCAGCGGATTTTTATCCTTTCTGCGCAATACGTTAGCTTATCTCTTGTCAGGCGATCTTGCGCGCGCTGACCTTGCCCATCGGGTGCAGAGAATGAACGCGGAAAGGACCGCCGGTGCCCTCTTCGATCATCAGCGCCACGTTCGAAACCAGGACTGGTTCGCTGAGCACAGGCTCGAAAATCATCCGCAGCGCTGGCTCGATGCGCGGCATGTCGATCGCGTTGACCGGGCCTGTCACCGGCATATGGAAGCGGAATTCCTCCATCACGTAAGGATTGCCCCAGCGATGCAGGTTTGAGAACTGCGCGGCCGACAAGCCATCCGGATCGCTGCGTTCGATGTCGGCCTCGCTCAGCGGCGCGCGGAAACGGTCGAATTCCTGCACGATCGCCGAAGCGAGATATTGAATCCGCTCGCAGGGAACACTCGGCAGCAGGCTGTAGAAATTGCCGAGCCGGGCGACTTCGAGGCGCGGAATCTGGAAGGGAAGGACAGTCCCGGAAAAACGCATGAGGTCGCGCAGGAGTTGCGATTCGGACAGTTCCGGACACAGGTGGAACGGCGCTTTCAAAAGGCCATGAAAACCATAGCGCCGCGGCACGGCCGTATGGAAGGCAATCTCATGAATGCCGAGGCCGCGCACCGCCGGAGGCTCCAGCATCTCACCTGAAAACACGTTTCGGCCAAGCCAATGGGCGGCCATAAGCGATAGCGGGTCGCTCGCCGGGGGCGTGAAGCAAATGGCATAGCGCATGCGATTTCCTCCATCAGGAAAAGGAGCGCCGGTGATCTCAGGCGCTGTCGATGCGCAAGCAGATAGGTGATTTGCATGACAGAATAACGAAACGAAGCGGCGCCGAATTCACGTTTAACGTGAAGCCACCGCGATATGACTTGAAATATCGAAGCTTTCCGGAAGTGCAAACCCGCAGTCTCTATCGCCTGCGATACATATCGCCGCTTCCGCCAGCCGGTGGGCCAGGCCGAAGCTGACCTTGAAACCGCCGGTCAGCGCGATGAGGCGCGAGTGCTCGGGATGGCGGCCGATCATCGGATCGCGGTCGACCGCCTTCGGGCGAAGCCCGGCCCAGCGTTCGACGACGGCAGCGTCGTGGAGTGCCGGCACAATCTCCCGCGCCGCGCCGATCAGCGCGTCGAGTTGGCCATCGGTCGAAGTGGGATCGTCGAAACGATTCTCGCTGGTACTGCCGATCGCCGCATAACCGCCCTCATGCGCTACGACATAGAGCCCGTCGAGAAAGATCGTCGGCAGCGCCGGGTCGAGATCGGCTTTCAGCAGCGCCGCCTGCCCCTTGACCGGCTGGCCGAGCGGCTGTTTCAACCCCGGCGTGAGGCCCTGCAGCAACGGAAAGGATTGATGGCCAGCGGCCAGGATGCAGTGACGGAAAGCGATAGTTTCGCCGCCTATCTCAGCCACGCCGCGATCCGGATCAAGGCCGGCAACGGCTGCATGCTCCAGAATGCGTACACGTTTGGCCTGCCGCAGCAAGGTGACGAGTGCCGCGATCAGCGAACGTGGCGCGACGCGGGCGGCGAGCGTGTCATGTATGAAGCCGCTCTCGCCGGCCGACGCCTCGATCCAGCCGCCGACCGGCGGAGTGTCGAACACATGCCAGTGGAACCGGCGCGCGTCGGCCTGCCAATGGCGTTCGGCGTCCTCGCAGTGGCGGCGCGCGATTATCTCGAGATGCGGCTTCGGCAGCGGGATCAGCCGTCCCGAACGGCGATAGCCCGCCGAAAGCCCCGTCATCGCTTCGAGCGTCGCGATCTCGGCCTCGAGCGAGACCAGCGCATCGAATTGGAACTGCTTCTTCTCAGACCACCGATCCGGCATATGCGGCATCAGCGCGCCGAGCAGGCCACCGCTTGCGCCCCCGCCCAACCTGCCGGCGTCGGCTACGATCGTATCGATGCCGCGGCGTTCGGCATGAACGGCTGCCCAGAGACCCATGATGCCGCCGCCGACGATCAGCAATTCGCAGGATGATTGACCTGAGACCGGCCGAGGATTATCGGCTTTTTCCATGACAGACGTGAACCCCGATCAGATTGGCGCGGGCGCGCCGCAGCCGCTCGAATGGCGCGACGGCGATATGCCTTATTCCACCGCCTTTGGCGATCATTTTTATTGCCAGACGGACGGTCGGCTGGAATGCGGCCATGTCTTCCTCGCCGGCAACGGGCTGCCGGAGCGCTGGAACGGGCGACGGACGTTCGTGATCGGCGAACTCGGCTTCGGCACCGGCCTGAACTTCGCCGAGACCTGGCGGCAATGGACGCAGCATCGCGCAGCCGGCCAGCATCTGCATTTCATCTCCTTCGAACTCCACCCGATGCGCGGCGAGGAGATCGGCCGGGCGCTGTCGCACTGGCCGGAGATCGATGCCGAACGCCAGGCGCTGACGGCGTCCTGGCCGGAAACGCCTGCCGATACGGTCTCGCTCGACCTCGACGAGCAGACGAGGCTCAGCGTCGTCTGCGGCGCAGCACTCGAAGGCGTCGCGGCCGCAAAGCCCGGCTTCGACGCCTGGTATCTCGACGGCTTCGCCCCGTCGCGCAACGGCGACATGTGGTCGGAGGAACTGATGCGGCTGGTCTGTGAGAAAGCGGCACCCGGCGGCACCTTCGCCACTTATGCGGCCGCCGGTTTCGTGCGCCGAAATCTCATCGCCGCAGGTTTTTCCGTCGAGCGCCGCCAAGGCTTCGCCGGCAAACGCGAAATGCTTTGTGGCATCAAGGCATCCGGCAAGTAAGCAGATCAGTAGCTGGTACGCCCCGGCTGCTCCTCGTCCTTGCCGAGCCATTGCCGGATCTTCTCTTCCAGCAGTTCGGGGCTGATCGGCTTCGACATATAGTCGTCCATGCCGGCATCGAGGCAGAGCTCGCGATCGCTTTCGAGTGCATGGGCAGTGACGCCGATGATCGGCACCCGGTGGCCCTGCCCCTTTTCCCTTTCGCGGATCGTCTGGGTCGCCTGATGGCCGTTCATGACCGGCATCGACACGTCCATCATGATGATCCGCGGCGTATGCCGCTCCCAGGCGGCGACCGCTTCCTCGCCATTGTCGACGACGAGGAAGGAAAGGCCGGTTCCCTGCAGGATCTGCGTGAAGACGATCTGGTTGACTTCGTTGTCCTCGGCGACGAGCACGTCGACGAATTCGGCGGCCCGCTGCTGCGGCACCGGCGCAGGCGGCGGGACAGGCGCGTCCGCCTGCGCCTGCAGCCGGGCGATCTCGGCCTCTGAAGCCTGCTTGACGCGGCTGGCGCGCACCACTTCGACGACGGTGTTGCGCAGCACGTTGGCGCGCGCCGGCTTCATCAGATGCGCGTGGCCGTTCAGCGCCGCGAATTCCTTTTCCGTGCCTGAAATATCCATCGATGTGAGGAAGATGATCGGCAGCTCGACGAAGCGGCGATCGGCGCGCAGCCGGCGCGCAACATCGGCGCCGTTCATATCGGGCATGTGATAGTCGAGCACAACGGCATCGACGGTGATGCCGAGATCGGCAGCCGCCTCCAGGATCGCCAGACCGGTGCCGCCGCCTTCGGCCGCCACGCCGTCGAAGCCCCAAAGCGACAGCTGCTCGGTCAGGATCCGCCGGTTGACGTCATTGTCGTCGACAACAAGGATGCGCGCACCCTGCACGTTGATCGGCAGCGGTTTCGGCTCGAGCCGGGCGGCCGCCACCGCAAACGGCAGGTTGACGGTGAAGACCGAGCCCTTGCCCCATTCGCTCTCGACATTGAGATAACCGCCGAAGAGATCGACGAGGCCGGCGGTGATCGCAAGCCCGAGACCCGTTCCCTCATGCCGCCGGGTCGAGGAAGCGTCAACCTGCGAGAATTTGTCGAAGACCGATTCGAGCTTTTCGGCCGGGATGCCGATACCCGTATCCTCGATGCGGATGCTCGCCATGATCTCGCCGCCCCCGGCCGCCTGGAACCCGACATCGACGAAGACATGGCCGCGCTCGGTGAATTTGACCGCGTTGCCGACGAGATTGGTGACGATCTGGCGGAAACGGCCGGCATCGCCGATCACGGCGGCGGGCAGATCGGGAGACGCCCGCACCAGCAGTTCGATGTTCTTCTCGGCGGCATGCGAGGAGAGGAGCGTGGCCACATCCTCCACCGCTTCGGTGATGTCGAAGGCGGCTCTGCGCAGTTTCATCTGCCCGGCGTCGATTTTCGAGAAGTCGAGGATGTCGTTGATGATCGTCAGCAGCGCATTGCCTGACTTGACGATGATGTCGACGAAGGTCTTCTGGCGTGTATCGAGATTGGTCTTGGCCAGCAGCTCCGCCATCCCCAGCACGCCGTTCATCGGCGTGCGGATCTCATGACTCATATTGGCGAGGAATTCGGATTTGGCGCGGTCGGCGGCTTCGGCGCGCGACAAGAGCTGGCGCAGTTCCTCCTCACGGCTCTTCAGATCGGTGACATCGGTGAACAGCGCTACCCAATGCTGTCCCTCGCTGACCATCGCATCCATGTTCACCCAGCGCTCGCTGCCGACATGGAAAACGGTGGAGATCGGCTGCCTCGCGGCGATATTGGCGCGCCACTCCTGCAGGATCTCGTCCGCCGCATCGTGGAAATCGCCGCGCACCGCGCAGAATTCGAACATGCCGAGCCAGCCTTGCCCGGCCTCGATGTAGGAAGCCGGAATCCGCAAGATATCGGCCATTGCCTCGTTGGACATTTTGATGATGCCGTCCTGGACGATGGCAAGCCCCTGCGACATCGCATGCGTGGCATCACGCATCATTTCGCCGACCCGCTCCAACGCAGCGCGCGTCTCGTGAATTTCCTTTTCCCGCTCGCGCACAGCCGAAATATCGGCGTAGGTTAGCAGGATCCGGTCGTTGGAGATGCGCCGGCTGTCGAAGATGACGGATTTTCCGCCCGCCCAACCGAGCTCGATCGGTTCCGGTTCATCGGTCTCGAACAGGTGCTTGCGGAAGGCGTAGATCTCTTCCGCCGTCTGCGTGCCGTCGTAGCGGCCGAGCTCGTTATTGCGGCGGATGACATCGACGAAATGACGGCCGTCGAAGGGATCGTCGAGCGGCAGCTCCCAGATGCTGTAAAATTCGTCGTTGGCGGAGAGAATCCGGTGGTCGTTATCGAGGATAAGCACGCCGATCGGCAGCGAGCGCAGGATGTTCTCGATATCCCGATGCAGCGCCTCCTCCTGCTTCTTCGCCTCGATCAGCGCCGTCTCTCGCTCCTTAAGCGGCGCGATATTGGAAAAGGAGCCGACGACATAGGTGCGCCCATCCGCCGTCACGACGCGGTTGACCCGCGAGATGAGCGGATGAATGCGGCCATCCCTACCCGGCATCTGGCTTTCGATCTCCTTCGACAGCCCATCTTCCAGCGCCAGCCGGTTTTCCTGGTAGATCGCCTCTCCACCCTCCGGCCCGAACATCTCGTGCTCGGTCATCCCCAACACCTGAGAGCGTTCGTAGCCGCTGAAGCTCTCGTAATATTGATTGGCATAGACGAGGCGATGTTTGTCGTCGCGCACGAAAACCGCGACCGGCAGGTCCTCCATGATGGTGCGCAGCAGATCGCGTTCGTTGACGCTCTCGTGCCAGCCCGTATCGCCGGCAGCAGCCGGCTTTGCGCCGTTGCGGTAGGCGGCGTTGACGACCAGCGGGCGTCCGTCCTCGGCAAAGATGCCGATCGGATGGTCGAGCTTTTCCAGCGCCTCGCACACACGGGCAAAATCCGCTGCAGCGCCGGGGTTGCCGGCAGCCCCTCTATCGTTCACCGCGCGCCGCGGCGCTTCGCGCCCTTCGAAAATGCCGAGCACATAGGCCCGCTCCGGCGACGGCGAAAAACTTTCGATCTGGACGCGCTCGTGGCCGAGACCCGCGGCATCGAAACAGATGGCGTTTTCCTCGGTGCCGAACACCAGCGCGCGGCGCTCCCTATCCTCGCGCTCCTCTTCCTCGGGACGGTCGAACAGCTCGCGGCTGCGCCTGCCGATGAAATCGGAAATTTCACGGCCGAGGAAATCGGCATAGGCCTCGTTGACGGCGACATAGCGCAGTTCGCTGTTCTTGACATAGGCCGGGGTGTCCAGATCGGCGATCCGGCGGCAAGCCAATTCCAGTATGTCCCCGGCTGATTTCAAGAAATTGTCGCTCCCGCAATGAATGAAATATCAACTACAAAGATTATAACGCCAAGGCTTTTAACAAGGTTTTAACCATAAATTTCAGCAGAGTGTTTTTACAAGTCGGCTCATCAAGCTAAGCCGCCGTACATGTGCACCCGGACTTGCAATCCTTACCGTCCGCACATTCCCTTTTCGCGCCGACTTTCGTTGAAATCATGACGAAAATTTAATGCGGGAGCCGCTTGCACGGCCATCGCGC
The DNA here is from genome assembly GCF_019793435.1 of Rhizobium redzepovicii. Taxonomy (GTDB): domain Bacteria; phylum Pseudomonadota; class Alphaproteobacteria; order Rhizobiales; family Rhizobiaceae; genus Rhizobium; species Rhizobium redzepovicii. Next base: position 72,415 of record NZ_JAILYH010000019.1, on the reverse strand, counting down.
CGCCGCGATCCGGGCGGAGTCTGAACACGGCTTTATGGAAGCCAGTCTAGATCAAGGAAAATAGCATGTCCGTTCTTCATAAGAGCATGGCGACGGGCCTGATCGCGCTGACCCTTGCCGGCGCCTCACTCGCCACCGCCACCACCGCCGATGCCCGTCCACGCGATGCCTTCTGGGGCGGCCTTGCCGCCGGCGTCGTCGGCGGCGCCCTGTTGTCCGAGGCCGCCCGCCCGGCCTATCCCGCCTACCCCTATTACCGCCCCTACCCTGTCTATCGGACCTATTACCGGCCGTCCTATTGCCACCTCGAATGGCGCTACGACCGTTGGGGCGAAGCCTACCGCGTCAAAGTCTGCCCGGAGTAAATGAAAGCTCGTTCTGGCGGGTTCTCACCCGCCAGAACGAATTGCTGACATCGCATTTGCATCGTTACGGAGAAAGCTCCTCCAGCACGCGATCCTTGGTTTCGACCGCAAACAACACCGTGATGATCGCACCGACGATCAGAATGGCTGCGAAGCTCGCAAAGACATACTGGATGCCCATGGAAGACATCACCGTGCCGACGAGGATCGGACCGGCCGATGATCCCAAGCGAAGCCAGGCGCTGCCGGTTCCTGTTCCCAGTGCCCTGAGGCGCGTTGGGTAGATCTCTGCCGAGTATAGGTACAGGGAGAATGTAACGGTCTGGACAATCGCATAAGCGAGACCGGCAAGAACCAAAACCTGAATGGGAGACGTCGCGCCGAGCCATGCGAGAGCGAGCAGCGGCACGGGAGCGAGAAGCAGTGCACCGGTGTACCAGCGCTTGCGTCCCACTTTGTCGATGAGCAGCGCGCAGATGACGGCGGCAATCACGCCGCCGACCGACGTCAGGAAACCATAGAAGATGCTGGTTTGAAGCGGCAGATTGAAGACCTGTCGATACAGGGTCGGCAACCAGGTGATCGTACCGTTGGCCACCGTATAGGCGGTAAACCACATTGCCCAGATGGAAAGCGTCCGCTTCAGGTAAATGCCCTGGAAGAGCTCGCGCCAGTCCGACTTGCGGCGGACCGGCGCCTGGATGAGCTTCGGCTCGGGCAGTTCCTTGCCGGCTGCGCGGGCACTCTCTTCCATGCGGGTGACGATAGCGTTTGCTGCGCCATAGCGGCCGTTGGCAGCCAGCCAACGCGGTGATTCCTTCAGGAACCAGCGCAGAGGAATCATGATGATTGCGGGAACGAGACCGACGATGAACATCGCCTTCCAGCCGTAAACCGGTACCATGAAGTAGCCGATCAGCCCGGCGCCGACGAGGCCCAGCAGGAACATGACCTCATAGAGGAGGAAGAACTTGCCGCGCCCCTTCGACCCGATCAACTCGTTGATATAGGCGCTGGCGACCGGAACCTCGCCGCCGGTGCCGATCCCCTGGACGAAACGAAAGGCCATCATCATGCCGGCCCCGGCAGCGAACAGGCATGCGACATCCATGCTGACAAAGAGCAGGATCGTGAACAGAAGAACTTTCAGCCGGCCGACCTTCTCGGCAAGCCAGCCAAACAGGATCGCACCGATCAACTGCCCCAGATAGCCCATCGACAGGATCATGCCTGTCTGTGAGGGTGTCAGGCCCCACTCGCGGACGAGGACGGGCATGGCATAAGCGATGGCGATGACCGTGTAGCCGTCGAAGAATGTTGCCGCGCCGACGATATTGCGCGCCCAGAATACCTCGCGGGTGATGGGAAGGCGCTCCAGACGAGCGCTGATTTCGGCCTGAGGATCAGCGGCATTCGCCGTCTCAGCCGGCATAGGCTGCATGACATTCATTGGTTCCTCCTTCTCGCCCCGTGGCCTACCACTCTCCCGGCCAGGGGCGCTCCTGCTTGATGGTTATTTTTGCGTGCCGGTTTGTCCTGTTGATGCGCTGCGCTTTGAACGGCGAGCCACCTTTGGCCAAGGCTGTGCTCCCACGCTGCCTCCTGCCCATCGAAGCGACGCCCCTGCGCAATGCACAGGAGCGTCGAATGAATCACTCGGCGGCCAGGAGCTGGTCGACGCGGCCGATACCGGCGGCATCGAAGGCGGCAAAGATTTCCGCTTCGGCTTTTGCGCCAAGATTCTTCAGCGGTTCGCGGATTGTCGCATGCTCAAGGATGCCGCGATGGACGAGACCGAGTTTGAGCGCGACGGTCCCCTCCATATGGGAGCCGCGATGATAGACGGCTCGCGTCACCGGAAGAAGGCGTTCGAAAATCTTACGGGCTTCAGGGTAGTTCTGCGCCCTGCCTGATTTGATCAGCTCGATCAGCAGTTCCGGCGCGATATTGCCGTAACCGACGAGCAGGCCATCGACGTCGAACATGGTCGGCAACAGCCATTCGTCGTGGCAGCTCAGAACTTGCAGATCAGGATTGGCTCTCTTCAGTTCCGGAATCTCGACATACCAGCGCTTCATGTTGCGCACGCCATTCTTGGTGGCGACGACGCCTTCCTGGGTGGCGATCGCCAGCTGCGTGTCGAGATCATAGGATGCTTTGGTGGCATCGGGATATTGGAACAGGATGCACTGCAGGCCGGATTCCTGCCAGACCGCCTTGTAGCGATCCTGGGGCGCACCCTTCTGAAAGCCGAAGCGCAGCCAACCGTGGTTCGGATAGACGAGCGCGCCGGTGGCCCCAGCCGCCTTGCACTTCCTGGCTTCTTCGGCGGCGACCTTCGTGCCTTCACCGGTAATCCCGGCAATGATCGGAACGGCGCCGTCAACCGCTTCGACATAGGTGCGGACGAGCGCCAGCCGCTCGTCTTCCGTGAGGAAAGTACCCTCGCCGGCATGGCCGAGAATGACGAGGCTTTTGACCCCTTCCATCGAAACCAGCCATTTGGCGATTTTTGCGTTGGCTTTGTGATCGACTTCGCCGTCGCGGGTGAAAGCGGTTACGGGGGCCGGGCTCAGCCCGCGCATGTCCATGGGTTGCATCTTGATCTCCTCCTCTATGCGATCGCGTACATCAGCGACCGGCAATAGGATCGTTAGCGGGAACGTTCCCAATATCGTTCTCGAAACTGCTGGAGTCAATGTCTTTTTTAGTGCATCTTCGGAAACGGGGGCGGATTGCCCGACTCTAGTGGAAAAGGCTCAATGAATTCAAAGGCAGACGAAATTCCCGGCCAGATCCGCGTCAACATTCACGACGTGGCTGCCGCAGCCGGCGTCTCCAAGTCGACCGTATCGCGCCTACTTGACGAACGGCTTCCACGCTCAGACAGCGAGACCGCGCGTCGGGTGCGCAGGGTGGCCGAAGAGCTTGGGTATGTCAGGGACGTTTCTGCAGCAAGCCTCAGGCGCGGCAACACCATGACGGTCGGGGTGATCGTGCCCAGGCTGACGGACACGGTCATGGCCATGCTTTACGAAGCCCTGGCCAAAGCCTGTAGTCGTACCGGCCGCTTCGCGATCGTCGCCACCACCGACGACAAGCCGAAGGCAGATCGGCTGGCCGCCGAGTCTCTTCTGAAACGCGGTGTCGATGGACTGATTCTTTCAACGGCCCGGGAGGACGACGACTTTCCGGACGAGTTGGCAAAACGCGGCGTCCCGTATGTCCTTGCTCTTCGAACCGATGGTCACAGCCTCTCTTCGGTTGGCGACGACAGGCTTGGCGGTTATCTCGCGGCCCGCCATCTGCTCGATCTAGGCCATCGCAGAATTGGGATCATCGCCGGCCCATCCTATGCTTCCAGCGCTCGGGGCCGAGTCGAAGGGTTCAAGCAGGCTCTGGAAGAAGCTGGATTGAATACAGATCCCTCCTACATCGTTCCCTCGACATTCGGCATCGAATCGGGCGCTCTCGCTGTCGAGACACTGATGACTCTCACTCCTCGCCCGACCGCTGTTTTCGCCGTCAACGACAATACCGCCATCGGAGCCTTGTCGGGACTGACGAAACTCGGCCTTTCCGTGCCCCAGGACATCTCGGTCGTCGGTTACAACGACATTCCGATCGTCTGCCACCTCCCCACGCCGCTCACGACGTTGCGGGTGCCGCTCGACCAAATTGCCTCAAACGCCCTCGATCTTCTTGCGGGTACTGACCGTCTCGCTGACGACCGTATTCGGATCTCGGCTCCAACACTCATTCCCAGGAAATCGACAGCGCCGATACGCTAGGAGTCGTGAGAGGTATAAACATGCCGGAACCACTCAAGAATCTGCTGCATCAGGCGCTGGTCGCCGACATGGCCGATCGCATCGCCGCCAATGCGCCCACCTTCGACACGAGCCGTTTCGTGGCGCTGGCGACCGATGGCCTCGGGGCGCTGGAGCTGATGGAGCGCTCGGCCCTGATCCGCGACGCGCTGTTTGCCACGCTTCCCGATGATTTTACCAAGGCCGCCGCCATCCTGAAGGCGAGCCTGCCTGTCTCAGGCAGGCCCGGGCTTTCCGGCTGGATGCTGCTGCCGGTCAACCAGTTCATCGCGGCCCGCGGCCCCGATCATTTCGATCTCGGCCTCGATCTGCTGAAGGCGCTGACGCCGCATTTCACCGCCGAATTCGGTATCCGCCAATTCATCCACCGCGACCAGCAGCGCGCGCTCGCCATCATCTCCCGCTGGGTCGGCGACCCTGATCGGCACGTGCGCCGGCTGGCGAGCGAGGGAACGCGGCCGCGCCTGCCTTGGGCCATGCGCCTGCCGCAACTTGTGAAAGACCCCGCGCCGATCCTGCCGATCCTGACCGCGCTGATCGACGATCCGGAAGATTATGTCCGCCGCTCCGTTGCCAACAGTCTGAACGACATCGCCAAGGATCACCCGGATCTGGTCGCAGCCTTCATCGCCAGCAGTATCGAGGGGGCGTCGCCCGAGCGGCGCCGAATGCTGAAACATGCTTCGCGCACGCTCCTGAAGAAGGGTCATGCGCAAGCGCTCGCCAATTTCGGCTTTGGGGCGGCTACGGCGCTGACATGCGAACTACGCCTCCTGAACGGCGAGGTCACGTTCGGCGAGGGGTTGGATTTCGAAATCCACGTCAACAATGCCGGCGAGACCGCGCAATCGCTGATGATCGACTACGCCATCCACCACGTGAAGGCCGACGGCTCGCTCTAGCCCAAGATCTTCAAATGCAAGACGATCATGCTCGCACCCGGGCAAAGCCACGCAATCGAGCGCCGCCACGCCCTGCGGCCGATCACCACCCGGCGCTATTACCCCGGCGAGCACCGCATCGCCATCCTCGTCAACGGCTGGGAAAGCGCATCTCAAAGCTTCTTGCTCGTGATGCCCGACTAAGTTCTACCGGAGGCTTTCTTGTGCACTGCACTTGACTTTCCGCGCGAACTAGCCCAAATGCAGCCCAGCTTTCACCCTTCCGGCCGCCGCGTGAGCGTGCCCCTGCTAAAAAATACGGACGCAGGAAGAAGGGACAAAAGCGCATTTCGATAGAGCGCCGCACTCCCATGAGCGGCCAGAAGCGCTGGAAAGCTTTTTCCAACTCACAAGTTCCCACTTCACGCGGGGTTCTTGACGCCAGAATGAAACCGGATCGCATGGTGCGCTCCGGCGATAGTCGTTGTGGCGCCCCGAAAGGTTATGCCTTGACTAATTTTGAATCGCTTGGTGTCTCCAAGCCGATCGTCGCCACCTTGTTCCAGCTCGGCATCGAAACGCCGACGCCGATCCAGGAACAGGCCATCCCCCTTCTCCTCCAGGGCCGAGACCTGATCGGCCTTGCCCAGACCGGCACCGGCAAGACCGCCGCCTTCGGCCTGCCGCTCATCGAAAAGCTGCTTGCCGACGAGCGCCGCCCCGACAACCGCACGACGCGGACGCTGATCCTGGCGCCGACCCGCGAACTGGTGAACCAGATCGCCGACAATCTGAAGAAGTTCATCCGCAAGTCGCACCTGCGCGTCAATGTCGTCGTCGGCGGCGTCTCGATCAACAAGCAGCAGCTGCAGCTCGAAAAGGGCACCGATGTCCTGGTCGCAACGCCGGGCCGCCTGCTCGATCTCGTCAATCGCCGCGCCATCACCCTGACCACGGTGCGTTATCTCGTGCTCGACGAAGCCGATCAGATGCTTGATCTCGGCTTCGTGCACGATCTGCGCAAAATCGCCAAGCTGGTGCCGAAAAAGCGCCAGACCATGCTGTTTTCGGCCACCATGCCGAAGACGATCGCCGATCTCGCCGGCGAATATCTCGTCGATCCGGTCAAGGTCGAAGTCACTCCGCCCGGCAAGGCTGCCGACAAGGTCGAGCAGTATGTCCATTTCGTCGCCGGCAAGAACGACAAGACGGAACTGCTGCGCAAGTCGCTGACCGAAAATCCCGATGGCCGCGCCATCGTCTTCCTGCGCACCAAGCACGGCGCCGAGAAGCTGATGAAGCATCTCGACAATATCGGCTATTCCGTCGCCTCGATCCACGGCAACAAGAGCCAGGGCCAGCGCGAGCGGGCGCTGAAAGCCTTCCGCGACGGCAGCATCAAGACGCTGATCGCCACCGACGTTGCCGCCCGCGGCATCGACATCCCGGCCGTCAGCCATGTCTATAACTACGACCTGCCCGAAGTGCCCGACGCCTATGTCCATCGCATCGGCCGCACGGCGCGCGCCGGCCGCGACGGCATCGCGATCGCCTTCTGCGCCCCCGACGAAGCCAAGCTGTTGCGCGATATCGAGCGCCTGATGGGCATCGACATCGCAGTCGCAAGCGGCGAAGCGCCGGCCAATATCGGCAGCGCCGGCCCCCGCCGCGGCAACGGCAATGGCAACAACCGCAATCGCGGTGGCGGCCAGGGTCGCGAAGGCCAGGGTCGCGGCGAAGGCCGTGGCGATCAGAACCGCTCGGAGCATCGCGGCAGCCGCCAGGAGCGCCGCCCGCGTCCCGAACGCACAAGCCGCAACGAGGATTTCCGCGGCCAGCGCCGCGGCGAAGCCACCCCCAATCTCGGCCCCGACAACGACCTGGTCTCGACCTCCGACTTCCGCCCCTCGGCAAAGCCGCAGCGTCCTGCCCATGGCGGTCCTAATAGCCATCATGCCAATGGCGAGCCGAGCGGTCATCACCGCGGCAACGGCCGCCACGCCCACGGCCGCCCGGCCCGCAAGCATGGCGAAGACCGCGGCCCGCAGCAGACCCAGGGCGGCGAACCGCGCCGCGAGGGCAATGGCGGCAACGGCCGCGGCGGCTCGGGCTCCCGCAATGGCGGTGGCCAACGTCGCGAACGCGCCTGAGCGCCGATTGATTTAAAGGAAAGGCCGAATATCTCCGGTCTTACGTTGGGAGGCCGGAGCATCTGACAGGTGCTCCGGCCTTTCTCTCTTTGTGGTGGCAACATCGCAACGGCAGTCCGGGGCCCAGCCGGTCCTTCGCCCGTACATCGAGACGGGCACATCCGCTTGAATGTCGGACGCTTGAGACCTAAATTGGCTAAATGCTTGACCATCCGTCCCGGCCGTTGTCGCCGTCAACTATCCCAATGGATGCCCTGAGCGAAGTCCTGCAAGACTTTCGCTTGAGCGGGGTCAACTATGGCCGCTGCGAGCTCAGGCATCCATGGAGCATCGCCTTTCCGCAACAACAGCTGCTTCGTTTCCACTTCGTCAGCCAAGGTCCGTGCTGGATCCATACCGAAGTCGAAGGATGGCAGGAGTTAAACGATGGCGATCTGGTTCTGCTGCCTCAAGGCATCGCACATCGGTTAGCCAGCGCGCCGGATGTTGAAGGAGATTCGCTTAAAAGCTGTCAGATAACAAGGGTGGGAAGCAATGTCTGCGATGTCGTGCGGGAGGGAATGGGGGCGAATAGCACCCTCTTCTGTGGTTCCATGGCTTTGGGCGCGCATGCGCTTCACCCCTTGATCGCTCTGATGCCGCCAATCATCAAGGGCTGCGATGTGGCCGGCAATGACCCGATCGTTGGCCCCCTTCTGGCCGCCATGTCGGCGGAAGCGACACAGCCCCAAATGGGAAGCGCGACCGTGCTATCGCGAATGGCGGACTTGCTCGCGGCGCGGCTTATCCGCTGCTGGGTCAATTGCAGCGGAGCTTCGACCACCGGCTGGCTCGCCGCCATCCGGGATCCTCATATCGGTCGTGTATTGGCGGCCATGCACCGGGACCCCGGCCATAACTGGACCCTCGAAAGCCTCGCTGGTGTGGCTGGCCAGTCGCGCTCGATCTTCGCCGAACGCTTCAGCGCTATCTTGGGTGAAGGCGCGGCACATTACCTCGTCCGTCTGCGTATGCAGCTTGCCCGCGATTTGTTGGGTCAAAGCGGCATGTCGATCGCGGAAGTTGCTTCCCGGCTGGGCTATGAGTCCGAGGCGTCTTTCGCGCGCGCCTTCAAACGCGTCACCAACGTTTCACCCGGGATTGTGCGCCGCACAAGTTCCGGACGAATGGATATAGATTTCGGATTTTAAGACACATATCATCCTGAAAACTTCGTCTATCAAATCTCCGAACATAGGAGATAGTTCAATGACGGACTCAACATCACAGTTCGACGGGATCGCAATTGGCCTGGAGACGGATGAACCATCCGCGTGGAACACGGCGACCTGGTTTGCCGTTGTTTCGATGGCAGCCACCAGCTTTGCGCTGGTGTCCGCTGAGTTCCTGCCGGCGGGCCTGTTGACGCCGATGGCGCGCGATCTCGGCATTTCCGAGGGAACGGCCGGACAAGTCGTCACCGCCACCGCTTCTGTCGGCGCCGTGGCGGCCTTATTGAGCAACGTCCTCATCGGCCGACTGAACCGCAAAACCGTGCTGGTCAGCCTCAGCGCGCTGGCGATCGGCTCCAATGTTCTGGCATCATTGGCGACTGATTTTTGGCTGTTGTTGGTGGGCCGGGCCGGGTTGGGCATCGCGCTGAGCGGCTTTTGGGCGCTTTCAGTAGCCGTCGTGGCGAGGCTGGTCGGCGCTAATGCGACAGGTCGGGGCATGGCTATCGTCACCCTCGGCGTTTCGCTCGCCACGATAGCTGCACCATCAATGGGTGCTTTGATCAGCGATTGGCTGGGATGGCGCAGCGCCATGGCGATGACAGCCGGGCTTGCCGCGCTTGCCATGCTGCTGCAACTGATCAGCTTGCCGACGCTTCCTGCAAGCACAAGCAACAGTATCGCTGATGTTTTCCGGCTGACACGACGGGGCGGCATTCAACTGGGAATGCTTGCCATCCTTTTGCTGATGACCGGGCATTTTGCCGGGTCGGTTTATGTGCGTCCTTTCCTCGAACAGGTAACGCTCCTTGATACCCGATCAATCGCCCTGGCACTGCTCGGATTTGGCATCGCCTCCGTGATCGGCAATGTTGCCGGTGGCCGAATGGCCGATGCCAGTATCCGGCTGGCACTCGCTGTCACCGCCGCGCTGATGACGGTTGCAGCGCTCGCTCTGGTGCTTTGGGGCGCCCATACCGGCATTGCGTTCGCCCTCGTCGCACTTTGGGGCTTTGCCTTCGGAATGGCGCCGGTCGTGCTGCCGACCAATCTTTCCCGCGCAGCCCCAGACGCTCTGGAGGCGGCGGGTAGCCTGATGGTCGTCTCTTTTCAGGTGGCCATCAGTATCGGCGCGGTTTTTGGCGGCTATATCGTCGACCACTACGGCGCCGTGGGACCATTGACTGTGACGGCGATCCTGGCTGCATCGACGATTGCCTTGGCGTTGCTGCAGCCCCGCAACTGATCATTGCTTTCAACCTGCGGATCACGCACAGTCGAACTGAAGATGCTCTGGATAACAGGTCACCGGCAATCGTCGGCGACCTCCGATGCGTTCCGTCCGGGGTTCGGTGACTAGAGCATGCTGCCGAAAAGTGCGAGCGGTTTTCGGGCGACATCATGCTCTAACTCTTTAATTTAGAACAGGATTCAGATTTAAGGCCGACCCGGCCTTAACTCATCCTGTTCTAGCGGCAAGAGTGGAATGTCGTCGGGAAAGAAAACTTTCTTAGCGGCACCGGTAGCCGTCGCCGATTGCGTCTACGAAGAGACGCTCCTCGTCCGGCGGCGGCCTTGGCGCGGCCGGCGGCCTATACGCTCGCGGGCACCTGCTGAACGACCCTGCGGTTTGTCATGTAGACACCCGTGACCACGATCGCCGTGCCCACAATCAACGGCAGGGTCAGTGGCTCCCCGAAGGCGATGAAGGCCTCGAGCGCGACGGCCGGCGGCATCAGATAGATCAGCGAAGCCGCACGCGAGACCTGCCCCCGGCGGATGAGATAGAGCAGCAGCCCGACACCGCCCATCGACAGGCCGAAGACCGACCAGGCGAGCGCGGCATAGGCCCGTGCGGCACCATCGAAATGCTGGTGCTCGAAGATCAGCGACAGCGGCAGGGTGAGGATCAGCGCCCCGACATATTGCAGCGTCGCGATGGTCCTGAGGTCGCCGGATTGCAGGTGTTTCTTCTGATAGAGCGTGCCGTAGGTGACCGATCCCATGGCGATGAGGTTGATCGCCAGCGGCAGGGCGGCATGCGTGAGATCTGATGTCGCCGGATCGACGAGCTTCGGCGAAATGGCGATGGCAATGCCGATGAAGCCGAAGGCAAGGCCGAGCTTCTGCTTCTGCTGCAACCGCTCGCCGACCAGAAAGGGAGCCGCCATCGCCGTCAACAACGGCTGCAGCGCCGCGATGATCCCCGATATGCCGGCCGGCACGCCATTGGCGATCGCCCACCACAGGCCAGCGAGATAAAAACCATGCAGGAAAAAGCCGGAATAGATGGCGCGCAGCCAGGTCGTCCGGCTTGTCGGCCATTGCGCCCGCATCACCACGCAGAGCGCCAGGAATGCCAAAGCCGACAGCCCGTAGCGTATCGAAAGAAAGGTGAAGGGCTCGGAATGCAGCGCCGCATATTTCGCCACCACCCAGCCTGTGGACCAGAGCAGAACGAAAAGAGCGGGGGCAAGGCGGTCGAGGGACATGAGGCTGCTCGGGAGAAAAGAGTTCGCCGTGCTGATAGCGGCACCGGGCGGTCACAGTCAAAGGCGAAGCGTTGATGCTTATTTGAAATTTCGCTGATGGTGGGACGACGGACATGCTGAAGATGATACTTTTGGTGGACGAGCCTATCGACATCTCGACGCCATGCCATGGCCAAGAAGGATCGCCGACACATCCCCCGCCCACCCTCATCCCTGTGCTCGTCACAGGGATCCAGCGCGCCCACGTCCTTGGGCGCAGGAGACTCACTTCACCGTAGAAGTCATTCGCCGCGCCGACGCGCGTCGGCTAGATTCCTGTGACGAGCACAGGAATGAGGGAGCAAGTGGGAAGGCCGCGCTCCCACAAACTCGCCGAACGAAAAACCATCACCTGCCCAAATTTTGCGCAGCCTTCGCGGAGCAGCCATCCGCCACCTCGCTTCCACCGCCCGGATTCCCCTGTTTCCCGCAACGCAAAATCTTTTCCTCGAACTGCGCATGGTTCTTGCATTGCAATTTGCGTTGTATTCAAATGAACAAAAAAGGGGAGCACGCACCTTTGGCATTTGATGAAATGATTACCGGGGACGAAAGTCCTCGCCCGCCTTATGAAAAATATTTTGAGTGGTACAACAGCCAAGACCGGTCGCATCTGATTGCCAAATCCCGCGATGCGGAAAACATCTTCCGGAAGACCGGCATCACTTTCGCGGTCTACGGCCATGCCGATAGCTCCGAAAAGCTCATCCCCTTCGACATCATCCCGCGCATCATCTCCGCCCGCGAATGGCGCAAGCTCGCCCAGGGCATCGAGCAGCGGGTGATCGCGCTCAACGCCTTCTTGGACGATATCTACCACAAGCAGGAGATCATCCGCGCCGGCCGCGTCCCGCGCGAGCTGATCGAGAACAACGTCACCTTCATCCCTGAGATGATCGGCTTCCGCCCGCCGGGCGGCGTCTACACCCATATCGTCGGCACCGACATCGTGCGCACCGGCGAGGACCAGTTCTACGTGCTGGAGGATAATGCCCGCACGCCTTCCGGCGTCAGCTACATGCTGGAAAACCGGGAAACCATGATGCAAATGTTCCCGGAACTCTTCCATGAGAACAAGGTGCAGCGCGTCGAAGACTATCCCTATCTCTTGCGCCAGAGCCTTGCTTCGCTCGCCCCTCCCGGCTGCAGCGGCAAGCCGCGCGTCGCGGTGCTGACCCCCGGCATCTACAATTCGGCCTATTACGAGCATTCCTTCCTCGCCGACATGATGGGCGTCGAACTGGTCGAAGGCTCGGATCTGCGCGTCATCGACGGCAAGGTGAAGATGCGGACGACCCGCGGTTACGAGGCGATCGACGTGCTCTACCGCCGCGTCGACGACGATTTCCTCGATCCGCTGACCTTCCGGGCCGATTCCGCACTCGGCATTCCCGGCATCATGGATGTCTACCGCTCCGGCAACATCACCATCGCCAACGCGCCCGGCACCGGCATTTGCGACGACAAGGCGATCTATTCCTATATGCCGGAGATCGTCGAATTCTACACCGGCAGCAAGGCGCTGCTCGAAAACGTGCCGACCTGGCGCTGTTCGGAGACATCAAGCCTGAAATACGTGCTGGAGCATCTTGAGGAATTGGTCGTCAAGGAAGTGCACGGCTCCGGCGGCTACGGCATGCTTGTGGGACCGACGGCCTCGAAGAAGGAGCGCGCCGATTTTGCCGAGAAGCTGAAGGCCAAGCCGAACAATTATATCGCCCAGCCGACGCTGTCGCTCTCCACCGTGCCAATCCTCGTCAACAAGGGCATTGCGCCGCGCCATGTCGACCTGCGTCCCTATGTGCTCGTGTCGGACAAGGTTCAGATCATTCCGGGCGGGCTCACCCGCGTGGCGTTGAAGCAGGGCTCGCTGGTGGTCAATTCCAGCCAAGGCGGCGGCACCAAAGACACCTGGGTATTGGAGGACTGATGCTCGGAAGAACCGCAAACGGCCTCTACTGGATGTTCCGGTACATCGAGCGCGCCGAAAATATCGCCCGCCTTGTCGATGCCGGGCTGCGAATGTCGCTGACCCGCAGCAGTGCCGGCGACGACAACTGGGATGGCGTGCTGCAAAGTGCCGGCGTTCGCGAAGCCTATGACGAGGGCCACACGAAGCTGACCAATGCCGATGCGATCGACTATCTCCTGCGCGATCGCGCCAACCCGTCGAGCGTCATGTCCTGCATCGAGTCCGGCCGCAACAATGCCCGTATGGTGCGCACTGCGCTGACGCGAGAGACCTGGGAAGCGACCAACGAATGCTGGATCGACCTGAAGTCGCTGCTCGAAAAGCGCGTCAAGCCGGCCGAAATGCCTGAAGTCATCGACACCATCAAGCGCCGCGCCGGTCTCATCCGCGGCGCCTTCCATGGCTCGACGCTGCGCAATGAACTCTATAATTTCGCCCGCATCGGCACCTTCATCGAGCGGGCAGACAATACCAGCCGTATTCTCGACGTGAAATATTACGTGCTGCTGCCTTCGGTCTCGGCCGTCGGCTCCTCGCTCGACAACGTCCAGTGGGAATCGATCCTGCGCTCGGTCTCCGCCCACCGTGCCTATAGCTGGGCCTATGACGGCGAATACCGGGCGATGAACATCGCCGACTTCCTGACGCTGAACGTGCAGATGCCGCGTTCGCTCGCCTATTGCTACGAGAAGATCGTCAGCAATCTCGGCTATCTCGCCCAGGATTACGAGGCGCGGCTGCCTGCCCACGATACCGCCGATGCAATCCGCACCACGCTGCAGACGCGGGCGATTCGCGACATCATGGATCAGGGCCTGCACGAGTTCCTGGAGGATTTCGTCTCGCGCAACAACCAGCTCGGCGCGGAAATTTCCGACGGCTACCGGTTCTACGTTTAAGCGGATCAGAACATGAGACTGAAAATCAGCCACCTCACCGAATACCGCTACGACGAACCGGCGCAGTTCTCGCTGCAGCGCCTCAGGCTGACGCCGCCGACAACAGCCGCCCAGAAGGTGCTCGGCTGGTCGCTGAACGTCGAGGGCGCCAAGCCCGAGGTGGAATATGACGACCAGTACGGCAATCACGTCAACCTGGTCTCGCTGGAAGGCGCACAGCACCTGACGCGCATCTTCGCCGAAGGCGAGGTCGAAACGACTGATAATAACGGCGTCACCGGCCCGCATACCGGCTTCTGCCCGCTTTGGCTCTTCCTGCGCGAAACGCCGCTCACCAAGGGCGGCAAGCTGGTCAAGGAGCTGATCAAGGGGGTCGCTGGCGATAACGAACTTGCCCGCATGCATGCGCTGATGGCAGCAATCCATGAGACGGTCGACTATAAGCCCGGCACCAGCAACACCGCGACGACGGCCGAACAGGCGCTGGAAAGGAAGAGCGGCGTCTGCCAGGACCATGCCCACATCTTCATTGCCGCCGCCCGCGCCCTGCAGGTACCGGCCCGTTATGTCTCGGGCTATCTGATGATGGAGGAAAAGGTCGAGCAGGCGGCGACCCATGCCTGGGCCGAAGCCCATATTCCCGGCCTCGGTTGGGTCGGTTTCGATCCCGCCAACGAGATCTGCCCGGATACGCGTTATGTCCGCGTTGCCTCCGGCCTCTGCTACCGCGACGCCGCCCCGATTTCGGGCATGCGTATCGGCACGCCGGGTGAAACGCTGTCGGTGACCGTGAAGGTCGAGGATGGCGGCCAGATGCAAAGCCAGAGCCAGAGCTAAGCGGCATCGGCCGCTCGGAAGAGCGAGATCCAAATCTCGGCTCCCTTGCATGCGCGCACCGGATTTCGACGGTCTTCCAGGGCTGATATCTATGTGCTCAACTGCTGGCGACATCCGGCCTTTCCCCCTCGAAGGGCCATGGCTGGGCCTATCCATCGCGCGGCGGCGATCTCCTGCAGATGGATTGGTCTCGGCCGCGCCGTTTCACCAGCACGTCACGCCGCCAGACGATGCGGAATTCGGACAGCCTATCGAGGCCCGATATCCGCCGCCAACACCTGTCGGGTATCACGCATGGACATGGCTCAACGAGAAGCATCCCGGCTCGCATCAGGCGAACGCAGCCAACGTTGATCCGTCGCAATGACCGGGCCGCATGGCCGTGGTTGGATTTCAGAAACAAGCAGAGCGGAATACACCGTCGTCGTGGCATATTGGGCAGAAGCTCCCGCGAAGACGGCCTGGCTGACAATGTCTGGATCTTCGGATGATGACTTCATTGGTGATGACGGACGCATTCCAACGTCTCAGCCTGGCGCTTGCGATCGGCATCCTCGTCGGGATCGAGCGCGGATGGCGCGAACGCGAGGCTGCGCCGGGCAAGAGAGTGGCGGGCATCCGCACCTATGGCCTGTCGAGCTTCCTCGGCGGCTTTTGCGGTTTTCTGCAGCCGATCACAGGACCGATCCTGCCGACGGCCATCTTCGTGTTCTTCTGTATCACAGTGCTCGTCTTCAGCGGCATGCAGGCAGCACGGGAGAAAGATTACAGCGCGACCGGCACCATCGCCACGATAACGGTCTTTGCGCTGGGCTTCGGTGCCGTCGTTGCGGATATGACGGCGACTGCGGCGAGTGCCGTCGCGATCACCGCGCTTCTGGCGGCGCGGGAGCCGCTGCATGGATTTCTCCGGAAACTGACCTGGCTCGAATTACGGGCCGCGCTGATTCTGCTGACGATGACGGTCGTCATTCTTCCGATTCTACCCGACGAGGCGGTCGATCCCTGGCAGACGATCAACCCTTTCGAGCTTTGGATGATGACCATCCTGATCGGTGCGGTTTCATTCGCCGGTTACGTCATGATCAGGCTCAGCGACGCCAAGGCCGGGATATTGCTGACCGGGGCCTGCGGCGGCATCGTCTCGTCGACGGCGCTGACGCTTTCCTTCGCCCGCCAGTCGACGCAGACGCCCGCCCTCTCGCCGCTGCTTTCGGCCGGAGCGATGCTGGCGGGAGCCGTATCCCTCAGCCGGGTGCTGTTGATCTGCGGCGTCATCGCGCCTGATATACTGAAGGAGCTTGCGGCATCGCTCGGCCCGGCTGCCGCGATCCTTGCCGTGGGCGGTTGCCTCGCCGGATTGTCGCGGCGCTCCGATGGCGGTTCCGATTTTTCGCCGCGAAATCCGCTGGAAGTGATGGTCGTCATCCGCTTCGCGCTTCTGCTTGCCGTCGTGACCATCGTGACGCGGGCAACTTTGGCAGTCTTTGGAACCCAGTCGCTCGTCGCGGTCGCTTTCATCACGGGGCTCGGCGATCTCGATGCCATTACCCTCTCCATCGCCAAGCTGTCGTCGCAGACCGTACCTGCGGACGCGGCCGCACATGCGATAGCGGTCGCCGCCTTTGCCAATCTTCTGGCGAAAACCGGTCTTGCGGCAACGACAGGAAGCACTGGTTATGTGGTTCGACTGGCGATCACGACCGGCATAGCGACACTTGCAGGCGCCGCCGGCTTATTTCTGGCGTGAACAGCCGTCGCGGGCGCGATATCCCTCAGCCCCGGCGCTTTTGCAAATCATGGACGAAAGCGTCGACGATATCGGCAGTGGAGCGGCATTTTTTTCGGCGGTGAATTGTCGCCGGTGTTGATGATCACACTGAGGCGCCGCCGTCGATGACGATATCCTGACCGACGATATAGGAGGCGGCTGTGGATGCGAGCCAAAGCGCTGCAGCGGCAACCTCGTCGGTCGTTGCCACCCGTTTGGAAGGATTGGTGGCGGCGACGCGAGCGTCACGCGCCGCTCGATCCTCACCGGGACGGATGGAAAGGGGTGTATCCACCGGCCCCGGGCAAAGACAGTTGATGCGGACGCCATGCGGAATGGCTTCCAGCGCCGCCGTGCGCGTCAAGCTGCTGACGGCAGCCTTTGAGGCGGCATAGGCGCCCATGGTGGGGCGCACGATCCGCGCGCCGATATTCGAGCCGATGTTGATGATCGCGCCGCCGCCCGTCGCCTTCATGACCCGGATTTCGTGCTTCATCGACAGCCAAAGCCCGGTCACGTTGACATCAAAGACATGGGCGAAGGCTTCAGCCGCCATTTCGTCGACCGCGCCGCTGAGCACGATACCGGCGGCGTTCACAGCAACATGCAACGGTCCTACCTGGTCGACCAAGGCGCCGACCGACCGCTCATAGGTCACATCGGCTGAAACGGCGAACGCTTCACCACTCCCCTCGCGGATGAGGCGCGCGGTCTCTTCCAGTTCCTCCTGCCGTCGCCCGGCCAACACCACCCTGGCCCCGGAATTGGCGAAGGCAATCGCGATGCTGCGCCCGATGCCGCTGCCGGCGCCGGTGATAAGGGCTGTCTTGCCGGAAAACTCTAAGCTGGCCATGGCTCACCTATTTATGTGTCAATCAGCACAGAAATATGCTATTGCACCGACCCTGTCTAGAGATTTATATGTCGCTCGACACAGAATGAGGCACCCATGGCTGAACGAGGGCGACCAAGGAATTTCGACCGCGCGCAGGCACTGGACCGGGCGCTGATGGCGTTCTGGCAGAACGGCTTTGCGGCGACATCGATGAACGATCTTGTCGAGGCAATGGGGATCAACTCGCCGAGCATCTACGCAGCATTCGGATCGAAGGAAGCGCTGTTCGCCGAGGCCGTGCAGCATTATCACACAGCTTATGCGGACGACCTGCCGGCAGCACTGAAAAGCGCGCCCGACGCCGCCGGCGGCATCGAAGCCATGTTGGAGGCGGCGGTGGAACTGTTCACCCGCGCGAATAGGCCGCATGGCTGCTTTGTCGTGAACTCCGTGGCGAGCAATGCGCCGAACGGGATCGAAATAGAGCAGACCCTGAAAGAGCTGCGGCAGGGACGGTCGAAGCAGATTGCCGAGCGCCTGACCGAAGATGTGCGCGGCGGCAGACTTCGGGATGATACACCCGTTCAGGAACTGTCGGACCTTTACGCTGCCATCCTTCAAGGCCTCGCTCAAGGCGCGCGCGATGGTCTTGCCAAGGAGCGCCTGCTGACAATCCCCCGCCATTCGAGGGCTCTCATTTCTCCGTGGATGGCAGACAAGAACTCTCGCTAGCGGGAGCGGGCGCCCTGTCTCACGGCAGGCTTCGCCACTCCCCTGGCGGCACGCCGGTGGTCGCTTTAAAAGCTTTGGAAAAATGGCTTTGTGACCCGAAGCCGCAGGCGGAGGCAACGGTTGCAAGGCTGTTTTCGCGGTTGCGAAGGAGCCTTTCTGCTTGCTCGATCCGCCGCGCCGCCACGTAGCGATGCGGAGGCATGCCGAAGCTGACGCGAAACATCTTGGCAAAATGAAAGGTGCTCAAGCCGGCTTCCCGTGCCAGCCGATCAAGCGTCAGCGCCTGCTCGAGGTTGGCGTCGATGTAATCAGCAGTACGGCGACGCACCGAGGGTGAAAGCCCTCCGCGCACGGCCTCCTGCCGCGCCTGCCGATTGTGCGATTTCAAGATCCGATGAATGAGAAGCCTACAAACCGCATCGAGAGCGACACGGTCGCTCTTTTCCTGCCAGTTCAAAGGCAAAACCCCTCCCCGGACAATCATCGCCATCGCCGGATCATCACAAAACGTCAGATCCATCAGATCGATATGCCTCGGGTCGATGTCGAACGACGTCAGCGCTTCATAAGCGAGGAGCTCGGGATCGACGTAAAGATGAAACATCCTCAGTGGCCCGCCAATATGCCATTGGCTTTTGTGTTCGGCCGGCAAGAGGCAAAGCTTGCCCGGTGCTCCGCCCGATAGCCGCTTATCCTCGCGAATGACCCTTTCGCCGCCGTCAAGATAGATGCTCAGCGTGTGATGATCGGGGCGCTCGTAGAACGCTTCTCCTGCGCGGTTGGTCCACTCCGCAAGCGACAGTCCCCGGTCGACCGAGCCGGAGCGCTGCAGGCATGCGCCGGATCTTGAGAGCGCTTCTTTAACTGTCAGACGGTGTTGCTGTTCCATGATCCATCGGGGCCTCGTCTCACGAGTTTGAATGGGACGGCGCAGCCGATCAATAGGGCCAAAGGCAAAAAACCCAAGAATATACAATGCCTCCACGGTCTGCGGCATAGACCTGGCTGTTCGGCTCGATATCGATCCTCCCATTGTCGTTGACGGAGTGAAAGACCATGACCGGCCTCTGCTATGCTTTAACCGTGCTGATCTGGGGCACCACCTGGATCGCCATCAAGAACCAGCTTGGCGTCGTTCCGATTGAAGCGTCGATCGCCTACCGCTTCGCCCTCGCCGGCGTGATATTATTTGTAGGCCTGACGGTTGCGAAGAGGCTTCAGCCCATTCCCTTGCGTCATCATCCCTATGTGGTCCTGCAGTCGATCTGTCTCTTTTCCTGTAATTTTCTTTGTTTCTATATCGCCGAAACCTTGGTGCCGAGCGGCATTGTTTCGGTGATCTTTTCAGCTGCGACAATCTTCAATCTTGCCAATGGCATGGTCGCATTTGGCCAGAGGCCGTCGGCGCGCATTCTCCTGGGCGCGGCCTTCGGCGTTGCCGGCATTGTCTGCCTTTTCTGGAATGAAGCTGCCGCCGCCGCATTCGACCGCAACGTGGTGATCGGCGTGATGCTCGCCCTCCTCGGGACATGGTTCTTTTCGGTCGGCAACCTGGTGTCCGTACGCAACAGGAAGCACGGATTGTCGGTGACTTCGGTAAACGCATATGGAATGCTCTACGGTGCGGGCATCGTCTCGGCATTCGCCGCCATTCGGGGTGTTGAATTTACCTTCGATCCTTCAGCGTCCTATGTCGGCTCTCTCCTTTATCTCGCAATTTTCGGCTCCGTAATCGGGTTTACCACCTATCTCACCGTCGTTAATCGGCTGGGAGCAGCCAAAGCCGCTTATATGACCGTCCTCTTTCCCATCGTTGCCCTGACGATTTCGATGTTTTTCGAAGGTTATCAGCTCGGTCCATTGGCGGCTCTCGGGCTCTGCGCCGTACTGGTTGGAAACGTGCTGGTTTTTTCACCAGTGCCTCGACTGGCCGTTTTTACCCGGCGCTTTCGTCTCTGATGTCAGAGCGAATTTCCTTTGACCCCCTCCCCGAAGCGTCTCGGCTGGCCGTTTCGTCGCGCGTCGGGTGCGGTTCACGTCGCAGGCAAAATGGTCGGTTCGGTTGGAAGCGCTGGAGGCCGGCGCCACGGATTTTTTGGCCAAGCCCTTCGACCCGCTGGACGGAAACCGGCTATCCCAAAGGCCTGTCCAGCGACGCAATCCACATCGACGCACGATCGTCGCGGTTGCCGACGTCTTCGAAGCGCTCTGCTCCGATCGGCCATGTAACAGGCCTGGCCGGTCGAGCAGGCTTACGCAAAAATAATTGCCTGCAGCGGATCGCACTTCGATCCGCCTGCATTGCCACTTTCCGGCGCACGGCAGTCTCGAGCGCCTGAGCGCGCCATTCCGCGCGAACGGCGGACAGAAAAGGCGGGGTTTTGCCCCGCCTCATCAACGATCAATTTCGGATGCACCCGGTTAGTGGCTGTCCTTGCCAACCGCGTTTCCGCGACATCCCTTGAGGAAGTCGAGGTCGGCGCCGGTATCGGCCCCTTCGACATGCTGCTGATGCAGGAAGGCATAACCTGATGTCGGCAGGTCGTGGTTCGGCTGCCATTCGGCCAGCCGGCGCGCCAGTTCCTCGTCGGAAATGTCGAGATGCAGACGACGGTTCGGCACATCGAGCTCGATCATGTCGCCATTCTTCACGACCGCAAGCGGCCCGCCGACCGCCGCTTCCGGCGAGGTGTGCAGCACGACGGTGCCGTAGGCGGTTCCGGACATGCGGGCGTCGGAAATGCGCACCATGTCGAGGATGCCCTTCTTCAGCACCTTCGGCGGCAGTCCCATGTTGCCGACTTCGGCCATCCCTGGATAACCCTTCGGCCCACAGTTCTTCATGACCATGATGCAGTTTTCGTCGATGTCGAGATTGTCGTCGTTGATCTTGGCCTTGTAATCGTCGATGTCCTCGAACACGACTGCCCTGCCCTTGTGCACCAGGAGATGCGGCGAGGCCGCCGATGGCTTCAGCACCGCGCCCTTCGGCGCCAGATTGCCGCGCAGCACAACGATGCCGCCCGAAGAGGTCAGCGCCTTTTCAGCGGGCAGGATGACATCCTCGTTCCAGTTGACGACGTCCTTGACCTCGTCCCAGACAGTTTCGCCGGAGACCGTCAGCGCATCCTTGTGCAGCAGGCCCGCTTCGCCGAGGCGCTTCAGCACCACCGGTAGACCGCCGGCATAGAAGAACTCTTCCATCAGGTACTTGCCCGACGGCATCAGGTTGACGATTGTGGGAACGTCGCGGCCGCAGCGGTCCCAGTCGTCGAGCGACAGATCGATGCCGACGCGGCCGGCAATCGCAAGCAGGTGGATGACGGCATTCGTCGATCCGCCGATCGCCGCATTGGTGCGGATGGCGTTTTCGAAAGCCTGTTTCGTCATGATCTCGGAGGGCTTCAGATCGTCCTTGACCATCTGCACGATGCGGCGGCCGGTCAGTTGCGCCATCACCTTACGGCGGGAATCGACGCCAGGGATCGCGGCATTGCCTGAGAGCGCCATGCCGAGCGCTTCGGCCATCGAGGCCATAGTCGAGGCGGTGCCCATCGTGTTGCAGGTGCCCGACGAACGGCTCATCGAGGCTTCCGCCTCGAGGAACTCGGCCTGCGTCATCTCGCCGGCCTTCACCATTTCGGAGAACTTCCACAGATGCGTACCGGAGCCGACGCGTTCGCCGCGGAAATAGCCGTTCAGCATCGGCCCGCCGGTGACGACAATCGACGGCAGGTCGCAGGAGGCGGCCCCCATCAGAAGCGACGGCGTGGTCTTGTCGCAGCCGACCAGCAAGACACAGCCATCCATCGGCTGGCCGCGGATCGCCTCTTCCACCGCCAGTGCGGCAAGGTTGCGGTACATCATCGCGGTGGGGCGGAAGGTGTTTTCGGATGCGGAAAATACCGGCACCTCGAGCGGGAAGCCGCCGGCCTCCCAGACGCCCGCCTTCACCTTCTCGGCGAGCTCTCTCAGATGACCGTTGCACGGGGTCATATCCGACCAGGTGTTGAGGATGCCGATTACCGGCCTTCCATCGAACAGGTCGTGGGGATATCCCTGGTTCTTAAGCCAGCCGCGGTGATAGATCACGTCGCGGCTCGTGCCGCCGTACCATTCCTGCGACCTCAGCCTGCGCGGCCATTCTGCTTTTTTCTTCATAGTCTCTGTCCTTCAGGATACCCCCTGATCGCCTCGTACGATCAGGGTTATCGCACTTCGTCTCAAGCCAGCGTGTAGGCGGTCTTGACGGTTGTGTAGAATTCGGCGGCGTACTTGCCCTGCTCGCGCGGGCCGTAGGACGAGCCCTTGCGGCCGCCGAAGGGGACGTGGAAATCGACGCCGGCGGTCGGCAGGTTGACCATGACCATGCCGGCTTCCGAATTGCGCTTGAAGTGCGTCGCATGTTTCAGGCTGGTCGTCGCGATGCCGGCCGAAAGCCCGAACGGCGTGTCGTTGGCGATGGCGAGCGCCTCGTCATAATCCTTCGCCCGGATCACCGAGACCACAGGTCCGAAGATCTCTTCGCGCGAAATACGCATCTGGTTGGTCGCTTCGGTAAACAGCGTCGGCTGCAGGTAGAAGCCGGGCGTGTCGCGGGAAATCACCTCGCCGCCGAAGGCGAGCTTGGCGCCTTCCGACTTGCCGATCTCGATATAGTCGGTATCGGTCTTCAGCTGCCGCTCGTCGACGACGGGGCCGATATGCGTGCCGGCTTTCAGCGCATTGTCGACGACGAGCGTCTTCAGCTTGTCGGTCAGCGCCGCGACGAACTTGTCGTGAATGCCTTCGGTGACGATCAGGCGCGACGATGCGGTGCAGCGTTGGCCGGTGGAGAAGAAGCCGGAATTGGCGGCGGCCTCGACGGCGACCGACAGATCGGCGTCGTCGAGCACGACCATCGGGTTTTTGCCGCCCATCTCCAGCTGGAACTTGCGGTTATGCTCGATCGAGGCGGCGGCGACGCGCCGGCCGGTGCCGGTGGAGCCGGTAAAGGTGATGCCGTGAACGTCGGGGCTTTCGAGCATCGCCTGTCCGACGACCGAGCCCTTGCCCATGACGAGGTTCAACACGCCCTTCGGCAGGCCGGCGCGGTTGAGGATGTCGACGATCGCCCAGGAACAGGCGGGCACCAGTTCGGCCGGCTTGAAGACGACGGTGTTGCCGTAGCAAAGCGCCGGCGCGATCTTCCAGGCCGGGATGGCGATCGGGAAGTTCCACGGCGTGATGATACCGATGACGCCGAGGCCCTCGCGGGTGATTTCGACGCCGATGTTCGGGCGTACCGACGGGATGACTTCGCCGGCCAGCCGCAGGGCCTCGCCTGCGAAAAATTCGAAGATCTGCGAAGCGCGGATGACCTCGCCGGTGGCCTCAGGCAGGGTCTTGCCTTCTTCGCGGGCAAGCAGCGCGCCGAGCTCGTCCTTGCGCGCCATGATCTCGTCGCCGGCCTTCTTCAGGATGACGTGGCGTTCCCAGATGCCGGAGCGCGACCAGGCCGGGAAAGCGGCCCTGGCGGCGGCGATGGCGTTCTTGGTGTCTTCGGCGCTGCCGTCGGCATAGAGGCCGACGACTTCGTTGGTATCGGACGGATTGATGTTCTTCGTCGCGTTGGTGCCGACCCATTCGCCGGCGATCAGGTTTTGATAAATGGTCATGGGCTGAATGAGCCTCCTTTACCGTTTATGAGAAATTAGAGCTGCCTGACGGCAATCTCTTCTTCGGCGGCCACCTTCAGCGGATTGCGCAGCGGCAGGCCGAATTCGGCGACTTCGATTTCGAAGACATCACCCTCTTCCGCCTTGATGCCGTCGGCGAAGGAGAGCGTCGCCGTGCCGAACATATGGACATGGACATCGCCCGGAACACGGAAGATGCCGTATTTGAAATGGTGATATTCGAGATTGGCGAAGGTGTGCGACATGTTCGCTTCGCCGGACAGGAAGGGCTTTTCGAAGATCACCTTGTCGCCGCGCTTGATGCGCGAGGTGCCGCGGATGTCGTCCGGGGCGGCGCCGATGCGGATTTCCGGACCATAGGCGGCGGGGCGCAGTTTCGAGTGGGCCAGATAGAGATAGTTGATCCGCTCGGTGACGTGGTCCGAAAACTCGTTCGACAAAGCGAAGCCGATGCGGAACGGCGAGCCATCGCTGGCGATCACGTAAATGCCAGCCATTTCAGGCTCTTCGCCACCATCGAGCGCGAAAGAGGGCGAGACGAGCGGCGCGCCCGGGGCGGCAGCGCCGTAGCCGTTGCCCTTGTAGAACCATTCGGGCTGCACACCCTTTTCGCCAGCCTTCGGCTTGCCGTTCTCGAGACCCATCTTGAACATCTTCATCGAGTCGGTCAGCGTTTCCTCGGCCGCCTCGCTGGTCTTCTTGTGCATGGAATCACGGGTGGCGGCGGAGCCGAGATGCGTGAGACCAGTGCCGGTCAGATGCAGGTGGGCAGCGTCCGGATGGGTGATCGGCGGCAGGAAGCGGCCTTCCGCATAGACCTTCTCAAGATCGACGGCATCACCGTAACCATGCGCCTCGATGACTGAAGCAAGCGACTTGCCGCCGTCGGCGGCTTCCATCGCCAGCGCATAGACGCTGCCGGCATTCTTCACCGATCTTGCAGCGCCGCCCTGCTTGCGCACGGCGACGACGATCTCTCCGTTGGCACCCTTGATCTGGGAAATAAGCACGACTTCGATCCTTCTCGTTCCGGCGAAGACCAGGAAAAGCTCCGCCTGTCCGGCTCCATCAGGAGCCGGAATTGATCACTCATATGACTGCGAATGCGGGGCTGCGCTTGAGCGCTCAGCCCTTGTTCTTGTTGTAGACGTCGAAGAACACGGCGGCGAGAAGCACCGCGCCCTTGACCATCTGCTGCGAGTCGGTGCCGAGGCCGTGGATCGACATGCCGTTGTTCATGATGCCCATGATCAAGGCGCCGATGACCGCACCGGTCACCTTGCCGACGCCGCCCTGGGCCGACGCGCCGCCGATGAAGCAGGCGGCAATGACGTCGAGTTCGAGGCCGAAGCCGCCCTTGGCCGTCGCCGAATTGAGGCGCAGCGCCACGATCAGGCCGGCGAGACCAGCCAGCAGGCCCATATTGGCGAAGGTCAGGAAGGTCAGCCGCTCGGTGTTGATACCGGAAAGCTTGGTCGCCTTCTCATTGCCGCCCATGGCGTAGATGCGGCGGCCGATCGTGGTGCGACGGGTAATAAAGGCGTAGGCCGCGACCAGGGCCAGCATGACGACCAGCACGTTCGGGAAGCCGCGATAGATCGACAGCTGGTAGCCGAGCGCCAGAATGGCGATGGTGACGAGGGCGTTCTGGGCGAGGAAGAAGCCCAAGGGCTCGACATCATTGCCATGCTTCTCGTTCGACAGCCGCTTGCGCCATGCGAGATAGAAGAGCGCGACGGCGCCGATCACGGTCAGAATGATCGAGGTCGAGTTGATGCCGCCCATATCGAACAGGTTCGGCAGGAAGCCGATGCTGATCAGCTGGAACTCCGGCGGGAAAGGACCGATGCTGGTGCCGGTCCCCGATGCGGTCATCACGAACAGCGTCAGCCCGCGGAAGACCAGCATGCCGGCGAGCGTGACGATGAAGGACGGGATCTTGTGATAGGCGACGAAATAACCCTGGACGCCGCCGACGAGCGCACCCATGGCAAGGCATACGACACCCGCCAGGACATAGTTGGTGTGCCATTGCACGGTCATCACCCCGGCGATGGCGCCGATGAAACCGACGACGGAACCGACCGAAAGATCGATATGGCCGGCGACGATGACCAGCAGCATGCCGAGCGCCATGATGACGATGAACGAGTTCTGCAGGATGATGTTGGTCAGGTTGAGCGGCCTGAAGAGAACGCCGCCGGTCGAAATCTGAAAGAACACCATGATCGCGATCAGCGCGATGAACATGCCGTATTCCCGGATGTTGCCGCGAACGTAGTCTCCGATCGAGACGACGCGCCCTTGCTCAGCGATGGGTTGGTTGATCGGCGTCATTGTTTCTTCTCTCCTGAGCGCATGATGGCGCGCATGATGGTTTCCTGGCTCGCTTCTCCCTTCGGCAGTTCCGCAACGATACGCCCTTCATTCATGACGTAGATGCGGTCGCAGGTGCCCAGAAGTTCCGGCATTTCCGACGAGATCATCAGAACGGCTTTGCCGTCAGCCGCGAGCTGATTGATGATAGTATAGATTTCGTATTTTGCACCCACATCGATACCGCGCGTCGGCTCGTCGAGGATCAAAACATCGGGATTGGAGAACAGCCACTTCGACAGCACCACCTTCTGCTGGTTGCCGCCGGAAAGATTGACCGTTTCCTGGAAGATGCTGGAAGAGCGGATGCGCAGCTTCGAGCGATAGTCGGTAGCGACTCGGGATTCCTTGACGCTGTCGATGACCGATGCATTCGACACCGCCTTCAGATTGACCAGCGTCGTATTGTGCAGGATCGTGTCGTTGAGCACCAGGCCGAGCTGCTTGCGGTCTTCGGTGACATAAGCGAGACCGGAATCGATCGCCCGGCGCACGGTGCTGACATCGACCGGCTTGCCGTGCATCAGCACTTCGCCGGATACTTTGTGCCCGTAGGATTTGCCGAACAGGCTCATGGCGAATTCGGTGCGCCCCGCCCCCATCAGACCGGCGATACCGACGACCTCGCCCTTGCGGACGGTGACGTTGATATTGTGCAGGACCTGACGGTCGCGGTGATGCTGGTGATAGGCGTTCCAGTTCTTCACTTCGAGAATGGTTTCGCCGATCGGCACCGAACGCGGCGGGTAGCGGTCTTCGAGATCGCGGCCGACCATGTTGCGGATGATGATGTCTTCACTGATCTCGTCCGCGTGACAGTCGAGCGTCTTGACCGTCATGCCGTCGCGCAGCACGGTGATCTGGTCGGCGACCTTACGGATTTCGTTCAGCTTGTGGGAAATGATGATCGAGGTGATGCCCTGCTTGCGGAATTCCATCAGCAGCGTCAGCAGCGCGTCGGAATCGCTTTCGTTGAGCGAGGCGGTGGGCTCGTCGAGGATGAGCAGCTTGACGCTCTTCGACAGCGCCTTGGCGATTTCGACGAGCTGCTGCTTGCCGACGCCGATGTCGGTCACCAGCGTGTTCGGAGATTCCGACAGGCCGACCTTCTTGAGCAGCTGCTTGGTGCGATTGAACGTCTCGTCCCAGCTGATGACGCCGCTCTTGGCATTCTCGTTGCCGAGGAAGATGTTCTCGCCGATCGACAGCAACGGCACCAGCGCCAGTTCCTGGTGAATGATGACGATGCCGATTTCTTCGGAATCCTTCAGGACCTTGAAGTTGCGCGTCTCGCCTTCATAGACGATGTCGCCGTCATAACTTCCGGTGGGGTAGACGCCCGATAGGACTTTCATCAGGGTCGATTTGCCGGCCCCGTTTTCGCCGACCAATGCGTGAATTTCACCCTTGCGAACCTTGAGGTTCACGTTCTCCAGCGCCTTGACGCCCGGGAACGTCTTGGTGATGCTCCGCATTTCGAGGATGGTATTGTCCATAGTCAAAGTTCCAGCGCCGTGAGCCGCCAAGCGGCTTGGCGATCATAAAATCGAAGACCGGAACCCGCAAGCGCGGGTTCCGGCCTCCTGCTTAACGTCTTACTTCAGCTTGTCTTCAGAGTAGTAACCGCTGTCGACGAGGATCTGCTTGTAGTTGGTCTTGTCGACGGCAACCGGCTTCAGCAGGTAGGACGGAACGACCTTGACGCCGTTGTCGTAGGTCTTGGTGTCGTTGACCTCAGGCTCCTTGCCGGACATGACGGCATCGACCATGGCAACGGTGACCTTGGCGAGTTCGCGGGTGTCCTTGAAGATCGTCGAGTGCTGTTCGCCAGCGATGATCGACTTGACCGACGGGATTTCAGCGTCCTGGCCGGTGACGATCGGCAGCGGCTGAGCAGCCGTACCGTAACCAACGCCCTTCAGCGAGGAGATGATACCGATCGACAGACCGTCGTAAGGCGACAGAACGGCGTCGACCTTGGCGTCGGTGTAGTTAGCCGAGAGCAGGTTGTCCATGCGGGCCTGGGCCGTTGCCGGATCCCAACGCAGGGTGCCGACCTTGTCCATGCCGGTCTGGCCGGACTTCACGACGAGCTTGCCGGAGTCGATGTAGGGCTGCAGGACGGACATGGCGCCATCATAGAAGAAGAAGGCGTTGTTGTCGTCCGGCGAACCGCCGAAGAGTTCGATGTTGAACGGGCCCTTGCCATCCTTGAGGCCGAGGCCGTCAACGATGGAGTTTGCCTGCAGAACGCCGACCTGGAAGTTGTCGAAGGTCGCGTAGTAATCGACATTGCCCGAATCGCGGATCAGACGGTCATAAGCGATGACCTTGATGCCGGCGTCATGAGCCTTCTGAAGAACGTCGGAAAGCGTCGTACCGTCGATCGAAGCGATAACCAGAACCTTGGCGCCCTTGGTGACCATGTTTTCGATCTGCGAAAGCTGGTTCGGAATATCGTCGTCGCCATACTGCAGGTCCGTGGCATAACCGGCAGCTTCGAGCTGCTTGACGATGTTGTTGCCGTCGTCGATCCAGCGGGCCGAAGCCTTGGTCGGCATGGCAATGCCGACGGTGCCCTTGTCGGCGGCCATTGCCGGTGCAACGAACGAAGCGACGCCGAAGGCAGCCGCAGCCATCAATGAGATAATGGACTTCATTTCTCTCTCCCTTGTTAATAGAGCAGCGGACGAAAAATCGCCCGCCCCGAAACTGTGGCAGGTTCCGTATTGGATAGTTACTTCAGATGGTGAGAAACGAAGTAGGTCTCCTCCACGATCTCACACGTGTTGAGTGCCAACCAGCACACGGCGGCAAACTGGTATGGATTCCTATAACTGTCAAATAGAATAACTGGTAAAGTGCATAACAATTTTGGTATATCGTTAAAAAGTATTACTTTTGATGGAGCGCAGCGAGGAGGCTGCAACCATGACGATTGTTTCAGAGCCCATTTCGATGGACCATGTCGATATCCACAGCGATAGTTTCGGCAATGACAGCCTTTTACGTGCAGGACTTAAGCTGAATCACCTGCGGATGATCGTCGCAATCGAAGATAGCGGACAGATTTCCGCAGCTGCGGAAGTCCTGAACATTTCACAGCCCGCGGCATCGCGCATGCTGTCCGAAATGGAATCAATTACCAAGACCCAGCTCTATGAACGCGTCGCTCGCGGCGTGGTGCTGACGACCTTCGGCGCAGCACTTGCCAGACGGGCGCGGAAGATCCTCCTGGAGCTGCGCGAGGCGAGCCGCGAGATCGGCGAACTGAAGAGCGGCAAGGGCGGCTCGGTCTTCATCGGCGCGGTGACGGCGCCGGCCATGAGCCTCGTCGTGCCGGCGATCAACAGGGTGCGCAAGGCCTATCCCGGCATCGAGATCAACATCCAGGTGGAGACCAGCAACGTGCTCGCCCGCGAACTGCTCGCCGCCCACCACGACTTCATCATCAGCCGCATTCCCGACGATCTCAACCCGCGCCTGTTCGAGGTGACTGAGATCGGCATCGAGCGCGCCTGCCTGATCGTGCGCAGCCGCCATCCGCTGCTGAAAAAGAAAAAGACCAGCAGCCTTTCCGACATCAGGGATTACGACTGGGTGTTCCAGCCGCCGGGCACGCTGCTGCGCCGGACGATCGAGGATATTTTCCTGTCGCGCGGCGTGGCGCTGCCGGAAAATATCGTCAACACCTCGTCGCTGCTTTTAACCTGCGCCATCGTCTGCGAAACCGATGCGATCGCTCCTGTCGCCACCGACGTCGCCCAGTTCCTCTCCAGCCAAAGCGCCAGGGCTTCCGACGTGCGCACGCTGCCGATCGATTTCGACATCAACGTCAAGCCTTACAGCCTGATCACCGCCAGGGAACGGGCGCTGCCGCCGAGCGCCAGGCTACTCTACGACATCATTCTGGAGGAAAGCCTGAAGCAGTCAGGCTGACGCGGCCCGCAAGCCCGGCGCCATCTTGCCCATCTTAAATGCGCGCCGGAGCAATTCCAGCAAAAGGCGCCAGCGGTTTTTGCGTCCGGGAATTGCGTAAAAAATTAGAGCACGTCGGGTGTTTCGAAGAACCGGAACACTCTTGAGGATTCGGGATGCTGTTCGGACAGTCGGTATTTCAATCAGTGCTCGAACGGCTGAAGGCCGAGGACGAGACGGCTGAAGAGGCCAAAGCGCCCTCCTCCCACCGTGTGGCAGGCCTCGGCACCGGCTTGGCTTTCGATGTCATGGAGGGCGTCTCGGTCGCCTCGCAGCGGATCGGCGAAGCCTATTTCGACAATCTGGATCTCGACGCCGCCGCCAGGTTTACCGAGAAACCGGCGGCTTTGCCGGAACCAGAGCCCGCAATGCCCGACCATCTCACCCGCACGGCGCCGCAAGAGGTTGCCGCCGAACTGGCGATCTCGGCCGCCGACACGCCGCTGACGCTCAGCGAGAAGCGCCGCGCCTTCGCCCGCGCCAATCATCCCGACGGTGTCGCGCTCCCCTTCCGCGAGAATGCGACGAAACGGATGATGCTGGCCAATCTGCTGATCGACGAGGCGCTGCGGCGATTGGGCCGCTGACTGGTTTCAGTCTGCCTGCCCGTCCCTGGTGGGCTTTTCCGCGGATATCTCCGCAAGCTCTTCCTCTCCCTCGTCATTGATGTCAGGCTCGGCCATCGCCTGGGTGACTTCAGGCTGCGGATTGAAGGTCCAGAACAGCATATAGAAGGAATAGGCGCCCGCCGCGGCCGAAAGCACCGCCCAGAAGGGATCGCCGCCGACAATCTCGAACGCCGCCCAGCCGAAGCAGACGGCAACGATGGCGACACGCACCCAAAGGCGCCGGTATGCCGGATGGTTCGGATCAATCAGTTGCATCTGTGCCCCGCGGTCGCATATGTCACCGTGCCCATGGCATGTGTCACACCGGCCATGGCATTTGTCGCGCTTGTCTTTAGTTTGAATCTTGCAAATGTGAAAGAGCGGCGGGCTTGACGCGACGCAGAGAAGATGGAATGAAAATTCCAGATTTTTGGCAATTCGGTTTATTTGTTCCGAATTCAAGGGAGGTTGCTATGACAGTGAGATTTGGTCTTCTCGGCGCCGGCCGCATCGGCAAGGTTCATGCGAAAGCCGTCAGCGGCGACGCCAATGCGACGCTGGTCGCGGTGGCCGACGCCTTTCCGCAGGCGGCCGACGCCATCGCCTCCGCCTATGGCTGCGAAGTGCGCACCATCGAGGCGATCGAGGCGTCCAAGGATATCGACGCCGTCGTCATCTGCACGCCGACCGATACCCATGCCGACCTGATCGAGCGCTTCGCCCGCGCCGGTAAGGCGATCTTCTGCGAAAAGCCTGTTGATCTCGACGTCGCCCGCGTCAAGGCCTGCATCAAGGTGGTGGAAGAGACCGGCGCCAAGCTGATGGTCGGCTTCAACCGTCGCTTCGACCCGCATTTCATGGCGGTGCGCAAGGTGATCGACGACGGCAAGATCGGCGATGTCGAAATGGTGACGATCACCTCGCGCGATCCCGGCGCCCCGCCGGTTGATTACATCAAGCGCTCGGGCGGCATCTTCCGCGACATGACGATCCACGATTTCGACATGGCCCGCTTCCTGCTCGGCGAAGAGCCGGTCTCGGTGCTGGCAACCGCCGCCGTCCTCGTCGACAAGGCGATCGGCGAAGCCGGCGATTATGACAGCGTCTCGGTGATCCTGCAGACCAAATCCGGCAAGCAGGCCGTCATCTCCAACTCCCGCCGCGCCACCTATGGCTACGACCAGCGCATCGAAGTGCACGGCGCCAAGGGCATGGCCGCGGCCGAAAACCAGCGCCCGGTCTCGATCGAAGTGGCAAACGGCGATGGCTACACCCGCCCGCCACTGCATGATTTCTTCATGACCCGCTACACCGAAGCCTACGCCAACGAAATCGCCGCCTTCATCGCCGCGATTGAAAAGGGCACGAAGATTTCGCCTTCCGGCGCCGATGGCCTGGCGGCTCTGGTGCTTGCCGATGCGGCGGTGCAGTCGGTCAAGGAAGGCAAACTCGTCAAGATCGGCTGACAGCTGGCTTTTGAACGGATAGATTTGAGATGGCCGGGTGTTTTGCCCGGCCGTTTTGCGTTTGTGCATAGCCCTATTCCCCACTGTTTTGCTCCGGAAGTTCCTCATCCTCCGTCATGCGCAGCCGAGCACCCACGCCACATCCGCCGGCAGTCGTAGGTGCGTTTGCGCCAAGCGCGCACTCAGCGAAGCGGATGAGGCGTCACCGGGCGGGCGCTATAACAGGCATGGGAAAGGAACCCGCGCCATCCGAAATGTCGAGGGCCTGTTTGGCGGCAGCGTATCTCCAGCCTCTGTCATTCCAGGCCTTGAGCCTGGAATCCATGGCCGCAGCCGATCGAGCCGGCCAAAGGTTCAGAGCGTTTGAAGGACCCCTCCTCACAAGGGGGAGGGACTAAGATGCCGCACCGCTTGCGATGACCTTCACCGAAACAATTTGTAGTGCCGCGACAGCAAGCAAGACTTCGAATTCGGGCGCCGTCGGGCGCGACGGGTTAAGCCCCTCCCCCTTGTGAGGAGGGATTGGGCGGGGTCTTGGGCAGCCACATAGCACCGCGGACGCGACCTCTCCCGCCGTCATTCCTGTGCTCGTCACAGGAATCCAGCCACCGCGCGTCGGCGCGGTGAATGACTCTCATTCGACGAGAAAGTGTCTCCCGCGCCCAAAGACTTGGCGCACTGGATTCCTGTGACGGGCACAGGAATGAGGATGCATGAGGAGATGCGACCTGCTCATTGTCAGTGGTGGATCCGGCTTAACTGACGGTGGGTGGCGCTATAACGGTGCCGAACCAGCTTGTGGCATGGGTGTTTGGGCGCTTTATCTTCCTGGAAATATCTTCGTGAAGCTGCGCACTTACCACTTTAATTGGGATTTTTTCGACAGGAGGGAATCGCGATATGGGAACGACGATTGAGGTCGGGACGATAAAAGATGTCGAGCCATGGGCGCAGCTTCGCGTCGCGCTATGGCCGCATCACTCGCTTGAAGATCATCGAGGTGAGTTGAGCCGGGCGTTTCTTTCAGAAAATGCAGAAGCAGTGGCGTTCATCGCTCGAAATGCTGCGAATGAAGCTGTCGGGTTTGCCGAGGCCACGTTGCGGCATGATTATGTGAATGGATGCAGCAGCTCGCCCGTTCTGTTCCTCGAAGGGATTTATGTCCGGCCCGTTGACAGGCGAAAGGGTATCGCAGGACTGCTTTGCAATGCCGTTGCCGATTGGGGGAAGTCGCTTGGGTGTGTTGAGTTTGGCTCTGACGCGCCGCTTGAGAATTCGGCCAGCCATGCGCTCCATGCCGCTTTGGGATTTGAGGAGACACAACGCGTCGTGTTCTTCCGAAAGCTGCTGTAGGCCGGGGCTGGGGGCTTCAATCCCCGCCCTGCCCTCCCGAGATCACGATATCCTGGTCGATCACCGAGAGTGCCCGGTTAAGATGGCCTTCGAAGACGAGGATCGGTTCGTCTGGCACCACGCGGATTTCCGGCATGCCTTCCATGCGGACGATATGGGACTGGCCGAGGCCTTCTTCGATGCCTTGGCGGAGCAGGTCGTAATAACGGGTGCCCGGGCCAGTGATGGCGATGGGCATGCGTTCGGTGAGGCTGAGCATGCGGGAAAGGCCGTTGCCAAGCGCCAGGCCCGCCTGGCGGAAGGCGATGGTGGAGGTGCGGTGGCCCTGGCGGGCTTTGGCGGCGATTTTGTCGAGTTCCGTGACGGGGACGAATTTGGCCGGGATGGTATCGAGCGGCACTTCGAAGGCGCTGCGCAGGATGGCGTAGAAGCCGGCATAGGCTTCGATGCAGCCGCGGGTGCCGCAGCGGCAGAGACCGCCACCCGCCATGTGCAGCATGTGACCGAAATTCGGGGCCGAGATCTCCTGGCTGGTCTGGCCGCCGCGCCTGACAATGCCGAGGCCGATGCTGTGGCCGAGCGACAGGGCGGCGAGCGAGCGGAAATCGGCGCCCTTGACGACCTCCTCGCGGGCGCCGAGCGCGGCTGCGACCAGCAGCGTCTCGTTGTCGAGGATGACCTTGGCCTGCCAGTCCGGCCGCAGAACCGATTCGAAATCGATCTGATCGCTGCCGAAGATCGGCGACCATAGAAGCACCGGCTCGGTTGAGTTGACCAGGCCCTTGCTGCTGATCGAGATCAGCAGCACTTTCTCCTGGGAAATCCGGGAGCGCTCGAGAATGCGGGCGAGCCCGGCGCGCACTCCTTCAACGAAGCGGGCAGCCCCTGAGGGATCATGCGAGCGCTCCTCGCTGAAGCGGTCGATCAGCTTGCCGGCATAATCCACGAGCGAATATTGCACGGCATCGGACGAGATGATGACGACAATGAGATAGCCGCAATCGCGGCGCTGGCGCAGCAGCACGCGCGGCCGGCCGCGGCCGCTGGCGGCCTGCTGCTCCGATTTTTCGATGATATGGGCGCGTTCCAGATCGGCGGTGATCGCCGAGATGGTGGCCGAGGAAAGGCCGGTGAAATCGGATATTTCGGTATGGGCGAGCGCGCCGTGACGGCGCAGCACGGACAGCACGAGCACGCTGTTTCTCTGCCGGACCAGCTCCGTGCTCGACTTGGTCAGCATGAATGCCGCCCTCTCCCCTATGCCAAAATTCAATAGTTAGAGCATGATGCCGCCCGAAAACCGCTCACACTTTTCGGCATCATGCTTCTCTCCGCCCTCGCTTCCACTGCATCGCCAACCGCCGTTCCGCAAGGGAAAATAAGCTGACTGCCGAGTGTTGACAGCCGAAAAAATCTCTGACATCAAATTTCTCGACTGTCGAGAAAATAATCCGAATTTTCCTCGACAGCTTTTCGCGGTGGCCGGAGGAAGCATGGGCTGGGCCGGTCGCAACTCACTCGGGAGGATAGTATGAAGTCTATTTTGAAATTGATGGCAGGCGCGGCCATTCTCGTTTCCGTGCATACGGCTGCCATGGCTGCCGATCTCGTCGTCGGCGTTTCCTGGTCGAATTTCCAGGAAGAGCGCTGGAAGACCGATGAAGCCGCGATCAAGAAAGCTCTCGAAGCCAAGGGCGCCAAGTATATTTCCGCTGACGCGCAGTCTTCGGCCGCCAAGCAGCTGACCGACGTCGAATCGCTGATCTCGCAGGGCGCCAACGCGCTGATCATTCTCGCCCAGGATTCCGACGCCATCGGCCCGGCAATCGAAAAGGCCGCCGCCGAAGGCATCCCGGTCGTCGGCTACGACCGCCTGATCGAAAACCCGGCTGCCTTCTACATCACCTTCGACAACAAGGAAGTCGGCCGGCTGCAGGCCGAGGGCGTCTTCAAGGCCAAGCCGGAAGGCAATTACGTCTTCATCAAGGGCTCGTCCTCCGACCCGAATGCCGACTTCCTGTTCTCGGGCCAGCAGGAAGTGCTGAAGGCTGCGATCGACGCCGGCAAGATCAAGAATGTCGGCGAGGCCTATACCGACGGCTGGCTGCCGGAGAACGCCCAGCGCAACATGGAGCAGTTCCTGACCGCCAACAACAACAAGGTTGACGCCGTCGTCGCCTCCAATGACGGCACGGCCGGCGGCGCGATCGCAGCGCTCGACGCCC
Organism: Rhizobium redzepovicii; assembly: GCF_019793435.1. Lineage (GTDB taxonomy): Bacteria > Pseudomonadota > Alphaproteobacteria > Rhizobiales > Rhizobiaceae > Rhizobium > Rhizobium redzepovicii. The sequence goes on along the minus strand of NZ_JAILYH010000019.1, from coordinate 36,717 downwards.
AGGGCCTCGCCGGCTCCGTTCCAGTTTCCGGCCAGGACGGCGACAAGGCGGCGCTGAATCGCATCGCGCTCGGCACCCAGACGGTTTCCGTCTGGAAGGACAGCCGCGAACTCGGCAAGCGCGCTGCCGAAATCGCTCTCGACCTTGCCGGCGGCAAGGACATGAGCAAGGTCGACGGTGCCCAGGCTTTCAAGGGCGGCCCGAAGGGCGTGGAAATGCAGTCGGTTTTCCTGAAGCCGCTGGCAATCACCAAGGAAAACCTGAACGTCGTCATCGACGCCGGCTGGATCTCCAAGGCTGAAGCCTGCCAGGGCGTCAAGGCCGGCACGGTCGCCGCCTGCAAGTAAGCAAGCTTCGAACGTAATTGCCGGCGCCGCAGCGGAAAGACCGTTGCGGCGCCGGATGCGGATGAGACCTCCAAGGATGAGTTTCTCCGCCTCGCCGCACCATCGCGGACCTGCATTCCCTGCCGGAAGGGTGTCGCGACGCCACGCCACGGTTTCCGGAAGCATCGTGATGGTCAGTTGAAGAACAGACGAATGACGCCGCCCACAGTTTCGGGCACGCCGGCGCAGCCGTCCAAACATAATGGGGGAACGGCAAACCCATGGCCGAAATGGTAAAATCAACAGCATCAAGCGGGCCGCGAACGGCGGAAGCCAATCCGGTGACCCGCTTCTTCCGCGCGACCGAGATCGACACACGCCTGCTCGGCATGATCGGCGCGCTCATCATCATCTGGATCGGTTTCCACATCATCACCGGCGGCCTGTTTCTGACCCCGCGCAATCTCTGGAACCTCTCGGTTCAGACGACCGATATCGCGATCATGACGACGGGCATGGTGCTGATCATCGTCACCCGCAACATCGACCTTTCCGTCGGATCCGTGCTCGGCCTCTGCGGCATGATCATGGGCGTGACCCAGGCGAAAATCCTGCCTGAGTATATCGGCTTCGACAGCCCCTTCACCTGGGCGATCACGCTGCTGGTCGGCATTGCGGCGGGCTTCCTGATCGGCGCCTTCCAGGGCATGATCATTGCCTTCCTGAACGTACCCTCCTTCATCGTCACCCTCGGCGGCCTGCTGGTCTGGCGCGGCGCGACCTGGCTCGTCACCAGCGGCCAGACGGTCGCCCCCATGGACCAGACCTTCCGCATCATGGGCGGCGGCGCTGAGGGCTCGATCGGCGCCACCTGGAGCTGGATCGTCGGCATCGCCGCCTGCCTCTTCGTCATCGCCAGCATTATCGGCTCGCGCCGGCAGCGCCGCCGCTTCGGCTTTCCGCGCCGGCCGATCTGGGCGGAATATTTCCTCGCCGTCCTCAGCTGCGTGCTGATCCTCGGCGCCGTCTCGATCGCCAACAGCTATTACTGGCCGATCAACATCGCCAAGAAATATGCCGAGACCAACAACATCCCCTGGCCCGAAACCGGCCTGGACATTCCCTACGGCATCGCCGTGCCGGTGCTGATCGCCATCGTCGTCGGCATCATCATGACCTTCATCGCCACCCGCCTGCGCTTCGGCCGCTACGTCTTCGCAATCGGCGGCAACCCCGAGGCAGCCGAACTCGCCGGCATCAAGACCCGCTGGGTGACGGTGCGCATCTTCGCGCTGATGGGCGTTCTTGCGGCCATTGCGGCGGCGATTTCCACCGCCCGCCTCAACGCCGCGACGAACTCGCAGGGCACGCTCGACGAGCTCTACACCATCGCCGCCGCCGTCATCGGCGGGACGTCGTTGGCGGGCGGCACCGGCACGATTGCCGGCGCCATGCTCGGCGCGCTCGTCATGCAATCGCTGCAATCGGGCATGGTTCTCGCCCATGTCGACACCCCGCTGCAGAGCGTCGTCGTCGGCACTGTCCTCGTCGTGGCGGTCTGGCTCGACACCGTCTATCGCGCCCGTGCCAAGTGAGAGGAGCCCTAGACATGGCTGATCAACGCACTCCCCTTGTGGAACTGAAAAACATCTCGATCTCCTTCGGCGGCATCCACGCCGTGGACAATGCCTCGGTCGATCTCTATCCCGGCGAGGTGGTCGCTCTTCTCGGCCACAACGGCGCCGGCAAATCGACGCTGATCAAGATCCTCTCCGGCGCCTATAAGCGCGACAGCGGCGACATCCTGATCAACGGCGAGCCGGCCGACATCCGCAACCCGCGCGATGCCAAGAAATACGGCATCGAGACGATCTACCAGACGCTTGCCGTTGCCGACAATGTCGACGCCGCCGCCAACCTCTATCTCGGCCGCGAGCTGAAAACCCGCTGGGGCACGCTCGACGACGTGGCGATGGAGGCTTCGGCGCGCGAGGTGATGGGGCGGCTCAACCCCAACTTCAAGCGCTTCAAGGAGCCGGTGAAGGCGCTTTCCGGCGGCCAGCGGCAATCGGTAGCAATCGCCCGCGCCATCCTCTTCAACGCCCGCATCCTGATCATGGACGAGCCGACGGCCGCCCTCGGCCCCCAGGAGACGGCGCAGGTGGGCGAGCTGATCAAGCAGCTGAAGAAGGAAGGCATCGGCATCTTCCTCATCAGCCACGACATCCACGACGTCTTTGACCTCGCCGACCGCGTCTCGGTGATGAAGAACGGCCAGCTCGTGGGCCACGCCCGCACCGAGGATGTGACCAAGGACGAAGTGCTTGGAATGATCATCCTCGGCAAGGTGCCGCCCAAGGCCATCCCCGGCCCCGGCGCCATGCAGATCTGAGCGCCGCTAAAGCGCCCTGCCCCAGACAACCCGCTCCGCCGCCCGCAAGGCCGGCGGAGTTTTTCGTTCGACCCCAAGGCTGACGAACAAAAACACCCCGTAAACCGCAAGCATCGGTATTTCTGAGAAATTCGCGATTGAAGCCGGCCGCAAGCTAGGCTAAGAACCACCCATCGGACAGGCGATTCAAACCGCCTCAGGCATGCACCCGTAGCTCAGCTGGATAGAGTGTTGGATTCCGATTCCAAAGGTCACAGGTTCGAATCCTGTCGGGTGCGTTTCCCCTCAACCAATCGAATAGGTCGTCCACCAGTGGACGGCCTTACAATGTGCGTTCCAACGATTATATTGAGAGAAAATCGGGCAGCGCGGTTAGGTCTGGCGAGCGAAGAACTTCGGTTCAGCAGCCTGCGGGCGTTGAATAATTGAGGGTGCTCTTTGACGCTGGATCTTGTTGTGCTTGCATCCATTGTATAAGAAAATGCTACCAGAGGTTTTCCGGCGAGAATGGACAGCTATCTCGAGATCGCTCACAGAGTTCTAAATGTCTCCCGTCGCCCTATGACAGCGAAGGGCATCTTGGAGGCTGCGTACAAGGCGCGTCTGGTTCCTAAACATTTGTACGGCAAGACGCAGGAAAAGACTCTTCAAGCCCGACTGAGCACAGACATACTCATCCATCGCTCCACGTCGGCGTTTTTTCGAACTGAGCCGGGTGTCTTTTTCCTGACGGAACTGATCGCAGATCCCGATATACCTGATAAATACAAGGAGCGCTTTGCTGCCCGCCGCCGCACCAGAGATCTTCAACCCGAACCGGCGTTGGTTGTAGACGAGAATTTCGTCGAGGCATGCGAACCTCGACTCTTCGCGGACTGGAAGCATTTCTTGAGAAAGGCCGAGGCAGCAAAAGCCCTTCACTATGCCTATCCGGAGGATCAACGCGGAAAGCTTCTAGTGTGGACTTTTTCTATCGTCCGCCGGGGCCGCGATGTTCTGTCGTACCGACTTGGTCGCTATCGTGACGACCACAACACCTTCGCCAACAAGCGCACGATCGGTTTCCCTGGGGTCGTCAGCTTTTTCGACTACACGTTGTTCTCAGATGGGGACTATGGCGCCAGTGAAAACGCCTTGGAAGCCATTCTGACAGACCTAGACATTTCTGCAGTCGCTGTTCACGGAGAAGGCATCGCGAGACCCGAGCCGCTGCTGGCGATGAAAGCCGAGCGCGGCGCAGACAACAGCGTTCTCATCCTGGTGATGGACTGGAACTGCCCCGACTGGTTTGAACCCACCACGCGCCGTCTTTCCATCAACGATCCCTGCTGGATGAACCTTGGCGCCAAGCCTAACAATATGGATGATTTCGAGCCTTGGACGCTGGCCGTGCTCGACGCCATCAAAGAAGTTGGTGCCCATCCCTAGTGTCACCAGTGATCTCGGCCGGACACACGGCATTCCTGAAGTATGAGATTGAAAATGGAGATGCCCGGAGGAAGAAGACGGCACTACAGGATATCTCTCGTCTGTACCGACAAGGCTTCCATCTCAAGGCCGATAGCCGAAACGCCTTCGAGCAGCTTATCAATGGGATGGTGCTTGCGCATGCAGACGAAAAGGTTGTTCGATGGTGCCTAAACGCCCTCGCCCAGTTTGGAACTCGCGCGGGATGCACCCGCTATGTCGAACTCGCGATGCAGGCCAACGAAGGCAATCCCGAGATTGTGGCCTCAGCAGTCGCGGCACTTTCGAAGATGTACAACGGCAGACTTGAAGATATAGAGGCGTTGAAGACGGTCGATCCAATGCTCCGCGTACTCGCGGCTATGCAGAACACGGATCCACAAAAGCTTGATCTTTCGAGGATGAAGATCAATATCAACACGGCCGACCCTCAGGTATTGAAGCTCGCCCTGATCACGGTCGGCCTCAATCGCGACGTGGAAAATCTGTTCGATCCGCGCCACGCAAACGGGCAAATCGTAAAGGAACTCGGCCAGCACTCCGACGACATTGTCCGACAGTATAGCGTGTGGTGCGTGATCGAGAACCGGCGATTGAGTATCGGCGATCTCGGAATCCCCTTTTCCGACCTTGAGCGCCAACCCTCGAATGTACAAGCCAAGCTTCTTCAATTGGCCGCTGAACAGATCGAAGATCGTAAAGAATGTCACGACGTAATTTATCGCGGATCCTTCGTCTCGAGTCCGGAAGCTCGCCGGGGACTCGCCAAGGGCCTGCTGAATAGGTACTACGACGGGCTGGAAGAGGTGACTATTGGCTGGTTCGACGTCGAGGGCGACCGCGAAGTAAAAGGCCTGCTCGCCGAACACCTAGCCCGGTTCTCCGACGATTGCCCCCCATATTCGGACAAGGCCTTGACCATCGCGGAGGCGGAGCCCGACTTAAAAGATCGGCTGCTACTCGGCGCAGAACAGACCAATCTTTACGGAATGTTGAGAGGCAACAGTTCGGGCAACGGGACGCTCGATCTGTTTCAGATCGGTGACGATTTGGAGACGATGTTCAGGGGTGTCTCCATCAAGAAGGAAAAGAAGTCAATGAAAGCTCTTATGCTCGCTGCTGCACCAACAGACCAGCAAGGTCTACGCCTTGACGAGGAGGCTCGCGATTTGCGGGAACAGCTACGGCTTGTCCAAGAGCCGAAAAGGAACGTGGAAGTCGAGCACCGTTGGGCGGTCAGGACAAACCAGCTACAGATGGAGGTCATGAACGTGAAGCCGCAAATCCTCCATTTCAGTGGCCACGGCGACCACGGACTCCTCCTGTTCGAAGACAGCACCGGCAAGTCCGCCGAGGTTTCAGCAGAGGCCATCGCAGGCTTGGTTGAGCTAAACACAAGCATAGAATGCCTTCTGTTGAACGCTTGCTATTCTGAGGCCGTCGCTCGCCTTGCGGCTCCCCACTTGAAGGCGGTAATAGGTTGCAACGACTCAATTGCCGACGATGCCGCCATCGCATTCACTCGAGCGTTTTATCGAGCTCTTGCACATGGAGAATCCTACAATAGAGCCTTCCGCCTTGCGAAAAACGATGTACATATCAACTGTGCCAACGGTGAGGCAGAAAAGTATGTAATGTTTGGATAGGAAGGAGGCCAGCTTTCCTGCTCCAGGTCAACATATCAAACATACAGTTGCAATATTAAAACGCGGTGCCGTTGTTAGCGCAGCCATACAATGACACGCCTTGCGCATAAACGGCGGCGTTGTATTGAGCCACGCACAACTGTAAGCCTTTTACACGGGAGAAGTTCCCGTCCGGAGGGTGCAGGTTGGGGTTCTATATTCGCAAGTCCATCTCGGCTGGGCAGCCGGAACGATGATCGGCCGGCTCTTTGGCGACAGACCGATATCCCGGCCCGAAGATGATGCGTTCGGACTCTCTTCGTTCGCCGACGCTCTCGCGACGTCACTCCTGCAGATGAGCCCTCGGGATGGACTGGTCGTTTCCGTCGAAGGGCCTTGGGGAGCAGGCAAGAGCAGCGCCATCGCGCTCGCGATGCGAACGGTAATGCTGCGGGTTCTGGCCGCCATCGGCGAAGGACGGGAGGAGATGGAGGGGCTTTCCGACGCCGATCTCCAGGCACGCTGGATCAAGCTGGCGAAGCGACGCCAGACCCATATCGTCAAATTCAACCCTTGGAGCTTCAGCGGCCAGGAAAATCTCGTGCGCGCGTTTTTCAGCGAGCTTTCTTCCCAGCTCCAACTCGAATCCGAGAGCTGGTGGAGCCGACAGATGAACCGGATAGCGGGCTACTTGCCGTCGTTCGGCGGAACCGTCGCGACAGGCAGTGCTCTCGCCGCAGGAGCGTCTCTCTGGGGTATCGCGGCGGCGGCTGGAGCGATCGGCCGGGCGCTCGGAGAAATAGGTCAGAAGGCGTTTAGTAAGGACGCTTCCCTTGAACTGGCGAAGAAGAAGCTGGCCGGGGCGCTCAGGACATCCGAACAACGAGTGATCGTGGTCATCGACGACCTCGACCGATTGATGCCGAGCGAGATGCGCGCAGTGTTTTCGCTTGTGAAATCGCTCGGCGATCTGCCGAACGTGCTCTATGTTCTGTCGTTCGATGACGCCATTGTTCATAAGGCGCTGCATCAGACGGCTGAGAAGATCGAACCCGATTTTCTTGAGAAAATTGTCCAGGTGTCGTTGAAGCTTCCCCCACCCTGGCGGTCGGAGCTACACCAGCTGCTCTACGAACGGCTCAACGCCATCATCGGCGATGCAAGTCCTGCGGACGAGAACCGTTGGCGTCGGATGATGACGGGCGTGATCGATCCTTATCTAGAGACTCCTCGGGACGTCACCCGGCTGGTCAACTCGATTCAAGTTATCTGGCCGAACGTGCAAGGCGATGTTGACCTGACAGATCTCATTGGGATCACGACCCTGCAGCTCTTCGACCCCAAGGTCTACGACCTCATCCGCAACGAGATCGAGACGATCACCTACGCGGACTATAACGACGAGGACGACGACGACCTCGGCAAGCGGCTGGAGCCCGCGATGGCGGAAAACCCGGAGGCGGCGAAAGTAGCGATGACGATCCTCTTTCCAAGATTGTCCAAGGCGTGGAAGACCTTCAGCGGGGACAGCACCGTGTATCTGCTTCAAAAGGAGCAGCGCAGGATCAGCACCAAGGAATATCACCGCAACTACTTTGTTTTCGGTCGTGATCCGCGGATGATGACCCGGTCCGAAATCGACGGCCTTTTGACAGCGCCGAACCCGTCCAAAACGCTCGACGCGGCTATCCGACGGTTGGAATCCGACACGTCGGGCCCGCCTTCTCGCATTGCGACCATGCTAGGCCAGTTCATTGAAGTGGTATACGCACGGCCGCTGCTGACACCGGCGTTCGTTCGAGCTCTATTAGACAACGCGGACCATCTTATTCGCCGCGAGGACGAGGTGTGGGACATGGTGGTCACCCACAACGACGAGCGCCTTTCCAATATCATCACGCTTGGGCTCGAAAAACTCGATGCGGAAGTGCGCACCGAGATTCTGGGAATACTGGTGGAGTACGAAAGCGGCCTTCAGACTCGGACGACCGTCGTCGAAGCCGACGGGCGACGGCACGGCCTGTTCGGAAACGAGCCGGCGCATGAAACGGAACGGCTGTTTTCCGCAGAGAACATCGAAGCGGCGGCTCTGGCCATTCGCGCCCAGGTCGCCGCAGCCTGCGACAGTGATCTAATCTGGACGATGCCGAAGCCAGGAAGGCTTATCTGGGCGTGGAAGAGGATGACGGACAACGCCACGGTAAGGGCATGGACGGACGCCGTTATAGAGCACGGAGAGCATGTTGCCGATCTCGCGAACTCGCTTCCCTCCCGCTCCTATCGAACGGACAGCGACGGGTCGAAGGTCGTCTGGATCTTCCAGCGCGAACATTACGCCGACATCCTGGACACGGACGCACTATTGGACCGGTTGACCGGCCTCGCCGCCAAAAATGCCAAGGCCTCGGAGGCGCTCGATCGCCTTCGGGAGGCGGAGGCCAGGAGCCGGGATTGATCTTGTGCGGATGGGAAATGAAGCTGGGTTAGGGATATACCGAGAAACTGGGCTTCTATCCCTATTGTTTGCCCTTCCCGTTAGGCCGTTTGCTTCGGCGACGAAACCCGGCAACGATGAAACGCAACAACCAAATAAACGAACATGTTCCCTGGAGGCGTTGACACGGAATCAACTGAATGGACTATAGCGCCATGGAAACGGATAACTTAATCGGCGTCGGCCTTTATACCCCTGCGGAAGCGGGCAGGCTCTTGCGTATCTCGCCCGGCAAGCTATCGCGATGGCTGCGCGGCCACCGAATTGGAAACAAGTTCTATCCGCCCTTATGGACACCGGAAATCTCGCTCGGAGACGAGCGTATTTTCCTCGGGTTTCGCGATCTTATGGAGGCTCGCGTTGCCGGCGCTTTCATCGAAGCCGGCGTCTCGGCAATCAAGGTGCGGGCGGCGATCGAGACGGCCAAAGAAGTGATCGGACAGGCTTGGCCGCTATCGACAAACCGCTTTCGCACGGATGGCCGTGAAATCTTCCTTCAGATCGTCGAGAAGGATGAGGACGGCGAACAGCGGGAACATTTGCTGAACCTCTTTCGACGCCAGTTCGTATTCAATGGCATTCTTGATCCGATCCTGAAAACGGTCGATTTCGGTGCCGATGGAAACCCGCTCACCTGGTGGCCGGGCGGACGGCGGCTCAATGTCATCGTGGACCCGGCGCGCTCATTCGGGCAGCCGATCGACGCCGCCTCAAGTGTGCCGACTGCTGTTCTCGCAGCGGCTGCGGAGCAAGAGGGTGGCATCCGTGGTGCAGCGAAGGCATACGACGTGAGCGAAGCTTCCGTTCGGCATGCGGTGGAATTCGAAGCCATGATGGAGCAGCGGCTAGCGGCGTGAACGTCTTCTTCGACAACTGCACGTCTCCGATTTTTGCCAGCACCCTGCACGGGTTCATTCATCACGACGGCCACAGCGCAATCCACATCCGCGATGTGTCGGGCCTCCCGAATGGCCGCCATTCGAAAGATGTGGAGTGGATTGATTTCTTGCGCCGTTCCAACGACGAATGGATGTTCGTTTCAGGCGACGGGCGCGTCCTCAAGAACCCGGCCGAACGGGCGGCGTTGAGGTCAGCCGGGCTGCACGGTTTCATATTGGCGCCCGCCTATCAGAAAACGCCGCTCAACCAGGTCGCTTCGATACTCGTCTGGCGATGGCCTGAAATGTTGCAGATCACTCGTTTGCTTGCGCCACCCTCAATGCATGAGGTGCCGATCAACAAAGGCACGAGGTTGCGCGCGCTTCCCATGTAGCTGCTGCCGCGGTTTCCTGATCGACAGCCCAGCAGCTGCGCAAAAAGCTCAGGCGCACATTGACGTTGGCGGCGTCGCAACGGACTGGTAGGTCTTCTAAGGAACGTGCGAAGTGGGGCGGGTTTGCATGAAAAAATTTTTATCGCTGTGCGCGGGGATTGGGCTTCTCGCATCAGGAGCGACTGCACAAGATGCAGCGCCGGGATCAATCGAGGAGTTAATGCATGAGCTTGCACGCACCAACCCCTTGATGCACGCGATTTTCGCAGATCATATCGATGAAGCGAAGGAGGTATCCGCCACGGTCCAAGCAGGACATGAGGAGGTCGCGTCAAAAGCCGCGTACGACATGATGCGAAAATACAGCCAGGCGGCATTCTTGGCTGCGAGCGACGGTCCTGCGATCGAGGTACTCAAGAAGGCAGGCGATGTCATTGATGCTCTGGGCGATCACTATCCGCGAGGATGCATTGAGTTCGTTCACAATGACATCTCATCCGAATCTCTGTCGATTGCCAGCGTCAATGAGGCCTATCGGCAGTATCAGGAGGCTCAGCGTGTCGCTTATGAGGACGGAAAGTCTCGCGCGCCGATTCCGAGAATGGAGATCGGAGATATGTTTGAGGTGGTTACCGAAGACCTGGGAGTAACCAGAGCCGAGATACACACATTGCTTAATCCAGAAAACGTGCGGGCCATCGAACTATGCGCAATCATAAGAAAGGATCTCAACGTATCGGCGGTGCGGGAGCCACTGCGTGGGCAATACGCGAGAGCCAATCTAACGTCGAAGAAATAGCACCTCCGGCTGCCGCCGATGACGAGATATGGCGGCCGAACCGCGTCCAGCGGAGAACGAAGTCGGTCCCAAGCGCCAATAGTGCACTGCCCTCCACAATGCGCGCGCCCCCTCCTCGCCCCAAGGGCGCAGGCCGCGATTGCGCCTCGGATAGCCCGCATCGTCAACTCGCCGCGCCTCCGCACCCACTCGTTAGCAATTTATTGACCATAAGCTGGCTTTACTAAGCCTGATGGCTGCGGAGTCCCCGCCCGCCATCGAGTGTTCGGTGTGAGACGGGTTTGTTCGTGTTGAAGTATTCACTGCAAGGTTTGTCAGGCGGTATCGCCACGCTCCTGTCGCGTGCGGAGCGCTTCGCAGCGCAGACCATTCTGCCGGCTCTGTTTGCGCTGCCGGCACTTGTCGGTTCCGCATCATTCGCCTCGGCTGAAGATCGCGCCCTGAAGCTGTTCTTTACCCATACGGGCGAGAAGGCGACGATTACCTATAAGCGCGACGGAAAGTTCGATGCCAAGGGCCTTGCGCAGATCAACCGGTTTCTGCGCGACTGGCGAAGGAACGAGCCGACCCGGATGGATCCCCGGCTGCTCGACCTGGTCTGGGAGGTGTACAAGCGCAGCGGCGGCAAGGATTACATCCATATCGTCTCCGCCTATCGCTCGCCTGCGACCAACAACATGCTCCGCAACCGCTCGCGCAGTACCGGCGTCGCCAAGAAGAGCCAGCACATGCTGGGCAAGGCGATGGATTTTTATGTTCCCGGCGTGAAGCTTTCGACGCTGCGGGCGCTTGCCATGCAGATGCAGGTCGGCGGTGTCGGATATTATCCGACCTCGGGATCGCCCTTCGTGCATCTCGACGTCGGCAATGTCAGGGCCTGGCCCCGCATGTCGCGGCAGGAACTCGCACGCATATTCCCGAATGGGCAGACGATGCATCTGCCGGCGGATGGCCGGCCGCTGCCGGGATATAATCAGGCGGTTGCGAACCACAGAAAACGCGGCGGCCCCGCCTCGATCCAGATTGCCGGCACCGCGGGAGAAGACGAAGAGGTGGCGGTGTCGACCAGGTCGAGCGGCGACTCCCCAGACGGAAAGCTCGTGACGGCGCTTCTGCCAACGCCGGAAAGCCGAGCCTTGAATGCGCTCGCGCTGCAGACCGGCGCAGCCGAGCCGGATGGCAAACGGTCCGTTCCGGATCTTTCCTCCTTGCCGATTCCGATACCGGCGATGCGGCCGGCCGCCTTTGAGCACGGCGCCGATGTGGACAAACTGGAGACTGCGTCGATCGGCCCGATTGCCGCACTTCCGGAGAGACCGGCGTCGGCAGTGCCTGTTCACGCCCGTTTCCATCCCCGCATTGTTGCCCCGGAGGCCTCCAGGCACAGCGCTGATATGATCGCCTCGCTGCCGATGACCGCTTCCTGGGAAGAAGCAAATTTCCTCGGATCGACATCCCAAGCGGCGCTGATGCAATGGGCGCTGCATTCTCCCGGCGCGGCGATGGGATTGAGCGCGCCTCGTGTCTCCCCGCGCGCGGTTCATCATGAGGTGAATGTGGCGACGTCGGGCGAGGATGTCATCCCGGTCGCTGCCAGCGGCCCGGTTGCCGTCAGCGGCCCGTTCGATGCCGGCCGGTTTACATCGGCACCGGAGGGCTGACCGCGATCATCATGGGGAGCATGGGAGCGACCGTGCCGTCAGTCGCAGACGATGCCGTAGATTTCGCGATATTGCTCCAACTGTTCTTTCGGGCCGGATAACAGCAGCGGGCAAGCGGTGTAGTTTCCCTTCACTTTCCCATTCTCGGTATACATCCAGTCGAAGATATCCGACTTCGCGAACTCGACGCGATCATCAGGCTTGATGTTGTTGGTGTATTCCGGCGTATCGCTGAGAAGAGCGGTGAAATGGTCACCTGATACCTTGATCTGATAGACCCACATGAATTCCACATTCGGTGCCATCTGGTCAGTGGTCAGCGCCACACCATTGGCCTTGTCCGTGAAACCGAGCTTGATGCTATAATTTTCGGTTCCGGCCGGTGGATTGCGCAGTTTCTCGAGGAAGCCACCCAACTCGCTATTGGACTTCTCATGGGCTCTGGCCATGGCCGGATCGCCGGGCGCGATCAACTGAACGTTGTCGGTGGCCAGAGCGAGTTCGGTGGGAATGATCAGAACGGATAAGCCAAGCATTGAGATGACTGAAATGACGTTGCGCAAGATTCGATGGCCTTAAATTGTTGTGACTATACCGCGCAACATATCTATCTCTGGTTGATCTTCAAGGCCGGGTTGATGCACCAGCGCCGCTGTTGCTGTGCCACCGCGTTAGCACTGTGTTAGCGCGCGTGATTTACTTTCGTGACGCTAGGGGAAACCCGCTATCGGTTGCAACCGGGCAAGCAGAGCGGCGACGAGCCCCGAAACGTCGACGACTGACGGAGATTACATGAAACTGGTCCCAGGCAGCTTGATATTATCGTGTGCCATACTTCTGTCCAGCGTGCCGGGATTCGCCGCCTCTGGCGGATGGCAGTCGGATGGCCAGGGCACGAGATACTGGCACGTCACTCCGCCGCCCGGGCAATGCAATATAAGCCAGGCAAAAAACCGGGCGCTTCGGGCCGGCATCTATCGCAGCGAGATCATACAGCAGGATGACAATGTCATCGTGCTCAGAGGTCTGGATCAATCGGGCGACCGGCGGGAGATCGGCTTCGCCAACATCAGGGGATGCCCCGAGTTGGATTGCTATGAGGATGGCCGCCCCTGAGGGCATGGCCGGAGTTTGCTCAACGAACGCTGCGACCGAATATGCTGCAGGCCGCCCAGCCCACCCCTACTCGCTCTGCCGCAAATTGCGGATCCGGTCGAACAGCACCGCCAGCACGATCGCCCCGCCGATGAACGTGCCCTGCCAGAAGGCGTTGATGCCGAGCAGGCCGAGGCTGTTGCGGATCACTTCGATCAGCGCTGCGCCGACCAGGGCGCCGAAGGCGGTACCGACGCCGCCGGCGAGGTTGGCGCCGCCGATGACGGCGGCGGCGATGACCTGGAGTTCCATGCCGGCGCCGATATTGGTGGTGACGGCGCCGAGCCAGCCGGTCTGGACGATGCCGGCAATGCCGGCCGAGAGCGCCGAGATCATGTAGACGGCAACCTTGATGGTGCGCACGGGAACGCCGGTCAGCGTGGCGGCATGTTCATTGCCGCCGATTGCGAAGACATAGCGGCCGAAGCGCGTCCAGCGCAGCACGAAGCCGGTGATGAGCGCCAGGATGACCATGTAGAGAACAGGATTGGCGATGCCGAAAAACCAGGCGCCGCCGCCGAGCGCAAGCAGCTTGTCGTGGTCGGGGCCGAACTGGAAGACGACAGTGTTGTTGGAGGCGACCATCGCGAGGCTGCGCGCAATCGACAGCATGCCGAGCGTCACCACGAAGGGCGGGAAATTGAGATAGGCGATCAGCACCCCGTTGAAACCGCCGATCACCAGCGCCGTGACGATCGCGGCGGTGATACCGACCTCGATGGAATAGCCGGCGTTCATGGTGACCGCCAGCACCATGCTGCAGAGGCAGAGCACCGATCCTACCGACAGGTCGATGCCGCCGGTGATGATGACGAGCGTCATTCCGAGCGCGATGATGGCGACGAAGGTGACGTTGCGGGTGATGTTGTAGAGGTTCTTCGACGTCGCGAAGGAATCGGTGGCGAAGGACAGGAAGAGGCAGGCGAGAAGCACGGCGATCAGCACCCAGAATGTCTGACCGCCGACAAACTCCGCAAGCCGGCTGCGCTGCTTCTGTGCAATCGTCTGGTCCAGTGTCACTGCCATTTCGACCTCTCACTCCAGATAGGGCATTTCCGTCAGCGGTGTTTCTTCCGCAGGACTAAGCACTGCCGCTCAGACCTGTTCGATGGCCCCTGTTATCAGTCCCGTGACTTCCTCGGGCGAACTCGCCGCGATCGCCTTGTCGGCGACCTTCCGGCCGCGGCGCATGACGATCACCCGGTCGGCGACGGTGAAAACATCGGGCATGCGATGACTGATCAGCACGACCGCGATGCCGCGGTCGCGCAGCTCGCGGATCAGGTTGAGGACTTCGGCCACCTGGCGGACCGAAATGGCCGCCGTCGGCTCGTCCATCAGCACGATCTTTGCCTCCGACAGCATGGTGCGCCCGATCGCCACCGCCTGCCGCTGGCCGCCCGACATCTGTTTGACGAGATCGCGCGGGCGGGTTTCCGATTTCAGTTCCTTGAAAATCTCGCCGGCGCGCCGGTACATCGTCTTGTAATCGAGGATGCGAAACGGGCCGATGCCGCGGCGCAGTTCCCGCCCGAGGAAGACGTTCGCCGCCGCCGTCAGATTGTTGCAGAGCGCCAGATCCTGGTGGACGATCTCGATGCCGTGCTGGCGCGCCTCGACCGGGCGGTGCATGACGATCTCCTTGCCCTCCAGCCGCATCGTGCCTTCGCTCGGCCGGAAGTTGCCGGCGATCATCTTGACCAGCGTGCTTTTGCCGGCGCCGTTATCGCCCATCAGGCCGACGACCTGGCCGGCTTCGAGCGTAAACGACACGTCGTTGACCGCCTGGATGGCGCCGAAATGTTTTGAGATATTGGTGAGTTCGAGAACCGCGACCAGCCGACTACCCTCCCCGGAACCTGCAGGCCTGCTTTCGCCGCCGGTTACCCGGTTGCCAGTCAGTCGCCTGCGATCTCGCTCGGCCGATCTCCTCCCGGAAAAGCGATTATGAGCATTAATGCAAAAGCGCCAGGAATCGTCAATCAAATGTCCGCTAAATCAGCCCCTCATCACAAAAATCTATTTTGTACGACAAATACAGATTGACGCCGGAAACGCGGGCATATTAGCTGTTACTGGGGAGAGAGGTATGCTGATCCTTGTCACCGGGGCTACGGGCAAGGTCGGGCGGCGCTTCATTACTGGGCTGCTTGACGAGCCGCGATTTTCCAAAGCACGCATTCGCGCGCTTTGTCATAATCGTGTGTTCGAGGAGACCGACCGCATCAGTGTGGTGAAGGGCTCGATCGCCGACAGCAATGTCGTGGCAGCGGCAATGGACGGCGTCACCCATGTCGTGCATCTCGCCACCTGCAAGGAAATCCCGGCCGACGTGATGGATATCACCGTCAAGGGCCTGTTCTGGCTGCTCGAGGCATTCCGCGCCAGCCCCACGGCCAAGCAGTTCATCCTGATCGGCGGCGATGCCGGGATCGGACATTTCTTTTATCGCCATGACGGGCCGGTGACCGAAAAGACGCCGCATCGCGCCTATCCCGGCTGCTACGCGCTCTCCAAGGTGCTGGAAGAAGTGATGCTCGAGCAGTTCGCCATCCAGTATGGCATCAACACCTGCTGCCTCAGGGCGCCCTGGATCATGGAGAAGGACGATTTCAAATACACCCTGTCCTTCGGCGACGATGTCTTCGGCGGGCCGGACTGGAAGACGCTGGTGCCGGCTGATGATGCCGAGCGTTACGCGCATGATGGCACGGTGCCGCTGTTGCGCGATGCCGACGGGCGGCCGCTGAAGCGCAATTTCGTGCATGTCGACGATCTCGTCGCGGCAATCCTTGCGGCAATCGACAATCCGCGCGCCAAGGGCGAGCTTTTCAACATCTCGATGGATCGGCCCGTCGATTATGGCGAGGTCGCCGCACACCTTGCCCGCAAGCGCGGGCTCGGCTCGGTCGATATTGCAAGCCAGTTTCACTCGAACTGGATGGACAACAGCAAGGCCAGATATCTCTTGGACTGGAAGCCGGTCTACGATCTGGAAAAGCTGATCAATTCGGCTTGGGACCACCAGCGTTCGAAGGAGGAGCCTCGGGTCGTCTGGTATCCAGGTTGATGACGCGGCGGGTGCAGAAGCGCTCGTCTTTTTCAATGGGAGGAAGCTATGAGGAAGGCATTATTGCTTACAGCTGCAGTTATGGCGCTGACGGCCGGACAGGCCTTGGCCGCCAAGAAGCAGCTGGTCATCGTCGTCAAAGGCCTCGACAACCCGTTCTTCGAGGCGATCAACCAGGGTTGCCAGAAGTGGAACAAGGAAAACGCATCGGCCGAATATGAATGCTTCTACACCGGCCCGGCATCGACCTCCGATGAGGCCGGTGAGGCGCAGATCGTCCAGGATATGCTGGGGAAGGCCGATACCGCGGCAATCGCCATCTCGCCGTCGAACGCCAAGCTGATCGCCCAGACGCTGAAGACCGCCAATCCGAGCGTTCCAGTGATGACGCTCGATGCCGATCTTGCTGCCGACGACGCGGCGCTGCGCAAGACCTATCTCGGCACCGACAACTATCTGATGGGCGCCAAGATCGGCGAATACATCAAGAAGGCCAAGCCGAAGGGCGGCAAGATCTGCACCATCGAAGGCAATCCCGGCGCCGACAACATTCTGCGCCGCGCCCAGGGCATGCGCGATACGCTGAGCGGCCAGAAGGGGCTGGCGGCACTGAAAGGTGAAGGCGGCTGGACGGAGGTTGCCGGCTGCCCGGTCTTTACCAATGACGACGGCGCCAAAGGCGTGCAGGCGATGACCGACATCCTTGCCGCCAACACCGACCTTGATGCCTTCGGCATCATGGGCGGCTGGCCGCTGTTCGGCGCCCCGCAGCCCTACCGCGACCTGTTCAAGCCGATGGCCGACAAGATCGCCAAGAACGAGTTCGTCATCGGCGCCGCCGACACGATCGGCGACGAAGTGGCGATCGCCAAGGAAGGCCTGGTCACCGCGCTGGTCGGCCAGCGGCCGTTCGAAATGGGCTACAAGGCGCCAACCGTGATGATGGACCTGGTCGCCGGCAAGAAGGTCGACGATCCGGTGTTCACCGGGCTGGACGAATGCACCAAGGATACCGTCGACACCTGCATTCAGAAGTGACCTCGGCATTCCATCAATGATGCGGCTCGGAGCGCCCACGCACGTGGGCGCTCCGATGATCATACAGCGCTCACCTGCGCACCGATCCAGTCCGAAAATGCCCGCATCGCCGTCGTGACCGGCCGCGACTGCAGG
The DNA here is from genome assembly GCF_019793435.1 of Rhizobium redzepovicii. GTDB lineage: Bacteria > Pseudomonadota > Alphaproteobacteria > Rhizobiales > Rhizobiaceae > Rhizobium > Rhizobium redzepovicii. Next base: position 19,282 of record NZ_JAILYH010000019.1, on the reverse strand, counting down.
CGCGTCAGCCAGTAGCTGCCGAGCGATATGGCGGTAGCGAAAGGCTGGACGATCGCGCCTGAGGAAAGATGCCTTGTGAACATCGATGGCGGCGCGAGCGCGACGCCGAGCCCCTGAAGGGCCGCCTCCATCATGCCGACAGAGGAATCGAAGACGATGCCGGCATTGACCTGCGCCGCCGGGGGAACGCCTGCCGCCTGAAACCAGCTGCTCCACTCATCCGTCCGGTAACTGCGCAGCAGCACCGCCCCGGCAAGATCTTCAGGCGATTGCAGATGTTCCGCCAGCTTGGGGATGCAGAGCGGCGAGAGCGGCGCTTCGAACAGGCGCTGCGCCTCCGTTCCATGCCATGAACCGCTGCCGAAGCGGATGGCGAAATCCAGCCCTTCGGCGGCCGGATCGACCCGGTTGTTGTTGGTGGACATGCGGAGATCGATAAAGGGATGCCGGCGCCGGAAATCCGCAAGCCGCGGCAACAGCCAACCGACAGCAAATGTCCCGACTACGCCGAGGAACAGCAATTCGCGCACCTGCCCGGCTTCGATCCTGTCCAGCGTCGTCGCCATCTGGTCGAACGAAGCCGTCACTGTCGGCAGCAGCGCTTCGCCCTCGGCGGTGATTTTCAAGCCGCGGGGAAGACGCTGGAACAGCGCCACCCCCAATCGCGTCTCCAAGCCTTTGACCTGCTGGCTGACCGCCGCCTGAGTGACGCAGAGCTCGATCGCCGCACGGGTGAAGCTCAGATGCCGTGCGGAGGCTTCAAAGGCGCGCAGGCCGTTCAAGGGGAGGAATTGCCGAACCATGTGAGCCCTAGATTTTCTTGTGGCTGCTGCGAGATATCATCATTTGTGATTGCAAAATAGCGCCGTTAAACGTCGTCCCCATGCGCTTTTGCGCTTGTTTTTGCTGCCATGTCGATTGGAGGATGACGGTTATGAAAAGCATCGGGATGAGAATTTTATCGGCCTTTTTGCTCTCGGCCGGCGCCGCCACAAGTGTTTTTGCCGCCGACGAGACCAAATTGAAGGCGATCACGGATGCGGCGATCAAGCCGATCATGGACAAATACGCCATCCCCGGCGTTGCCGTCGCCATCACCGCCGACGGTCAGGACCACATCTTCAACTATGGCGTCGAATCCAAGGACACCGGCAGGCCGGTGGCGTCGACCACGCTCTTCGAACTCGGATCGATCAGCAAGACCTTCACGGTGACGCTAGCATCCTACGCGCAAGCGAGCGGACAACTCTCGCTGTCGGACAAGGCCGGCAAATTTCTGCCTGGAATGAAGGGCAAGCCGTTCGGCGATATCGCCTTGATGCATCTCGCCACCCACACGGCGGGCGGATTTCCGCTACAGCTTCCCGATGAGATCAAAACCGAAAAACAGCTGCTCGGCTATTTCAAAGCCTGGCAGCCCTCCTATGCGGCTGGAACGCAGAGAAGTTATGCCAACCCCAGCATCGGCATGCTCGGCTATATCGTCGCGAAAGCCATGCATGGGGATTTTGCGGCTTTGATGCAGGACAAGCTGTTTGCCGGGCTCGGCTTGAAACGCACTTATATCGATGTGCCGAAAGCGTGGCAGGCCGATTATGCTCAAGGCTATAAGCGCAGCGGCGAGCCCGCTCGGATGACACCGGCCGTTCTCTCATCCGAGGCCTATGGCGTCAAATCCACTGCGGGCGACATGATCCGCTTCGTCGGCGCCAATATGGGCCTAGTCAAGCTCGACGAAAAACTGCAGCAGGCGATCACCAACACCCATATCGGATATTTCACAGCAGGGGCGATGACCCAGGATCTCATCTGGGAGCAATATGCCTATCCCGTCGCGGTGAACGACTTGCTGGAGGGCAATTCGCCCGCGATGCTGAAGACCATGCCGGTTTCGGAACTGCGACCGCCGATGCAACCGCGCGACGATGTGTGGATCAACAAGACCGGCTCGACGAACGGCTTCGGTGCTTATGTCGCCTTCATCCCCAGGGAGCGGCTCGGCATCGTCATCCTGGCCAACAAGAACTATCCCAACGAGGATCGCATCGCCGCAGCCTATCAAATATTAACAGCGCTCTCGGCAGACTGATCGGAAAACAGGCCGAGCGCCCCGCCTCAGACGCAACTGCAACAGTTGAAATCGTGCACCCGGCTACCGACGATGGAGCCAGACCTTAGCCTGATGCGCCAGCCAGGGCCCTCGTGATATAAAATGGGTTGCCATCGACGGGGCCCACCCTTCCGCAAGTTTCCGATGTCGAATCCGGCGACACTACTTTAAGTAACACGTGTAAATAATTAAGATTAATAAGCGAGTATTTTCTAGAACATTTCTAATCAATTGCCACGCCTTAAAGGTGATGCTAATAAACACTCACCTTCTTAACGTCACAAGGCGCGATGCAATGAAAAGCGTATTGATTTCTGGCGGGGCTGGATTTATTGGCTCGCATTTGTGCGACCGGCTTTTACTTAGAACAGATGTCGAAAAACTGGTTGTTGTTGACAATCTCTGGACCGGACTTTTCGACAATATCGCCCACATCAGGGATCCCCGCTTCCACTTCGTGAAGTCGGACGTCGAGACGTTGCGCAGCTCAGAAAAATTCGATGAAATCTACCATCTTGCCTCCCCGGCATCGCCGCCATGGTATATGAAGGAGCCGAAGCGGACGATTTCCGCCAATCTTCTCGGGGCATTCCGGCTGCTGGAGCTTTTGAAGAAAGGTGGACGTTTCGGCTTCACCTCGACCTCCGAAGTTTATGGTGACCCGCTGGTGTCGCCGCAGCCGGAATCCTATAAGGGCCAGGTGGACTGCACCGGACCGCGCTCGTCCTACGACGAGAGCAAGCGCTGCACGGAATCGCTGCTTTTCGAAATGCAGCGCACCGAGGGGCTCGACCTCAAGGTCGTCCGTCCTTTCAACATTTATGGTCCGCGCACACGGTCCGATGACGGCCGCGCCGTCTCCAACTTCATCACCCAGGCGCTGGCGGGCCGGCCGATCACGGTATTCGGCGACGGCAAGCAGTCGCGCAGCTGGGGTTATGTCGATGACGTCGTCGACGGTTTCGCCCGCTATTTCTGGATCAATGAAACCGACTACAAGGGACCTCTGAACGTCGGCAATGATCGCGAGATTTCGGTGCTCGAAGTCGCGCAATATGTGTCCAAACTGGTCGGCGGCGTGCCGATTGTCTTCGAGCCGTCACCGCCGCAGGACCCGACCAACAGGCGGCCGGACCTGACCAACGCCAATTACGTCATGCCCGAGTGGTCGTGCAAGATCAGCTACGAGCAGGGCGTGGCCATGACGCTTGACTGGTTCAGGGACCAAATGAAAGCGCACGCTGCAGAATAACGAGCATATGCTGGTGGATTTTGGCTCGACCTATGATCTCAATAGGTCGAGCTACGCTACTTTAACGCTCCTGGCGCGGCCCCATCCGGCGAGATTGGCGAGGCACATTCGCCAAAAACCCACCCTCTCGTTCCAACTGCACCGGCCGATCCGGCAAAGCCGTTCACAATATTCGGCACCGACCATGACACTCCGATGGCTCACGCATTCAGTGATCTCGCTGATGCGCATGTGCGGGCGCTTGAGCGGTTTGTTGATGGACTTGACTCGGCGGCCATAAACCTTGGGACCGGACGTGACGTATCCCTGCCCCGCGGCGGGCGCATCGGCAGGCCCGGTAGGGCGTCTGAACCTGGCGGTCGGCTGTAGCAGCGTCGGTCGCTACGATTTACTCGTATTGTCATAGAGTGCTGAACGCAGTTTCGCCTGCATCCACTGGAGGTGCTGTTCGATCATATGCACGTGGAAACTCGGGTTATTGAGAGTATTCAACGTAAAGTCGGACAAATGCGGGGTAACGTTGAACGGCTGACCCCGCCATTCGGCAAGCGCCACAGGAAGATATTTATGTATTGCCTGGCGGTTCAGCCACGGACGGAAATGCCGTGCGTCCCACGGTTCGGCGCCGATCCGATGACCCATGTCACAAACGTGTACCGTCCCAATCACGATGCGAGCAGCGAGGGGTCGGCGTTCCGCCAGCACAGCTTCGGCTGCCTCAATGCCTTGGTCCAGATTGATCTCGAGCACGTCGATTTCATCAGTGAAACCTGTCGGATCCGGCGGAAGCCGCCAATCCTCACCCAACACTTCAGCGGCGCCGCGAAGGTAATGATATCCATTGCACTGTCGCTCTACCTTTTCATAGAGCCTGCGGAGGCCCGCCTTTTCCAACATTTGGAGGACGCGGGGGCCAGCCTTGACGAGGGGGTCGAGGACAGAACCGGCGCGGGTAGCGATGGTCCTTTGCAGACGCCTCTTCCACCCTTTTCTTCCGGTAAACCGATGGATCGCGAGCAGCCGCTGTATGTCGGGGTGCTTACGAGCCATCAAGGCATCGGAGCGTCCCTCTTGATACCTGCGCACCATCTTTCCGGTGAGTGTCGTCGTTTGATGTTCGAGATGATAACCCAATGCCTCGGGAGCAAAACGAATTGGAACTCCTTTTTTGATCAGGCGCAGACCAAATTCGAAGTCCTCTCGTGCACGGGCGAATTGAGGATCGAGCCCGCCCATTGCGTGAAATAGTTCTGCATTCAGCGAAAGGTTTCCTGTCAGCACATCGGTAAAGGCGAACTGATGTCCAGGGCGGGACACGCGTTCGAAGTGCCTCGTCCACCACGCGCGCGCGCTGAGGCGGAAGCGATCCTTTGCAATGTGCGGAAGTGGCGGGTACGGCCCCATCACGACGCCCCCAGGGTGGCGCTGATGTTCAACGGCATGCGCCCGAACGAAGTTTTCCCCGGGCTCGATGTCGTCATCAAGGAAGATCAATAAACGGCCGCTCGCGACCTGCGCCCCCGCATTGCGGGCGAGTGCCGGACCGACGCCCGGCAACGACAGGGTCCGAAGCGGAACGCGGGTGCGAAGCGACGAGAGCATTGTCGACGTGTCGTCCTCACACCCGTCCGCCACAACCAGGACTTCGAACGCTGGGGTCCCATCTCGCTGAGCGTCGAGCCTGCTTAAAATCGATCTCAGCATAGCAGCACGATTATGCGTTGGTATGATAACGCTGATGTCAACCACGCTTATGCCCTGCCTCCCCTGCTCGCGCCCTCGCCCGCGCCCTCAGATATCGAACCGGGCCGCTCACAGCACCTCTGACCTGCGTTAAGGCGTCGTTGTAAGGCAGGCTGAATTGGTGTGTCCGTCGAGGTTGAAACAATCGCCGAAGAAGCCTGCTGTACGAACGAAACATACGAGGGATCGCACGCGGGTTTCCCTCGAACAGGAGGGCCTTCGTCAAGATGGCGAACGATGCAACCTCGTAGCCATACATCTGCTGCTGCAGTTCCTTGCTTGAGCGACGATGGCGGTGCCAGTTCAGAGCCTCGGGATCGTAGATGATCCGATATCCGGCTTCGAGCACACGCCGGAACATATCTGTGTCGCCACCAGCCAGACTGAGCGTTCCAGCGTCGAGAGCCTCGTCGAACCACCCCACCGCGTCAACGATCGTTCGGCGCAATGCCATGTTGACACCGGCACCCGCATGCCATCCGGTGAATGGGTCCAGGTTATAGGCATCATAAACCTGACGCCTGAAACCACGGCAAAAACCGCCAAAATGCTGAAAGGCGATCTGCGAGTCCGTTTCCAGCTCTGCCGCCATGGTAAGACCGGTTACGGCCAGCACGAGGGGGTCCTCGAAATTGCGAAGCAAGGTTCTAAGCCATAGCGGGTCCGGAACCGCGTCGTCGTCGATGAAGGCGACGACGTCTGCTTCTGTGTTGCGTAGGGCAGTATTGCGCGCGACGTCAAGACCAGGACGCGGTTCGCGCAGATATCTCACAGTGTCGAAGCGCCCGACTAAATCTCGCGTGGCCTCGTTCGATGGGGCATTGTCGACGACCAGAATATCGGCCTTATCGGGCATAGCCAAAAGCCCGGTGAGGCACCGCTCCAGATCCTCGGTACGATCGCGCGTGCAGATCACCACGGACGCTTTCGGCAGCTGACTTGGAGTCGGCGACGGATCAGGGAGGGCCAGCCGATGCCTCAGCCAAGCTTCGAAGACCGACGAACTGGCCGCAGACAGAATCCGGTCCTTAATTGGCATCTTGCCGCCATCGCTGTCGAAAGCGATCACAGCCTGGCCGCACGGACGACCGGCCACCCGGATCAGCACAAGTGCACCCTGATAGTCATCGGTCGGTTCAAAATCTGGCGGAAGGTCAAGAATGTCGATGTCTCGAACCGCAAGGCGCATCAGGAGTTCCGATCCAAGCTGTGCTGACCCAATAAGCCGTGGTCCGGCGAGGTCGCGGTGGGGCGCGACTGCACCTGCTGCCACTGTGTCGGAGGATTCAGCATACCCTTTCTTGGGCCGGGGCCGGTCACGGCGAGAGGATAGACTTCGGCGTGATAATCGTAAACTTGCTGCCAGTCCGCCGAAAAAAGGCCCACCGTAACGCGATAGTCGCCCGGCGCCAGGTCGACACGATTGAGCGTTGTTTCGATGCGCACCGTGTCCGTGTCTACGACAGGGGCGAATTCGGCCAACTTGCTGTCGGTCTCGAAGCAGCACGTATCGTCCGCCGCGTAGATGCCGATGACGATAACCGCGTTGCGATCTCTGGTAGCGCCAACATAGGTCAGTGAAATCGACAGCCGGTCGCCCACAACGATGGTACTTGTCGGCGTGCTTTGCTCGTTCAGCAACACGACGGCTGTGATCTGGAGTTCGCCATTGCCGAACCGGCTGACCTGCGGCACAAGTTCGACGGGCAGTTTCGTCACGGCGAACGGTTCGTGCTGGACGCTCGCGACCTTCGCCTCGACAGCCGAGGTATAAAGCGGGAGCATTTCGTCGATTGGTCCGTAGCCCACGACGCGTCCGCCTCTCAGGAACAGCACGTGATCACAGATTTCCCTTACCTGCGAGACGTCGTGAGACACGAAGAAGATAGTGGCGCCGCCGTTCAGTATCTCCTTCACTCTTGCAATGCACTTCTGCTGGAAGGCTTGGTCGCCGACGGCGAGGGCCTCATCGATAAGCAAGATATCCGGGCGCACATGGACTGCCACGGCGAATGCCAGGCGCATGCGCATCCCGGTGCTATAACTGCGAACCGGGTTCTCAACGGCCGCCTCCAGTTCGGCGAAGGCTACGATCTCGTCAAACCGCTCAGCAACCTCGGTCCGCCGCATTCCCGCGATAACACCCAGCAGGAAGATGTTCTCGCGCCCCGTCAAATCGTCGGTCAGGCCCGCCCCGATGTCGAGCAAGGCACCAATTCGACCCCTCACCTTGATCTGCCCTTCGTCGGGACGACCAACGCCGCCGATCAGACGCAGCAAAGTCGACTTCCCGGCACCGTTTAGTCCGACCACGCCGACAGCTTGCCCAGGCGCGACCGCAAAGCTGATGTGGCGCAGGCCCCAAAAACTTTTCGACTGTACCACGGACCGTCCGGACAAAAGGTAACCCTTCAAGGTGGTGGAACGTGCACCCCCTTGCGGACGGTAGCGCTTGCCGACGTCGTGGACGGTGATGGCGCCTTGTCTCATAGTTCATCCACAAGGCGTGCGCTGCCACGCTCGACCAGACAAATGCCGGCAATGAGCATCGGCAAAGAAACCAGCGCAGTCTTCCAATAGATATCAACGGGAGGCCAAGCGTGTTCGACGAAAATGGCGCGGTAACCCTCGAGAATCCAGGCCATCGGGTTCCAGGTGTGAATTAACGCCATCGGTTCACTGGCCTTAAGTGGGCTGTAGAACACGGGTGTCAGGTAAAAACCCAGCATCAAAATTACGCCTACCAAATGTTGAGTATCCCGGAAGTGGACATGCGCAACCGCAACAAGATAGGACAGGCCCATCATAAACAGCGCTTGCGCAAGGAAGACGAGTGGAAGTGCGACGACGCTCAAAGTCGGGGCCCCGGTCTCCATAAACGAGATGATGAAGAGGAGTGGCAGAGCGAGTAGAAGGTGCACTGCCTGTGTGATGACTGCGACAACAGGAAGTATCCCGATCGGAAAGCCCGGCCGGCGCACCAGTTCGCTGCTGCCGGTTATGGAGGTCGTCGCTGCGGGCACCGCAGTGCTGAGCCAACCCCAGGCCAACACGCCGGAAAAGACGAAAGTGGTGTAATGGGGAATATCTAGCGGCAGGACCTTGCGAAAGAGCAGCGAAAAAACCAGCAACTGGCTCAATGGCCGCATCAAGGACCAGCCGAGGCCAATTGCGGACCGTTGATATCTCATCTTCAGATCGCGTGTCAGAAGTTCCAACAGCAAATCGTTCCATTGCAGACAGATGTGGATCAAGGGCTTCCACTGATCACGACGCCAGTATTGGTCCCGTCGCTTCGCGCGATCAAGCGCATCATCCTTGAGATGTTCAGGCATTTAGGCTCACTCTTGCCACCGGTTAAATACACCTTGCCTCAAAGTAGTAAAGATCATCATACTCGCGAACTGACAGGGTACACTAGCGTGATCGTTATCGTAGGAAGCAACAATTATGCCGATGGTTTCCATCATTACACCGGCGCATGAAGCGGAAACAACGATTTCTTCGACTTTGGAAAGCCTGATAGCGCAAAGTCATGCCAACTGGGAATGCTTCATCATTGACGATGGCTCAACCGATCAGACCGCTGAGATCGCGGACCGTTTCGCGGCTGGGGATACGCGCTTCCATGTGCTGCGGCAGGAGCAGAGCGGCGTTTCAGCTGCTCGCAATGCGGGACTGGCACAAGCGAAAGGCGACTGGGTCGTCTTTCTCGACTCCGACGACGCGCTGGCACCCTTCCATCTCGAAACCATGCTGAACCACACACGAACTTTGCCGCAGGCCGACATTCTGCATTGCGGTTGGCGCCGTCTGAAAAATGGCGCTCCCTGGTGGCAGTCTCACCCCGCAGTAAAAATGGACAATCCGTTTGCCGAAGCAGCGCGCTATTGCCCTTTCGCGATCCACGCCGCCTTGCTTCGCCGGTCCCGGCTTGCAGAAATCGGCGGCTTCGATCCAGAGATGACGATGTGCGAGGACTGGGACCTGTGGCAGCGCCTCGCTCGAGCTGGCGCCGAATTTGCGCCGGTCGAAGGCCTGATGGCTGACGTTGGCGTAGAGGCCGGTTCGCTGTCGTCAAACAGGCTTAAGCATCTCGATTTTGGTCTTAAAGTGATCCGGCGCGGCCACCATTCCGATCCGCGCATAGCCTATCCGGTGCCGGCGCTCGCCCAGGGAATCACAAAAGCTGGGCTGGGAATGGCGTGCTGGTATCTTGCGATCTGGCTTGTCGGCGCCTCAATAGGTCAGGGCGACAATCCTGGCGAACTGCTTGAGCGGGTGGCAGAGCCTATCCCGCCTGACGCCGACGTTTACACGCTCTGCGCAATAATGATAGACGGGATTGTGGTCGGCGCCTTCCCCGACGAGCCGATTTGGCCCGGACTTTGGTCGAAGATCCAGGGCAAGCTTCCGGACCTAGAGGCTTGGCTCAATCGGCATGCTCCCCAAGAAGCTTTTGGCTCCCTGTTAATCCGTGCACTGGAGCGAAAGATCGCTGACCAGCTGCCAGCCAACCTGCCCGCCACGATCGGAACAACAAGAATACAGCCAATTGATTTGGATCGACCTATCGTCGACCTTATCTTGCCCGGCATTGAGCGGTTGCGCTGTTGCATCTGGCGAGGTTCGACGCTGCTCGGGCAACTGGAGTTTGTTGTCTTCGGAGCAATCGAAGCGGATGCTATACGAAGCCGACTTCGGACGGTGTTCGGCCCGGAGGTCGACGATCTGACGCACCCGTTGTCAGAAGATGGCTTCGTCAATCTTGCTGATGAGGAGGACCGGCGCGCCCCCTCCGCCAGCATGGCAGCGCGAAGCAACAGCGGAGCAGCTCAAAAGACGCTGAAGCTCATGGCGAAAATATCATATTGGACCGGAGCTAAGGCCGTAACGGGTTGGTGGAACAGGAAGGAGCCGACGCCAACACCTGTCGACGCGATATCAGGCATGGCGCATGCCGGGCGCGCCGAATTCGATCGAATCGTTGAAGAGGAAATCCAGCGGGCGGTTGCAGCCTCAACGCAGATCTCCAGGGAGACGCCGTCGAAAAAAACCGGCCCAGTCGGCGATGAGGTGCCGAGATACGATACGGAGGCGTACTGGGAGGAGCTGTTTTCCCAGGTCGACCCTTGGGATTACCAAAACAACTATGAGACTGTGAAATATCTTCAAACACTCTCGGTGTTGGACGATCGACGCTTTTCAAACGGCCTCGAGCTGGCCTGCGCGGAAGGAACCTTTACACGGATGTTGGCCTCCCGCGTCGACAACCTGCTGGCGACCGACATTTCGGCGTCGGCAGTCGCTCGAGCGGCCTCGCTTCAGGACCATGATTCCGCGGTAGCCTATCGGCAGTTGGATCTTTTGAATGACGAGCTGGAAGGGCCTTACGATCTCATCGTCTGCAGTGAAGTTCTGTACTATTTCGAGAACAGAGAAAAACTCCGGCAGATAGTCGATAAGATTGCGGGCAGTCTTCGCACCGGTGGTTGGTTCGTTACTGCCCACGCCAACCTTCTGATTGATATGCCGCATGAGACAGGATTCGGGTGGCCGCATGAATTCGGTGCGGTCGGCATAGGCGAGATGTTTGACCAGCATCCGGATTTAACTCTCTCGGTCGAAGCCAAAAGTCCGCTCTATAGAATCCAAAGGTTCGAGAAGGTGGAACACGGGGGTTTCCTTGAGCCGACACGCGTGGAAGTAAACACAGCGCAGCCTTTGCCTCTTCAGGTCGCCAGCCAGGTACGCTGGAGAGCGGGACAAGTTGTGGAAGCCGCCGCCGACTGGAACGATGTCCCGATCCTGATGTATCATCAGGTTTCGGACGACGGTGCTGAACAGCTGGCACGATACCGCCAGTCTCCGGAGGCTTTCGAAACTCAACTGGCATTCCTGCGCGATGCCGGATGGCGCGGGATGACTTTGGACCGGCTGCTTGCTTGTTTCGACGAAGGTGCCAAACCGCCAGAAAAGACATTAGTCCTGACCTTCGACGACGCTACGCGCGATTTCATGACGCATGCCCTCCCACTGCTACATCGATACGGCTTCCCATCCTCACTCTTTGTCCCAACCGGGAGGGTCGGCGGCTCTGCAATATGGGATTCGGCCTATGGATCGCCGGCTCCACTGCTAACGTGGGAGGAACTTGCGGCAGTCGCAAACAGCGACGTGACGCTGGGTGCCCACGGTGTCCGGCACGTGCGCCTCTCTGCCCTGGCACCGGAGAGCCTGTTGCGAGAGCTTGCTGGCTCCAAAGCTATGCTTGAAAAACGCCTGGGTCGAGAAGTGCTGGCGGTCGCATATCCGTACGGCGACTTCGACCCCGCTATCCGGGACATAGCCGAACAATGCGGTTACCGGATTGGGTTAAGCTGCGTCGGTGGCACGGTGCGGGCGGATGCCGATAAACTCGCATTGAAAAGACAGGAGGTTTTTCGCGGGATCACCCAGTCAGAGTTCGCAAATCTGTTAGTTGGCTGAGACAAGAATGGGGTAGTCCACCGTCCAACCCGCATCGTACTTTGTTCCCAGAGCAAAGCGATGATTGGGATTTGGAGAGAAATTAGGTTCCTGCTTCAGCCATGATCGAGCCTTTTTTTTGAGGTTCGCCATTGCCTTTGCTCTCGCGTCGACCACAAGCATCTCGGCAGCAATGGGCTTGTCATATCGCGACATGGTAGCCACAAGTCCGATGAGCGCGCGGTATTGGCCTTGTTCAACCGCCCTCTGGGCGAGCCACCGGCCACAGCGGCTTAAGCCTGCCCGGATCGCAAGAACCTTTTCCGGGTGCCTCTTTAGCATTTCATCCGCGACCAAAATCCAGGACCGAAGCATTCGCGTCAAATTTGCTGACATGTTGTCGGGGGTTTGGCGATAACCGACAAGATAATCTGGAACCACTGCAAAATGCGAGAGTTCAGCGGCCAGGCAGTAGAAGAGATAATCTTCACATCCCTGCGCCTTGCGCTGTTGGAGCGAGGAGTCAAATCCTCCTGTCGCGTCGAGGACAGTCCGCCGTACGAGTGGCGAGCTTCCATTTCCAATGAAGTTTTGAGCAAGTACGCCGTCGAGCGCATCTCCCTCGACGGAAACTTCATTGCTCCGGTAAATAACGTAATTGTTGTGATCTATCATAGCGTACCAAGTGTAGACCAGTCCGACTTGTGGGCCTCCTGACTCCAATGCCGCCAACTGTCGCTCAATTTTATCGGGTGACCAGAGGTCATCAGCATCTAGGAATGCCACCAGGTCGGCGGAGGTAGAGCGCCAACCCGCATTTCTAGCAGCAGCGACCCCTGAATTTCTTTGCTTCAATACTCGCACGCGCGGATCGATTTTAGCGATTTCATGCGCAATAGCCAGGGTATCGTCCTTCGAACCGTCGTCCACCACGACGATATCGAGCGCGCGATGCGTTTGATTGCGAACGCTGCTGATTGTTTCAGCCAGAGTTCCTTCCGCGTTGTAGGCCGGGATTACAACAGCAACAGTTACTTCACTTCCTGCCGATTTCTTCAAGCTCTCAACTCCGAAGTCCACGCGATCGCAAAGAGGTTACACCAGGATGGACGTTTGAGTTTCCATAAATGGACTAATGGTTATACGACAACGATATTTCTAGCCAGCACCTGTTGGTAGTCGATAGATTGCCGCTACAAAAGCGACGCGGCCGCCAAAAAGACGGTTACCATCTACCTGTGAGGAAGCTGATCTGTATCCATCCCGCCTCGCCGAGACGCCGGCCGGGGCAACGGTACTCCGTTCCGCATCGCTCAGGCCTCGCATCTGCGGTGGATCAAACGGTATACTCAGTCGCGCGATCGGCGTTCTCGCCGGCTGAGGCCGCCCGAAATGCGATCCACAGACCTCTCGACATCATCAAGTTGATACAGGAGGTCGGTTGCGGATCCGGTGCTGCTGGCTTACCGCGTGCACAAAGGCAAAGTCGCCGGCTGCTCTTAGAAATGATGGATGGTTGAGAATGCTCGTCGGGGTGAGCTTTCCATTTGGCGACCCTTGAAGGATACTATGCTCGGAGAACACAATTAAAGTAATTGTATAATTACCCCAATAAAAATCTTAGACAAGATCGAATTTAGCTGCAATCATACCTACGCACTGTGCAAGCATTTCTACCGGAGGACCCGCCACCCACCCCGGCGGGTTCTCTGCTTTGCTTCCCGGACGCTTGCCGCAAATGCGATTGCTGTTGCCTTTGTATCGGCATAGAAAATATTGCTTTGAATAATGGTATCGCCCGGCAGAGATCTGCCTGATGAGATAAACTCACATTCTTCTAACTGTAGACTGGAGGCCCGCCGCCAGCGCGGGCGATATCGGCAGCTATATTTCAAAGGCGATCCCGACGCCTACCTATGCATCGATGTAATTTTACCAACAACCGATGTCACACAGTCGATATCGACACATGTTAGCCACTAATAAACCGCAAGAACCGCAGTACAATACATAGCGCGATTATATACGCATAAAATTTAAGCCATCTTTTAATTGATATTTAAATACAACCTCCATCTGAAACTTATTATTTAACCTTTTGATAAAAATTTTCTTGATCACTCCGATTAGCGGCCGCAGGTTATTCTGTCTCTAATTACTGCCGTCCTCGGGTTCCAGTGTTTATCAGGGGGCAAAAAGTCAGCTGAAGCCGCTTCCCACCTCGGGTTTCAGCCGCCCCGCAAACTTCGCGGCTACACCGGATGAGGATCATACTTGATGGCTCGGCAGTCACGGAGATGACCGCACGCCGGAGCGTTGCCGGTGCCACCAATGACGGTCCCGTGACGGCAGTGGAGATATATGATGGCGCAACATGTCGCCAGATCAGATGGTTAGACCGCAAACACAGCGCAATTCCGCCGGCAGCAGTGGGTCTGTCCGTCTCAACCGCAGCGCATAGGTTCCGGCATGTCCGGCCGAGATACCGACGCCAAGCCGCGGCGTCAGCCTCGTTCGCGATCTTCCGACACGAAGCGACCGGCCTTCTTCGAGCCCGTCCCGTTGAACACGCCGAAGGCGTCTTATGGTGCGCCACACCTGTGTCGAAATGGTCGCACCTCGACAGGGAATTAACCCTTCATAAAGCATTTGCTTGCTCAACTTATAATTTGTGTCATGGTCACTGTAAGTAGTGAGGGAGCCGACCTGATGAGTGATATAGCATCGCATATTCCGGAATTTGGTTACGATGAACGCGTGATGATTTGCCGGAAGCAGATCGAGAAGGCGGTTTATCAGTTCATTGCAAATACGAAGGTCGAAGGGTGCGATCCGGCGGAAGTCGCAATGGCCATCGCAGACATTGCCGACGATTACATTTTACTCCTGGCCCAGAAGCGCAATTTGACCCACTGAGATCAGGGATCGGCCGTCGATCGGCCGATCGCGCAGAAGCCATGTGAACGCGAAGTCGCGCCGCTTCCCTTCCCGGAAGCAACGTCGAGGATACCGTAACTCTTCGCTTGTAGCCGAACAGCGGATCGTTTCAGACAGATCCTGAGCAACGCTTCGACCATCCGTAGCCCCAACAACCCGAACCTCTCCAAACAGCAGTTGAGATGGATTTGCCCAGGCGTGAGCTTGAGCTCTTTATCTCCCGCGAAGGGATCGAATGGTTCCCCGCGCGCCGCCTCCATAATCGTACAAACATAACCGCGAAAATCGATGTTGATTTTCGCGGTTATGCGCAAGTTTGAAGGCGTGACGCATCGCGCCGAGCGACGCGCGATATGTCCTTTGTCTAATGCATATCACCCGGAACGCTGGACACTTCCGGGCGACAGGCATTAGAGCGGTTCAACTGTTATGGAAGCGCAGAACCGCTCCAGTCGTTTGGCTAGTGACAGCTCACACTCACTTGCGGAACCGGCGAGCTCAATTCGGCCAGTTCCCTGGTGAAGCCTTCCCCCACCTCCTGCTTCACCGCCTCGAGCGCCAGATCGAGGCAATTCGTCGCGAATTGCAGCTTGACATCGTCAGCGACCTGTCGCGCGTAGGCTATCATCCGTGCCAGCGCGATGAGTTCGTTCAGACCATCTTCCGCCCCTTGGTCTGCATTTGCCTTGGCAATTGATGTCACGCCCATGAGCATTTCTCCAACGAATTGAAGTAATGATACGCGCGCAGAGGTGATTGAGCCCGTGAAAAAAGCGTGACACAACCATTGGTGAGAATTGCTGCTTTCGATTTACAATGCACAACGCGTACTGAACGCGGTTGCATGCAGCTTCCAGGGCAGATCGGCGTTCGAGCGGATGTCACGAGCGTCCTGCACGGCTTTCAGCAATTCCAGGGCATCGATGCGTTTTTGATCGACAGAATTCGAAAGAAGCGTCGCCAGCAGCTGCGGACGGTCCGGCTCGGCTATACCGGCGCATTGCTCGACGATCGCCCGCCACGTCCTCTTCTTGAAAAAGATCGCGTTTGCCGCATCTTCGAGCCACTCGCGCAGGCCAGCTGCGAGCAGTCCGCTATCTGCCATCGCATCGAGCGTGGCGGTGACATTGACGAGCGGTATAGTCAGCGGCTTGCTGCCGAGCGCGCTCGGCGCGTGCATGAGTGCGACGGCGGCATCGTCCAGCAGCCGACCGGTGCGATAGTCTTCGAAAATGCGGCCGATCCCAATCATCCCGAACGGATGACATTCCGCAGCCCGCAAGGCGCCCATGCTTGCTGCCCCGAGAACGGCCACGCCAAGCGAGAGAGCATGGAGAATTTCCTTGTGCCAGACCGGTGCGGCATATTCGAAGCCGCCGTCGATCAGGCCGATGACGTTGGCGCCCTGTTCCACCTGAGCCAGGACATCGCCTTGCATGGCGGGCGGCAGGACGCGGACCGCCTCGCCGGCGAGCGATGCCGCATCGTGAAGACTGGGACCTGCGAAAATGATCTTCAAAACCCGATCGCCTTGGCCAGAGCCCTTGTTCCAAATCGCCGGGCGCGCTCCCCCTCCGGATTTTCGAGCTCGGGGATAACAATCTTGACGACGCTGAAGGGAAGCGTGTCGTCGCTGAGGCGGACTAGGATGACCGAAGCGATCCCTCGGTTGCGCAGAGCGTCAAGCACTTGTTGCAGCAGCTCCGGCAGATTCCGTGCCCGATAGCCTGCCGCGCCGTCATGGCGGAGGCCGGCAGGCGGTGCGGCAACCGCATCGAAGGCCCGTCGCATCAGCGACGGAAGGGATCTTAAGAAAGTGGCAGGAGAAATATCGTCCCTGGCGCCGCTGATATAGGTCAGCCGGGATTGCACGGCTTCCGTCACCGCCCGAATGGCCGCCCGCACGGGAGACGGGTGCGCCCCGGTGCCGCCGGTCACCTCGACGAGCCGAATGTCCCTGTCAGCGTGACCATGCCTGGAGCCTGGAATTAGCTCCCTAGGACCGAGCATCGCGGTGAAACAGGGGATCGCGATGTCGCTGGTGATATCGAACAGCCGGAGCGCCAATCCCGATGCTTCGATCTTGTCGACCAGCCCGTTAAGGGCACCATCCTCAAAGCCGCGGGGATCGACGCAGCCGGCATAGAGATTGGCTTCCCCACCCACCTGCCACAGCACCTGAGCGTCACGCTCGATGCGCTCCAGGACGCCATGAAAAATTGCCTCCTCGACACTGTTTCCCGAAGCCAGGCCATCCGACGACATCCAGTATCGCGCGTCCCGCGTCCGGTCGAGCAACACCGCTTCGAAGGGAATGTGGATTTCGTCGCCGCTGAGGATATTGATACCAGCAACCCATTCGGTTTCGTCATCCGGCCCGAGATCGGGTTTATGGACGGCGGTCAGGCAGCTCAACCTGTCGACTTGGTAGCCCATCGCCTGCAGGCGGGAACAGGAACCGTGGACGCGCTTGACGAAGGGTTCGCCGGCAACAGCCCGTTCGAGGGCCTCCATGACAGTGGATACCTTGGCGTCCAGATCGGTCAGGCCCTTTCCTTGAGCAATCACGATCGACCGCGAATTCGGGGCATAGGCGCACCAGACGGGAATTCCGATGTCATCCAAGCCGGTATGTCGCGCAACCCTGGTAATGCCGAACCTAGCCAAAAAGGGTTCGACGCGGGAAAGAGTCTCTCCCGGCGATATGATCCTGTCGGAATAGTGGGCCGGATGTAGGGCTGAATTCATAGCGCCCCGGCATAGATATGGGCCGTCATCAACAGCCCCATGACCGGACGGCTGAGCAGTCACCATTCGTCTCGATCAACCGCAGATCGCCGAATGTTTGCAGGCGATGCACCATCCGTCCTCAGCCGTTTACAACCGGATCCTGCAAATCACCGTCGATCTCCGACAAGCCGGCGACGGCCAGACTTTTGGCCAATGCCACCAGTTTTTGCCTGATATTCGGATCCTCGATAGCGATGAACGCCTTGTTGAGCGCCAGCCCCTCCTTCGAGGACAAAAACTTGTTCAATTCGCTCGTCTCGCCTTCGATCGGTCCGGAGCCACCGTTCTCGAAGAAAAAGCCGATAGGCACGCGAAGAATCTCGGATATGCGCTGAAGGCGGCTGGCGCCTATCCGGTTCGTTCCTTTTTCGTATTTCTGGATCTGCTGGAAGGTAATGCCCAGAAGTTCGGCCAGACCATGCTGGGTCATCCCGAGCGTCTTTCGCCGCACCCTGACGCGGTTGCCAACATAGACGTCGATCGAATTCGGGGATTTAGCCTTCATGTGAATAAGTCTCCCACTTTATCAGCATGCCAGCCGTATAATGGAGAGTTTAAGCAAAAATGCAACTAAAAGTAAATATTTCGTAACGATTTTTTTCAGCGCTGCTCACAGTATAAACAACCTGCGCTCGCGCACTGCTGTTCGAAATGACGGCCGCTTAGAAACCGCCCCTAAAGAGGCTTTTGAGCCACGGCGATCATCGACTTAGCCAAGACGGGAATTCTTCCGACATAACGAAAACGGACGTTATCGAAGCCGGCATCCAGCAGCAGCATGCTCAAGGTGTCTTTCGACCAGAACTTGATATGCCCATGATCCTTCAGCGGCATGAAGTGATCATCCATTTTCCCCATCGTGGCGAGTGCAAGGTTCTTCAGATAACCGTGATAGGGCGTCGACATCACGGCGACGCCGCCCGGCTTGACAAGATCGTACACCGTCGAGGCGAATGCCCTCGGATCGTAGACATGCTCGACAACCTCCAGGCTGATGACGGCGTTGAACGTGCCGTACTCCCGGGAAAGATCGTCATAGGCCGAGCCGACATTCAGCGGCAGTTCGGGTAGTTGATATTGGCCTTGGCAATACCATCGCTGGAAGGATCAACGCCAACGACATAATAACCCCTCTCCGCAAGAGCAGCGGCCGCGCCGCCCGTACCACATCCCAAATCAAAGACGTCGTTTTTCGCAGAACCGTCGAAATGGCTCTCCAGCGCGTCAAGCACGGCGGGCAAGATGTAGGAATGCGCGGTTGTCGGCTTGGCATGAACATAGGTAGTTGCGTCTAATTCGACGGACATGTCCCCCTCCGCAATTGCGCGGCAGACACTATCGAAGAATACGTCCAAAATTTGATGAGATCCACCAAACAGCAAGGATATAAAAAGATATAATCCGGAGTTTTATAATTAAAAACAAAATCTATGCGCGAAATATTAAAAATTCGACGAACAAAATACACAAGAGAATACAGAATCTCGGAAAATACTTTAAATAATTCAATGGATTCATTGAATTCAAGACAACGATCAAAAGCAATATCTCGAAGTTACGAAAGCACCAGACCAGCGGCGACTGCTTTCATAGAGCCGCACGAGCTGTTCCCGATTGGATGGTGCTGCGTCTTCACCGAATTTGCCGCGCCCATCCTGATGGCGAGGGCATAAAGGCGCCCAATTGCCGACACGAAGCCAAAGATATTTAACGGATAAATGTATACTGCTGGATTTAGACAGCCCGATCGAAATCCTTCTCGGACCGGAGAAGACAAGCTTGCCCGATAATTCGTCGTCCGCAAATGCGAAACAGCCATTGGGAAAACCGACGATTCCCGTGGTCTTCTGGTTGCTGCTGACGATCTCCCTGTCGCTGGTCATGGGAACGGTGCTTCTTTCCAACGACATGAAACACTTGAAGACGGTGGGCCATTATTTTGGCTTCGATCTCTTTCCCCCTGTCATTAGGCCGCCCTCCCC
>NZ_JAILYH010000018.1 GCF_019793435.1 Rhizobium redzepovicii | reverse complement strand
CGCGCCCGCAGGCCCCTGCGCTAAATGAAAAGCTCCGGGCCTACGCGCGCTGACCCTATGCAACCAGAGGCAGGGGTC
Organism: Rhizobium redzepovicii; assembly: GCF_019793435.1. GTDB lineage: Bacteria > Pseudomonadota > Alphaproteobacteria > Rhizobiales > Rhizobiaceae > Rhizobium > Rhizobium redzepovicii. The sequence continues at coordinate 159,734 of NZ_JAILYH010000018.1, read as the reverse complement.
ACTTTTGGGAGCCGATAAGGGGTCCCGTTACCAAGCCGATTGACAGTCGGCGGCAATCAGGCCGAGGTCATGGGCGGAGATCGTCGGCTGCGCCATGTCGACTGGGTCCTGAAAAGTTGGCAAAATGCCGGAAGCGACGGCCATCGGGATCACACGCCCCCAATTGTGCATGTGTTCGGCCGACCGCAGCACAAGCAGCTGGGTTTTGAGTTGGGCGAGCCGCGCCTCAAGATCGCGGAACATGCTGGGCATCCCAATATCATCGGTGACGTGGGCTCCGTAATCGGAGATTGCCAGCACCTGCTTCGGCCGTGTCTGGGTCAGCGCCTCGAACAGGCCTTCGATCGATCGCCGGAGACCATCAGCCGGATCCTTTGTCAGTGGCGATACCGGGATAATGATTTGCACGGCGTCAGCATCGCCGATCGCCATGGCTAAAGCGGCGGCATTTTGCAAATCGGCGGTAGCAATCTCGCAGCCGATGTCGCTCAGCCGCGCTGCTTTTGTCCTATCGCGTAGGATCGCCCGGACTGGCATACCCGCCCGGCGCAGGGCCGATGACGTTGAGTAGCCGACATTGCCCGCGGCTCCGACGATCGCAAACATGCTCCATCTCCCTGTTGTGATGGCTAGGAATTGAGAAAAACCAGCCAGCATCGCACCCAGCCACTTATCTAAATGTGGAATCGTTAAGGCCATGCAGCAATAGCCCTCATAACGCATGTTATCGGGGGTATTGCCTATGTCGGAGAATTTCTTCGGAGACCCAAATGCGAACTTCGATTATGTGCTATGGCGGTGATCCATATGTGAGTCCGCCTAATTGACGGACGACAGCAGACCGACTGGCGTTGCAGTTGGCGTTGTCGTGGTATTTGGAGCGATGATGAAGGACAAGAAGGCGAATGCCGAGTTGGTTGTGTCACCTCAACAGATCGCTCAAGCAAAAGCAGAAGGTAAACTGGGCCGTGAGAACTCCCCGGGCTTATTGACTGTCCTGCCGATCCGCAGTGAAAAAGACGATATGCTGCCCCCGACTTGACCTATTTTCGGCGTTGCTGCCGGCCGCGCGGCCTTCGTTGTCACTCGGCGCAAATTAATCCCAGCGCGGAAGCCTCCTTTGTCTTCCCGCGCTCGATATAGACCTAGAGTGAGCGAACCAAATGCCCCGCTTTCTATTTGCCCTGATTATCGGAGTCGGAGCACTCCTGAACGGCTGGTATCGTCTTGGAACTCCGGCAACTGATGCCGAGCAGGCAGGCTGGCTATACACGCGTTTCGGCCCGAACGGGATCGGGTGGGGTATGATAATGCTCGGGGCAGTCGTGCTTGTTATCGGTGTTCTCATGCTACGTACTTGGCTAGTCAAAATGGACGAACCTAAAGTCAGACGCGACAGGTGAATGGTGGCGCTCGTCCCAGGCATGACGGATATCGGCCCGAAGTGGTCATCGGGAATGGTACCTGCCTGTCTGGTGGCGCGCGCAAGCGACAGGTCGGTGGGCTGGACCATATGTCATTGGTTGGGACCGCTTTTAACTCCCTGCAAGAAATTGTGAAAACAATACAATGCGTGGGAAATTGTGGGCTCCGCTTTCGCAGCGAGGCCGCATCCGCTCCCTGGGTCAGAGACTATGTGTCTAAGCCCGCTTTAGACACGATATGCTAGCCAAGATCCTTTTCACGATCATCTTCCCTATATTTCTTCCGCGCATTATGTCGAGAAAGGCCTGAACCGCGTGTTCGACCACGGTCTCGTCGTACACGATACGGCCGTCACTAAGCCCCTTTCCATGAGCGCGCGAAACTCGCATGCAAGGCCGAGATAACGTAAACGGCAGAAACTTGATAGAGGGCGTGGCGATGCCCTGAACACTTTGCGGGGAAGGAAAGGATCCACCCTCATTACGCCCCCCACAGGAAACAGAGCGGCGCGGCTAAGCCACGCAAGTAAATTGACCCCGACGTCGACCGATATTTCGAACTGAGGTGGCGTCCTATTTTCTGCTGACCATGGCGCATGTGTCCGCACCTTCTGACCTGTCACGACAGTACTGATCTTTATCTTCGTGATCGAAAACGTCCAGTCTCATCCACTCCTGCATCGAGAGAAAGAAACATCAGCATTTGAAGCCAAGCCCGCTCTTGCGAAAGCGGGCCATACACGCCTTGAAGGGATACGAACTGCCGACCCGTTATTGCCCCACCCACGCCCGTACGACCTTTGGATGAATTCAAGAGGCTGTTGAGTTTGTGCTTGCATAATCAGCAAGCGTCTCTATATTTGCTAGCATGAACAGCAAGCAGAGGAAGGCTCTCGCGGCGGTCTTCAAGGACCCGGTCTCGGGTACCATTGAATGGGCCGCTATAGAGAATCTGCTTGTGGCTGCCGGAGCCGACCTCATTGAGGGGAACGGTTCCCGCGTTAAGTTTGAAAAAGACGGGATCATTGCGAGCTTCCATAGACCACATCCGGCCAAGGAAGCAAAGCGTTATCAGGTGCGCGATGCTCGCGAGTTCCTGATGCAGATTGGAGTAACGCCATGAACATCATGACCTACAACGGATATCACGCTCGCATCGAATTCGACGCTGAGGACGATGTGTTTTTCGGCAGGATTGCAGGTATCTCCGATGTAATCGGCTTTCACGGTGACAGTGTCGCTGAACTCAAGAAAGCCTTCCATGAGGCAGTCGATGACTACCTGGAGACCTGCAGGAAAATCGGCAAAGAGCCTCAGCGACCCTATTCTGGGAAGATGATGTTTCGTGTCGCTCCCGAAGTCCATCGCCGAGCAGCTCTTGCTGCTGAGCTTGCGGGAAAGAGTCTGAACCAGTGGGCAGAAGAGGTGCTGGAAGAGGCCGCCGACCATTACGCCGAGGCGCGCTTGCCGGCGTAGTTCCCTTCACAGTACCGCCCATCGGCGTGTCCGATGAATTGGTGTTCCATTCGAACCATTACGCGATCTTCTTCGCCCATAGTGAACAGCATGGCGACAAGCTGGGTGCGGGTCTCCAAGCTCTCGCCCTGCCAGAACCATTTACCCCGCTATTTTCAGTGTCAGTGGCGTAAAGTGCATTTATGAACTTCAGGTTCTCGGTCCGATTTGCAGGAGCGTCTGATACTTCCCTTGAGCAACCACACTCTGCTGCGCGTCATCCGCATGCAGGACTATCGCCGTCGGGGAGCATCCGCCACTCTGTGAGATAGGTCGATGGAGCGAGGCCTGCGACCGTTTTGAAGTGGAGTGCTAATGATGTCGCGACATTGCGCTTTCTTGAGCAAGTTCTTCAAGCAGGCTCGAGGGGGGTCAAACACAGTGCCGGGGGAACTCGCGGTTCGGCCGGAGCCCGCAGTCAACCGGCCGGCATACGGCTTGAGGCGTTGATGTGAGATCGCAGGATCTCGATGAAAAGAAACTGCGCCGAGCTGGCTAATTCATAGAGTTGGCTTCTTCGAGGGTGAAGTGCAGCGGGGGCTACTTCGCCGCATAAGCGATCGAGCGTGCGGTAACCAACTCAAGTGCATCGGCATCGATGTCGGCGAACTCCAATCCTCGCGCCGCGCACTCTGCCGCTCCTGCCTCGACTGGTGCGAAAGGCTCGCCCATCTTGCCGGCAGCCTCGGCAAGGCGCTGCTGTCAAGCTTCCTCGACAAGGGCTGGGCGAGGCGCACCGCCGAAAGCCGCTCGATCATCTTCTCGCTCGAAGGCTCCCGGCAGTTCGTGAAACTGTTTCCGTCACAGGCGTAGCTTTCCGTTAGAATCTGACGTCCAATCGAGCGTTGGCGCTATGGCGGTTCTGGCCATCGCCGAATTCTCCCCGGTACGATACGGATGCGGCCGCGGCCGCGGTCAACTGCAATGCCACCGATCCACCGGCAACGACGCTGTTTTCGGCATTGCGCAACCCTTTCACGACGAAACTCCCGCCATTTTCGAATGTCAGCGCGGAGAGCGCCGTGTCCTGATCGGCTATCCGTCTTCAGGCGACATCGAAACCGGTTACGACGTTCTTTCGGCGACCGAAGCCTGCCGTTCCGCACGCAGTCCGACCGTCGTTGCAAACTGGTCTTCGCGCGCGCTTTCTCCGGAAAGGGAAGAAGCGCCGCCATCTTCGTGGAAGCTGTCGCGCTGAGCGATTGCATAATCCAGTCTGCCGAATGGGGTGATAATAAGGTCACGGGAAAGGCCGAAGTCGAATGAGGCCTCGGAAAAGAATTGGGCGGTGTGGCGTTTTATCTAGCGGCGCGAGCTTTGGCACCGCATCTCAGCAGGCTAGGTTGCGGTGGAGGGGACTGCCAAGAGGACTAAGTCCTGAGGAACATGCCCACTGGAGCCGCGTTTTGCTACGAAGGCAATTAAGCACTGACCCGAACGAACATGGACCGGCGGAATTTCTCGAAAATCCACATATGTGTTCTTTACCTGGTCGCAGCCCTGGCAGGCTGTTCCTCCTCTTCCGATGCTGATCAGATCAGTGCGCAAGCGAGAATTATTGCGTCCTGTTCGAATTCGGCTCGCATGGCGCTCGTCGAATGGGACTTGATGCAGTTGCCGGATGCTTATGTACAGCGGACCTTGCAGTCGATGCAGCGCAATGTCGAAGTTGCCGATTCAAAGATCGGAACCGTCCACGGCCTCGACGCGAAAGCGCGCGAAGTGACGCGATCGGCGAGCGATATTCTCGATCTACTCCGACAAGCGCGGAACCAGGTTGCGCAGGGGGATCGCGACACCAATCAAACGGCGACGCAGCTAAAAGCTGCGAGCGACCGCCTGAACCTGACCTCAGGTGTGAGACGCACATGAAGAAGATATTAGAAATATCGCTTGGAATTGTGACGAGCGTTGGCGGTTTTCTGGAAATCGGATCACTGGCAACGGCGGCCCAAGCGGGAGCGGCATTCGGTTTTCAACTGATCTGGGCAATTGTGCTCGGGACGATCTGCATCATCTTCCTTGTTGAAATGGCTGGCCGCTTTGCCGCAGTAAGCGGTCACACTATCTCGGATGGTATCCGTGAGCGGTTCGGTTTCAATTTCTTCCTTCTGCCTTTCCTCTCGATCCTGTTGCTCAATCTGATGGTCCTTGCCGCCGAAATAGGAGGTGCGGCTGTTGCACTGGAGCTCGCTACAGGCGTGGCCTTTCAATGGTGGGCACTCCCCGTTGCGTTCCTTGCCTGGTTGTTACTCTGGAAGGGCACTTTCGGTTTCATCGAGAAAGGCGTTTCCGTCCTCGGATTGGTGACCCTTTGTTTCGTGGTTGCTTCCGTATTGCTTAAACCTGATTTGAAGGCGGTGGCGGTCGGTGTATTGCCAAGCACGCCGCATCACGACCATGCCAGTTATTGGTTTATAGCGGTCAGCATTCTCGGTGCCTCGATATCACCATATCTATTTTTATTCTATTCATCCGGCGCCGTCGAAGACCAGTGGGACGAAACGTATCTAGGCACCAATCGCGCAATCGCGGGACTTGGAATGAGCTTTGGTGGCACCATATCGATCGCCGTTCTCATCGTGGCCGCTCTTGTGCTGGCTTCCAATGGGGTGGATCAAATCACCGATTACCATCAATTACCGACCATGCTCGTTCCCGTGTTCGGGCTGTGGGGATACTGGCTATTTGTTGCTTCCTTGGGAATTGCCTGTTTGGGCGCGATTTTGGAAGTTGGGTTGCAGCAGGCGTACCTGGCGGCTCAGGGATTGGGCTGGAACTGGGGCGAAGACCGCAAACCGCGCGAAGACCCCGGATTTAGCGCTGCATACACGCTGGCACTTTTGTTTGGCGCCATTCCGATCGCTTTTGGCCTCGATCCGCTGAAACTGACGATTATGTCCATGGCTTTGACTGCAGCCACACTTCCGCTGACAGTCGTCCCATTTCTCTTCCTGATGAATGATAAGCGATATGTTGGGAAACATGGAAACGGGATCATCTCCAATTCGGCAGTCGTCCTCATCATCCTGCTGGGCTCTGTGCTGGCGATTGTGACCATCCCACTCGAACTGATCGGAGGCACGTGATGGATTTGCTGCGTGATGTACTCGACAAGCAACTGGTCGACCGGGACGGCGTGAAGATGGGCAAGGTTGACGGCATCGTCGCCGAACTGGGCCCAGATGGCCCGCCCCGCGTCGTCGCAATAGAGGTCGGCGCTGTTGCGTTGGCCCGCCGATTTGGCCACCGGCCACAGCAATGGATAACCTGGCTCGCGACCAAACTCGGTGGAGAAAGATACTCAAGACCTCATCGCGTGGCGTGGAGCGCAGTCCGGTCTATTGGCGTCGACGTTCAGTTAGAAGCGTCCGTGAGCGATACCGCAATCTTCGATTGGCAAGACTGGTTACGAGACAGAGTGGTAACTAAAATTCCCGGAGCCTGACGTGGTAGAAATCAATATCGAATTGCTGGTCGGTCGCGCCGTCTCGTCTAGAACAGGGAAAACAATTGGCCACATCGAAGAGGTACGAGCCGAACGAGACGGGCCCGATCTTGTCATAACTGAATTCCATGTCGGCTCGTACGCAGCCCTGGAACGCATGTCTGCGTCGCCGATAGGTGCAGAGCTACTGGATCTCTTTCGCCTCCGCCGTGAACCGCGCGGCTTTCGCATACGATGGAATCAAATCGAACTCGGCAAGGCCGAGCTAAAGCTGCTTTGCGATGAATCCGAACTCACGGCGCTGGACCGCCATTCGGAAAGCGATTTGGGCTCTGCCGACCAGCGATATTAGGCCATTTTTGGCACGGTGGCTCGGGGGGGTGCAGCTTGGCTACCGATCGGCGGATCATCAGGCTTGTTGCCAGACCCTTCCGCCGCAACCATGCCTTCATGGAGTTCTCCTCTTCTTCCCGCGGTGATCATAAGTGGAAAATTCTAGGTCTGAACGGCCTAATTCAGCGGGGCACGTTACTCGGCAACAGCCCCAAGAACCAAACCAGTATGCAAGGCTGCTTATGAACGCAACGGCGAACACGAGCGCCCAGATGAGAGGACTTTGCCTGCTCTCGCACCCCGGCGTCCTTGTGCGTCGTACGGAGTGCCCTTCTCGATCGAAACGTAGGGATCACGCTGCCGGTCCCGATGATGATGAAGCTGCATGAGCCCGGCCCTATACCGGGCCGTATCGTCATCCGTCTCGGCTCGTGTCGTCATCTTCCGTTCAACGGTTTCAAACATCGCCCGCTACCATTCCGTGTCCTTCGCGTCATGTTAACCGTGGATGACATCGACGAGACGAGACGCTTGAAAGGCTACGCAAGCCGGGCGCGCAGGTCGTAGGCGAAGTCGTCGATTATAGGGACGTTTATCGGCTCTGCTACATCCGTGGGCCTGACGGGCTTCTCATCGGACTCGACCAGGAACTCGGCTGAGCGTTGGGAGCTCTGCGCGTCATTCTTGCGACGCTTCGATCAACGCCCTGGCGCGGAGCAGCACGGGGCTCGAATGACCTTCCGAGAATTGTTGATAGATGGGAGAGAGCACACTCCTTGCCTCGCCTTGGTATCCCGCCGCCTTGCGGAAATTTATGAGGCTGACGGCCGAGGTCAATTGCCAGTACAGCGCCTCCTGCCGGGCGGCTTCCATCATGGCGTTCTGGAAAAGCTCTTCTATCTCCAAAGGCGTTCTCAAGTCCTGATCCCTGAGAACCTCACCCTTTCTCCTCAAGATTTCCGGGATCATCCAGTGGTAGCCATGCTCCCGCGAAAATGACAATGCGTGGCTGAGCTCGCTCAGTGCCTCATTGAGCCGGCCCAAGGCTTGCAGCGCCGCAGCGAGTTCGCAAAGGAAGGTGGGATAGAACAACAGGTATGACGCTTCGCGCATCTCCGCGATGCCGGCCCGCAGATCTTCGACGCCCGCGTAGGCATCGCGGAGCCTGCGCGCAATTGCTCCCCTGACGCTCAGGCCAACGGCATGAAAGGGCCGAAGGCCGTGTTGCGACGCCTGCCGCGACAGCTCTTCGCCCCAGACTTTCGCCCGGTCCAAGTCGTCGATGCTGAGCGCAACGAACGAGGCGGACCAGGCGAGCGCGACGCATAGGACAAAAGGCTGCGCCGTTTCCCGGGCCTCCTGAATTGCCTGCTCTGCCGTTTCCGCCGCCTGCTCCAGCAGGCCGCGCGAGATGAGGTTGACCGTGTTATGAGACAAGGAAGAGGTGCGGACATCCGCTTCCAGTCTCAGCAGATCAATTTTGCGGTGCTCGACCGGATAGTTCGCCGCTGCCCAGCTCAGCCGATCACCTGCCTCCCGGTGGCGCGCCTGATAGGTTTGCGGGATACCGACGAGCCATGAGGCCGTGGTCCGTTCGTGCAGGTCTCGCTCGTCGAGCGTGGCCTCGTATTCCTGCGCGAATGTCAGCGCATCGTCCAGCCTGGCTGATCTCGCGGAAAAGAGCCACAGGGCACAGGTGACGCGCTGGAGGTAGTCGGGATCGTTGAGGCTCCTCGCCAGATGCAGCGCGCCGATGAGTACCTCTTTCCCGCGCGGATTCATTCCTTGCGTATAAATGAGGGCGTAACCGAGCGCACAGCGCAAGACCATCTCGATGCGACTTCCTTTTTCCTCGCCAAGGCGGTCGAGAGCGCGCTCGGCCCAGTCGCCCGCTTCGGAAACCAGCGAGATTGCCGTCCAGAAGTCGCTCGATGTCGCAGCGAGCTTAGCGCCAAGGCCACCCTTGCCGCCCTCGGACAGTGCCCATCGCAGGGCCGCTCGCAAATTGTCGATCTCGCGTCGATAGTGCGTGATGTTCTCGATGGCCGCAGAGAGCGTGCGTCGCCCCGAGAAGGGTTGAAAGAGCTTGAGGAAATGCTTCGCCATTCTGCACATCGTCCGGCGAAAGTCCTCGCCGTCGCCGAGCTTCTCGAGCGAGTAGACGCGCACCGTCTCGAGCAGACGCCAGCGCGGTACCGTTTCCGATCCGTCGAATGTGATCAGGGATTTGCTGACGAGGTTGGATATGGCCAGCGTCGTTTCCGCGTCCCCTTCACCACTTACGGCCACGGCGGCATCCAACGTGAAGCCTCCTGGAAACGCCGCCAGCCTGCACAATAGCTGGCGCTCCGACTCCGGCAGGAGCTGATAGCTCCAATCCAAAGCTGCGCGCAGCGTTTGATGACGGGGCAAGGCGGTGCGGCGACCGCCCGTGAGAAGAACGAACCGGTCGTCTAGGCGACCGGCAATCTGCTGTAGTCCGAGGGTCGCAGCGCGGGCCGCCGCCAGTTCGATGGCGAGCGGGATGCCGTCGAGATGCCGGCAGATATCGGCGATCGTTGAAAGCTTCTGCTGATCCGGCTCGAAATCCCATTGGAGCGCCCGTGTGCGCGCGACGAACAGATCGATGGCGCTGTGTTCTGCGGCACTGACCACCTCTCCACTATCCGGTACTTCCAACGGCGGTACGCGGTAGGCGAATTCTCCCTCTATTCGCAGGGATTCTCGGCTCGTCGCGATAACGGTCACGTGCGGGCAGATTCGCAGGATCGTATCGATCATCGCGGCAGCGGCGTCAATGACGTGCTCGCAGTTGTCAATAAGAAGCAGAACCCTGCGTTCGCCGATGGCGCGCGCCACCACCTCGGCGGTGATTTGATCACCCTGAAGCTTCAGATCGACAGCTTGGGCGACAGTCGTCGGAACGAGCTCAGGCTCCCGAAGCGAGACCAGTTCCACGAAGAATGCGTCGCTGCCCAGCTGCGGCAGCAGACGGCGTCCCAATTCAGACGCGAGCATTGTCTTGCCGATGCCGCCAGGACCGGTCAGGGTGACGACACGATATGCCGAGGTGAGCGTCAGAAGTCTGCGCAGGGCGCTCTCGCGCCCAACCAGTTCGGAGGCGGGTGCCGGAATGTTTGAGACAGGTCGGCTTTCCCGGGACGGCATGCCTGTCGTCGTAATCTGCGACGCGGCAGACGGAGGATCGGATTTCCACTGACCGATCAGTCGATACCCCCGGCCCGAGATCGTCTTCAGCAGATCCCGGTCTTTTCCCAGCGCCTTCCGGATCGCCGATATATGGACTTGGATCGTGTTGTCCTCCACGACAAGCCCAGGCCAGACGCGTCGCATTAGATCGTCCTTGGTGACGGCCTCTCCCGAGGCTGTCGCCAGCACTTCCAAGATATCGAAGGCGCGGCTGCCCAAAGGGACCGGAGCCCCGAGAGCACGGAGCTCCCGCTTCCCAAGATCCAGCTCCCAGCCCGAGAATTCGAATAAATTTCGTTCTATTTGTCCCAAGCTTATCCGATCTCTTTTGCCAAAGCCGCGAAAAATTCAGGGACGCTGAACCTCAAGGCGCCTGCTTGTGAAGCGATGCCCTCTGCGCAAGCAGATATATTTCAGGATATTTCAGATTCTCTCAAGCGACTTAAGTCGCGTTGGTGGTCATCCCGCTTTAGAAGATTGAACCCAGGTCCCGCGCCGCATCGGCGCTACTAAATTCTTGGACCGCTAAGATCACAAAGAGAAGGAGGCTGGCATGTATAGTGGCAAACTACTTCAGTTCCCCCCAAAAAAGATAGCACCGCCGGCGGAAGATGCGCCGGTTGTGTGCCTCGTGAGCAATGATCCAGTATTCAATCGATCTCTGGACCAAGAGATCCAAACTCTCGGCGCGCGGCCAACCAGCTTCAGTTCTGCACGGGATTTTCTCACCCAGGCTCGCGATGCACGCTTCGCGTGCGTCATCATCGACAATGCCCTGGCCGATCTTGACGTCGACGTCCTCACCCTCCTGATTTGCCGGCAGGCAGTTCGTCACCCCGTGATCGTGCTGACATCCGAGGGCGATTCTCAAGTGACGTTGACTGCCACCCGATATCCGGTGACATTTCTGCCGAGACCTTTAGCCACGGGCAATCTCGTCCAACTGATCCACTCTTCCGTTGAGGCGACCATCTCGATCAGCCAGCTGGATTGCCGTTACCAGAGCCTTTCGGCGCGCGAAAGGCAGGTCATGCAGTTCGTCGTCGAAGGTCTGCTGAACAAACAAGTCGCATATAAATTGAATATCAGCGTGATCACGGTAAAGGCCCACCGCGGTCAGGTAATGAGGAAGATGCGAGCCCGCTCACTGCCGGAGTTGGTGAACATGGCCGCGAAGATTGGACAGGGCCTCTACGCCGTATGCTGAAGCCGAGCCAACGGCAGTTCGAGACAGTTTAGCCAATACCTAAGTGTAGTTATAAGTGCGCGCCGATCGGTCTAATCTCCTCTATATCGCCGCCCTCGATAAGGCGATACGCTTAAACAGCGACAGTGCTCCCGCGTCCTCCCCTCCGCCGGAGCGCGCGGATCCTCAAGGTCCGCCAGAGGCCGTCTCCGACCGCCCGGAGACGGCCTTTTCTTCATGGGGCCGCCAATCGCGCGCCCCGCGATCGCGTACCGGCCATAGTGACGGAGACGGTTTCAGTGTCGAGCTTGTTCAATTCTTGCGCAATCAATTCGAAAGCCGCACTCCAAACGATCGGCTCGTAGCGATCGCTGCCAGCGTTGTAGCGCAGCGGCACAGTCAGCCTGCCGGAATCTTCCAGCTTGTGGTCCGTCCATTCCCAAAGCTCCGAGACGGCATGGTCAGCGAAAAAAACGGTCCCGATCGTTTTGCGGTCGATTCCCAGGTGATGGCCTTCGCGCCATTTTTACAGAAATCGAAAGACGATGTGTGCTTGGGATCGGGCCAGGCGCAGCCGGGACAGTCGAAACCCTCCGGCTGGTTCGCTTTGAGCAATGTCATTGCCCCCTGCGCGACCACTTGTGGTGCGCAAGCGTTTTTGCGACGGCCTTGAGCGCATCCCATCCGCCAGCCGGGCGGATCATACTGCTCGGTACCTTCCGGACGCTTATCTTTCATCTCGGCAACTCCTCAAGGCTTGATAGCTTTGTGATCTGGACGCGCGGGCGCGACCGCCAGAAAGTTAGTGCCGAAGGCGGACGACGGACATAATACACTGGGATAGGCGCGCGGGCGCATTTGCCGTCGCGCTCCGCGAGGCTCATCCCTCGATGCCTATGTCGTGGAAACCATCCGCGAAGCCCCGACAATATGAACGGACAAGGGCGCGGCCCCTCGATGGACGGGCCGCGGGATTGAACCGAAATTAACGAACCGGCTTGAAGGCCGCCCGCAATTCTTCGGCGAAGAGCTGCGGCTGTTCCCAAGCGGCAAAATGCCCGCCTCGCTCAACCTGGTGGTAGTAAACCAGGGAAGGATAGGCCTGGCGGCTCCAGCTCTCCGGCGCTTTGTAAATTTCCTTCGGGAAGACCGAGATTCCGACCGGGATCTTTATGTCCTTGGTCTTCTGCGCTTCGGAGCTGAAGTTGTTGTTGTTATTTTCCCAATAGAAGCGGGATGATGACGCGCCCGTGTTGGTCAGCCAATAGAGCGTGATGTCATTCAGCATTTCATCCCTCGACAAGACGCGTTCGGGAACGCCGTCACTGTCGCTCCACTGCGCGAACTTCTCATAGATCCACGACGCCAGTCCGGACGGCGAATCCGAAAGCGAATAGCCGATCGTCTGGGGCCGGGTGACCATCATGGCGCCGTAGGCGGCATTGCGGCCGAAGAACACGCTCAAGGAATGGTAGGCTTCCTTTTCGGACTGGGACAGTCCGGCAGGAGCCGCGTCGCCGCTATTGATCCCCCGCATGAGTTCGCCAGGCACGGTCGCCGGCATGTTCAGATGTATTGCCAGCAAACCAGTCGGTGCCTGCCTTGCCAAAGCATCCGAGATCACCGAGCCGTGGTCGCCGCCCTGCGAGACGTAGTGGGTGTAGCCCAGCCGCTTCACCAGGACATCCCAGGCGCGGGCGACGCGGTCAGGCCCCCAGCCTTGATCCGTCGGCCGGCCGGAGAAGCCGTAGCCGGGGATCGACGGAATGATCACGTCGAAGGCGTCTTCCGGCTTGCCGCCATAGGCAGTCGGGTCGGTGAGAGGGCCGATCGCCTTGATGAACTCGAACATCGAGCCTGGCCAGCCATGGGTCAAGATGACCGGCAGGGCGTTCGGATGGCGGGAGCGGACGTGAATGAACTGGATGTCCACCCCGTCGATCGTCGTGACGAACTGCGGCAGGGCGTTGAGCTGGTCTTCGGCTTTGCGCCAATCATAGTCGGTCCCCCAGTAACGGACTAGCTCCTGGACGCGCGCGAGCTGGATGCCCTGAGAGATATCTCCAACGGTCTCCTTATCCGGCCAACGCGTTTCTGCGATCCGTCTCTTGAGATCGTCCAGCTGGCTCTGCGCGACGCGAACGTGAAACGGCCGAATACTCTCGTCCGACGCTGGCTGGGTCTGCGCGATCGGCGCGCTCGTTTCTGCCGCGCCAGCGGACTGAACACAAGCCGTCGATATAAGCATGGTCGATCCGAGCGCGATCGCGACCGCGCGTACAAATAACGGGTTCGACCTGGAAAACTGGGCAATATTGGTCACTGAAACTCTCCTTCGCCTGTCGTTCTGCAACTACTCGCAATGGGAGTGCTAGGCGGCGGAAGTATCACATATGTTTCGTGGCGATATCTCTTTTGTCACGGATTGTACCGTCGAAGTCGTCAGATACTCGTTGATACAAATCCTGACATTACTCGTCCGTTGAAAATATCCGGCATCGCCGGCACTGCCCTTCGGCAGGCGCTGCAAAGAAGCTCGGCTGAAACGAGCATCACCTCATTAAACGATTTCGGAATTTATCATTCTATGGAAAACGGCGAACCAGATCAGCGGATTGTCGTGCGCAAATCGCGCCTAATCCCGGCGCGCATTCCCCTGTTGTTGCCGGGAAACAAAGCTGAAAGATCCAGGTTCGGCGCTGCCCAGAGATCAAATCATCGAGCATCGACGAATGCTGGATTCCGGTCCGGAGAAGTCAAACAAGCGTAATTGCCTGATACTCACCCGTTCCGCGATGAACCGCTGGTCGGAGGCGCCTTTGCCTCTGCAGTCGGAGCTGTCATCAGTCCAGCGCTTCCGAGGACCGAAACGAGGATCAGTCGGCCGGGGAAGCAACCGGCACCGGCAATGAAGCGATCAGGGCTCAAGCATCCGTGCTTGTCGACCAAGGCGTCCCTTGCTGGGAACGCCTATCAAGCCTAAGACTGTTTTCTGAAAGCGACCCGAGGGGCAACCGACTGGCGCACGATCATGTCGCACTCCAGCTTGACCTTGTGATTGTCATGCTGCATCCGCGGCGCCGCGATCATCTCGGCCAGCTTTTCGACCGCATAGCGCGCCATGTCGGCATGGGGCAGCTGCATGGTGGTGAGCGGCGGCAGCATGTCGCCGGAATAGGATTCGTTGTCGAAACCGATGACGGAAAGATCTCGCGGGATCTGTAGGCCGGCCTCCTTCGCTGCCTCGTACACACCCATGGCGATGCGGTCGCAGAAGCAGCATATTGCAGTCGGCCGGTCATCGAGCACCTGAAGCCGCTTGAAGGCGGCATAGCCGCCTTGAATGGTCCAGCGCCCCTTGATGATCAAATGATTATCGACGGGAATGTCACGCATGGTCAGGGCCCGACGATAGCCCTTGATCCGCTCGCGGGAGGCTTCGATCGAATCCTCGCCGCCGATATAGGCGATGCGGGTGTGGCCGGCATCGATCAGCGACAGCGTCGCATTCATCACTGCCGACAGGTCTCCCGGCACCACGCTCGGCAGAGGTTTTTCGACAGCGTAGCAATTCAAGAGGACCGTCGGCCATTCAGTGAGGTGCGGGGGAAGCGTGACCTGCTGCGTGATCAGCCGCGCATAGATGACCCCGGCAACAGGCAGCGTCGCGAGTCCAGGCGCCACAACGTAAGCGCGATTTTCTCCGCACCTTCAGTAATTGAGTGAGCTTTGGCATGAGATGTCCACCTAAAAGAGGTGGACACCAAGTTATGGATGAATGTCAAAAGTTGCCGTGCGGCTGGTTGGTCGGAATGGGAGACGCCGTTTCGATCAATGTTCGAAAGATCGCCTTGTTGCGGCCTGCCTTGAACCTGGCGCATCGGTATCAAAACTTGCGCGCCTACACGGGATCAACGCGAACCTCGTTTGGAAATGGATCAGGAAACACACCCAGGCCCATCCATTGCCGCCTTCTTCGCCATCAGTCTTTATTCCGGTTCAGGTCGCCTCCGCGAGCAGCAAGTTTGACATTGAGATGCTTGCGACGGATCGTGAAGAGCTGCCGCCAAAAGTGGAGAGGAACGGCCCGCTGTCTCCTCCAGCGAAGATGAGCGCGTCATTGCCGAATGGTGTGAGATTGACGACGCTGGAATGCGGCGATCTGGACGCATTGACGGCCGTAATCGGAGCCTTGGGTCATGTTCAAGCTGGGCGCTGATCTTCAAGTCTATCTGAATCGCGAACCGATCGACCTCAGAGCCGGCATCAACAGCCTTGCGGTTCTGGTCCAGGAGACGATGGCGCTCGATCCGTTTGCCCCGGCAGTTTTTGCCTTTTGTAATCGCAGGCGTGACCGCGTGAAGCTGTTATTCTTCGATCGCTCGGGCTTTGTGCTGATCCTGAGGCGGCTGACTGAAGGCAAGTTCCGATGGCCGCGCCGAGAGGTGCTGGTGGTCACGCTGACGACCGAGCAACTGCACTGGATTCTCGACGGGATCGATATCGGTGCGATGATCCGCCATCCCGTGCGGCAGTATCAGATCGCCGGTTGAAGGTGGCGAATTGAGCTGTTGACGCAAAGGGGCGGTTCAGATTCAAAACTACGATGAATCGAACCGGCGAACCGAAGCGTTGCAGAGCTGATGGCGCAGTTGGCGGCCAACGCCGCCGAAATCGCTGCGCTCAAAGCCGAGAAGGAAGCACTCTCGCAGCGGGTCGTCAAGCTGGAAGAAGAACTGGTGCTCGCAAGGCTCCGTCGTTTTGCCCCACGTAGCGAAAAGCACATCAATCGCCTCTTCAACGAAGCCGAAGAGGCGGCGGGTGAAGATGACAGTGACGACGGCGACGTCGTCTATCTTCCCAGGCCTGCCGCCTGTCGAGAGCGCGGCGGGATAGAAGCGCGGCCGCAGACCTTTGCCGGAAGATTTGCCGCGCGAGCGTGTCGAATATGACCTTCCCGACGATCAGAAGGCCTGCCCGTCCTGCCACGGCCAAATGCATCGCATGGGCGAGGCGGTTCCCGAGAACGCCAGGGTGAATGATCTCGGCGTTCAAAACCCATAGCGCCCGACTACAATGATTGAATTTAAAGAAATCACAGGTTGCGCGAGCGTCTCGCGCAATGTGAGCCGTCATCTTTCCAGTAACCGGAATCGCTGTTCTACTTTAAGACGCGCGTCCAAAAGGAGGCCGCGGGAGCAAGATCTCGCGTCCCCTTTTTCGCTCGCCGATTATCGCCTAGGCGACGACGGCGCCGGTTTTCACAGTGGTGAGAAGCTTGATGAGCGCCTGCGCTCCCGCAGTGGAAGATGCCGGGTTTTGCCCGGTGATCAACATGCCGTCGATGATAGCGAAGCTCTCCCAGTTCGCCTTCTTCTCATAGAGACCGCCGAGACGTTTGAGCTCGTCCTCAACAAGGAAAGGAACGACCTTCGTCAGTTGCACTTCCTCCTCCTCGCCATTGGTAAAGCCTGTCACCCGCTTTCCCTTGACGATCGGAGCGCCTCTATAGGTGACGCGATGAAGCACCGCCGGCGCGTGGCAGACTGCCGCCACCGGCTTGCCGGAGTTGTAAAAGGACTCGATCAGCTTGATGGACTCCGGGTTGTCCACGAGATCCCACATGGGACCATGCCCACCGGGATAAAAGACGGCGTCGAAATCTTCGGAACGGACTTCGCTCAGCTTCTTGGTGCTCGCAAAAACCTTCTGCGCGGCCTCGTCGGCCTTGAACCGCGTCATGGCGGGCGTCTGATTTTCCGGCAGATCGCTCTTCGGGTCGATCGGAGGTTGACCGCCTTTGGGGGACACGAGTGTCAAGTCGACGCCTGCATCGCGGAAGACGTAGTACGGTGCGGCGCCCTCCTCCAGCCAAAAACCAGTCTTGCGCCCAGTACTTCCGAGTGTGTCGTGCGAGGTGAATACCATGAGGATCTTCATGCTTAGGCTCCTTCCACTTTTCTGAATTTGCAGCCGATCGGCTGCACGACTGGAAGCATGTCTTGGATCAGCCGGATTTGCATGTGCACATTAGTATCGCCGATACCTTGGTATTGGTGGACCCACCAGACCGAGACGTGTGTACCTACCAGAGCTCGCCTGTCAGGAACTGCGCGCTGCCCATGCCGAACGACCAGTCCTCGTCCGAGTTGATATGCAGAGAGACCATCACGTCAGATGGCGCCACGTCGCAGCGAGCCTGGAGCGCACGCGTGAGGCTTGAATAGAAGGCCACCTTGGCATCTCGAGACCTCGGGCGGCTGGTTATTTCGAGCAGTAGGAACTTCTCGGTCCGGGTGATGTCGAGCCCAGTGTCAAGCGCGCGAATATTCGACGCCTCGTGCTCTTGAAGGATCTGGTATCTGTCTCTCCGCGGAGCTCCGAAAGTCTCCACGACGACGTCGTGAATGGTATCAAGCAACACGTCGACCTCCTGTGGCGAACGACCTTTCAGGATATGGATTTTGACGAGGGGCATTGGTGTCTCCAAAATTGCCGAAAACAGTGTCGCTGAGAACTGTCCTCCTGCTCCGGGGCCAAGGCTATTGCACGATGGTATTTCCGACGCCTCGACGGGACGGAGAAGCGATGGCGGATCCTTGCCGCAGCACCAGGCACGCCGGCTGGCTGGGATGAACCCACTTCGCTCACAGGGTGCTCCGCATCCTGTTTGCCGAACTGAGAGCTTCCAGTTGGATCAGGCCGGCAGCGAAAAACGCACACGCCGCCGGTGATCACCGGCGGCGTGCATATTCTTCCTCTGGAATAGCGTGAGGTCAGGCTTTGCCTTCAGCCTTCCTCTTCCGGTATTGGACGGTTGGAAGGCCGCCCCAGCCCCAGTTGTCCAAGTCGACTTCCTCGATCACCACGTAAGTCGACTCGAGCGGCTTGTTGAGGACGTGGAGCATGACCTGGCTGACGCCAGCGATGATTGCGGCTTTCTCCTCGGGAGTCACCGACGCGCGATCTGGGGTCGTGCCCTCACGGGTTACTTGCACGGTGACTATGGGCATTTGCTATTCTCCTTGTTCGATGACTTCGTCGATCTGCTAGGCGGCCATTGCAGCGAGGTGCTTCTCAAGTTCGTCGACATGCGCATACCCAGCGCCGACCTTGCTGAGAGTTCCAGCCTTGTTCAAGAACAAGGTCGGGAAGCTTGAAACACCCATTGCTCGCACCGTCGCGAAGTCCGTTGCGGCTTCTTCGATCGTGCTACGCTTATTCCATTCTGCCAGGAATTCCTCCGAGCTGACGGGATGACCTAGTTCAGCGAGCGCGCGAGAACCGGTCTCAGCCAGTGTGGCTCCGTCCGTCGTGTCGAGCGCGTCGACGTAGAAGGCATGCTGGAATGCCCGGAAGACGCTCAGAAGATCGGCTTCCGGCTTAAGTATGCGGGCGGTCACCACCGCACGGCACACGGGTTCGGTGTCGTAGACGAAGCCCTGTCTGGCAAGAAGGCCTTCTCGGTTGAACGGTACGCCGCTGGCTTCCTCGACCTTGCCCCAGTGGTGCAGTCTGAACTGTTTGCCCGCGTCATCGAGAACGTCGGTCGCGCCCGCGCGCAATCCACCGAGGAGGATCTTCAGGGATAGGTCCGGACGCCGCTCGAGCAGCAGCCCCATCTGTTTGCCGAATCCATAGCACCACGAGCACATCGGATCGGCGGCTAGTACAAGTTCCATTGTCTTTCCTTTCACTCGCATGCAGAACGCAGCGTATCCACGCCACGCGCCCGCGTGATATTCGAGACCTACCAGCGGCCGGCGTTCTGGCCACCGTCGACATGGAGGATCTCTCCAGTGACGAAGCTTGCGTCTTCGAGGTAGATCACCGCGTCGACAATGTCGCTGATCTCGCCCATGTGGCCGACGGGATGCAGCGCGGAGAGGAATTCGTGGGTCTCTGGAGCATGCATCGGGGTCTTGATGATGCCAGGAGACACGGCATTCACCCGGACGCCCGTCTTGGCGAACTCGATCGCCAGTTCCTTCGTCACGGCGTTAAGACCGCCCTTCGTGAGCGAAGCAAGGGCCGTGGGGACGCTCGACACCGGCTGGTTTACGAGGCTGGTCGTGATGCTGACAATGTGGCCGGAGCCCTGCTTGAGCATCTCCCTCGCAGCCCGCTGCGTAATGTGGAAGAAGCCCGAAACGTTCACGCCGAAGTTCAGATCATAATCTTCCTGAGTGAAGTCGACGAACGGTTTGGCAGTGAAGACGCCGGCATTGTTCACCAACGTGTCGATCCGACCAAAACGGTCAATCGCCTCGCGGACGACGCGCTCTGCGGTCTCGGAGTTGGAGATGTCGCCCGCCACGGCATGTACGCCATCGTCGGACCCTTGTTTGATT
The DNA here is from genome assembly GCF_019793435.1 of Rhizobium redzepovicii. GTDB lineage: Bacteria > Pseudomonadota > Alphaproteobacteria > Rhizobiales > Rhizobiaceae > Rhizobium > Rhizobium redzepovicii. The sequence continues at coordinate 140,267 of NZ_JAILYH010000018.1, read as the reverse complement.
GAACGCGAGGTGGCGACGACGTGGTAGTCCCGCGCGCGGTAGGCTCGAACCAGGCCTTCACCAATGCCTTGCGATGCACCGGTGATGACGGCGACCATCTGCTGATTGCTCATGATATCATCCTTTCAATTGCATCGGTCCTTGTCGGGCCGCCCGTCGCCTCGGCGTCGGTGCTATTGATTTAGATGCTGTCGACCATCGGGAGAATTGCCAGGCAGCGGCAGTCAGTGAACCGTTTTTCGGCATAATTGTTAGCGCGCTCGTCGGCGGCCCGTGGACCAGCTCGCTATCCCCACACCGCCTTAGTTAGCTCCTTCGTAAATGCGGTATCTCCCTTGCGCCCAGGAAGGCGGGTCGTGATCTCCTGAACAGTCCACTCGTTTCCATCCGGGTCATGAAAAATGAAATACGATGGGTAGCTTTTCCGCTCCGAATTCAGTCCAGCCGTGATGCCCACGCCGTTGGAATGATGGAAAATTCCGCCGACGTCATGAAATGGCTCGCTCGTTTCGACGCCTTGAGATAGGAGATCGCTCGGTGCTGCCGGCAGATCCGAAACGACCAGGTGCAATCCCCGCGATGAACCAGAGGGGGCCGTAATTATATTCTGCCCGAATATCACGGAGCATCCAGATCCAGGCGGAGTGAACTGCACGATGCGGTAGTCGTCGCCTTGAAAATCAATATCGAAACGCCATCCGAGAGCTGCATAAAAAAGTTTGCTTCGGTCGACGTCGGCGACGGCGATCACCGCAAGCTCGAGTGTCATCGCAACTCCCGAGAGGGACTGCGGGGCTTCCTTGCTGGATGGTCTCAGTTCGCTATCCACATCAGTGCTCCTTTGAGATGGTCGCCGACGGATCCTAAAAGTGGCGACACGCGTCCCAAGCTTATGAACTCGCACCACGCCTGCCCTTGCACTTAGGTATCGACGCTTGGAAGCGGCCAGAACGCCGTGGGTTGGATGTACGACACCATCGTACCGTAGCCCCGTTGAGCCGAGGGATTTATCATAAGCCTCCTCGCTTAGCGCCAAAGGGCTGCGACGAGACCCACGCCGCACCGCAAGAACAGGCGAGACAAATTTCAAATACGAAAATAATAGCCGAACCGTCCGAGCCTCCACTCAGCACCGCAGGAGAACTGCACGAACGAGGCAGACACCTCGGCCTATCGATCGTTGGTTGCAGGCGGCGGGCAACTTCGGACGCGAGTACGGTTTTCCCGATCCCACCGGGTCCCGTAAGGGTTACAATCCGATCGGCCGACATGACCGTCACAATATGAGAAATTGCAGCCTGACGGCCGATGAGCTCGGACGCCGCCACAGCGCTTTGGTCGCCGTATTGAATAACGGCACCGAATTCGATCCCAATTTGCATCTACATATTTCGGGTATGGGCCGGCGACTACAACGGTTCACCTCAGCGCACGACTTGCTAAGCGGCGCCCAATCTGGACGCTTCAACTCTATCCTCGTTGACGCCAGTATGGCCGATCTGCCGGTCTGAGATCTAGCGCGATTGATTTGCTCTTACGCCGTGCACTGCCCAATCATCGTTGTCACCCCTCGTAACAGTCCGGCCACCTCTGTTGTCACAACGAGATTTCGGGTGAGCTTCCTCCCCAAGCAGGACGATCCCGCGGTGGCTGCAGAAGAAGTCAACACATCTATCCTTGCGTTCAACGAGGCGAACCGTTTGGAGGCCAATTTTCTGACGCTGACACCGCGAGAACGTCAAGTGATGAAGTTCGTGGTAGAAGGCTTGCTGAACAAGCAGGTGGCGTTCAAGTTGAATATTAGCGAGATCACCGTCAAGGCTCATCGTGGCCGGCTCATGCGGAAGATGAACGCCAGAACACTTCCCGACCTTTTGTATATAGCCGCAAGACTCGGCCCCGCGTCAGGCTCCGCCCCGAACGAACTGCCGGCGTTCTGAGGCGCCGCCCGCGCCTACATGTTTGTGCACTCCCGTAGCTGACCCAACACCATTGGACAGTAGCGCATTTCTATCGCCTGTCTGAAATGGACTCGCAGGGCCAGTCGTGCGGTAGGCTCAACAAGCGATCTTTGGAGACACAGCCATGAGCAACTCAAATAATGCGACCTGGACACGCCGCTCCTTTGGCGGAGTGGCACTCGGGCTGACGGCCGCAGGATTCCTCGCAGGGCGCGTCGAAGGTGCCGAGCAAAGCAAAAGGCCGGTACGGCACGAGGGTGTGGGCCTGGTTGCCGACAAGCGTACCGACGCCGGAGACCTGAATGTCGGATACGCCCAGCTCGGTCCTGAAGACGGCTCACCCGTTATGCTGTTCCATGGCTGGCCCTACGATATCAACGCCTTCGCCGAGGTGGCGCCTTTGCTCGCGGAGCGTGGTCATCGTGTGATCGTGCCACATCTGCGCGGATACGGCAGCACTAGGTTCCTGTCCGATGACACTATGCGGAACGGCCAACAGTCGGCGCTTGCTGTCGACGCCATCAAGCTGATGGACGCCTTGAAGATTGAAAAGGCGACGATCGCCGGGTTCGACTGGGGTGCGCGGACCGCCGACATCGTCGCAGCGCTCTGGCCAGAACGATGCAGGGGTTTGGTATCCGTCAGCGGCTATCTCATAGGGAACCAAGCTGCTGGAAGGGCGCCCCTGCCCCCAGCCGCGGAGGTTCAGTGGTGGTATCAGTTCTACTTCGCCACGGACCGCGGTCGCGACGGCTATGAAAAATATACGAACGACTTCGCCAAGCTGATCTGGCGCCTCGCCTCGCCGCAGTGGAAGTTCGACGACGCGACCTTCGATCGGAGTGCAGAAGCATTTGCCAATCCCGATCACGTCTCGATCGTCATTCATAACTACCGCTGGCGGCTGGGCCTGACGGAAGGTGAAAAACGCTTCGACGAATTCGAAACCAGGCTTGCAGCCGGTCCCGAGATCCATGTGCCGACGATCACGATGGAGGGCGACGCCAACGGAGCGCCTCATCCGGATCCCAACGCCTACGCCGCAAAGTTCAAGGCGAGATACGAACACCGTCTCTCAGTGGGCGGGATCGGCCACAATTTGCCGCAGGAGGCGCCCGAGGCGTTCGCCAAGGCGGTAAGAGATGTCGATTCCTGGGCGTGAGCAACCGGGTCCCGACACGCTCAATTATCGAAAAAATCGATGATCTCCATGCGAAAAACCACACTGGCGAGGCATCGCCTAGTCGTGAGATGGGAAGCGCTTCCGCCGGGAAGGCGTCAGAACGCCGTGGCTCCGGGTGCGAGCTCCTTGAAAGGATTCAACTTTGGAAATCGGTATCGATAGTTTTGCGATGCTCCTGCCCGACCCTGACACGGGTCGCCTGCAGTCGGCCGTCGATCGCATGGAGAGCGTACTTTCCGAGGTGGAGCTGGCGGACCAGGTCGGTCTGGACGTCTTCGGAATGGGCGAACACCACAGGGAAAACGCGCTTGATTCCGCGCCCGCCGTGATACTTGCCGCAGCAGCGGCGCGCACCAAGTCGATAAGGCTGACGAGCGCCGTCGCCGTCCTTAGCGCCTCCGATCCCGTCCGGCTTTTCCAGGAGTTCGCAACGCTGGACCTGATATCCCGTGGACGAGCGGAGATCGTGGTCGGTCGTGGCTCTTCCGTGGAGGCCTATCCCCTGTTCGGCTTCGACCTGAGGGAATACGATGCGCTGTTTGCGGAAAAGCTGGACTTACTGCTCAAGATCAGGGAGCAGCCCAACGTCAAGTGGCAGGGCCGGTTTCGTCCTGCGATCAATGGCGAGGGTGTCTTCCCTCGTCCGCATCAGCACAAATTGCCAATCTGGCTTGGCGTTGGCGGCACGCCCGAATCCTTCGTCCGCGCAGGAACTCTCGGTCTCCCGCTGATGGTGGCCATCATCGGAGGGAGCTTCGAGCGCTTTCTGCCCCTGGTCGAGCTCTATCGTCGAGCATGGCTCGTCGCCGGGCATCCCGCTGAAAACCATCGGTTAGGCGTCCACGCTCTTGGCTTTGTCGGAGAGACCGACGAGGCCGCAAAGAAAGCGTTTTTCCCCGGCTGGTTCCAAATGTTCACGGACGCCGGAAGAGAGCGCGGCTGGCCGCCGCCGACGCAGGCTCAGTTCGAGCATATGTGCGGGCCGGGTGGCGCGTTCCTCGTCGGCAGCCCGCAGACGGTGGCTGCCAAGATATCCCATGTTAACAAAACGTTGAGAGGAATTTCTCGCATCACCTTTCAGATGAGCACGGCCGCGCTCGACGCGGAATCGATGCGTCGTTCGATCGAGCTGCTGGGAACCGACGTCGCGCCTTTGGTACGGGGACAGCGTCGCGACTAGCGGGTGCGCGTCGCGAAGAGCGCCGACGTATGCCGGCGCCCCATCTCTTCAGCCGAAGATCAGTTTCTGATAGGCAGCCAGCATCTGCGGATCCTCGACGGAACCATGATGGTGAAGCTGTCGCCAACCGCCGTCCTTGCGTACAAACCACCGGGTCGTCCGGAAGGCGACATCAAGCGTCTCTGTCGCCGTCTGACATACTCCGCGTTCGCGGCCGACGAACAGATGCCACTCGTCGCCGCCCTGGCTCGTGAAGTCGTGGAAAGTAACTTGGACCTTCGTTTTTCCCTTGAAGAGCGTTGAATACCCGTCGGCGATCTGGTCCCAACCGCGGCGGATGCCGCCGATCGGGTTGTCCATGCTGGGATCCGGGCCGTCGAGCCAGACCTGTTTCAGCCCCTTGAGATCGCCAGCGTTGAAGGCCCGATAGAATCGTATCAGAGCATCCAAGGCGCATCCATCGTTATGCGCCGTCTCGCCACCGTTAACTTCTGTGAGATGCCGGTCCATCAATTTTCTCCGTACTTCCTCGAAGGTGCCTGACGCACTTGGAATACATGTAGCTCTCCTCGTACCGGCGAACTTGGTCTTATCTCTTGATCAGGGCAGCATGCGCAATCGATACCAACCCTTCAATTGTACGATGGTGTCGAGCATAAATTTGGAGATACGCGACGATCGCGCCGGAGAAGATAGAAGCGCGTGACTTTCAAGTGGGACGGACCGAGCGCCCTACAGTCCTCGCATTCCGCTCGCTTGGAAACAGCAGGATCATCGCAACATAGATCGCGGCGCCGACTACGAGCGCGATGCTGGCGACGGCAAGCGCGAGATCGAACCCGACGTCTACATTCACCACATGCCTCATGATCACTCCTACGGCAGGCGGCCCCATGATCTGTCCGATCGCGAACACCGCCGTCAGCAGTCCCATGTAACGCGCGTGGTGGCTCGATCTGATCCGCCTAACTTCGTTCATGGCGAAGAAGCTGATCGCAGTGAACGGCAGCCCTACGAGAACGCTGCTGAGGGCAAGACCGAAAGCGTCCTGCCAGATAACCGACAGCCCCACCCCGACCGCCTGCACGAGGTATGCGGCAATCAGATGGAGCCGCACGTCGGCGCTATGCGGAACGCGCGCCGCCAGCAGCGATCCCACGACTGCCGCGACCCCGAAAAGCGGCCAGAAGACGGTGAGCAAGGGTGAACCAGGAATGCTGTTCTTCGCGATCACCGGAAGATAGGTCGCCGTGACGATGTAGCCGAAGCCGGCCAGCCCGTATGCGATCGCAAAAAGAGGCATTTCCGATTTCGGCACCTTGCCGGAGGCGCGCGTCGGCGCCCCCACCGAATAGGCGTCGGATGGCTTCGCGCTCTCGCTAAAGGTCTTCCAGATGATCCCGCTGATCGTGGCGGAGATCGCGGCGAATATCAGCCAGGCGGTGTGGCCGGACAGCCCGAGAATGCTCATCCCGCTGGCGGCCAGCCCGGACACGGCGATGCCTGCACCGGGTCCCGTGAATATGGCGCTTCCGATCGAGCTGCCAGTTCCCGAAAGCTGGGCGAGACACCAACCGGAGGTGAAGACCAATCCGATCGCCGAAGCGACGCCCGCCAAGAACCGAAGAGCGACCCAGGCCTCGGCATAGGGCGCAAGCATCAGAGCCGTAAGCAGAACCGTGGCCACCAGTGTCAGGCGTATGACGAAGGTATGGTCCCACCTCTTGGGTACTGCCATCGCCGCCAATGCACCGACCAGGTAGCCGACGTAGTTGGCAGTCGCGAGTCTTCCGGCTCGCGAAAGATCAAGGACGCCGTCGTGTAGCATCATCGGCAGAATTGGAGTGAATGCGAACCGACCGACGCCCATGGCGATGGCGAGGGACGCCGATCCAGCGAGCACGACCACATATGGGCTGGGGCTGTGTTTAGACATGACGCTGTCCTTTGTTCGATTGGAGATATGTCGCCACGAATTCGCGCGACGGCTGCTCCCCTTCAGGTAGATTGGTCGAGGTCTGGGTGAACCGTCAGTCTGCGGCAGGCTGTCTGCCGGGATCCGGAAGGATCTGCGGGATGCCGTCAGGTAGGACTGCGGCGTGCGATAACGTCCAATGCGGACTGGTAGAGCTTTCGCGTCAATTCCTCGGCACCAACTTTTATAGCAAGACGGGAGGCCTGCCCCGACCAGAGGTTCGTGAAATCGTTCCTCGACTCCGCCTCGGCTTTTGCTCTGATGGGAACGAGAGCTCCTCCAGCAGTTGGAAATGCAGGCACGGCATCTGAGATTGGACCTAGATCGCGCATCAGACGGTTTACGATGCCTCTCGCTGGACGGCCGGTAAAAACGTTCGTTATCGCGGTGCTGTCGTCTCGGGCCGAAGCCAGCGCCTCTGCCTGAACTGCGGGAATTCTCGCCTCAGGGCAGAACAGATAGGCTGTCCCGACCTGGACGGCGGAAGCTCCGAGCATCAGGGCGGCGGCGACACCTCTCCCGTCGGCGATCCCGCCGGCGGCGATGACCGGCACCCGCACCGCGTCGACCACCTGGGGCAGGAGCGCCAAGATTCCAACCTGTGTCGTCATGTCCTGGCTCAAAAAATTCCCGCGATGTCCGCCGGCTTCGAAACCCATGGCGATGACTGCGTCGACGCCGTATTTTTCGAGCCAGACGGCCTCGGCCACGGTCGTGGCAGATGATATGATCTTCGCGCCTGTCGCCTTCACACGCTCGACGAGTGACTTTTCGGGCAGCCCGAAATGAAAGCTCACGATCTGCGGTTTCAACTCCTCGACCACCTCGCAAAACGAAGAGTCGAATGGTGCACGGCCCGCCGCGGCGATCGGCGCGGCGGGGTCAATTCCTTCGTCTACGAAGTAGGGCGCGAGCAGAGCTCTCCATCGCATCTGCGCTGCCAGATCTTCGGCGGGGGTTACATGTGAAAAGAAGTTCACGTTCACAGGCGCGTGGGTAGCGCCGCGGATCTCATGGAGGGCCTGACGCAGCCCCTCGACGTTTAACTGAGCGCTTGGCAGAGACCCCAGACCGCCGGCCTTGGCTGCGGCGACGACCATTTCGACCGTCGTGGCTCCGGCCATCGGCGCCTGGATGATGGGAAGCTCGATTCCAAACAGGTCGAGAATTCGGCGATCCGGCCAGCGGGTCATGTGGACTCCTTGTCATGCGTGACGTTGCAACGCTGATACCTTCGGCCACGACCCGCGTCTATTGGACCTTGATGTCCTGAAGAGCGACCCAATCCGAAGGTATCGGGAACACCTTGGTACAATATCGGGTCCCGATTTTCGGCGCGATTGTCGTGGCAGAGCGGACGACGGCGCGACCGCCGGGAAGCTCCCGGCCGATCGCTGGATCAACGCATCACACGAGGAACAAAGCGACCGACCGCCACCTGGCGGACGAAGGGTACCCGCGTCGCCACAACGGAGGCAGGCATGAGCGTGCATAAGACTGTTATCATCACAGGCGCGTCGCAAGGGATTGGAGCCGGACTCGTCAAGAGGTTCCTGGACAAGGGCTGGAACGTCGTCGGAACCTCTCGGAACATCAGCGAGAGCACGCTTTTCGACCGTGCGGGGCGACTGGAACTGATCAGCGGCGACGTCGCGGATCCCAAAACCGCCGAGCGGGCGGCGGCGGCGGCGATTGAGCAGTTCGGCTCGATCGACGCACTCGTGAACAATGCCGGAGTGTTCTTCACCAAACCGTTCCTCGAATACACTATTGACGATTTCCGGCGCCTGTGCGCGACGAACGTCGAGGGATTCCTCCATTTCACGCAGCGCGCGATCGGACAAATGCTGCGCCAGAAGTCCGGCGGGAGCGTCGTGACGATCACGTCGTCGCTGACGGACCATCCGATTGCCGGCGTGACCGCGTCACTTCCTATGGCTACCAAGGGCGGCCTCAACGCCGTCACGAAGAGCCTGGCGCTGGAGTTCGCCAAGGACAACATCCGCGTCAACGCCCTGTCTCCGGGGGTGGTCGACACTCCTCTCCATGCGAAAAACCCGCGGTCCTTCCTCGAATCCTTGTCGCCGATGGGGACTATCACGGCGGTTCAGGAGATCGTCGACGGCGTTGTCTATCTGACGGAATCCTCCAACATCACCGGGGAGGTGCTGCACGTCGACAACGGCGCACATCTGGGCAAATGGTAGTCGCGAGCGCTGAGGCGCGCATCAAGGAACTGGCGATAAGCCTCCCGAAGGCGCCCACGCCATTCGGCGCGTATGTCGAAGCGTTCCAAAGCGGCTCGCTGCTTTTCCTAAGCGGCATGCTACCGGTCGCCGGACATTTGCCACTCTATACGGGCCTCGTCGGCCGCGAGCTGTCCGTCGCCGAAGGCTACGACGCGGCGCGAGCGGCCTGCCTTAGTGGTCTAGCCGCCGCGCTGTCGCAGCTAGGAACGCTGGACAGGATCCGATCGGTCGCCAAGCTGGGAGTTTACATCGCCTGCCCCGCCGATTTCCATGAACACCCCAAAGTCGCCGATGGAGCGTCAGAGCTGTTGCTCGACGTATTCGGTCCCGCCCGGCTCCCTCCCCGTGTCGTCCTCGGCGTTTCCAGCATACCGCTTGGAATGCCCGTCGAGGTCGAACTGGTCTTCGAGATCGGGCCAGCGTTCGCCTCACAAACTCAAGAACGGAGCCAAGTATGAAGTTCAGACAACCAACCAGGACAAGCGCCATCGCGATGTCGTCGAAAGCCCTTACCGCTGCGGCGCTACTGCTGCTTCCAGCGCTCGCCCTTTCCGGTCAGACGAAGGTCGCCGAGAAAGTGGATCGTGCTGCAGAGGTCAAGGCCGACCCAGGTCGGGAACATGCACAGATCAAGGTGGACAAGCGGACGCCCGCCTACTGGCGCGTCACCTTCGACAACCCGCCCTTCAACATCTTCGGACCGGAGACGATCCCTCAGATGGAGAAAGTGGTGGCCGAAATCGAGAGCGATCCTAATCTTCGAGTCGTCGTCTTCGACAGCGCTGTGCCGGGGTTCTTCCTCACCCACTACAACTTTACGCCGCCTCTCGCCGAATCCACCAGGCTCCCTTCTGGCCCGACCGGTTTGCACCCCCTGCCCGACATGCTGGTCCGTATCAGCAAGTCGCCAGTCGTCTCGATCGCGCTGATCCGCGGCCGCGCGACGGGGGTCGGAAGCGAGCTTGCTCTCGCCAGCGACATGCGCTTCGCGAGCCGTCAGAAAGCAATTCTCTCTCAGTGGGAGGTCGGCGCGGCACTCGTCCCCGGCGGCGGCCCGATGGCAAGGCTGCCGCGGCTGATGGGGCGCGGTCGAGCGCTGGAGGTCCTGCTTGGCTCCGACGACATCAATGGCGATCTCGCTGAGAGGTACGGATACGTTAATCGCGCCTTCGACGACGACAAGCTCGATCCGTTCGTGGACGCTCTCGCCACCCGGATCTCTGGCTTCGACCGCCAGGCGATCGCCGACACCAAACGCCTGGTCGACTTCGCGAGCCTTCCGAGCGACCCAGAGATCGCCGCAGGCTGGGACGCGTTCATTACGTCGGTCCAGCGTCCGGCGGCGCAGAAGAACATCGGACGCCTGATGGACATGGGCCTGCAGAAGGACCCGGACATCGAGGCCAGGCTCGGACACTACACGCAAACTCTGGCCGACGAGTAGGCCGAGGCGGTGCCCGCGCAAGGACTCGGCAGGTCGCGCGGGCATCAACATCCTTCAACGCACTCAACGACAAAGGAGAAGTCTCATGCACAGCCTTGAAAACCAGATCGTCGATTCCAGCTTTTCGGCCATCATCAACGCCCCGATCGAGAAGATCGATATTCCGACATGGTGTTTTAACCTGCCCGAAAAGGAATACCAGGGATGCTCGCCTGCCCACATCGCAGCGGGCTTCACGACAGCGGACGACGGCACGCGGATGTCGATAAATGTCGAGACAATCGGCGGCAGTCTGATGGTCCAGCATTACCACGAAACAATCGGCGAAAAGGATCATCTCATCCTCGACTCCGATTCCGACGTCTTTACGCCGAACGGCCGGGTCACCATCCACGTCACCTGGGAACTGAGTGTGAAGAAGCTCGATGCGAACCGCTGCGAATTCACCAACCGCGTCCAATCCTATGCGACCGACGAGATGATGGCCTTCCTTGATCGCCAGGGCATCCCGTTCGAACTCTTCCGCACGCAGCGACAGCCGATGTCGATTGCTCACAACAAGGGCGAGACGCCGCTGTTTGCGGCGAGCATTGAGCGCGCGGCCCTGAAGAACTCGGCCACGAAAGCGGCTTAGCCGAAGGAAAACATCATGACAGAACTTTCCTTTGATCGGGACAACACTGGCCTGCTGGTGGTCGACCCCTACAACGACTTCATCTCGGAGGGCGGCAAGATTTGGCCCCGGATCAAGGAGGTCGCCGAGGCAAACAACTGCGTGCCGCACATGCTCGAAGTGCTAACCGCCGCCCGCGAAGCCAAGCTCCGGGTCTTTTTCGCGATGCATCATCGCTATCGGGTCGGAGACTACGAGAACTGGAAGTATGTGGCGCCGATCCAGCGTGCGGCCTGGCACCGCAAGAGCTTCGAGTTCGGCACGTGGGGCGGTGAGTTTAGAGCCGAGTTCGTGCCCGTGGCCGGCGAGGTCGTCGCATCGGAGCATTGGTGCTCGAGCGGCTTTGCCAACACCGATCTCGATCTCGAGCTGAAGCGGCATGGCATCCAGCGTGTCATCGTGATCGGATTGGTGGCCCACACCTGCATCGAAGCAACCGTCCGGTACGCCGCCGAACTTGGCTACGACGTGACCGTCGTTAAGGATGCGGTCGCCGACTATTCGCCGGAAATGATGCATGCGGCACTGGAGGTCAATCTGCCCAGCTATGCCAGCGCCATCATCGACACCAAGGAAACCGTGGCGGCGATCGCCCTCACCCAGGTGGCGTAGGCAGCCATTTTACGGGCTACTTGCATTCGGGAGGCATCAAGCTTGCCGGATGCAGCTCCATTTGAAAAGTAATACTATTTGCATGCCGAGGTTGGCAGGCCTCGCGTCGACGCCTATTTGAGGTCAAAGCCAACTGCCAAAGGTTCGCGTCGAGCCTCCCACATGAGTGGAGGACAGTATTGGCTCTTCGTTTCGAAAGGATCCACAATGACACTCTCAAGCGACCTCCTCATCGGCGGCGCGAGCATGCGCGGCGCGGCCGCGACATTCTCCGCGACCAACCCAGCCAACGGCAGCTCCATGGTGCCGAGCTTTGCGGGCGCGACCAGGGAGCAGGTCGAGCAGGCCGCGTCTTTGGCTTGGGACGCCTTCCCGGTCTACAAGGAAACATCGCTCGATGATCGGGCTCGCTTCCTGGAAGCGATCGCGGAAGGAATTCTAGCCATCGGGGATGAACTTGTCCTACGAGCAATCGACGAGACGGGACTGCCGCGCGGCCGCATCGAAGGAGAGCGTGCCCGAACGGTCGGACAGCTTCGGCTCTTCGCGAAGGAAGTCCGCGACGGCGTTTTCCAGGAACTGCGTTTCGATCCCGCCGACGCCGACCGCAAGCCGGTGGCGAAGCCTGATCTTCGGCTCCGCAACATCGCTCTCGGACCGGTCGTAGTGTTTGGGGCGTCGAACTTCCCCCTAGCCTTTTCCGTCGCTGGCGGCGACACTGCCTCCGCCCTCGCCGCCGGCTGTCCGGTGATCGTCAAGGCCCACTCCGCCCATCCCGGAACCTCTGCACTGGTTGGCAGGGCCGTCGTCGACGCCGTCGCGGCATGCGGGCTCCCGTCGGGGACTTTCGCGCTGTTGTTCGACGCAGGATTCGAGGTCGGCCAGACCCTGGTCGCCGACCACCGGGTACGCGCAGTTGGTTTCACCGGCTCGCGCCGCGGCGGCACCGCGTTGATGAAGATCGCGTCGGAGCGGAAGCAGCCGATACCCGTCTACGCCGAAATGAGCAGCATCAACCCCGTCATCCTCTATCCAAATGCACTGCTGGGCCGGGGCGCGGAAATCGGGAGATCGTTCGCGGCTTCGCTGACCCTCGGCGCCGGTCAATTCTGCACGAATCCTGGGCTGATCATCGCCATCGAGGGAGCGGGCCTCGACGCTTTCATCGAGAGCGCAGCGGAGGCGTTGGCCGAAGCGCCGGCTCAGACCATGCTCACAGGCGGCATCTACGAGGCGTATCGAAAGGGCGTGGCAAGGCTGTTGTCTTCACCGTCCGTCTCACACGTCTCTGCGGGGAAAAACGGAACGGCTCATCAAGCGTCCGCCGCGCTTTTCGAGACGACGGCGGCTGCCTTTCTCGCCAATCCAGAGCTCGAGGAAGAGGTGTTCGGCGCGGCGGGGCTGATCGTTCGTTGCCACGACGACGACGACCTCCGTAAAGTGGTCGAATCCTTAGAAGGACAGTTGACGATCGCGCTACACGTGGATGCCAAGGACGTCGATGCGGCCTCGCAGATGATCCCCCAGTTGGAACTTCTCGCCGGCCGGCTCCTCGTCAACGGCTTCGGGACGGGCGTCGAAGTCTCCCCGGCGATGGTCCATGGTGGACCTTATCCGGCGACGTCGGACGGAAGATCGACGTCGGTGGGTACATTGGCGATCTATCGTTTCCTGCGACCCGTCTCCTACCAGGACTTTCCGGTCGACCTGCTTCCTGCCCCTCTCAAGGACGGTCGGTCCGCCCCTCGCGTGTAGAAGATAAAAACGGAGCGGGACGGCTCACGCCCCCGCTCCTTGTCCGGCAAGGGTTAGACCTCTGAAGCCTTCGCAGCCATCGTGGCCTTCGCCCACCACACCAGCTCGTCGAGCGCAGTCTTCGCCGATGGCAGGAGATTGGCTTCGATTTCTTCGATCGGCTTGTTGCCGCCCATCGAGAAAACGGTGAAGAAGTCGCTGCCGCCAATATGAACGGCCGCATGGGTCGAAACCATCTGCAGCTCTACGCCGATGCCGCGAAGATGCTCGAGAGCACGCGACCCGCCCGCGGTGCCGTAGGCGATCGCAGTGAACGGCTTGCGCGCCCATTCCACATAGGACTGGTCGAGGGCGTTCATCAGCACGCCGGTGATCGAGCGATTGTATTCAGCGACAACGAAGATGTACCCGTCGTAGCGGGCGACGGTGTGCTGCCAACGAACGGCTTCGGCACTCTGGCTGGGTGCGTAGGCGTTCGACGCCACCTCGTCGAAGAACGGCAGGGGATGGTCACGCAGATCGACGATTTCGACGTCGATATCGTCGCGGGCCTGAGCCTGCTTCAGTATCCACTGTGCGGGCTTGTCGGCGAAACGGGTCGGCCGGGTGGAGCCGATGATGATGGCGATCTTTGGTTTCGTAGGCATGGCGTTCCTAATTTTATGTCGGTTGATGATAATGACCCTCTGGGAGAGGATCAGTCGCTACTCAGGGCGTCTGCATAGGCATAAAGCCCAGGAGAACCTCCCGTCATGACGAACAGGACGTTGGATCCTGGCGCGATGACTTCGTTTTCGATATCGGACAGCAGGCCGGCAAAGGCTTTCGCTCCGTAGACGGGATCCAGAAGCAGACCTTCAGAGCGGCCGACGAGCCTGATCGCATCAATCATTTCGGACGTCGGCATGCCGTAGCCGCCACCAAGCTGCGCGCCGTCTATCGCCAGCTCCTCCGCTCGAATGCGGTTTTTCTTCCCGAGGAGGTCGAGGACCGCATTGACCTTCTCCACCGTCGCGGCGACGCATTTCTCCGCTGGCGAGAGCACGGTGTATGCTTTGATCCTGGAAGGATTTTTTCCGACCAGGGCATCTCCCACGGCCAGACCGGCGTGCATGCCGCCGCTACCGTTCGGGATGACGACGTGGTCGAACGCGATGCCGATCTCAGTCGATTGCGCTGCGATTTCGAATGCGCAGTCGACGTAACCCAGAGCTCCGACCGGCGTCGAACCGCCAAGCGTGCCCACGAAAGCCTTCCCTCCGGCCGCGGCGATCTCCGACGCGCGGGCCGTGGCGAACGCGCTCGCATCATCGCCCGTGCCGAGGAGGTGTACGCGGGCGCCAAAGATCCAGTCCAACAAGACGTTGCCGTTGGCCTGGTAGATCTCGGTCCCGCGGGGCACCATTTGAGCCAGAACGACCTCGCATGCCAGTCCGGTTCTGGCGCAGGCGGCCGCGGCCAGACGGGCGAAATTTGACTGCACGCCGCCGGTTACGACGAGGGTATCGCAGCCTTTCGACCGGGCCTCGCCGATCAGGAATTCAAGCTTGCGGAGCTTGTTGCCCCCACCCCCGAGTTCCATCAGATCGTCTCTCTTCGCCCAGATCGAGACGCCTCTTCGGCTCTCGCCGAGCACTTGCTCCAGACGATCCAGCCGCTGGATCGGCGTCGGTCCCTTCACCAGGCGTACGCGCGAAAACCGGTTCAAAAGGTCCCAGTCGGACATCTTTGCCTCGCTTCTTGAGTGTTGTCGCACGGGTGTCAGGACGCCAGTGCCGACGTCCGGTAGCGCGGGGCGGGAACGTTGCGAGAGAGGTTCGGCATCAGCTTTTGACGAGCCGCCTCATATGAGTTCCAGTCGGCGATGTCAGGAACCGAGGGAAGAGTGATCAGCTCGCCCATGTCGAGACCGGCGAGTGCCGCATCGACGGCGTCTTCCGCCTTCATGACGATCTGGTCGGGAAGACGGTCGAGCGAGCCCCCCGACGCTTCCCAGAACGGAGTCTCCACCGCGCCGGGAAGGACTGCCTGGATTCGAATATTCTTTTCGGCCAGCTCCTTCTGCAGCGAGAAAGTCAGGGCGATGACGAACGCCTTCGTCGCGCCGTAGACGCCGTTGAGGATCTCAGGCGCGATCCCCAATGCGGAAGCCATGTTGACGATCGTGCCGTGCTCGCGGGCCACGAACGACGGCGCGACGGCATAGACAAGACGGGTCAGGGCCGTGACGTTCAGCTTGATCATCCGCTCCATCGCCTCGACGTCGGACATCAGGAGAGGCTCGACGGCCCCGACCCCGGCGTTGTTGATGAGCATGGTGATCGACGGGTCGCTCCGAAGGATTCCCTCGACCTTGAGAAGATCGTCTCTCTCGCCGAGATTCGCGCGAACCGTTTTCACGCTGCGGCCTGTCGCCTGCGCGATGTCCTTTGCAACCCTTGTGAGCGAATCCTGACTACGCGCCACGAGTATGAGGTCGTAGCCGCGTCGCGCCAGCCTGTCGGCATAGAGCGCACCGATGCCGGACGACGCGCCGGTGATGAGGGCCGTGCCCGTTGGGAAGTTCGTCATGGAAGTTATCCTTGCTAGAGTGAAAAACCGTGGGCTGTCAGCGTAGCGTCCTGAACGCGGCCCGAAGCTCAGATGCGAAAAGGTCCGGTTGCTCCCAAGCCGTGAAATGGCCGCCCTTGTCGACTTTGTTGTAGTAGATGAGGTTGTGGTACGCCTTCTCCGCCCAGCTCTTCGGAACCTGGTAGATCTCGCCGGGAAACACCGTGATCGCGGCCGGAATCTTGATGTCGACGGCGTTGAAGTTGTTGGCGTTGTTCTCCCAGTAGAGCCGCGCGCCCGACGTGGCGGTCCCTGTGAACCAGTAGCGGGAGATGTCGTCGAGCATCTCGTCCTTTGTCAGAGACTTCTCCGGATCGCCGCCGCTGTAGGTCCAATCGGCGAACTTGTCCTAGTACCAGGCGGCGAGACCGACGGGTGAATCGGTCAAGGCATAGCCCAACGTCTGCGGCCGCGTTATCATCATGAGGGCATAGCCGGCGCCCTTTGTGTAGAGCGCATTCATCTGTTCGTCGGCGGCCTTTTCGTCCTCGGAAAGACCGACCGGCGCCGGTTTGCCGTCGGCGAGTGCCTTCGCAATGTCCGGAGGAACGGTGGCAGGCATGTTGGTATGGATGCCGAGCGGTCCTTCAGGCGCCTGGGCGGCCATCTTGTCGGATACGACAGCGCCCCAGTCGCCACCTTGCGAAACGTATCGATCATAGCCGAGCCGCTTCATCAGCACGTGCCATGCGCGCCCGATGCGGTCCGGTCCCCACCCGGGATCACTCGGCACCTCCGAGAAACCGTAGCCGGGCATCGACGGTATAACGACGTGGAAGGCGTCCTGCGCCGCGCCACCGTGCGCGGTCGGATCTGTCAGCGGCCCAATGGTCTTGATGAGTTCGAGCACAGATCCCGGCCAACCATGTGTCATGATTAGCGGCAACGCGTCCGGGTGTTTGGACTTGACGTGAATGAAGTGAATGTCGAGACCGTCGATCCTGGTCATGAACTGCGCATGCGCGTTGAGCTTCTTTTCGCCCCTCCGCCAGTCGTATTCCGCGCCCCAGTACTCAACGAGCGGCTTTAGCTTTTGAAGTTGCGCGCCTTGCGAACGGTCGGAAACCGTCTCCTTGCCAGGCCAACGTGTCGCACGCACACGGCGGCGCACCTCGTCGATCTCCTTCTGCGGTATAGCGCATTTGAACGAACGAATTCCATCTTCTGCCGTCGTCGCCCGGACGGGCTTCGGCAGGATGCTGAGGGCCGCGGTCGCGGCCGTGACTGCACGCAGTTCCCGCCGCGTCGGGGACAGTGCGGTTGCCGTTTCTACTGCTGCTCTCATGACGTCCTCCATTGAAACTGAGTGGTTTGATTGCGTCCTAGGGATCATCCTGCAGGGCTGCCGAAGATATTGTTCGAAGGTATCGGCGATACCAATGGATCGGTGCTCGCGCATCAACACCTTCGGACAATGGACATCGTGATCAGTGACGGCGCATCGTGCCCATCGCGGTGAAAATGACCGCGATTAACAGGGAGATCGAGATGGCTATCCAGGAACCCACCCCAACCAATTCCGTCAGCACGGATCACATCGACACGAAGCTCGAAGTCGTCGTCATTCCCGTGTCGGACGTCGATCGGGCCAAGTCCTTTTACACCGGCCTGGGCTGGAGACTCGACGCCGACGTGTCGGGCAAAGAAGGCTTTCGCGTCGTGCAGGTGACCCCGCCGGGCTCGCCTTGCTCCGTAATCTTCGGATCGAATGTGACCGCCGCCGCACCCGGTTCCGCTCAGGGCCTCCACCTCGTCGTCACAGACATCGAGATGGCGCACGCGGCCCTTGCCTCCCGCGGCGCCGAGATGAGTGGCGTCTTTCACGACGCCGGCGGCGTCTTCCACCACAAGGGCGCCGACCAACGGCTGCCAGGACCACATCCGTCCCGGTCGAGCTACGGTTCTTTCGCCTCCTTCTCAGACCCCGACGGCAACGGCTGGCTGCTACAGGAGGTCACCGCGAGGCTTCCCGGTCGCATCGACGCCAAAGGCGTTGCGTTCGCATCCGCCGGCGACCTCGCACAGGCGCTGCGAAGGGTCGCTTCCGCTCATGGCGAGCATGAGAAGCGCGACGGCGGCAAGCACGACGACGCCTGGCCGGACTGGTACGCCGACTACCTGGTTAAGGAGCAGGCTGGCCAAACCCTACCGACGTGACCGCTTCAATCTTTCACTTCACGGCTTTCTGACCGCCCACCCCTCCGGGTCTGAAAGCCTGCGCCCCAGGCGATCCTCCCCGCCTGAGCGTCGCGCAAGAACGCCGGTCCTCTCCGGCCGGCGTTCCCTCTGCCTACCGGCGGCACTCGTCCGTCCGCCTCGGATACGGACGCTGAGCAGGTACCGAGCTCTTCACCGCAACTATGAGATTAGCTGGGGAGAACGCCGCGGAGAACCGTCATTTACCCGCAGACAGCCAACCGCTTTCGGCACAATTATTCGAGGCTGCCGGATTCCGCGGCGATGCGTCCCAGTTCCGAACGTAGACGTGGGACTGCAAAGTCGATGAAGGCTCGTACTTTCGGAACGGCTGCGCGCCCTTGAGGCGTTAGGATGTGGACAGGTAGCGCAGGTGGCTCCGCCTGAGCAAGGACGACTTTGAGGCGGCCGTCTCGGACATATGCCGCGACATGATAGGAATAGAGCCGGGTCACGCCCATTCCTTCGGCGGCCGACGCCGCGGCTGCTCGGACGCTATTGACCAGATAGCGTGGGGTGAAGTGAAGGGTTCTTGGAACGGAAGTACCTTTGGCCGGCGCAAAGCTCCAGGATTCGAGCCCGAAGTTCGAGAAGGCGATCAAGTCGTGGCGAGAGAGTTCCGACGGCTCGTTGATGGGAGCTCGGCTGTCGAGATATCGCGGCGCCGCGACCACGACGCGGCGGACATCTCCGCCGATGCGGGTGGACATGTGAGTCGAGTCGGCGAGATTCCCGATCCTCAGGGCGACATCCACTCCCTCGTCGACGAGGTTCACGAACCGGTCGAGCATCAAAAACCGAACTGAGACGTTGGCGTTCTCACGCAGAAAGCTGTCGAGGATCGGCCGGAGCACCTCTTCACCTAGGATGGGGGGCGCCGAAATTGTCAACGTTCCTCGCGGAGAGGATCGCTCGGAGCCGGCGATCATGTCCGCCTCCTCGAGATCGACAAGCACCCTGCGGCATGCTTCGACATATCGCTGGCCCGCTTCGCTGAGCTTTAGACTCCTTGTCGTGCGGTGAAGGAGCTCCACGCCAACATGTTGCTCGAGCAGACCCAATGCCCGGCTGATCGCAGTCGGCGACCGCTTCAGCCTACGAGCGGCGCCCGCCAGGCTTCCTTCTTCAACCGCAGTGACGAAGACCTTCATTGCATCGATACGATCCATTATCTGCTCCCGACCCGCTCTAGGCACCGGCGACCCGCGCGAAGTTGCCGGTCACCGGCCTTCTACCCAACAAGCAGGTGACGCGCGACCCTTCAGGCCCGATACCATCGTACAATGGACTTACCCGCTGGACTGCTCATTCTGTCCAGGCTTGCTAAGCGAACTGATGAGTTTGTCGCTAAGCCACGTTTCAGATACCTTTTTCGGGAAGTTGGCGACGACCTGACAGCGCTTTGGGAGAGCACATGTACCGGATGACCTCCACGGTGACCACTTTGAACCCAAGCGATCAGGATCGACCGACAGTTTTCGTCGTTGATGACGATATTTCCGTGCGAGAATCGCTGGAGCTGCTGATTGGCTCCGCCGGGTGGCTCCGCTGCATTTTGATTCCGCGCAAAGTTTTCTCGAAGCACCGGTTCTGGCCTCTCCCTGCTGCCTGGCTCGACGTGAATATGCCAGGACTAAACGGCCTCGATCTCCAGAGCATGATTGCGATAAGCCGGAGTAGGATGCCCATCATATCGTGTCCGGTTTCGGCGACGTTCCGACGAGGGTGAAAGTCGGTCTTTCAGTCTGTCGCTCCATCATTGAGAGTCATGGTGGGCAGCTTTGGCTGAGCCTAATCAGGGGTCGTGCGTTACCATGCACTTCTCCGTACCAGCCGCCGAAGAGGCGACAGTCGGAGGAACCAGCCAATACCAAGGTGTTGTGCATACCTTGGTGCAATTGTTGCAGAAGGCCTTCAGTGCGAATTTCCTCCTCGTCAAAGAACAGCGCACGAGCGAGGAGGACGCCATGTCCCGAGTAGAGTCAAAAATAACCCGTCGAACACTGCTTGCAGTCGCTGCGTCCGCCAGCGCTATCGGGGTCTTTCCCGAAGCGTTCGCAGAGACCGGTACCGTGTCTGGGTTCCGACCCTTCAAGTTCACCGCGTCCAAGGATCAGCTGGCCGATCTCCATCGACGCGTTGCCGCCACCCGTTGGCCGGACGAGGAAAACGTCACAGACGACAGCCAGGGCGTCAGGCTCGACACGATTAAGAAGCTCGCCAACCATTGGAAGACCCATGACTGGCGAAAGGTCGAAGCTCGGCTTAGTTCCCTTCCACAGTTCCTCACAGAGATTGACGGCCTCGACATCCATTTCATTCATGTCAAGTCGAAGCACGAAAATGCGCTGCCGATAATCATCACCCATGGCTGGCCTGGATCGGTTATCGAACAGATGAAAATCATAAAACCCCTCACCGATCCGACCGCCTTCGGTGGCACCGAAGCTGATGCCTTTCATGTGATCATTCCTTCTCTGCCGGGCTATGGATTCTCCGCCAAACCCAGGAACGCGGAGTGGACGCCACCCCGAATTGCCAAAGCATGGGCTGTTCTAATGCAACGCCTCGGCTATTCAAAATATGTGGCCCAAGGTGGCGATTGGGGCAATGCCGTCACAGAACTGATGGCGGTGCAGGAGCCCGCGGGGCTCCTCGGTATCCATACCAACATGGCGGCTACCGTCCCTACCGAGATAACCAAGGCGCTTGCCGCCGGCATTCCACCTTCCAATCTCTCAGCAGACGAGAAGCGGGCCTACGATCAGCTCGACGATTTCAACAAGAATGGGCTTGGCTACGCGATTGAGATGAACAACCGGCCACAGACCCTCTATGGAATCGTAGACTCGCCGATCGGGCTCGCGGCCTGGATGCTGGATCATGACATCCGGAGCTACCGAATGATCGCAAGGTCTTTCGATGGCGAACATGAAGGCCTTACGCCAGACGACGTCCTAGACAATATCACCCTTTATTGGCTTACGAACACTGCGATTTCGTCAGCACGACTCTATTGGGCCAACGCGCATTTCCCGTCTGGCGGTTTCTTTGATCCGCGTGGCATCAAAATCCCGGTCGCTGTCAGCGCTTTTCCGGACGAGATATACCAGGCGCCACAAAGCTGGGCCGAAAAAGCATACCCAAAGCTGATCCACTACAATCGGCTACCTAGGGGTGGGCACTTCGCAGCCTGGGAGCAGCCGGAGCTGTTTACCTCGGAGCTGCGGATAGCTTTCAAGTCTTTGCGCGACCAAATCTAGGTCGAGCCTTCAAACCCCACCCCTCGTGCCATCTTAGTATGCGGCGCCCACATCGGGCGCCGTGCGGGAAATCCGCCGATGTGTATTGGGAAGGTTTCCAGCTTCCTGCACTTCTGCGCGGGAGCATGACGTGGGCGACGTCCTCCGCCTGTCCGACACTTGAGAAGACCGACAGCGCTTCCGCGCCGGCGCGCGTGTCCGGCGAGGCCAGCTATTCGGCATTCATATCGGTTTCTTTCACACCCGGCAGCACGGCATTGACGGTAATCCCGAGCGTTGCAACTTCAGGGGCCAGCGCCAGTGTCAATGTCTCCAGCGCTCCCTTGGAAGCAGGCGGGATCTCGAACTCAGTTGCAGTCAATTACAACTCAAGCTTCGCTCACTGTGACCTTGTCCCAGGTCTTATCCCCACCTTTGAGTTCGCTCCTGCATATCCCTCCGGGAGAGTGGGCAAACACTCCGCGCAATGGGCGTTCCGCTAGACGGTTGTTCTGCCGGCGATCCCGAAGTTTGAAACCAGCGTGGCTTTCTCTCTCCGCAGTCACTTCAACTATTTTCCATAGATATAGGAATGTACTGTACGTGTCTCCCTTCGCGCCCGGTTGAGAAAACATCCGCCTCTGTGGCACACTCGCCAGTACCCTATCGCGCCGATTATGTGATGTTGCTTATGCATCTTTCGGGAGGCACACCAGACCGATGTGTTTTTCGGCCGGGCATCAAGGTATGGTATCAGCATCACCGAGGCCAAGGGAACAAAAGCTCTCGCCGGCCTTTCTTTGCGGAGAGGCCACTTTGGACACGCGCATGGAAGCTCCTCCTCTTGATCGAAAGCTAGCCGCCATCCTCGCTGCCGACGTGGAGGGTTATTCCCGGCTCATGCATGTAAACGAGGAGCGGACTCTGGCTACTCTGACTTCGCATCGCACGATCGTCGACGGCATCATCGAACGGGCAAAGGGGGAAATCTTCGGGACGGCTGGTGACAGCGTTCTTGCTGAATTCCCATCGATCGTGCTCGCGTTCAATGCCGCCGTTGCAATGCAGCAATCTATCTGGCGCGCCAACCAAGCTTTACCTGACGAAGAGCGCATGAATTTTCGTATCGGCATTAACGTCGGCGACATTCTAGTCAAGAACGGGAATATCTTTGGCGATGGTGTAAATATCGCGGCTCGGTTGGAAGGCATGGCGGATGTCGGCGGCATCTGCGTCACCCGCGGTGTCAGAGACCACCTGCGGGATCGTGTCGACGCGACGTTCGAAGATCTTGGTGAGCAGACATTTAAAAACATCGCAAGACCGCTGAGGGTCTTCCGGGTGCAGTTCGACCGGGAGGCAGACCCGATCATCGATGGACCCGAGCCCCGCTTCCCGTATCTCGACGATGGGAGCGACAAAGGCACTTGGGTACAGCATGCCGAACCGATACCGACCGATTACCGAACCCCCGACGACATGCAGCAGGTCGAGATTGCTTACTGGGACTCTGTACGGGAAAGCAATGACCCCAATGAGTACCGACAGTATTTGACGCGATATCCGAACGGCAAGTTTGTCGATCTGGCGCAGGCTCGCCTTGAAAACGGCAAGCCGTCGACGGAAGAGCTGGCGGTCGAAGTTGCCTTCTGGGACACGGTACGCAGTGATGGGAATGCTGCAATGATCGAAGCCTACCTTGCCAGATATCCCCAAGGACAATTTTGTGACTTGGCGCGTCTGATGCTCGCGGGACCGGGCAGGTAGAATTATCAAACACAGAAGCTGCCGCGTTTATTGTCTTTACCTGCGGCTCAACCAAGGCGCACAGCTGCCACAAGCGAAATCGAGGATCGCATGTTTTTCCTTTCAGTTGCGGCAATCTGGGCCATCGCCTCCATGACGCCCGGACCAAACACGCTGCTGTCCATCCGCTATTGCCTGACATCGACACGCAAGGTTGCGCTCACCGCGGCTTGCGGTACCGTCACTGGGACGTTCGCTTGGGGCCTGGCGGGATGGTTGGGCATCAACGTGTTGTTTCAGGCCGCTCCGTTTGCCTATCTGGCTCTGAAATTCGCCGGCGGGCTCTACCTTGTTTGGCTCGGGCTGAAACTCTTCCTCGACGTACGGAAAGCACGCGGCGGCGATGCGGACATTTTGCCGGCGTGCATTGAAGTACCATTAGCCACAGCTTATCGCATGGGTCTTGCGACTAACCTTGCCAATCCGAAAACAGCGCTTTTCGTCGCGTCGCTTTTCGCCGCGACAATGCCGGCGGGCACACCCTTCTATTACGGCGCGGCTGCAATTGCCGAGATGATGATGATCTCAACCATCTACTACACCTGCCTGATCAGCCTGATTACCCATCCAGCGGTGGCCGCCGGCTATCTCAGGGCAAAGCGCAAGATTGATGTCGGTGTGGCGACCGTGTTCATCGGCTTCGGCACAAAACTTCTCCTATCGCGGCAGTAGGATCAACACGAAAGTTTCATGCCAGAGCTGAATTGGACCTGGGAAATCCGTTTGCGTGGGCTATCATTGTGCTGAGCGCCGTTGCACCGTTGTTTTGGTTCTGGCGCAGAGGGTGATTTTGAGCCTATACTATCGGAAACCTTGCTTGCCATCCTACCGACACCCAGCAACACATCTCTGGCCTTTGAGGATCGGTCGCCGAGCGCGCCCACCTTGGACAGCGCCCGACGGAGGGGTCGAACAACCTTTGTGCATCCTGCCGGCGACCAGTGAGCACATAGGCATCAGCCAGCCAGAAGCTGCACGCCAGGAATGCGCCTTCCCGGCCGCCGACCCCATCGTCGGTCTCGTTCGTGGAGTAGCGCATAACGAGCCCACCCTGCAGAAGCTCCCGCTCCACCGCGGCGATTGTACCAATGACGCGCGGGTCGTCGGCTGGCAAAAAGCCAACCTGTGGCATCAGCAACAGGCTCGCATCGAGCGTGTCACCGCCTTAGTATTGCACAAAGCTGTTCTTTTTCTCATCGAAGCCTTTGGAACAGATCTCGGCATGAATTTGCTGGCGCATCTCACGCCACTCCGCGACAGGGCCTTCAAGACCATGCCGCTCGGTGCAGATGAAGGCTCGGTCGAATGCCACCCAAGCCATCATGCGCGAGGGCTGAATGCCCGCGCCGGCCCCCCGACTTCCCAGATGCCCCGATCCAGCGTTTGCCACGCAGTCATCAGGTGAGCGAGCAGCACCTTTTGCAGCCGCCACGCCTCCTCTTGCGGCTGCAGTTCGGCATCGCGCGCAGCATTCAGAGTGTCGATCAGTTCGCCATAGACGTCGATTTGTACCCAGGTAGTTTATTGCAACTCGTGCACCCTCGGCGGCGAAGGCCCTAGAGATCGCCGCGCCGAGACCAGAGTTGCCCCCCGTCACGAGAACACGTCTGTTGTTAAGTCCGAGGTTCATCGTGATGTTCGAGCATCGATCAAAAGGAAGCTTCATCGCCACGACCAATAACGCCAATCGGAAGCGCGTTGTTCCTGGCAAGTGAATTGCGTCAGCGAACCGCAAATCGGAGCGCCCTATCCCATTTGATGGTGTCGTCGAATTCCAATGAGCTTTGCTGATGTCTTCAACATGTAGAGCAGCCGTTCCTGTTGGCCTGCCGCCATGGTCTCTCATGCGCGAGAACACCCATCTCGGTGACAATGGCAGTAGAATTTGCCCAGCCTCTCGAGTTGCAGCTCGAACCGAAATCGGATTCCTTCCTCCCATCAGGAGGCGTCAGGATGAGCCAGAACGAGTTTGCTTATGTAGGTTTGGAGCGAGATCGAGCCGCGAATAGGATTCTCGGGATACTCGGGACCATCGGCGGTGAGAGCCGTCATCCTTGCATATGACCGAGCCGCTGCGTCGGAGAAGCCAAAGCCGCGAAATGCGTCTTGCCAGCTTTCGCGCGGGATCACGTCGACGCGAACGGTCCGGCCGAGAGCGCCTGCGAAGGCCGCGGCGACATCATTAGGGGAGTACCGGTTCGGCCCCTCTACGGGATATGTGCCGATCTGTTCGACCGGCGCCTGCAATAGCTGCGCGGCCACCTTTCCTAGATCCTCCGGCGCGACCATCGGCAGCTTGAGGTCGGCGGGGAGCATGGTCGATAGCACCCCGTCCTTCGTGACGGATCCCACCATCGCATCCCAATTGCTGTAGAAGTAAGCTGCGCGGATGATACTGGCAGGAA
Source organism: Rhizobium redzepovicii (assembly GCF_019793435.1). Classification (GTDB taxonomy): domain Bacteria; phylum Pseudomonadota; class Alphaproteobacteria; order Rhizobiales; family Rhizobiaceae; genus Rhizobium; species Rhizobium redzepovicii. The sequence continues at coordinate 114,976 of NZ_JAILYH010000018.1, read as the reverse complement.
TTGGCTGGTTCCTCAGGCCCAATTCCAGTTCGTAAAGGACGTTGAGATCGCCGCATTCCTCGCCCGGCTGCGCGCCCATGGTTGAGTGCGCCACCACCTTCTCGAGTCCGGACCCTTCAATCGCCTGAAGCAGGCAGCGCACGGTCTCGCGTTCCTCCCGATCCGTGTCGCTCGATACGTCCGCGTTCGGGTTAAGTAGGAAGGCCCGCTTCTCTTGGCGGAACGCCTCCCGCATCGAGGCTACGTCGTGGACGTCGACGAGCGCGACCTTCGCGCCCTGCTGGCGCCAAGCGGCGGCCTTATCAGGGTTTCGCGTGACGACGGTGACGGCCTCGCCCTCGTCGAGAAGCGTCTTCGCCACGCCGAAGCCGACGTGGCCCGTCCCGCCGACAACAATGTACATGGTGCTGTCTCCATCAAAGATGCGGGACGAAACGTTTCACGCGTGCAAGGGGTTCCTTCCGGTTTCTCACTGATGCGGAGCACTTTTCGCCTGGACTTGCCATAACCCGGCGGCTGCTCATTTGTTGGGCGAGGCAACGTTGACGAGGCCTTCGAGCAGAAAGTCCGGGACCTGCGCGGCGCCAAATCGATGGTTGAAGCCGTTCTTGCCGGCGGCCTGCCACGCAACATCGCGATCGGCGGTTCTGGTTTGCCCCCTGCGGATCAGCGTCGTCGGTTGCGCCCTTCCAGGCTCTGCCTGCGGTGCCATTGCTCAATTGAACACTATCGCGATATTAATCGGAACAGTCGACGGGACACCCGAGTGTCCGTTCGCCGCCTCTTTGATTTTGAAGGCGCTTCGCGATCTTTTATGAAAGGGTTGCGCGCAGGCATCGGCTCCTACAAGGACACAGATGGCGCCTCGGCCGCGCGCAACCCCCTGCTTCGCCTTTACTTGGCCCTACTGACGCTCGCCTCAATCCTCCCCAATTGAGAGCTCGCGTAGTCGCCGTGGCGAAGCTTTGCGAATTCGTCGGTGGCTTGTGCCGGTGCGCTCTTGAAAACGTACCATTCACCGTCCGGTTCGCGTTTCTGATAGATCAGGCCGCCCTTCTTGCGGTGGCTGAAGCAGGTGATTGCAGTCGCCGTTCCGGTCTTGGCGTGCCAGTCGGCGTTGAAGCAGAGTTTACCCGTTTCCGTGATGAACCAACGGCCCGTGCCGAAAGACGGCGAGCCGCTTTCCCGCGACCAGGCGGTAAAGCGGCGCGCCTTTGTGGAGAAGTAGCCGGCACCGGCTTTCCACATCCAGGATTTCTGGTTGTAGAGCTGATAGATTTCCGCGCTGCTCATCGGCTTTGCGGTCTCGCTCCCCGCGGGCTCATTGGTTCCGGCAGCGGACGCGGCCGTGGCGATACTGCTGGTCAGGGCCACGGCCAGGAGCATTTTTTGAAGTTTGGACATGTTGAGGTTCCTTGTTGTTCAATTGATGCTTTCGCGGACGACCCGCCAGTCGGGGCGGCCATAGCCGTCCGGCCACGGATAGACTTCGCGGTCGTTGAAGTAGATAACGGCGCTCAGGGCCGGGAACTGGGGATAGCGTTTTGTTACGCTCTCAGCCCAGTTTCGCACGAAGGAATCGCCGCCTTCGTAGCCGAGTTCGGCAACCATGATGGGCTTGCCGTAACCGGCGACACGGGCGTATCCGGGCGCAAGGTGTTCGGCAAACGTCTGGTCACGGCCAGTCTTGTACCTGTCGTATTGTTCCAGACCAAAGACCGAGAGCCCGATGAGATCGACGACATCATTGCCGGGATAAAAGGCTTGAAGCCCCTCATTGCCCTTCGGTGACCACATGTATTTGGCCGTCTTCAGGTGGACCTTGCAGACCTCCACCATCCGCCGATAGGCCTTGACATAATCGGCGCCCTGCCAATGCGACCATGAGAACTGGCTGTCGGTTTCGTCCATTTCCTGTCCCCAGCGAATGATGACCGGGCTTTTCAGCTCGGCAGCAGTCGAGCAGACGGCAGCCATGTTCGCATCGCGCGAACCGTCCAGGATGCTGTGCAGCAGTTCCTGCGAGGTTTGGCGCCAATCGGGTGACCAGGTCCAGGGCTCGACCGAGATCAGCAGCGTGCGGCCACGCGCCTGCGCATAATTGTCGGCGACCGCGAGCGTGCCCAGATCGACATCTTCCCAGGGCAGGAAGAGGTGTTCGATCTTCGAATCGGGCGAGGCGCCTAGATCTCCATGCGGATCATAGGCGCCGAACGTGATCGACTCCTTGGTGACGACCGGCATTTTGGCCGGCGGCGCGATCGACGATGTCGTCACTGTAAGCGGCTGCCCTTCGGCAAAGCTGCCCAGAGCGGTCGGCAGGACCGTGACTCCCGACAGCAACAGGCCGGTTAACGACAACAGGGCTATTTTGGATGGGCTATGCATTGTGTGTTTCCTCCACGCTCGGCCGCACATCCGGGTGAGCGGCATCGGTTCTCAGTTGGATCTCCTCCGGATCGGAAATCCATCGTGGTTTGAAAAAGATCGTGCGCAGGGCGCTCCCGCCCCGGCCTGCACCCGAGACGGCATAGCGCTCTTCGAACAGCTGAAGGCGACCGCTGCCCCAGGCGAGTGCCTCGGTCGCATCCTTGCCGCGCATGGTGGTTGCAACCCCCGGCAGCGCGACGAGCGCAAGAAGCACGGTCGCCATCGCCGGACGGTAGAAACGCGGGGCCGCCGCAACCATATTTTCCTTCGAATGACGCCCGACGATGACCAAGAGCAGCGCGCAGTAGATTGCCGCGTTCAGGATGGTAAAGAAGTAAGCCCCCTTGGAGGCGCCGGCATCGCCGATTGCCAGGGCGGGCAGCACCGCCATGAGCGCCAGCAAAGCGTAGGGCGCCAGGACACGCACCGGCAGCAGATCGACTTCGGACCGCCCTTTCGGAGTGACGCGGAAATCGACGAAGGAGCCCGTTACAAAATCGTGCATCGCAGCCAGCGTGCCGGCGAGCGCCCAGGGCCAGCGCGCGAAGAGAAATAGCATGCATTCCCAGCTCAGGATCTTGGCGTCGTAAGGGCGAAACGAGCTGCTGGCGCGCCAGCGATAAGCCATCACCACGAGAGCGATAGAAAGCGGTGCGAAATGCGCCAGGAAATCTGGGTAGGTCACCGTCACGAACTGGCCGCGCACGAGCGCGATGATCGGCAACGCAAACATGAGCAACATAAAGAACGCAAAAAGCGGATACCAGAGTTGCGAAAAGAGGAACTGGAACTTGAGCCGGGGCGGCAGCCGGCCGACGAGGCTCGGCGAGTACCGCAACAGCACCATGACCAGGCTGCGCGACCACTGGAATTCCTGCGTCACGAGATCGCTGAAGGTTCTGGGGCCGTCACCATGGGCGATGGCATCCAGCGCATGCACACCCCGCCAGCCGCCGGCATTCATCATCAGTGTCGTCGAATGGTCTTCAGCCAACTCCGGACCGAGGCCGCCGATCTGTTTGAGGGCGACGGTACGTACCGCGTAATGCGACCCTATGCACATCGGCGCCAGGCCGCCATTGTAGCCGGCTTGGAGCGAGCCATGCATGCTGGCCTCGGCATAGAGCCTTCCACGTGCCGACCAGCTTTCGGAAGCGTTCTTGTCGCAAATGCTGGGGGCCGAAACATAGCCGACCTTTGGATCGGCGAACGGACGCAACATGTGGAAGAGATAGTCGGGCGCGGGAACATGATCCGCATCGAGTTGCGCCACGAAATCGTAGCGGCTGTAGCCGTAGTGGTCGTAGAAGAAGGCGAGGTTGCCTTCCTTGCACCGCATGCGTCGGGGCCACGACGTCCGATGATAATCGGATCGCCCCTTGCGGGTCGAGACGAGGACCCCGTGCCGGGAGCACCAGTTAAGAGTCTCGGGGGAAGGGTCTTCATCGGCAAGCCAGGTGTCGTGTTCCACCTCCTGGGCCAGCATTGCCAGCAGGGTTTCACTGACGACCGAGAAGGGTTCGGCCGGCGCCTTGGTCACGACCATGGCCACTCGACTGCCCGCCGGCAGGCGCAAGGGACCGTTCGGTCTTGCCGCCCGATAGAAGACGACGATGAAATAGGCCGGCAGAGCGGTAACCCAGGCAAGAACGAGGCTCACTGTAATCGTGCCGAAAGCATCGACGTGATGGCGCGGCTCCAACCACCAGATCCAGAAATAGGCGAAGGCCCAGGCCCATACGGCCGCCGAGAACAGATATTCGGCCCGCCGATGTCCGGTCAGAACCGGGACAAGAAGCGGCTCGTGAGAGGGTTCCGGAGCACGCGTCGCTTGGGTAATCGCAAGTTCGGTCACGCGCGCGCCTCCAGTCCGAAGAACGGAGCTGCCGTTCGCACGATGGTTTCGAGGTCGGAATATCGAGGTTGGAAGCAGAGCGTCTCGCGGGCCAAGCTGGCGTCGGCGTAGAGGCTGGGCGGATCGCCCGGCCGGCGTGGATGAATGACGACCGGGACTTCGCACCCGGTCGTTTCCTGGATCGAGCGCAGGACTTCCCTGATGGAAAAACCCCGCCCGGTGCCGAGGTTGACGGCGAGGTTTGCTCCGCCTTTGGCGAGATGGGTGAAGGCCTGAACATGGGCGCGCGCGAGATCTGCGACGTGAATATAGTCCCTTATGCAGGTGCCGTCAGGGGTGTCGTAATCATCGCCGAATATTTCCAGGTGCGGAATCCGGCCGGCCGCGGCCAGCAGCGCCCGCGGAATGAGATGGGTTTCCGGAACGTGCCATTCGCCAAGCTCGCCGTCCGGATCGGCTCCACAGGCATTGAAGTAACGCAGGGCAACATACCGCAGGCCGTAGGCCGCCGCATAATCGGCGAGCATATGCTCGAAGATCAGCTTGGTCTTGCCGTAGGGATTGATCGGAGCCTTCGGCAACGTCTCATCGATCGGCAGCACGGAGGGGACGCCGTAGACGGCACAGCTCGATGAGAAGATGACGTTCTGAAGCCCCGTCTGCCGGCAGGCATCGATAAGCGACAACGCACCGCAGACATTGTTGTTGTAATATTTCGCCGGGTTTTGCACGGACTCGCCCACGTAGGCAGAGGCAGCAAAGTGGATGACGGCATCGGGAGCATATTTCTCGATGGCCTCGATCAGACATGGCGAGTCGAGGACGTCACCTTCGACGAAAGGGCCCCAGCGCACGGACGAACGGTTTCCGGTCGTAAGATTGTCGTAGACGACAGGCTCAATCCCCTCCGAGCGGAGGAGCTTGGCAGTGTGGCTGCCGATATAGCCGGCACCGCCGGTGACAAGGACCCGGGGCGCATCCATCAGACCGCCTCCAATTCGCGTGCCGGACGGGTGAGAAGACCATCGAAATAGTCGATCGTCTGACGCAGGCCGCTCGACAAGTCGATCTTCGGCCGCCAGTCCAGTTCCTGCATGGCGAGCGAAATGTCTGGGCGACGCTGACGAGGGTCGTCAACCGGCAGAGGGCGATGGATGATTTGCGACCGGGAGCCGGTCAATTTGATCACCTGTTCGGCCAGCTCCCGGATCGTGAATTCGCCCGGATTGCCGAGATTGACGGGCCCCGTCAGCGACGACGGTGAGGCCATCATGCGGACCATGCCGCCGATGAGATCATCGACGAAACAGAACGAGCGGGTCTGCGAACCGTCGCCATATATCGTGATGTCTTGCCCTGTCAGGGCCTGAACGATAAAATTCGAGACGACGCGGCCGTCGTCCGGACGCATCCGCGGGCCGTAGGTGTTGAAGATGCGGATGATCTTGATCTCGACGCCGTGCGTGTTGTGGAAGTCGAAAAACAGGGTCTCGGCGCATCGCTTGCCCTCGTCATAGCAGGAGCGCGGGCCGAACGAATTGACGTTGCCCCAGTAGCTTTCGACTTGCGGGTGGACGTTCGGGTCGCCGTAGACTTCGGAGGTGGATGCCTGGAGGATGCGTGCGCCGGTGCGCGCGGCCAGCTCCAGAAGGTTGAGGGAGCCCAACACGCAGGTCTTCGTGGTATGGACCGGATCGGCCTGATAATGCGGGGGCGATGCCGGGCAGGCGAGATTATAGATCTCGTCGACTTCCAGATCGAGTGGCTGGACGATATCGTGGGCGACGACATTGAAGCGCTCGACGCCCTTCAGATGGGCGATATTGCGCCGCATGCCGGTGGAAAAGTTGTCGAGGCAGATCACCTGGTGTCCGGCGGCCAAAAGCCTCTCGCACAGATGTGATCCGAGGAAACCTGCGCCGCCGGTGACAAGAACTCTCTTGGGCGCACGAGAGTTTTCGGATGAATAACTTTCATCATGAGACGAAGTCTTCGCAGTGCGCGCACGAATCCTACTAAGGTAGTTCATGACTATCCCCCGTGTTTTTCAGATTTTGCTGTGTTCTTTTCGATCTGTACTTCGCCATACCGCGAAGCTAAGTCGTTCGATCATGCGAATATTTTATTCGCCCGGTTTTTCTTTTGGAAAGAACCGATGTTTATTTAGATACAGCTAAGGGAAGCAATTGTCGTTATCCCTAGATCCTGGAAATTATCGCTCCGTACATTTCAGAGCGAAAGGAGTATGATAACAACTTATGGATGAGACTCTTCCGGCACTTCCGCTTTCTCAGACGGGGTTCTGCGGAGATTTCAGCCGGAAAAACAATCGCTTTTCTGAATTTCCATGGCTTGGGTCGGGTTATGCGCTGGAGGAGTTAATGGCTATAGGGTCTGAATCCGACGATGATCCTGTCGGGGAACAGCGGCCGGCGCATATGGAGCGGCGACGCTGGGCGCGTGAACCGGCCATGGGCAAGGAACGACCACCCAATGCCTCCCCTGCACTCGTGCCGCTGCGATTCTCGACGCAGGACCTGCCACCGACAGAACAGTTCCCGGCCTGGCGTGCACATATGGCGCCGCTCGTGGATGTTCATTTGCCGGAGGGAAAATCACCGGATGACGGGTTCATCGCGGAGCAGATCGGCTGGCATCTCGGCGATATCCTCGTCGTACAGCAGCGCGTGCATGCCCACAGATATGTCCGCGATCAGGCCATGCTCCGATCGAGCCCCATCGACCACTGGAATGTCGGCCTGCAGCGCAGCGGCCAGGCCTGGACCGAGGTCAACCGTCGTGTCACCGAGACAGGTGCAGGCGAGATATTGTTCATGTCTCTCGGCAGCCCCTATCGCGGACGGATGACAGATAACGAAGCTTTGCTCGTGTTCCTGCCGTATGAGCTGCTGGCGCGCGATGCGAGCCTTCTCCAGAGCGCCGGCAACGCGGTTCTTTCGGGCAGCCACGCCGAGTTGCTCACGGGCTATCTCACAGGCCTCGAAACGAACCTCGGCAATCTGACGATCGAGGAAGTGCCCCGGATCATCCAAACCATCGGCGATATGGTCGTTGCGGCCGCCGCATCATCCGCAAGGACTGATACCGGTCAAAACCAAACCAACATGGGACTGATGGAGCGGGCGCACCGCTACATTCACGTCAATCTCCATTCGGCGAACTTGACACCGGACATGATGTGCCGCGCGTTAGGGATTTCGCGTACGCGGCTTTACCAGCTGTTTGAGGCGAGCGGAGGTGTGCTCAACTATATTCGCAAGCGACGATTGCTGCAGGCCTATGCGGATCTCAGCAATTCGGCCGACCACAGGCCGATTTCAGAAATCGCAGAAGCTGCCGGTTTCGAGGTCGCTGCCAATTTTACGCGCGCCTTCATCCACGAATTCGGGCTGAGCCCGCGTGAAATCCGAAGGACTGTGACAACCCAACAGCGGCCAGCTCCGGCCATCAGCTCCACGCGGCGCTACGGAAAAACGATCGGAGATTGGCTGGCCCCGAGGGGTTGATCCGGGTCGGGCTGAAATCCAGACTCGAATCACGTTAAGCGGCGGCCGACGCGCTTGCCGAAGGCACCGCGGGCTCACTCCAGACCGATGGCCAATCGCCTGTTGCGGTCTACGATGCCTGCTGCTCATCATCTTCGCAAATGTGCAGCGACTCCCCCTCCTGCCCGGGCCAGTCCGCAGCGGATGGCTCCCGCGCTCGCCACCTCGTCCAGCATGCCTTTGTGTGCCGATTCCAATAAAGCCGCGCCTTCATTCCAAGACGATTGCGCCCCCGGATTCCGGGATGACCTCGCCCCTCGTCGCCCGGGCGATTGGTGCCACGCCAGAATATGAGCAGTCCCGGCATCGTCACAAGAAGGTCGAGATGCTCCTTGCACACTTGAAACGCATTCTACGGATGCCCCGTTTGAGGCTGCGAGGTCCGTGCGGCGCGCCAGATGAATTCCTGCTTGCGGCAACCGCCCCAAACCTCAGGAGACTGGCCAAACGGACATTATAAAGGTCGCTGCACGGCGGCATCGCTGTATAAGAGTGGCATAAATCGATACCTTGCGCACAGGCGCAGGGCAAATAACAACTCCCCGCCCAACAGGCCTAAACGACGGGTTAAGCGACTAATCCATAGAGTTTTTTAACGATATCGGCGCGCCGCGGAGCTATAACCTTTACGGGCCTGTCGTGTTCGTCCCCCGTGGACGGAACTGCTTTCATAGTTGGGCGTTTGTGTCAGTTAGATCGGGTGCTGCTGGCATTCCGCGGGCACTGCCGAATGGGAGAAAAATCATGAGAACGATATTGATCGCCTTAGGTGCGTTAACTGCTTTAACTGGGTCTGCTTTTGCGGCCGAGCCTGCCAAGATGGTGGATACGAAAATGGGCAAGGTCCTGGCTACTGAAAAAGGCATGGTCCTTTACACCTTCGACAAAGATACAAAAGGAAAATCCAATTGCGATGAGGATTGCCTGAAGAAGTGGCCGGCGTTCCACGCTGGAGCCAAGGCCAAGGCAGAAGGCGAATGGACTCTAGTCAAGGCTGCGGATGGCAAGGAGATGTGGGCCTACGAGGGCAAGCCGCTATACACCTATGTCGAGGATAAGAAAGCCGGTGAAGCCAACGGCGATGGCGTTGGGGGAGTTTGGCACGCGGCCAAATAGCTGAACCGACGGCCGTTTGAACGGACAGTCGTTGGATCGCCGTGAACCGAAAGACCGACCTCTGAAACTATATATCCCTTCTCTACGGCTTTCGCCGACAAAACCGGCCTGGCTCGAGCGAGAAAGCTGGCCTTGGCGTCGAGAACGTCTTCAGCGTCGACGTCCTAGATGTGAGCTTTCCGGAGGTTGTCCATTCGGAGCGGATTTAGGAGACTGGAGTTACCACACCTCAGTTTTCCGGGATCACTCTGAATGGTATCGCCAAGTTGTTTGAAGCAAGTTGCGCGCGATCAGCTGGACTAAGCTCAGGCGGTCATTTCCGCGGTATAGTCATGCCAGAGGGCAAACGCATCCGCCCTGGCGTGACGGCAAGACGCGGCGTGATTTTGTGGCGGTGGGGCCGGAAGATCAGATTGACCCGGCGGTGGGCAGCGAGAAACCTCTGTGCTTGCCGCGGTGACTTGAACCTGCCGAATATCTTCTCCCGCTTTCGTGTCGGCCTGTGCGAGACTTCGACCGCACTATTGAGTCCTTTGTGCGCCCGATGCTCGGCCGCGAGGGGTTCGGATCGGCTTGATGTAGCTGCGGAGTTTGTCCGTAACGACAACCCTTGGCATGCCGAACCGAGCAACCAAACCGCGCAGGAAACGCCTTGCGGCCTTCGCATCCCGACGTGGCTGAACCAGAATGTCGAGCACACATTTATCGCGAGGCGCAGGTCGATCTCGCCGGACACAGACTGCAAAATGCCGCCCGAAGCGATTGACCCAAAGCCGGATTGCTTCCCGCTGACAACGACACCGCGTTCGGCAAGCAGGTCTTCCACGTCGGCGGTGCTCAGCGCGAAGCGATGATAAGCCCATACCGCATAGGCGATGATTTCACGGGCAAAGCGAAAGCCTTTCAGGCGCGGCATTTGGCACGGGATATTCATCCGGGCTCGAATAGCCGACGCAGACAAGTCAAACAACTTGGCAATACCGCTCAATGTTCATGGCCAGGTGACGGATGTCATGCAGATCGGCTGGCTCGCAGCTGAACTCGGCATCCCGGTCAGCCTCGGCAACGCTTTCCTGGAAGCCGGCGTCCACATGGCTGTCGCACTTCCGGAGGTCGAGTGGCTCGAATGTTCATTCCAGAATTTCGATCATCTCGTAGAGCAGCCAATAGACGTCCGCGATGGTTTCGCCCATGCGCCGACCCGCCCGGGACATGGCCTCGTTTTGAGCGAGCCAGCCCGGCAAGACTGGGCGCGTCTAAAGCGGTGGATCGATCAGCCCTTGGAAGGTTGGCGGGCGCAGCGATGTCGCCTGCGGCTGCACAAGTGGGTCACATTCGACGAACGTCAGGCATTGCAGCTAGTTCAGACGTCGCCCTGTCGATTTGTCGAAGAGATGGATTGCTCCGGCATAACCCTTCAGATGGATCTTTTCTCCGACGGCGATGTCCGTTTCGCGGGGCAGTTCCACCGTCAGCATGCGAGCGTCTCCGATCTCGACATACGCGTAGGTGTGACTTCCGAGACGTTCTGCAACAGACACCTCTCCCGAAAACCATGCCTCCTCGGGTGAACAACGGGTGAGATCTTCCGGTCGAATGCCAAATACGATCGATGCCGCACGACCACCATGTTCCGCGATCTCGATCTGGTGTCCGAGCACGGTGATCGAATTACCGTCTGCAGGCGCTGCGTCGATTGTGTTCATCGTCGGGCTGCCGATGAAGCGCGCCACGAAAAGACTTGCTGGTTTGCGATAGAGATCCAGGGGCTTGCCGATCTGCTCGACCACGCCAGCGTTCATCACCGCGATCCTGTCAGCCAAGGTCATGGCCTCGACCTGGTCATGGGTGACGTAGACCGTGGTTGCCTTCATGCGATTGTGAAGCTTGGCGATCTCCAGACGCATTTCAACGCGCAGGGAGGCATCGAGATTGGAGAGCGGTTCGTCGAACAGAAACGCCGCCGGCTCTCGAACGATCGCGCGGCCCATGGCGACACGCTGGCGTTGGCCGCCAGACAATTGGGCAGGACGGCGCTTGAGGAAATCCTTGATCTTGAGGACGTTGGCAGCGTTTTCGACCCGCCTGTCGATTTCGTCCGATGCCGCACCACGCATCTTGAGGCCAAACGACATGTTGTCTTCAACCGTCATGTGCGGATAGAGCGCATAGTCCTGAAATACCATGGCGATGTTGCGCTCGGCGGGCGATAACGTGTTGACCGTGGCGCCGCCGATAGCAAGTTCGCCTCCCGTTATATCTTCGAGCCCAGCGATCATCCGCAGCAGAGTGGACTTGCCGCAGCCGGAAGGCCCGACCAGCACGAGAAATTCGCCGCTGGCGATATCGATGTCGATATCGTGGATAACCTGCAGTTCCCCGTAGGATTTGCTGATCTTGTTGAGCGTGATGCCGGTCACGACGTTCCTCCATGTCTTTTCGCCTTGACGGCCATTATCGATATCATTATTGATAACGATAAGACAAGCGAGATGCAATCGGCAACAGGTTCGATCAATGGCATATTTTTCCCCCAGGCCCACGGTCACCAAGCCGCCCAAGGCTTCGCTCGCCTTCAATGCGCTGAAGCGCGACATCATGCTGGGGAACCTTGCGGCCGGAACCGGTCTGACGGAACTCGACCTCGCAGCGCATTTTCAATGCAGCCAGGGAACTGTTCGCGAAGCGCTGCTGCAGCTTCAGGAGGAAGGCCTCGTTCGGCGCCAGGGTCATCGCGGGACCCAGGTTTCCGAATGCACCGCGGATGAGGCGGTGGAGATGTTCCGCTTGCGCACCCACATCGAGTGCAGTGGTCTTCCTCGGACGATGCGGTCGCTCGGCAAGGCGTTGATCGCAGATTTGAACGCAATGCTCGACGATATGGTGGCCGCGGCCGAGGGCGACGATGAACTTCATCTCGCGGCAATCGACCGGGATTTCCATCGGCGCATTCTCGAAGCCGCCAATCTTCCGGCCCTCGATCCGATCTTGCACCGGTGCCTCGTACACAACCACCGCTTCAAGATATCGAGGAGCCGCTCGGCGCGCGACCTTCGCGCGACGGCGTTGCGCCATCGCAGCATCATAGACGCCATCGAAAGCGGCGACATTGCTAATGCCACCGCTGTCATGCGTCACCATATCGCGACGATCGTCGACTTAGGTCCCGATGTTTTTCCGGATGCGAACCAGTGAGTGCGGTCGCGGCAGATCCCGGAGTGCTGTCGGCCGAGATGCAGGCCCTGTGGGCGAGGGTTGCGGCCGACACGGGTCCGCAGACCGATCCGACACTCCTGCCAGCTGCCGAGGGCCGTGCGCAGTCGGCACGCAACAACGAGCGCTGGAACGTCAACCTGCCGCCGATGGCGGTAGACCGGCAGGTGTGGATCGCTGCCGACAGTGGACTTGGTTCTCACCCCTGCCGCATGCGTATCCTATCGCCGGCGGATGCCGAAGGCGGCGTCATATTTTTCGTGCATGGCGGCGGTTTTGCCTTTTGCAGCCCAGAAACACATGAACGTTTAGCACGCGTCTTGGCCGCGGAAGCGCGGATGACCATTGTCATGCCGGATTATCGGTTGGCGCCGGAAAACCCCTTCCCGGCCGGGTTGCTTGATACGGTCGCATGTCTTCGGGCCGTGCTGGACGGCAAAATCGAAGGTGTCGATTGCCGGCCTCTTCTTATCGCGGGCGATTCCGCTGGCGCCAATCTGGCGCTTGCCGCAATCCTGCATGAATTGCGCGACGACCGCGCCCTTCCTGACGGCGGACTGCTATTTTACGGCTGTTATCGGTGCGATCTCTCCGGCGAGTCCTATCAGCGCTTCGAAACCGGACCCGGCCTGACGACGGAGCGGATGCGCCGCTATTGGAATTGGTATGCAGGTGAGCAGGCAATCGCTTCTGATGAACTTGCCTGTCCACTGGTGGCAACGGATGACGCGTTGTCGAGGTTGCCACCGCTCTATCTGATGGCTGCGGGGGTCGATCCGCTCTTTTCAGATACGATGGCGCTTCATGCGCGCCTCAGGGAACTGCATCGCAATGACCCTATCCACATCGTTGCTGGGGTCACGCACGGCTTTCTGCAAAACACCAATGAGCTTGAGGCAGCGCGGGAGGCGTTGCGCTCGGCCGGTGCAGCGGCGAGGGCTTTGAAGAACAGAACGTGAGAATTGCTGAAACTGGAGGAGATAAAGGCAATGAAACTCTTGAGGAAACTGGCCTTGGGCGCGGCGATGGCTGCCTCCCTTGCGCTCAATCCAGCACGGGCCGCAGAGACAGTCCGCTTCTGGTACCACTTCGACAACCCCGCAAACCCGATGTCCGATCTGGTAGCCAAATTCGAAAAAGCCAATCCCGACATCAAGATCGAGGCCGAAAACGTTCCCTGGAACAGTTACTACGACAATCTCTACACGGCCCTTGTCGGCGGCAACGCACCCGATGCGGCCATGGTCAAACTTTTCGCGCAGCCGCGCCTTCTTGAAATGGGCGCGCTGGAGCCGATCGGCGACCGCATCAACGCGTGGCAGGGCAAGGCAGATCTTCTCGACAATCTGCTCGAACTGAACAAGGGCGCCGATGGCCAGCAATATTACCTGCCGATCCAGTATGTGGTGCTCTACCTCTATTACCGCGCCGATCTGTTTGAAGCGGCCGGTCTCAAGCCGCCGACGACTTGCGAGGATTTCCGCGAGGCGGCGATCAAGCTGACCAAGGCGCCCGACACCTACGGCTTCGGCCTGCGTGGGGGCAAGGGTGGCTGGGATCAGTGGGGCGCTTTCGTATTTTCGAAAGGCGCCGAACTGAAGCCCGGCGGCCTGACGACGCCAGAAGCCGTGGCCGCCAATCAATGGCTGATCGACTTGTTCCAGAAAGACAAGGTCATTCCGCCATCGGCGCCGAATGACGGTTTCCAGGAAATCATCGCGGCCTTCAAAACCGGCAAGACGGCGATGACGATCCATCATATCGGCTCGTCCAAGGATCTGGTTGCCGCTCTGGGCGACAAGGTTTCGGCGGTACCGGTGCCGAAATGCGGCGGCAAGCAGTGGACGTCCTATGGCGACGAGTCGCTTGCCGTCTTCTCGTCGTCCTCGGTCAAGGATGCATCCTGGAAATGGATCTCGTTCCTGGCGGAAGGCGAAAACAATTTCGCCTTCAACACCGCGACCGGCCAGATGACCGTGACGAAAAGCGGGGCAGCCGATTGGAAGCTTCACGAACGCCGCTTCGTCGACGCTACTGTCCAGTCCCTGCCCTTCGCCCACGTCCTGCCCCAGAGTTCCGGGACGTCCGAATTCGTGAACACGGCCTGGCAGACGGCGATGCAGCAGGCCCTGACCGGCCAAACCACGTCGCAGCAGATGATGGAGCAGCTCAACACGCTCTTTGCGGAGTAAATGCCCGTGGCTCCGGTGGACCATCCACCGGAGCCACCCCATCGCGTAAATTTGAAAGTCAGGATTTTCGCATGTCGACGATCGTTTCCACGCCCAGGGAACAGAAGGTAAAACCGTTCTGGCAACGCCAGCATTTTATGCCCTATTGGCTGCTGGCACCGGCTGTTTGCGTCACCGCTGTGATCGTCTTCCTGCCGATGATCCAGGCCGTTTTCACAAGCTTCTACGATCTCGTCCTGTTCAAGCCGAATGCAAGCCGCTTCGTCGGATTCGGCAATTACGTCAAATTGTTCAACGACCCTGTGTTCTGGAGCGCCCTGTGGAACACAGTGATCTGGATCGGCCTGACGGTGCCGCTGCAAATGGGCCTTGGCCTCCTCACAGCGCTGCTTCTCAACCGCGAATTTCCCTGGCGCGGGCTGGCGCGCGCCCTTGTCATCATCCCCTGGGCGCTGCCAAGCGTCGTCATCGCACTGATGTGGCGCTGGATCTATGATCCGAACACCGGTGTCCTCAACGATATCCTGCTCTACCTGCACGTCGTCCAGACGGCGGTTCCATGGCTCGCCGATCCGGGCGTCGCGCTTTACGCCATCATCGCAACGCTGACGTGGCAGGGTTTCCCCTTCTTCGCGGTGATGATCCTTGCCGGGCTTCAGGGAATTCCGAAAAGCCAGTATGAAGCCGCCTCGATCGATGGCGCATCCGCCTGGCGGCAATTCGTGCACATCACCTTGCCGGGTATCGGCCCGGTTCTGGCGACGGCCGGCCTGCTGCGGGTAATCTGGGTCGCCAATTCGATGGACGTGATTTTCGTCATGACCGGCGGCGGGCCAGGCTATGCCACCCATACGCTGCCGCTCTACGCCTTCATCAAGGCGCGTCAGAATCTCGACTTCGGCTACGGCACCACCATCGCCGTCACCTTCACCCTTTTGCTCGGCGCTTTTGTCGCCGTCTATCTTGCCCGCACCATGCGCGATGTTGAACGATGAACAAATCCAGCACCTTACGCCGCATCCTGACGACCGACCTGCCGGTTCTCCTAATCGTGATCTTCGCCATGGCACCCTTTGCATGGATGATCTTGACATCGCTGACTCCAACGGCAGTTCTCAGTGCCACAGGCGTTTCCATTTCGCCCTCGGGCTGGAGCTTTGACAATTACGTCCGCCTGATCGAACAGACGTCATTTCTGAAGAACATGCTGGACAGCCTGATCATCGCCGTAGGCACCGTCGTTGTCGGACTGCTGGTTTCCGTCACGGCAGCTTACGCCTTCTCTCGCTTCAGGTTCGCAGGACGCAAAGCGTTCATGCTGCAGTTTCTGTTGATCAACATGTTCCCGATCGTGCTTCTGATCCTGCCGCTTTTCGTGCTGTTTCGAAAGCTCAACATCCTCGACACGCATTTCGCGCTGATCCTCGCCAATGCGACGGCGGCCATTCCCTTTGCCGTCTGGATGCTGACCAGCTATGTCGGCGCAATCCCCAGGAGCCTCGACGAAGCGGCGATGACGGACGGGTGCACGCGGCTGACGGCATTGCGCCGCGTCGTGTTGCCTCTGATGATGCCCGGCATCATCTCCACCGGAATTTACATCTTCATCACCGCCTGGAACGAATATCTCTATGCTCTGACGCTCGGCGGCAAGAACGTTCGCCCCGTGACCGTCGCGATCCAGACGCTGATCGGCGAATACCAGATCGAATGGGGCTTGCTTGCCGCCGGCGCCGTCGTGGGAGCCTTGCCGGCGACGCTGCTTTTCCTTCTCGTGCAACGCCGCCTGATCGGCGGGCTGACCCAGGGTGCCGTAAAAGGTTGACCACCATACCGCTCCGCGAATGCCGGGCCGGTCGATGAAAGAGGATACACACATGAACCCGATCGGGTTGATCTCCATGCAATATGCAAGGCCTTTCACGGCCGAGCATTTCCCGCTCTTTACGCGCATGCGCCAGCACGGCTACGATTTCGTCGAGCTGCTGGTTCCCGAAGTCGGCGAGATCGACATGAAAGAGGCGCGCAAGGCTCTGGACGATGCCGGGCTCGGCGTCGTGCTGGCCGCACGCGTCAATCTGCAGCGCAATCTCTCTTCGGCTGAGGGAGACGCCCATCGCGCCGGCATAGACTACCTGAAATACACGGTCGATTGTGCCAAGGCGCTTGGCGCGCAAATCGTCGGAGGCCCGCTGACGGGCAATCCCCTGGTCTTTGCCGGCCGCCCGCCCCAGCCCGTGGCGGAAGAAGAACGCCTTGCCCGCAAGCGGCGCTGCGTGGCGGGTCTGCGCGAGGTCGGCGACTATGCCAAGGCCGCCGGCATTCTGCTGGCCGTCGAGCCCCTTAACCGTTTCGAGAGCGACGTGCTGTGCACGACGCAGCAGGCCATCGAACTGCTCGATGCCGTTGACCACCCCGCGATCCAACTGATGCTCGATACCTTCCATATGCACATGGAGGAAAGCTCGATAGCCGAGGCCATTCTTCTTGGCGGCACCCGGATCGTGCATTTCCAGGCGAACGAGAACCATCGGGGCTTTCCGGGAACCGGAGCAACGGACTGGGTCTCGGTCTGCCGCGCCCTGCATGCGGTTGGCTATAAAGGGCCGATATCACTTGAGCCCTTCCGCCGCACCGACGATCGGTTCGGTGTTCCCTTCGCGCAATGGCGCCCACCTCATGAGGATGAAAGCGATCGTCTCAGCGCCTCCAGCGCCTTCATCAAGTCTCATCTCACACTGACGGAATATCGCCGATGACATTGAAAATTGGTTGGATCGGGTGCGGCGTCCACGCTACCCAGATGCTTCTTCCGCAACTTGTCCGCCATGACGTCCAGATCGCGGCGCTCTGTGATATAGACGGAAAACGGCTTGCCGATGCGGGCCGGCAGTTCGGCGTCCAGGTATTGGCCAGCGATGTCGAATCGCTGCTTCGCACCCCCGGCCTCGATGCCGTCGGCATGGCCGTCGGTCCAGATCAGCATCTCGCTTTCGGCAAGGCGGCTCTCGAGCGTGGTCTCGGCGTGTTCATGGAGAAACCGCCTTCGGGCTCGGCGGCCGGCGCACGAGAGCTTCTTGCTGCATCCGAAAAGGCCAAAAAGCCGCTCCTTGTCGGCTTTATGAAGCGCTATTCGATCGGCAACAAAATCGCCGCCAATATCGTCAAATCGGGCCGTTTCGGCGACGTTCTAGGCCTGACCGGCTATTACATGACGGCGCCCGGCTACTTCGCAGGCAACGTCGATTATACCGGCTTCTTCCTGCATCATTGCGTGCATTACATGGACCTCGTCTCCTTCCTCGTCTCGCCCGTGCGTTCGATGTCCGCGCGCAAGGTGGAAAAAACGCCGGGCCGCGTTCTCTTCCATATCGGCTTCGAATTCGAGTGCGGCGCCATCGGTAACATCGCCATGGGTACCATTCAGTCTCGGGGCACGCCTGTCGAACGCATCGAACTGATGGGCGACCATCAGCGTATCGAGGTCGAGAATGTCATCGAGGTCCGCTGGCATCGCAACCCGCCCTTCAAGACAGATGATCCGGCCGCGACACTTGCTGACCACGTCGATACCCTGACCTGGAAGCCGAACTTCACGGCTGCCGCGAATGAAGACCCAAAGGGTTATTATTCGCTGCTCGCCGACGTCGTCCCGGCGCTTGGCGGGGCTCAAACCGCGGCACCGACCATTGCCGACGGCGTCATCGCCATGGAGCGGCTGGAGACCATGCGGCGCGAGCTAAGCCTGTGACAGGACTGCCTGGTCAAGATTTCAACATACTCCCCAGCACCAGTAGGTCCGGTCCGCGCACTGCTGGACTAACCGTCGGTAGGAAGAGAGGAAAATCAATGCTGCATGCAGTCCGTGTTCTAACTGGTCTGGTATTCGTGAGCGCAGTTCCGCCTTTGGTGGCGTGTTCAGCTGGTACAACGTCCGAAGTTAAAAGTGGCCGATGCGATGCCGCGGCCGCGCAAACACTCATTGGAAAGCCCAAGCCGACCGACGAGGAGGCCAGGCGGACAACCGGAGCAACCATTGCGCGTCAGATCGCACCCGACCAGCCCGTTACACATGATTACAGAGCTGACCGAATTACCATCGAGACCGATCCCGCCTCCGGCCGGGTGCTGAGAGCCACCTGCGGATGATATTGACGCAAAATGCTGTGAGTGCATTGCACTTGGTCGAAACGGGAATGCGGCTAGCTGTGAGCCTTGGGACCAATAGCCGCGCAATGCTGGCTCACGGTCCGACGTCGCGAGGTGCTGCCAAACTCGCGCGGAATCGCCTGCTGTGGCCAAGTGTCCAGGCGGTGCCTGAATATCCTGCCGTCGCTCTCCAGCACTACCTGCGAGAGTGGAGAAGTCTTTCTAGATCATCGGACACACGCTCGAGAGCTACCCGATGACCATGTTTCTACCCGAGACTTTGGCCTGATAAAGGTTTTCGTCCGCGGCTTTCAAACAAGAGTGGGGATGGAACCCCGGCTGGCAATGAAACACGCCGACACTCGCCGACATTCGCACTTTCGAACCTGACGGAGATCGCAGATCGATACGCGCGATCTCTTCCCGAATTTCCTCGCAACGCATAAGCATCTCGGCAGCCGTCAAATTGCCTTGAAACAGACCGAACTCTTCGCCCCCGAGGCGTCCCGCGAAATCTGACTGTCCTTGGTAGCGGGCGAGGACACGACCGGTGCAGCGAAGAGCTTCATCTCCGGTCGCATGACCATATCGGTCGTTGATCGACTTGAAATAGTCCAGGTCCAGAAACAGCAAGGCGCCGGATATGCCGCGCTGACTGGTCGCGTCTAGATCTTCCATGAAGGCGCTGCGAGTGAGAATCCCCGTCAGGCCATCCCTGCGAGATTGGACGCGAAGGGCGTCATAAGCCTCGGCGATTGTTCAATGCCTCTTTTGTCGCAGCTTCAGCGCGTCGGACTTTTTCCGACTGAGTAAAATGCAGCGCCGAAGCCGGGATCGATATCGCCAGGGGGCAAAAAATCGTCATGAATAGCCCAGCGCCTGCCACTTGCCCGCCCAACAACGGAACAATGATCAACGTAAGAGCCAGGGAGGCGAACACTGAAAGCAGTCCAGTTAAAATAGCCTTTTCGACAATACGACGCATCAATACCACCGTGACGAAGTGAAATCGCTATGGGCTCATGAATTTAAAATGCGTTGAAACACATCGATAAAAATTGATTTATGCGTCCATTTCGTCGAGATTTCGCCGCGAATGGCCAAAATCCTCTCTTGGCTACCACATCGTTGCGACGCAGGGCGTCCTAAATTTCTCGAGCGAGCCAGCGGATCATATTGGCCATCAGCAGATCATAGCCGGGCCATCGCATGAACTCCTGCGACAGCCAGTGCGGGCCGATATCGGTCGTCCAAGCCAGGGTTCGGCCGGCGCCATAATCGCGAACCGATAGGAGCGGCATTTGTCCTGTGCGATGGCGGCAATGGATCAGTGTTTTCGTCTCCGTACCGCCGCGGGCGGCAACGCGGTTCATGCCAAGGAGATAAGGTATAGGCGATGGCACTCCCGCCAGTATCGAATGACCGATTTCATGAATGACCGGGTCCAAGCCCTCTGGCGCCTCTAAGCCATCCGGTCCGGGAAAACACTCGATAGGCAGGCATTCCTCGACAGCGGTGCCACGAAACATGGCAAGACCATCGATGCCTTGAAAGCTGCAATATCCGCCCGCCATCATCAGCGCCCCGCCTTTTTCCACCCAGTCCCTAAGAAGCTCGAGGCGATTGACGGAGCGGCGGCCCGCCCTCGTCTGCGGGGTATAGAGAAGCGACAGCGCACCCACATCGGAGAGCAGGACGACGGAATAGGCCGTAAGGCCTTCCAGTGTCGTCGGGAATTCGCTTTCGCAGCGCTCGCCGCCGATCTGGACGACCGCGATGTCCTGCGCCGCGAGGCCTTGAATATAGCGCTCGGCACCGTTGGAATAGCGTGACGATGCTCCAACCTCATATCCCTTGGCGGCAAAGGACGTGACGTGAAACGTCTCGCCGGCGAGCAACACTGGCTTCATGGTGGCCTCCCGATGTCAATTGGAACGGGTGGAGCCATGCGGCGCCACCCTTCAGCTCGAGGATTTCAGAACTTGAATTCTTCGACGTTTGCCGGCGTCACGATGTCAGCTGGTCCGAGAAGAACTTCGCCTTTTGCGCCAACCTTGTAGGAACCCAGCCTGCCGGCTTCGAAGGTCTCGCCCTCCTTGCCGGTCAATTTGCACTGCGCGACGGCCTGGGCCGCATAGTAGGTGAGATAGCCAAGATCCTTGACGTTCCACCAAATGTCCTGGACCGAGCCGTTCTGGATGTATTTCTTGATGAGGGTGGCTGGAGCAAGACCGGTCAGCTTGATCTTACCGAGAAGACCCGCCTGGTCCATGGCACGGGCAGCCGCGGGCAAGCCGATGCCTGCCGGAATGATGATGCCCTTGAGGTTCGGAAATGCCTGTGCCAGGGCCAGAGCCTGCTGCTGATTGACCTGTTCGCTCTCCTGGCCATAGGCGACTTGAACGAGCTTCATCTTGGCGTATTTCTTGTCGGCCGCCATGGTCTTCTTCATGAAGTCGATCCAGGCATTCTGGTTCGTCGCCGTCGGCGTCGACGACAGGATCGCAAACTCACCGTCGTAGTTGATCATCTGTCCCATCGATTCCAGCATCATTTCGGCCAGGCTGTCGCCGGCCGCCTGGTTGAGGAAGACGGAACGGGCGGCAGTCGACACGTCGGAATCATAGGATACGACTTTCACACCCTGCTTGGCTGCGCGGCGCAAAGCGGGGGCTACGGCATTGGCGTCGTTGGCGGAGATCGCGATGACACCGACTTTTTGCGAAACCAGATTGTTGATGAAATCGATCTGCGCCTCGGCGGTCGCCTGCGACGGAGCCTGCTTGATCGCCTTGCCGCCGATTTCCTTTGCAGCTTCTTCCGCACCTGTTTGCGCGACCTGGAAATAGGGGTCGGTGTCCAGTTTCGGCAGGAAGCCGACCGTGACCGGTTCCTTGGCGCATTCCTGCGCGTTTGCCGCCGCGATGCTTGCGATCACGCTGCCCGCGACCAGCAGGCTTCTAATAAGATGCGATGTCATGACGTTCCTCCTCAAGATATCCGGTTGAATGAAGCAGGCTAGCCCCGGAAACTACTCGCCTGCTTTGACTTTGAAATATCGCGTTCGAACGCTGGCAAAGACGCGCTCCGCCGCATTGCTGGCCAGCAGTGAAACGATGAGCAGAAGGCCGATGACCGTCCCCTGCGCGTCGCCGCCGATCTGCAGCAGACCAAGGACGTTGCGGATGGTGGCGACCAGAAGCAATGCCCACAGCACGCCGGTCAGCCGGCCACGCCCGCCGAAGACGCTGATCCCGCCCAGAAGCGCGATGGTGATGACGTCGAGTTCGATGCCGACCGCATTGTTGGCGCGGGCATTCGCCAGCCGGGCCGCGTAGACCATGCCGGCTGCCGCGCAAATCACACCAGATGTGACGAACAGGCCGAACACGGTGCGAGCCAGGCGAATGCCGGAATAACGCGCGGCGTCAGGGCTCCCTCCGATCGCATAGATGCGCCGGCCGAGCGGCATCTTTTGAAGCGATATGGCGAAAATCGGGGCAAGCAGCAGGAAGGGAAGAATAGTCCGCGGCACCGGCGATGTGCCGACAGTATCGATGCCGAAATCGAGGAAGCTGTCGGGAAAATCGTTGATGGAGTCCGAGCCGAGCAGAATATAGGCAACGCCGCGAAACAGGGCCATCGTTCCGAGCGTCACGACAAGCGAGGGAAGACCGAGCTTGGTCACCAGCACGCCGTTGAAGCCACCGCAAATTCCGCCGGCGACAAGTGTTACCGGAATGGCCAGAAGGAGTGGCGCGCCCTGCTGGATGAGCAAACCGAAGATCACGCTGGTGAGCGCCAATATGCTGCCGACGGACAGGTCGATTTCGCGCGCGATAATCAGCAGCACCATCGGCAACACGATGAGCGCCCTTTCCGAAATGCCGGCAACGGCCTGCGAAATATTGAAGACGGAAGCGAAGTTCGGCACGCCCAGGAGAGCGTAGGCGATAACGGCGATCGTCAGCGCCGCCAGGAAATTATCCCAGTTGGCAAAGCGGGTGACGAAGTCGGAATTGCGCTCGGAATTTGTGTCCATCAATGTGCTCCCTTGCGCTTGCCGGCGGCGCGGCGGGCGACGAGTGCGTCGATGCCGATGGCGGCGAGAATGACGAGGCCATAGACCCCCTGCAGCCAAAGTGGATCGACACGTACGAGTGTCAGCCCGTTGTTGATGATGAGCAGCATCAAGGCGCCGGCGGCGACGCCGAGCACCGTGCCGGAGCCGCCACGCACGGCAATGCCGCCGACGACGACAGCCGCAATCACCGTCAACTCGAAACCGTAGGCAACGCGTGCATCGACTGTGGCATAGCGCGAAGCCCAGAGCGCACCGTCGAACCCGGCCAGAAGCCCGGCTGCCGAAAACGCCATGAGGATGCGCGCCCGCGAGGGAATGCCGATGAGGCTCGCTCCGCCGGGATTGGAACCGATGGCGAACATTTCTCGACCGATCGAGGTATTTCGCAGGATGTAGGCGACGACGAGCAGCGTGGCGATGGCGATCAGGAGGACAGCCGGAACCCCGAGAATATTTGCCGCTGTCATATCCAGCCAGGCTTGCGGCACCTGGTCGGCACTCACTTGCGTTCCGCCGGCCCAGAGGCTGTTGATGCCCCGGAAGATGGACATGGTGCCGAGCGTGACGACGATGGCCGGTACGCGGCCGTAGGTCACGATGAGCCCATTCAGGAAGCCTGCGGCGAGCCCGATCGCACAAGCCAATACGACCCCACCCATCACGCCGATCTCGGGATGCAGATGGATCGTCGAGGCCGCTCCATAGGCTGCAAGGCCTATGATCGCAGCCACGGAAAGATCAATGCTTCGGGTGATGACAACAAGCATTTGGGCGACTGCGACGATCATCAGAAGGCCGGCATCCATTGCCAGGGCGGATAGATTTGCGCCGCTGAGCATACGTATGTTCAATATTGAAATCGGAATGACGACAGCTGCAATGGCCGCAAACAGGCCCAATTCCCGGCGGGCGAGAACCCGCCGCCATGTGCCCTGCGCCGCTCTTTCCGGGAGCTCCAATTTTTCCTCTTGATGCGGGACCGGCTTGGCGACAATCTCGCCGTCCACCTTCTTGACGATCGCGTCTGTCGCAGCACCGATCACCTTTTCTTGCGTGGCCTCGTCGTGGAGGAATTCGGCCGTAACCAAACCTTCTCTCAGCACGATCATCCGGTCGGCCATGCCTAGCAGTTCTGGCAGCTCGGATGAGATCAGGATGATCGCCATGCCTTTGCCGGCGAGATCAGCCATCATCGCATGCACATCGGCCTTGGTCTGAACGTCGATGCCTTGCGTCGGCTCGTCGAGGATAAGGATGCGAGGATTGGTCGCCAGCCATTTTGCCAGAACGACCTTTTGCTGGTTGCCGCCGGACAACGCGCCGACCGGCTGATCGAAGGATTTGAAACGCAGCCGAAGGCGATCGAGAAACGGCTTTGCAAGGTCAAGCTCCCTCTCGCGCGACATCAACCCACCTCGGGTCGCCTTGTCGAGCACGGTCAACGACGCATTGTTCAAAATGGAGAAATCCATCACCAGGCTCTGCCCGATCCGGTCTTCGGAAACATAGGCGACGCCATTGTCCATGGCATCTTTAGGAGAGGCGAAGCGCAGTGCCTTGCCATCGATCCTGATTGTTCCCGCAGTCGGCTGATCGATCCCGAACAACACCCGGGCAATGTCGGTACGGCCACTGCCGACCAATCCGCCGAACCCCAGAATCTCGCCCGCTCTCAACTGAAACGACACATCCTTGAACGAGCCATCGCAGGACAACCCCTTAACATCGAGAACTACCCCGCCCGGGGAGGCGCTGTTGCGAGGATAGAGCCCGTCCAGCGCGCGCCCGACCATCATCTGAACGGCACGTTCCCGAGACAGATCAGCCGCGACTTCCGTTCCGACATGTCGCCCGTCGCGCAGGACGGCGATACGATCGGCGACGCGATAGATCTCGTCCATGCGATGGCCGACGAACATCATCGCCACCCCTTGGGACCGGAGATTGTCCACGACTGTGAACAACCGCTCCACCTCTCTTTGGGACAGGGCCGCGGTCGGTTCGTCCATGATCAGAACGCGCGCGTCGAGCGAAAGCGCACGGGCAATTTCGACCAATTGCTGCTCTGATGTCCGAAGCCCCCCCAAGGGCGCCGTGACATCCACCTCGAGGCCGACGAGCGTAAGGAGGCGCGCCGCTTCGGAGCGCATATACAGGTGGTCAAGTTTCCAACGCAGCCCGGTCTGTCCGATGAAGAGATTTTCAGCAATGCTGAGATCGGGAAAGAGACCCGGATGCTGATGCATAACCGCGACGCCGGCATGCTGGGCTTCCAGCGGGGACGCGAATGTGACGGCTTTCCCCAGAATGGAGACCTGGCCGCCATCTGGGCGATGCACGCCGGCGAGCAGCTTGACGCAGGTACTTTTGCCCGCCCCATTCTCCCCAAGCAGGGCCAGCACTTCGCCTGCGCGCAGTTGGATAGACACATCCGCAACGGCGACGGTGCCGCCAAAAACCTTCGTGACGCCTTCGAGCGACGCGACGACCTGGCCGGCCTCCATCGTTGGCGCCGCGGTTTGACGGCCTGAAATTTCAAGCATTCCGAGCGTCCGACATAACCGGAATCGCTAACCCTGCACAGCACGTCATCTGTTCGATGCCTCCTCATGACCGAGAGCGTATCTCTCGCCCCAACTCCCATCGGGCATTTATTAAAGCAATTTACTATAATAATGGTTGAATGTCGTCAAGCCTCGTCTTAATGATTATCTAGGGAGACGGTTTTTGCTTCCGGCGCAACGAGTTGCGTTCATTCAGCGGTCGCGCTAGGTGTGGCGCACCGGCATGCGCTTAAAGCAAAGTGCTTTTGACTATGGTTTTCAACGGTGGAATCGGATGGCAGGAAAAGGCAGCAATTCCGTCCAGCTCCGTCACTACAACGAGCGCGTTGTCCTGGATGCCGTTCGGCGTTTCGGCCAAGCGTCGAAGGCAGAGATCGCGCGGTTCGCGCATCTTACGCCACCAGCTGTCGCTGCGATCGTCGAGGCTCTCGTCGCCGGCGGCTACCTGGTCGAAAACGGCAAACGCTTCGGCGGCAAGGGCCAGCCATCTGCCATGTACGGACTTGCCAGCAGCGGAGCCTATTCGATCGGCTTTCATATCGGCCGCAGGGCCATGGATGCCATCCTGATCGATTTTGCCGGGCAAACCTGCGCATTCGAGACCCATGACTACGACCATCCGGATCCTGAGAGCATAAGGCGTCT
Organism: Rhizobium redzepovicii; assembly: GCF_019793435.1. Taxonomy (GTDB): domain Bacteria; phylum Pseudomonadota; class Alphaproteobacteria; order Rhizobiales; family Rhizobiaceae; genus Rhizobium; species Rhizobium redzepovicii. The sequence continues at coordinate 89,162 of NZ_JAILYH010000018.1, read as the reverse complement.
CGGTGACGGGGCGATCGGGCGGTTCAGGACCCAGCTCGGGAGCGACGAAAGTTCGCGCCTGATCGGCATCGGGATATCAGCCCCTTATTTCATCGGCGGGTGGGACGAGGAGCTGGGCTTTCCCGGTGATGTCCAGCTCGCCTGGCGGTCCTTTGACCTGAAAGCCCATTTCTCAGACACGCACAATCTTCCCGTCATGATCGAGAACGACGCGTCAGCAGCCGCCGTCGCCGAACTGGTCTACGGATTGGGCAAGAAGTTTTCCGATTTCCTGCATATTTCGCTCAGCACATTCGTCGGCGGAGGGCTTGTCGTCGACGGAACGTTGCAGACCGGTCCGAACGGCAATACGGCCGCGTTCGGGCCTTTCCCGGTCACACATTCAACTTTAAGCTCCGCTCCAAAGCCGACTGGAAAATTCGAAGTCCTGCTGCATCGGGCGTCGATCTACACGCTCGTCCATCATCTTAAAACAAACGGGATAGACATAAAACGTGTCCGGGATCTCGACCCGATGCCGGCCGCCGCGCGGACCCTGGTCTCGGAATGGCAGGATGACTGCGCGGATGCCCTTGCCCAGGCAATCATCGGAAGCATTTCTGTCATCGATGTCGAAGCCATTGTCATCGATGGGCTTCTCCCCGCCCCACTGCTGATGGAGACCGTTGCCCGCGTCCGGCAATGTTTTTCGGAGATGGTGCCCCCCGGCCTGATCGCACCCACGATCGCCGCCGGCGCTCTGGGAGCCCGGGGTTCTGCGCTCGGAGCAAGCATTCTTCCGCTTTACCTGATGTTCGGGCCAGATACCGGCGTCCTTATGAAAAAGGGCAACGATAAGAAGCCGCTCTTGATTGGCTCGTAGGAAGTTGACCGTGCCCTTGGTTTTCACCAAGGCGATTGAGGTTTCAGCCACAGCCCTGTCCATTAACGGGATATATCCATGTGATTAACCATGTTGCTTAGCCTTTGATTCATCCTCACGGAGCAGTTTGCGGCCGGGATGTATAGAAACCAGCGCGATCGGGAGTCGGGGCTGGGAAATCGAGTCGTAACGTAGCTTTTCGCAGGCATCTGCGGCATTCGAGATCAATTCCCGGAGGAAGACATCTTTGTCGGAGTAAGCCGAGTGCACCATCATGTGGAGCAGCCGACTGACATCCGCTTCGAACGCATGTTGCTCAGGCTGCCGCTCTTCTACTGTCGTCATCGACAATCCCCATTTTGCAGAAGTCACGCGTCAGATGGTTTTCCGCTGACGGATTTCAAGCGCCCCACCTTAGCGGTTGATAGCTCGGCTCCGAATGTCCGGGAACGTTAAGTGGCTTTTAGAGAGCGAGAAGTTTTGCGCAACGTTGCAGACGAGTTGCCCTGCACTTACCGGTCGAAAGATCCCATTGATTGCTCAAGTCGATCCTCCCTTGTCGAGACGTGGTGTTTCAGGCGTCGCGGCGATCAACATGTACCGCGGCTAGCCGGTCGCATACTTGCGCCGCCGTGACTGCCATCGCAGGCGCGCCTCCTTCAAACAATGAGCATATCAAGGCAAAGGCGCTTCCGCGCCGGCGCCAGTTCGCGCACGGCTTGACCGGTTCAAAGGTCAGCCGCAGGAGGGTTAGCAAAGCGCCGCTCGCAACGAGCGGAACCCGGGTCCGAAGCTTTGCGGGAGGAGTGCATTGCTTCGCTGACTTAAGATATCAGAGGGTGCCCCGACCGCCAGCGCTCAGGTCGCAGTGCAGCCATGCGCTTGCTGCAATGCAACAGAAATCTCCGCTTATTTTTCCACCATTGTGGTCGGGAGGCAGCGTTCTCAGGTACTGGGCTCGAAACCGACAACGAACTCGATCACCTTGGCAGTGGACATTTCGCACGGCTTTAGGATCGACCCCGGTCCAGCCAATCGATAGAGGTTGAAGCTGACGATATTTGTTCCGCTAAGCTCCTCTCCGTATAGCCAGATCCGTTTGCCATCCTGCGACCGCTTGACGGTCACGCCCCATGATCGCTGATCAAAATGTCCGTCGAGATAACCGTCGGGCAATTTCGCAAGCGCGTCTTCGAACGTCGCCAGAAGAGGTGAAGGTGTTTCTCTGCAAGCCGTCATGGTGTCAGGCATTCGTCGCAGATTCCGCAGCTATCGTCATTCATGATCGATGCCGGTCGTATCTTTCGACAGCAGGGACATGTCGTTGAGTCCGCCGTAAACGTTTCGCGCTCCGGCGGAAAAATTTCGATCCAAACTTTCGCTGCCAGCATATTGGGTGCTCATCGATCCATGGCGATGCTCCGGGTTTGGGCTTACACCAGAGATAGTATGCCTCGACGGCTGCACAAGCCGGCAGATCGCTGTCAGGCCGATCCCACTTCACCAGGGCCACAATCAGGTGCCATTTGACAATTTTCTCCCGTGATAATCAGACCTTCCGCGATTGCGGCCGCCACCGCAGGCTTGCTGGGAAGTGATGGTAGATATCGGCGGCCGACATTTGTTGCGGATTTTTGCTGGCTGTCTCTCTGCCCATGCGGTCACCTCCGCACACGATGCCCTAAAGGCCGTCAAGGGAGGTGGGGTCCCAACCATTGCCGTGGCCACACAGCGCCCTAATTGCAAGGACTTGGCGAGAGCGACCGACATGTCGATGTCTTCGAGCAACGCCAAGTTCACGGAGGCGGAATTGGAAAAAGACCTCGTCCCCCGACGTGTATATTCGACCTCGCCATCCTCCCCATCACGAATGCCTGCCTTCGCGAGTGTACTCGCTGTTATTGCTATTCTGTATTTCGGCAAGGAAGTACTTCTACCTCTAGCAATCGCAGTCCTGTTGACGTTCGCCTTGGCTCCCATTTCCTCCCGTCTTCGAAAGCTTGGCCTGCCTCGTATTCCGGCGGTCATTATCACTGTCGTGCTCGCTTTTCTTGTCCTTGTCCTGTTCGGGCTTGTCGTAGCGGGACACATTGCCGAAGTTGCGCAGAACCTTCCGGCCTACCAGGGCAATATCATAGCGAAAATCCGCTCTCTGCAGGAAAGTGGAACGGATAGTGGCATTGTGCGGCGCCTGACGTCAGTCGTTGAAAGCGTCGGTCGTGAGCTCAGCAATGCGGAGGAGCGCCCAGTTGCTCCCGGTACCGCATCGAGACCAAGGGAGCCTGTGCTCGTCGAGATATTCGCGCCGAGTAGACCAATTGAAACGCTCACTAGCCTGATTGGTCCTCTGCTTGGTCCCATCGCCTCATTGGGTTTGATCATCGTCGTGGTAATATTCATGCTGTTGGAACGGGAAGAGCTTCGCGATCGCTTTATCCGGCTCGTTGGCTATGGCGATCTGCATCGCACAACAGAAGCCATCCAGGAGGCGGGAAGCCGCGTCGCACGGTATCTTCTTATGCAGTTGGTGGTGAACTGCGCTTATGGCGTTCCATTGGCTCTTGGACTGTGGGCGGTTGGCATTCCAAATCCAGCGCTCTGGGGGATGCTGGCCATCGTCCTTCGATTTGTCCCCTATATCGGGCCTGTCATCGCTACAGTTCTGCCGCTGTTCCTGGCCTTTGCAGTAGACCCTGGCTGGAGCCTTGTTCTCTGGGTTTCGGCCATTTTCGTCGTGCTGGAACTGACCAGCAATAACGTCATCGAGCCCTGGCTCTATGGTTCTCGTACCGGCCTCTCTCCGCTGGCAATCATCGTCGCGGCGATTTTTTGGGCATGGCTGTGGGGACCAGTCGGTCTTGTGCTGTCCACGCCCCTGACCGTGTGTCTTGCAGTGTTGGGCCGGTATGTCCCGCAGTTCGAGTTCCTTGAGGTCGTTTTTGGTAGTGACCCGGTGCTCGATCCCAAGGAGCGGCTGTACCAGCGGCTTCTTGCCGGCGATCCCGATGAGGCGACCGACTACGCTGAGGAGTTCCTCGAGGAGGATTATCTGGAGGATTACTATGGCAAGGTTGCCATTCCCGCCCTTCTACTCGCGGAGAAGGACAGGCGTCGAGGCGTCTTGACCGCGGAGCAGATGGAACAGGTGTTCGGGACCGCCATCACACTGGTCTCGAACCTCGGGGAAATCGCGGAGGAAGAAGAGCAGGAAGAGGAAGACGAACAGAAGGAGACGGAAGCGGCAGGTCGGCCCACCACCCCCCTCAAGGAAGGAAATGGGGATGAAAGCGAACTACCTGATGGACGGGGCAAGACCGTCTTTTGCGTCGGAGGCAGGGGCCCGCTCGACGACGCGTCGGCTGCGATGCTTGCCCAGATTCTTCAGGTACAGGGAGCCGAGGTGGTCGCAGCGAGGCATTCTGACATCCCCAATCGCCGTGCCATGAGCCTCGTTCCGAAACAATCGAACGCCGTCGTGGTTTGCTTCCTCAACGAGGACTCCGCAAGGCACGCCACCATACTTGTTCGTCGGTTCAAGCGCATATACCCGGCCATTCGGGTCGGCGCGGTCCTTTGGGTGGAAAATCAGGAGGAAGAGCAACCGCCTGCGCTTCGGGAGGCGGATTTCGTTGCCACCACCTTGACCTCAGCTGCCCGCGAGGCACTCGCCGATGCACCAGCATCATTGGTGACGCCCGCGCGCAAAATTCGAACGAGGCGATCCTCGAAAAAGACAGGCATACCCCCCGCACAGTCCAGAATTTAGCGGCAAGTCTTGCCCGGATATGCCGGAACTAGATGTGATGGGACCAGAAGTCCTACGTCGTATTCGTCAACGCTCCAATGCGTCTCGGAGCGGCCGAACGCCAGGAGCTGCGCGTCATTCGTCCGTTCTCGGCCGACATTGATTCCACGAGGTAATGACACGGTGCTCGACCAATTAGGGTTAGGCCGATGTGCCCGTAATCCAAGAGGATGTTCTGCCCTTGCGTTCCACCGCGGGCTCCTGCTGGTCGGCGACCGTTCCCAGGACGCTCGATTTCACCGCCTCATTCACGACAATTTCCCCATCGGCTGGCGGGTTGGCTGCGGCCCCCCCGACTGACGGATGCCGCTGAACGGCTGATCAAATGACATCGATCTCCCGCCGTTGACATGAGCCTCCGGCCCCGCCGGAGTATCCGGCGCACATTGGGTCGATTACGAGGTTTACGGTGCGTATTTTCGTTAAGTGGAAGCGGCGCCGAGAATCCAATCTCTAAGGGCAGAAACTTTCAGATTGCTGTGCTTCTCTTCGGGATAGACCAGGTAATAGGCGAACGTCTCCATATGGGTCGGTTTCGCGAGCTTGACGAGGCGCCCTTCGTTCACATCGAGCGCCACCATCGCGGCCGGGAGCAGGCCTGCACCTTGGCCGGCGATCACAGCGCTGAGGAGTAGGCTGGAGTCGTTAAAGGAGGGGCCGCGAGGGACCTCGATCTCGTCGATGCCTTGCGCTTGAAACCAGAGGCTCCAGCCCTTCCGGTCGGCGTCGTGAACTTGCGGCCACCGCGTCAGTTCGTCAGACAGTTCCGGCATACCCAAGTGCTCAACAAGTGACGGCGCCGCAACTGGCACCATCTCGACGGAAACGACGCGATAGCTCCGCAAGCCAGGATAGCGACCGACGCCGTGGCGCACGGCAAGATCAACGCCGTCACGCGAAAAATCCACCAGTGCGCCGTTGGTAAGTATCTGAAGGTCGGAGCCGGGCGCGATGGGCGTGGCCCGACAGCGGATGGTGATAAAGTTTCATGTGATCGCTCCTGATTGAAGGCCGGGTCCGTTCCCGATCCATGCGAACAGGATGCAACGGGCGATCAGCGGCCTGAATACTCATGTTTGACAGTGCACCGTTACGCTGTACGCAATAGTGCTTGGAACCGCCCCGCGCGGTGAGCTCATTCCGCAAAGCAACGCATAGTCGGATGGGCCTGCTGAAGTCTCCGGGTTACCGGAGCCCTGGCGAGAAATTCTTCAGTCCTGAGGCGGGCTCTCAATGTGGCTGCTATGCCGAACGTCCTTGATGAGATCGACGAACCGCCGCAGTTTGGCGGGGATATTCCGTCTTCCGGGATAATAGAGGCAGAGCCCCGGATAGGGCGGGTCCAGTCGGCAAGAACCTGCTCCAGCCTTCCAGCGGCGACGTCGTCTGATACCTGCCGTTCGTTGAGATAGGCAAGTCCGGCTCCTTCTCGGGCCGCCCGGAGCATCAGGTCGCTGTCGTCGAGCGTGAGCTTGCCGGGAACGTCAAGCGTGAAGCTCTCTCCTCGCTTTTCGAACTCCCAGCGATAGAGCGTACCGCTCGCCATCCGGGCGCGGATGCACATGTGGTTCTGAAGGTCGGCCGGAACATGAGGCCTGCCATGGCGGCGAAGATAGTCGACCGAACCGACTATGGCCGGACCGACAGTGTCGCCGATCGGAACGACGACCATGTCATGGGGAACAGCCTCTCGGATTCTGATCCCGGCGTCAAAGCCCTTGGCATTGACGTCGACCAGCGCGCCCTCCGTGACAATCTCCACCGCCATCTGCGGGTTTCTGCGCATGTATTCCAGGATCAGTGGCGTCAGAATCATGCGGGTCGCACCCACCGACGTGTTGATGCGCAAGATACCCGTGGCTTCCGCACGATGCTCGTCGACATGCTCGACGGCGCTGCGAATTGCCTCCAGCGCCGGACCGACGCTCGCCACGAACTGTTCGCCCGCGGCTGACAGGACCACGCTCCGCGTCGAGCGGTTGAACAGTCTAACGCCCATACGCGCCTCCAGCGCGGCGATCTGCTGGCTCAGCGAGGACGACGGGATTCCAAGCTCGCGCGCTGCGGCCCGAAAACCACCTTGGGAAGACACAGCGAGAACTGCTTCGAGTTCGGCGAGCGAGCCACGCATCATTGTCCGTAATTCCCTATCAGGCTGAGCAATTTTAGCCAGCTTATCAGGACAATGGAGAAATGCCAGATAGGCCTGACAGTCGAAAGGAGTTAGACATGCGCAACCTCGACAACATCTATATCGACGGTGAGTTCGTCACGCCAAAGGGCACCGAAACGGGCGATCTTCATAATCCGTCCACGGAAGAGAAGATCGGAACGGTCCGGCTTGCCGGCGTCGAAGACGCGCGGGACGCCGTCGCCGCGGCGAAGCGCGCCTTCCCCGCATTCTCACGCACGTCGAAGGCCGAGCGCATCGACATGCTGAACCGATTGAACGCCGCCGCCGCCGGGCGCGTTACCGATCTTACCCAAGCAATGGCGCTCGAATATGGCGCTCCGCAAAACTTCACACGGTTCGCCATCCCCCATGCTGCTTCGAGTTTTCTGACCATGGCATCCGTTCTGGAGGACTATGAATTCGAACGCTATAGGGGCCGCGCGCGGGTGGTCATGCAGCCGTCTGGCGTCGCCGCGGCCATCACTCCCTGGAACAGCAACATCGGTTTCATCACCTCGAAGCTCGCAACCGCCATCGCCGCCGGTTCGACGATCGTCATCAAGCCAAGCGAGATGAGCGCGACCCAGACGCAGATCCTGACCGAGTGCCTGCATGAAGCGGGCCTGCCGAAGGGCGTATTCAACATTGTCAACGGGTATGGCAATGTCGTCGGCGCGGAACTCAGCCGGCATCCTGATATCGCGAAGGTGACCTTCACCGGCTCCACCGCGGTCGGACGGGAGATCCTCCGCAACGCGGCCGACACCTTCAAGCGCGTCACGTTGGAGCTTGGCGGCAAGGGTCCAAACATCATTCTCGACGACGCAGATCTCGATCTGGTCATCCCCGCCGCATTGCGGATGGGCTTCATCAACAGCGGCCAGGCCTGCATTGCCGGCACCCGTGTTCTGGTTCCGAACCATCGTCTTGACGAAGTCCTGGCCAGGCTGAAGCAGGAGATCGAGACGTTCAAGGTCGGCGCCCCCAACGATCCCGACGCGATGATCGGGCCGATGGTGAGCCGCAAGCATTATGATCGCGTCCAGTCCTATATCGAACTGGGAACGAAGGAAGGCGCCCGCCTCCTGACGGGCGGCCCGGGGCGGCCCACCGGTCTGGATCGCGGCTGGTTTACGAAGCCGACGATCTTTTTCGGGGGGGACAACCAGATGCGCATCGCGCGCGAAGAGATCTTCGGGCCGGTCCTGTCGGTCATCGCCTACCGCGACGAGGAGGAAGCGGTCTCCATCGCAAACGACACCCCGTACGGCCTTCAGGCCTATCTGCATGGCACCGACGCCGCACGCATGCAGGCGCTCGCGGATCGACTTGACAGCGGGCGGGTGGTCATCAACGGAGCGCCGCATGAACCGCTCGCTCCATTTGGCGGGTTCAAGCAGTCGGGGATTGGTCGCGAATACGGCGTGTGCGGCCTCGAAGCATTTCTTGAGCCGAAAGCCGTCATCACTTAACGACGATGCTCCGAGCGGCGATCGAACCGATCGGCTCAGGAATTCTGCAGCTCGATCAGGACCTTTCCGACGGCCTTGCCGCTCTTCTGAAACTCATGCGCTTCGGCAATTGCGTTGAGGGGATATGTCTTTACAATCTGCGGAACGTATGACCCTGACGTGGCGCAGGCCGAAATCTCTTCGGCCGCCTGCCGCATCGCCGCTTCCGGCATGGTGTAGACATAGACGAAACGGAATGAGAAGCCTCCTAGCAGCGCCGGGAAGAACGGTATTGTAAGCTTGGCCTGCGGTGATTCCGTCGAGTAGGCCGAGACGACGCCGTCGCGGGCGAGACAGACGATCGCCACGTCGATATTGGCGGCGATGTCGACGTCCACGATACGATCGACGCCGCGGCCTTCGGTTGCCAATTTGACTGCCGACCCGATGTCCTCCTCGTGCCTGTTGATGGCGAGATCGGCCCCGGCCGCTCGCGCCACCTCCGCCTGCTCCTTGCGGCTCACCGTCGCCGCCACCCATGCCCCGGCCCATTTCGCAAGAAGGATCGCCGCATTGCCGACCGCGCCGGCACCACCCTGCACCAGAACCCGCTTGCCGCGCAGGTCTCCATTGGCGAACAGGCAGCGATGTGCGGTCATTGCCGGAACGCCGAGCGACGCCCCGATCTCAAAGGCCACGTTGTGGGGCCTGCAGGGAGGGCACGACGACGAATTCCGCTGCCGTGCCGAAAGCGTTGCCCCATTGTGCCATGTAGATCCACACCCTCTCGCCGAGACGCGTCTCAGGCACGCCGGGGCCGACGGCGTCGATGACGCCCGACCCGTCCTGATGCGGAACGATCCGTGGAAATGGCATCGCTTTGCCGCCGAATCCGGTTCTCGTCTTGATGTCGGAAGGATTGAGGCCGGCGACCACCTTCACCCGGACCTCTCCGGCTCCCGGGTGCGGGTCGGGCAGGTCACCGACAACCAGCACTTCCCTCGCAGATCCTTGTTTGTCGTAGAACGCAGCTCGCATGGCGCACCTCCAATCAACTGGTTCCAACTAGGCGGGTTACAGGCGATCTTGCAAGTAGGCAACAGTTCTGCCTATAGGGATAGAAAGTACACCATTGGAGACCATGATGGGCCTCGGCCAGAAGTGTCCCGTCGAGACCACCGTCGACGTCACCGGCGGCAAGTGGAAGCCGATGATCATCTACCGGCTGCTGGACGGCCCGCGCCGGTTTGGCGAGCTGCGCCGCCTGGTCGGCGACCCGAGCCAGCGATCCCTGACGATGCAGCTCCGAGAGCTTGAAGCCGACGGGATCATCGCCCGCGAAGTCTTTGCCGAGGTTCCGCCGCGCGTGGAGTACTCGCTCACCCCGTTCGGGCAGACGCTCGCACCCGTGCTCATGGCCATGCGCGACTGGGGCGTTGCGTTTCAGGAGCGGCGTGCGGCGACACGGTCCTAAATTCTCTTCTGCGCTACCCAGCCGCAGCGTTCGCGGAGAACCTCTCGACAAAGAAGTCGATCAGAACCCGGACCTTCCGGGACACGTGCGATCCCGGCGGCCGCACGATGTAGACGCCGATCTCCGGCAGGGTGTATTCGGACATGATCGGCGCGAGCGTGCCCGCCGTCACGTAGCTTTGCGCGATTACGACAGGGAGGGCCGCGACGCCCAGCCCGGCCGCCGTCCCTTCGGCGATACCCACAGCGCTATCGGCCTTGAACCGTCCCTGCCCATTGATGACGACCGTTCGGCTGCCGTCCGACACCTTCCAGCTTTCTGTCCCTTGTAGGATGGCCTGGTGCTCGAGCAGGTCCGAGGGCTTCTTCGGCACGCCGTGGGCACTCAAATAGTCCGGATTGGCAAACAGCCCGGCCGCGAAAGCGCCGATCTTGCGCGCCGTCAGGTTCGAGTCCTGCAGGTAGCCGACGCGTATCCCGCAGTCGAAGCCTTCTGACACCAGATCAACGTAACGGTCGCTGTAGTGCGCATGGAGCTGCAGGAGCGGATGGAGACGAGCGAGCTCAGCCAGCGCCGGCGCGAAATGTCCGGGACCGAAGGACGATGGAACCGCGACGCGCAGGCGCCCCCGCAGCTCACCGGTCGGCAGCATTTCCTCGCGCGCCACGTCCATTTCCAGGCACATGCGGGCAGCGTGCTCGCGGAAGGAGGCGCCAGCTTCCGTGAGTGATGCCCCTCTGGTCGTGCGCGCCAGAAGCTGGACGCCAAGTTCGGTCTCGAGGCGGACGAGACGACGGCTGACGATCGATTTCGGCAGTCCGAGACGACGGGCGGCAACCGTGATGCCGCCGCCGTTTGCAACCTCAACGAAGGTCTGCATGTCCTCGAAGCAGATCATTTTTGTGTTCCATTTTCCGTTCCACAGAGTGGCAAATCATTGAGCTACCGTGCCATCAATCGCAACGCTAAATTCAAGTCATCGAGCGGATAAAAACGAATTTCACCAACCTCCGCCGACAAGGAAAAGGAACACGACAATGCACAAGCAAGTATTCACCCCCGAAAATTCCGCAATGCTGCTGATCGATCATCAGATCGGCACGATGGCGTGGACGCACTCGCACGATATCAACCTGGTCAAGCAGAACGCGCTGAAGCTCGCCCGCATCGCCAAGGCCGCCAACATCCCGACCATCCTGACATCCAGCATGGAAGACCAGATCCAGGGACCGCTACTCCCGGAACTCGAGGAAATCCTGCCCGAAGCCTTCGAAGCCCGCATCAAGCGCCCCGGCATCGTCAACGCCATGCACCACGATGGCTTCAACCAGGCGGTCGAAGCGACCGGCCGGAAAAAGCTGTTCGTCGCAGGCGTCACGACGGAGATCTGCGTCACCTTCCCGGTCCTGCAGATGCTGGATGAAGGCTACGAAGTCCAGGTCTCAGCCGACGCTTCCGCCTCCTATACCAAGTACGGCGACGACATCGCGCTACGCCGCATGGAAAAGGCCGGAGCGATCATCACCACCGTCGACCAGATCATCTCCGAACTCGCCGTCGACTGGACGAGTCCGCTGGGTCAGAAACTGGTCGGCATCCTGAACTATCATTGAGCGCGCAATGGTCGCGCTTGGCGCGGGCCAAAGAGCCCGCCCCCGGATCGAAGGAAGACAATCATGACCATCACCAAGATTCCAGCCGGCCGGATGCGCGGGAACATCAGTCAGGGCTTCGGCGTCGAAATCCTATATCCGGGTCTCTCCCCAACGCCCGATGATAGCGGGATCGGTCCGATCGGCAGGATCGACCGTGCCCAGGTCCAGCCGGGTCACCTTATCGCCATGCACCACACAAAGACGACGAGATCCTGACCTATATCCGCCGCGGCGAGATGCTCCACAGGGACACGGTCGGCAACGAGGTGAAGCTCGACAAGAAGCGTTTCATCATGATGAATGCCGGCCACACCTTCCAGCACGAAGAGCTGATGCTCGGGGACAGCCCGGTTCGAGCGCTGCAGATTTTCCTGCGGCCCAACGCTCCCGATCTTGAACCGATGGTGCAGTTTCATGATTTCGTTGACGAGAGCAGCGAGAACAATTGGCGTTTGATTGCCGGGCCGCAGGGGGCGCCGCTAACCGTGCGATCGAACGTCCTTGTGTTCGACGCCCGCATTACGAAGGACACCCGGCTAACCCTGCGCGCTGCGGGCGATTCCCGGACGGGTGTTGTGCTCTATGTCTTCGACGGGGCGATAGATTTTGGCGACGTCACGCTCACAACCGGCGAAAGCGCGTTCACGCGCTCGTTTAATCGCCAGCTCACAGCCAGGGCCGATTCAGATGTCGTCCTGTTCGCGTTCGACGTTGAGGTACACGTGTTTCGTGGCGGCATGTTCAGCGGGAACCAGAAACGCGTCGGTTAAACTAGAGATGCCACATCTATTGATGGCGGCGTGGAGATATCACCGTTCTGCTCCGCCTCGCCATGGTAAAGCTGGGGTCGGCCTCCTCGCCTTGAAGGGAATCGAGCCGTCTGTTCATCACCCCATTCAGACGCGCAGCGCCTCGATAAACGGCGCGCAAACCGGCCCACAGGTATTTTCGCGTCGGTAGTAGAGATAAAGCCAGTCCTCTGGCGCATTCCAGGATGTCAGGCATTCGATCAGGCTGCCATTCTGGACATACGGACGCGCCCGTTCCTCCCAGACATAAGTCACCCCACGCCCGAAAGCGTGGTCTCGACTATCAGTTCATGGTCATCGAGCGAAAGAGATTCGGTCGGCTCGAACTCGATGATCTGCCTGAGCGGCTTAACTCCCGGGCATAGGGTTTGCCGCTTGGATAGATATTGCGGATGCAGAGATGAATGGCGCACCGTCTCGGTCTTGACCGACTTCGCTGTTGACGAGTGACTGGCAAGCCATTGGAGCTCGCCTGACGGGAACCCGTTTCCAATTGAAGCTCGGCGGCCAATGGTGACCGCCGAGCACAAACTGAATCTTTCTTGGAATGGCCTAAGTGAGGCCTTTTCTCAGGCCAGCGAGACTATGCTTTTTCCGCATGAGATCTGCTGCCCGCTCTCCGATAACCACGCACGGCGCCATCGTATTGCCAGTGGTGATGCGCGGCAAGATCGAGGAGTCAGCGATGCGAAGTCCATCTATGCCGTAGACCTTGAGCTCGTTGTCGACCACAGACATGCTGTCGCGTCCCATCTTGGCTGTGCAAGATTGATGCCAATAGGTCACGGCCGAGCGCCGTATGAAGTCGATCATTGCTGATCTGTCGCGCGCACCCGGCGCTGTCTCGCCGGTTACGAGGGGCTTGAAGGCGTCGCTGTTTCCGAGGTCGCGGCACAACTCCACGGCGACCAAGGCCGCAGCCATGTCTTCCGGTTCACTGAGAGAATTTGGTTCGATCAGGATAGGGTCATCTGCGTTTGGGCCGGAGAGCCGCAACCGACCACGGCTTTTGGGTTGGGCAAGACCATTAAACATCGTCCAGCCATGTTCAGGCGTCTCGAGACCTGTCTCGATCGGCGACGGCACGGCAAATTCCAACTGGCACTGAAGTATGTCGGGCTGGGAAAGACGCGAGTCACTTTTCCAGTAGAGCTTTGCTTCGCAGCCGCTACCACCGATAGCTTCCGCTTTTTGATAGGCCCAGGTGCAGCCGAAAGCGAGGTGATCCTGATGATTGCGACCGACACCCGGCAGGTGCTGAACGGCAGGAATGCCGTGGGCGTGCAACTCTTCTTTCGGACCAATTCCGGACTGCATCAACACCTTTGGCGTGTTGATGGCGCCAAGTGACAGGACCGTCTCGGCACGCGCCGTGAACTGTCGTCTCTGGCCATCGACAAGAACCTCAACTCCCGAGACGCGCTTGCCAACAAAGATGAGGCGCGAGACCATCGCACCGGTGAGCACTGTCAGGTTTGGACGCGATAGGAGTGGACGGACATAAGATCCGAAAACGGATTCCCGTTTGCCATCCCGGATCCGCAGCTCCGCAATCGATGCGCCGCCTGGACCTTCCATCATTTCACCGTTCGGCGTGTCGTAGACCGGAATGCCGATCGTGGATGCCGCACGCAACAAAGCCTCGGCGACTGGCTGGGGAGCCTCCGGCTGCGCAACATACGCCGGCCCTCCCACACCGCGACGCATTGGGTCCGGAGCGCCGCGCCAGTCTTCGATCCGACGATAATACCCAAGGATCGACTGATAGCCCCAGGCGTCATCGCCCGCTTCGGCAGCAAAGTGGTCCCAATCCGCCTTGTGCCCTCTCGCCCACACCATGACATTGATGCTCGAGCCTCCGCCAAGTCCCTTGCCCATGCTGAGAGGCAGACGTCGGCCATGCAAGCCAGGTGCCGGTTGCCCAACAAAACCCCAATCACGGCTCGAACCGAGATTGAGCGGCCACTGCGCAGGATTCGAAACAGACTCGGCCGCATCGTCTCCGCCTGCCTCAAGCAGGAGAACGCTGGCATTCCCATCCTCTGCCAGTCGCGCTGCGACCACGGAACCGCTCGACCCGGCGCCGCAGACGATGAAGTCGAAAACATGATCGGCCTCGCGCTGAGGAGCGGGCGGACTTTGGTCATACGTATTGAGCTTCACGTGGTTACCTCCGTGAATGTGTTTGGGAAAATTTCGAAAATGCCGGGGAGAGGCCGACACGCAATGGATTTCTGCCGGAGTTCTTGCGGCGTTTTACGTGGCTGCATCGTCGCCGACACACCTTGCTGTAACGGGCTGTGCTCACCGTCATCGGGACAGTGCAGTCTGTCCCGATGAGGGTGTCTAGGTTATTGCTTCTTTGCCGAGACAGACTTGGCAGCCTCATCGATTGTATCTGCGACCACCTTCGGCTGCGTCATGAACAGGGCGTGGCTTGCTGACACCTTGGTGATCTTGGCATTGATGCGCTCTGCCATGTGGATCAGCATGGCCTGATCAAAAGCCTTGTCCTCGGTGGCGATGACGGCCCAGCTCGGCTTGGTCCGCCAGGCGGCATTTTCAAGCTTCGTGCCGAACGCGGACATGTTGATCGGCACTTGAGACGAACTCATGAACGCGGCATCGGCGTCGCTGACGTCGTGGGCAAAGCCCGACTTGAACTTGGCCGGGCTGACGTAGCCGAAACCATCCTTCGTGGTCTCGATAACGAACTCGGACGCAGGCGCAAATCCCTCGTACTGCTGCGCCGTCGTCTCGCCAGCATCCGGGGAGAGCGCAGAGACATAGACAAGACCTTTCACCTTCTCATCGATCCCGGCTTGCGTGATGACGGAGCCGCCCCAGGAGTGTCCAACGAGAATGACCGGACCGTCTTGCAGCTCCAGGGCACGCTTGGTGGCGGCAACATCGTCCGCAAGCGACGTCAGCGGGTTTTGCACGATGGTGACGCGATAGCCTCGTCTTGTGAGATTGTCGTAGACACCCTTCCAGCCGGAGCCGTCCACGAATGCACCGTGAACCAGAACGACGTTTCTAACCGATTGATCTTGCGGAAGCGATTCAGCGGCCTTGGCCGGCAAGGCGACCGAAAGGGAGGCTGCAAATGCGATTGCAGCAATCGTGGTGATGGTCCCGCGTGTCATGACTTTCTCCTCATCATTTGCGATAATTGTTATCGCGATATGCAAGCTGACAGAGTTGAAACCCTACGTCAACTTGATTCTTATCGCGATATTGGTTTTCGTGATATTTACGATTATATGTGTCAGCACAGGAGTTCAAAATGACGCAACGCCACAACGATCCCCCGCCCCTGCGCGACCAACTCTGCTATGCGATCTATACCGCCGGCATCGCAATTCAGCGCGCCTACAAGCCGCTGCTCGACGAGCTTGGGCTGACATATCCGCAATATCTCGTCCTGAACGTTCTATGGGGGCGCGACGAGCAGACCGTGGTTTCCATTGCCGACCAGCTTGCTCTGGAATCCAGCACGTTGACACCTCTTCTGAAACGCCTGGAAGCTGCCGGGCATGTGAGCCGGACACGAAATCTCAGCAATGAACGCCAGGTTCTGGTGGCGCTGACTGACCAGGGGCGCGCATTGCAGCACAGGGCCGGCTGCCTCAGCGACACCTTGCTTGCAGCCTCGACCCAGACACCGCCGCAGCTCGCGGCCTTGAACCGAGACGTGCGGTTTCTGCGCGATGCGATCTACTCCCAGATCGGCGGGTGGGATGCACCCGCCTGACCGGGCGGTAGATTGGCCTGGATATTCAAGCTGTGGGAACAGTCCCACCGTCGATCACATGCTCGGTCCCGGTGATAGACGAAGCTCGGTCCGAGGCAAGGAAGGCGATCAGGTCGGCGACTTCTCCCGGCTTGGCCGGCCGGCCCAGCGGTATGCCACCAAGGGAATCCATGATCGTCTGCACAGCTTCGTCGTAACTGATGCCGGTTTCCTCCGCGATACGAAGCGCGAGACCATTGGAGCCCGGATCGGCGATCCAGCCGGGAGAAACCCGCACCACCCGCACACCCTTCGGAGAAACCTCCTTGGAGATGCCTTTGCTGTAAGTGTTGAGCGCACCCTTCGCTGATGCGTAGCCGGTCGTCGCCTGATGCAGCGGAAGGACCCGCTGGATCGAGGTCACGTGAATAACGACCCCGCTTCCCTGGGCGATCATCCCGGGAATGAGCGCGCGATCTAACCTAACAGCCGGGAAAAAGTTGAGGTTTAATTCCTTTTCCCATTCGTCTTCGGTGAGCGCAGCGAATCCGCCGGAAGGTGCCGAGGAGCCACCCAGCATATTCACGAGGATATCCACTCCGCCGAGCTCCTGGTGAACGGCGTCAACAACGGTCTGGACGCCATCCAAAGTGGCCAGGTCGGCTTCGACGAAGGCCGCGCCGGAAACGTCCGCCGGCTTCTTGCGAGCTGTGGTGAGCACACCGGCGCCGAGTTCCTTGAACAGCGCCACGGTTGCCGCGCCTGCACCCGCAGTGCCGCCAGTGATGAGAGCCCGACGGCCCTCAAGGGTAAGAAAAGCGCTCATATCGTGATCTCCAGTTCAGCTACCTTTTCGCCCGACAGGGCGAAGACAAAACGCAGGTCGATCGGGCTGCCAGGGAAGTCGCCAGCTGTGTGTGCCGTTACCTGCGTCTTGCCGTTCTCGATGGTGATCAAAAAGGGTTCCACGGTGTAGCTGTATTGCTGAGCCTCATCGGCCATCCATGCGCGGATAGCATCGCGTCCCATATGGGTCTTGCCCTTATCCTTCACGATGCCGTTTTCGGTGAAGGTGCCAGCGATGGCATCCGGACTGCCTGTCCGGTCTGCCTCGAAATAGGCTTCGATGGCCTTTGGTAATTTGATCGTCATTCGGTCCTCCAGTCATTCTCTCTGTATCGACGTGGTTCGACTCTTTGACGTCGACTGACAGAAAGGTAGACCACCCTTATTGACGGGATAAGCCGGATAAACGAGGATGAAACGTTGCGAAAAGAGGGACAATGACCCGATCCGTTCTCGCTGAACTCGATGCCGTTCTGGCGATCGCCCGCATCGGGTCCTTCCGAGCCGCCGCCCTTGATCTGGGCATATCCACCACTGCCTTGAGCAATTCCATCGGGAAGCTTGAGCAGCGACTGGGCATCCGCCTGTTCAACCGGACGACAAGAAGCGTGTCGCTGACCGATGCGGGGCGAACCTTTGTCGAGCGGGTTGGGCCGGCTGTGACCGATATCCGTGACGCGATGCAGGCGGCCCAGTCGCTACAGGAGGTTCCGACCGGCACACTGCGCATCAATGCGTTTGCCACCGCCGCCCGAGAGGTGATGGAACCGCTAATCCTCTCGTTCCTCCAGCGCTATCCGCAGGTGCATGTCGACCTGGTCACTGAAGGCCGGATCGTCGACATCGTCGCAGCGGGCTTCGACCTTGGCCTGAGGCCAGCGGATCTCGTCCCCGCTGACATGATCGCCGTACCACTCGGCCTCAAACGCAGCAACGCCGTTGTCGCGTCGCCGGAATTCCTGCGTACGCATGGCACGCCAAACGTCCCAGCCGACCTCTACCGGTTTCGCTGCATCCGCGCCCGTCTTCCCAACAACGCGCTGTTCCGATGGAAATTCGAGAGGGACGGGGAAGCGCTACAGATCGACGTGCAGGGTTCGATCACCTTGGACGAGTCAAGTCTTGTCAGGATCGCGGCGCGGAATGGCATCGGTCTCGGCTACGTTATGGAGGCGGACGTGCGGGATGACATCGTTGCCGGTCGGCTTGTACGTGTGTTGGAAGACTGGACACCGTCTCTGGCGCCACTAGCTCTGTACTACCCCGGCAGGAAGAACCCCCCGGCCGCTTTCACCGCGTTCATTCAGGCTGCCCGCGAGTTCGCGAGAGGTTGAGCGCCCGAGGTTGCATCCTGCGACTGCTGCTTGGTCTCGATGTTGCCGGTTTCCAACATTGATCGAGACCGTGATTGCGTCTCCGCCGGTCGCCGGACACCGCCACACATTCATCACGATGTTGCGGACCGGATGCATTGACCGACCATGCGGTTCACACCATCTAGGCCGCATGGCGAAACACGAGAAGAGCGACATCGAGCTGATTAGGACGTGGACCTTGTCGACAGCGGTCACCATGGGGTCGTTAGTGAGGGCAAAGGGGCTTCTCCAGGAGATCCAGGCGCGACTCCCACCTATGTTCCAAGAAAGCGATCTCCCTCGAAGGAGTTGATCTTATCTTGGCAATGCCAGCCGATGCTAAGGCTGCTTTCAATGCCGTGGCTTCGGTCGTCTCCAAAGCGTTAGAAGAAGCGCCATCCCTGCCCGTCATCCCGCGCGAGATCCAGGATATCCTCGGCATGAAGACGAGCGAGCGGCATCGCTGGCTTGCAGACGGCCGGCTTCCGAGCGCTGGAACGAGAACCGTGAGGCTTGCGGGACGCGCCCGCCAGAGTCTTTGATCCGAAGGTGGTTGAGGATCGTCTTGACCGTGGTGCCGTCGATGGTGGCGCGTTGAGGATGCGAAGGCGAAGGCCGAGAAGAGAGCGAGGGCTGCGTCGAGCCTCCGGGGCTGGGAAGACTTCGATCTCGATGGCCTAATTCGTTGATCGACAGAGTATGAAGACGCCGAGACATGATGATGAGTTCGGGTGAAACACCACATTGAATATGCGCCAGTGCGAGGATGGCTTTGCTACGCAAGCTTTGGCCCTGATAGTCGCGGGTAAACCGCTCACTCCGTTTTACGGAGCCCCAGTGGCGAGCTGGTTGATATCACACCCGTTGAGGACCGTAACTTTGCTAACCGGCGTTTTGTCGAGCACTTAGGAGATGATGCCGCAATTTTGGAGATGAGAACCGGGATCTTTATCACCCTTAGTTGTCAGGGCCATTTGCCCCCGCCATCACTCGATCCCATGTTGGCCTTGCAGGGCTATCAGCTGGAGGACGCTGAAGGCCTATTCTGAGATTTGTCCGCGCCTAAAAAGCTAGGCTGGAGCCGGCGTTTGGAATGATCGTGCCGGTGCGACAGCGCATAATAGTGGGCGTTGCCACCGAATCTGACCCAGCCACCGAGCATCGTAACTGGAGCAGATCTGGTGGCAGAAGGGATTCCTGTTATTTGTGAATCATGATTCACTTGCTTTATGACGAAGCGCCGCCTCCCCCTGGCCGCGCATGCCGACACGCTGTCGCTGAAGGCGCTGCGGGAGTTGGTGACTGGTCTGGTGGAGCGGGCTGATCGGGCAGAAATCCGGATCGAGAAGCTTGAGGCTGACAACCGAAAGCTTCGTGAAGACAACGACCTGCTCAGGGTAGAGAACACGCGGCTGAAGGTCGACAACCAGCTTCTGCGCGACGAGATTGCGCGGCTTAAAAACCTGCCGCCGCGCCCACCCTTCAGGCCGTCGGGCATAGAACAGGCAACAAGTGACAAAACGGTTGCCGGCAGCCGAAAGCCTGCGCGGCGTCGCGGGCCGAAAGGCGACAAGGGCAGCGTCACGCGCGAAGAGGTGCTGCCTGCCAACGCACCACCCGGATCGCGCTTAAGGGCTACAAGGATTGCGTGGTGCGGGATCTGGTCGTGCGGGCCGAGGTGACCCCTGGCCTCCCTGGTTGCAGCTCGCGCCTGAACGCTCTCGGCCCTTCGAGCACCCTGCTCGGCGTCAGACATGCTGATTGTGTCGGCACGGCCATCAAATCAGCCCCGCTTACGAGCATCAGCCATGAATCCATTAGTTTGGAAGATTGTAACATTATGAAATCATGGTAACTAAATCACCAAGTGGAATTCATTGGCCAATTTGCTTCCGTTAGAGAAGCGGAAGAACAGTTGGCATTGTAACCATCGATAAGTACCTCTTATCGATGGTAGATTGATTTCGACCCGCAAATCAGAAAGAATCGCAGCAAATCACGGCCATGGAGGCCGCCGAGACCGTGCTTTTGGAGCGCCTGTGGCCAAACCCAAGAAATCATTGTCCGCGGTTGAGCGGCGCGCCGAAGAACTCGACACGATCGCCGCCGTCCTGCCGATCGAACGCCGTAACGAGCTCGCCGAGCTACTGAGCGACCACGATGTCGAGACGCTGCGCCATCTCGTCAACCAAGGCATGGGCGACAATACGCTGCGGGCGCTGACTTCGGATCTCACTTACCTTGAAGCCTGGGGACTGGCGGCGACCGGAAACCCCCTGCCCTGGCCGGCGCCCGAGGCGCTGCTGCTGAAATTCGTCGCCCACCACCTTTGGGACCCGCAGCGCCGCGAGACGGATGCGGATCACGGCATGCCCGCAGACGTCGACGAAAAGCTTCGGCAACAGGGGTTTCTCAAATCCGTTGGCCCGCACGCGCCATCGACGGTGCGCCGGCGACTGGCCAACTGGTCGACATTGAGCAAATGGCGTGGCCTCAATGGTGCCTTCGCCTCCCCTGCCCTCAAGTCGGCCATTCGTCTCGCCGTGCGCGCCGTCCCCCGGACGCGGGGTCGCAAGAGCGCCAAGGCGGTCACCGGCGACGTGCTGGCCAAATTGCTGGCGACCTGCGCGACCGATAGCCTGCGTGATCTGCGCGACCGGGCGATCCTGATGGTGGCCTTTGCCTCCGGCGGGAGAAGGCGGAGCGAAATCGCCGGGCTGCGCAAGGAGCAGTTGACAATCGAACCGCCGATCCCGGTCGAGAATGGTACCCCCCTCCCCTCCCTCGCCATCCATCTCGGTCGCACCAAAACCAGCAGCGGCGAACAGGACGACGTCGTCTATCTGACGGGCCGGCCGGTAGAGGCACTCAATGCCTGGATGGCGGCGTCGAAGATCGACAGCGGGAGCGTGTTTCGGGCGATCGGGCGGTGGGGGACAGTGTCGCGGCGGGCGATCGATCCGCAGTCGATCAATGCCATCCTCAAGCAGCGAGCGGAGATGGCTGGGTTGGATCCTGGGGAGTTTTCCGCGCACGGGCTACGATCTGGATATCTGACCGAGGCGGCAAACCGTGGCATCCCTCTGCCGGAGGCGATGGAGCAGTCCCGCCACCGCTCGATTCAACAAGCGTCAAGTTACTACAACAGCGCGACACGTCGAAGCGGGCGGGCGGCTCAGATGGTGTGATATATGATGTTCGTATGCGACGCGCGGATGCAGCGCTCTTCTGTCACCGAGGAGAGGCCATTGATCGCCGAGCATCCCATGCCGAGGCGGGGAATTTCGCGGCCGTCCCAGACAGTCGCCAGCGCGACCGGCGCGGCGAGCCGTTAGGCACACACCAATGTGTACGCCGCGCGACGCGCCAACTGATACAGCCCAAACTCAACATATTGTCCTTGCAATTACGGAATTACCCTCCATAAATGCAAGGATGATTGAACGTCGAATATCTACAAAACTGATTGAGTTGATCGATTCGAGCCCCGCCGTTGCGCTCATTGGCCCGCGTCAGGTCGGCAAGACGACGCTGGCGCTTGCCATAGCCGAACAGCGCCCATCAATCTATCTCGACCTGGAATCGGATGCCGACCGCGCCAAACTCACCGAGCCGGAACTATATCTCAGCCAGCACAGCGACAAGCTCGTTATCCTGGATGAGGTTCACCGGCTACCAAATCTTTTTCAGAACTTGCGTGGGCTTATCGACCGGGGCCGGCGAAATGGAAGAAAGGCTGGCCATTTCCTGCTGCTCGGGTCCGCATCTATCGATCTATTGAAACAGTCGGGTGAGACGCTGGCCGGTCGCATCGCCTACCTTGAAATGGGTCCGATCGACGGCCTGGAAGTGCCAGTTGACGATCTGAATACGCTATGGGTGCGGGGCGGCTTCCCAGATAGTTTCCTAGCAGCGAGTGATCGTGAAAGCCAGCGCTGGCGGCAAGACTTTATTCTAACCTATCTGGAACGAGACATTTCCTTGCTTGGTCCTCGCATTCCAGCCGAGACATTGCGGCGCTTCTGGACCATGCTTGCGCATCACCAATCAGGACTGCTAAATGCCGCGGAATTTGCGCGTTCGCTCGGCGTCGATGGCAAGACGGTCGCCTCCTATCTCGATCTCCTGGTTGATCTACTCCTCGTACGACGCCTAGAGCCCTGGCACGCGAACATTGGCAAACGCCTGGTCAAATCACCGCGGGTCTATGTTCGCGATAGCGGCATCACCCACACCCTTTTGGGACTGACCACTCAGGAGGACCTTCTCGGGCACCCGGTCGCCGGAGCAAGCTGGGAAGGATTCGTGATCGAGACCTTGATTGCAGCAGCGCCGCCCGGAACTCAGTGCAATTTTTATCGGACGTCGGCTGGTGCCGAGATCGACGTTCTTCTAACGCCCCCGGGCGAACGACCTTGGGCTATCGAAATCAAGCGGAGCCTGACACCGAAACTCGAGAAAGGCTTCTATCTTGCATGTGAAGATCTCGACCCGGCACGACGCATCGTCGTTTACCCTGGGCAGGAAACTTTCCCCCTAAAGCACGATGTGGAAGCAATGCCGCTAGCCTCGATAGGCAAAGCTCTGATTAGTCTTACTTAGGGCGTATCCGGATTTAGTTGAATCGGCAGGGATTCCGTTTTTGGGTGTTTTGTGATTCAAGATGCTGGCTGGAGTGGAGGCCAGCATCGAATGACGCGACCTCTTTCCAATGATCTTCGTGAGCGTATTGTTGCTGCAATCGAAGCCCGTGAGAGCTGCCGGTCGGTTGCGGCGCAGTACGGTATTGCCGTGTCTTCAGCGGTAAAGTGGTGGCAGCGTTATCGTTCGAGCGGTTCTGTCGCGCCTGGGAAGATGGGCGGCCACCGCGCTGCGATCGGCTCACCGCACCCTGTGTCTTCGATGGACCGATCAACGGTGAGTGCTTCGCGCCTATGTCGAGCAGCAAATCGTACCAGCGCTCAAACCCGGCGACATCGTCGTGATGGATAATCTCGGCTCCCACAAGTCGACCGCCATCCGTCAGATGATCCGCAACGCTGGTGCTCGGCTCTGGTACTTGCGGCCACACTCACCCTCCGAAAAACGTCCACATCCGATCCTTTGCTGACGCATGCTCATACGCTTTGAGTGCTGGTTGTAACGCAGCCGAACGCGGCGCGTTTGATTGCCGACACATGGGTTTGCTGTCCTTTGGATGACGTCGATTCGAACCTTTCAAGGTGCTCTCTGGGTCTCCGCGACCACCTTTGATCCATTACATGAGCGATAGAGTTCATTTCTATCACTCATCGCAATAAATTATCGTGAGTTATAGAGGCCGCCTATAACTCATGAAGTGGAACTGGACGTAGGAAGGTTGGCCGCATTTCATCTATGTTCATGCGCCGCTTGAACCACTCGAAAGCCGATTCCTTCTGTCCTCGGGGGAAGTGATCGGCGCAATTCGTCACACTTTGAACGTCAGACCGCTCGGCACCTACCGGTAACGTCCGAAGTTCCCCGAAGCTGTGTCGCTTTTAGTGAGTGAGCTTTTTGAGGTAAGAGAAGGGTCACATCCTTGTATGCACTCAAAAGGTAACAGCTGTTACCTTTTGAGTCCCTCTTATTGAGATCGCGTGGTTCGCCCAACGCGACCAATAAAAAAATTCAGTTGATGTCCCGGCCAAACGGGTGTGTCGACCGGACCCTGCCCGGCCCTCTCCGTCCGTGGATAAGCAGCTTATGTCGGATAGAGGAGGGAAAACGAGGCGACGATCGGCACCCCCACCCGTCCATCTCTCCCGGGCGAGACGGCCCCCAGAACTCACACCCGAAAGCGCCATTGCCGTCATACCTGGGACTCTTCTGCTTGGCGGGTGCCGCACACCCCGACTACAAGTTCGGGACCTCTAGGCATCAATGCACAATTATCTCCAGCGGGGCACAAGCGCGACGAAACAGGTGGCATAGCTTCCTTAATGAACATTCGAAGACCTCCTTCGCCTATGCCCTCCAACACCCATGTTCTTCTGCGAGCCGAGTAACTCCAAGGGCGCGCAAAGCTTTTCACCGCCGAAAAGCATGAAGCACGCAGGCAGGGAGCGAGATCGCAACCGCCAGAACCGTCGACGCTGATCTCCGTGATCGATACTGAACAATCAACGGCGACACATTCACATCGGAGGGTGTTCAAGATCGGCAGCCAGGCAGGGTCTTTCAGTGGACACGAGGAATGACGCTAGTCGGCCACGGCTTTGAGGGCAGATACTTCAGTGCAGTTGCCAGCCCTCGCCGTCTTGCTGTGAAATCCAGATGCAATATGGCTGCATTGACGTTCGGCGCAAACGGATACCCGTCGAAACGACCACTCTTCCTGTATGCACCGCTCCATTGCCGCCCATCCGAGCCAGATACCAAGGCCACCCCCTTGAACTCGATCACTTCCCGTAGCGCCTATAACGCAAACTCGGCGCGATGGACCCGTTCCTCAAGCCCAAGGGCGGGGTAACAGCTGTTACTTTTTCGCCTATCTATTCCGCTTGTTCATCTCGCTACCGGCAAGACCGTGAAGGCTTTTTGAGAGGTGAAGACTTCCATCGACCGCCCGGTCGACCATTGCACGGAAATAGCCCCCGGGCTTTGCAATCAGCTCCGGATCACGCAAGGATTTTTCGAGCACGGTCGCTAAGATGGCGGAGGCTGCATAACGGCCGACCCGCCCTACGCCGTCTACCCATGCAGCCTCCGACAGGCCGATCATGCGCCGCATCATTTCGGCCGCCCCGACAACATCGGACCATCCGTCAAACTCCACGCTGACACATTCCTGCGCCGCCCGGCACCCGACCTGCAGCAAGCCAACCGGCACCGTAGCTAGAACGGCACCTTGGATATCACCAACTGTCGTTTCCACCAGCGGCAACCGGGATTGCATGTCACCCGCCGCTGCTTGAGGCTTATTTTCATAAGCCATTTCGACGGCGGAGCCGTCGTCAGTTGAAATTATGTCTCGCTCGTGAGAGCGGGTCCGTTGATTACTATCAGAAAGGTTTTTAGGGGTTGTATTAATAATAGAGGTGACGCTGATGTCACCCGCGCATGACATACTATGCTCATGGAAACGTTGTTCAGCGTACTCAAGAACCTCTGCGTGGATTGATTCGAGACCGCTTGCCTGTTCGGCCCTGTCGGCAACGCCGTCGATGATTGCTTGCGCAGCGCTCCTCCAGATATCTGCCTTTTCCGGGAACGCCTCGCAGGCATCGATGATTGCCCTGGAAACCCTCGTGACCGCGCGACGTGCATCCTGGCTGGCCTTGAGTTCCCTTTGATAGTTCTCGACGCTCTCCCTGATCTCGGCGAGCCGTACGCGCGCTGGCGTGAAATCAAGCCCGAAGCCGCTGGCAACTATCCCGTCACTGTCGCGGTACACGAAACGCCGGCCCGTCGGACTGTCACGGTAGGCGGCGATCCCAGCCTCGACGATCCTGCGCAGGCAACGTGTCACTGTGCGCTCGGAGCGCAGCGTATATTCGGCAAGCTTGGCATTCGAGATGGCAACGATCGGTCGCCCGCCGCCTTTCCAGTCATCAGCGCGCGAGAGGCCAAGGAGAATGTCCAAAACATGATAGGTCGTGCCGTCGATCCCAAGGATCGGCGCTGCCTTTTTCAGCAGGAGAGAGATCTCCGACTTCGAGGTGTCCGGTATGTCGTTGGCCATCGCCATACGCGCGCTTGCGAGAATGGCCGGACTGACGCGCCTGAACGATGCGATTGCCGTTGCTTCTGTCATGGGCTAGCTGCCCGCAACGCCTTGGCGTGCGGCTCCATCGAGATTCTTGTTGATGAAAGCCGGCAGACGGGCACAGTTTTTCATTCCCGGCTGTTACGCAGGGGTTGATTGTGCCAGCGGTCCGTCATAGAATCAGTTTGTAAGAGCTGATGTCGATGGGACGTTTTCGTACTGTCGGCTAGGATTCAAGGGTTCGCCGATTGCCGTCGGTGAGCCCTTTCCTATTTCTGAATTAGCCTACCCCATCGGCGCCTCTCCCGTTTGCTTTCGGTACTCCTCCACCAGCGCCGGAAGCCTTTCGACGAGCCAAGCCGAGAGGCCCGGCACCTTGCTTTCCGGAATCGTGATAAGCGTTGAAGAACGCGAGGATTTCGCAGTGATTACGGCGCCGCCACCGACGTCGACCTCTTCGCCCTGACTTCCTCGCGCCGCCTTGTGTTCGAGCGCGCTCATCAGCGCGGCGAAGCGGTGATCGCTCGTGGCAGCGGCCCATACAGCCGTCGAGGTCACCTTATCGATGATCGCCTGGGCCGCGGCCGGAGCCTTGCCATCCTTGAAATGGGCGGCGAGCTTTTCCCACTTGGGGCGGCCGATCGATGGAGCCGGACCAATTCTGCCGATCAGTTCCGCGGGGACCTGTTCTGCGATTCCAATCAGCATCGAAACGTAGGTCAGCTTGCCATCCGCCCTGCCGAGCGCGGCGGCGATCGTCTCCCGCCGGAAGCCGCGCGCCTTGAGGGTCGCGGCAAAGAACGCCTGCTCGATGAAGGAGAGATTGGCGCGTTCGGTATTCTCGATACCTTGAGCGACCACCAGTTCATCGTCGGAGAGATCGCGCACGATCGCTCTCACCGGCCGTTCAAGGATCTGACAGGCGCGCAAGCGCCTGTGCCCGTACGCGACCTGAAAGTAGCCCTGCCTGTCGGGGGAGGGGCGAACGAGGATGGGAAGTCTCTGGCCGTTTTCCCGAATGCCCTCGACGAAACCCTGGAACTGCGGATCTCCCTCAATATCAAGGCGGTCCCTGACAAAGGAAGGAACGACAAGAGCGGAGTCAATTTCGACGATGGCCTCAGAACTGCTCAATTGCAGGCGGAGGCGTTCATTCTCCTCTTCGACGGCAACGAAGGCCCGGTCCATCGACTTGACGGCTCCAGATCCGACTTTGACCGCGGGCCCAGCTGAAATTTGCTTGGCAAGCTCCGCGGAATCGACATTCGCAAAAAGACTTTTCATCCGACTGGAGCGTTCTTTGGCATTCGTCATGACCGTCCCCATACCGATTTGAGGTGGTTGAAGATCTCGAGATTGACCGCGTCGACGGAATCCAGGGCACGCGTGAGCGTATCTCGACCAACCGAACCACGCGCCATTTCGTAAAGGCTCTTCTTCTCAAGGCCGGCACTGGCGATTGCGGTCGTGTCCACCACCGCTGGCGCCAGCACGTCCTCGCCGAACAGGGAGCGCAGGAGCGCGACGACGTTCACCTGCGGCACGTCGTTCGGATTGTGCCTGGTGATGACATATCGAATGAAATCGTGTTCCAGAACACCGCCACGCTCCTCGATGACGTGCATGACATCGCTCATCATCGCCAGGAACTGGTTCATGCTGGCAACGTCGATCATCGCCGGATGAACGGTAATCAGCAGTGAGGTCGCAGCACAAAGCGCGCCCAGGGTCAGATAACCCAGTTGCGGCGGCGCATCGATCACGACGACATCATAGTCTTCCTCGACGCTGTTTATGACGGCGCCGAGACGTCGAAAGAAGATCCCGTCGCCGCGCCCGCCGCCGCTTGCGATCGCCTGCGGCGTCTCATGCTCGTATTCCATGAGCTCCAGGTTGCCGGGTATGAGATCAATTCCGTCAAAATAGGTATTACGGATGACGTCGCGCAGCGGCCGGCGGTTGTCGTCGTCATAGCGAATGGCCGCATATATCGTCTCATTGTCGCTGACATCGAACTCCGGCTGGTAGCCGAACATGGCCGACAAGGATGCCTGCGGATCAAGATCGATCGCGAGCACCCGCAAACCCGTCAGAGCGAGATAATGGGCGAGATGAACGGTCGTCGTCGTTTTGGCCGATCCGCCCTTGAAGTTCGCAACCGCGATAACCTGCAGCTTCTCACCGGGACGCCGGCGCGGCAAGAAATCCAAAGCTTCCATGGGCCGCTTCACCGCCAGGTATCGACGGATCTCATTGACCTGGGCGAGCGTGTAGCTCCTGCGGCCATTCTCCAGCCGCTCGGGCATTGCACCTTCACCGTCCAACGACATCTGTCGGAGGGTCGATTCGGCGATCCCAAGCATGGTGGCCACGTCACGCGAGGTAAACGTGCGCAACGATTTCATCGCCTCCGGCGGATACATATGGGTGCGAAGAGACTGCAACTGCGCTGACAACATCTGCGATTGGCGTGTAATCTTCACAGCGGAGGATTCGCTCGTTGGCTTGCGTGTCGTCATCTGATCCATTTTCACCTCGCGACGGTTTTTCACCGATCATCGCGCATTTTCCGTCGCAAAGGTTGCAGTTATCGCGTGAGTCGTCAAACGTTCTTTGGTTAACGAAAACTTAACGAATGACCTGTTGCCTGCAATGTGTTGCAGGCCTTCACCATATTTTTCATATGCTTAAGATGATCAAGTGGCCTTCAGCCCCTGTCGCTTTACCCGCAGTTTTGCGAGTGGGACCCAGTGTCGGCCGGTCGCCCCGGCGCGCAACGCAGCGTCGCCATCGGCCCTGAACCATGCGCGACTCACAGATTTGCGACTGGAACCAACCCGCCGCTTTCCGCAAACCAGGATCCGCAGACCAGCCTAATTGCGGAGCGGGATCATGAAGCTGATAGCACTCAAGACGACGAAATCGCGCAAGGACGCGGCCCTTCTCGATCAAATGTACAGGCTGCGGTCGCGGGTTTTCGCTGACCGGCTCGCCTGGAACGTTTCCAGGTCCAACGGGCGGGAGCGCGATCAGTTCGACGAATTCGAACCGACCTATGTTCTAGCCTTATCGGATGGCGTGGTGATCGGCTGCGCACGGCTGCTGCCAGCCATCGGTCCGACCATGCTGCAGCAAGTCTTCCCGCAGCTTCTTTCGGCAGGACGGCTCGACGCCGATCCGTCCATGATCGAAAGCTCTCGTTTCTGCGTCGATACCGCGCGGTCCCGTGGGGCCGGGGAAGGGGGCCTGAGCGACGTCACGTTCGGCATGTTCGCAGGCATCCTCGAATGGTGCCTAAATCAGGGTTACCGCGAAATCGCAACAGCCACGGATGTTCGCTTCGAGCGAATCCTGCGGCGCGCCGGCTGGCCGATGCTGCGCCTTGGTCAGCCGATCATGATCAATGAGACGCTGAGCGTGGCCGGCATCCTGCCGGTCAGCTGGGAGAACTTCGAACGGGTCAGACCGCACGCCTATCGTTCCGCATTCGGTGCGCGGCGCCAGCATGCGGCATAAGCAGGCAGCCGCGATGTCGATACCGACCCTGGCGCTGCCGCGCCTCATCCGCAAACTCGAGGACGCTCTTGGCGAGGAGCTTTGCCTTGCCCTCAACGATCCGAGCGTCGTCGAAATCATGCTGAACCCCGACGGAAATCTGTTTGTGGAGCGTTTTGGACGCGGGATCGCCCATGCCGGCCAGATGGAAAAGCGCGCAGCCGAGGTCGCCATCGGCTGCGTTGCCCACGTGTTGAATACCGAGGTGGGCGACCGAAAGCCGATCGTCTCTGGTGAATTGCCCCTTGGCGGCCATCGTTTCGAGGGCCTGCTGCCCCCGATCGTCCCCGCGCCGTGTTTTTCGATCCGCCGGCGAGCGTCGCAGCGCATCCGGCTCGAAGACTATCTGACAAGCAGCGTTATGACGGCCGGCCAAGCCCTCATAATCCGCCAGGCGATAGATAGGAGGTGGAACATGGTCATCTGCGGGGGGACAGGATCGGGCAAGACGACCCTGACCAATGCGGTTGTCGCTGCGATCGCCGAGCAGACTCCGAACGACCGATTGGTCATTCTCGAGGACACGGTCGAGATCCAATGCGTCGCCAGCAACGCGGTCGCATTGCGCACGAGCGATCGTGTCGACATGGCGCAGCTGCTGAAGAGCACCATGAGGTTGCGGCCGGACAGAATCATCGTCGGCGAGGTTCGCGACGGCGCGGCGCTCACACTCCTTAAGGCCTGGAACACGGGCCACCCGGGCGGAGTGGCGACCATTCACTCAAACACCGCGCAATCGGCGCTTCGACGGCTGGAACAACTGACCGCAGAGGTCAGCAGACAACCGATTCAAGCAGTCATAGGCGAGGCAGTTGACCTGATCATCTCGATCGATCGAACCCCAAAAGGCCGCCGCGTCAGCGATATCCTGCGCGTTCACGGATTTATAGGTGGCGAGTATCAGCTCGAGACTTATGGAGACATGCAGCATGCGGCTTGAACGCTCGATAGACCTCGCCGCCGTCGCGCTTGCGTTGGCCTTCATCCTAATTGATCCGGCTTGGGCAAGTTCGGGCGGCGGCCTGCCTTGGGAAGATCCTCTTCAACAAATCCAAGAGTCGATCACCGGTCCGGTTGCCGGGTTCATCGCACTTGCTGCTGTCGCAATCGCAGGCGGCATGTTGATCTTCGGCGGAGAACTCAACGACTTCGCCCGCCGGCTTATGTATGTGGTGCTCGTTGCCGGCATTCTGCTCGGCGCAACCCAGATCGTCGGCCTGTTCGGCGCGACGGGCGCCTCTATCGGCATTGCCGATCACAACCTGAAGACCCGTAATGGCGAAGAGGGGAGGGCAGGTAATGGCGGTTGAGGCGACCACCTTGCAGCGCAATTCCATACATCGCGCGCTTTCTCGCCCCAACCTCCTGATGGGCGCGGACCGGGAACTGGTACTGATCACGGGACTTGCGGCGATCATCCTGATCTTTGTCGTCCTGACGATCTATTCCGCGCTGTTCGGAGCGACGCTGTGGATCGTCATCGTCGCGGCGTTGAGGATGATGGCAAAAGCCGATCCACTGATGAGACGCGTGTATATCCGTCACATGGCCTACAGACCCTCGTACCGGGCCACGTCCTCCCCTTGGCGACGCTACTGAGAGGCAAAGATGGTATCCCTTCGCGCTTTCCGTCACACGGCGCCGTCCTTCGCGGATCTCGTCCCCTACGCAGGTCTTGTCGACAACGGCGTCCTTCTGCTCAAGGATGGCTCACTGATGGCCGGCTGGTATTTTGCCGGACCTGACTCCGAAAGCTCCACCGATTTCGAGCGGAACGAGGTGTCGCGCCAGATCAATGCCATATTGTCCCGTCTCGGTTCCGGTTGGATGATCCAGGTAGAGGCGGTCCGGCTCGCGACGGTCGACTATGCCTCGGCTCGAAAATCACATTTCCCCGATCCGGTGACTCTGGCGATCGACGAGGAACGACGAGCCCACTTCGAACGCGAGCAGGGGCATTTCGAAAGCCGCCACGCCATCATTGCGACCTATCGGCCGACCGAGCAGCGTCGATCGAGGCTCAGCAAGTACATCTATTCCGACGAAGACAGTCGAAAGCAATCCTATGCCGACACCGTGCTCTTCATCTTCCGCAATGCGATCCGGGAAGTCGAACAGTATCTCGCCAACATCATTTCCATCAGGCGAATGCTGACGCGGGAGACCGCCGAGCGCGACGGCACGCGCGTTGCTCGCTATGACGAACTGCTGCAGTTCATCCGCTTTTGCGTCACAGGCGACAACCACCCTGTCAGGGTCCCCGACATTCCGATGTACCTCGACTGGATCGTGACCGCCGAGCTTCAGCACGGACTTGCTCCCAAGGTGGAGAACCGTTTTCTCGGCGTGGTGGCAATCGACGGCCTTCCGTCCGAGAGCTGGCCGGGCATCCTGAACAGCCTGGATTCTTTGCCGCTTGGCTATCGATGGTCGTCGCGTTTCATTTTCCTCGACGCCGAGGAGGCGAGGGTGCGTCTCGAGCGCACCCGCAAAAAGTGGCAGCAGAAAGTTCGACCTTTCTTCGACCAACTTTTCCAGACGCAAAGTCGCTCGGTCGACCAAGACGCAATATCGATGGTCGCCGAGACCGAGGATGCAATCGCACAAGCGTCGTCACAGCTCGTCGCTTATGGATATTACACACCAGTCGTCGTGCTGTTCGACAACGATGCCGAACGACTTAACGACAAGACCGAGGCGATCCGGCGTCTCATCCAAGCCGAGGGCTTTGGCGCACGGATCGAGACACTGAATGCGACCGACGCCTATCTGGGCAGTCTGCCTGGAAGCTGGTACTGCAACATTCGCGAGCCGCTGATCAACACGCGCAATCTCTCCGATCTCATCCCGCTCAACTCCGTCTGGTCCGGGAATCCGCAGGCACCTTGCCCGTTTTACCCACCCGATTCACCACCGCTCATGCAGGTCGCGACTGGATCCACGCCCTTTCGGCTCAACCTTCACGTCGATGACGTCGGCCATACCCTGGTGTTCGGTCCGACAGGCTCAGGAAAGTCGACGCTCCTTGCGTTGATCGCAGCACAGTTCCGCCGCTACGAGAACGCCCAGATCTTCGCCTTCGACAAAGGCCGTTCAATGCTGCCGCTGACACTTGCTTGCGGCGGCGATCACTACGAGATCGGCGCCGACGAAGACACCGGGCTTTCCTTTTGCCCGCTCTCCGAACTGTCATCGGACGGCGATCGTGCCTGGGCGTCGGAGTGGATCGAAAGCCTGGTTGCGATGCAGGGAATCACGATCACGCCGGATCACCGCAACGCCATCTCCCGCCAGATCGGTCTGATGGACGGGGCTCCCGGTCGTTCGATCTCGGATTTCGTCAGTGGCGTTCAGATGCGCGAGATCAAGGATGCTCTCCATCACTACACCGTCGACGGCCCGATGGGCCAGTTGCTGGACGCCGAGAGCGACGGCCTCGAACTGGGCCTTTTTCAGACGTTTGAAATCGAGCAAGTCATGAACATGGGCGAGCGAAACCTCGTGCCGGTGCTCACCTATCTCTTCCGGCGCATTGAAAAGCGCCTCACCGGCGCACCAAGCCTCATCGTCATCGACGAAGCCTGGCTGATGCTCGGTCATCCGGTATTCCGCGACAAAATCCGGGAATGGCTCAAGGTGCTGCGCAAAGCCAATTGCGCGGTGTTGCTTGCAACCCAGTCGATCTCGGATGCCGAACGCTCTGGCATCATCGATGTCCTGAAAGAGAGCTGCCCAACGAAAATCTGCCTGCCGAACGGTGCAGCCCGCGAGGCCGGCACCCGGGATTTCTACGAACGGATCGGCTTCAACGAACGGCAGATCGAGATCGTAGCGACCGCCATACCGAAGCGGGAATACTACGTCGCGTCCCCCGAAGGGCGCCGCCTGTTCGACATGGCCCTTGGCCCGCTGACGCTCTCTTTCGTCGGCGCGTCGAGCAAGGACGACTTGAAGCATATCCGTGCGCTTCATCACGAACATGGCCCTGAATGGCCGCTTCACTGGCTCCAAAAGAGAGGGATCAAGGATGCTGCATCGCTTCTCGAAGACGCATAGGCTTCTGCTGGTCGCAGCCGTGTCAAGCGCACTCGTTCAGCCAGATCCTGCAAACGCCGGCAGCGCGACGGGCGCGGCAACGGAATGGACACAGCTTGCCAACAATGCCGAGCTGATCAAGCTGCTCGAAAGCTCCGGCGTCCAGGTCGAAAACCAGCTTACCCAGATCAGCCAGCTCGCCGAGCAGATCCAGAACCAGCTGAAAATCTACCAAAACATGCTGCAGAATACAGCGCAGCTTCCCAACCACATCTGGGGCGAAGTCGAGAGTGACCTCAAGCGCCTGCAGAGTGTCGTCTCGCAGGGGCAGGGGATCGCCTTTTCCATGGGCAACGCCGACGATATCCTCAACCAGCGTTTCCCGAGCTATGCGGATCTCAAGACCAACCTGTCGGACGGGACGAGCTACTCCTCGACCTATCAGTCCTGGTCCGACACCAACCGTGACACGATCGCGGGCAGTTTGGAGGCCGCAAGCCTGACGGCGGATCAGTTCGAGACCGAAGAATCCACCATGGCCTCGCTCCGCTCGATGTCGCAAAGCGCGGACGGGCAGATGAAGGCCCTGCAGGTCGGCCACCAGATCGCGGCGCAGCAGGTCGCCCAGCTGCAGAAGCTGCGCGGTCTACTTTCCCAGCAAATGACGATGATGGGCACCTGGTTTCAGGCAAACCAGACCGACAGGGACCTGGCGCAGAAGAGAAGAGAGAAGTTTTTCGCTCCCGCGGGAAGAGGAATCCCCGATGGACAAATGATGGAGCCGCGCTGGTGAGCCCTTTCGCGATCATTGCTTTCCGCGTGGGTACGGTTGGAGTAGCCACCGCAACGATCCTCATCGTGGTCGACACGCATTTCTATCCTCCCTCGACGACCGCGACAGCCGCCGAACAACGCCTGAGGGAATTCTTTAAGCCGTTGACGAAGCGGTATCTGAGGCACGGACAGGAGATGCGGACAAGGTGGTAAGCTCACGACGGACGCTCGGATTGATCATGCTTGCGATCGGCCTTGCGATCGTGGCGGTAGGGCCAGCCTTCGCCCAGCAAGGATCGGCGCTCTCGACCCTGGAAAACCAGGTGGTTAATGCTGCGAAGGATTGGGAGTCGACGGTGTCACGGGCAGCTCAGTCGCTCTTTTGGATCCTGGCCGGGATAGAAATTGGAATAGCAGCAGTATGGCTAGCGCTCCAAGCTGCGTCACTGGATAGTTGGTTCGCAGAACTCGTTCGCCGGATCATGTTCGTCGGTCTCTTTGCCTTTATCCTGGATCGGGGACCAGCCCTCGCCAAAGCGGTGGTGGACAGCCTATACCAGTTAGGCGCGGAAGGTGGCTCCGCTTCTCCGGCCGCGATCTTCGACGCAGGCATAGAGGTCGCGGACAAAATGTCCGAACAGGTTCAGTTCGGCCTCTTTGAGGACAACTCTCTGGCTATTGCCGCCGTCTTCGCCATGGTTGTTGTCGTCATCGCGTTCTCGCTCGTCGCTGCGGTGTTCATCGCTGTCATCGTCGAGATGTATGTGGGCTTGTTGGCCGGCATGATCATGCTTGGCTTAGGTGGTTCATCCTTCACCAAGGACTTCGCAGTCAAATATCTCGTCTATGCGTTTTCAGTCGGTATGAAGTTGATGGCACTGGTAATGATCGCGCGCATCGGCTCGGAGGTTCTCATCGGCTTGGCCGAGGCATCAGTCGCGGCGGAGCAGCAACTCATCACCAGCCTGGCGATCGCCGGCCTATCAGTTGTCGTCTTCATCATATCAATCTACGTCCCAAGCATTCTGCAGGGTGTCGTCCAAGGCGTCTCCGTCAGCGGCGGCATGGAGGTGATTCGCCACGGCGGGCAGGCGGCATCATTCGCACTGGGCGCGGGGCTTCTAGCCGGCGGTGGCGCCAGCGCGGGCTTTGCCGCCGCGCGTGCTGCGCGTGCCGAGGGTGCGTCCATGACGGGCGCTACCTTGCGCGGCATCGGTGCGGGATTGAGCGCGACGGGCGAAGCGGTCGGATCCGCGGTCAAGGAAAAGGCGATCGGCTCACCCGGCGCCCATGCCGGCTCTCTACTTGGACTTGCCAATGCGAAACTCGATCAGGCCCAGGCACGCGGCGGTTTGCGCCCGTCGCCGCCTCGCGACGACAAAAAATAATCACTGCAAGGATCGGTCGATGGCAATGCAACGCGCCCCTGAGAACCCATATCTCGCCGCCAGGCAGGAATGGAACGAACGATATGGTTCCTATGTCAGGGCGGCGGCAGCGTGGCGCGTTGTCGGCATGATCGCACTGGCAATGGCCGTAATCGGCTTCGTCTATGCGCTATATTTGAGCACGCAGGTCAAACTCGTCCCCTATATCGTCGAAGTCGACAAGCTTGGGACCTCGGTCAGCGCGGGCTTTCCCCAGCAGATCGAATATGCCGACCCACGGGTGGTTCGCGCCACGCTCGGTGGGTTCGTCACAAGCTTCCGGTCGGTGACGCCAGACGCCGTCGTTCAGAAGCAATACATCGATCGGACCTATGCGCTGCTGCGGACATCCGACCCGTCCACCGAGAAAATCAATGCCTGGTTCCGCGGCAATTCGCCATTCGAGAAAGCCAAGAACGCGACAGTTGCGATCGAAGTCAGCAACATCGTCGCCCTTTCCAACCAGTCCTACCAAATCGACTGGACGGAATTCGAGCGCGATCGGAAGGGCAAGGAAACCGGAACACGCCGATACCGCGGAATTGCGACCGTTACGTTGACGGCGCCACAGGACGAGGGCGTGATCAGGCTTAATCCGATCGGCCTTTATCTGAAAGACTTCGAGTGGACCGCGCAGCTTTAAGGGCAGGGAACTTCAATGAGAAGAGCAACATATCTCGCGGCCCTTGGCTGCGCTTGGATCGTCGTCCTT
Organism: Rhizobium redzepovicii; assembly: GCF_019793435.1. GTDB lineage: Bacteria > Pseudomonadota > Alphaproteobacteria > Rhizobiales > Rhizobiaceae > Rhizobium > Rhizobium redzepovicii. The sequence goes on along the minus strand of NZ_JAILYH010000018.1, from coordinate 52,770 downwards.
ACGACGAACGGAGCCACGGCGCAGAGCATGACCGCAAACGAAGCAAAGGGCGCGAACCTTTCGGGAAAGTGGCGCGGGGCCACCGGGCTCGTCACCAAGGGGGAGGATGGAAAGGTCATCTTCCTGTTTGGAGAAACTCAGCCGTCGGTGGTGTGTTCGCCGCTGCAGGTCTGCGACATCGAGCTTCAGGGCGGCGAGGTCGTTCGCGATGTGCTTGTCGGTGACACTGTCCGATGGAAGGTCGAACCGGCAACGTCCGGTGCTGCGGCTGGCCAGGCGATCCATCTCATCGTCAAACCGTCGGAACCGGGCCTCGTCACCTCCATGGTGGTGACGACCTCGCGCCGGACCTATCATATCCAGCTCAAATCACACACAAGCCAGTACATGGCGCGCGTCGGCTTCGACTATCCGGAAGATGTGTCGAGCAAGCTTGCCGATGTCAACGCCCGCCTCGAAGCTGGAAGGACGCCGGGAGCAGGCGTCCCGTCGGAGCAATTGACCTTCGCCTATTCGGTGAGCGGCAAAGCCTCGTGGAAGCCCATGCGCGTCTATTCGGACGGCATGAAGACCTACATCCAGTTTCCCCGCTCGATCGCCGGTCAGGACGCGCCGGTGCTTTTTGTCGTCTCAGGCGGCCAAAATCGGGTCGTCAACTACCGAATGAAGAACGACATGATGGTGGTGGACTATAATATCGACCGCGCGGTTCTCATCTCCGGTGTTGGAAAGCACAAGCAGAAGATCACCATTCGCAGGGGAGGGTGACCATGCGAAGCCTCCTACTTTCTTTCATCGGGTGCCTGCTGTCAGGCTGCACGACCGCCGCGGACGGCCCTACCGCCACCTCAGCCTCGCCAGACCTCTCCGACCCTGCCGCCAGCGCGATCGCAGGCGATATGGTCGGTCGGCTTGCAGAACAGGTCGACCCGGGGATCAACAGGGTCAAATGGAATGGGGACGCCACGCCCTTCGGGCAAGCCATTGAAGCTGCCCTGAAGGCGTGGGGCTATGAGGTCGTGACGGCGCAGGGGATCGACGAGAAGAAGCGCATGGTTGCCCTAACCTATGGCGTAGACGACCTTGAAGGCCAGGCGCTTGTTTCGATATCGGCAGGTTCGGTTGAACTCGCGCGGGCTTATGCCACAAGCGCGACCGGCGCATCGCCGGCCAGCCCCGTCTCCGTCAGGCGCAATTAGGGGAGGGGAGGGGGTGGTCCAATCGCTTCAGCTTGGCGGCGCTTCAAACAAGGACAGCAGCAACAGGCGGCTGAACCGAATCCCGATCATCGTCGCCATCGCCCTGATCGTGCTCTTTCTCGGCGTGATCAGCTATGGTCTTTCGTCGCGCGGGTTTTATTTTCAAGGGGCGGATGGCATTGGTCAGGCCTCGAACGCGCCGGCCTCCACTTATGCCGATCAGCTGAAGCGAGGCGTCAAGGATGCCATCATCGGCGATCCCGAGCAGACACAGATCTATCAGCCGGCACCTGTCAGCAACAGGCAAGAAGAGAAGCCGCAACAGACGGTCGAAACCGAAAAAACCGAAAGGGCGCGCAACAAACCCGGTCTCGAGTCGGAAGAAGAATGGCTTGCCCGCCTCGGGCGCGAGCAGCGAGAGCAATTCCTGCGGGAGCGCCATCGCCAGCAAATGGCACGTCTTCAAGCCAAAGCCGCGGCGCTCGATTCACCACTTGCCATCGATGTCAGTCTAAAGGATCTTTCCGGCCCCGATACGTCCCAGGCGAATACCCAAAGCGCAAAAACACCTGCGGGGGCCTCCAACCTGTACGCCGCGGCGATGCAGGCGGGACTTTCAGGGCAAAACGGCGATCCCAACATGCAGTCAGCAAAAGAATCATTCTTCAACCAGGACATCAAGGATATCGGCTATCTGCCGAACAAGGTGGTGCCTCAGCTTTCCCGCTACGAGCTGAAACGCGGTTCGGTCATCCCAGCCACGCTGATGACCGGTATAAGCTCGGATCTTCCGGGGCGGATTACCGCCCAGACAAGCCAGAATGTCTATGACAGCGCCACGGGCCACCAGTTGCTCGTCCCGCAAGGTGCCAAGCTCTTCGGCCGCTACGATCACAAGATCTCTTTCGGTCAGTCGCGCGTGCTGGTCGTCTGGACCGATATCATCTTTCCCAACGGCTCGACCCTAAAGCTCGGCGGCATGGCAGGGACGGACGCTGAAGGCTATGGTGGCTTTCGGGACCAAATCGATCGGCATTACCTTCAAACGTTCGGTTCGGCGGTTCTCATCGCTCTTATCGGCACAGGGGTCGACATGGCCATGCCGGAGAGTTCGACGGAGGATACCGCCTCGGACGCTGCCCGGCGGAATTTCGCGGATGTGTTCGGACGGTTAGCCGAACGGAGCGTGGGCAAAAACCTCGACGTCCAGCCGACACTTCAAATCAGGCCCGGCTACAAGTTCAACGTGCTGGTCGACCAGGACGTCGTTTTCCCGGGGGCTTATCGCAACTGATCTATATGCGCGCCAGCTAGGCCGTCAGATCAGCCCGAACCGGCTTGCGACCGCCACGGCCTGTTTCTGGGTGTAGACGCCAAGCTTGGCCTTTACTCGATCGAGGTCCCAGCGGACGGTGTGATAGGTCAGGCCCGTCACATCGGCGATGGAGTGCATCGGAAGGCCTTCGGCCGCCCATCGCAGGCATAGCGCCTCGCGATCGGAAAAAATGAAGTCGGGTCTTTGGGTGGGCGTAGTCGTGCCTTGGAGCCGGGCATGTATCAGTGCCGCCGCGCCAGCCGCGCCGACCGTGTCGAGATCGTCCGGTCCCGTGGTCTCCAGATGCCTGGCTGAGGCCAGCGTCAAGATGGCAAACTGGCCAAACCCCGTCCAGATGGGAATCGACAGACCTGACCGGATTCCGAATTCAGCCGCGGCATCGTAGAATTCCTTGACGCTGTCGTCCGCGCGCCGGCGTTCAACATCGACCGACCATCTGAAAGCCCGCCGCAGTCGCTTGGCTGCCGTCACCACAGGATCGATGGCCATATACGAACGGGAGAAATAAAGCGATTGCCATTCCTTCTGGTAGGTGGAGACGGCAAAGCTCTTTGCGGTATGGAGATTGAGGTATGCAAAACGCTCAAATCCATGCGCGCGAGCAACGTCGCTCAATGCCGTCTTGAGGGAATGTTCGTTGGCGGCGGCGACCGTCGCGTCGATCAATCGATCGAAAAGAGAACTTCCATGCATGGGACCACTTGCTCCCTGGAAATCTGGCTGGCGACCCGGGCGACGCATCGGCGATGGCCGTTCAGCGATAAGGATCTCCCTTGGTGATTTTTAAACTCAAACTGCACGCGTTTGCGTGGCGTCCGCGCTGATCGGTTTAGATGTGTCACAAATGTCCTTCAACCTGTTGGCGCCCCGAGCAACAAAACTTAATATTGTCGCTCTCTCGCGCCCCAAGGAGGCCGCGACGAGCTTGCGGCCCCCGTGGGATATCTTCCGGGCACTCATTTCGTGCGGCGCACTTGACGATCAGGCGCGGGCGCTGCGCTCGGCGACGCAGGGTATTGGCTCCAGGCGTCGCAGACTCAAACGTTCGCGCAAATTCAGCTCGTTCACAGAGCCGCGCTCACACCCCCGCTACGGCTTGCTATCCATCGGTTTCAACAACCGCGGCAAAGAAATAGCCGCCCATCCGCACGGTCTTGACGAGGCTTGGGTTGTGGGGATTGTCCTCGATCTTGTGTCGCAATCGGCTGATGTGAACGTCGATGCTCCGTTCAATGGGACCCGCCAGACCTGCGTGAGTAGAGCTAAGCAATTCTTCCCGGCTGAGTATCCTGCCGGGGTTTTGACAAAAGACAACGAGCAGGTCGAACTCGGCCGCCGTCACGTTAACCACGGCCCCATCCGGTCGCTGCAACGTGCGTTGCCATGTGTCGAGGCGCCACCCATTGAATCGGAAAGGCTTTGGCAGGCTGTGCATCGCGCGATCATGCGATGCCCGTCGCAACACGCTGCGGATCCTGGCAATCATTTCCCTCGTCCCGAAGGGACTGGAGACGCAATCATCAGCTCCGCTTTCGAAAGCGGCAAGGATGATGTCCTCACGCCCTTGCGCAACGACCGCGATGATCGGGATCGTGCTGAGGGTACGGATTTGCCGGCACAGATGAAGCGCATCTTCGGGCCGGACGACGGCATCGAGGATCATCAGATCAAACCGGTGCCTGCCGGTGAGGGCACGCGCCCGCGCACCGAAAGTGACAGTCGTAGCCATCATGCCCTCGTGGATGACCGCGTCCGCTAGCGTCTGCCCGACGTCCCCGCCTGCAGCCGCGATCATGATCTCCGTTTTCTTCTCTCGATGCGGCTTCCCGGTGCCCGATCCCACTCCCGCCGTCCACGGTTTGCTGGCGCGCTATCGGCAACGTGCGTTGACGTCGCCGATGCTGAACAAATCGCAGGTTGGCTTCCCGATGCCAACCTGCAATTCTGCGGGCATTGACATGCCTCGTCTCATAGGCCGAGGATGGCAACAGGCGTGTTTCAGACGTCAATGACGCGATCTGACCTCGTCAATCGCCAGCCGAGCCCGCCCGTGACAGTTCCTGCTCTGGGAGTGCGCGCACCGGACAATTCCCCGAAAGACGCCGCCGGCAGGCAACGCAGTCAAGACAGGCAGAGCCGCTGACGCCTGCTCGCGGGGAGGGCGGGCCATTCGACGGTGAAGGAGAAGCATCATCCAAGCTCCTCATGCTGACCGATCGCGCCACACTCATGTTCATCTCCGATTGTCGCTGATGGAAAGAGGATGCGCGCGTTCGCCTGGGCTTTCCAATTCTGCTCGAACGGCATCCATGCGAAATCACGATCAATCGGCCTGAAACAGCGCGGAACGCGGGACATAAATCTTAATACGTAAGGCGCAGACAGCATTTGAATTTCCTCAGACACCGTGGGATCGTACGGCCTCACGCTCCGCACAACCCTCGGTGAAAGCCCAGTGAAGCCGACCATTGTCATCGGTTCAACGGACGCGGATTTCTGCCTGTTTGCCCGCCATATACTTCGGCAGACCGGCTTTGAGACGCTCCTGACGACCAGCGCGAACGAGGCGATCGCCGCGGCAAGGACCGCCGGAGTGCGGGGCGTCGTGATCGATGGCAGGGTGGCGAATTCGGTTTCCGCCTGCGGAAGCTTGAAAGGCGATGCGACGACGGCAGGACTGAAGGTCATCGCGCTGGTCGAGGCCAACTCCGCCCGGCAATATGCCGATTTCCTCAATGCCGGCGCCGACGAAAGCTTCGTGCGGCCCATTTCCCCGGACCACCTCCTGCGCGCATTGAACTCGCTTTCATCACAGTCAGGCGCTTCGCAGGAGCGATTATCGTGCGGCGACATCGAAATGCATGTGCTGGCGCGGCGGGTCTGGAGGCGGGGCGTCGAGTTGCACCTCCCGCGTCTGGAGTTCGCCATTCTGCTGCATCTGCTCAAAGATCCTGGGCGCATCTATCTGAGGCATGAGCTCGCGTCGGCGGCCTGGCCGGCAGGTGTCTTCGTCGATCCAAAAACCATCACCGTTCACATTGGTCGGCTGCGTGAGACCTTGGCGGCGGTCGCGCCCACCGATCCGATCAGGACGGTTCGCGGTGTCGGCTATGGACTGGTGGCAACCGGCTGGTCGGAAACAGAGGTCCCGTCGAATGCCCCCTGACACTCAAATCGTCATCGTCGGCGGACGAATTGTCACCGGCGATGGAACGACGCTCCACGACCGTGGGGTCGTGCGCATCCGTGGGACAACAATCATCGACGTCGCTCGGGGTGAGGCTGATGCCGGAAGCGAGGCTATCGTCCTCAACGCCACCGGATGCACGGTCATTCCCGGTATCGTCAATGCGCATGCTCATGGGTGCATCCACGGTCCGTCCATGCCGAGCGGGTCGGTGCCCCTCCGGGCCACGGATGTCGACTACTTCAGAAACAGACATCTCCTCTCCGGGACAACAACCCTGCTCAACGTCTGCGGCCTGGCGCTGCCGGACGAGATCAATGGCCCCTCGAACCGACGCCATGCGATGGATATCCATCTGACGACGGCGCATACCGCGAGCAATCTGGCTGCGGCGATCGCGATTGATGGCGGCGGATTATCGAAGCGGCACAAGATCGCGCGCATCGATGACATGGTCGACAAAGGTGCAAAGGCACTCGGAGAAGCAGGCGGCGGGCAGACGCTCGGTGGCGGGGCACAGGACTATCGCTTCATACCCGCAGCTATCGAGGCCGCTACCGGAATATCAATCCATCCGAAAGAGGCGCGCGCACTCAAGGAAGCCGTTCTCGGCCGCTATCTCGATCGTGGCTTTCCCGATCTTCCGCGGCTCAATGCTCTTCTGATCGAATGCGGTCTCGCCGCTAAGATTGGCGCGTCCGACCTCATAAAGCTGATCCGCGACACGGTGATGCCACCCGTGGCGCTGTCACTGAAGGGTTTTGACGAGATCGCGGCAGCGTCTGAACGCCTCGATTTTCCGGCAATCTTTCACAATGCGGCACCCACCGCGGCGACACTGCTCAAGCTTGCGGAGACATATCCAAAGGCCCGCATCATCGCCGGGCATTCGAACCACCCGATGTTCCTTCCCCAAGAGGCAGTGCGTTTCGGCCAGCAACTGAGGGGGCGCGGCGTCACAATCGACGTCTCGACGCTCGATTGCATCGAAACACGCTGGCGCAACGACACCGCAAATATCGATGCTCTGGTCGAAGCGGGGCTCGTCGATACCCTATCGACGGATTTTGCCGGTGGCGACTGGGACAGTATACTATCGGCCATACAGCGAATGGTGCGAAAGAGCCAGCTTTTGCTGCCGGCCGCGATCGCGCTTGCGACCGGCAACGTCTCGAAAACATTCCCGGAGCTTGCGGCCGATCGTGGCTTGCTGGAAAAGGGCAAACGCGCCGACGTGGTCATCGTTGAGACCCACAATCTCGGTCGTGTCCGCCATGTCGTGGCAAACGGGCAGCTTGTGATGTTCAACGGGGCGATGGGGGTTGGGGATTTGCACGCTTACGCCATGGGAGAGCGCCGTTAGCGGGGCGTAGGACGCCGACCTCGGCGGCCCTGACAGCGTGCGCAATAAGGTGTCGACCGCCCGAGGCGATGCCCGTCATTGCGTCAGTTTCATCTGCCGGCAAGGATAGTGGCCGGCATTGGTTCGGTACCGTGTCCTACCCTGGAAAGCGCAGAAGCCGTAGAAATGGGTCTAGCTCTCCACCCGCGAGGCCGAGAACGCCATCGATGATCGCCTCTTGCTTGGAAGGCGACAGGACATGCCGCGTGACGCGCAAAAACTTCTCTTCGATCGCGTGCCAGTCCATCGGACGCTGGGGATCGCCGGTGGGGCCATCCAGTACCGAGACGTACTTGTGCCGTCGTGTCTCGACAGTCACCTTCGCCAGCGTCTCGGCGGGAAAGAGCGCGTCGATCTCGGGATTGACGGTGATCTTCACCTGTCGCGCGAGTTCAGTGAGGTCCCGCCGATGAAGAAGGCTGTCGCTGACGGGAGCAAGGGCGCCGCGGCCATCGATCGCTGCAATGGCGACGCAATAGGGAAGACTATATTGAATGTCGACAAGGTTCGCGGGCGAAAGCACGTTGCCGAGCTTGAGCGCCCAGCCAAAGGTCTCTACCTCCACCGAGACAATGTCCGCGGCCCTCAGTTCGTGAACCTTCACAAGATCGAAGAGGCGATCGAGCGCCGGGTGTATATAGCGGCAACAGGCATAAGGCTTGAAATAGGTGCCGCAAATTTCAAAACGCTGCCCCAGTCCTTCCAGTATCCTCTGCCTGTCGTAGTAGCCGGGATGATCGAGCAGATCTTCCGGCCCAGTATAGCCTTTGCGGGCGAGGTCGAGAGCCATGAGACCGGTGGCGGCACTCCAGGGAATCCCTTCCTTGACGTCATTGCCTGTGAGCCGGGAGTAGCCCGAACTTCCATTGGCCTGTTGGTTGGGGGCAAGCACGCCTGCGATCGAAAGCGCCTGCGCGATCAATGGCGGCTCGACCTTGAAGAGTGACGCCGCTGCCGCAACCGCGGCCAAAGCGGCCCACCGTCCCGACTGCCGGGTCTGAATTCCTTGGGCATTTTGGGCCGCCGCCACTCTGACGCCGACATCATAGCCCGAAACGATTGCCGACAGGACGTCATCGGCCGAGACGCTGGCAAACGGCGCTAACGTCAAGACGGTTGGAACAACGCAGGCGCCCGGATGTCCTCGCGCTGCGCGGTGTCCGTCGTCCAGGTCGAGCGCCGACGCCGCGGTCGCGTTGGCGATCACGGCCGCGATGGGCATCACTGTCCGATCCGTCATCCAAATGGCCGCCTCGCCTTTGCCGAAGAGCGCGGCAGCGCTATCACGGGCCGCACGACTGCACTGAAGGGCGGAACCAGCAACCGCCGCCCCGACAAGATCGAGAATACAGCGCAAGGCAGTGTCACGAGTGCCGACCGCAGGCGGAGCTGAGGAGAGCGAATGGACGTGCTCGGCGAGGAGGTGCGTGGTGTACATGGAATTTGTGGGCGTATTCATCGCTCGGACAGCCCTTCAGGCATTTTCCTGCGTGCGAGCGAGGTATTTCTCATAGGTCGCTTGCACGGCATAAAGGTCGAGCATCGGCAGGCCGACGCAGGTTACGCAAACCGGCGTGTCCGCCTCTCGGACCCAGTCGATCGGCGCAGAGAGCTCCCGCACGCCAAGCAACGGACCGATCTCCTCCAGAGAAAGCCCTTTTCGGGAGAAGTGGAGGGCAATGCTTTGCGAGTTTCTGCGCGAGACCGTCTGGATGTCGTCACAGACGACGGTCCCGCTTTTCAAGGCTCGCTGCAGATAGGTTTCGGGCACTTCGTCTCCGCCAAGATGAAGCGTCACCGCATCCCTGTTCAACTCCTCGTCCTCAAACAGCGGCTGGCGGGCATTCGTGGCGGTAATCAGCAGGGCGCATTCCTTCAGCCTTTGGTTGTCGGTTACGGCGTGAAGCCGAAAAGATGTCCGATCGGCGAAGTCCGACAGAAGTCTTTCCACGCCTTCAATCGATCGGCTGCGGATGAAGATGTCTCCAATCAAGTCGGAACAGGCGAGGTTCAGGCATTCGACCACACTTCGGGCGACGGGTCCCGATCCGAAAATGAAGCCCGATACAGGTGCCTGGCTGCGAACAAACAGCTGAGCCACCTTCGACGCATAGGTGCCCGTTCTCAGCGCGGAAATCGCCGTCCCGTCGAGTATCGCCAAGGGCCGAAGCGTCCGTTTTTCCAAAAGGACGACAGTCGACGTCGAGCGAGGCAGGCCAAGATGCCGATTGAAGGCGTTTGCGCCGATGATCTTGACGCCGCCATGGGTCGGATTGACGCAATAGAGAGCCGACAGCTTCCAGCCGAGGCGCTCGTCGACGAAGTCGCGCCTGAATGGGGCGACGCTCTCCCGCTGCCAGAACTCCTCCTCTGGAAGCGAGAGGACGGCCTTTCCCCCGAAAGCCAGCCCGCTGTTGATATCCGCCCATGCAGCATCTATGGCTGCATGGATTTCCGCGATCGTGAGCTCCGCGCCAGCCGACTGCAAATCCTGGCGGGTGAGAAAGCGGACATCGCCGTCCGTGCTAGTGTCGAACATTGTTTCCTCCAACGACAAGACGTCGTTCCTCGAGGCAGAACCTAGCACCTGCCTGCGGGCCGCTAGATCAAGCTTCCGCATTGTCGATAAAGAGAAGGCAAAGTTTCGGCGACGGAGGAGGCACGTCCGCCGGAGCTGGTCGGCCCGCGGCCAGGCTTCAGCCAGCAGTCTTTGAGCGATCTGGAAAGAGGAAAGCGCTATCCAACGATCGTGATGTTCCACGAACTGGCCCGGGCGCTCGAGGTCGGTCACGTCGAATTTGGCCGCATCGACGAGCCGCGGCAGGGATGATATCTCAACGCCTTGGCTTGGTCCCAGGGGACAGGCGAACCTGCCTATCCGCGAGCAAAACGCGGTGCTCGGCCATCGGGATCAGGCGCCGAACCTCAGGCAGTCGAGCGGGGTCGATTTCCGCCACAAGCACGCAGACGTCGTTTTCGGCGCGCGCGACAATCTGCCCCCACGGATCGCACACCATGGAATGACCGAAGGTCCGGCGGAGCTCTCCGTCCGGCATCGCATAGCTTCCGCACTGTCCGCAGGCCGCGAAATAGGCTTGGAATTCGATCGCGCGTGCCCGACACAGCACCTCCCAATGAGCCTGCCCGGTCTGCTGGGTGAAAGCGGCGGGCAGGACGAAGATATCGACCTCTTCCTCCGCGAGGCGATCGAACAGGCGCGAAAAACGAAGGTCGTAGCAGATTACACAGCCGATCCGATGGCCGTCGAGTTCATAGATGAACAGGTCGCGCCCCGGCGCCACCGCGGCAGACTCGGAATAGGTCTTTCCATCGGGTGCGGTAATGTCGAAGAGGTGGATCTTTCGGTAGAGGCCGACCTGCTCGCCCGTGGCGTTGAACACCACGGTGGTGTTGTAAACACGGTGATCCTGGCCGCGGCGCTCCATCAGGCTACCGGCATGGACCCAGACAGCGTTATCCTTTGCGAACTGCTGAACGAGGTCATATGCTTCGCCACCTGGTACGCGGTCCGCCGCGCGCCTCTTGTCCGCGACCGTCCCGCCAAGCCAGTCGAAATGTTCCGGCAGCACGATCAGGTCGGGTCTGCCGATCATAGCCTCGCGCATCAGTCGCGCGGCTTCGGCAAGATTATGGGCACGATCGGGCTGCGAACTCATTTGAACGAGGGCGATTTTCAAGACCTCGGCTCCTTGTCAAAATCGAAGATCGACCGGCCGGAGGCCAAATGACACCGGACAGCCACCGAGCGCTTCTGGCGCTCCAATGCCGCGTCAGCGAGGATCCGCATGCGGTCGCGATCGGCCACGAACACACCTTCATTGTCGGCAAGCACCCCATAGCCAGGCAGAACCGCGGCCACGCCGCAGGCAATTGGAACATTGAGCGAGCCGCCAATCTGAAACTGGCGGTTCGTGGTTTTGGCGGAGACGCCGCGACACCACACGGGAACGCCGGTGGCGATGATCTCATCGACATCCGTGCACGGACCATCGATGACGATGCCCGCAGCCCCCTTGGCCTTTGCGGCGGCAACAACACCGCCACCGACGCAGGCGATGTCGTCGCGATCGACGCGCGAGATCACCAGGATGTCACCGGGCAACAGGAGATCGATCGCCTTGTAGATGATGACGCCGTCACGGCCGGGAGCGGCGACGGTGAAGGCGGCACCGGCCACGCGGGCAGGAAATAGGGGTCGGATATCACCGCCGACAAATCCCAGGTGCTCGACATGGCCGATGGTCGCCGTATCAACCAATGACAGTCGCTCGATCAGGTCAGCGGGCAGGGGAGGGCTTCTGTCGATCATCTGATAGAACGCTGTCATCGATTGGGCTTTCTCTGTTCGGTCAGTGGTGCCTGATCGGCTCAGACCGGCCGCTCGCCGGAAGTGGTGGTGCGATGCATGATCCGGATCGACGCGGGATCGAAGGAGTCGCGGCGGTGCATGGTGCAACGATTGTCCCACATCATGATGTCGCCCTCATCCCATTGCTGCACGAAGATATGCTTCGTGTTCGTCGTGTGATCCCACAGTTCGGCGAGCAGCGCGTCGCTCTCATCGCGGCTCATGCCAACGATCCAAGCGCCTTCCGTCGTTCCACCGAGGTAAAGTGCCTTGCGGCCGGTCTCACCATGTGTGCGCACCAACGGATGCACGATGCCGCTCCATTCGCGGAAGTCCTGGCTTTTCGGCGTGGACTTGCCAAGTCTGAGTTTGCCCGTCTTGTCGTAGACGTTCTGGAAGAAGATCTGGCGCCCATCGACGGCGTTCTTGAGAGGCGCCGGTAGCGTGTCGTAAGCGATATAGGTCGAGAGGAAATAGGTGTCGCCGCCTGAAGGCGGAACAGCGACGGCACGCAGGATCGCGCCCGCCGGCGGGCGTTCGTAGAACCACGTATCGGTGTGCCACGTCGCCTCGCTATTGCCCATCGCGCCGCTTGGCTTGCCGTCCTTCATCGCATTGCTGATGACCAGGATTTCCGGGTGGGTCGGATGCCCGCCTTCCTGCAGCTGCTTGGGATGGATGACGAACTCGCCGAAGTGATGCGAGAACTGCACCTGCTGGGCGTCGGTGATGCCCGCCTTCTTGAAACGGACGACGCCATATTGCAGCCAGAACTTTCGCACCGCGGCGATGTCGTCGGCGTCATAGTCATTGAAGTCGAAACCCTCGATATCGCCGCAGACATTGCTGGCATGCTGAACGGCGCGAAGCCTGATTTTGGTGAGCATTCCTAAAACTCCTGTTGCTGACCTTCCTCTAAGGTCGCGATGATCGTAGGGCGGGCGAGGGAAGCATCGCCAATATCGATTGGATCGGATTGATAGGCGTGGCGTATCGATCGCCATCGGCTATTCCGGCAGGACCTGGATGTCGTCCGGGTCGATGGAAAGCGCGACGACGTCGCCCATAACCGGAAGTGAGGCCGACAGCGATGAGCGTGTTAGCACCGTCAAGACGACATGCGGATCGATCTCGACCGCGAGCTCCAGCGACGGACCGAGGTTGATGACTCGGCGCACGGTTCCGGACAGACGATTGACGCTGCACCCGCCGGCGTCACCAGTGTTGTTCAGCACCGCGATGTCTTCGGGCCGGATGCAGCAGAAGCGGGCTTGCTGACGGTTCGGCGGGCGCTTTGCCCGCAAGCTGATCGCGCTCCCGGACAGGTGAAGGTCGAGGGTGGTTTCCTGCTCGCTCGTCCCTTCGATGGTGAGGATGTTCGATTTCCCGATGAAATCCGCCACGAATGAGCTCGCCGGATGACGGTAGATCGAAGCGGGCCCGCCCGTTTGGGCAATGACCCCCTGCCACATCACCACGATCCGGTCGGACATCGCCATCGCTTCTTCCTGGTCGTGCGTCACGTAGACGAACGTCATGCCGAGCTGCTGCTGGAGCTCCTTGAGTTCGAGCCGCATGGCCTCTCGAAGCTTCAGATCGAGATTCGAGAGCGGCTCGTCGAGGAGCAGGACGGATGGGCGTGGCGCGATGGCACGCGCCAGTGCCACGCGTTGCTGTTGTCCGCCCGACAATTCCCTCGGATAGCGCGCGCCGTAGTCGTCAAGATGAACACTTCGCAGTGCCGATGCCACGCTCGTCTCGATCTCCGATCTCGCCGTGCCTTTCATCTTGAGGCCGAAGCCGACGTTGTCGGCGACCGTCATGTGCGGAAAGAGCGCGTAGTTCTGAAACACCAAGCCGATATTTCGCCGTTCTGGTGGAATGCGGCCCTGGCTCCTCCCGCGGATCCTGATATCGCCGACCGACGGCTGGTTGAAGCCGGCGATCATGTTGAGCGTTGTCGTCTTCCCGCAGCCGGAAGGTCCGAGAATACTGACGAACTCACCCTGCGGGATCTGCAGGCTAATGTCCTTCACGACGGAGACCGCCCCGAAGGACTTGCTGACGGAGACGAGTTCAATATCGACGCTGCTCATTTGCTGCCACCATGGAGTTTGACGGAAAATCCGCCGATCTTTTCAAAAAGGAAGATCACCGCGAGGATGAAAATCATCGACGCGACATTGACTGCCGCCATCACCGGATCGAGGCTGTATTCGAGGTAGTTGATGACGGTGATCGGCAGCGTCGTATCGCCTGGTCGAACCAGGAACACCGACAGCGGAATGTTATTGAAGGAGATGATGAAGGCGAAGGTCATGCCTGACAGCACACCAGGCCTGATCGCTGGCAAAAGAATGTACTGCACCCGCTGACGCTTGTTCGCCCCCAGGATCTGACCCGCCCGATCCAGATTGCGGTCGAAGTTCGCAATAGACGTCGCCACCATTCTCACGACGAAGGGTAGGGCGAGGACGATGTGGGCGGCGATGAGCGCAGGCGTGCCAAGGAAGGACTGCAGCCCGACAAGTGACAGGAATAGGACGATCGCGACGCCTTTGACGATCTGCGGCACCGACAGCGGCGAGAGAAGCGCCGACATCGCCGCCTCACTGCCACGTATCTTTTCATAGAAGACGGCATAGGCTGCCATGACGCCGATGATGCCGCTGACGATAGAGACGATCACCGCAATCTTGACGCTGAGCAGAAAGGGCAGAAGCCAGCGCTCCGAGACAAGGTCGCCGTACCACCGCGCCGTCCACTCCCACGGCCGGAACGTGACTGCGGAGGTCGGGCTGAATGAGGCCGCTATTACGACGGCAAGTGGCAGCGTGATGAAGGTGAGGACGCCGGCTAGCATGAGCCGGAAGAGGACCGAGAGTAGCCAGTTCATGACGTGGCCCCCCCGGCGCCGCTTCGTTTGGTACGGTGCCGCGCTTCAAACCGCACGCCAACGAACGAGATCACCAGCATCAGAAGGAGAAGCGCGTTGGCCATGACGGCGGCAAAGGGCCAGTCGACGTAGAAGAGGACCTGCTCGGAGATCATCGTCGCCAGGACTTTGAAACCGGCGCCGCCAAGGAGTGCGGGTGTCGCGTAGGCGCTCGCGGCCATGGTGAACGAAAGCAGCAGCGAGCTGACAAGTCCCGGAACGGAAAGCGGGACGATGACGTGGCGGACGACGGAGACGCGCGAGGCTCCGAGCATCTGAGCCGCGCGCTCCAGACTTTCGTCGATGCCCTGAATGCTCGTCATCAGCGAGAGAATGCCGAACGGCAACACGACGTGCGTCAGGCCGACCACGACCGCAAAGAGATTCTTCGAAAGCGGAAGCGGCGACGAAATGAGACCGAGGTCAAGGAGAACATCGTTGATGAAGCCGCGGTCTTCCAGAATGATCAGCCATCCGTAGGTCCGCAGCACCACGCCCGCAAGTTCCGGTGCAAGCGCAAGGGCAAAGACGAGAGCGCGCCACCGGCTTCTGGAACGAGCCAGAAAATAGGCGACCGGATACCCCAGCACGGTAACCGCGATCGCGACCAGTCCGGACATGACGGCCGTGCGACAGAATCCTGCAACCGAAAGCCCATCGGTGAAAAACCGTCGGTAGCTCTCGACGGAAAATCCACCGACCTCCTCTTGTGAAAAGCTGATGCCGATCATCATTCCCATCGGAAGCGCGAAGAAGACGCTCAGGAATAGGGCAGCTGGCGTCAAAGCCATAAAACTGTAGGATCTTCGGATTGGAGAAAGAGACGCCGCCGGAACCGCAACTGTGATGGTGTTCATCGCGATCTCTCAGTCTGCCTGGGGAACGACATCGCGGTCCCACTGCTCGGCCCAGCGCGGCAGGCGCTCGGCGACGAGCGACAGGTCCGGAAGGAGCAGGGTCTCAAGGTCAGCTTCCGAGGTGATCTGCCGCGCGCGAATCGCCTCCGGGACCTCTACGTCGGTTCGCGCGCTCCCGACCTTATAGCCGCCGATCCAGGCTTCCTGACTTGTCTTTTCCAAGAAGAAATCGATGAACTTCATGGCCGATTGCTTGTTTTGCGCACCCACGGGCACGTTGAGCGTGGCGATGAGGGGAATGGTGCCTTCCTTGGGACGGATGTAGTCAACCGGTAAGCCGGCATCGACGAGGAGTTGAGCGCGGCCGTTCCAGAAAGGCATGGCCCAGACCGTGCCGTCCTTGATGTAGCTTTCGAGAATGGCAGATGACTGTTCGAATCCGATGGATTGCCTGGCGACGGCTTCCATCGCCTTGAATCCCGGATCGAGATTGTCGACAAGGTCGCCACCATTGATCACGGACATCATCTCCACGAGGTAGATGGCCATGATGTTTTGAAACGTCGGCAGCACGATCCTCCCCTTCAGCTCGGGGGCGAGGAGCGCCGACCAGGACGACGGCGTGGCAAGCTTGTCCTTCCGGTAGAGGAGCGACATGTACTGCACTTCGTGCACCGCACCGCAGGGACCGGCCGCGGCTGACAATCTCGGCATGAGTTTGGCAAGGTTCGGGATCGCAGCCGCGTCAAGTTTCTCCAGCACGCCGTCACGGCAGCCCTGCAGCGACTGCGAAGCGGTCATGACGACGACATCGAACTCCGGTCGGCCCCCGGTCGCCTTGATTTTCGCATAGTCCTGCGACGCCGAGCCGACTGGATCATAAATGACATCGATACCGAACTTGGCCTCGAACGGTTCGATAATCGCTTGTTCTATGATCTCCTCGTAGGGGCCGCCGTAGCTGTTGACCACGAGCGTTTCTGCTCGCAAAGGGGTGGACAGGATCGCTGTCATGATCGCCGAAAGGAGAATCCGGCTTTGCTTTGTTCCCATGGCTCGTCTCGCTTTTTTGTTGTTGCGGTGGGGATGGTGGACAGCCGGCGGCCGAGGGTCCAATAATGATCGTCGAAGATTATTGCTCCGCAGCTATCAATCGGGGCTATCGCGGTTTTCTCCCGACAGTGGCAGCGATGACGATTTCGCATTCACAGGGTAGTGTCTCGAAGCTTGGCGCCGCATCCTGTTCGGCGTTGTCTTCCCGCGGATCGCTTTCGGTCGAATGAACATGGTCGGCTGCCCGCCCCAGGGCCCGTGCTCTCGCCGCGCGCGGTGCTATGCCTGGCGTGGGCAAGACGAGGAAGGCCGGGCTTCGGAACGGCGATAGTCGCCGATACCAGAGGCGGAACCGTGCGGCACCATCTCGATGAAGCCCGCAAAACGCTCACGCGCGATGTCGATGCCGCAATTCGTGGCCAGCAACATCATCGCTTTACTGCGACCATCAGCTGCCTTATATATTCTTCTCAAGGAGAATGATTATGGTCACTGTCTCACACGCCTACACGCCTGCCGAGGCCGCCGCTGTCAGCGAGATTGCGATAAAGTCGGTGCACAACGCGATCGACAAGCGGATCGTCGCCAATCGTCCGTCCAGCACCGAGGGCCGAGCCCTCACCGAAGAGGATCTGCTTCGCTTGAAGCTCTGGTACGGCGTTGGATCGATCCTATCTGCCGAGCGCCGTAAACGACTGTTCGATACCATCGATGAGAACCCCGGAGCCGATACCGTAAGGGCCGACGATTACCTTATCATCGACGTCGCGCGGGCAAGAGAGCAATTGGCCGCGCGCGCCGAGGCGCTTCGAGAGGCTGAAAAATTGATCCAGAGCGTCAAAGGGGTTGTCGGCGGCGAACCGGTTTTTAAGGGAACCCGCGTTCCCGTGCGAACAATCGCCGCGATGAAGGCCCAAGGCGCGAGCACCGAGGAAATCGTCGAAGGCTATCCTTCGCTGACGGGCCGAATGGTGGAGCTTGCTGACATCTGGACAGCAGCACATCCCGTTCGGGGACGGCCACGCAAACTTTCGGAGCTGGGCTTGAAGGTGAAGTCGGAAAAGCGTCTTCGGCTCGGAAATGAGCGCCTTCCACAATCGTCGGATTAGTCCTCTTGAAATTTCTGATCGACGAATGCCTCCACACATCACTCGTGGCCGTGGCTCAAGACCACGGCCACGATTGTTTTCATGTCAACTGGTTGGGGTTAAGCGGCGAGACCGACTGGGACCTGATGCCTCGGATCGACGCGGAAGATTTCACCTTCGTGACGAACAACGCTCGCGACTTTCGCAAGCTCCACGCCAACGAACAGCTACACGCGGGTCTCGTGATTATCGTGCCGCAAGTCCTACCTGCGCTTCAACGGGAACTGTTTATTCTTATTCTGCGGGAACTGGCAGGGGTGCAATATCTCGTCAACGAGGTGCTGGAAGTGACCATCGAAGAGGATACCGCCGTTCTGACGCGCTATCTGCTGCCGGAAACCTAGACGCTTTCCAAAGCTTATTTAGCGCCAATCCGGGACAGATCGATCCGCATTTCCGCTGCTCCGACACCACCGCTATTCTCGCTCTCCTTGAGCTTCGAAAAGGGTGGCGCGCTATCGGTGTGGGGGTCTTGTTCGGCCACGGGTGGGACGGTCAATTTCACAGATAAGCCGGGATCATCGGCCCGAAACACGCTCACGCCCTCGAACTCGCCGGTCTTCCAGGCATAGACGGCATCCTCGAATATTTGCGGAAAGACTTGCCTGTCGGTGGGATTGCCGTACCACTTGGCGACGATCCTCACCACTTTGGCGAACATCCCCGTTCCGAGGCGCAGATTTTCACAAGCCTGTAGAAGATCAGACTTGAGCTCAGAGACATCCTTGACGCCGATGCCAGCCGGGACCTGGGTGATCCCGACGCGGACCACGGCCTGGCCGACATATCTACGGATAAGCTCCATCGCCTCGTCCGGCGTTTTCACCTTCGGGACGAGGATCAGCCGCTCACCGGCTTTGACGGTAACCGCCAACGGGTCCGAGGAGCCAGCCCTCTGGACGAACTGCTCGACAATGGCAGGCGTCAGTGAGGGATCGGCGCATTTTTGTATCATCGCGGTATCGAGCATGACTGCCTCCCGAGTTCAGGTGTTGAATGAAATGACGAGCGGTTTGTCGAAGAGGCGCGCGAAGGCCCCGGCACTGGCCCGCTGGATCGCGACGATCGAGGTATTCGCGGTCCACCAACCATTACCGACGGCGACGATGACATCGGGATCGTGCAACATGGATTGCAGGGCGGGCCAGGCAACGAGCTGTTCGTAGCAGATCAGCGGCGCGACCTTGTAGCCGTTAAGGACGACCACCGGGTTTGCAAAAAAGTCTGCCGGCGCGCCTTTGCTATCGCCCCACCACGGCTGCCACATCGAGCCGGGGACAGGCATGCGCTGACGATAAAGGACGCGGCCGCCTCCGGCCGACACTGCCACCAAAACATTGTCATAGCCATCCGCGCCAATAACGGACGCGCCGGCGATCACCGTCACGGGACTGCCGGCCAGGGCCCTGGTCCATAACCGTTCGACGGTGGGCGTCCAGAAGCCGAGCGCACTTTCCGGCAGGACGATATAGCCAACACCATCGCTCGCCTCCTTTTGCACCGTTGCGATCAGGTCACGCTGTCGCTGAAGTCCGGCCTCGCGTCCGAGCGAAGCGCCCATTTGCCAATCGACGCCGCGCCATGAGTGAGGCACCTCTGGATCGGTCCAGGTTGCGGCGGACCAAGCCCACGCGCCTGCCAAGGCGATCGCGACAGCCGGCCAGATCCGGGTTACGAGGCCGATCAGGCCGGCTGTCGTGGCTGCCAGTCCCCACCACCCCCATCCCGGAAAAAGAACGCCCGCCGCCATGATCGGATGCGCCCACCCGGTTATGCCGAAAGGGGGTAGCCCCATCATGATGCCAGCGGCCACGTACCGATGGGGTCTCTTGGTGCGAACCGATGTCCAAAGCACCGTGTGGACCCCGAAAAAACTGACCGATGCCGCGAGCCAGAGCAGCAGTCCTGGCCAAAGGTCGGACGAATAGAAGGTGGCTACCCCTTGCGGCAGCCCATGTGAGGCCGCGAGGAAATATGCCGCAGAGACCAGCCCCGCCGCCATCCGATTGGGTGCATGTGTCCATAATACAGGAAAGGCGAGGGCGGTTGGCAGGAGAAGCACCTGGCCGCTCCATCCGATCGAGGCGGCCGCGATGGCAAGGCCGATCAGCGCCGCGGTACCCACGTGGTCACGGCGCATAGGTGAGCACCTTTTGCGCCAGGCCGAGGATGCCGGACACGGGCAGTGGACCGAAATAGCGGGAATCGTAGGAGCCCGCGAAACCGGAATGCAGAAAGACGTGTCCCGCTGGCACGGCGCCACTCGCAAAAGCCGAAAGCGGTCGACCTTTTCCATCTGCTTTGGCAACTGCCGAATTTGTCACGGTGATGCCATCGACGAACATGGCTGACCTGATGTCCACCCTTTGACCCTCGGTGGCGATCACCGTTTTGATCAGTGGGGCAAAATCGCCCGGGCACGAACCGGAGCGCAGATAGCCGCGCTGTCGGGCCTCGCGCATCCTGTCGTTTTCCGGCGGGCAGATGAAGACGACATCGCCGACGGCGGGGGGCCGATCGAGTCCCGCGACGCGCCAGAGGCCGAGCGGTTCGCTCGGCGTCAAATTGATGCGGAACCCGCCGACCGTGGCGGCGACGAACAAGCCAAGGGCGAGCAAGGCCGTGGCCAATAATAGCGCCGCGGCGGGGCGTATTTTCTCGTATGTCGGGCGCTGGCGCGTGATTGTCGGAATCATTTCAGCGAAAGTCCCTGGCTCCTGGTCTGCCGCAAGGTCTCGGCCTGCTTCAGCGCTTCGGTCGTTTTCTCATGAGCGGAGAGCTGCTGGATGGTACGCATCGAATTCCAGGCGGTTTGTACCTCCGCCTTTTGCGCGGGGTTCATCCCTGCCGTGACGGACTTGAAAGTTTCTCCGCTCGGATCCTTCGACGCGATGCCGAGGAAGGTGCGTTCGCCGAACCGTTCCGAGACGGCCTTGGCGAACCGATCGAGTTCGGCCTTCACCATTGTGTCGGCAAGTGCATATTCGAGACCGGCGGGAAGATCATTGCGGTCGATCGCATCACGCACGCGCTCGAGCGTTTGCTTTGCGGGCGCAGAGAGCGCGGGGATGTCGACCGAGACTTGCCGGCGAACCGCGCGTTCCTCCGTCTCATGCTTGCGTTCGATCTCGGCACGCTGGCGAAGATAGCGTTCGAGATTACGGGCCAGGGCCGGCACGTTGGCGATCGCCCGTTCGCGGTCCTTCTTGTCGCCCCGGTTGGCAAACACGCCCGTCTTACCCCTCAATGCACCGAAGCGCTCGGGTTCGCCGGCGATCTTCGCCAGCGTGGTTTTGGCGATCGTCGGATCCTTGAGCATCGCGTTGACATTGACCGCCTTGAAGGCGCTTTCCGGCTGGGCGTAGACGAGATGGAACCTGGTGGAGACATCCTCCCATTGTTTTTTGAGACCTGGATCCGCTGCGAGCTTGTCCTCGACGGACTGATCGATGGATTTCGGGAAAGTAGAAATGCCAGATACCATGGGCTTCGACTCCTTGGCGGTCGGTTTGGGTGATGTCTTGGCGCTGGCGGCGCGTCCGAGTTTCACGCCAATCGCCGCCAGGCGGGCGCCGAGATCGGCGAGTTTCTGCTTCTGCCGGACGACCCAGTGGAGGCGATCATGGGCGATCGTGCGGGCGACGTTCATGAGGTGCAGGCCTCGCGCCTCGGCAAAGCGCAAGGCTTGGCCGTACAAAGAGCTCTTCTGGTAGTCGAGCGCCGTCTCCTTGGCGTTGCGGCGCGACAGGATCGGGATAAGGCCACCGGACTTGCCGAAAGAGCGTCGGCCGTAATAGACGGCGAGATCCTCGCGATGGCGCGTCATGGCCACATAGGTGAGGTGACGGTCCAACGAGAGGGATGCAAGCACCTTGACGCAGTCGACGGTCGCGCCTTGGCTCTTGTGGATCGTCGTCGCATAGCCGTGATCGAGCTTGTTGTAGAAGCGCTGCTCGATCGTGACCAGACGGCGATGGTCCCCTTCGCCAAGCGCCACCACGAGCCGTCCAGGTGCAGCCTCGATGACCTTGGCCAACATGCCGTTCTTGACGCCAAGGCTACCCTCGTTCTTCAGGAACACCATCTGGTCGCCGGCCGCGAACATGCGGGTTCCGTCATCGGTCTTGAAGGCAAAGCCGACTGCGACGATGCCGCGCTCGACCAGCTTGGCGCGAGCCATATCGTTCAACATCCGAACATCGCG
Source organism: Rhizobium redzepovicii (assembly GCF_019793435.1). Lineage (GTDB taxonomy): Bacteria > Pseudomonadota > Alphaproteobacteria > Rhizobiales > Rhizobiaceae > Rhizobium > Rhizobium redzepovicii. The sequence continues at coordinate 31,080 of NZ_JAILYH010000018.1, read as the reverse complement.
CCGAAGGTGTGCGAGGATCAGGCTGCTCTTCGAAGGATCGTAGTCGCGATCCCAATCGGCGATCAGGCTTTCGATTGCCTGCGCCTTGAGGTCCAATCCCCTGACATGCCCATGGTCACGATAGGCATCGACCGCTTGGCTGACATTGCCGCGCGCCAGATCGCGCGATGCGTCGCGCATCCATTGCTGGCGCTGACGATAGATCGTCTCGAGTTCGGCATAGCCGATCCGGTCGGCGATCGCCCGGAAGGCAGCTCCCGCCTCGATCGGCTGCAGCTGTTCGGGGTCGCCGACCAGAACCAGTTTCGCACCGGCCTCGACGACGGCCTCGACGAAGAGCGCCATCTGTCGGGACGACACCATGCCGGCCTCGTCCAGCACGAAAACGGTTCTCGCGTCGATCCGGTCGCGGCCCCGGTTCCAGCGCAGCTCCCACGACGACAGTGTGCGGGACTGAATGCCGGCTTCCTTCTCCAGGCCCTCGGCTGCTTTGCCGGCAAGCGCACCGCCGACGACACGATAGCCAGCCGCTTCCCAGGCTTCGCGGGCCGCCTTCATCATCGTCGTCTTACCGGCGCCGGCGCGGCCGATGACGGCGGCGATCCGTTCGCGGCCAACCACACGTTCGATCGCCGTCCGCTGTTCATCCGACAGACGGGCATGGCGCGCAAACGTCACCTCCAGCAGCGCCTCGCCTACGCCATGAGAGGCGCGCTCGGACAGCAAGATCGCCCGGTTGACCATCTCGGCTTCAAGCCGGATCATCTCCCGCATCGTGTACTTGGCTGTTGTCCGGATACCCGTCGCAAAGTCGATCCGGTCACGTTCGAGACGCAGCGCCTCCGGGCTCTGCAGAACCCTCATCATCAGGTGCTGAAACAAAGCGGCATCGTCGATATAGCGGTGCAGGATCTTCGCCACGTCGCGTTCGTCGAAGACGCTCTTCTCCCGCGTGATGAGGTCGAGAACGATTTCCGGACGGCGCTGTATGCGTCGGGCATTTTCCGCGCGGCGGTCTTCCTGCAGTTCAACGCGTTCGAGCTTTGGCGACCATGCCGACGACCTTGCGTCGGCTTGGTCCGCCTTGCGGTCGATCGCCTTGGTGGCGACACCAAGATGGATGGTCGGGGTCAGTTCGATGCACTGCTTCTCGAAGGACCGCCCGTCGACGCGGATGTCGAGACCCGCAAGGGCAAGATGCCTATTCTGACAGGCGAACCAACCATCGCGAACCGCATTAAAATCGTCCGCGCTTCCGGCCCAGAGTTCATAGACGATCTTGCCGGCATCGTTGCGCATCGGGTTACCGTCCGGACTGGTCACCGCGACCTTCTTTGCGCCGAACCCATACTCTGTCAGCGGCCTGAGCGTCGTCATCAGATGGACATGCGGATTGCCCGGTGCGTCATGATAGACCCAGTCGGCGACCATGCCCTTCGACGTGATGTGCCGCTCCACAAAATCCCGGACGAGAGCAACGTTCTGCTCGGCAGAGAGCTCGATCGGAAGGGCAATGGTGACGTCTTTGGCAAGCTGCGCGTCCGATCGCTTTTCGAACGCCTCGACCTTGTTCCAGAAGGCTTCGGACGCTCCTGACACCGACCTGTCGGCGATCATGGCATGCAGCCATGTGGGAGCCCCCGCCGGAATGACGAACTCCTCATGCAGGAGACCACGCTTGCGCGTGTAGTCGATCGTCCGGGCTTCCCGCTCGAAGTCCATCTTCGCGCAGTGACGGTAGGCCGCCGACAGCACGGCGCTGCGGCCGGAGCCACGGGCGACGATGCTGACGGAGAAATGCGGGACGGCCACGGCGCGATACTTTCCCGGTTGCGAACGAGTTCATCGAAGTTCGTCGAAAGCGGCGGGCCAGATCGGCCTCGAGCAAGGGCGTCGCGTCAGCGACGTATAATTGCGCCCTTGGAAGCCGCTCCTCCGGAACGGCCGGGATCATGACCGGAAGCGCAGGTTGCGCCTACTCGCATTAGTGTCGGTAGATCGGCAAGCCGGTCTGGAGGAACCTCACAAAGGTTCGAAGACGAAACGACAGACACGGGACCATCCGGAATGAAGAAACACTCCTCGAAAATCCGCGACGAAATCGCCAAACTGCAAGAGCAACTTAAAACCGCCGAGACTCTCGAAGCGAAGCGAATCGGGCGGATCGCGCTCAAGGCTGGCCTTGGCGAGATCGAGGTTGACGAAAACGAGCTGCAGGCAGCGTTTGAGCACCTGGCCGAACGGTTTCGCAGGGGCGAAGTCCTTCCGACCGAAGAAAAGGGGGCAAACGAGCATAGTCGCAAAGGGGCACATGCCATACCGGTCGCGTCTGGCACGGCTGCGGGCGGCGATAGCGAGGCTTGAACGGATGGCGAGGACGAGGACATTCGAGGCCCGCAAGAAGGATACACGCGAAAAGATCGAACTTGGCGGGCTGATCGTCAAGGCGGGCCTACGATACGAAAAGCGCGCGCTGCTGCTCGGGGCACTGGTCGAAACAGCACGACGCATCAGGAGCGATGAGGGCGAGCGATCCCGGCTCACGGCGATCGGAGCGGAGGCCTTCGGCAATGACGACGAATAAGATCGCGCTGGTCAGCGTACCCATAGCACTGATGATGCTGGTCACCATCGGCATGACGGGTTTCGAACAATGGCTTTCCGAATTCGGGAAAACCGAGACAGCTCGACTGATCCTCGGTCGGACTGGAATCGCCTTGCCCTATATCGCGTCAGGCGCCGCCGGCATCATCTTTCTGTTCGCGAGCACCGGCTCAACGAACATCAAGCTTGCCGGATGGGGCGTTGTCGGCGGCAGCAGTGCGACGATCGTGATCGCTGCGCTGCGCGAGACCGTGCGACTTTCCGCAATTTTCGACCACTTTCCGGCAGTTCGATCGGCGCTCTCCTATGCAGACCCGGCAACGATGATCGGGGCTGGGGCGGCGCTGACGTCTGCCGGCTTTGCACTTCGCGTAGCACTTGTCGGCAATGCGGCGTTCGCGCGCTCTGAGCCACGCCGCATTCGAGGAAGGCGCGCACTGCATGGCGAAGCCGAGTTGATGAAATCGGCGGAGGCCGAAAAGCTTTTTCCAGATACCGGCGGCATCGTCATCGGCGAGCGCTACCGCGTCGACAAGGACATTACGGCGAAGCAGTCGTTCCGGGCGGACAGCGTGGAGACGTGGGGTGCTGGCGGCAAGTCGCCGCTTCTCTGCTTCGACGGCTCGTTCGGGTCCTCGCACGGTATCGTCTTTGCCGGTTCAGGCGGTTTCAAGACGACGTCGGTGACGATCCCGACCGCCCTTAAATGGGGCGGTACATTGGTCTTGCTGGATCCGTCAAACGAAGTCGCGCCCATGGTGATCGAGCATCGGACAAATGCAGGACGCGACGTCCGTATCCTCGATCCAAAAACGCCCGACACAGGCTTCAATGCGCTGGACTGGATCGGGCTTCATGGCCGCACGAAGGAAGAGGATATTGCCGCCGTTGCCTCATGGATCATGAGCGACAGCGGCGGCGCTCGCGGCGTGCGCGACGATTTCTTTCGCGCATCGGCGCTGCAGCTGTTGACCGCATTGATCGCCGACGTCTGTCTATCCGGCCGCACCGAAGAGGACGACCAGACACTCCGTCAGGTCCGCAAAAATCTGTCCGAGCCCGAACCCAAGCTGCGCGCGCGATTGCAGTCGATCTACGACAATTCGATATCCGACTTCGTAAAGGAGAACGTCGCCGCCTTCGTCAATATGACCCCAGAAACGTTTAGCGGGGTTTACGCGAATGCGGTGAAGGAGACGCACTGGCTATCCTATCCGAATTATGCGGCGCTTGTCTCGGAGTCGACTTTTTCGACCAAGGACATTTCCGCGGGAAACACGGATGTCTTCATCAACATCGACCTGAAGACGCTGGAGACGCATTCGGGTCTTGCTCGCGTCATCATCGGGTCCTTCCTGAACGCGATCTACAATCGTGATGGAGCGTTGAACGGGAGGGCGCTGTTCCTTTTGGACGAGGTGGCACGCCTGGGCTACATGCGGATTCTGGAGACGGCTCGTGACGCCGGCCGAAAATACGGCATCACGCTGACAATGATCTACCAGTCGATCGGCCAGATGCGAGAAACCTATGGCGGCCGCGACGCGGCGAGCAAATGGTTTGAGAGTGCGAGCTGGATCTCGTTTGCTGCCATCAACGATCCTGAAACGGCCGACTACATCTCGCGGCGTTGCGGCATGACGACGGTCGAGATCGATCAGGTCAGTCGCAGTGTCCAGTCGAAGGGTTCATCGCACACGCGTTCGAAACAACTTGCCGCCAGACCGCTCATCCAGCCGCACGAAGTTCTGCGCATGCGGGCCGACGAGCAGATCGTGTTCACGGCAGGTAATGCGCCGCTTCGATGCGGTCGTGCGATCTGGTTCCGTCGTGACGATATGAGGGCTTGCGTCGGCGAGAACCGGTTTCATTCACCGGTCAGCGGCGACAAGAATGCGATAGATCCTAAAACTCCGATGAAACTACGCCGGTAGCGTCTGCCAGGATTTAGGGGAGTTGTTTGGCGACGAATCGTAACGCCGTTCGGAAAACGGTGGGGTCGTCGTCGGGCCGCTTGCGGCGCAGCATTCCAACACTCGTCGTCTGGGCGGCGGTGATCGGCGTCGCCAATTTGCTGTGCCTCCATCCGACGGGAGAGGAATAGGGGTTTGGGGAAAGGGAGGAGTGAACCGTCCTCTATCCCCATGGGAGAAAGTTTGAAGGAGGGGCTTGCCCTTCCGTCATGGGGTGAGCTTGAGAGGGGCGGCGCAGCCCCCCTTTCGCAGCCGAGCCGGTCGGTCGATCCGGCCGAACCGGGTCATAAGGCAAGGCAAAGACCAGAGGCGGCGGCCGCCTCTGGTCTGGGTCTCAACCCGCGGGATCGAAGAACGGCTCTCTATCCTCGACACCGATATGCCAGCGCTTATCGGACCACCGGGACGGAAGGTAAATTTCGTCGCCGCCGAAATATGCGATGATGATCCGGTCGGCCTGATGGAACAAGCCGAAATCCACCTTTTTGTCGATCGCAAAGAGTAACGCTGCCGACAGAAATTCGCGTGGGATATCGGCTGGAAGATGGACTTCCGCATCGAAATTATGACGCAAATTTTCAAGCAAGTCCGACTGTTGAGGCCGCAGCTTGGGGACTTCTCCATCCATTTGATTGATTTCATGCCTTGTCATCAGAGTCTCCTTTTCGTTTTCTGACGAAAGGGGGCCGCATCGTAGCTCGCGAGGGGTCAGGGACTGCGGAACGCGGCCGCCACGCGGCGAGCGGAGGAACCGATTTTCTGTGCCGCCTGCGGTGCGGAAAATTGGAGGGGCCGCGATGTCCTTGACGCCGGAGCGGCGGGTGCACAATGGGCAGTCAGAGAGATAAAACCGCGTCCTGAAAGGACGCGACCGCCTGCCAGCATTGCTGGCCACATTAGACGGTTCGGCAAGCTCGACACGACGATTTCGTGCACAGTCTGCTTTGCGTTGCAAGAGGATCTTGACCGGATCCGGCGAAGACCGCCAGCTGGCCTCGGTCGCGATGCGATGAGAGCCGTGCGCCAATGGCGCCTCGCCCCGGTGCCATCCATCACAAACTTGAATCGGTCGCATGTGATTGATTCAAATGTGTCGTTGGACGTCGCAATACTGTTTGGCGATCATGGCAGCATGCTTGCACAGCCCTACCACCTCTATATCGAACGCGCTGATCCGGCAAAGAACATGGCGCGCTACTACGCCATGGAAATCGGGCAGACAATGTTTGGAGAAGCCTGCCTGATCCGGCGATGGGGACGCATCGGCCAGCATGGCCAGGAGAAACAGCACGTCTTCGAACGGGAGGAGGAAGCGGTTCGCCTGTTCCTCGCCCTGGTGAAGCAAAAACGTGCCCGCGGCTATCAGCCAAGATCAACTCTCCGATATTTGCAGGGATGATCCGATCGCCTCGGTCTTGAAGCATTACCACGACCGCCGAAACGGCCCCTGCTGGCACATCACTGCCGCCGGTTCCAGTAGGTCTCAAGAGTGCCGCGCCGACCTCGCTGAGGAACGATATCGGCCAGTCGCGGTATGGAGTTGGCGAATTGTTGCGTGATGTCTTCCATTTAAGTGCGCTCATCACTGGTATCCGCTCTAAAGGGTCGTGGGCGGCCTCGAGGCCGATTGTCGGCTTTCTCTAAGCGGGCCGCTGGCCCCGCCTCAAGCGGCGGGGCCAGCGGGATCTCAGTCTCGGTTTTGGCGGGACCAGATCAACTGGTAGTCGTCCTCGCCTTCGACCACCGAAAGCGTCGCGTAGATCGGGGCCGGGAAGCTCGGGTCGTCCAGCTTGACCGAGAGGTAGTCGCGGTCGCTCTCGTTGGAACGCTTCTGCCAGGCCGCACCGAGCTCGACGTTGCCAGCGTAGATACGGAAGTGCGGACCCTTGTCGGATGGATTTTCGACGCGGGCGATGCGGGCCTTGACGTTGAGCGCGAGAGTGCGGATCGAGCCGGTGAAGCCGTTTTCGTTTGCGGTGAAGATGCCGATGGTAGCCATGTTCAAGTTCCTTTCGTGTGTATCGGGCCGCGCCCATCGCGGCCTCGATGGCTGTCGCAAAGACCGGTGACGATCGGACCGCACCTGATAAGGCCAAAATGAAATGGAGGGCGGCAAGACGCAGATTTGTTAGCGGGAGAGGAGGACGTGACGTCCGGGGTAAGAAATCTGCGAATGGCCGTTGCGGTAAGACGATCGAGGCGCAGCCGGTCTCCGGTCAGACATGCCTCATCGAGCCCGCGGAGGAGCGGCCCACGACAGCAATGGGAGGTACTGGACATGGGGCCAGCGTCTCGATATTGCCGTACCGATACACTGCAACGGCAAGCCCGTGCTCTGTCCTCAAGTCATAGAGTCGAACCCGGATGCGACGAGTTCACCCGGCCGGGCAGTTGCCCTTTGTCATCAATGTGGTTTGCCGAGCTGCGGTTCGCCGCCCGGAGATCCATGCGTCGCGCCAAGCCGTCTATCGTCGAAATCAGGCCGCCCCAGAAAGTTGTGGCCACCGATCGGCGAAACCCGGAAGCTTTCGACCGCTGGGGCGATTACCCAAACCAGTCGGGCGCACGCAAAATGGCCGAGGCACGGATGACGGCTCTCGATGCCAGGGGGCTGCCCGTCGCTGCACATATGCCATCGTCGCGTGCAGTTAGTCGAAGGTTGCTCTTCGCCCCGCAGATGCGTGGCGTCATCGTTGTCAAACGACGGGGTACCTGTAGATTGAGGTAGCCGGCTACATATTTTGCGGCGTAATCAACGTTATGGAACTTGTGTATGGGCATACCATTTGGACGCATGCAACCGCAAAGACCAGCTCAAATGACGCGTTGGCTGGCGCTGATGCTGCTGCGGCTATGATTGACGGAACTCGAGCCGCGTTCCCTTGCGGCGCGATCATCTCCATTGCATTGGCCATTACGGCCTTCTTCGTCAGAACGCCGGCTGGCGAGCAATGCTACTCCTCGGTCCGGGCCAGCACGAAATCGTGCTCTATCTGCCAGAACTTGCCAGAGAAACCGAAGTCTTTAGCGCGCACCGAATTTTCGACGTGCTGGAACTTGGCAAGCAAGCTCTCCTTCACACCAAAGACGGCGTCAGAGTGTATGTACGGGTCGTCCGGATCAAAAATATGCGTCGTCAGTGTCTCGAAGCCGTCGGCCTTGATAATGTAGTGCAGGTGAGCGGGCCTGTAGGGATGACGACCGAGCGCGCCGAGCAGCTTACCAACCGGTCCATCGTCCGGGATCGGGTAATATTTGGGCTTGACGGCTCGAAACCAATAGCGGCCATCCGCGCCGGTGCGGAAGATGCCGCGAAGGTTGAAGTCTGGTTGGATCCCCTTCTGCTGCACGTCGTAGAAGCCTTCGTCGTTAGCCTGCCAGACGTCGATAACAGCGCCGGCAACCGGCTTGCCGTCCGTGCCGAGGATGCGGCCGCCAATCACCATGTCCTCGCCCTTCTGATCGAGGCAGATATTGGTACCCATCGGCAGTTCCGGCGCGTCGGCAACGTGAAACGGGCCAAGAACAGTGCTTTCGGAGGCGCCTGAGGGCTTGCGGTTATTGATGGCGTCGACCAGCATCGATACGCCGAGCACGTCCGACAGCAGGATAAATTCCTGTCGCCATTCGTTGCATGTGTGCCCTGTGCGGGTGAGAAAGAGGATTGCCTCCATCCATTCGTCCTGCGTCGGCTCAAGCTCCTTCACCGCCTCGTGCAGCTTGCGTGTCACGACCTCCATCACGCGCTTCAGGCGCTGGTCTTTGGCGGTGGCGTTACGGCTCGTGACCACCTCGACAGAGTTCTCTTCTGTGAAGAAACCCTTTTCATGTGCGTCAATCATTGCCGTGTCTCCCCAAAACCGTGGTCATCACGCGTCGCAGCTCGGCTGACGGATCTTCAACGATCGCTTCACTTCGCCAGGCGACATGATGGTCGGGACGCACGAGGAGGACGCCGCTGTCTCGAATTTCGCGCATATTCGCCCAGTCGCCGGCGAAGTCCTGCCAGGGTTGACGTGGACCGATCAGGTGTGCGGCAATATCGATGCCCAGTTCCTTCCCAAGGGTTCGGGCGGCCTCGATCCAGCCCTGCCCGCCAATGCCGGTGAGCACGGTAAACTTGCCATGTCCGGCAAGGTCCAGCGTCGACAGCGTTTCACCTGTCGCCGAATATACCCAGGCATGCGGCAGCCTTGCCCCTGGCCAGCTCGTCTGCTGGCAGTGCAGTTCCGGATCCCTGGCGAAGGCCGGTTCCGCCTGGCCATCCGTTACGATCGCGCCGGATCGATAGCGCTGGTTCATCTCGACGCCATGGCAATCGAACTCGTAGACCTTGTCGGCAATCGCCTTGCGGATCGCGGCCCGTTGCTCCTCGGCCGCGACAGTGTTGTTGCAGCGGGCATCCATGTTCTGTTGCATCTTCACCGGATCAATCGAATCAAGCAGACCAAGCGCCTTGAAAATCGGCCCGAACTCTTCGATCGACTTGTTGGCGCGGGTGACGATCTGCTTGGCGACAGGCGCTCGCTCATCCTGATAGCTATCGAGAAGCCTCGGGTCAGCGGTGCCCTTGAGGACGAAAGCCAGCTTCCATGCGAGGTTGAATGCATCCTGGATCGAGGTGTTCGAGCCGAGCCCGTTTGACGGCGGATGGCGGTGGGTGGCGTCGCCCATGCAGAAGACGCGGCCATTCGACATTGACGTGGCGTACATATTGTTGACGGTCCAGGTCGAGACCGACTTGATGGTCATCTCGAGATCGGGATCGCCGACCAGGTCGCGCACGACCTTCTTCGCATGCGCTTCATCCACCGAAGGGGGTGGCTGATTGATATCGTAACCCCAGACGATCAGCCATTCGTCCCAGGGCCTGACCATACGCACCAGCCCCATGCCGATGCCGCCGACATCAGCACCCGGCTGCAGCACCCAATAAAGCACCGAGGGACGATGGGCGACCAGTCGCGACAGATCGGCCTTGAACAGAATGTTCATCGAACCGGCAACACCCATCTTGCCTTCGAATGTGAGGCCCGCATGTTCCGCAACCTTGGAATTGCCGCCATCGGCACCGACCAGATACTTTGATCGGACGGTAAATTCCTTGCCGGTCAGCCGGTCGAGACAGGTTGTCATGACCCCGTCTTCGTCCTGCGCATGGCTCAGATATTCCGTCGACATGCGCGATTGGCTGCCACGCGAACAGGCCGTCTTGAACAGCAGCGGCTCCATGAAGGTCTGCGGCAGATCGTTCATATGAGCCGGCGATGACAGCTGGTGCTCGGCGCGCGATAGCGGATGTTTGCCCCAGCTCTTCATCCGGCCAATCTCCTCCCCGGTGAGCGAGGTGCAGAACACGTTCTCGCCCATCAGGTCTTGCTCAGCCGCGAACATATAAGCCTCGTCCTCCACATCGCGACCGAGATCACGCAGCACTTCCATGGTGCGCTGGTTGGTGATGTGGGCGCGCGGCGTGCTGGCGAGCCAGCGGTAGCGGTTGATCACCAGGTTCTCGACCCCGTAGGACGAGAGCAGTGCGGCGGTGGCGGAGACTGCCGGGCCGGTGCCGATGATGAGTACGTCAGTGGTAATGTCAGCCATGAGGCCCTCCCCTATGCGTGAGATTGAGCGGCCCGCCCTTCAGGACGCGGCGAACCGGAAAAAGCTGGATATCGGTGCGCTCGGAGAACAAACCCCAGAGGCCGCGCGGCGCGAGAAGCATAGTGGCGATGCCGAGAAGGCCGAGCACCAGCAGGTACCAGGAGCCGTAGTCGGCCAACAGGTTCTGTAAGAGAAAGAAGATGATGACGCCGAGGATCGGTCCCTCGATCGTCCCGATACCGCCGATCACGACGATGAAGATGACATAGGCCGTCCAGTCGGTGACCGAGAAGGCTGCGTCCGGCGAGATGCGGGCCTTCTGCACGTAGATCAACGCCCCGGCAATGCCCGTCATGAAGGCGGTGGCGAGATAAACCAACATCTTCGTCCGCCGCGCATCGACGCCGACGGCGCGGGCGGCCTGTTCGTTGTCACGGACGGCCGCGAGACCGAGGCCCTGCTTGCTGCGCAGAAGTCCATAGATGAAGCCGATTGTGGCGACAACGAGGATCAGCGCCATCCAGTAAGTCAGCGCATCGCCCGCCTCAGAAGCTTTCATGCCGAAGAGGTCGCGCATCGCGCCGACACCCATCATCTCACGCGTCGCATCGCGCGGCAGCGAGGTGCCGGTGCCGCCGCCGAGCGCCTTCCACTGGGCCAGCAGCAGCCGCACGACCTCGGCCACCACCCAGGTGCCGATGGCAAAATAGGGACCGTAGAGACGGAAGGTGAAGAAGGCCGTGGGAATGGCAAGGGCAACCGAAAACACGCCGGCAATCAGGATGGCCGCGATCGGATCGAAGCCGAACAGGATGACGCAGCCGAACATAGTGTAGGCGCCGAAGCCGACGAAGGCCTGCTGGCCGACCGAGATCAGCCCGGCATAACCGGCAAGCAGGTTCCAGTTCTGCGCCAGCACCAGCATGGTGAGGATGAAGAACAGGTCCTGAATGACGCCGCGCGAGACAATGAAGGGTGCGGCGAAGGCAAGCAGCAAGAGAGCAATCACTGCCACGGCGGACAATGCTGATGCCCTGGTGCGTGTCTCGACGGTGAAGGATGGAATGGCCATGGTCATCGATGCACCTCAATCCACTGCGCGCGGGAAAAGGCCGCGCGGTCTGAACAGGAGAACGGCGAGGAATGCCAGATGACCGGCAAGGATCTGCCACTCCGGATTGATTGCGGCACCCACCGTCTGGGCAACGCCCAGGATGATGCCGCCGGCAAGCGTGCCCCAGAGCGACCCAAGCCCGCCGATGATTACCACTTCGAAGGCATAGATCAGCCGCGCCGGCCCGGAGGTCGGATCGAAATTGGCGCGCGTCCCGAGATAGAGGGCGGCGATCGTCACCACGACCATGGCAAGCCCCGTCGCCATGGCGAAGATGCGTTGCGGCCGAATTCCCATCAGCCCTGCCGTCACCGGATCGTCCGAGGTCGCCCGGAAGGCGCGGCCAACGGATGTGCGATAGATCAGCTGATTGAGGCAGATGATGACGGCGACGGCCGAAATGAAGGTCATCAGCGGCATGATGCCGGCGGTGACCGGGCCGAGATTGACGGAGGCGCTTTCTAGGCTGCCGGCAAAGACGCGGCGGCTATCGGCGGAAAATCCCTCGAGCAGGGCGTTCTGGATCACGACCGACAGCCCGAAGGTGACGAGCAGCGGAGGCAGGATATCCTTGCCGAGCGTGCGGTTGAGCAGGAAATATTGCAGGCCCCAGCCGATGGCAAACATCAATGGCGCCGCGATTGCGGCAGCCACGAAGGGATTGAGCCCGAGCGTCGTCACCAGGATCAAGATCAAGAAGGCAGCAAGCACGATCAGGTCGCCATGGGCGAGGTTGACCAGCCGCATGATGCCGAAGACGAGGCTCAAGCCGGCCGCAAACAGCGCGTAAAGCCCGCCGAGCAGCACGCCCTGGAGAATGGTATCAAGCCAGTTCATGGTGATCCGTCCCGAAATAGGCCCTGTGGATGTCGTCGCGGCTGAGGTCTGAGGCGCGGCCGGAAAGCGTCACGCGCCCCTCCATCATGCAGTAGACGCGGTCGGCCACCTTCAGCGCCTGAGCAATATCCTGTTCGACGATGACGATCGAAGCGCCGGTCTCGCGGATCCTGGGAAAGGCGGCGTATATATCGCGGACCACGACCGGGGCGAGGCCGAGGCTGATCTCGTCGCAGAGCAGTAGCGCCGGATTGGACATCAGCCCGCGACCGATCGCCACCATTTGCTGTTGCCCGCCGGAAAGTGCCGTTGCCGGATTATTGCGCCGCTCCTTCAGGATCGGGAAAAGCACGAAGATGCTTTCGAGAGTCCACGGGCCGTCGACCTTGCGGCCATAATTGCCGATCAGCAGGTTTTCCTCGACGCTTAACGACGGGAAGAGTTTCCGACCTTCCGGCACCATGGCGACGCCGCGCGCCAGAATGTCCGGTGCCGGCAGTGCGCCGATCGGTTCGTCGCGATAAAGGATCGACGCCGGCGCATTGGTGAGCTCGCCTGAGACAGAGCGCATCAGTGTCGTCTTGCCGGCCCCGTTGGCGCCAATGATGGCGATGGTCTCGCCGGCGCCGACGATGATATCGATGCCAAATAGCGCCTGGAAATCGCCGTAGGAGGCGGTCAAGCCTCTGGTTTCGAGAAGCGCCATCAGATCTCGATCCCCAGATAAATTTCACGCACATCGCGCGACGCCATGATGTCCTCGGGCTTGCCGATGCCGATGACCTTGCCGAAATGCAGCACCAGCAGCCGCTCGACGACGGAATTCAGCGCGTGCAGCACGTGCTCGATCCAGATGACGGCAACGCCGCGCGCGTGAATGGCGCGGATGGTGGCCACCAGCGACCGGCACTCGCCCTCGGTCAGTCCACCGGCGATTTCATCGAGCAACAGCAGCTTCGGTTCCGTCGCCAGTGCCCGGGCCAGTTCCAGCCGCTTGCGTTGCAGCAGCGACAGGCTTCCGGCCAGCACATTCGCCTGATCGATCAGCCCGGTATCCACCAGGATTTCGGCGCAGCGGTCCGACACCTCGGCCTCGCGTCGCCGCGAGCCGAAGGCGCCGGCGACCAGGAGGTTTTCGAAAACCGTCAGCTTTTCGAACGGCTGCGGGATCTGGAAGGTGCGGCCCATTCCCGCAAGGCAGCGCGCCATCGGCGGCGTGCGCGTCACATCTTCGCCGAGAAAGCGGATGCTTCCGCTGTCGGCGGGGATATTGCCGGTGGTCAGATTGAACAGCGTCGACTTGCCGGCGCCGTTCGGCCCGATAATCCCCAGCGCCTCGCCTTCGCCGACGGCAAAGGAAATCTGCTTGGCGACTGTCAATGCGCCGAACTTCTTCGAGACCCCATCGAGTTCGAGAATTGCCAAACCCATTCCTCCCAGAAACAGGCGGGGCCTCTAGAGGCCCCCGCGCCCAAAATCAGGCGATTGCTTCCATCTTACCACCGACCGGAATGTTCGGCGCCGTCTTGTTGTCGGTGATGACGAGATCGTAGCCGCCGCCGTCTTTGAGCCGCCACTGTCCGCCGACGAGCGGCGTCTTGGCGATGTTCTTGGCGGCAAAGGGAGGCAGACCCCTGCCGTCCCAGGCGATCGGCCCGACCAGTGTATCGAGCTTGGTCGCGGCAATCGCCTGCGCGACGGCATCCCCGTCTGTCGGATCTCCGGCCCGCTTCATCGCATCCACCGCCAGTTCGAACAGCGCACGGGCAAAGCCGATCGGCTGCGTCCAGGGCCTGTTGGTCGCCTTGGTGAAGGCGTCTGCCACCTGTGCTGTACTTTCCCCCGTCAAGGACGACTTGAACGGATGGCTCGGCGTCCACCAGACTTCAGACGACAGATTATGCCCCGCACTGCCGAGCGCCTCGACGGTCTGCGGGAAAAGCAGCGCCTTGCCGATCGAGGCGATCTTCGGTGCGAAACCCTGCTGCTTGGCCTGGTTCCAGAAGGTGGTGAAATCAGGCGGAATCACCACGCCGGTGATGATTTCGCACTGGCCCGACTTGAAGGCGTTGATCTGTGCGGAGAAATCATCCGTCATATTCTGGTAGCGGCCGGGGTCGATCAGGCCATAGCCCATCTTTTCCAGCACCGGCGGGAAGCCAACGACCTTGTCTCCCCAGGCATTGCCGTCGCCGTCATTTGGGAAGAGACCGCCAACCTTCTTGTTGGTTTCGATCTGCGCCCACATGTTGGTGAAGACCGAGATGACGTCCTCGAGACCCCAGAAGAAGTGATAGGCGTAGTTGAACGGTTTCCAGGACGTGGGGTCACCGGGATTGCCCTGCTGGCCGATGAACCACGGTTGCCAGGGCGCGACCGTCGAAATGCAGGGCATTTCCTCGGCCTCGCAGGTGGTCGCCACCGGATTGGTGGTCTCCGGCGTCGACGCAACGAGGATCAGGTTCACCTCATCGGTGACGATCAGTTCCTTGGCGACTTCGGCCGCCCGGTTCGGATTGGATTGGCTGTCCTTGACCACAACCTCATAATTGAGCCCCTTCGATTTGGTGACTGCCAGAAAACTGTCGATGATGAATTTGTCGGCCTCACCGAAGGCGGCAAGCGGCCCCGTCTGCGGGCTGACATAACCAAGCTTGATCGCAGCATTCTGTGCGATCGCGGGGGCGGCAAGCCCGGATGTCGCCACCAGTGCCCCGGTGGCGGCCGTCGTCTTCAGAAAATCGCGTCTCGTAAACATGTTTCCTCCTCCCATTTTTCTCTCCTCCCAGAGAGCGTGATGTCTGCCGTCGACTCATGCCGGCCGTTTGCCCTCCCAGGCATCCTGCAGAAGGGCACGAATGGACTTCCGGTCGATCGGCCTTGGATTCCAGTAGGGATTTTCGGTAGCCATCTCGGCTGCGCGATCGAGATCGGCTTCGCTGAGGCCCAGACCCTTCAGCGCCAGCGGTGAACCGATCTGCCTGGCGAAATCCCAAAGCCCGCCGCCGACCGAGCCGCCGAAGATATCGGCGACCTGCGCCAGAAGCTCCGGCACGGCTGCGGCATTGTAGGCGGCGGTGTGCGGCAGCATGATCGCATGCGTCTCGGCATGCGGCGTATCGAAAGCGCCGCCCAGCGTGTGGCAGATCTTGTGGTGCAGTGCCATGCCGACCGTGCCGAGCACGGTGCCGCAGAGCCAGGCGCCGTAGAGCGCATCGGCGCGGACATCGGCAGCCCGCGGCACAGCAACGATGTCAGGCAGGCTGCTCTTGAACGCCCGCAGCCCCTCGGCCGCCATCAGTGTTGAAATTGGATTGCGATCCTGCGCGTAGAGCGCTTCGACCGCATGGGCCATGGCATTCAGCCCAGAGGTGATGCTCATGCTAACAGGCAGGCCAAGCGTCAGCGCCGGGTCGTAGATCACCACCTCAGGCAGGATGCTCGCATGGCGCACGGTGGTCTTTCGCCCGCCCTCCGTTTGGCCGAGGATTGGCGTCACCTCAGATCCGGCATAGGTCGTCGGGATGACGATTTGCGGAAGATCCGTGCGATAGGCGATTGCCTTGCCAAGCCCGGTGGTCGAGCCGCCGCCGAGCGAAACGACGCAATCGGCCTGCGTACGGAGAACCACATCCATCGCCTCTTCGGTGACATCGACTGGAGTGTGCATGACGGCCCCGCCAAAGACGCCGACGGCGAGAGAGCCCAGCCGCGCGGCCAGCGCTTCGGCATCGGCCTTTTGTTGGGGCGTCGAGAGGACGAGCGCCTTGGCGCATCCGAGCTTTTCCACCCACTCGCCGGCGGCAGCGCACTGGCCTTCGCCGAAGACGATATGGGCAGGGCTGCCACTGTAGATGAAAGTCCGGCTCATGTCCCGGCTCCCCTCCTGGCGCGGACCATGATGAAAGTCAGTTTCAACAACCATCCCTTGCCCTGCTGCTCGAAGGTTCGCACCAACTCGGGTTTGACGGCGAAGATCGCGTCTTCGGCCAGATGCGGATCGCTGCCGTCATAGATATGCGTGGTGACCGTCTCGAACTCCGGCGCCTTGATCATGAAATGAAGATGCGCGGGGCGGCACAACGGATAGCCCGCCTGCCGTAGGAGCTTTCCCACGGGACCATCATCGGGCACGCCATAGCCGCATGGCTTGATGGTCCGATAGTGGAACCGTCCGTCCGTATCCGTGCGAAAACAGCCGCGCAGGTTGAATTCTGGCTGCAGGTCCGGTTGCTGGTTTTCGTAGAACCCTTGCGCATTGGCCTGCCAAGTGATGATCTCGGCATTTGCGATGGGATCACCATCGAGATCCTGCACGCGGCCGAAAACGTCCAGCGTCTCGCCGATGCCATCGAGCGATATATTGCCGCCAAGCGGCAGTTGCGGAACGTCGGCGCGGAAGAAAGGTCCGCGCACGGTGTTGGGTGTGGCCGTCTTCGGACGGCGCGAATTGATCTCCTCGACCAGCGCCGACGCGCCGAGCAAATCCGACAGCAGCACCCACTCCTGGCGCCGCTCGTCGCTGGCATGGCCGACGTCGGTGAGGAATTCGATCACCTTACGCCAGTCCGCCTGGGTCGGCCGCAATTCCCGGATAAGGGCATGAAGATGCGTCACCGCAGCCGCCAGAACTTGCGGCAGGCTGTCGTCCTTCGATTGCGGAAGTCGTTGCGCGAACATGTCGTGCGAGGTGGCCTCGCTGAAATTCAGCGCCGTCGGACCCGGCATCATGCGTCTCCTCCAGAGCATTGGCTGGTAGAGATAAATTAGCGCGATATCACGTTGCCTATGATGATTTTATTCCAATTCTATATATCATATCGTTATGAAGATAGATGAACGACACCTTGTCCAACTGGCCGCGGTTGTCAAAACCGGCGGCGTCACAGAAGGCGCTGCCCTGCTTGGTCTATCCCAACCAGCCGTATCGCGCACGCTTTCCATGCTGGAAGCGCGGATCGGCGAGCCGCTCTTCATCAAGGGCCGCCGTCCGCTGCAGCCGACGCCACTCGGCCGCGCCTTAGCTGACCACGGCCAGACCATGCTGTCGGCATCGCGCAAGGCGTCCGATGTCGTCGAGAGTTTCCGGGTCGGCAAGAGCGGCGTCGTGCGCGTCGGCGGCACGCCCTTTTTCATGGATGCGCTGATCGCAGGCATGATTGCCGAGTTCCAGAACCTGCATCCCGACGTACGCATCGAGCAGACCTATGGTTATTTCCCAGACCTCCGCGCCGCGCTCAATGCCGACCAGATCGACCTTGCCATCTGTCCGATCGATATTCTCGACGAGGGCTCCGGCCTCGAGTTTCAGCAGATCCTGCCCGGCCGCAATGTCATCGCCTGCCGGGTAACCCATCCATTGCTGCTGAAGCGGCGGCCTCAGCCGGCGCACCTGCTCGATTTCCCCTGGGTGGCGCCCCCGCCAGGCAGCCCGCTGCTCACCGACCTGCGCAGCATGCTCCTGTCTTTCGGCGCAACTGAAGTCAAGATCCGCTATTCCGGCGGCTCCCTTATGAGCGTCGTCCACTACATGAAGGCGGCCGATGCGTTGACCATCATGCCGCACAGCGTCGTCTTCGCATTGCGCAACGAAAAATCCATCACCGCCCTGCCCGTCCCCATCTCCCATCCGGAACGCGCGCTCGGTTTGCTAAAGCGTTCAGACGCACCCCGCACGCCCGCCGCCGATCACTTCGCGCGCCACATCCGCGCGGGCTTCGATAACCTCAAGCACCTGATCAAGCGGCATGAGCAGTCAGTGGTCTGGGGCTCATAAGCAATATCCGAGAAACCTGCCGCGGGCCGTTGGCGCCCGTTTCAGGTTCGGTCTGACCAAGGATCTCGTCGACGGTGCGACCGGCTGCGGAGCGTCGCGTTGGCTTCATCGAGGAGGCACTGGAAAACCTGCGGGGCAGCCTGATCATGCAGGCTCTTCATCAGTTAAAGAAGAGACGGCTCACGCCGCCTCCTCCTCGTCGAGTTCCGGCTGCAGGGAATGCAGGTAGTCGAGCGCGCGCTGGGCATGTGCTGCCGCCGAGAAGATGGCACGCTTGTCGTTGCCCAGAACCTTCAGCCAGCCATCGAGATAGCATGCGTGGTCGGGGCGTGGTTCGAGCTCTGGGACAATGCCGAGATCGGCGCAGAGAAACGCGCTGCCGAGTTCGGCAATCAGTTCCTCGCGGGCACGATCGCTCCTATCTTTGGCGTAGCGGCTGAGATCGCGATCAAGCCTTTGCGGTGCGCCGGTCCAATGCGTGATCTCGTGGCTGAGGACGGCGACATAGGAAGCATCGTCCCGGAAGGCATCTGGGCATGGCATCTGGATGTAATCACGCTGAGCGGCATAATAGGCAGCCGATCCTCCGTGGCGGATCAGCGCCCCGGTATTGGCAAGGAAGCGGCCGGCATCGCCGATGCGGCTCATCGGATCCTGGTGAGGTGCGCCGTCGTCAAAGCGGCCATCAAGACCGGCGATCTGATCGGTATTGAACACCATGTAGGCTTTGAGGAATGGAATGTCCTGTTCGATCTCGGTCCCCGTCTCGGTCGTCTCGGTGCGGATGAACGAACTGGCGAAGACCACGGTCGTGCCGGTTTCGCCCTTGCGAACGGCGCCGCCGAGCTCGATTGCCTGGCGAAACGTCATCCAGCGTGATGAGGCAAAGCCGCGGGCGATGGCTTCCGACCACAGCAGCAGGACGTTGATCCCGGTGTAGGGTTGGCCGTTGTGGCGCAGTGGCCGGCTGACCTCGGCCGTCGCATGTCCCGTCGTCCAGGGTCTGGTCCATGGCCGCACGCCCTGTTTGAGATCGGCGATGATCGTGTTGGTGATGCGGCTGTAGATATCGGATCGTTGATTGGATTGCTGGCTGCTCATGTTGGAACCTCCGTTTCGAGGTCGCGGCCATCGCGACCTGCTACGGCGGTCCGAAAGCCGGGCTGCAAGCGCTGCCTGCACCCGCAGGGCCGCAACGAAGTGGAGGACGGCAAAGCCGTTGCCGGCGGCGCGAGCCTGGCAGGACCAAAAGCCGGGGCAGGACGCGATGGCCGTAATCAAAGGGGGAGGTTCAGACGGAGGCGGACATGGCAGAATCGCGAGGCGGCATCATGTCGCTCACGTCACGGATCAACCACAGGCAATACAACATCACGCGCCGATCAAGATCATCATCCTGAGCGATGAACATCCAGGCATGGCGCGAGCATGAGCTCGACGGTCGGATGGCAGCGGTCGATCGCGCTCCTTACTGCCAACCGTAAGCCGGGCTGATGGTGGAGACGGAGGGACCGCCTACTTATTTCGGCAAAGGCAGGTGGAAGCGGAATTGCGCCATATGAAAGCCCGCCGCTAACTCCCTCTCACTCCGGCGGCAGGCCAGCTAACCTTATCCAGTTCGCGAGCAACGGAGCTCGTAATTTCAAAAGGCACATTGGTAGCGGTCGGGTACGATCGGAAATGACAATTTCAGCGCTCGAACCGATCCAGCATCCTCTTCAGTTGTGCGTTTTGCAGTCTAAGCTTCGTCGCCAGTTGATCGCGGAGCAGCCTGATTTCTCCATCGAGGCTCACTGCGTCGTCAGCAACGGCGGTAACGCCTGGAGAAGGTGAAACAACGACAGTAATCGTTTTCGCTTTCTTGCTCCCCCTGCCGCGCTTTCGCGTAGGACCTTCGCCTACCGGCAACGCCTTTGGTGCGGCGTGCGCGGCTACGTCGGCCTGATTGGATAAGGCCGGGTCAACGACTTTCGCGAGCGTGGCGCTTTCGCCATCTGTCGTGTCGTGAACACTGCTTGCCGCTCCTTCGGCATGATCCGGCTCTGCTGACACCGCCTCGCGTGCTTTGTGAATGACTGGTTTTTCGTTGGCCAACCGGTTGTTGGCCGCCGTTTCAGTCGGCTCTGTGATGGCTGATGCGTCCGGCTTCACGTCATCGGTCGAGCCGTGTTCTTGCTTTTGCTGGCGTCGCCGTGACACCAGCCCAGCAAGAAGTTTCCATGGAGACGCCATATTAATCGACCTCGAATTCTACTTAGTATGCAAACTGCGCGCGAAAACGTTGGCGGCAGAACGAACCGCCGCCAAAATCTTCACGTCAATAAGCATGAGAATGCGGCCAGCGATTGGCCGTTCTGCGGATCAACCGAGGTTGAGTCGCTTTCGCAGATCGGCATTTTCAGCGCGGAGCTTCTCCGCCAGCAGCTTACGCAGTCTCTGGTTTTCCTCTTCGAGCTGCAGAAGATCCGCGATCTCATCAACTGCCGCCACCGACGGTGCAGGCGCTACCGACACAGCCTTCGGAGCACGTTTGACAGGCGCACGCCTCGCACTCGTCGCCCCTTCGTCAGGTTTTGCTTTGCGTCCTCTCGTCTGCTTTGCGGCTTTGGCACCCAAAGCCGCCGCCGGTTGCACAGAAACGGCGGCTGAGGCGGTTTCAGGCACCGCCTTCTTGGCGCGAGGTCTGCGCATCTTCTTCGCTACATCGGGCACGGCAGCGGCCGGCGTGTCAGCACTGGTCATTGTATTGTTTTCGTCGGCCATCATGGTCTCCTGTAAAGCCGATGCATTTGTCTCCTGCCCGATCGGCGGTGTCAACAACGGCCCGGACTGTTCTCCCGCTAAAAGCTTCTCGCTGCCGCTCGTGCGAGGCGCTACTGAAAGAAATGGCATTCCCTCGTCTTGCAGTTCTTGCGCGACGGACTTGAGATCCATGTCTCCCCAGATCGAGTTCGGCTTGGAATTGACTCTTCGCCGATCAGATCTGTATTCGACGGCAAAGCTGCGTTGTACTTTTTTCACTTAAGAAGCCTTCGATGTCAGCAGTGATTTTTTCAGCGACGCTTTCAGCATCGCAACATGTGCTGCAAATAACGACTGTTGCGCCGGCGGTCCATACCCCCGGCGACACCTGGGCTATGGGAACTCGGACGATGAAAGTCTCCAGCCGCTCACATGGAGGCAACATTGTGGTTCCCGGTGAGAGCCGCAATGGTCGCTGCCCCGTCAGACATGCCTGCCTTGACCGGAACCGTGAACTGATAACCGCCATTTCGGATCGTCCGAAAAAGGGGGCCGCTTTGAGTTTGACCAAGCTTGCGTCGCAGCCTGCTCATCAAGACGTCTATTGATCGGTCCATAGGCTCGCTCTTGCGCCCCTGCGTCAGATCAAGCAGTCGGTCTCGTGACAACAGTCGGCCCGGTCTCTCAAGAAAGACCACCAAAAGGTCGAACTCGGCCGCGGTCAACTCGATCTCCGGGCCAAGCAACTTACAAACCCGCCGGGTGCTTGTGTCAGCGACGAATTCTGCGAAATTGAAGACCTTGACGTCGCTGTCAGCGTCCTCAGCGTCAGCGGCTCGTCGCAAGACTGCCCTGATCCTTGCCACGAGTTCTCGCGGATTGAATGGCTTGCCAAGATAATCGTCCGCTCCGAATTCCAGGCCGATGATACGATCCACCTCCTCCTTCAATGCGGTCAGCAGAATAACAGGAATTCGAGACCCCCTAGCGCGCAGGTTCCTGCAGATATCAAGGCCTGAACCATCCGGAAGCTGGACGTCGAGCACGATCAGGTCAGGCCTGCTGGAATCGATCCACCTCTCACATTCCTGCCGACTCGCAACAACCGTTACACGAAAACCTTGCTCGACAAGGTAACGCGCCAGCTGCCGGCGAATCTCCGGATCGCCATCAACTATTAGTATGTGGTCCATTGGCCAACCTCGGTGATTAATTTCTTCTTCCATTCCGGCTTCCGATTCTCGTTTTCGTCTGTGGGAAATCTCCAGAAACATCCCGACATCGCCGAGAAATTTAAGCTGCTAGAGCCATTGCATTGAAAACTCCTCCCCAGCACTGCGAGAGTGCGAGATCGCCAACGATCGACGCAGGGTTTGGGGATGGGGTTGTTGCAGATGGCGAGCGAACACCGTCGGGAGGTTTGAGTTTGCGGCTGAGACTGGCGAGCGTGTTCGCGTTGTTCTTGTCGGGTTTGACTGCGACAGAAGCGGCCGAACCAAAAACACCCGATGAGCCCTCATGGAAATCGGAGCCTGGATACAACCACGCCGGATGGTTGGCCCCGAGCACTGCTGCGCCGATCGAACATCTCCTCGTCGGTGCCGATGGGATAAAGGAGAAATATGATGACTGGGGCGTTGAATGCACGAACGGCGATGTCGGAAAGCAATGTGCCGCAGGTCAGTTTTATGCAGATCCAAAGAGCGGCTTGATTGTGTTCGCAATACAGGTCTACCCTTCTGAACAACTGGGTACGAGAGTCCTCATCAGGATGCCACTCGGACTGAGGTTGTCGGAAGGCGTGCGCCTGGAACTCGATACGCAACCCTCAGAACAACATGCAGATGTTGCGACGTGCCTGCCCGAAGGTTGCGTCGTTCTTCTCATCATGTCCGAGGGAACCATAGACATCATGAAAGCTGCGCAGGTGCTAACCGTCAGCGCCATTTCGTTTGCTTCAGGTGGAAAGTTGACCTTTCGGATCTCTCTGAAGGGGTTTCCTCGTTCCCTCGAACGGCTGGAAGAACTGCAATGATCGCGACGCTCCCATCGCGGTTGTCGTTCATTTCTCCAAACGATCGACGGACTTCCGGCCGACACCGTTGAGCCGCAGCGCTCGGAGCGCTCAGAATCGAGCGTGGCTGGGTTGCGGGGCGAGCGGATCATTGGTTGCAGGAGATCGAGGGCTTATCTGCGCAATAGCATTTGTATCTCAAGAAAGGACAAGATCCGATCGCCAATGCGCCGTTCGAACAAGAGCATTCAATCCAATAGTCTTTGGAGCTATGCTCGGGTCCGCGAAACAACGAGTATCCGGTTCCTGTGTCAGCTATGCTGGACCCGACAGTAAACAGCGACGTGTGGGAGGTCGAGCTGTCGTCGGCAAAGGTGGACGACGACGAACTGGAGGCGACCAGGCCGGCGATCAGACAAAGCAACGGCGTCCTGAGTGGATGCTCCACGCTGCGACACGGTGGGAGGGACTTACGCGATATACCGTCGTTCAGTTCGATGTTCATGACGGGTTCCCCACTACATCGCCAAAGGTAGCGGGTCTAATGTTAAGCAGCGTAAAGGCTGGGTAAAATTGTGTAAAAACAGACGAGTGGGGCCGCTCCGGACAACGGTCGACAGGTCGTTCCTGCTGGTGCCGCCTCTGACGTGCGGTGCGGGAGCGAGATCAACGGCTTGGAAAAGCGGCGAGCGTCCCGCTTGTCCAGCATACCAACGGGGCTCCTCCCACCGGCATGCTAACGGACGGGCCGAAGCAAGCGGGTTGATGAATAACAGGTCGGGAGTTCCGGAAGGCAAAAATCAGCAAGGGTCACTTGCCTATGAAGCCCGCGGTCCGGTGATATTGCGTCGGCGGTTCCAAGGTCTTGCCGTTGCCGTAGAGCTTGTTGATCCGGTTAGGAGTCTCTGAGGCGCATCCTGTGCTGCGACAGGGCGAACTATTCCGAGATAACCAATATATTCGGCCGGGAAGCAGGAGAACCGTATGCATAATCCGCACGGACCGAGGACCTCTCTAAAGCCGTCGTGCGCGGTATCTAATGTTCAATGCCGAATCCTTCGCGCTGCATGCTATGGCGCGGATCGAGCAGCAGCTCCCAACCGAGCGTGGCGACTGCGAGTGCAATGTGCTGTGGGTCCCAGCCGGCGGAGCGTGCCTTTTCGAAAAGCCTGGTAAGTGAAGGCTCGAGTGCGAATTTGCATTCGATTTGATAGGCGCTGTCATTTGTTCGGATCGGAGAAGACGGTATATTGATGTCAGCCACGAGTTAGCGCCTTTGCTTCGTTTAATCGGCGGTGAATCTTCGAAGGACGTCCTGATAGTAATTCACCGGTTCATGGCACGATCATGCTCAGAAAGTTTCCGCGTTTTACGAATTGTTTCCAAACCAAGTGCATCGGCTACGCCGCTCGATTGTGCGAGATGCGCAGCATTTCTGCGGGAGTGGCTGGTCAAGCGGCTGAAGCCGCTGATCTGAGAGATGTGGCTCGAAGGCAGTCGGTCTAGCCGGACACATGAGCAAATGTGTCCAGAGCTAGGGATCAGGCTAGAAGGACCATAAGGGATCGCCGGAAGGTCCGGCGGGAGAGAATTGTTGGAATGTCAAACGATCACGTCTCTTGATGTTACAATGCCGGAGGCCTGATCGTCGGGGCTTCGCGAGGCCGCAAGGATCGCCGAGCGATTTCTGTGCCCGATCGCCGCCTTGTCCCGCGCACTTGTCCTACGTGGCTGGCATGTTCATTAGCTCCGACAACCGATTGGCATTCTTGATCGAATGTCCGTCGCGATCGTTGTTGAAGTAGACCCATACCGTCTTCGCCCGGCTTTGCCTAATGCGCTCGACCCACTCGAGCAATTCCGCGTCGCTGTAATCGTGGCGATACCATTGCTTGGTTCCGTGGAACCGAACATAGATGTCATCGGCGGTCCGCACCAGCTCATCCGGTAACCGGGGCCCGCTGCAAGAGCAGAAAATCGCCCCGGCGGCTTTGAAAGCCTCGAAAACCTCCTCATTCCACCAGCTCTTGTGGCGAAACTCGACAACGTTCCTGCGGCGGCAATCGAGCTGCGATAAAATAGATTGCAGCATTTGCGGAGTGTAGCGAACGCTCGGCGGCAGCTGGAAGAGAAAGCAGCCCATCTGCGGGCCGAGAAGGTCGGCGATATAGCCGAAATCCTGGATCAGACTTTCCGCGTGCTCGAACCGCTTGATATGGGTAATCAGCTCGCAGACCTTGATGGTGTAGACGAAACCCGGCGCGGCCTGGCGGATCCAGGCCTTCACGGCTCCGATTGTCGGCCACGAATAGAACGGGGCGTTCAGCTCGACCGTCTTGAAGCTGCTCTGATAGATCGAGAAATATTGACTCGACGGAACATCCGCAGGATAGAACTTTCCCTTCCAATGCCAATAGTACCACCCCGAACATCCGATGTGGATACGACCAGCCGTTCGATCCTCGGTCGATTTGTTGGCCTGCGGATCGGCTAGCCGTACCTGACGCATTTTGGCGGCCCGATTGACATTGGCGTCGCGCTGCGTCTGCCGGCGCTCAGCGCGGCGTGCTCGGCGGGCCGCGTTATCTTCAGCAGTGCGGTCCACCAATCGATCCTCCCCGTCCCGGTCTCGACTTAACCCGCAACGTAAGCACACGGTGCCGGGTTTACTGGTTGACGATCAGCATCTTGACATCGCCAGGATGAGTCCCGATGCGCGGACGCGATCCTGCAAAGCCGACCAAAGACTGATCTTCGCCGAGCCCGCGTAGGTCTGCGATACCCTCGGGCTTGATGCGCCCGCTCTTGAGACAAAGGGTCAGTGAACAGTCCTGAGTCCGATGCCTCTCAGCAGCCGATACCTTCGGCGTTTCCTGCGTCGACCGCTTCGAAATCAGCCGGCCACAACGTCTTCCTCATCCGACTATACGAGCGCGCCGAGCGCCAGGAACGACTGCAACTGTTGTTCCGACTGCTCGCCCTTAGCAATCACCCGAAACGCTTTGCCATCAGCTTTGAATTGCCGCGCAGTCTTTAGCGCATCGGGGTAAAGGAGCATCGGCTCATTACAGGTGTCGCTACCCTCCGGGTCGAGCGAGCTGATGGCGATGACCTGGAATGTCGCGGCCATAAAATGTTTCCTTTTTCACGCCGGGATAACAGACCGCTAGCCTTCGTTCCCGTCTGATAGAAAACCCTTTGGAACCGCTTCGCGTGCGTCTTGAAGCGCCGTGATCCGATCAAGCCACTTGCTTTTGAGGACATCGTTGATCGCAAAAGCGACGTCCTCGGCGCTCCAATCCGCATCTTCCATTTCCCGAATGAGTGCGGTCAGTTTGTGATCGACAATGCCGCGAAGCTCATGATCATGGTTGGCACGCTCATTTGGCATTTCACACAGCCCTTCAAACTGATCTGTGCAACGGTCAGGCCGCGCATATGTTCCACGGCGAGTTCGACATCCCTGGAACCGGCCAAGACAAGCATGTGTGATTCCGGCCGTCCTCCTTTCGTGCCACCAATGGTCCTGATGAAAATGATATTGTAGGGGTCCCCAATTGTTCAAGGTCAGACAAATCGCCTTGGCGATCACCGGACCGTTTCCACCTTGCGCCGCCAAGGTGCCTTTAGACGGAGGTAGAAGCGCCAGATGGAACCTCAATGTCGATAAGCAGTCCTTCCTCCGACCAGGTTTTCTCGAGACGCCCTTTAAGCTGCTTTTCGACCATGGCGCCGACGATCACAGTGCCAAAACCTCGTTTGGCTGATTTAGGAGGAGCGTCGACGCCCACCTCTTGCCATCGGATGTTAAAGCCCGCCCCGGACGGTCCAGGTTTCCAACTGATTGACAGCTTGCCTTGCGCGGTGGCAAGCGCACCGTGATGAGCTGCATTGACAGCGAGCTCATGGAGCACGAGCGCAAGGGGCTGGACGACCGGTGCAGGCATTCTTATATCCGGCCCGCTAAAGAAGGTGCGAGTGGCCGCGAACGGCGCTACCTGTTGGCGAATGAGTTCCTCAAGAGAAATGCTTGTCCAGCTTCGTGCAGCCAGCAAGGTATGGGCACGGGCTAGCGCCTGCACGCGATGTTGAATAGCAGCGGCATAAAGGGCGGGATCATCGGCATTGCTCAGGCGGACGATGCTGTCGACGATCGCCATGACGTTCTTGGATCGGTGGTCGACTTCCATCAGCAGGCGGTGCTCGGACGCCTCCAGTGCCTCAATGCGCCGGTATTCCGTCATGTCGATTTGAGATCCAAAGAAATACAGGATCCTTCCGTCATCCCCATGGATAGGACTTAGATGCAAGCGGTTCCAGAACTGCTCACCGCTCTTCTTATAATTGAGAATCTCGACCCTACACTCGCGCTCGCCGGCGATAGCCGCACGAATTTCGGCGACGGCGATCGGAGACGTCGCGGGACCCTGCAGGAAACGACAGTTGCGGCCTAGCACTTCTTGGGGTTCGTAACCTGTCAGTTCAAGGAATGCCTTGTTTGCAAGAACGATCGGCACGTCGGGCTTACGGGCGTCAGTGACAACCATCGGCATCCGGGTGCGTTCAAATGCGATCGCTGCCAACTCCTTGCGATCGGCTAAAGCTGCTTTTGAAGATGCGGAAGGCAAATCCCCGTGGAGTTTTTCTCTTGGATGGCCTGTCATGCTTCCACGCTCACTGTAAGACGTCGGCTGATAACGTGGCTCGCGTATCTTTGTTTCCGAGAAGGTTATGATCGCTCCTCCAGGGCTCTCGGCTGCAGCCTTTGCCAACGCGACGGCGTCCGGTATATATCAGGATGGCCTTTCAGCCTTGTGGGCCGTGCAAGGATCAGACACACCCAATGATGATGAAATTCTTTTCCAGTTCCAGCCGCTCGCGAGAGCGCTTTCTCGAAGCGATCCTGCAGAGCGCGATCGAGTATGCGATCATCTCGACAGATCTGGATGGCTTGGTGACCACGTGGAATGAGGGCGCGCGACGGATCCTTGGATGGGACGAGGCTGAGATTATCGGCAAACCCGCCGCCGTAATTTTCACGCAGGAAGACCTGCAGGCGGGGATTGTCCAACGGGAGATGACCGCCGCTTTAGCGGAAGGCCATGGCAATGATGAGCGCTGGCACGTTCGCAAGGACGGATCGTTGTTCTGGGCCTCTGGCCAGATGATGGCGTTGACGTCGGACGACGGCGAAGTCGAGGGCTTTGTAAAGATTCTGAGAGATCGCACCGAGCAGCGAGAGAATGAGGAGCGACAGCGTGTTCTCATGCATGAACTCTCGCACCGCATGAAGAATACGCTCGCCGTCGTTCAGGCTATCACCAGCCAATCCTTCCGAAACGCTACTTCTATGGAAGATGCGGAGCAGTCGATCTCGGCCCGCATCAGTGCTTACTCGAAAGCGCACGACATTTTACTTCAGCAGAACTGGCTGGGCACGAGCATGGCGACCATCGTCGAGGCTACCGCGATCAATCTCGGACTTGAGACGTCAGGACGTTTCAAAGCGAGCGGTCCTGCAGTTGAATTGGGTCCACAGGCGGCCCTTTGCTTCTGCCTCGTGCTGCACGAGCTCGTCACCAACGCCAGCAAGTATGGTGCTCTTTCGGCAGATACAGGGACGGTCGAAATCGAATGGTCCGTGCGAAACGAGGTGGGCGCCCCGAGCCTGAACTTCACTTGGCAGGAGGGTGGAGGTCCGCCGGTGGAAGCTCCCAGCAAGAAGGGGTTCGGCACACGACTCGTCAGCTCCAGCCTGTCTGCTTTCGGAGAGGTTTCTCTTGATTACGCCCCGACCGGGCTCATCCTGAGGCTGGATGCCCCGCTTCAAAAGCTACAATATAAGAACTATTCCGACGCCGAGGAATAATTTGATGCAAAGCTAGGAAGGCTGGCGCTCGAGAAATCAAAGACATCGATGATGTCATCGCGAGACGGAAATCCGCAGCCGTTCCGGCGCGATGAACTTTCTCCTCGATTGGTGAGGCTTGCCGGACAGAATTGGCGACAGGGCACCTGGCGACCGGACGATCGGATGTCGCGGAACTCTGTGTATGGCACGCGCTAACTTCCTTTTGGATGGATAAATTGAACGCGCAGCCTTCTTCGCTTAGAGCAAGGCTGGCTGTGACCCCGGCTCCCCTGAGGTGGCCACGATGGTCGAACCGTAGGGCTCCCGTGACGTCACTACGATCTGGTGGTTCGGCAGCGGCCGGGCGAGCGTCTTCGCGGGTGTCCGTGTCGTCACCGCGGGTATTATCCTTGGGGAAGAATTGACCTTCATGCGCCCAATCGGCCTCGGCCTCTTCAAACTCTTCCGGTAAAAGGTGGTAGATGACGAGCTTGTCGAGCACATCGTCCACGTCCTGGGCCATTTTGAGCAGGTCCATCGACTTGCCCATATGGACGCGCTCGTCGAACCTATCAAAGCACATGCCAGAGACCATGGTGTGAAGACCGAGAACCTTCTTCGTCCTCTCCGGGTGGAAACAAGGTTCGTTGACTTGGCTCGACCGCAACCTTCATGACATCGTCGGGTGAAATATTATGATCGTTTTTGTACAAAATGGTGGGCATGCCAAATGCTCCAAGCCGGAATGATTGCTGCTGGCATGTTCCCATTTTTTTCTTCTTATCGAATGAGTCAATCTCAAATCGCGTCGGTCGTCGCGGACAGAACCTCAGCGCCGCTTACCGTTCTTAGGGGGCGGCTCCTCCCACTCAAGAGAGCTTGGAAAAGCAGTATCTCACTGACGGGCAGGCCTCGCGCAGCGTCTTAATGGAAGCTTCGGCTCTTCACCTTGAGCTGATCAATATGAAGATCCGGAACGAAGATGTCCCTCGGCTTTGCGGCCGCCACGCTGTCGCGCGAATCCGGAGCTCCCGGCGGGCCGTGCGCGAACTCGTCACCGCGTCCAGTTGGCAGCCGGAACTCTGCGTCGCGGTCGGCCAGCCCGGAGAGATCGCCAGACAGGTCGAAGGCTTGCTGGGCCACGAGATGAACGACGTCGCCTTCACGCTGAATTCTCCCATTGATCGCGATCATCGATGCGCCGAGGACGACGCGACGGCGTTGCTCGAAAAGCTTGGGCCAGACGACGACGTTGGCCGGCCCGGTCTCATCCTCGATCGTCATGAAGATGACGCCCTTGGCGCTACCGGGTCTCTGCCGGACGAGGATTAGGCCAGCGGTCATCAACCAGCGACCATCCCGCGCGTTCATGGCTTCCGCGCAGGTGACGATCCGGCGCTCCGTAAAGGCCGTCCGAAGGAAGGTGACAGGGTGTTCGCGCAGCGTCAGCCCGATATGACTGTAATCCTGGACAACGTTGTGCCCTTCCGTCATCTGACGGAGGGCGACCTCGGGTTCCTGCTGTTCGGCGACCGCCCTCGCCTCGCGTTCGGAAGCGGCTGCGAAGAGCGGAAGGGGTTCGTCACGCAGGGCCTTGATCGCCCACAAGGCGTCTCGGCGCTGAAGTCCCAGCGACGGCAGGAAGGCGTCGGCCTCGGCGAGCTCGACCAGAGAAGCCGCTGGGACTCCGGACCGTCGCCACATATCGTCAACGCTTTCGAACGGTTGGTCCATACGGGCAGCCACGATACGAGCGGTGTCGGCAGCGGCGAGGCCGCGCACCATACGCATCCCGAGGCGGACGGCGTGGTGATCGGTATCGCCGATACGCTCGAGCGTGCAGTCCCACCGGGAATTGTTGACGCAGACGGGCCGAATCTCGACGTCGTGGTTCCTGGCGCAGCCGACGATTTGGGCCGGCGCGTAAAATCCCATCGGCTGCGAATTCAGCAGCGCCGCGCAGAAGACGTCCGGGTGGTGGCATTTCACATAGTTGGAGGCATAGGCGATCAAGGCGAACGACGCCGCATGGGATTCCGGGAAGCCATAGCTGCCGAATCCTTCGAGCTGGCTGAAGGTCTTCTCGGCAAACTCGGCCGTGTACCCGTTCTTGATCATGCCGGACACGAGCTTGTCCTTGAAGCGCGAAACGCCGCCCGTGAACTTGAAGGTCGCCATCGATTTTCGAAGCTGGTCGGCCTCGCCGCCGGTGAAGCCCGCACAGACCATCGCGACCTTCATCGCTGACTCCTGGAAGAGTGGCACGCCGAGGGTCTTGCCGAGAACGGCCTCCAGTTCCGGCGTCGGATAGACGACCGCCTCCTTGCCCTCCCGGCGACGGAGATAGGGATGCACCATATCGCCCTGGATCGGACCAGGCCGCACGATCGCGACCTGTATGACCAAATCGTAAAATGTCCGTGGCTTGAGCCGGGGCAACATGTGATTAGGCATGGAATAAGGACCCCGCATTTGGGGTGATCGGCGTCCAAACGGGACCCCCATCTGCGATGGGGTTACAACAGCCTCCGGTTTCATCGGAGGCTTTTTGTTTGGATGCTTATTGTG